>NZ_JBVHFA010000006.1:0-547248 GCF_055562575.1 Streptomyces sp. NPDC018263
GGGGGGGGGCGTTCCCCCCGGCGGGCGCGTCCGCGGGGGCGCCGCGGGCGCCCCGGGGGTGGGGGGGGGGGGGGGGGGGGCCCGGGGGGGGGGGGCCCCCCCCGGGGGGGGGGGGGGGGGGGCCGGGGACCTCGTGCGGTCCCCGGCCCCGGGCTGCGGCGGATCAGATGGTGCCGCTCTCCCACCACCAGGAGCGGCCGAGGTCGGCGCGGCTGTCGACGTGCTGGTGGTCGACGTCGTACCGCTCCAGGCCGGAGAAGCCGCAGGTCTCGGCCTTCTGGTAGACGGTGCGGTTGGCGACGCCGGGCACGTCGAGGTCGGCCGCGGTGCCGTAGAGGTGCATGCTGTCGCTGGCGCCGCCGATCTCGGCGTTGTGCGCGATGCTGCGGAAGCCGGAGTTGACGGTGATCGGTACGTTGCCGAGCTTCTTGCGCAGCGCCTCCAGCTTGTACATGGCCCGGCGGGCGTTCTCCTTGACGGCGGCCGCGCTCACCTTGCCGCCGTTGAAGTTGCCGCTCGAACGGTCGTAGAACTCGCTCCAGTTGAAGTGCGCGGTCGAACCGTCCGACTGCTCAAGGGCGTTGAGCTGTGCCTGGGTGGCCGGTCCGGCGCTGCCGTCGACGGAGAGACCGTACGCGGCCTGGAAGCGGCGCACCGCGGCGGCCGTGCCCGGACCGAAGTCGCCGTCGATGCTCACCCGTGACTGCGAGGGGGAGTCCGCCGCCCAGCCGGCCACCCGGATCTGCAGCTCGGTCACGTCGGCACCGGTGGCGCCCTGGTTCATGGTGCGCGTCCAGTTGTACGCCTGCGCGCTGCCCGAGAGCAGGACGGGCCCGGCGAAGACGCCCGCGGTGGCGGCGAGGGTGCCGCGCAGGACGGTGCGGCGGTTCGGAACGAAGGTCATCGTGAACTCCCTTGTGTTTCCGGTCAGAAGGCGTCTGCGGTCAGAAGGCGTCTGCGGTCAGAAGGCGAGCTGGAACGGGACGTTCTGGGCGTCGGTGTCGTAGGCGTGCACGCGGAGCTTGAAGCGGGTGCCGTCCTTGACGTCGGTGGCGACGGTCGCCCACTGGGGGCCGAAGGTCGAGTAGGTGTTGTCGTGGTTGCACAGCGTGGTGTGGTCCACGAAGACGACGCAGGCGTCCAGGAAGCCGGTGGCCGAGCTGCTGAGCTTGATGTTGATGTCGGAGCAGCGCGAGGTGGTCGTGTAGGTGCCGTACTCGACAGCGGCGGTGGAGTAGCGGTAGGTGAGGGACACGGCGCCGCCGTAGCAGGAGGTGGCGGCGGCGGCCTTCTCGGGCCGGGCGACGGCCGGGGCGGTGGCGCCGGCGGCGAGCAGGGCGGTGGTGGCGGCGAGGACGGCCGCGGTTCTCCGGGTGCGGGTCATGTCGGGTCCGATCACTTGAGGAGAGCGGGAGTCGGGGTCCTTGCGGGTGTTCAGAAGGCGATCTGGACGCGCGCGGAGGAGCCTTCGAGGTCGACGCCCAGGGGGACGGTGAACGTGCTGCCGTCCTTGACGTCGGTGGCGATGGTCTTCCAGCTCGAGCCGACCTTGGTCCAGTAATTGCACTCGCCGACGCGGGTGAACTTCACGCAGGCCCAGACGAATTCGGCGTCGCCGCCGACCATGCGGAGGTTGATGTCGGCGCAGCGGGAGGTGGTGGTGTAGGGGCCGAACTCGACGGCGTCGCCGTAGCTGACGGTGACGGCACCGCCGTAGCAACTGGTGGCCGCCATAGAAGCGTTGGCGGGGGCGGCCGACGCGGCGGCGGGCGCCGAGACGGCGAGGGCCGCGAACAGGGCCGCCGCCGCGGCCGGGTGGGTGAGGATCTTCGCCATCGGGTTCCTTCGGTGTGCGGAAGGGGCGGGTGGGGCCTCGGGGATCGGTGCGGCGGAGCGAGTTCATGCTCCGGTGTGCGCATGCGGCTGTCATGCTCATTCGAAGAGGGTCAAATGACGCCGGTGGAAAGGGTGTTGAGCGTGCTTCGCTTTCACTTCTCGGCCGAGGATCTGGCCAGGACACGGGTCGCCGCCGCCCCGCACGCCCTGTGGGAGATCGCCGCGAGCCTCCACCGCTTCCAGACGCCGGCCGGCCGCTGGGCCTACGCGCACTGGTACCGCACGGCCCATGAGCGGTTACGGGAGGCGGGGCTGCAGAGCGCGGTACGGCAGCTCCTGCTCCCGCTGTATCCACGCGCGTCGTACTGGCCGGACTTCCTCACCCCGCTGGAGGGCGTCGCCGGCCTGGAGGCGGGGCTCAAGGCGATCCTGGCGACGCCTCCGGCCCGGGTGGCGGCGGAACTGGCGGCGCTGGCCCGGATCAGACGCGTACCCCCGCACCTCGCCAGGCTGCCGGAGAAGGGGCCGCGCACCGAGCTGGTGAACGTGCTGCGGGCCTACCACCGCGCGGTGATCGAGCCGCACGAGGAGTGGATGCACGAGGGCGTGCACACCGAGCGCGTCCGGCTGGCCCGGCACTCGCTCGACGGCGGCACCGAGGGCCTCCTGGGCGGCCTCGGCCCGGCGGTGCGCTGGCAGCACCCCCGGCTGGAGATCGGCGCCTACCCGACGGAGCACGACATCCGCCTCCAGGGCCGGGGCCTGCTGCTGATCCCCTCGTACTTCTGCTGGAAGGGCCCGGTCTCCCTGGCCGACCCCGCCCTCCCGCCGGTCCTCGCCTACTCCCTCCACCACGAGCCGCCCCGCCCCACCGCGGGCTCACCCTCCCTGGAGATCCTCCTGGGCCGAGCGAGAGCAAGGGTCCTGCGCGCGGCGGCCGCCGGTGCCACCACCACCGAAGCCGCCCACCGCGCCGGCGTCACCCCCGCCACCGCCACCCACCACACCACCGCCCTCCGCGACGCCGGCCTCATCACCAGCCACCGTCACGGAAACTCCGTCATCCACACCCTGACCCTGCTGGGGGCGACGATGCTGAGCCGGAACGTCGGGGAGCCCCCGCCGGCGGCCGACGGCTGAAGCGGTGCCGGGCGGCACGCGCCTGGAGGTCCCGGATCGCCTCGGGAGCCGTCCCCAGGACGTCTGCCGCGAGGCGGAGTTCATCGGTCAGGGTCCGGCCGGTGTGGAGCGGCACATCGGAGTTGAGGGCGACCGGAACTCCCGCCTCCAGGAACGCGGGGAGCGGGTGAGCGGCCGGTCCGGGGACGGCGCCCAGGGCCACGTTGGAGGTCAGGGAAACCTCCAGCAGGGTCCCGTCGCGGGCCATCCGCCGGAGCAGGGCGGAGCTGGTGGCCGCCGACACCCCGTGGCCGATGCGCTGGGCGCCCAGTTCGTCGAGCGCCCGCCAGATGTGCTCGGCGGGACCGAACTCGCCGGCGTGGACGGTCCGGCCCAGCCCGGCGTCGGCCGCGGCACGGAAGAGGGGGACGGCATGTCGTATGCCGGGGTGCCGGAGTTCGTCACCGGCGAGGTCGATGCCGGTGAACACCGGGGGCAGTCGGGCGATCCGCTCGGTGACCCTGGCGAGGAACGGTGCGGGGCTGTCCCGGTTGACGAGCAGGACGGCCCGCACCACGGGGTCCCGCAGGGCGGCCAGGCAGTCCTGGACGGTGTCGGTGAACTCCTGCCAGGTCATGCCGTCGCGCAGGAAGCGGCGCGGGGAGAGCCGTAACTCCGCGTGGTCGACGCCCTGTTCACGCTGCTCGGTGTGCACGTCGGCGAGGAAGCGCCGGAGGTCCTGGCCCGTGACCGGAAGAGCGTCCGCGCGGTCCGTCCGGTGCGCCTCGAAGAACAGGTGACGGTCACCGAAGTCCCGGCCGGGCAGGCCGAGTTGTCGGCGCTTGCGCTCCTCGGGTTCGAGGTGGAGGTGCAGATGGGGCAGCACCGGCGGCCGCCCGGCCGGAGCGGGGGACGGAATCACTCCGTCTTCCGCAGCCAGAATTTGACCCAGCGCTGCATGTCCTCGGAGGAATCCTGCTCCTCCTCGACCCAGGACCGCACCACTTCCAACCGCGCCTGCCGGGCAAGCTCGACCAGGTCGTCCATGCGGTAGTAGAAGAAATGCCGGAGAAACGTACTGTCCGCCCCTATGGGCAAAGAGGCGTGCCCCTCGCCTTCCTTGACCGAAATATGCGCGACGCCTCCGGGCCGCAGTACACGATGGAATTCGGCCAGTGCCCTGAGTAATTGCGGCGGCGGCAGATGGAGAAGCACCGCCGAACACCAGACGCTGCCCACCGATGCACCGGCCAGCGGAAGGGCCCGCACATCACCGCTCACCCTGCGGACCCGGGGATGCGCCGGAGCCAGGTCGAGCAGGGGGAGGCAGGCGTCCAGGGCGATCACCTCCTTGCCCGCGTCCGCGAAGGCCGTCGCATCCCGGCCGGCCCCCGAGCCCGCGTCCAGCAGCGGCCCCTCGTGGGAGCGGGCGAACGCGGCGATGTCCTGCGGCATCGACGAACCGGCGGGGAAGCGCCGGGTCCGTTCCGCGTAACCGGCCGCCGCGGCCCCGTAGGCGAAGAGGGTCTCGCGCATCCGCTGCTCCTCGGGGGAATCCGCCGAGCCGCCCAGCCGCCACGCCGTGTCCGCACAGTGGTCCAGGAACGGAAAGGCCGCCCAGTCCCACAGGTGAGGCAGCTCCAGCGTTTCCGACCAGACGCGGCGCGCGAACTGCGAGGGGAGATCAGGATCGGCCAACAGATACACCTCGTCACGTTTCCATGTGCAGAAGTAATAGTTTTCTCCGCGCCGCGCACTGTCAACGATATCGGCGAACTCGGAGCTTTTCCGACTTCCCGGCGCCACGAACCGGGCAGAATGCGCCGCGTTGAGAAGCGGAAATATATGGAGGTGCGAATGTACGATGCAGGACCCGCCCCGGCTGCCGGTCGCACCGGAGGAACCGTGCTCCACCAGCACGGTGGCACGGCCGAGCTCCTTCTCGACCAGGGCGGCGTACTCCCAGGCGACGGAGAACGCCTCAGCCAGCTCCCCGGCCGCCAGCTCGCCGAGGCTCGCGGTGTGCCGGTGCGGCACGATCAGCGCGTATCCCGGCAGCAGCGAGCCGAGTCCGGCCAGTACGTCGACCGCCCCGGTACGCCGGATCAGGCGGGAGAAGCCCTGCCGCCGGACACGCGGGCCGCCCACCGGCACCCGCTCCGGAACGAAGCTTCCGGTCGCGTGCGCCCCGAACGCACGGACCTCGTCGCACATTTCACACGCGGCGGGCTCCCCGGCCGGCAGCACGGGCAGCCCCTCCCGTAACCCACGGCGCGTCCCGGCGCTCATCCGCTCGCTCCGGCGCGCGCGGCCCGCCGGTCCCAGATGACCTGGAAGACCATGAGCAGCACCGGGAAGATCAGTGCGGTGAGGAAGTCCTTCACCGAGAACGTTCCCGCGAGCAGCAGCGCCACGGGCACCCCGGTCGCCACGGCGGCGACGAGCCACAGGGCGAGCACGACCTTGCGGTTCCTGATCCAGTCGAACAACGCGTTCTGGATCAGCAGCCGTCTGGTCAGATCCTGGGCCACGTCCTCGCTCTGGACGATGGCACAGCCGGGGAAGAGCAGCGCGGCCTTGCTGCGCGGGGTGGAGAGAATGGCCGAGCGCGCCGAGGACAGCGCGGAGACGAAGGGCCACAACGCCCACACCGACGGTCTCATCGGACTGCGCGGCAACTCCCAGTGGCCGCCTTCGAGCTGGGTCTCCATGATCGCGTCGACCGAGTCGAACACCTTCTGCTGCAAGGGGTCGACCACACCGGTCGAGAGGATCGCGGAGAGGGCCAGCGGTCCGGCGAAGTGGGGCAGCGAGTTCTGGAATACGGCCTGGATGTCGCCGTCCGCGTAGGGGACGTCGTACTCCTCCACCGTCGTACTGCGCTCGACGTGGACGCCCGGCTCGATCCGCTCCAGCAGCCACTCCGCCGTCTGGCGCATGGTGTTGGCGCTGAGCGCTCCGGGTGTCCGGGACAGTGCCAGCAGGGCGATGCTGGTGTGCAGCATCGTGGGCTCGGCGCCGGGGGTGGGCCCCCAGGCCGGCGTACGGGCGTTCTGCCCGTCGATGAGCCAGCGCTGCGCCCCGGCCAGCGCGTCGGCCCCGGCCCCGCTCTCCTGGAGCGCCAGCATGTTCAGCGCCGTGTGGAAGACGCGGGAGGGCTGCCCGAGGTACGAGCCCCAGCCGAAGTCGACGTTCTGGTTCGCCCGGAGCCATTCCGCGCCGCGCGCCAGCGCCTCACCGCCCAGCACTCCGGTGCCCGGCCGGCTCAGCGCGCGCACCACCCACGCCGTGGCCTCCGCTATCGGGAAACCGTTCGTCGTACGGACCGACCAGCCCCCGTCGGTGCTGTCGTCCGAGGCCCGCTGCTGACTCAGCAGGTAGGCCACCACGTCCGGCGTCCGCTCGAAGGGGACCCCGGCCACGCTGAAGCAGAACAGCCCCACGGCCGACGCCGTGACGCCGGGGCTCGGATCGTCCAGGTAGTGGTACCAGCCCGCCGCGCCGGGCACCGTACGGAAGGTGTGCCGCAGACAGCCGAGCGCGCGGTCGATGCTCGCCGTCAGATCCGTACCCGACAATTCCGCGGTCGCGCGCACTGTCCAGTTCCCCCCGGTCGGCCTCGGCCCCCACACGGAACGCCCCCTCGGGCGCGCACCGGAATCGGTGCGGGGAGTATGCCCGTCCGGGCGGACGGCGACACGGACTTTCCGGCCGCCCCCGGCCGCTCTCGCGGGCAGGCGTTCACCCGGTCTTCATCTGTCGGGACGGGTGCCGTCAGGCACGGCTCGGTTGGCGCGCACATGCTCATGCCGCCCATGCCCCGCTTGCCACCGGAGGTCAGAAGTGTCCGGCAGAAACGTCCCCCGTCGCGGCCGTGCCGCCGTGGCGTCCGCTCTCGCTCTCGTCGCCGCCGCGGCCGGGCTGTGGTCGGGGCTCGGCGGGTCGTCGCCCGCCCAGGCCGCGGCCGCGGTGCCGACCCCGGACCACACGGTCGTCGTGGTCTTCGAGAACCACGCCTACAGCCAGGTGATCGGCTCCTCCAGCGCGCCGTACATCAACTCACTGCGCACCGGCGGCGCGAGCCTGACCGCGTCCTACGCCGAGACCCACCCCAGCCAGCCCAACTACTTCGCCCTGTTCTCCGGTTCCACCCAGGGCATCACCGACGACAGTTGCTACACCCCCGGCTTCTCCTCCGCGCCCAACCTCGCCTCGGAGCTGATCGGCGCGGGCAAGTCGTGGGCCAGCTACAACGAGACGCTGCCCAGCCAGGGTTCGACCACGTGCGGCAGCGGCGACTACGCCCGCAAGCACAACCCGTGGTTCGGCTTCAGCAACGTACCGACGTCCAGCGCCAAGACGTTCGCGCAGTTCCCGACGGACTACTCGACGCTCCCCCAGGTCTCGTTCGTCGTCCCGAACCTGTGCAGCGACATGCACGACTGCTCCGTGTCCACCGGCGACACCTGGCTGAAGAACAAGCTCGGCGCGTACGCGACTTGGGCGAAGACCCACAACAGCCTCCTCGTCGTCACCTTCGACGAGGACAACCGGCTCAGCGGCAACCGCATCCCGACGGTGCTGTACGGGCAGCGCGTGACGGCGGGCTCGACCTCGTCGACCACGTACAACCACTACGACCTGCTGCGCACGCTGGAGGACATGCACGGCCTGCCGCACGCCGGCAACGCCGCCTCCGCCCAGGACATCACCGGCATCTGGACTCCGTGACATGTACGTAGCGGACAGCCGCGCCGGGGCACCCCGGACGGCGTCCGCGGCGGACGCCGTCCGGCCCCGTGCCGGGCGGCGCCTCCCCGCGGTCGCGCCCACCGTGCTGGCGCTCGGCACGGTCAGCCTGGTCACCGACGTCTCCTCCGAGATGGTCACCGCCGTGCTGCCCCTGTACCTGGTGGCCGGCCTCGGCCTGTCCCCGCTGGGCTTCGGACTGCTCGACGGGATCTACAACGGCGTCTCGGCGCTGGTCCGGCTGACCGGCGGCCACCTCGCCGACCGGGGCGGCGGGCGCCACAAGTGGGTGGCGGGCACGGGGTACGCCCTGTCGGCGGTCTGCAAGCCGCTGCTGCTGGTGGCCCAGACGCTCACCCCGATCGGCCTCGTCCTGGCCGTCGACCGCACCGGCAAGGGCCTGCGCACCGCCCCGCGCGACGCGCTGATCTCCCTGTCCAGCACCCCCGAGACCCGAGGGCGGGCCTTCGGTGTGCACCGGGCGATGGACACCGCGGGCGCGCTGCTCGGCCCACTGGCCGCCTTCCTCGTCCTGCGGGCCACGGTCGACGGCTACGACGCGGTGTTCACCGTGAGCTTCTGCGTGGCGGTGGTGGGTGTCCTGGTACTGGTGCTCTTCGTACCGGGAGGCGCGGCCACTCCTCGTACCCAGGGCGCCACCGGTGCCACCCTGCGCGCCGCCTTCGCCCTCCTGCGCCGCCGTGACCTGCGACGCCTCACCGTCTGCGCCCTCCTGCTCGGACTCGCCACGGTCAGCGACTCGTTCGTCTACCTGCTGCTGCAACGGCGGCTCGGCGTGCCGGACCGCTGGTTCGCCCTGCTGCCGCTCGGCACGGCGGCGGCGTTCCTGCTGCTGGCGGTGCCGCTGGGCCGTCTCGCCGACCGGGTCGGCCGCTGGCGGGTGTTCCTCGCCGGCCACCTCGCCCTGCTCCTGGCGTACGGCCTGCTGCTCTCCTCCTGGCACGGCCCCGCCCTGCCGTACGCCGTCCTCCTCCTGCACGGCGCCTTCTACGCGGCAACCGACGGGGTACTGATGGCGGCGGCCGCCGACAGCGTGCCGCCGGAGCTGCGCTCGTCCGGCCTCGCGCTGGTCCAGACGGGCCAGGCGCTGGCCCGCTTCACCTGTTCCCTGTCCTTCGGCGCGGCCTGGACGGCGTGGGGCGACCGCACGGCCCTCACCGGCTCGGCCGTGGCGCTGGCAGTGTGCGGCTCGGTCGCGTTGGCGCTGCGGCCGGATGTCCGGGAGAGCCGGGCATGACCCTGCGTCCCCGCGTCCTGATCCTGGTGCCGGCGCTGCGCAGCCTGGTGGCCGTCGCCCCGCATCCCGATACTGGCGCGGTCGGCACGGCCCTGCGTTCCCGCGTCCTGATCCCGGTACCGGCGCTGCGCAGCCTGGTAGCCGTCGCCCTGCATCCCGGTACCGGGAAGGCCGGCCTGACCCCGGGCACCCCCGCGCCCCGTCTCCCCCGCCCCGGAAGGCCCGCATGACCCTGCGTTCGCGCGTTCTGATCCTGGTATCGGCCCTCGTCGTCCTGGTAGCTGTCGCGGCGGCTTCCGTGCTGCACGCCTCGGCCCGCGCCGGCCGGCACGACCAGGCCCGCCCGGGAGGTCCGCGGATCACCGCCGGACGGGTCACGCTGACCGGCGGCGGCCCCCGCGTGGTCTTCCGGAACATGGCGTGGGGCCCGCACCGCGACGAGCTGGTGTCGGCCCCCGCCGCCGACCCGTCCGGCCCCCGCATCGCGTCCGGCGTCAAGTGCCTCCGCTTCTACGCCGCTTCGGGCACCGCAGTGTGCCTGCGGGCGGTGCACGGACAGCTCCAGGACACCTACCGCGCGGTGATCCTCGACGCGCACCTGAAGGAGCGGGCCCACTACGACGTACCCGGCATCCCCTCGCGCGCCCGGGTCTCCCCCAGCGGCCGGTACGCCGCCTGGGCGGCGTTCGTCGGCGGCGACTCGTACGCCGGTACCGCCTTCTCCACCCGGGCGGCGATCGTCGACACCCGTACCGGCAGGCTGACCCCGACCCTGGAGGCGTACCGGATCGTCAAGGACGGCCACCCGTACCGTGCGGCGGACGTGAACTTCTGGGGCGTGACCTTCGCCGCCGACGACCGCACCTTCTACGCCACCATGGCGACGGGCGGCAGCACCTACCTGGTCCGCGGCGACCTGCGCACCCGCACGCTCACCACGCTGCACCCGAACGTCGAATGTCCCTCCCTCTCCCCGGACGGCACCCGCATCGCCTACAAGAAACGCGTCAAGGGCGCCCCGAAGGACGCCCCCTGGCACCTGTACGTCCTGAACCTGAACACCGCCCGCGAAACCCGCCTCGCCGAACCCCGCAGCGTGGACGACCAGTTGGTCTGGCGCGACGATCACACCGTGGTCTACGCCCTCCCCGGCGACTACGGCGCCGACCTCTACGCGGTTCCGGCCGACGGCACGGGCAGCGCCCACCGCCTGACCACTGCCGCGGTGTCTCCGGCGTACGTCGACCAGGAGGCACCCGAGTGGGACTCGAACCCGCATCGGTGACGCGCCTCACCTGCGGAAAGGCATTCCGCTCCGCCCCCTGACGCCGCCGACGACTCTCCGTGTCGACCTGACCGCGATTACCGCTGCTCACCACGCGACGCGGATATAGCCTCTAAGCCGGAAACGGCACAAAGGGGATATTTATGGGCGAGCATGAGATTTTCGAAGGCGACGCCGAGATCGCACGGCAGGAGGCGGCCGCCGCCGGTGAGCCACTGGAGCCGCGCGTGGGCCCCGCGCCGAAGGGTCCGCCCAGGTCGAAGCCGTACACGCATCCGGCGGCGGGCTGGGGCGCGGCCGCGGCCGTCACCGAGTTCCTCGTCGACGAGCGCGAGGTCGTGCCGGGCTCGCTCGAGATGCTGAAGATGAACCAGGAGGACAAGGGCGGCTTCGACTGCCCGGGCTGCGCGTGGCCCGACACCAAGGGCCTGGCGCTGGACCTCTGCGAGAACGGCATCAAGCACACCACGTGGGAGATGACGGGCAAGCGTGTCACCCGCGAGTTCTTCGCGAAGCACACCGTCACCTCGCTGTTCGACTGGAGCGACCACGACCTCGAGGCGGAGGGCCGGCTGACGGAGCCGATGGTCTACGACCCGGAGACCGACCATTACGTGCCGATCCGCTGGGCGGACGCCTTCAAGCTCTTCGGAGACACCGTCCGCGCCATGGAGAACCCGAACCAGGCGTCGTACTACACCTCGGGACGGCTGGGCAACGAGGCTTCCTTCCTCTACCAGCTCATGTCCCGCGAACTCGGCACCAACAACCAGCCCGACTGCGCCAACCTGTGCACCGAGGCCGGCAGCCGCGCGATGCTGGCCGCGCTCGGCACCGGCAAGGCCACCGTGGACCTGGGGGACTGGGAGGCGGCGGACGCCGTCTTCGTGGTCGGCATCAACGCCGCCTCCAACGCGCCGCGCATGCTCACCCCGCTGGCGCAGCTCTACCGCGCGGGCAAGAAGATCGTCCACATCAACCCGCAGATCGAGGCGGGCGCCACCCGCACGATCATCCCGCACGACATCCTGGCGATGGCGACCTTCCGCGCCACCCCGACCAGCAATCTCGACATCCAGCCGCGGGCCGCCGGCGACATGGCGCTGATGCGCGGTATCGCCAAGGCCACGCTGGAGATGTCCGAGACGGACGGCCACGCGATCGACAGGGAGTTCCTGGAACGCCACACGAGCGGCTTCGACGCCTACCGGAGGCTGGTCGAGGACACTTCCTGGGACGAGATCGTCCACCAGTCGGGGGTGGCCAAGGCGGACATCCTCAAGGCCGCCGCGATCTACCGCGGGGCCGACCGGTCGATCATCACCTGGGGCCTCGGCGTCAACCAGCACGAGCACGCCGTCGACACCATCCGCGAGATGATCAACGTGCTGCTGCTGCGCGGCAACATCGGCCGCGAGGGCGCCGGCGCCGCGCCCAACCGCGGCCACAGCAACGTGCAGGGCAACCGCACCTGCGGCATCACCAACGCCCCCACCCCGGAGTTCCTCGACAGGCTCGCCGAGGTCTGCGGGATCGACCCGCCGTACGAGAAGGGGCTGGACGTCCTCGGCACCGTCGAGGCGATGGCCCGCGGCGACATCAAGGTCTTCGTCGGCATGGCGGGCAACTTCGCGCTCGCGCTGCCCGACACCAGGTACACCTACGCGGCGTTGCGGAAGGTGGATCTGACCGTTTACGTCAGCACCAAACTCAACCGCAGCCACATCGTCCACGGCAGGCGCGCGCTGATCCTGCCGTGCCTGGGCCGTACCGAGAAGGACATCCAGAGGAGTGGCCTGCAGCGTCTGTCGGTCGAGGACGGCGACTCGATGGTCCACCTCTCGCAGGGCAACCGGCACCCGGCCTCGCCGCACCTGCTCTCCGAGCCCGCGATCATCGCCGGCCTCGCCCGGGCGGCGCTGCCGGACTCGGGGACCCCCTGGGAGTGGTACGTCGAGGACTACGACCGTATCCGCGACACCATGTCCGAAGTCCTGGACGGCTTCGAGGACTTCAACCGGCGCGTCAGACAGCCGATGGGCTTCCGGATCAAACAGCCCGCCCGCGAGCTGGTCTTCCTCACCCCCAGCGGGCGCGCCGAGTTCTCGCACGCCCCCCTGCCCGACGTGGTGCCCCGCGACGGACGGCTCGTCCTGGGCGCGATGCGCTCCCACGACCAGTGGAACACCACGATCTACACCGACAACGACCGCTACCGGGGCATCCACAATCTGCGCACGCTCGTCTTCATGAACGCCGACGACATGGACGAGCGCGGCCTCGAGGAGTTCCAGCCGACCGTGATCACGGCATACGCCAAGGACGGCACACGCCGCACGCTGAGGGGCTTCCTCGCGGTCAGGCACGACATCCCGCGCGGCGTCGCCGCCGGCTACATGCCCGAACTGAACCAACTGATCTCGATCAGCGACTACAGCGCCCAGAGCGACCAGCCGCTGATGAAACAGCTCAACGTCACGATCGATCAGGCCACCTGAGGCTCCGCCCGGTAACCGACCCACCGCACTGCCATGAGGGCCCAGCCGTGGGACCGCCACCAACGCTCCCACGGCACCGGCCGGACACCGCACACCCACACCCGCGAAAACTGCCCCCGGGGGACCTCCGCTCCCCTGTCACTCGATCTGATGGGGTGGTGCTTCCGACGCCTGATAGCGCCGGAGTCTGTGGGTGCTCAGGCTCGTGCGCCCACGATGAGGGTGCCGATATGCCCCTCCTTCGGCGCGTCCACGATCTTGGTCTTCGCTGTGGAGAAGCCCGCTCGCAACAGGTGGCGCTCCCACACGGCGGGCTTGTAGCTGTACCGGTAGGTGAACATCGCCTTGCCGGCGAAACCGCCCTTGTACATGCCCTGGGGGCCATACGCGCCGGGGATGGCCGGCGGCTGGGAGAAGACGAACACGCCGCCCGGTGTCAGTCGCTCGCGGACGAGCGGAAACAGCCGGGACGGGTCGGTGAACCAGGCCGCGCCAAAGATGGAGTACACGGCGTCGTACTGGCTGGTGTCAGTGGCGAGCCAGTCGAGGACCTCTGCTTGCTCGATCCGAACGCCGAGCGATGCCCACCGTTCGCCGGCCAGCTCAACCATGCGCGGCGACAGGTCCACGCCGGTGGCCTTCACGCCCTGCTGCGCGAGGTGGGCGAGGGCACGGCCGGTGCCGCAGCCGATCTCCAAGACGGACTCGGGTGCGCCGAGGAGTTCGGGGCCGGGCCCGTGGCCGGCGTACTGCGTCCAGTGGAACGAGGGCTCGGCGGCGGCATCGAACGCGCTCTTGGCGTAGGCGTCCCAGAGTTCAGTCTCGGCGGGGATGTCGTGGGGTACTGGCACTGCCGTCCTCCGGTCGAAGGAGAGAGGGTCCCTGCCCTCCGGGTGGCGAGGGCAGGGGTCGACAGTAGTGGGGTCAGTGACTGTCGGGGACCTTGTCGTCGCAGGGCGAGCAGTCCGCGCCGTCGATCGCCCACAGTTCTTCGTCGATGTCCCAGCCCTGGGACTTCAGGAAGTTGCCGGTGCGCAGGCACAGGCCGTCGCTGCGCCGCTCGATGAACGGGGCGTGGTGCTTGTACCGGCCGCCGTTGTACAGGCGGCACAGCCCCCACCAGACAGGCGTGTCAAGGATGAGCTGGTGAACGCCGATGTCCACGAGCTTGCCGACGCCGAGGTGCACACCAGGGTTCTCGATGGAGCCCATGACGTACATGACGGCGTTGCCGAGGATGCGCTCGGCCATGTTGCGGACCATGGTGTGGTCCCGCAGAAGCAGCGCGATCTCCCGGTCCCAGAGGGTCATGCCCGAGTCGAAGATGTTGACGGTCAGCTCGGTGATGTGCGGGGCGACCGCGTCGAGGAGTTCCTGTGGGTTCCGGGTCCGTGTGCCTGAGGCAAGGTCCAACGCGGCGACGGTCATGGTGTCCTCCAGGCTGTGGGGCGCCCCCACTTGAAGGCGCGGGACCCGCCCGGTGACTACGGGCGGGAACTTGTGGGATGGGCGGTGCGCCGCTCGCACAGCATCAGCAGCCCCCTTGCCGCAGCGAGTGCGGTGACGCGGAGCTGGTGCGGGCCGCCGCCGATAGCTGCAATCCCGCAAGTAGTCCCGGTCGTGGCAGGGTGCGCAGTTGATGGCTTGTACGGCCAGAGCGGTAACGCGTGGTCGGCGAGACACTGCCCGCAGGGCTCCCCGGTACCGGTACATGTCGCCTTGGGTGTGGACGCCAAGCAGCGGAAGCGGGTCTGCGGGGAACCCGGCGGCCGGTCGATTCGCGGGTGTAGTCGCGGAGTCCGACGCCCCGGTATCCGTCATGCGCCTAACGTGCTCCTGTGCGCGGGACGTTTCTACGGCCGAGCGGGGGACGGCCAGGCCGAGTTGGTCCTAGCGTCCTGGAAAGCCGAAACGTCCTCGGGGGATCCTTGAATACTGCATTACGTGACGCTATGGCGGGCGCTGATCTGACGGTGGGGAAGCTCGCCCGTAAGGTCGGCGTCACGGTGAAGACCGCCGAGCGGTGGCTATCCGACCCGACACGGGTACCTCATCCCCGAACCCGTGTGGAAGTTGCGACGGCGTTGGGAGTGAGCGCGGACATGCTGTGGCCAAAGGTCGTGCGGTCAACCGTCAAGACGGGCCCGGACCGGGAGATCGTGTCCGCCTACCCCTACCGAAATGCCTGCCCGACATCAGTTTGGGCGAGCCTCATCGACAGCGCGTCACGGCGGATCTGTTTCGCCGGGTACACGAACTACTTCCTGTGGCAGGACCACCCGCGACTGGCTGACCGGCTGAAGCGTAAGAGTGAGGACGGCTGCTCGATCCGGTTCATTCTCGGCGACCCCGACTCCGAGGTCACCCGGCGACGGGAGGACGTCGAGGGTGTGCCGCTCACCGTGGGCACCCGTATCCGCATCACACTTGACGCCCTGAGCAAGCTACGTGAGACGCCGGGTATCGAATCCAAGTTCAGTGACGAGCACATCGCGCTGTCGGTGTTCACCTTCGACGATCAGATGCTGGTCACGCCTCACATCTCGAACCTGCTGGGGCACGAGTCGCCCATGCTGCACCTGCGGCGTCTCGGCGATGACGGCCTGTACGACCGGTTCGCGGCGCACGTGGCCGCCCTGTGGGAGAACGGCCGTCCCGTTTGGTCATGACTCCCGCCCAGACGCACGACTGCGGCCCCCGCCTCCCGGAGGAGAGCGGGGGCCGCAGTCGTAGCGGCGAACGCCATGACGTACCAGCCCACCCCGGACCCGCGCCATGGCGCGGGCCGGTGGCAGGTCACGAGGAACATGATCGCGCACAGGGCGACGAAGCCGCTGACGGCCGTGTTCACCCACTGGCCCAGGTTCACGTGGCCTCGCCTCCCAGAATCGGAGAAGGTGTCCGACGCGTTCAGGCGACTCTGCCGCGAGGCGGACCTGCCGCCGATCAACCTGCGTGAGCAGAGGCACGTTGCCGCAACGTTGATCCACGCTGGCGGCGGAGAAGAGGTGGCACGCAACGCGGAGAGCATCGTCCCCCACGCCCGGCGCCTACTGCCTTCGCACACTGCCGCTCACGCATCGCTCACGCAAGAGGACGAAAGCGACTGAGCGCCCCTGCTGGTCTAAACCCGCAAGGGGCGCTCGTTACCTGCTAGATGGCGTTCTCCGAACGACTGCTTGGGTGGGGCGGGTGGGACTCGAACCCACGGCCGACGGATTATGAGTCCGCTGCTCTAACCGGCTGAGCTACCGCCCCTCGCGGCGTGTCGCGTACAACTGTGCGCGCCGTCTGCCGCAGCATAGCCGCTCATACGATCTCCTGCTTCGGATGGTCGGCTTCCGCGCTGCTTCCCTGACCTGGAACGACTCTCCCAGCTCGCCCAGAGACTCCCGGACATGAAAAAGGACCCCGCAGGGTCCTCGTCCACCGTCGTTCAACGCGCTCCCCCGACTGGACTCGAACCAGTAACCTGCCGGTTAACAGCCGGCTGCTCTGCCAATTGAGCTACGGAGGACCGAAGCTCCCCCGACTGGACTCGAACCAGTAACCTGCCGGTTAACAGCCGGCTGCTCTGCCAATTGAGCTACAGGGGATCGCTTCGTCTGCATCGAACGCATCCACCTGGGTATTCGCCAGGGGGCGGGCGCTCGCTGCGACACATACATTAGCGCAAGCAGGGGGGTGCTCCGCCAATCGGTTCCCCTCGGGCGCCGGCACAGCCTCACAGACCCCCGTCAGGGACTACGCAAGGAAGGGTGGCCCACATGCGCTACCGGCTCACGTTCGTCGCCGGACTGGCCGTCGGATACGTACTCGGAGCACGCGCCGGCCAGCAGCGCTACGAGCAGATCAAGAAGGCCGCTCGCGGGTTCGCGCAGAACCCCGCCGTGCGCAACTCTGCCGAGACCGCCGCCCAGCAGGGCAAGGTCTACGCGGGCAAGGCGCTGCACACGGTCAGCGAGAAGGTCGGGGACCACGTCCCCGAGTCGTTCACCGACCGCGTCCGCTCCCGGCTGGGACGCAACGGCCACGGCCGGCCGGCCGAGGACGACTGGGGCACCAGCCACCCCTGAACCGGCCACCCCGCACACGTGCCCCCTGAGCCGCGGCTTTAGGGGGCACGGGCGTACCGGGCGGAGCAGCCCGCGCTCTGCGGCAGAATTTGAGCCATGGGGATAGTCGCCGGGTTGGACAGTTCGCCCGCATTCACTCGCATCGTGGTCTGCGACACGGACACGGGGGCCGTGCTGCGTCAGGGGTACGCCCCGCATCCGCTGGACGTGCCGGACGGCGCCCCGCGCCCCAGTGACGTCGACCCGCAGGCGTGGCTGCTCTCCCTGGGGGAGGCCGCGGGCGGCGGGCTGCTGGAGGGCGTGCAGGCCATCGGCGTCTCCACGCAGGCGGGCGCCGTGGTCCCGCTGGACGCGCAGGGCAACACCGTGCGCCCGGCGATGGCCGGGGCCGACAAGCGGGCCCAGGTGGCCGCCGCCGACCTGATCGACGCGCTCGGCGGCCGGGAGGCGTGGGCGCAGGCGGTGGGCTGTGTGCCGCAGGCCACCCGGCCGGTGAGCAAGCTGCGCTGGCTGGCGAAGAACGAGCCGGAGAACGCCAGCCGTACCGCCGTGCTGCTCCAGGCGCACGACTGGCTGGTCTGGCAGTTGCTGGGCCGTCCGGTGCGCCGGACCACCGACCGGGGCGGCGCCTCGGGCACCGGGTACTGGTCCGCCGCCACCGGCGCCTACCGGCCCGACCTGGTCGAGCTGGCGCTCGGCCACCAGGTGGCGCTGCCCGAGGTGATCGGCCCGGCCGAGGCCGCGGGCACCACCCCGGAAGGGCTGCTGATCTCCGCCGGTACGGGCGAGACGATGGCCGCCGCGTTCGGCCTCGGGATCGGGCTGGGCGACGCGGTGGTCTCGCTGGGCGCGTCCGGCTCGGTGATGGCCGTGCACACCGAGGCGCTGGCCGACCAGAGCGGGATGATCACCTCCCTCGCCGACGCCACCGGCATGCACCTCCCGGTCGTCACCACGCTGAACGCCGTACGGGCCCTGCGCGGCACCGCCGAACTGCTGGGCCTGCCCGACCTTGAGGCCCTGTCCGAGCTGGCGCTCCAGTCCACGCCCGGCTCGCACGGCCTGGTCCTGCTCCCCTACCTGGAGGGTGAGCGCACCCCCAGCCTGCCGCACACCGCGGGCACGCTGGCCGGGCTGCGCCGGGAGTCGATGAAGGCGATGCACCTGGCGCGGGCGTCCTTCGAGGGCATGCTGTGCGGGCTCGCGGACGCGCTGGACGTGCTGCGCGGCCGGGGGGTCGCGGTGCGCCGGATCTTCCTGCTGGGACAGGCGGCCGAGCTGCCCGCCGTACAGGCCCTCGCACCGTCGCTGTTCGGGGTGCAGGTGGTCGTGCCGCAGCCCGCCGACTACGCCGCGATCGGCGCCGCCCGCCAGGCGGCGTGGGCCCTCGGGGCCGCCCAGGGCACCCTGGACCCGCGCACCCCGCCCGCCTGGCAAGGGGCGGCCGCGCAGGTGCTGGAGCCGGGTGACGACCTGGCCGTGGGACAGGCGGTGCGCCAGCAGTACGTGGCGGTGCGGGAGCAGACGCATCCGGGGGCGTTCCGGGCGTGACCCTCCGTACCGGGCGGAGTCGGCGGGGCACCCGATGGGTTAATCGGTTGAGGTAACACCGGTGGAGTGCACGACGATAGGGCCATGGGCAGTTCCACCGCCCCACCGCCGACTCCGAGAGACAAGCGTGCTCATACGACTTCTGCGGACCTGTCTCAGGCCCTACAAGAAACCCATCGCCCTGCTGGTGGTGCTCCAGCTTCTCCAGACCAGCGCCACGCTGTACCTGCCCACCCTCAACGCACACATCATCGACAACGGTGTCGTGGAGGGTGACACGGGTTACATCCTGTCGTTCGGCGCCCTGATGATCGGCATCTCGCTGGTCCAGGTGGTCTGCAACATCGGCGCCGTGTACTACGGCGCCCGTACCGCCTCCGCGCTCGGCCGGGACCTGCGTGGCGCGGTCTTCGACCGGGTGCAGTCCTTCTCCTCGCGGGAACTGGGCCACTTCGGCGCGCCGTCGCTGATCACCCGTACCACCAATGACGTGCAGCAGGTCCAGATGCTGGTCCTGCTGACGTTCACGCTGATGGTGTCGGCGCCCATCATGTGCGTCGGCGGCATCGTGCTGGCCCTCGGCCTCGACGTGCCGCTGGCCGCCGTGCTGATCGCGGTGGTGCCGCTGCTGGGCATCTGCGTGGCACTGATCGTGCGCCGGCTGCGGCCGCTGTTCCGGTCGATGCAGACCCGCCTGGACACCGTGAACCGGGTGCTGCGCGAGCAGATCACCGGCAACCGTGTGATCCGCGCCTTCGTCCGCGACGAGTACGAGCAGGGGCGGTTCGGGAAGGCCAACGGCGACCTGACCGAGATGCAGCTCGCCACCGGCCGGATGCTGGCGCTGATGTTCCCCATGGTGATGACCGTGGTGAACGTGTCGTCCATCGCCGTGGTGTGGTTCGGCGCGCACCGCATCGACAGCGGCGGGATGCAGATCGGTGACCTGACCGCGTTTCTCGCCTATCTGATGCAGATCGTCATGGCCGTGATGATGGCCACCTTCATGTTCATGATGGTGCCGCGCGCGGAGGTGTGTGCCGAGCGCATCCAGGAGGTGCTGGACACCGAGTCCAGCGTCGTGCCGCCGGCGGCGCCGGTCACCGAGCTGCGCGGGCGCGGACATCTGGAGATCCGGAACGCGGGCTTCCGCTATCCGGGTGCCGAGGAGCCGGTGCTGCGTTCCATCGACCTGGTGGCCCGCGCGGGCGAGACCACGGCCGTGATCGGCTCGACCGGCAGCGGCAAGTCGACCCTGCTCGGCCTGGTCCCCCGGCTGTTCGACGCCACCGAGGGCGAGGTCCTGGTGGACGGCGTGGACGTCCGCGAGGCCGACCCGGCCCTGCTGGCCCGCACCGTGAGCCTGGTCCCGCAGAAGCCGTACCTGTTCGCCGGCACCGTCGGCAGCAACCTGCGCTACGGCAAGCCGGACGCCACTGACGACGAACTGTGGGCCGCGCTGGAGACCGCGCAAGCCAAGGAGTTCGTGGAGCGGCTCGACGGCGGTCTCGAGGCTCCCATCTCGCAGGGCGGCACCAATGTGTCGGGCGGTCAGCGCCAGCGTCTGGCCATCGCCCGCACGCTGGTCCAGCGTCCGGAGATCTACCTCTTCGACGACTCGTTCTCCGCGCTCGACTACGCCACCGACGCGGCGCTGCGCGCGGCGCTCGGCCGGGAGACGGCGGACGCCACCGTGGTGATCGTGGCCCAGCGGGTGGCGACCATCCGTGACGCGGACCGGATCATCGTGCTGGACGAGGGCCGGGTGGTGGGCTCCGGCCGCCACCACGAGCTGATGGCGGGCAATGAGACGTACCGGGAGATCGTGCTCTCCCAGTTGACGGAAGCGGAGGCCGCCTGATGGCCGGTCCCATGGGACGCATGATGGCCGGGGGCGGACCCGACCAGCGGTCGATGGACTTCAAGAACTCGGGCAGGCGGCTGGTCTCCCAGTTCCGGCCCGAACGGGGCACCATCTACGGGCTGCTGGCCTGTGTGGTGATCAGCGTGGCGCTGAACGTGATCGGCCCGAAGATCCTGGGTAAGGCCACCGACCTGGTGTTCGCCGGCATCGTGGGCCGGCGGATGCCAGCGGGGGCGTCCAAGGAGCAGGTGCTGGACTCGCTGCGCGCGCGGGGCCAGGGCTCCGTCGCGGACATGCTGCGCAGCACCGACTTCACGCCCGGCCAGGGCATCGACTTCGACGCGGTCGGGCGGGTGCTGCTGCTGGCGCTCGGGGTCTTCCTGGTCGCGGGTCTGCTGATGGCGGTGGCGACCCGGCTGGTCAACCGGGCCGTGAACCGCACGATGTACCGGCTGCGCGAGCAGGTGCAGGCCAAGCTGTCGCGGCTGCCGCTGTCCTACTTCGACAAGCGGCAGCGCGGTGAGGTGCTCTCCCGCGCCACCAACGACATCGACAACATCGGGCAGACGCTCCAGCAGTCGATGGGCCAGTTGATCAACGCGGTGCTGACCGTCATCGGCGTGCTGGTGATGATGTTCTACGTCTCCTGGCTGCTCGCGCTGGTCGCGCTGGTGACGGTGCCGCTGTCCTTCGTGGTGGCCACCCGGGTCGGCAAGCGGTCCCAGCCGCACTTCGTGCAGCAGTGGCGCACCACCGGCACGCTGAACGCCCACATCGAGGAGATGTACACCGGGCACACCCTGGTGAAGGTGTTCGGCCGCCAGGAGCAGTCGGCGAAGCAGTTCGCCGAGCAGAACGACGAGCTGTACGAGGCCGCCTTCAAGGCGCAGTTCCACAGCGGGGTCATGCAGCCGCTGATGATGTTCGTGTCCAACCTGAACTACGTGCTGGTCGCCGTCGTCGGCGGTCTGCGGGTGGCCTCGGGCACGCTGTCCATCGGTGACGTGCAGGCGTTCATCCAGTACTCCCGCCAGTTCTCGATGCCGCTGACCCAGCTCGCCTCCATGGCCAACCTGGTGCAGTCCGGGGTCGCCTCGGCGGAGCGGGTGTTCGAGCTGCTGGACGCCGAGGAGCAGGAGGCGGACCCGGTGCCGGGAGTGCGTCCCGCCGAGCGGCGCGGCCGGGTGGAGCTGGACCACGTGTCCTTCCGCTACGACCCGGAGAAGCCGCTGATCGAGGACCTCTCGCTCACCGTGGAGCCGGGCCAGACGGTGGCCATCGTCGGGCCGACCGGCGCGGGCAAGACCACGCTGGTCAACCTGCTGATGCGGTTCTACGACGTCACGGGGGGCCGGATCTCCCTCGACGGGGTGGACATCCGCACCATGTCCCGCGACGACCTGCGGGCCGGGATCGGCATGGTCCTCCAGGACACCTGGCTGTTCGGCGGCACCATCGCGGAGAACATCGCCTACGGGGCCTCGCGCGAGGTCACCCGCGGCGAGATCGAGGAGGCCGCGCGGGCCGCCCACGCGGACCGGTTCGTCCGGACGCTGCCCGACGGGTACGACACGGTGATCGACGACGAGGGGACGGGGGTCAGCGCCGGTGAGAAGCAGCTCATCACGATCGCGCGGGCGTTCCTCTCCGAGCCGGTGATCCTCGTTCTGGACGAGGCGACGAGTTCCGTGGACACGCGGACGGAGGTGCTGATCCAGAAGGCGATGGCCAAACTGGCCGACGGCCGCACCTCGTTCGTCATCGCCCACCGTCTCTCCACGATCCGGGACGCGGACACGATCCTGGTGATGGAGAACGGCGCGATCGTCGAACAGGGCGCGCACACCGAGCTGTTGGCGGCCGATGGCGCGTACGCCCGGTTGTACAAGGCCCAGTTCGCGCAGGCGGTGGCCGAGGTCGACTAGGCAAGAGGCTGTCGCGCGGTTCCCCGGAGGCACGGGGAACCGCGCGACGGGCCGGAATCAGTCCAGATAGCCCCGGAGTTGATCCGCGTACGCGTGGTCCCGGAGCTTGCTCAAGGTCTTGGACTCGATCTGGCGTATGCGCTCGCGCGTGACCCCGAAGAGCCGGCCGATCTCCTCCAAGGTGCGAGGGCGGCCGTCCGCCAACCCGTACCGGAGCTGAACCACCTTCCGCTCCCGCTCCCCCAGCGTCGACAGCACAGCCTCCAGATGCTGCCGCAGCAGCAGAAACGCCGCCGATTCCACGGGACTTGCCGCGTCCCCGTCCTCGATGAGGTCCCCGAGGGCGACCTCGTCCTCCTCCCCCACCGGGGCGTGGAGAGACACGGGCTCCTGGGCCAGCCGCAAGACCTCCCGCACGCGCTCCGGCGGGAGTTCGAGGTGGGCGCCCACCTCCTCGGGGGTCGGCTCGTAGCCCCGCTCCTGCAACATCCGCCGCTGCACCCGGACGACCCGGTTGATCAGCTCCACCACATGCACGGGCACCCGTATCGTGCGGGCCTGGTCCGCGAGCGCCCGCGACATCGCCTGCCGAATCCACCACGTGGCGTACGTCGAGAACTTGTACCCGCGTGCGTAGTCGAACTTCTCCACCGCGCGGATGAGCCCGAGGTTGCCCTCCTGGACCAGGTCGAGCATGGTCAGCCCGCGCCCCACGTACCGCTTGGCGACGGAGACGACGAGGCGCAGGTTGGCCTCGATGAGGCGGCGCTTGGCCATGCGGCCCATGACGACGATCCGGTCGAGGTCGAGCGCGAGCCCGCTGTCGAGCACGGGCGTGGTGCTGAGCTTCTCCTCGGCGAAGAGGCCGGCCTCCACCCGGCGGGCGAGTTCGACCTCCTCGGCGGCGGTGAGCAAGGGGATGCGGCCGATCTCGCGGAGGTACTGGCGGAACAGGTCGGCGGAGGGCCCGCCGCTCTCGGTGCGCAAGGCGCCGCGTACGGGCGCCACCGGCTCGTCGTCGCCGGTCAGCGCCTCGGCGGGCGGCTCGGGAGCATCCTCCGGCGTGGGTTCCGGGGCCCTCTCGGGGGCGCCGTGGCTCTGCGCGGGCACGGCCCCGAGCAGGCCCGGCTCGGCACCGCCGTGGGCGCTACGGGCCATCTGCGTGAGGGTGTGGGTCTGCACGGGGGCGACCTCCAGGATGATCGCTGCTCCGGGGGGTGTGCGGCAGCGGCGCGGCGGAGCGCGAAATCGACGGCCTGCGCTCCGGGGACTCGGGCACCGCCCCCAGTGTGGGGTACGACACATCTTCGCCACGAGAGTCGTGCGGTGACTTTTTGCTTCCGGTCCGTGACGGCGTGGTGATCCTGGGACGCCGGGGGAGGTTCAGAGAGCGGTCGGACCCTCGTGCTGGAGTGCCCGGTCGTACCGGGTGAGCACCATCATCTCGTTCTGGACGGCCGCCGACTGGGCCGGATCGGTGTTGCCGAGACGGGTCAGGGTGGACTGCAGCTCGGTGAGGCGGCGGGTGACGGCACGGCGCCTGATCTGCACCAGCACCATGCCCGCGTACGTCTCGTCGACCGTACGGCGCATGATCGTCTCCACGGCCAGCTCGGTGACCATGGCGCGGACGGTGTCGTCGGGGGCGGCCTCGCGGACGCGGACCACGTACTCCTGGGGGTCCTGGGTGCCGAACTCGGCGCCGCCGGCCTCCGCGATGGCCTGGCGGACGGCCTGGTAGGGGGGTGCGGTGAACTCGTCCAGGCCGTAGGCGTCGAAGGCGGGAGAGACCAACTCCGGGCGCTGGAGGGCGAGTTTGAGGAGTTCGCGCTCGGTGGCATAGACCGGGTTGCGCAGGGTGAGGGCGGGGCCGCCGGTGGCGCGGGGCGCGGCCTCCCAGCTCTGCTGGGGGGTGCGGGACTGCGCCTGCGGGGCGGCGCCCTTGCCGCCGCGGTCGCGGGCCCAGCGGGCGAGCTGGGCGACGCGCTTGACCACGAACTGGGTGTCGAGGATGCCGAGCATGCCCGCGAGGTCGACGGCGACCTCGTGCTGGGCACCGCTGTTCTTGATCCGGGCGACGACCGGCGCGGCCTCGTCCAGGGCGGCGGCGCGGCCGGCCGGGGTGTCGAGGTCGTAGCGGGCGACGATCTGCCGCAGCGCGAACTCGAAGAGCGGGGTGCGGGGCTGGACCAGGTCGGCGACGGCCTCGTCGCCCTTGGCGAGGCGGAGTTCGCAGGGGTCCATGCCGTCGGGGGCGACGGCGATGTAGGTCTCCGCGGCGAACTTCTGGTCGTCCTCGAAGGCGCGCAGCGCGGCCTTCTGCCCGGCCGCGTCGCCGTCGAAGGTGAAGATCACGCGGGCCGAGCCGTTGTCCATCAGCAGCCGGCGCAGGATCTTGATGTGGTCGCCGCCGAAGGCGGTGCCGCAGGTGGCGATGGCGGTGGTGACCCCGGCGAGGTGGCAGGCCATGACGTCGGTGTAGCCCTCGACGACGACGGCCCGGCTGGACTTGGCGATCTGCTGCTTGGCGAGGTCGATGCCGTACAGGACCTGGGACTTCTTGTAGATCGCGGTGTCGGGGGTGTTGAGGTACTTGGGCCCGTTGTCGGACTCGTAGAGCTTGCGGGCGCCGAAGCCGACGACCTCGCCGCCGATGTCCCGGATGGGCCACATCAGACGGCCCCGGAAGCGGTCGATGGGGCCGCGGCGGCCGTCCTGGGCGAGCCCGGAGAGGATCAGTTCCTTGTCGCTGAAGCCCTTGCCGCGCAGGTAGCGGGTGAGGTGGTCCCAGCCCTGGGGGCTGTAGCCGACGCCGAAGTGGACGGCGGCGGCCTGGTCGAAGCCGCGTTCGGCGAGGAAGATCCGGCCGGTGTCGGCCTCGGGGCTGGTGGCGAGCTGCTCGGCGTACCACTGGGCGGCGATCTTGTGGGCCTCGACCAGGCGGATGCGTTCGCCGCGCTGGTGGGCGGGGTTGTAGCCGCCCTCCTCGTAGCGCAGCGTGATCCCGGCCTGGCCCGCGAGGCGCTCGACGGCCTCGGAGAAGGAGAGGTGGTCCACCTTCATCACGAAGGTGATGGTGTCGCCGCCCTCCTGGCAGCCGAAGCAGTGGAAGAGCCCCTTGCTCGGGCTGACCTGGAAGGACGGCGACTTCTCGTCGTGGAAGGGGCAGAGGCCCTTGAGGTTGCCGCCGCCCGCGTTGCGAAGCTGGAGGTACTCGGAGACCACGGCGTCGATCGGGACCGCGTCCCGTACCGCCTTCACGTCCTCGTCGTTGATCCGTCCTGCCACGGATGAATTCTACGGGGGCCGGAGGACACTCCCCGCGCGCCCGGCCCTCAGGGCACCAGGTTCGCGAGCGGGACGTGCGGGTCGGCGAGGGCCTCCACGTCCACCTCGGCGCCGGAACGGATGAGGCGCTGGATGTGTTCTGTGACGTCCCACACGTTCACGCTCATCCCGGCGAGCACCCGGCCCTCGCGCACCCAGAAGGCGATGAACTCGCGCTTGCCCGCGTCGCCCCGGATGACGACCTGGTCGTAGGAGCCGGGGGGTGCCCAGCCGCTGTACTCCAGCCCCAAGTCGTACTGGTCGGAGAAGAAGTAGGGGACGCGGTCGTAGCCGACGTCCTGGCCGAGCATCGCGCGGGCGGCGGCGGGGCCGCCGTTGAGCGCGTTGGCCCAGTGCTCGACGCGCAGCCGGGTGCCGAGGAGCGGGAAGTTCGCCACGTCGCCGGCGGCGTGGATGTGGGGGTCGGAGGTGCGCAGGCGCTCGTCCACAACGATGCCTCCCCCGGCCGCCGGGCCGGCCAGTTCCAGGCCGGCCGCCTCGGCGAGGCCGGTGCGGGGGGCGGCGCCGATGGCGGCGAGGACGTCGTGCGCGGGGTGTTCCTCGCCGTCGTCGGTGCGAACGGCGAGGACCATGCCGTCCTGGCCGATGATCTCGGTGAGCCGGACGCCGAAGTGGAAGCGGACGCCGTGCTCGCGGTGCAGCTCGGCGAAGAGGTTGCCCAGTTCGGGGCCGAGGGCGCCGTACAGCGGGGCGGGCTCCGGTTCGATCACGGTGACCTCGGCGCCGTACTCGCGGGCGGCCGCGGCGACCTCCAGGCCGATCCAGCCGGCGCCCGCGATCACCAGGTGGCCGTTGTCCCGGCCGAGGGCGGCCAGGACACCCTTGAGTCGCTCGGCGTGGGCGAGGCGGCGCAGGTGGTGGACGCCCGCGAGGTCGGTGCCGGGGACGTCGAGGCGGCGGGGTTCGGCGCCGGTGACGAGCAGCAGCTTGTCGTAGCGGATCAGGGTGCCGTCGTCGCCGAGGCGGACGGTCCTGGCCTCGCGGTCGATCGCGTCGACGGTCTGGCCGAGGTGCAGCTCGACGTCGTTCCGGGCGTACCAGGCGGGCTCGTGGACGAAGACGCTGTCGCGCTCCTCCTTGCCGAGCAGGTGGCCCTTGGACAGCGGCGGACGCTCGTAGGGGTGGTCCAGCTCGTCGCAGATCAGTATCACGCGGCCGGTGAACCCTTCCGCGCGGAGCGTCTCGGCCGCTTTCGCTCCGGCGAGCCCGCCTCCGACGATGACGAACGTCTGATCCGCGTCGACCACTTGATGCCTCCTCGTAACGATGCCGCCGTCAGGCGAGCGTCCCGCACGCGGCGTGGTGCGGGAAGGGGGGTGGCCGGAAACGGGCCACCTCCCGTCATTTCCCCGCTACATATGCCCGGTGAGCCTGGCGTGCAGGGTGCGGGCGGACGCGTCGGTCAGCGAAGCGATCTGGTCCACGATCACCCGCTTGCGCGCCTGGTCGCTCTCCGCCGTGTCGAACAGCGCCCTGAACTGCGGTTCCAGCCCGTCCGGCGCGCGCCGGGTGAGCGCCTCGGCCAGCTCGGCGACGACGATGCGCTGATCGGCGCGGAGCAGTTCCTGCTCCGCGCGCTGCATCACGTACCGGTCCGCGACCGCCTTGAGCACCGCGCACTCCATGCGCGCCTCGCGGGGTACGACGAGTTCGGCGCCGTACCGGGTGAGGCGGCCGGTGCCGTACGCGGCGCGGGTGGCGGACTCGGCGGCGAGGCAGAAGCGGCCGATGA
Organism: Streptomyces sp. NPDC018263; assembly: GCF_055562575.1. Lineage (NCBI taxonomy): Bacteria > Bacillati > Actinomycetota > Actinomycetes > Kitasatosporales > Streptomycetaceae > Streptomyces > Streptomyces sp. NPDC018263. The sequence continues at coordinate 27,242 of NZ_JBVHFA010000006.1, forward strand.
GCTGGCTGGTGGCGTCCTTGAGCCGGGACTGGGCGACCGCGGTGCCGTCGTAGCCGTGCGGCCACCATTCCTGGTCCTGGAGCCGGTCGAGGGCCTCGGCGAGTTCGGCGGGGTCGGTGTCGGCGGGGACGTAGCGGCCGATGGCGACCTCGAAGACCGCCTCCCGCTCGGGGGCGGCGTGCAGGCAGTCCGGGTCGACGTGGCCGGCGTGCAGGCCGTCCTCGACGTCGTGCACCGAGTACGCGACGTCGTCGGCCCAGTCCATGACCTGCGCCTCGAAGCAGGTGCGGGTGCCGGGGGCGTCCTTGCGGACCCAGTCGAAGACGGGGCGGTCGTCGTCGTAGACGCCGAACTTGGGGGACGCCGGGTCGGTGGGGTGGGCGCCGCGCGGCCAGGGGTACTTGGTGGCGGCGTCGAGGGTGGCGCGGGTGAGGTTGAGGCCGACGGAGCCCTCGGGGGTGAAGCGCTTGGGCTCGATGCGGGTGAGGAGCCTGAGGGACTGGGCGTTGCCCTCGAAGCCGCCGATGTCGTCCGCGAACTCGTTCAGCGCCTGTTCGCCATTGTGGCCGAAGGGGGGATGGCCGAGATCGTGCGCGAGGCAGGCGGCTTCGACGAGGTCGGGGTCGCAGCCGAGGGCCGCGCCCAGTTCGCGGCCGACCTGGGCGCACTCCAGGGAGTGGGTGAGGCGGGTGCGGGGGCTGGCGTCCCAGGCGTGGCCGCGGGTGCCGGGCGTGACGACCTGGGTCTTGCCCGCGAGGCGGCGCAGCGCGGCGGAGTGCAGGATGCGGGCGCGGTCGCGCTGGAAGGCGGTGCGGCCGGGGCGTTTGTCGGGTTCGGGTGCCCAGCGTTCGACGGAGGTCGGGTCGTAGGCCGAGGGGTGTGCGGTGCCTTCCATGCCTCGACAGTAAGCGCCGGTACGGACATCGCGCGGCAGGGATGACGGAATTGTCGCGCTATGCGGGGATGCGACGGGGGTGGAGCGGGGGGACTGAGGGTGTGGAGTGAACCGCACGGCCGCGATTCACGTCATCCGGCACGGGGATCGAACACAGGGAGCGGGATGAGAATCGGCCGACCCAGGCTGCCGCGCACGGTGCGGGGGCGCCGACGGCTGGTGCGGGGCGTGGTCGCGGGGTGTGTGCTCGCGCTGCTGCCGTCGGCCTGGCTGTACGTCTCCACGGCGGACCGGCTGCGCACGGCCTCCGACGTGCCGCACACCGAGGTCGCGGTGGTCTTCGGCGCCGGTCTGTGGAAGGGCGGGCCGTCCCCGTACCTGGCCCACCGCCTGGACGCGGCGGCGCGCCTGTACCGCGCCGGCCGCGTCGAGGCGGTCCTGGTCACCGGCGACAACAGCCGCGAGGACTACGACGAGCCGAGCGCGATGCGCACCTATCTCAGCCGCCACGGCGTTCCCGCCCGACGCATCGTCAGCGACTACGCGGGCTTCGACACCTGGGACTCCTGCGTCCGCGCCCGCCGCGTCTTCGGCGTCCGCCAGGCCGTCCTGATCAGCCAGACCTTCCACATCCGCCGCGCGGTGGCCCTCTGCGAAGCGGCGGGCGTCTCGTCGTACGGCGTCGGTGTGAACGACAAACACGACGCCACCTGGTACTACGGCGGCACGCGGGAGGTCTTCGCGGCGGGCAAGGCGGCACTGGACGCGACGTTCCACCCCGCCCCGGAGTTCCTGGGGCCGCGCGAGCGGGGCGTGCAGCGGGCGTTGGCGAGCGCCCCCTAGGTCACCGGCCCCCTGAGGGATCTCCACGCCGCCTCACGCCCCGTAGTGGATCTCCACGAGAACGCCATCAGGCCCCCTGACGGCGCTATGGACATGACATGTCATGCCCTCTTAAATCTAGGGCGTCAGCGCCACCCCCACGCCTCCCAGGCGCCTCACCCAAGGAGACCGATGAGCCGGATACGGCAGCACGTCCGCGGGTCCCGTCGTCTTGCCACCGCCACCGCCGCAGCGGCGGCGGCAACCTTGCTGGTCACCGCCCTCTCCCCCGCCGCCCAGGCCGACGCCGGGCCGAAGCGGGCGACCACGCTCGCGGACGCGGCCTCCCTCCTCGTGGCGCATGCCGCGAGCCTCGGCCTCACCGCCGACCAGGGCACCAGTGTCCGGGACGTGATCGTCGACAAGGACGGTACGCAGCACGTCCGTTACGACCGCACGTACCACCGACTCCCCGTGCTCGGCGGGGACTTCGTGGTGCACATGAACTCCGGCGGCGGCTACCGCGGCGCCGACCGCGCCACCCGTACTCCGCTCGAACTGCCCACCATCACCCCGAAGCTGAGCGGTTCGAAGGCGGCCGGGATCGCGGTGGACGCGCTGCGCGCCGCGAGCCCCCGGAAGCTGACGCAGGCCAAGGCCAAACCGGAGCTGGTCGTCGACGCCCTGCACGGCAAGCCGAGACTGGCCTGGCGCACCAACGCGGCCGGCCTGGACACCCTGGGCAACCCGGTGGGCCGTACCGTGCTGACCGACGCCCGCACCGGCGCCCGGATCGACGCGTGGGACAGCATCGAGACGGCGGCGGGCGACGGCCAGTCGCTGTACAGCGGCACGGTTCCGCTCCAGACCACCCAGTCGGGGTCGGCGTACCAGCTCAAGGACGCGACGCGGGGCAACACGTACACCGGCGACGCGGCCAACAAGACCGACCTGTGCATCCTCGGGATCTGCCTGAGCCGCGCCCCCTCGACGGTGTTCACCGACACCGACAACCACTGGGGCACCGGCACCACCGCCGACCGTGCCTCGGCGGCCGTCGACGCCCAGTACGGCACCGACCGGACCTGGGACTACTACAAGGACGTCCACGGCCGGAGCGGCATCGCGGGCGACGGCAAGGGCTCGTACAACCGCGTCCACTACGGCAGCAACTACAACAATGCCTTCTGGGACGACAGTTGCTTCTGCATGACCTACGGCGACGGTGACGGCACCACCTTCGGCCCGCTGGTCGCGCTGGACGTGGCCGGGCACGAGATGACGCACGGCGTCACCTCCAAGACGGCCGCGCTGACGTACTCCGGCGAGTCCGGCGGCCTGAACGAGGCGACCTCGGACATCCTCGGCACGATGGTCGAGTGGCACGCGGGCAACGGCACCGACCAGGGCGACTACCTCATCGGTGAGCGCATCGTGAAGCCCGGCTTCGGCAAGGCCGCGCTGCGCTTCATGGACAAGCCCTCCAAGGACGGCAACTCGGCCGACTACTGGAGCAGTTCGCTCGGCAACCTGGACGTGCACTACTCCTCCGGCGTCGCCAACCACTTCGCGTACCTGCTCGCCGAGGGCAGCGGCGCGAAGACCATCAACGGCGTCTCGTACGACTCCCCGACCGCGAACGGCCAGTCGGTGACCGGCATCGGCCGGGACAAGGTCGGCAAGATCTGGTACCGCGCGCTGACGGTGTACATGACCTCCTCCACCAAGTACGCGGGCGCCCGCACGGCGACCCTGAACGCGGCGAAGGACCTGTACGGGGCCGGGAGCGCGGAGTACAACGCGGTCGCGGCGGCGTGGAGCGCGGTGAACGTGAGCTAGCCGCGCCTTTGTGGTGACTGACGGTGCGTCGGGCTTCCGGCGCACCGTCTTCGCGTTCCCCCCGGCCGCACGCCATTCGTGTGCACTTGGCTCCGCACCTCTTGTGGGCCCCTGACCTGCTGTTACGTCGTGTCGCCTCACCCGTGCGGGGGCGGCGCGGGCCACCCGTTCACCGCAGCGGGGGCGGCGGCTCGGGAGGCGGACCGGGCGCCGTGGCCTTTACCTCGGGAGGGCAGGGGCACGCCCCTGGACCACACGGAACACGAGTCGGACAAGCTCTGGGGAGCACCATGCGACGCACCGCCCGCCTGCTGACCGGTACCGCGCTGGCCGTAGCCGCGGCCGGGCTCGGCACCGCTCCGGCCCACGCGAGCGCGGCGCACCTGACACCCCTTCGGGTCGGCAGCCTCCAGGTGTACCCGTCCACCGCGCTGCCCGGCAGCCAGGTCACGGTGAACACGGCGGCCTGCGGGGAGAAGGGCGCGGCGGTCGGTGACGCGGGGGCGGTGGGCGCGGGGACGTTCGCGCTGGCGCCGACCACGCACGAGGGCGAGGCGATCGGGCAGTTCCAGGTACCGGCGGGGGCGCAGCCGGGTACCTACGAGATCGTCGCGCGGTGCGCGGAGGGCGAGAAGCAGGTCACGGGGGATCTCAAGGTGACCATGGCCGGGGCGCACGGGCAGGTGCAGCCGCACGGCAGTGTGAAGACGGGGGCCGGCGGCGCCTTGGGCCCCGGCCCCATGCAGACCACGGCGGGTGTGGCGGCTCTGGCCGTCGCCGCCGCGGGCGGTACCTGGCTCCTGCATCGCCGGGCGAGAGGCGACAGGATCTGACGGACACCCTCCGCTGTCCGTCGCCGGTACCGCGAAGCCCCGCCCCCTAAGGGTCCGATGCCCCTCGTGACCCCTAGGGGGCGGGCCTTCCCTCAAGGGTCGTCTCCGGGAAGGGGTTCCCATGCGCAGGATCGGCGACACCGCCATAGCCGCCGTCACGGTGGTCGCGCTCGGTACCGGTGTCTGGCTGCTCGGTACCGGTACCGATACCGGTACGCCCCCACAGCCGTCCGCCGCCGAGGGCCGCCCCGATCCTGGTGGCGAACGCGGTGGGGCTCCACCCTTGGTGGCGTCCCCGCCTACCCGTATCCGCATCCCCGCGATCCGGGTGGACGCTCCTCTGATGGGCCTAGCCCTGACCTCCTCGGGCAGCCTGGACGTGCCTCCCCCCGCCGAGAAGAACCTCGCCGGCTGGTACGAGGCCGGCACCACCCCCGGCGACACCGGCACCGCCGTCGTCGCCGGCCACGTCGACAACACCCAGGGCCCGGCCGTCTTCTACGACCTCGGCGCCCTGAAGCGCGGCGCCACCATCGAGGTCGACCGCGAGGACGCCACGACGGCGGTCTTCACGGTGGACGCGGTGGAGGTGTACTCGGCGAAGAACTTCCCCGACGAGAAGGTCTACGGCGCCTCGTCGCGCCCGGAACTCCGGGTGATCACGTGCGGCGGCGGCTACTCCAAGTCCACCGGCTACCAGGGCAACGTGGTGGTCTTCGCCCACCTGACGGGCAGCTGGCCGGCCTGAACCCAGCCCTAACCCTCGGCGACGTGGCTCGTTGTGCACGTCGTACGAAAGGAGAGCTGATGGTCGGCTCGTCACACGAGGCGTTGCACCGCATCTTCCAGAAGGACCCCGCCCTGCTGACCCGGGCGTTGCAACGAGTGCTGCACGTCCCGTTCCCCGAACCGCACGAGATCGCCGCGCTGAACGTCGATCTCACCGAGATCGAGCCGGTCGAGCGCCGCGTGGACACGCTGCTGCGCGCCGAGACCGATGAGGGCACGTATCTCCTCGTGGTCGAGTCCCAGGGCAAGGTGGACGACCGTAAGCGGGGCAGTTGGCCGTACTACCTGTCGTACCTGTACGAGAAGTACCGCTGCGAGCCGGTGCTCATCGTCATCACCCAGAACAGCGCGACCGCCCGGTGGGCCGCCCAGCCCATCCGCCTCGGCTTCCCCGGCTGGCACTCGCTGACCGTGCGCCCCCTCGTCCTGGGCCCGGACAACGTCCCGGTGATCACGGACGAGCGACAGGCCGAACGGGATGTCCCCCTCGCGGTGCTTTCCGCCATGACACACGGCCGCGGACCACAGGCCGCGCCCATACTGGAGTCACTCGCCACCGCCCTGAAGACCATCGACCCGGACAGCGCCGCGGTCTTCGTACAGTTCGTCGACTCATGCCTGGCCGACCCCCAGGCGAAGCAGATGTGGAGGGACCTGATGACCGCGATCCAGTACTTCTGGCGCCACCCGCTGGCGGAACAGGTACGGGAGGAGGGGCGGGAGCAGGGCCGGGCCCAGGCCAAGGCGGAGATGGTGCTGCGCGTGCTGGAGTGGCGGGAGGTGCCTGTGCCCGAGGAGGTGCGCGAGCGCGTGACCACTTGCGACGATCCGGCCCAACTCGAACTCTGGGCCCAGCGGGCCGTACACGCGACCCGCGCCGAGGATCTGTTCGCGGAGGAATGACCCCGGGCCACACCTCGGCCCTGACACCCTGAGCTGACGGGGTAGTACCTCAGGCAGCACAGAACAACGGGATTTTGGCTGCGGGAGCGTCCACGCTGGACACGGGTGTCGGTGGTGCTGACCGGCCTGTTGCTGTGGTGGGGGTGGCTGGCTGCGGTGATCCGGCGAAAGAGGGGCGACCTCCGGGGCTCCTGAGCGTCGGCACTGGGTTTTGTCTGATCAGCGCCATGGCACCCAAAGAGGCGGCACCCCCGCACAGGGTGCCGCCTCTCTTTTTGGTGCCAGAGCCCTCCGGCGATCGGTGGTGAGGGTCGGGGACCGACGAAGGGCTCCGGGGATGGGGGGTCAGCGGTGGTCGCTGCCCGTGGACTGCGTCGCCGCGCGGCCGGCCTCCAGGCGGGCCACCGGGATGCGGAACGGGGAGCAGGAGACGTAGTCGAGACCGACCTCGTGGAAGAAGTGGACGGACTCCGGGTCGCCGCCGTGCTCGCCGCAGACGCCGAGCTTGAGGTCGGGGCGGGTCGAGCGGCCCGCCTGCGCCGCCGACTTCACCAGGGAGCCGACGCCGTCCTTGTCGATCGTCTCGAACGGCGACACCCCGAAGATGCCCTTCTCCAGGTACGCCGTGAAGAACGAAGCCTCCACGTCGTCCCGGCTGAAGCCCCACACCGTCTGCGTGAGGTCGTTCGTGCCGAAGGAGAAGAACTCCGCGGCCTCGGCGATCTGACCGGCGGTCAGCGCGGCGCGCGGCAGCTCGATCATCGTGCCGATGGCCAGCTTCAGCTTCGTACCCGTCGCCGCCTCGACCTCCGCGATGACCTGGTCGGCCTCGTCGCGGACGATCTCCAGCTCCTGGACCGTACCGACCAGCGGGATCATGATCTCGGCGCGCGGGTCGCCCTTGGCGGTCTTGCGCTCGGCGGCCGCCTCCGCGATGGCGCGGACCTGCATGGTGAACAGACCGGGGATCACCAGGCCGAGGCGCACACCGCGCAGGCCCAGCATCGGGTTCTGCTCGTGGAGGCGGTGCACGGCCTGGAGGAGGCGGAGTTCGTTCTCGTGCGGCTCCTGCCGGGACTCGGCGAGGGCCACGCGGACCGACAGCTCGGTGATGTCGGGGAGGAACTCGTGCAGCGGCGGGTCGAGCAGACGTACCGTCACCGGCAGCCCGTCCATCGCCTCGAACAGCTCCACGAAGTCCTGCTTCTGCAGCGGGAGCAACTGCTTCAGCGACTCCTCGCGCTCCACCTCCGTGTCGGCCAGGATCAGCCGCTCGACCAGCTCACGCCGGTCCCCGAGGAACATGTGCTCGGTACGGCACAGCCCGATGCCCTGCGCGCCGAAGCGACGGGCGCGCAGCGCGTCCTCGGCGTTGTCGGCGTTGGCCCGTACCCGCAGGCGGCGCTTGCGGTCGGCGAAGGCCATCATCCGGTGCACGGCCTCGACCAGCTCGTCGGCGTCGTCGGCGCCCGGGTGCATCCGGCCCTCGAAGTACTCCACCACGGGCGAGGGGACCACCGGCACCTCACCGAGGTACACCTTGCCGGAGGAGCCGTCGATGGAGATGACGTCGCCCTCCTCCACCACATGCCCGCCCGGCACGATCATCCGGCGCCGCTTGGTGTCGACCTCCAGCTCCTCCGCGCCGCAGACACAGGTCTTGCCCATGCCGCGCGCGACCACGGCCGCGTGGGAGGTCTTGCCGCCGCGCGAGGTGAGGATGCCCTCGGCCGCGATCATGCCGTCCAGGTCGTCGGGATTGGTCTCCCGGCGTACCAGGATGACCTTCTCGCCCGAACGGGACCACTTGACCGCGGTGTACGAGTCGAAGACCGCCTTGCCGACCGCCGCGCCCGGCGAGGCGGCGATGCCGCGCCCGACCTGCTCGGCCCGCGCGTCCTCGTCGAAGCGGGGGAACATGAGCTGCGCCAACTGCGCGCCGGTGACGCGCTGGAGCGCCTCGGTCTCGTCGATCAGACCCTGGTCCACGAGCTGGGTGGCGATCCGGAACGCCGCGCCCGCGGTGCGCTTGCCCACACGGGTCTGGAGCATCCACAGCTTGCCGCGCTCGATGGTGAACTCGATGTCGCAGAGATCCTTGTAGTGGTTCTCCAGCGTCTCCATGATCTGCATGAGCTGGTCGTACGACGCCTTGTCGATGTTCTCCAGCTCCGCGAGCGGCACGGTGTTGCGGATGCCCGCGACCACGTCCTCGCCCTGGGCGTTCTGGAGGTAGTCGCCGTAGACGCCCTGGTGCCCGGAGGCGGGGTCGCGGGTGAAGGCGACGCCGGTGCCCGAGTCGGGGCCGAGGTTGCCGAAGACCATGGAGCAGATGTTGACCGCGGTGCCGAGGTCGCCGGGGATGCGCTCCTGGCGTCGGTAGAGCTTGGCGCGGTCGCCGTTCCAGGACTCGAAGACGGCCTTGATCGCGAGGTCCATCTGCTCGCGCGGGTCCTGCGGGAAGTCCCGGCCGGCCTCGGTCTTCACCGTCTTCTTGAAGGCGGTGACCAGCTTCTTCAGGTCGGCCGCGTCCAGCTCGGTGTCGACCTGGACGCCCTTGGTCTCCTTGGCCTTCTCCAGCGCGTCCTCGAACAGCTCGCCGTCGACGCCGAGGACGGTCTTGCCGAACATCTGGATGAGGCGCCGGTAGGAGTCCCACGCGAAGCGCTCGTCGCCGGCCTGCTTGGCCAGGCCCTTCACCGACTTGTCGGACAGGCCGATGTTCAGGACGGTGTCCATCATGCCGGGCATGGAGAACTTGGCGCCCGAGCGGACCGAGACCAGCAGCGGGTCGTCGGCCTGGCCGAGCTTCTTGCCCATGCGCTGCTCCAGCGCGTCGAGGTGTGCGCTCACCTCGTCACGCAGTGCCGCGGGCTCCTCGCCGCTGTCGAGGTAGACCTTGCACGCCTCGGTGGTGATGGTGAAGCCGGGGGGGACCGGCAGCCCGAGGTTGGTCATCTCGGCGAGGTTGGCACCCTTGCCACCGAGCAGGTCCTTGAGGTCCTTGTTGCCCTCGGTGAAGTCGTAGACGAACTTCGCTACGTGAGGCTCTTTGTTTTCCGACACGGGTCTCGACTCCTTGAGGCCACGGTGGCTGCCCTGACGGCGAGGAACATACCCAGATCGAAGGCGTCTTGGTACGTCCAGTCGTGCGTCATAAGCCTGTAACCAGCCGTCTGCCACAGGATCTAAAGCAAAGGCATGGCAAGGCCGGGGCCACGCGAGTGTTCACTTCTTGAACGGACGGGCGGACGGCGACGCGGCCATCCCGCTCATGTGAGCGCTGATCGGCACGCTTGATTTCGATCAATGAACGCCGACAGGGTGGCACCGAGTGCCACTCTTTGGAGAAGTGCAGCCGCTCGTGATCCGCTCATCTGAGCGCACCCCTTATCAAGGGTGGCGAGAATCACGCTGCCACACGGCACGGAATTTCACCATGCGGACGCTGTTCCGGGCGCGAAACGCGGCCGTCACACCCCCAGCGCGGAGAGCCGCTCCTCCACCCGCTCCGGCGCGTACAGATGCTCCACCACCAGTGCCCCCGCGCCGATCAGCGCCGCCCGCTCCCCCAGCTTCGCGGTGAGCACGTCGAGGTGGGCGGTGGAGCGGGGCAGCGCCCGCTGGTAGAGCAGTTCGCGCACCCCGGTCAGGAAGGGTGTACCGGCGAGGTCGCCCGCGATCATCAGCACACCGGGGTTGAGCAGGGTGACGACGGTCGCCAGTACGTCCCCGACGCGGCGTCCGGCCTCCCGTGCCAGGGCCGCCGCCTCCGGGTGCCCGGCGGCCAGCAGTTCCCGTACGTCCGAGCCGGAGGCGGCCGGCACGCCCGCCTCCGTCAGCCGCCGGGCCACCGCGCCGCCACTGGCGACAGCCGCCAGACAGCCGTACGAGCCGCAGCGGCACAGCGCCTCGGAGCCGACCCGGATGTGCCCGAGGTCGCCCGCGCCGCCGTCCACGCCCCGGTAGATCGCGCCGTCGACCACGACTCCGGCGCCGATACCGGTACTGACCTTGACCAGTACAAAGGCCCGGCAGTCCTGGTATCCGGTGCGCTGCTCCCCGTACGCCATCAGGTTGGCGTCGTTGTCGACCAGTACCGGGACCGGGGCCAGTCCGGTACTGGTGTCGGTACTGGTACCGATACCAGTACCGGTACCGGCGTGCTCGGTGAAGGCGCGGGAGAGGCGGCCCCTTATGTCGTAGCCGTCCCAGCCGGACATCATCGGCGGCTGGACCACCCGCCCGGTCTCGCTGTCCACCGGGCCCGGCACCCCGAGGCCGATCCCGCAGACCGCCTCCGGGGCGTGCCCGGTCTCGGTGAGCAGCTCGGCGAACCAGCGGCCGAGGCCGTCGAGGACCACCTCGGGGCCGTCCTCCACCACCAGGGCGCCGGACCGTTCGGCGAGGATCTCGCCGGTCAGGGTGAGCAGGGCCGCGCGGGCGTGCCGGGTGTCGAGGTCGGCGGCGAGGACCACGGCGTGCGAGCCGTCGAACTCCAGGGTGATGGCGGGGCGTCCGCCGAGCGGGGAGTCCACCGGGCCGCCCGCGCCCTCGCGCAGCCAGCCCGCCCGGAACAGCCGGTCCAGGCGCTGGCCGACCGTGGCACGGGAGAGACCGGTCATCTGCTGGAGCGCGCCGCGTGTGACGGCCCGCCCGCTGCGCACGAGGTCGAGCAGGTCACCGGCGCTCGTCTGAGCGCCGCCCCTGGCCGTACTGCCGGGCTTTCCGGTCATGCCACCCCCTTGTGTTCCTCAAGTTTGCATTACATATTGAGTTTTGCGTGTTAAATAGGCGTAACCCTGCGATAGACACAACCGAACCAGGTCCGGCCGGACGTCTTCGGGGAGCCCCCAGTGGATCGCACCGCCCAGCTCACAGCCCGTGTCACCGGACGCGGGATCGCATACGATCCGCGCTCCACCGCGCCCCCGGCCGCATCGCTGCACGTCAGGGCGGCCCGTGTGCTGGCAGCCAACTGGACGGGTACCTCGACGGTCCCCTCCCGGTACCTGTATCCGCACCAGTGGTCCTGGGACTCGGCGTTCATCGCCATCGGGCTCAGGCACCTGTCGCCGCTGCGGGCGCAGACGGAGCTGGAGACGCTGCTCGCTGCGCAGTGGGGGGACGGGCGGGTGCCGCACATCGTCTTCTCCCCCTCCGTGCCGCTCGACGCCTACTTCCCCAGCCCCGACTTCTGGCGCTCCTCCACCACCGGGCGGGCCGCGGGCGCCCCGCGCACCGTACAGACGTCCGGCATCGTGCAGCCACCCGTGCACGCGCTGGCCGCGTGGCTGGTGCACCGGGCCGACCCCGGGCTGTCACGGGCGCGCGGGTTCCTGGCGCGGGTGTATCCCCGGCTGGCCGCCTGGCACCGGTATCTGCTGCACCGCCGGGACCTGGGCGGGGGCGGGCTGGTGTCGGTGGTGCACCCGTGGGAGCAGGGTATGGACAACAGCCCTTGCTGGGACGGCCCGTTGGCCCGTGTGACCCCGGCTGCGGCCGGTTCCTTCCGCCGCGCCGACCTCGTGCACGGGGCCGTCGGGGACCGGCCGACCGATCTGGACTACGGGCGGTACGTGCGTCTCGCGGCCGAGTACCGGGATCGCGGATACGCGGACGGCGCCGGGGGGTTCGCCGTGGAGGACCCCTCCTTCAACGCCCTGCTGATCGCCTCCGAGCACGCACTCGCCCGCATCGCCGCCGAGTTGGGCACCTCGGGCGCCGCCCGGCACGCACGCGCCGAGCGGCTGACGGCGGCGCTGGTGGAGCGACTGTGGGACGGCGCGTCCGGGATGTTCCTGTGCCGGGACCTGCGCGGCGGTCCGATCCGCGAGCGGAGCGTGTCGGGCCTGGTCCCGCTGCTGCTGCCCGGCCTCCCCCGCGAGGTGATCCGGGCGCTGACCGTCACCCTGCGCGGCCCGCACTTCGCCGCGCGCACCGGGCTCGTCCCCAGCTACGACCGGCGCGGACCGGCCTTCGAGTCCAACCGGTACTGGCGCGGCCCGGCCTGGTTCAACACCGCCTGGCTGGTGGAGCGCGGGCTGCGCGCGCACGGCGAGACGGCGGCGGCCGACGCCCTGCGCACCGCCTTCCTGCGCACGGCCGGGGACTCCGGGTTCGCGGAGTACGTCGACCCGGACACCGGCGACGCGTGCGGGGCGCCGGGATTCGGCTGGACCGCCGCACTGACATTGGACCTGCTGCACGACGGGACTGTGGAGTCCGGGGAAGAGGGAGGGGACCGGGGATGACTCATCTGCTGGTACGGGGAGGCACGTTCGCCGCCGTGGGCGACCGGGGTGACATCGGCGGGGTGCGCGGCGGAGGCCAGGTGGACGGGCTTTTCGTGCGCGACGCACGGCACTTGAGCCGCTGGCAGCTCACCGTCGACGGCGCGGTGCCGGAGGTGCTGCGCCCGGTCGGTGAGGGCGACACGGCTCGCTGCGCACTGGTGCCGCGCGGTGGGCGCCAGGAGCCGCCCGCGTACACGTTGTGGCGTGAACAGGCCGTGGGAGACAGCTCGTTCGTGGAGTCGGTGCGCATCACCGGCAACCTTCCGGTGGCCACCACGGTACGGCTGGCGCTCACCGTCGACGCCGACTTCACCGACCAGTTCGAGCTGCGCTCCGACCACCGCACCTACGTCAAGCCGGGTGCCGTGCGCGGGCGCCAAGTCCTCGATGACGGCATCGAGTTCACATACCGGCGCGGCGAGTGGCAATCCTGTACGACCATCACCGCCGACCCGGCTCCGGAGGCGGTGGAGGAGACCGGTACCGGTGCCCGGCGGCTGGTGTGGACGCTCGAACTCGGCCCGCACGGCGAGGCGGAGCTGCTGCTGCGGGTGGTGGCCCGCCCGCACGGTGACCGGCGCGCGGTGCGTGTGCCCCGCTCCCCTGCTGCTGTGAGCGGTGAACTCCGTTCGGCGGAGGAGGAGTTCATGGAGGGCGTCGCCTTCCCGACCGCCTGGCCGGAGTTGGCGGCCGCCTGTGTGCGCGGGCTGTCCGACCTGGCCGCGCTCCAGGTGCCGGCGCGCGGCCCGGACGGGGAGGGGCTGCGGGTGCCGGCCGGGGGCGCGCCCTGGTTCCTCACGCTGCTCGGCCGGGACGCCCTGCTCACCTCGCTGTTCGCGCTGCCGTACCGCCCGCGGTTGGCCGCCGCCACGCTCCCCGCGCTGGCCGCCACCCAGGCCACCGCCGACAGCGCCTCCCCGGTCGCCCAGCCCGGCAAGATCGTGCACGAGGTCCGGCACGGCGAGCTGGCCCACTTCGGGCAGGTGCCGTACGGGCGTTACTACGGCTCGGTCGACGCCACCCCGCTCTTCCTGGTCCTGCTCGGCGCCTACACCGAGCGCACCGGTGACACGGCCCTGGCCCGGCGGCTGGAGCGGCACGCCCGCGCGGCCGTCGGCTGGATGCTGGACCACGGCGGGCTGATCGCGCGCGGCTACCTCGTGTACCGGGCCGACGAGGGCGGTCTCGCCAACCAGAACTGGAAGGACTCGCCCGGCGCGATCTGCCGCGCCGACGGCACCCGGCCGAGCGGCGCGGTGATGGCGGCGGGCGCGCAGGGGTACGCGTACGACGCGCTGCGCCGTACGGCGTGGCTGGCGCGGACGGTGTGGGACGACGGGACGTACGCGGCCCTGCTGGAGCAGGCGGCGGCCGACCTGCGCGACCGCTTCCAGCGGGACTTCTGGCTGCCCGAACAGGCTTTCCCTGCCCTGGCGTTGGACGGCGACGGGCACCGGATAGACGCACTCGCCTCGGACGCCGGGCACCTGCTGTGGTCGGGGCTGCTGGACAAGGAGTACGGGGAGGCCGTCGGGCGGAGGCTGCTGGAGCCGGACTTCTTCTCGGGCTGGGGTGTGCGCACGCTCGCCGCCGGGCAGGCCGCCTATCACCCGCTCTCCTACCACCGGGGCTCGGTCTGGCCGCACGACAACGCGCTGATCACGCTGGGTCTCGCCCGCTACGGGCTGCACGACGAGGCCCGCGCGGTGGCCCGTGGCCTGGTGGAGGCGGCGGCCACCGCCGGGCACCGGCTTCCCGAAGTGCTGGCGGGTTACGGCCGGGACACCCACCCCGAGCCGGTACCGTACCCGCACGCGTGTGTGCGGGAGTCCCGTTCGGCTGCCGCGCCGCTCGCCCTGCTCACCGCGGTGGGAGGCGCCTGACACCGGCCTTGACCGGGCGTTTGCCCGGTATTTGCCGTAGGTCGTGAACACCGGCCCGCGGCGGACCGTACGGAAGGTCGGCGGGCCAGGCGGACCGGCCTCCAACGGTTCTGCCCAGCCTCCCCAGCGTGGCCCGCCGCCTCCGTCGTCACCGGCCTCGCGCGGAAGGACCCTCGGGTTGCCTCAGCAGAAGAACACGCAAACGTCACCCGAGGCGCCGGGGGGCGGGCCCTCGGCGGCCACCGAGACCCTTGTCGAGCAGGGGAAGAGCGGGGACCGCGCGGTCGGTGGTGACGCCGGGGCGTCGGGGGCAAAGGCTCATGGGGGCGGGGAGGATGTCCCCGAGACCGTCCCCGACTCTGGCCCTGCCTCTGGCCCGGAGGCGAAGCCGGGCCGCGCGCCCGACGCCAAGGCCCGCCCCGACGGCACCCCTGAGACCGAGCCCGACGCAGACCTCACTCCCCAGCCCGGCCCCGGCGCCGGCCCTGACCCCGCCCCCAAGGGCAACCGGGGCACCCCCGCCGGACCGCGCTTCGCCCGCCTCACCCGCTGGCAGGCGGAGCACCCCCAGGGGGCCCGCGTCCTCTCGCGGACCGTCACCGTCCTCGCCGCCGTACTCGTCGTCTGCACCCTCGTGATGCCGGCGACCATCGTCGGCCTCGGGCCCGCCACGTTCGTCCGGCTGCCCGGGGAGGCGATCGTCGGCGCGGCCGTCCTGCTCGCGCTGCCCAGGAAGCCCCGGGTCGTGCTCGCGGCGGCCAGCGGTGTCGCGCTCGCCGCGCTGACGGTGCTGAACTGGCTCGACATGGGCTTCAAGCAGTACCTGGGCCGGACCTTCAACCTGGTCCTGGACTGGAGCCTGTTGGGCGACGCGCGGTCGTACCTGGAGGACTCGCTCGGCGGAGCGGCCACGCTCGCCGCGACCGCCGGTCTGATCGTGCTGGTCCTGCTGCTGTTCGCCTCGCTGGCCTACGCCGTCGTACGCCTCAGCAACGTCCTCGCCCGGCACCCGGCCGCCGCGACCAGGGGCACGCTGGTCGCGGGCGTCGTGTGGATCACCTGCTCCTCCTTCGGGGTGCAGCTCGCGGGTGTGCCGCTCGCCACCGACAGCGCCGCCGTCACCTTGCAGAGCCAGACCGAGCGGGTGTCGGACACGCTGAAGGACGAGGCCGCGTTCCAGAAGGTCGCCAAGGTGGACGCGTTCGGCGCGACCCCGCCCGCCCAGCTCGTACCCGACCTGCGCGGCAAGGACGTGATCTTCACCTTCATCGAGAGCTACGGCCGCAGCGCGATCGAGGACCCGATCATGGCGCCCGGCGTGGACAAGACCCTCGCCGTGCGCACCGAGGCGCTGAAGAAGGCGGGTTACCACGCCAGGAGCGGCTGGCTGACCTCCGCGACGTACGGCGGCAGCAGTTGGCTCGGCCACTCCACCACCCTGTCCGGTCTGTGGGTGAGCAACCAGCAGCGCTACCGCACGGTGATGGCGAGCGACCACCTCAGCCTGACCAAGGTGTTCAAGAAGTCCGGCGCCTGGGACACGGTCGGTGTGATGCCGGGCGTGCAGAAGGCGTGGCCCGAACAGAGCTTCTTCGGGCTGGACAAGGTCTACAACGCCTTCGAACTCGGCTACAAGGGACCGAAGTTCAGTTGGTCCACGATGCCGGACCAGTACACGCTGGAGCAGTTCCAGCAGCGGGTGCACGGCAGGAAGCACGACAAGCCGGTGATGTCGGAGGTCATCCTGACCTCGAGTCACCAGCCCTGGGGCCCGATCCCGAAGATGGTCGGCTGGGACGAGCTGGGCGACGGCTCGGTCTTCAAGGGCATCGAGGCGGCGGGCAACGACCCGGCCGACGTGATCGCGGACACCACCAAGTCCCGCCAGGAGTACGGCAAGTCGATCCAGTACTCGGTCACCGCGCTCACCGAGTGGCTGGAGCGGTACGGCACCAAGGACACGGTGCTGGTCTTCCTCGGCGACCACCAGCCCATCGCCCGCGTCAGCGGCAACCACGCCAGCAGGGACGTACCGATCTCGATCGTCGCCAAGGACCCGAAGGTGCTCAACAAGATCGGTGAGTGGGGCTGGACGGACGGTCTGCGGCCCGCGCACGACGCGCCGGTGTGGAAGATGAACCTCTTCCGCGACCGCTTCCTGACCGCGTACGGGTCCACTCCGCACCCGAAGAAGGGCTGATCCGTAGGGGTCCTACGGGTGGGGCCGGTCCCTCAGGGGCCCGGCCCCGGTGGTTGCTCAGCCGCCGGAGGTGTCCAGCTCGGCGTCCTCGCCGACACCCGCGCAGTCGTACGGGTCCTTCAGCCAGCCGTCCGGCAGGACCACCCGGTTGTTGCCGGAGGTGCGCCCGCGCGGGCCGTCGGCGCCGGTCGGCCACGCCTGGTCGAGGTCCAGTTCGTCCAGGCCCGCGCGCAGTTCCTCCAGCGAGGAGGTGATGGCGAGCCGCTTGCGCATCTCGGAGCCGACCGCGAAGCCCTTGAGGTACCAGGCGACGTGCTTGCGGAAGTCGATGACACCGCGTGCCTCGTCGCCGAGCCACTCGCCGAGCAGCGTGGCGTGCCGCACCATCACGTCGGCGACCTCGCGCAGTACGGGCCGCTGGAAGTCGTCGCGGCCCTCGAAGGCGGCGACCAGGTCGGCGAAGAGCCAGGGCCGGCCGAGGCAGCCGCGGCCGACGACCACGCCGTCGCAGCCGGTCTCGCGGACCATGCGCAGCGCGTCGTCGGCGGACCAGATGTCGCCGTTGCCGAGCACCGGGATCTCCGGGACGTGCTCCTTCAGCCGGGCGATGGCG
The DNA here is from genome assembly GCF_055562575.1 of Streptomyces sp. NPDC018263. NCBI lineage: Bacteria > Bacillati > Actinomycetota > Actinomycetes > Kitasatosporales > Streptomycetaceae > Streptomyces > Streptomyces sp. NPDC018263. The sequence goes on from NZ_JBVHFA010000006.1 coordinate 44,315, forward strand.
CTCCAGTCGGCGGTCCCGCCGTAGTGCTGGGCGGCGGTGCGGCCGTGCAGGGCGATGGCGGTGACGCCCTCCTCGACGGCGATACGGCCGGCGTCGAGGTAGGTGATGTGGTCGTCGTCGATGCCCTTGCGCATCTTCATGGTGACCGGCAGGTCGCCCGCCCCGGAGACGGCCTCGCGCAGGATCGACCGCAGCAGGTTCCGCTTGTACGGCAGCGCGGAGCCGCCTCCCTTACGGGTGACCTTGGGGACCGGGCAGCCGAAGTTCAGGTCGATGTGGTCGGCCAGGCCCTCTTCCGCGATCATGCGGACGGCCTTGCCGACGGTGGCCGGGTCGACGCCGTACAACTGGATCGAGCGCGGCTTCTCGGTCTCGTCGAACCGGATGAGCTGCATGGTCTTCTCGTTGCGCTCGACCAGCGCCCGCGTGGTGATCATCTCGCTGACGAACAGCCCCTTGCCCCCGCTGAACTCCCGGCACAGGGTGCGGAAGGGGGCGTTGGTGATCCCGGCCATGGGTGCGAGCACGACGGGCGGCACCACGGCGTGCGGGCCGATGGACAGCGGCTGGGTCATCAGGGGGCTCCGGGACGGATGTACGGCATGGGCGTCGTCCATTGTCCCTCACCTCACCCGTGCCCCTCCCCCTACGGGACCGATCATGTACGGGTACGGCCCGGATCATGTAGGGGTCATTAGTTAGCCGCACTATCGAAGCGTACGATGGGACGCATGCCCGAGCCGAGTCACCGGCGGCGGATGCTGGTGCTCTCGATCTGCTGCATGAGCCTGCTGATCGTGAGCCTGGACAACACCGCCCTGAACGTCGCGCTGCCCTCGATGCAGCGCGAGCTGCACGCCACCACCTCCGGTCTCCAGTGGACGATCGACGCCTACACGCTGGTGCTGGCCTCGCTGCTGATGCTGGCGGGGTCCACGGCGGACCGGATCGGCCGCAAACGGGTCTTCATGGCGGGACTGGTGATCTTCACCGCCGGTTCCCTGCTGTGCTCGCTCGCGCCGAACCTGGAACTCCTCGTGGTGTTCCGCATGGTCCAGGCGGTCGGCGGCTCGATGCTCAACCCGGTCGCCATGTCGATCATCACCAACACCTTCACCGACCCGCGCGAACGGGCGCGGGCGATCGGCGTGTGGGGCGCGGTGGTGGGCATCTCCATGGCCGCCGGTCCGCTGGCCGGCGGCCTGCTGGTGGAGTCGGTCGGCTGGCGCGCGATCTTCTGGGTCAACCTGCCGGTCGGTCTCGCCGCCCTGCTGCTCACCCTGCGCTTCGTCCCCGAGTCCCGCGCACCCCGGCCACGCCGCCCGGACCCGGTCGGCCAGGTGCTGGTGATCGCCCTCTTCGGCTCGCTGACGTACGCGATCATCGAGGCGCCGAACGCCGGCCCCACCGAGGTGCTCCCCTTCGCCGCGGTGGCCGTCGCCGCCCTGCTCGCCCTCCTCGTCTATGAGCCCCGGCGCCCCGAACCCCTCATCGACCTGCGCTTCTTCCATTCCGCGCCGTTCAGCGGGGCGACGGGGATAGCGGTGAGCGCCTTCGCCGCGCTGGGCGGGTTCCTCTTCCTGTCCACGCTGTATCTCCAGAACGTACGCGGTCTCGACGCCCTGCACGCCGGCCTGTGGATGCTGCCCATGGCGGTGCCGACCCTGCTGTGCGCCCCGCTGTCCGGACGGCTGGTCGGCAGCCGTGGCCCGCGCCTGTCCCTGCTGATCGCGGGCGCGGCGATGACGGTGAGCGGCCTGCTCTTCGCCCTCTTCGAGGCCGAGACCTCCAACGTCACCCTCTTCCTCGGCTACGTCCTCTTCGGCGTCGGCTTCGGCTTCGTCAACGCCCCCATCACCAACACCGCCGTCTCCGGCATGCCCCGCGCCCAGGCGGGCGTCGCTGCGGCGGTCGCCTCCACCAGCCGCCAGCTCGGCCAGACGCTCGGCGTCGCCGTCGTCGGCGCGGTCCTGGCGGCGGGTATCGGCACCTCCCTCTACCGCGACACCTTCGTCTCCGCCGCCCGCCCCGGCTGGTGGATTCTGACCGCCTGCGGCGCGGCGGTCCTCCTCCTCGGCCTCCTCACCAGCGGCCGCTGGGCCCACGGGACAGCGGAGCGGACGGCTCAGCGGCTGGAGACCGCGGAGGTGCGGCAACCCGTGGGGACGTCCGGCTGATCCTCCGGGCTCAGCCCTCCAGCGCCATCGCGTGCAGCTTCTCCAGGCGTTCGCGGGACTCCTCGTTCTTCGGCGGGTAGATCACGATGCGCGGACCGGGGTCCGGGGAGAGCCAGAGGTCGGTGTGTTCCAGGGTGAGGTGGCCGACGTGGCGGTTGAGGAACTCCTTGGTCTTGGAGCGGCTGCCCACCACCTCGTAGCGCTCCCAGTGTTCGCGGAACTCCGGGTATGCCTGGAGGCGCTTGAGGAGCATCTTCCAGGCGGGTTCGCCCAGGTGTCCGGCGAGGGAGGCGCGCAGGCGGGCCGCCATCAGCCGCAGGGCCTCGTCCAGGTGGACGATGGAGGAGCGCCACTCGGGGTGGGAGTAGGCGAGGAGGACGCAGTTGCGGTCCTCGGGCGGGACGGCGTCCATGTCGCACAGCAGCCGGGCGTAGGTGCGGTTGTAGGCCAGGATGTCGTACCGGCTGTTCTGCACCGCCGCCGGGAACGGCTCCATCTGGCGCAGGGTCGCGCGCAGCGCCGGCGTGATGCTGGGGCAGACCGCGGCGGGCGTCGGGTCGGCGGCCCCGGCCAACTGGAACAGGTGGGCGCGCTCGCTGGGGTCCAGCATCAGGGTGCGCGCGAGGGCGTCGAGCACCTGTACGGACACCTGGATGTTGCGGGCCTGTTCGAGCCAGGTGTACCAGGTCACGCCCACCGCGGAGAGCTGCGCGACCTCCTCCCGGCGCAGACCCGGCGTACGCCGCCGGGCCCCGCGCGGCAGCCCCACCTGCTCCGGGGTGATCCGCTCGCGGCGGCTGCGCAGGAACGCGGCCAGCTCGTGACGCCGGATCTCCGCGCCCTTCACCTCGGGGGCGGCGCTCTCCTGGGCCATGGTCGTCATGCTTCCAGGGTGCCTCCGTCCGGACACCGTTGCCAGGTACTCCTGCCACCAGGATGAGCGCCCGCCACTACCAGGCTCCAGGCGGGACAAGGGCCGGCCGAGGGCATTGGCGGGTACTTCCGGTACCAGGATCGGCACACTCTGGTACCCGTCTGAGGGCGGGCGCAGGCTCGGTGGCATGACCGAGACCACCCTCTCCACCGCGCCGTCCGTACGCGCTCCGGCGGCGGCGCCCACCCTGAGCGGGGCGGGCCTGGTGACCGTCCTGCTGGCCGCCTCGCTCCCCCTGGTCGACTTCTTCATCGTCAACGTCGCCCTTCCCGCCATCGGCAGCGACCTCTCCGCGAGCGAGTCCCTGCTGGAACTGGTCGTGGCCGGGTACGGCGTCACGTACGCCGTGCTGCTCGTACTCGGCGGGCGCCTGGGTGACCTGTTCGGCAGGCGCCGGCTGTTCATCGGCGGCATGGCCGCCTTCGGACTGACCTCGCTGGCGTGCGGGCTGGCCCCGGACGCGTGGACCCTGGTCGCGGCGCGGGCCGCGCAGGGCGCGTCGGCCGCGCTGATGCTGCCGCAGGTGCTCGCCACCATCCAGTCCACCACCGCCGGTGCCCGCCGCGCCCGCGCGATGAGCCTGTACGGCGCGACGGCGGGCCTGTCCATGGTGGTGGGCCAGATCCTGGGCGGCGTCCTGGTCGCGGCGGACATCGCCGGCACCGGCTGGCGCTCGATCTTCCTGGTGAACGTGCCCGTGGTCGTGCTCGGTCTGATCCTCGCCGTCCGCCACGTCCCCGACACCCGCGCCCGGCACCCCGAGCCGGTCGACGTCCCCGGCACCGTCCTGCTGGCGGTGGCCCTGCTGGCGCTGCTCGCCCCGCTGACCGAGGGCCGCGCGACGGGCTGGCCGCTGTGGACGTGGGTCTCGCTGGCCGTGTTCCCGGTGGCGGGGTGGGCGTTCTGGACGGTGGAACGGCGCCTGGACCGGCTGGGCCGCACCCCGCTGCTGCCGCCGAGTCTGTTCGCCACCCTGTCGCTGCGCCGGGGGCTGCTGATCGTGGTGCCGTTCTGCCTGGGATTCAGTGGGTTCATGTTCGTCATCGCGCTGGGCCTCCAACAGGGCGCGGGTCTGGGTCCGGTACGTGCGGGTCTGGCGCTGGCGCCGATGGCGGTCTCCTTCCTCCTCGTCTCGCTGGCGGGGCCCCGGCTGATCGCCCGCTTCGGTACGCGGGTGGTGGGCGCCGGGGCGGTGCTCCAGGGCGTGGGGGTGCTGCTGATCGTGCTGGCCGTGTGGCGGGACTGGCCCGGCCTGGGGCTCGCCGGCCTGCTGCCCGGCGCGGCCGTCGCCGGAGCGGGTCAGGCGCTCCAGCTCCCTAACCTGCTGCGGATCGTGCTCTCCGAGGTCCCGTCCGCCCGTGCCGGGGTGGGCAGCGGGGTACTGGCGACGACCCAGCAGGCGTCGTTCGCCCTGGGGGTGGCCACCCTGGGCGCCCTCTTCCTCACCCTGGTCCCGCACCTCGGCATGCGGGACGCCCTGCTGATCGTCCTGGCCACCCAGCTCGCGGCGGTCCTCGCCACCGGCCTGCTGAGCCTGCGCCTGCCCCGCGAGGCGGTTGAGCCGGAACCGTGTGACAGTTCCCACCCGGACTTCCGCCCCCCGCCCCGCCCCGCGTGCCGCACACTCCGGGCATGACCGACAACAGAATCGGGACCAGCGTGCGCAGATGGGACCGGCACGGCCGGGAACACGTCGTACGGGTGGAGCGGGCCGGACTCCAGCGGACCTTCGGCTGCGGCACCTGCGGCTGGAGCCGGGGCACCCGGCACCTGCCCTGGACGCCGACGGACGAGCACCCGGCGACGGAGCATCTGGCCGAGGCCCACCAGGCGACCCTGGACCCGGCCCGGCGATGAATTCACGGCGCCGTGGGAGTCGTACCCCATGACGACCCGCGCCGACCGGAAGGCCAGCCCCATGACCGCACTGCACGACACCCTGCGCCGGTACGTGGACGACGGGAGCCTTCCCGGAGCGGTCGGCCTCGTCGCCCGGGGGGACGAGGTGGAGGCGGTGGCCGTCGGGCACACGGACACCGGCCGGACCGTGCCGCTGGAACGGGACTCGCTGTTCCGGCTCGCCTCGATCACCAAGCCCGTGACCGCCGCCGCGCTGATGATGCTCGTCGACGAGGGGCTGGTCGGGCTGGACGACCCGGTGTCGCGCTGGCTGCCCGAGCTGGCCGCGCCGATGGTGGTGCGCACGCCCGAGTCGCCGGTGGACGACCTGGTGCCGGCCGAGCGGCCCATCACCGTGGAACACGTGCTCAGTTCCCGGTGCGGGTGGGGGTTCCCGCCGGACTTCTCGCTGCCCGCCGTGGCCCCGCTGTTCGAGCTCCAGCGCGGGGGTTTCGCCCCGCACGCGGTGCCCGCCATGGACGAGCTGCTGGCCGAACTCGCCAAGGTGCCGCTCCTCCACCAGCCCGGTGAAGCCTGGCTCTACAACACCTCCTCCGATCTCCAGGGCGCCCTGATCGCCCGGGCGACGGGCCGGACGCTGCCGGACTTCCTGGCCGAGCGGATCTTCGAGCCGCTCGGCATGAAGGACACGGGCTTCTCCGTGCCCGAAGGGGACCTGCACCGGCTGCCCACCGCCTACCAGCCCGGCCCCGACGGCACTCTGGACGTGGCCGAAGCCTTCGACGGCGGCTGGGACCGGCTCCCCGCCTTCCCCTCCGGCGCCGGTGGCCTGGTCTCCACCGCCGACGACTACCTGGCCTTCGCACAGATGCTGCTGGCCGGTGGAGAAGCGGGCGGTGAGGGCGGTGGCCGCAGGCTGCTCTCGCCGGAGTCCGTCGCCCGGATGACCAGCGACCAGCTCACCCCGGCCCAGCGGAAGAGCAGCCCGCTCTTCCTGGAGGGCCAGGGCTGGGGCTACGGCGGCTCGGTCGACATCGACCGGACCGAACCGTGGCACGTGCCCGGCCGCTACGGCTGGGTCGGTGGCACCGGCACCGCGGCTCATCTGGTCCCGGCCACCGGCAAGGTGACCGTCCTGCTCACCCAGGTCGCCATGACCGGTCCGACCCCGCCCGCCGTGATGCGGGACTTCTGGCGCGTCACGGCCTGACCGGAATCAGGGCCCGAAGCTGGCCACGACCTGACGAGGCTCACGGCCGGGCGGGAGCGCCCAGCCCACGTATCAACAGGTCCACGATCACCGTGAAGTCCTCCTCGATTCCGGGCTGCTGCCATTCGCGTGCGTAACAGGGGTCGTGGAAACGGGCGGTGGCCTGGAAGACGGCGCGGGCCTCGGCGGCCGGGTCCGCGGCGCGGAAGGTGCCGGACTCGGCACCGTCCTCGATGATCCGGGCGAGCTGGGCGGTGAGGTCGGTGATGTGCTCACCGACCGTCGCCCCGCTCTCCTCGGCCAGCACGCTGTAGGTGGCGAACAGTTCGGGATCGTCACCCGCCTTGTGCCGCTTGGCCTCGAACAGGGCGGCGAGCCAGTCCCGCAGCCGCCGCTCGACGGGGGTCTCCTCGCCGGCGATGACCGCGAGCCGCTCCGAGGTACGGTCCAGCCAGCGCTTGGTGACCGCCTCGCGCAGCGCCGCCTTGGTGCGGAAGTGGCGGTAGACGCTGCCGTGGCTGACGCCGAGAGCGCGGGCCACGTCCACCACGGTGGCCTTGGCCGGGCCGTGGCGGCGCAGCACCTCCTCGGTCGCTTCGAGGATGCGCTCGGCGGTCAGGGTCTCGGTCGCTGCCATGCCTAGACCGTACCCGGCGCGCCGGTCACCGGTTCGCGCTCATCGCTCGCTGTCCAGCATGGCCATCTGCGCGGGCGCGTACCGCTCGCCGGCGGCCGCGTCGGCCGGGACGGCCTCCTCGATGGCGGCGAGGTCGGCCGCGTCCAGGGTGATGTCCAGTGCGCCCAGCGCCTCGGACAGCCGCTCGGGGGTTCGGGAGCCGATCACCGGCACGATGTCGGCGCCCTGGGCGAGGACCCAGGCGATGGCGATCTGCGCGACCGTGGCCCCCTTCTGTTCCGCGATCTTGCGGAGGGAGTCGACGAGGCCCAGGTTGTGCCGGAAGTTCTCCCCCTGGAAGCGGGGCGAGAAGGCGCGGAAGTCGGTGGCGGCGAAGGCGCGGTCGGCGGAGATGTGGTTGGAGAGCAGACCGCGGGAGAGCACGCCGTACGCCGTGACGCCGATGCCCAGCTCGCGCAGGGTGGGGAGGATCTCCCGCTCGATGCCGCGCGAGATCAGCGCGTACTCGATCTGGAGGTCGGAGATCGGGGCGGTGGCGGCGGCCCGGCGGATGGTGTCGGGGCCGACCTCGCTGAGGCCGATGTGCTTCACCCACCCCTTCTCCACCAGTTCCGCGACCGCGCCGACCGTCTCCTCGATCGGGACGTCCGGGTCGAGGCGGGAGGGGCGGTAGATGTCGATGTGGTCCACGCCGAGGCGCTGGAGGGAGTAGGCGGCGAAGGTCTTCACCGCCGCGGGCCGGCCGTCGAAGCCGAGCCAGGCACCGTCCGGGTCGCGCAGGGCGCCGAACTTCACGCTCAGCACCGCATTGTCACGGAGGTGGGCCGGGGCGGTGCGCAGGGCCTCGCCGACCAGCATTTCGTTGTGACCCATGGCGTAGAAGTCGCCGGTGTCGAGGAGGGTGACGCCTGATTCCAGGGCGGCGTGCACCGTGCGGATGGCCTCCGGGCGGTCCGCTTCTCCGTACATACCGGACATGCCCATGCAGCCGAGGCCGAGGGCGGAGACCTGGGGGCCGGTGTTTCCGAGATTTCGCGTGGGGATCGTCATGCGTCCAGCCTGGCACGTGGGCTGACAGAATTCAATATCTGTCAGTTGTTAGTTGTCAGAAGATTCCGGGTAGACCACCTCCAGACACGACAAAGCCCACCCTCCGACCCGGAGGACCGGGCAGGAGGGTGGGCGGAAATGCGAAGGTCAGGCGCCGATCAGACGGGCGGCGAGGTAACCCTCGATCTGGTCGAGGGAGACCCGCTCCTGCTTCATGGTGTCGCGCTCGCGCACGGTCACCGCGTTGTCCTCGAGCGTGTCGAAGTCGACGGTCACGCAGAAGGGAGTACCGATCTCGTCCTGGCGACGGTAGCGGCGGCCGATGGCGCCGGCGTCGTCGAAGTCGATGTTCCAGTTCTGGCGCAGCGCCTGGGCCAGGCCCTTGGCCTTCGGAGACAGCTCGGGGTTGCGGGAGAGCGGGAGCACCGCGACCTTGACCGGCGCGAGGCGGTGGTCGAGGCGGAGCACGACGCGCTTCTCCATCTTGCCCTTGGCGTTGGGCGCCTCGTCCTCGGTGTAGGCGTCGAGGAGGAAGGCCAGCATGGTGCGGCCGACACCGGCGGCGGGCTCGATGACGTAGGGGGTCCAGCGCTCGCCGGCCTCCTGGTCGAAGTAGGAGAGGTCCTGGCCGGACGCCTTGGCGTGAGCACCGAGGTCGTAGTCCGTACGGTTGGCGACACCCTCCAGCTCGCCCCACTCCGAGCCGCCGAACGAGAAGCGGTACTCGATGTCGGCGGTGCGCTTGGAGTAGTGGGAGAGCTTCTCCTTCGGGTGCTCGAACCAGCGCATGTTCTCCTCGCGCAGGCCGAGGTTGGTGTACCAGTTCCAGCGCTGCTGCATCCAGTACTCCTGCCACTCCTCGTCCTCGCCCGGCTTGACGAAGAACTCCATCTCCATCTGCTCGAACTCGCGGGTCCGGAAGATGAAGTTGCCGGGCGTGATCTCGTTGCGGAAGGACTTGCCCATCTGGGCGATGCCGAAGGGCGGCTTACGGCGCGAAGTGGTCTGCACCTGGGCGAAGTTGGTGAAGATGCCCTGGGCGGTCTCGGGACGCAGGTAGGCGACGGAGCCGGAGTCCTGGGTCGGGCCGAGGTGGGTGGAGAGCAGGCCGGAGAACTGCTTGGGCTCGGTGAAGGTGCCCTTGTTGCCGCAGTTGGGGCAGTTGAGGTCGGCCAGGCCGTTCGCCGGGGCGTGACCCTTCTTCTCCTCGTACGCCTCTTCCAGGTGGTCCGCGCGGAACCGCTTGTGACACGAGGTGCACTCGGTCAGCGGGTCCGTGAAGGTGGCGACGTGACCGGAGGCGACCCAGACCTCGGGGGCCAGGATGACGGACGAGTCGATACCGACCACGTCCTCGCGCGACGTCACCATGTAGCGCCACCACTGACGCTTGATGTTCTCCTTGAGCTCGACACCCAGCGGTCCGTAGTCCCAGGCGGCACGCTGTCCGCCGTAGATCTCACTGCAGGGGAAAACGAAGCCACGGCGCTTGCTCAGGCTGACGATGGTGTCGATCTTGTCGGCGGCCACGGTGCTCTCTTCATTACGACGACGGGCGTTGAAGCGAGATGCTTCCAGCGAATGATTCAGGTTACCGGCGCATGCTCCCTCACGGCCAAATCGGCCCCCGCCGACCCCCCTCCCGAAGCCGTCGAAGCCCGCCCGAACCCTTACCAAGCCGACCTGGAGAATCCGCGTCGCCGGTTCCATAGGGTCAGCTTGTTGACAATCGTTTCCAACTTTGTTGAAAATGACTGTCATGAACGTACGACGACGCCTCATATCCGGGTCCGCGATAGCGGCCGTCACCGCGCTGGGGCTGGGGACGCTGTCCGCCTGCTCGGACAGCAGCGCCGCTTCGGGGGACACGGGGAAGTTCGACGTCGTCGCCTCCTTCTATCCGATGGCCTACCTCGCGGAGCGGATCGGCGGGGACCACGTGCACGTGACCACCCTCACCTCGCCGGGCCAGGAGCCGCACGACCTGGAGATCAGCCCGCAGCAGATAGGCGGTCTGGAGCGCTCGGACGCCGTCCTCTACCTGAAGGGCGTCCAGCCGTCGGTGGACAAGGCGGTGGACCAGTCGCCGGTGAAGACGAAGATCGACGCGGCCACGCTGACCACGATGGAGGACCACGGCACCGAGGTCGGCGGCCATGCCGCCGAGCACGAGGACGAGCACGCGGACCACGACCACGAGGGCGAGAACGGCAAGGACCCGCACATCTGGCTCGACCCGGTGCGGTACGCCGAGGTGGCCCAGGGTGTCGGCCGGGCCTTCGAGAAGGCGGACCCGGATCACGCGGCGGACTACAAGAAGAACACCGCGGCCCTGGTGAAGCAGTTGGACGAGCTGAACACCGACTTCAAGGAGGGCCTGGCGCACACGAAGTCCAAGGTCTTCATCACGACCCATGCGGCCTTCGGTTACCTCGCCGAGCGCTACGGCCTCACCGAGGAGGCGATCAGCGGCCTCGACCCGGAGTCCGAGCCGAGCGGGGCCCGGGTGCGGGAGCTCCAGAAGCTGGCCAAGGCGGACGGGGTCTCCACCGTGTTCTACGAGACGCTGGTCAGCGACAAGACCGCGAAGACCGTCGCCGGGGACGCGGGGCTGAAGACCGATGTGCTCGACCCGATCGAGGGCATCACCAAGAAGTCGCGCGGCCAGGACTACCTCGCTGTCCAGCGGGCCAACCTCAAGGCCCTCCAGAGCGCGCTGGGGTCCGAGTGACCGGCCAAGTGACCGGCGCGGAGCGGGAGTCGGCGCCCGTGCTGACCCTGCGGGACGTGCGGGCCGAGCTGGGCGGACGGCCGGTGCTGCGGGGCATCGACCTGAGTGTGCGGCCCGGTGAGGTCGTGGCGCTGCTCGGGGCCAACGGTTCGGGCAAGTCCACGGCCGTGCGGACGGCGATCGGGCAGGTGCCGGCCACCTCCGGTGCGGTCGAGCTGTTCGGGACGCCGTTGCGGTCCTTCCGCCAGTGGGCCCGCGTCGGCTACGTCCCCCAGCGCACCTCCGCCGCTGGTGGCGTACCGGCCACGGTCTCCGAGGTCGTGTCCTCGGGGCGGCTGGCGCGGACCCGCTTCGGGTTCTTCCGCAAGGCGGACCGGGAGGCGGTGGAGCGGGCGCTGGAGCTGGTCGGCATGGCGGACCGGGCCAAGGACTCGGTGACGGCGCTCTCCGGGGGCCAGCACCAGCGGGTGCTGATCGCCCGGGCGCTGGTGTCCGAGCCCGAGCTTTTGATCATGGACGAGCCGATGGCCGGCGTCGACCTCGCCAGCCAGGAGGTGCTGGCCGCGACCCTGCGCGAGCAGGTCGGCGCCGGGGCGACCGTTCTGCTGGTGCTGCACGAACTGGGCCCGCTGGAGCCGCTGATCGACCGCGCGGTGGTGCTGCGGGACGGCTGCGTGCTGCACGACGGGCCGCCGCCGAAGGCCGTCGGCCAGCACGCCCTGCCCGGCCACGACCACGTGCATCCGCACGAGGGCGCCGAACCGATCCGTACGGGACTGCTGAGCTGATGGACTTCCTGAACTACGCCTTCATGCAGCGGGCGCTGCTCGCGGCCGTCCTGGTCGGGATCATCGCCCCGGCGATCGGCATCTACCTCGTGCAGCGCCGCCAGCCGCTGATGGGCGACGGCATCGGGCACGTGGCGATGACCGGCGTCGGCCTCGGCTTCCTGCTGAACTCGTCGCCGGTGTGGATGGCGACCCTCGTCTCCGTGGCGGGGTCGGTGCTGATGGAGCTGATCCGCTGGTACGGCAGGACGCGGGGCGACATAGCGCTCGCCATGCTCTTCTACGGCGGTATGGCGGGCGGGGTGCTCTTCGTCAACCTCGCGCCGGGCGGGTCCAACGCGAACCTCACGTCGTATCTCTTCGGCTCGCTGTCCACGGTGGCGCCGGCCGACGTGACCGCGATCGTCGTGCTCGGCGCGGCCGTGGTCGCGGTGACACTGGGGCTGCGGCGGCAGTTGTTCGCCGTCAGCCAGGACGAGGAGTTCGCGCGGGTCACCGGGCTGCCGGTGCGCGCGCTGAACCTGCTCGTCGCGGTCACCGCGGCGGTCACCGTCACCGTGGCGATGCGTGTGGTCGGCCTGATCCTGGTGTCGGCGCTGATGGTCGTGCCGGTGGCCGCGGCCCAGCAGCTCACCCGCAGCTTCGCGGCGACGTTCGCCATAGCGGTGGCCCTGGGCGTGACGGTGTCCATCGGCGGCACGATCACCTCGTTCTACGAGGACGTCCCCCCGGGCGCGACGATCGTCCTGCTCGTCATCGCCGCGTTCGCTCTCATGACCGTCCTGGCCGCTCCCCTGGCCCGCCGCCGCGCCCGAGCGACCCGGCCCGCCGGGGACCCGGTCGAGTGCGCGATCCCGGCGACCCGGCAGGCGGGGGACGAGGTCGGCGTCTGACCCCGGGTCCCGTCAGACGGACGGGTGCGGACCCCAAGGGTCGACCTCCCGAGGGCCGGGCGGCCGCAAGCCGCCCTCACGTAGCCGTGTCGGCGCCGCCGGTGGGCCCGCACTGGATGCCCCCGACTCACCGCACCCCCCGGCCGGGCGCCGCTCCCGCTACCCGGGCGGCCGGAGGACCCAAGGGGGCTACAGAGCCGACGCCGCGCGACAGGCCCCGGGGCCGCGCCCGGTCCCGGTCCCGCTCCGGCGCATGCTCCCCGCACTCCCGGTCGGCCGGAGGCAAGCCCCGGTGAACCGGACCCACGGGGGCCAGAAAGCCCACCCCGCACGGCAGGGGGGCCGCGCCCGGTCCCACTCCCCGCCCCGGCCGGGCGCATGCTCCCGGCCGGGGCCCGCCGAGGGCGCAACCCGCCCGTCTTGGGCACGGCCCGGGCCCCCCGAACCGCCGCAGGCGCTTTCGCGTCTGACCGCCGGGGGCCGAGGCTGGCACAATGGGCCGGTCAGAGGCGCAGACATGAGGAGGCACCCGGTGACGACCGCTGGACCGCCCGTGAAGGGCCGCGCGACGAAGCAGCGCGCGGCGGTGGCGGCGGCCCTCGACGAGGTCGACGAGTTCCGCAGCGCGCAGGATCTCCACGACATGCTCAAGCACAAGGGCGACTCGGTCGGGCTCACCACCGTCTACCGCACCCTCCAGTCCCTGGCGGAGGCCGGCGAGGTCGACGTGCTGCGCACCTCGGACGGAGAGTCGGTCTACCGCCGCTGCTCGACGGGCGAACACCACCACCACCTGGTCTGCCGCACCTGCGGCAAGGCGGTCGAAGTGGAAGGTCCCGCCGTCGAGAAGTGGGCCGAGGCCATCGCCTCCGAACACGGCTACGTGAACGTCGCCCACACGGTGGAGATCTTCGGCACCTGCGCGGACTGCGCCACCGAGAACATCTGACCTTCCCTGGTCCCCGCCGGACGTGGGACAGACCTGGGGCTGATCCGGAAGACGGGGTATCCCGGTACACCGGCCGGACGCCCCACGGCCCGATCAGGTCGGCCGTGCGGGCCAGGGAGCAAAACGGCTTCCCGGACGGCCTCCCGCCCCAAGTCCATGACCATGTCCAAGCCCATGTCCAAGTCCATGTCCATGGGGCGGGATATCAGCGCCAGCGGTCAACTGCCTTCGGCGCGGCCCTTCATCGCCGCCTCCATCGCCAGCAGCTCCTCGTTCGGCACCGCTCCCCCGAACCGCCGGTCACGCGAGGCGAATTCGACGCACGCGCGCCAGAGGTCACGCCGGTCGAAGTCGGGCCACAGCACGTCCTGGAAGACCATCTCCGCGTAGGCGCTCTGCCAGAGCAGGTAGTTGGAGGTGCGCTGTTCGCCGGAGGGGCGGAGGAAGAGGTCGACGTCGGGCATGTCGGGGTAGTACAGGTACTTCTGGATGGTCTTCTCGGTGACCTTGGCCGGGTCCAGGCGGCCCGCCTTCACGTCCTCGGCGATGGCCTGCGCGGCGTCGGCGATCTCGGCGCGGCCGCCGTAGTTCATGCAGAAGTACAGGGTGAGGAGGTCGTTGTCCTTGGTCTGCTCCTGCGCGACCTGGAGTTCCTTCGCCACCGACTTCCACAGCTTGGGCATGCGCCCGACCCACCGCACCCGGATGCCCAGCGCGTCGAGCTGGTCGCGGGACTTGCGGATGAAGTCGCGGTTGAAGTTCATCAGGAAGCGGACCTCGTCGGGCGACCGCTTCCAGTTCTCGGTGGAGAAGGCGTAGAGCGAGATGTTGCGGACGCCCGCCTCGATCGCCCCCTGGAGCACGTCGAGCACCTGCTCGGCGCCCACCTTGTGCCCCTCGGTACGCGGCAGCCCCCGCTCCTTGGCCCAGCGCCCGTTGCCGTCCATGACGATCGCCACGTGCTCGGGGACCAGCTCACCGGGAAGCTTCGGCGCGCGGGCGCCGGACGGGTGCGGTTCCGGCGCCTGGTACTCCCGGCGCCGGCCCCCCAGAAATCCGCGTACGACCATGCTTCTCGTCTCCTCAGCCGTGCTTGCTGCTTCGCTTACTTCTCTACGTACCGCAGGGAGCGCAGACCCCGTTCCAGGTGCCAGTGCAGGTAGGCGGACACCAGGCCGCTCCCCTCGCGGACGTGCCGCGCCTCGGCCGCGTCCGCGGTCTCCCAGTCTCCCGTAAGGAGGGCGCCCAGCAGCATCAGGGTCTGGGGTGAGGGGACCACGCTGCCCGGCACCCGGCAGTCCACGCACACCGAGCCGCCCGAGGCGACCGAGAAGAACCGGTTCGGCCCCGGCATCCCGCACCGCGCGCAGTCGCCGAAGGTCGGCGCGTAGCCGTTGACCGCGAGCGAGCGCAGCAGGAAGGCGTCCAGGACCAGGTTGGAGGCGTGCTCGCCGCGTGCGAGGGTGCGCAGGCCACCGACCAGGAGCAGGTACTGCTGTACGGCGGGCTCGCCCTCGTGGTCGGTGAACCGTTCGGCCGTCTCCAGCATGGCGGTCCCGGCGGTGTAGCGGGAGTAGTCGGTGACGATGCCGCCGCCGTAGGGGGCGATCGTCTCGCTCTGGGTGCACAGCGGCAGCCCGCGCCCGACCAGCTCGCTGCCCCGCGCGAAGAACTGCACGTCGACGTGGGAGAACGGCTCCAGGCGGGCGCCGAACTTCGACTTCGTGCGCCGTACCCCGCGCGCCACGGCCCGCACCCGGCCGTGGCCGCGGGTCAGCAGGGTGATGATCCGGTCCGCCTCGCCCAGCTTCTGGGTGCGCAGCACGATGCCGTCGTCGCGGAACAGACTCATGCCGTCCATTCTCGCCCACGCCCGGCGCGGCGAAGGCGTCCCTCCGGTTATCCGCCCCCGGCTGTGACCGGCCCCACGCCCGGCTCTACGATCCGGCTGGACGTGACGCAGGTGTGCGCACGGAGCCGCCGGTGGCGGCAAGGGGAGAGGCTGGACATGAGAACAGAGGCAGGCGGCGCGCGGGCGCCGCGGGGGAGACGGGCCGGGATATGGCTCGCCGCCGGGACCGTGCTGGTGGCGGGGACGGGCGCGGTCGTCGCCCTCCGCGCCACCTCGGACGACGGCACGGCGGCGGAGGGTCCGCAGGTGGTGCACACCTCGGTGGCGTCGCTGGACCTGACCGGTTCGTCGGGTGAGCGCGCGCTCGCGGCCCGCTCGACCAAGGCGTTCCGGATGCTGGCGGTGAGCTGGCAGGACCCGAGCGTGCGTCTCGACGGGACGGTACGGGTGCGTACCCGGTCCTCGGCGACCGGCAAGTGGTCCGACTGGCAGGCGCTGGGCGCCGGGGACGCGCAGCCCGACCCCGCCGAGCGCGACCGGGCCGGAGTGCGCGGCGGCACCGCCCCGCTGTGGGCCGGACCCTCCGACGGTGTGCAGGTGAAGGCGGACGGCAAGGCGCTGCCGAAGGGTCTGACCGTCGACCTGGTGGACCCCGGCGAGGGCGGCTCCACCACCCCCGCGATGGACCCGGCCGCCTACGCGATGCCCGGCGACGGCGAGGAGACCCCGACCGACCAGCCGACCGACCCCGCGACGACCTCCGTCCCGGAGCAGACTCCCTCGGACGACCCGGCGCAGACCACGCCCGTGCCCACCGACTCCGCCACGGAGACGCCGGCCGAGACCACACCCCCGCCCACCCCGACCGCCGAGCCCTCGCAGAGCCAGAGCTCCGACGCCGGGACGACCGCTCCCGCCTCACCCACCGCGCCCACCTCGACGGCGCCGCCGACCAGCGCGTCGCCCACCGCGCCGGGCTACCTGCCCTCGCTGGCGGCCGCGTACCCCTCGTGCGCGAGCGCCTCGGCGGTGCCGCACACGGTGCCGAGCCCGCTGCCCGCGCAGCCTCCGGCGACGAAGGTGCCCGCTCCCCCGTTCGTCACGCGGGCGGGCTGGGGCGCGGACGAGTGCGCCCGCGACACCGGTTACCCGGACTACGGCCACACCGTGAAGGCGGTGTTCGTCCACCACACCGACACCACCAACGCCTACTCCTGCGCCGACTCGCCCTCGATCGTGCGCAGCCTGTACGCGCTGCACCTGCACCAGGGCTGGCGCGACCTGGGCTACAACTTCCTGGTCGACAAGTGCGGCACGATCTTCGAGGGACGCTTCGGCGGCGCCGCGATGCCGGTGATCGGCGCGCAGACCTACGGGTTCAACACGGACTCGATGGGCATCGCCGCGATCGGCACGTACACCGACCTCAGCGGCGGTGACTCCACGGCGAGCACCATCGTGGGTGCGACGCCGAGCCAGGCCATGGTGACCGCGATCTCCCGGATCGCGGCGTGGAAGCTCGGCATGTCGGGCGTCAGCCCCACCGGGACCAGCTCCCTGACCGAGGGCGCCAAGGACAGCTACGGCTTCACGTTCGGCAACTCGTACACCCTGAACGCCGTCTCCGGGCACCGCAACGGGTACGCCACCGACTGCCCCGGCAACCAGCTCTACGCCAAGCTCGCCACCATCCGCTCCTACGCGGCCGGTCCCCCGGCCGGGGTCGGGGTCACCAGCGTGGACTCCGCGTCGGGCGCGGTGCGTTCGAGCACCGGGTACGTCACCGGCACCACGGCGACCGTGCGCTGGTCCACGTCCACGCCGGCCTCGCTGCTCTCGGCCGCGGAGGTCCTCGTGGACGGCACCTCCGTCGTCAAGGTCGCGGGCACCGCCACGTCGGCCCCGGTCAAGCTGACCTCGGGCCGTCACTCGGTCCAGGTGCGGGCGACCCACGTCTCCGGCAAGACCACCACCTCGGCCGCCGTCACGGTGACCGCCGACACCACGCGGCCCACCTACCCGACCGCGCCGACCGCGCAGTTGGGCAAGGGCACGGTCAACACGGCGGGCATCCCGGTGACGGTGACCTGGAAGGCGGCCGACGACACCGGGCTGCGCTCCCAGGCCGCGACCTCGCCGACCGCCAAGACCCTGACGGCCACCTCCACGAGCTGGTCCACGACGGCCAAGTCGGCGACGGCGACCAAGTTCGGCCTCACCGCCACCGACCTGGCCGGCAACACGGCGACCGCCTCGGTCACCCGGACCGCCACCCTGCTCCAGGAGAGTTCCGCCAAGGCCACCGGCACCTGGACCAAGCGGTCCAGCAGCAGCTACCTGGGCGGCTACTCCGCCAGCTCCGGTACCGCCAACGCCTCGCTGACCTGGACCTTCAACGGCCGTTCGGTCGCGTGGATCGCCTCGCGCGCGAGCACCTCCGGCGCGGTCAAGATCTACGTCGACGGCACCTACCAGGCCACCGTCGACCTCAAGTCCGCCACCACGGCCTACCGCCAGGCGATGTGGACCAGGACCTGGAGCAGCGCGGCCCAGCACACCCTGAAGATCGTGGTCGTCGGCACGTCGGGTCGTCCGACGGTCACGACGGACGGCATCGCGGTCCTCAACTGACCTGATCCCTCGGGCAAGCGGCCTTCTCCGGACTCCGGTCCAGGGGGAGGCCGCTTTGCCTTGTGCGGGGCATCCCCCGTCACGGCACCTCGCCTCTGCTGCGGGCGTTCGCGTACGCCGTCGCCGCGCTGATCCGCTCCGCGGGCGTCGCCGCCCGCACCCGGTCCGGCGGCACGTCCCACTCCCGGCCGCCGCCCAGTGGTCTGAGCTGCACGTACGGTCCCTGGTGTCCCATGACCACCCCCACCTTGTTCGTCCCGGTGTCCCACGCGTACGAGCCCAGCGGCGGTCGCACCGCGTTCATCGCAGCGCCGCTACGAGCTGCGCGGCCGTCTGCACCGAGCACCGCCCCAGCTCCACCAGCGGGATCGGGGCCTCGCAGGCCAGCGAGACGGGATCCAGCCCGAGCGAAGGCAACTTGATCCCGACCTTCTCCAATGCGGTCCGCAATTCCTCGAGGGTTCGCTCCGCTTCCTCGACCCGGTCCGCTGAATCCTGTGTGTTCACTGTCCGCATCACTTCCCTTCCGTCACGTTCTTCACGCTTCGTGTCCCCACGGTGACGCTCCAGAACTAGACTCGGAAGGGGCCTGAGCCCTACAAGCACGTGGCAGCACAAGGGGGTTGGCCGTGGCCAACGGTTCACGTCAGGCGGTCTGGGAGTTCTTCGGCACCGAGCTGAAGCGTCGCCGCGAGGAGGCGGGGCTCACTCAAACGGAGTTGGGGGCGAAGGTTTTCGTCTCCGGCGGGTACATCGGGCAGTTCGAGCAGGCGATCAGGAAGCCGCAGTTGGATGTGGCCCAGCGGATCGACGAGGTGCTGCAAACCGACGGTATTTTCGAGCGGCTGTGCAGGAAGCTGATCGATGATCCGAGGTATGCGGATTACTTCGCGGGCGTTGTCGACCTGGAGCAGTTGGCGACAACGATCTGCGAGTTCGAGCCGACCGTCGTGCCGGGGCTTCTCCAGACGCCCGGTTACGCACGAGCCCTGATCCTGGCGACGCATCCCTTTGCCACCGATGAGTTCATCGCCGAGAGAGTGACCGCCCGAGTGGAGCGCTCGGCCATCCTCAAGGACGCTGCACGCCCCAGGTATTGGGCGATCGTCCACGAGGGCGCGCTCCGCACCGCCGTCGGTGGGGCAACGGTCGCCGCGGAGGCGCTGGACCACTTGGCAGAGCTGTCCCGGCAGCGAAGGGTGCTGTTGCAGGTCTTCCCGTTCAAGACGGGAGCCCCCGCCAACAACGGCTCATTGCGGCTCATGGAGTTCAACGACGCGCCGCCCGTCGCCTATACAGAGACCTCGTTTTCGGGGACCTTGGTCGACGACCCGGCCGTGGTGAAGAGGGCACAGGGCGCATACGATCTGCTCAGGGGCGCTGCGCTGTCGCCGGAGATGTCCCTGGACCTGATCGAATCGGCGGCTGAGGACCACAGACGATGCGCGAGTTCGACCTGACCAACGCCCGCTGGCACAAGAGCAGCTACAGCAACGGCGACGGCGGCAACTGCGTCGAGGTAGCCACCGAAGTCCCCGGCGCTGTCCCCGTACGTGACAGCAAGGTCAAGGACGGCGCCGTACTCCTCATCGCCCCCACCGCGTGGGCCCACTTCATCGACTCGGCCCGAGCGGAGAACTCCCGATGCGCGAGCACGAGCTGACCAACGTCCGCTGGCGCAAGAGCAGCTAC
Source organism: Streptomyces sp. NPDC018263 (assembly GCF_055562575.1). Taxonomy (NCBI): domain Bacteria; kingdom Bacillati; phylum Actinomycetota; class Actinomycetes; order Kitasatosporales; family Streptomycetaceae; genus Streptomyces; species Streptomyces sp. NPDC018263. The sequence continues at coordinate 63,719 of NZ_JBVHFA010000006.1, forward strand.
AGCAACGGTGAGGGCGGCAACTGCATAGAAGTCGCCGAAGGAGTCCTCGCACGGGACAGCAAGGTCAAAGACAGCCCCGTACTCCTCCTCAGCAACTCCGCCTGGGCCGACTTCCTTGACAGCATCCGGCGCTGACATCCGCACCGCACGGCTCGACCTGCTGCCCCTGCGGGTCGAGCACGCCGGGGAGATGGCCGGGGTACTGGCCGACCCCGCCCTGCACCACTTCACCGGCGGGACCCCGTACACCCCGGACGCGCTCACCACCCGGTACCGCCGACTCGTCGCCGGCTCGCCCGACCCCGAGGTGACCTGGCTGAACTGGGTGCTCCTGCTGCGCGAGGACTCCCGCCTGACCGGCACCGTCCAAGCGACGCTCAGCGCAGCGAACGGTACGGCTGAGATCGCGTGGGTGGTGGGCACCCCCTGGCAGGGGCGGGGCATCGCCAAGGAGGCGGCCGTGGCGCTGGTCGCGTGGCTCACCGCGTACCCGGTGCGGAGCATCACCGCCCACATCCACCCCGACCACCACGCCTCGGCGGCCGTGGCGAGGGCGGCGGGCCTCGCCCCCACCCCGGAGCGCCAGGACGGCGAGGTCCGCTGGGAGTGCCCTGGTCCTACGGCCCCCGGCAGGTGACGGAGCGGGCCACATCCTCAGACGAGGGGGTCACTCAGTTCGATCGCCCGGAGCGCCGCCGCGAAGGCATGCTCGTCGCCCACGTCCAGTGCCGTGTCCGTCAGTTTGATGACGTGCTCGTCTCCGTGGGCCAGGGCTCGCTCGGAGAGCTCCTCGGGGGCGAGGGGGCCCGGCGGGGCACAGGGAAGGGGCTCGTCGGGGGCGTACATCGCCGTGACCGCCGCCGAGGCCGTCCAGGCGGCGCGCATGCTCGGGACCCACAGGTCCTTCGGGAGCGCGGGCAGGGTGCGCAGCACGGCGTTGGGGGCCGTCGCCGCGTGCACCAGCATCGTGGGCTCGCCGTGGGCGTGGGTCGCGTAGCGGTGGGTGGCGGCGCGTACCAGTTCGGTGAGGCGGCGGTGGGCCTCCTCCGGGGCGGAGACGTCCGCCGCCCAGACGGGCAGGCCCGTCACGCGGTCCAGCCGGGCGGGGAAACCGCCGTCCCGTACGGCGATGGGGCGTACCGCGTCCAGCGCTTCGGCGGCACCCTCCGCACCGGGCAGCGGGGTGAGGCCGGTGACGGGCCGGTGCCGAGCGGCCCAGTAACCCAGCCCGTGCGCGAGCTCGTTCACCCGTGGTCCGGTCTCGGCCGCCAGTAGCGTCCGCACCGCGTGCCCCACCCGGATCACCGGATGCGCGGACCCCCCGTACAGGCCGGGCAGCAACCTTGGCCACCACTCCGCGAGTACCTCACGCCATCCCCGCTCCCCCGTCTCCCCCTGGAAGTACCCGATCCAGTCGGCGACTCTCCGCGCATCCCCCAGCGCGGACGCCCAGTTGGCGTCGGTCACCCGCTCCACCCCGGCCGGGAACTCCTCCAGCTTCCCCGCGTACCGGCCCACCCACCGGTGTACGCCCGCCCCCTGCCCCCGCGCGACCAGTGCCTCCACGGCCATCGGCGCATGGTTGGTGAGCCGGCCCCTCCGCTCCGGCCCCGCCCCGTGCAACCGCTCCAACGCCTCGTCCAGTACCCCGGTGTCGTCCATGCCGAGGACGGTAGAGCGGGGCACGGGAGCCGCGTAACGGCCGGAAGTCCTAGGCCGGGACCTAGGTCAGGGGCGCCCGAAGAACAGGCTGCCCGGCGCGTCGGGGTCGCTGGAGAAGTAGTACTCGCGCATCGCGCGGATGAACTCCTGGCGGGAGATCGCACCGTCGCCGTCGGTGTCCAGCCTGGCGAACGAGTCCATCGCGTCCGGCGCCTCGCTGCGCCACACGTCCCGCAGGAAGCGGGCGAAGTCGTTCTTGCTGATCTCGTTGTCACCGTCCACGTCGATGACATCGAAGATCGCGTGCGCGTTGCCCTCCGCCACGTTGACCCGGCTGGTGTCGACGGCCGCGAGCCGGTTGGCCGTGACGAACTGCTCCTTCGTCAGCCGGTCCGTGTCCGCCCCCGAGTGCCGCAGCAGCTCCAGCCAGGACATCTGGGTGAACGCCATGATGGCGTGGGCCCGCCGGTCGTCCTTGTCGAGCGCGTACGCCTTGATGTAGCGGTCGCCGAGCTGCTGGTAGTCCGACCAGTCCAGGTAGCCGTCCTTGTTGCCGTCGTAGGCGTCGAACGCGCGCTCAAGCCTGACGGAAATGATGTCCTGCGCGGTGGTGGTCATGGTTCCAAGTCCTCCGTGATCTCGCGGTGATGACACCTCCAGGATGCGGAGAAACTCCCCTCAGGCATAGCAAAGTCCGCATATGCCACCCGATTTAGTGATCACTGGTGCGCTCACTCATCGAGAGTCCGGGGTCAGGTCGAGGTCTGTCGAGGCCGGCGGAGTCGGCGCCTCTCGGCGATGTCGCCCAAGGGGGCCCGCGCGTCACGTCTCTCCTGGTCAGGACGGCATGCGGGCCGCGGCGAGGACCCGTTCGACCACCTCGGCGGGGAGCAGCAGGGCCTCGCCCACCGTGGTGAGGGCGGTGTGTTCGGCGGGGGTGTAGGGGCCGTCCGCGAGGGCGATGAGGGCGGCGTCCAGGAGCAGGGACTCGCGGCCGGGGGCGGCGAGGTGAGGGGCGAGGGCGGTCAGGGGGGTGCGGGGATCGCCGCCGTCGAGGGTCATGGCGAGACGTTCCGCCGCCTCCTCCTCGCAGCCCGCCGCGCGGACGGTCTCGGCTGCCGTCTCCAGCGCGGCCCGCGACCCGGTGCCCCCGGCGGCCAGCACGGAGACGGCGACGGCGTGGACGGCGTCGCGGAGCAGGACGGAGAGGCGGCGGGTGGTGGGGTGGTCCAGGGTCTCCACGCCGAAGCGGTGCAGACAGGAGGCGCACTCCACTACCGGCCCGGTCGTCCCGCGCGCCAGCACGGGCACCCCGAGCACGGTGAGGCGCGTACGGCCGGCGAGGCGCTGGTAGTTGCGGTCGCCGCCGCAGCCGGGGCAGAAGAACTCCCCGTCGCCCTGGGGCGTCCAGGCGGTGCGGGAGCCCAGGATGCGCCGGACGAACCAGGTGGCTCGGCCGTCTCGTCCCCGTACTGGCAGCACGTCGCACCTCCGCACGTCACCACGCGGCCACGTCGCCGCGCTGGCGTGATGTTAGCCACATCACGGAGCCCGAGTCAGCCCTACGGACGAGACCGGTCCGTGACCTGCGGCGTTCCCTGGCCGGAAGACGACGGTGCCCCGGCCGCCTGGTTCAGCGGCCGGGGCACCGAAGCGCCGGGTCGGGGCGGGGTCAGCGGGTCGCGCGGTTCACCGCGGAGACGACCGCCTTCAGCGACGCACGTGTCGTGTTCGCGTCGATGCCGATGCCCCACAGCACCTTGTCGCCGACCGCGCACTCGATGTAGGAGGCGGCCTGCGCGGACGCGCCCTCGCTCATCGTGTGCTCCTGGTAGTCCAGCAGGCGTACGTCCACGCCGACCGACTGCAGCGCGTCGAAGAACGCCGAGATCGGGCCGTTGCCGCTACCGGTCAGCACGGTGTCCACACCGTCCACCGTCGCCTCCACGGTCAGCGTGTCCACGCCGTCCGTGTCGGTGGTCGACTGGCCGGTACGGACCTGGATGCGGCCCCACGGGTTCTGCGGGTTCGGCAGGTACTCGTCCTGGAACGCGGCCCAGATGTCGCGCGGGGTGATCTCGCCGCCCTCGGCGTCCGTCTTGGCCTGGATGATCTTCGAGAACTCGATCTGCATCCGGCGCGGCAGTTCCAGCTTGTGGTCGTTCTTCAGGACGTACGACACACCGCCCTTGCCGGACTGCGAGTTGACCCGGATCACGGCCTCGTAGGAGCGGCCGACGTCCTTGGGGTCGATGGGCAGGTACGGCACCGCCCACTCCAGCTCGCCCACGCCGACACCCCGCGCCGCCGCGTCCGCCTCCATCGCGTCGAAGCCCTTCTTGATGGCGTCCTGGTGGGAGCCGGAGAAGGACGTGTAGACCAGGTCGCCCACGTAGGGGTGGCGCGGGTGGACCTCCATCTGGTTGCAGTACTCCCACGTACGACGGATCTCGTCGATGTCGGAGAAGTCGATCTGCGGGTCGACGCCCTGCGAGAACAGGTTCATGCCCAGGGTGACCAGGTCGACGTTGCCGGTGCGCTCGCCCTGCCCGAACAGGCAGCCCTCGACGCGGTCGGCGCCGGCCATCAGCGCCAGCTCGGCGGCGGCGACGGCGGTGCCCCGGTCGTTGTGCGGGTGCACGGACAGGACGACGTGCTCACGGCGGGAGAGGTTGCGGTGCATCCACTCGAACCGGTCGGCGTGCGTGGACGGGGTCGAACGCTCCACCGTGGCAGGCAGGTTGAGGATGATCTCGCGGCCCGGACCGGGCTGGTAGACGTCCATCACCGCCTCGCAGACCTCCAGGGCGAAGTCCAGCTCGGTATCGGTGAAGATCTCCGGGCTGTACTGGTAGCCGAACGTCGTACCGTCAGCCTCGGGGCCCAGCAGCTTCTCCGCGTACTCCACGACCAGGCGGGTGCCGTCGACGGCGATCTGCTTGATGTCCTCCTTGGAGCCCCGGAAGACCACCCGGCGGAAGACGGGCGCGGTGGCGTTGTACAGGTGGACGGTGGCGCGGCGGGCGCCCTTCAGGGACTCCACGGTCCGCTCGATCAGGTCCTCGCGGGCCTGGGTGAGGACGGAGATCGTCACGTCCTCGGGGATCGCGCCCTCTTCCTCGATGATGGAGCGTACGAAGTCGAAGTCGGTCTGGCCGGAGGCGGGGAAGCCGACCTCGATCTCCTTGTAGCCCATCTTGACCAGTTGGTCGAACATCCGGCGCTTGCGCTCGGGCGACATCGGGTCGATCAGGGCCTGGTTGCCGTCGCGCAGGTCGGTGGAGAGCCAGCGGGGGGCTGCGGTGACGCGCTTGCCGGGCCAGGTGCGGTCGGGGATGTCGACCTGCTCGTACTGGCCGTAGCGCTGGAACGGCATCGGGCTGGGCTGCTGGCGGTTCGCCATGATCGCGTGGGCTCCTCGGAAAGTCCTTGGGACGGCCGACGACGCAACGCCAAAAGCACCGCGGGGAGGGAGTCGGCCTTGCTTACAGACCCTCGCCGCGGCAGCTAAGGAGAAGCAGCCCGAAACGCATGATGCTGTGCAGCCTAGCCGAGGCCCGCCGGGCACGCGGGGGCGTATCAGCATGCGGAACCGGAATGGGTGACGCGGGACCTTGTCGAGGGGTCCATACCACTCAGTGACGGGGAGTGACGAGAGATATCACCGTATTTCATCAATCACGGTTACAGCTAGTGACTTTGACATCGCTCGGTGCGACCATTTATTGGCATGACGACCAACGGGGGCCATGAGCCCGTCTTCTGCACGATCGTGCCGCCGCACCTCCTCGACAAGCTCGCGCGCGACTCCGACCCGGCCCTGTCCGGCCCGGCCCGCCGCTCCCTGGAGCGGGACGCGCTGGAGCGCACCCGCCGCCGGCTGACCACCGTGATCGACCGGCAGGCGGCTGCCGCCGACACGGCCGCGCCCGCCGAGGGGGACCAGCCGAACCGGACGATCTTCGACGCCGGGCACAAACAGGACCTCCCCGGCAGGAAGGTCCGCGCCGAGGGCTCCGAGCCCGGCTCCGACGCCACGGTCAACCGGGCCTACGCGGGCCTGGGCGCCACCTTCGAGCTGTATCTGAAGGTGTACGGCCGCCACTCCATCGACGGCCGGGGCCTCCCGCTCAACGCCACGGTCCACTTCGACAAGGACTACGACAACGCCTTCTGGAACGGCGAGCAGATGGTGTTCGGCGACGGGGACGGCGAGATCTTCCTCGACTTCACCATCCCGGTCGACGTCATCGGCCACGAACTCACCCACGGCGTCACGCAGTACACCGCCAACCTCGCCTACTTCGGCCAGTCCGGCGCGCTCAACGAGTCGCTGTCCGACGTGTTCGGCTCGCTGATCAAGCAGTACACGCTCCGCCAGACCGCCGCCGACGCGGACTGGCTGATCGGCGCCGGACTGCTCGCCCCGCGCGTCCAGGGCCAGGCCCTGCGCTCGATGAAGGCACCGGGCACCGCCTACGACGACGACGTGCTCGGCAAGGACCCCCAGCCGGCCGACATGCAGCACTACGTGCACACCGGGCGGGACAACGGCGGCGTGCACATCAACTCCGGCATCCCCAACCACGCCTTCTACATCGCGGCCACCGCGATCGGCGGCTACGCCTGGGAGAAGACCGGCCAGATCTGGTACGACGTGCTGACCGGCGGCAAGCTCAAGGAGGACGCCCAGTTCGCCGACTTCGCCACCCTGACCGTGCGGGCCGCCCGCGAGCGGTTCGGCGCGGGCGGCGAACTCCAGGCGGTGGAGAAGGCGTGGGAGGAAGTGGGGGTGGAGACGCTGTAGCCGTCGTGCCGGACACTGGGGCCATGCGTATCCAAGTACGGCGTACGGGCGGCTTCGCGGGCATCGAGCGGCAGGCCGAGGTGGACACCTCGGGGCGGGCCGACGCGGCGGAGTGGCGCACCCTGGCCGACCAGGCCCTGGCCGACCAGGCCCTGGCCGCCGCGCCGGGCACCCCGGTTCCGGGCGTCCCCGACGGCTTCCACTACGAGATCACGGTGGACGGCCACACCGTCCACGCGGCCGACCCCCGGCTGACCGAGGCGCAGCGGGAGCTGGTGTCGCGCGTATTGAAGGAGGGGGCCTAGGGGGTGTCTCGTCGGCCCGGAGCGACGCGGCGTTGACGCGGTGGGGGCCCGGTGCGGATGATCCGGGCCATGGTGACGGACGCGCACGGCCCTCTCCCCCGCTTCCCCGACGGCTTCCTGTGGGGGGTGTCGACCTCCGCGCACCAGATCGAGGGCGCCGCCGACCTGCGCGAACCCTCGGTGTGGGACGTGTTCACCGCCGAGCCCGGCCGGGTGAAGGACGGGTCGACGGCCGCCGTGGCCTGCGACCACTACCACCGCTACCCGGAGGACGTGGCCCTGCTGGCCGGCCTCGGCGTGGACGCGTACCGCTTCTCGGTCTCGTGGCCGCGCGTGAACTCCCCGGGCGGTCTGGACTTCTACGACCGGCTGGTGGACGCGCTGTGCGAGGCGGGGGTCCAGCCGGTGCCGACGCTGTTCCACTGGGATCTGCCGGCCGGTCTCGACTGGCTGGACCGGGACACCGCGTACCGGTTCGCGGACCACGCCTTCGGTGTCGCGGACCGGCTCGGGGACCGCGTGCCCCGCTGGATCACCCTCAACGAGCCCGCCGAGCACACCCTGCTGGGCCACGCCCTCGGCACCCACGCCCCCGGTCGCGCCCTGCTCTTCGACGCGCTCCCCGCCGCCCACCACCAGCTCCTCGCGCACGGCCTGGCGGTACAAGCGCTGCGCGCGGCCGGGAAGAGCGGCATCGGCATCGCCAACTCCCACTCCCCCGTGGAGCCCGCCTCCGCCGACCCGGCGGACGTGGAGGCGGCCGTCTTCTACGACCTGCTCCTCAACCGCCTCTTCGCGGAGCCCGTCCTGCTGGGCCAGTACCCCGACGGCACGGCCGCGCTGATGCCCGAGGGCGCGGAGGACGACCTGCGGATCATCGCGGAGCCGCTCGACTGGTACGGGATCAACTACTACGCCCCGGCGCGCGTGGGCGCCCCGGAGGAGAACCCCACCGAGTTCGGCGGGGTGAGCCTGCCCGGCGGACTCCCCTTCTCACTGCGGGAGTTCGAGGGTGTCCCGGTGACCGACTTCGGCTGGCCGGTCGTCCCCGAGGCGCTGACCGGCCTGCTGACCGGGCTCCGGGACCGCTACGGCGACCGGCTCCCGCCCCTCGTCATCACCGAGAACGGCTGCTCGTACGAGGGGCTGGACGACCAGGACCGCATCGCCTACCTGGACGGCCATGTCCGCGCGGTGCACGCCGCGCTCGCCGAAGGGGTCGACGTGCGCGGCTACTTCGTCTGGTCGCTGCTGGACAACTTCGAGTGGGCCGAGGGCTACGCCCGCCGCTTCGGCCTGGTGGACGTGGACTTCGCCACGCTGCGGCGCACCCCGAAGGCGTCGTACCGCTGGTACCGGGACCTGCTGCGGGCGCAGCGCTGACCAGTCGAAGGGGCAGGGCTCAGAACCCGAGCTTGCGGAGCTGCTTGGGGTCGCGCTGCCAGTCCTTGGCGACCTTCACATGGAGGTCGAGGAAGACGGGCGTGCCGAGCAGGGCCTCGATCTGCTTGCGGGACTTGATGCCCACGTCCTTCAGCCGCTTGCCCTTGGGGCCGATGATGATCCCCTTCTGGCTGGGCCGCTCGATGTAGACGTTGGCGTGGATGTCGAGCAGCGGCTTGTCGGCCGGGCGGTCCTCGCGCGGGAGCATCTCCTCCACGACGACGGCGATGGAGTGCGGCAGCTCGTCGCGCACGCCCTCCAGCGCGGCCTCGCGGATCAGCTCCGCGATCATGACCTGCTCGGGCTCGTCGGTGAGGTCGCCCTCGGGGTAGAGCGCCGGGCCCTCGGGGAGCAGCGGCACGATCAGGTCGGCCAGCAGGCCCACCTGCTTGCCGCCGGTCGCGGAGACCGGCACGATCTCGGCCCACTCGAAGCCCAGCTCCTTGCCGAGCTGGTCGATGGCGATGAGCTGCTCGGCGAGGGTCTTGGAGTCGACCAGGTCGGTCTTGGTGACGATGGCGACCTTGGGGGTCTTCTTGATCCCGGCCAGCTCCTTGGCGATGAAGCGGTCGCCGGGGCCGATCTTCTCGTTCGCCGGGAGGCAGAAGCCGATCACGTCGACCTCGGCCCAGGTGGTGCGCACCACGTCGTTGAGCCGCTCGCCCAGCAGGGTGCGCGGCTTGTGGAGGCCGGGGGTGTCGACCAGGATCAACTGGGCGTCGTCCCGGTGCACGATGCCGCGCACGGTGTGCCGGGTGGTCTGCGGCTGGTCGGCGGTGATGGCCACCTTCTGCCCGACCAGAGCGTTCGTGAGGGTGGACTTGCCCGCGTTGGGACGGCCCACGAAGCACGCGAAGCCTGCGCGGTGGGCATTCTCGCCCGACCGCTCGGATGACTGGGTACGAACGCTCATGCCGACCATTCTCCCTGATCCGCGAGCCCGTGCCGCACGGGCGTCCGCCACACCCCCGCGACCAGCGTCTCAGGCTCCCGGAGCGGGCCGAAACACCCCGGAAACGCCCCTGTAGGCGACCGGAAACGCGCACCCGTGACCCTCTGACGAGCCCGCTCCCCCGGATCACTGGAGACGCCCGTGACCCTCGCCGCCGCCCACGCGGACACCGGTGACACCGCCTGGCTGCTCGCCGCCACCGCCCTGGTGCTGCTGATGACACCGGGCCTGGCCCTGTTCTACGGCGGCATGGTCCGCGCGAAGAGCGTCCTCAACATGCTGATGATGAGCTTCGTGTCCATCGCCCTGGTCACCGTGGTCTGGCTGGCGGCCGGCTACTCCCTCGCCTTCACCGGTGACCTCGGCGGCGGCCTGCTCGGCGGGCTGGAGAACGCGGGCATGGCCGGGGTGGGCCCGGCCAGTCTGCACGGCACGGTCCCCACCCTGCTCTTCGCCACCTTCCAGCTCACCTTCGCCGTCATCACGGCCGCCCTGATCAGCGGCGCGGTCGCGGACCGCACCCGGTTCGGGGCGTGGCTGGTGCTGGTGCCGGTGTGGACGCTGCTCGTATACGTTCCGGTCACGCACTGGGTGTGGGGGCCGGGAGGGTGGATCGGCGCGAAGCTGGGGGCGCTGGACTTCGCGGGCGGTCTGCCGGTGGAGATCACGTCCGGGGCCTCGGGGCTCGCGCTGTGTCTGGTGCTCGGACCCCGGCTGGGCTTCAAGAAGGACGCCATGCGCCCGCACAGCCTTCCCATGGTCATGCTCGGTGCCGGACTGCTCTGGTTCGGCTGGTTCGGCTTCAACGCGGGCTCCGCGCTCGGCGCGAACGGCCTCGCGGCGGCCGCCTTCCTCAACACCATGGCCGCCGGCTGCACCGGCTTGCTGGGCTGGCTCCTGGTCGAGCAGAAGCGGGACGGCCACCCCACCACCCTGGGCGCCGCCTCCGGCGCGGTCGCGGGCCTGGTCGCCATCACCCCGTCCTGCGGCACGGTCTCACTGCTGGGCGCGCTGGTCGTCGGCCTGGCGGCGGGGGTGGTCTGCTCGTACGCGGTGGGCTGGAAGTTCAAGCTGAACTACGACGACTCCCTCGACGTCGTCGGCGTCCACCTGGTCGGCGGGGTGATCGGCACGCTGCTGATCGGCCTGTTCGCGGACAGGGCCATGACCGGCGGCCCGGAGGGGCTGCTGTACGGCGGCGGGCTCGCGCTGCTGGGCCGGCAGCTCGTCGCGGTCCTCGCGGTCGCCGGGTACGCCTTCGCGGTGACGTACGGGCTCGGCAGGCTGCTGGACCGCACGCTGGGGCTGCGCGCGAGCGAGGAGGAGGAGCGCACCGGGCTCGACCTTACGGTGCACGCCGAGACGGCCTACGATCACGGGGTCCTGGGCCATGGCGCCCCCGTCCGGAAAGCCGAGAGCCCCCTATGAAGCTGATCACCGCCGTCGTGAAGCCCTACCGCCTGGACGAGGTGAAGTCCGCCCTCCGCGACCTCGGCATCGACGGCCTCACCGTCACCGAGGCCAGCGGCTACGGCCGCCAGCGCGGCCACACCGAGGTCTACCGGGGCGCGGAGTACGTGGTCGATCTCGTCCCCAAGGTCCGCCTGGAGCTGGTCGTCGAGGACGCGGTGACCGAGGACGCGATCGACGCGATCGTGCGGGCCGCGAGGACGGGCAAGATCGGCGACGGCAAGGTGTGGTCGGTACCGGTGGAGACGGTCGTGCGGGTGAGGACGGGCGAGCGGGGACCGGACGCGCTGTAACCGGTCCACGGTCGCTCGATGTCAGTCAGTCGTGGCCTTCGACCTGACAACTCCGTCAGCACCGGCGAGCAGTACGGGCGTACCCATGCCCCCGAGGTCGCCCACGGCGGCCAGGTCCTCCGCCGGGACACCCTCCGCCTCGCTGACGACGGCCGCCGCCTCCAGGGACTCCGCTCCGGACGCCACCGCCATGGCGACAGCCGTGCGCAGGGCGCTGAGCTGGAGCGAGGGGAGGGACACGGAACCGGCCGCGTACGTCCGCCCGGTGGAGTCCCGTACGGCGGCCCCCTCCGGGACGCCGTTCCGGGCCCGTACCGACCGGGCCAGGGTCACGATCTTGCGGTCCTCGGGGTCAAGCTCGTTCTCGCTCATGCCCCGAGCATACGAACCCCCTCGGACCCGTTCGCCAGCCACTCCAGCTTCGCCGCGGTGTCCGCCTCCGGCAGCGGGGTGTGCAGCACGATCAGCAGGTCGGGCCGGGCCGGCACCTGCATGGCGGTGGACTCCACGGCCAGCAGCCCGGCACGGGGATGCATCAGCTCCTTGCGGATCTGCCCCTGGTCCTCGATGTCCCGCTCGGCCCACAGGGCGTTGAACTCCGGGCTCAGAGCGCTCACTTCGTCCAGCACCGCCCGGAACCCCTCGTCGTCGGGGTGCGCAGCGCAGGCGGCCCGGAACTGCGCGACGACCGTACGCGCGTTGGTCTCCCAGCTCAGGGTGCGGCTGCGGAACAGCGGGTCGGCGAAGAAGTCGACCAGGCAGTTCCGGGGGGTGGAACCCTCCCCCATGCCGAACACCGCGGTCGCCGCCGCGTTGTACATCACGCAGTTGTAGTAGCGGTCCATGATGTGCGCCGGATACGGCATCCAGGTGTCGATCAGCCGTCGCAGCCCGTCGCACATGTCCCGACGGGACGAGACGAGGTCGGGCGCGGGCGGGTTGAGCCCCGCCAGCAGGTACAGGTGCCGCCGCTCGGCGTCGCTCAGCCGCAGCACCCGCGAGACCGCGTCGAGCACCTGCGGGGAGACGGAGATGTCCCGCCCCTGCTCCAGCCACTGGTACCAGGAGGCGCCCACCCCGGCCAGCACCGCGACCTCCTCCCGGCGCAGACCGGGCGTGCGGCGCCGGGGTCCGCCGAAGGGCAGTCCGGCCTCCTGCGGGGTGATCCGGGCGCGCCGGGTCATCAGGAACTCCCGCAGCTCACTGCGCCGTTCACTGCGCCGTTCGCTTCTCGGCACGCTCGCCGTACCCGCCGTCGCAGCCACGTCCCGCTCCCCCTCGTCGCCGTGTCTGGTGGTGCCACCACCACCATAAGTTCCGACTCCCCACGTTTCTTCCGGCCGTCGGAAGCTCTTTGCCATGGCGATCGACACCCCAGTCCCCGTAACTCCCCCCACCGGCCCGCCCGTCGGCCCCGTCCGGCTCTCGGCGCGGGACCGGCTCGTCCTGTTCGTGCTGTGCGCGGCCCAGTTCATGGTCGCCCTCGACTTCTCGGTGCTGAACGTGGCGCTGCCCGAGCTGGGCACCGGCCTCGGCATGAGCCGCTCGGCGCTGCAGTGGGCGGTCACCGCGTTCGCGCTGCCCTCCGGCGGCTTCCTGCTGCTGTTCGGCCGCGTCGGCGACCTCTACGGCCGCCGCAAGCTGTTCCTCACCGGTCTCGCCCTGTTCGGCGCCGCCTCGCTGCTGGCGGCGCTGGCCTGGGACCCGGCGTCCTTCCTCACCGGCCGCGCCCTCCAGGGGCTCGGCGCGGCGGCGATCGTGCCGACCGGCATGTCGCTGCTGACGACCACTTTCCCCGAGGGCCCGGCCCGCGACCGCGCGCTCGGCATCTCCGGCACGCTGCTGTCGCTGGGCTTCACCATCGGCATGGTCGCGGGCGGGGTGCTGACCGACACTCTCGGCTGGCGCTCCACGATGGCGCTGCTGGCGGTGTTCGCGCTGATCGTGCTGCCGCTGGCGCCGGGCCTGCTGCCCGAGTCCCGCACCCCGGAGCGCCCCCGGCTGGACGTGCCCGGCGCGGTCACCGTCACCACCGGCCTGCTGTCCCTGGTCTACGCGCTGTCCACCGCCGCCGACCGGGGCTTCGGCCACCCGGACGTGCTGACCGCCCTGGTGGCGGGGCTCGCGCTGCTGACCGCGTTCACCGTGATCGAGTCCCGTACGGCCGCGCCGCTGGTCTCGCTGCCGATGCTGCGCCGCCGGACGGTGGCGTGGGGCAACCTGGGCGGGCTGGTGACGTTCTCGATGATGTCGACCGTGGTGTTCGTGCTGACCCTGTACCTCCAGGAGGTGCTGCGGCTGACGGCGTTCGAGACCGGGCTGGTCTTCGGGGTGCAGGGCGTGCTGTCGGCGGTGGCGGGCGTCTTCGCGCCGCGGGTGATCGGCCGGTTCGGCGCGCGCCGGGTGCTGGTCGGCTCGCTGACCGGGCAGGGCCTCCTGGTCGCCGCCCTGCTGCCGCTGAACGCCGAGGGCTGGTCGGTGTGGCCGGCCGTGACCGCCGTGTCCCTGGCCAGCATGTGCCACCTCGGCGCGATCGTCTCGTACGGCCTGACCGTCACCTCGGGCGTGCCGGACGGTGAACAGGGGCTGGCCACCGGGCTGGTGACCTCCACCCAGCAGGTCGGCCTCACCGTCGGCGTGCCCCTGCTGGGCGTGCTGGCCACCACCTCCGGCGACCTGCTGGCCGGGGTCCACACGGTGATCGCGCTGGACGCGGTGGTCGTGCTCGGCGCGGCCGTCCTGATCGCCCTCGGGCTGCGTCCCGTAAGGGCGTGACCCTCAGTCCAGGGTCTGGGTGATCGCGCTGCGCGCGGCCGTGTGCTCGACGCGGCCGCGCGCGCCGTTGACCAGCGGCAGATACGGGGCGACATGCCCGCACTCCACGTCGGCGACGATCGGCACGCCCAGCGGGCCGAGCGCGTCGAGCACCGCCTCGTGCTGGGTCAGGGTGGAGCTGTCCGGGGCCTTGGTGCGGCCGACCAGGATCGCGGCGGCCCGGTCGAAGAACCCGGCGAGCCGCATCCCGTGCAGGTTCCGGCAGATGGAGAACGCGCTGTCCTCGCAGGCTTCCACATAGACCAACAGCGGTTCACCGGGCGCGAGTCCGGCGGTGTCCAGGTACGGCGTCCCCGCGAGGTTGGCCAGGATCTCGACGCAGCCGCCGATCAGGCGCCCGCTCACGTCCACGTCCCCGGTGCCGTCCAGCCGGGTCCAGGTGCCCTCGGTGTCCAAGCCCGGATCGCGGACCTCGGGGTGGCGGGCGAAGTCGTCCCAGCCGCCGGAGCGGTGGCGGCCGGGCGGGGTCTGGGTGAACGGGCCGCCCTGCGGCGCCTCGACGACTTCCGGCCAGGACAGCAGGCCCCCGGGTGTCCCGTAGGGGGTGTCCATGAGGTTGTTGCCGTGCACGGTGGCCCAGCCGGACAGCAGGGTCAGGGGCGCGAGCAGGCCGGAGACGTCGGAGTAGCCGACGACCCAGGTCGGCTCGGCCCGCCCGATCTCCGCGAAGTCCAGCAGCGGCAGCAGGTCGATGCCGGTCTCGCCGCCCCACGGGGGCACCACGGCGCGGATCTCGGGGTCGGTGAGCATCGCGGTGAGTTCGGCGGCCCGCTCGGCGGCCGGGGCGCTGAGGTGGCCGGAGCCGTCCATGCACCGGCCCACCGTCACCTCGTACCCGCGCTCCCTCAGGTCGGCCACGGCCACGTCGAGCCGGCCGCGCAGGGCGTCCGGGACGCCACTGGAGGGCGAGGTCACGCCGATACGGTCTCCGGGGCGCGGGTAGCGAGGGCTCATGCGGCGGATTCTGACACGGAGTCAGGGCGCACCCGTAGGGGTTTTCAGGGGCGGTCGAGTTTCAGCCGCTCGGCCCTCGGCAGGCCCGCGACGACGAGGTCGTAGGAGTCCTCGACCAGTTCCTTGACGAGGGCGTCGGGCAGGCCGGAGCCGGAGCCGGTGTCCACCGTGACGGTGTTCCAGTGCCGCTTGTTCATGTGATAGCCCGGCACGATCAGGCCCTCGTGGTCGGCGCGGAGGCGCGGGGCGTCCTCCGGGTCGCACTTGAGGTTGACCGTCAGGGGCCGCGCGTCCAGTGCCGCGAGGGCGAACATCTTGCCCAGCACCTTGAAGACCGAGGTGTCCGGGTTGAAGGGGAACTCCTCCTTCGCCGCGTTGAAGGACAGGCAGAGGGCGCGCAGCTCCTGGGGCTTCATTCCGTGCTCTCCTCCCGCGCCGGGACCCCGGCGGGCTCGACCAGTACCGTCACGATCTTGTTCCGGCGACCGGCGGCGGCCTCGGCGGTCAGCTTCAGCCGTCGCCCGTCGGGCAGTTCGACCTCGGCGCTCGCGCCGGCGATGGGCACGCGGCCCAGGGCCTTCGCGAGCAGTCCGCCTACGGTTTCCACGTCCTCGTCGTCGTACTCCTCCAGCCCGTACAGCTCGCCGAGGTCGGTGATGTCCAGGCGGGCGGTGACCCGGTGGCGGCCCTCGCCGAGGTCCTCCACGGGCGGGAGTTCACGGTCGTACTCGTCGGTGATCTCGCCGACGATCTCCTCCAGGATGTCCTCGATGGTGACGATCCCGGCCGTGCCGCCGTACTCGTCGATGACGACGGCGACGTGGTTGCGTTCCTTCTGCATCTCGCGCAGCAGGTCGCCCGCGTTCTTGGTGTCGGGGACGAAGACGGCGGGGCGCATCGCGGTGGAGACCAGGTCGTTCTCGGCGTCGCGGTTGATGTGCGTCTTGCGGACCAGGTCCTTGAGATACACGATGCCGACGATGTCGTCCTCGCTCTCCCCGGTGACCGGGATGCGGGAGAACCCGGAGCGCAGGGCGAGGGTCAGGGCCTGCCGGATGGTCTTGTACCGCTCGATGACGACGAGGTCGGTGCGCGGGACCATCACCTCGCGGACCAGGGTGTCGCCCAGCTCGAACACGGAGTGCACCATGCGGCGCTCCTCGTCCTCGATCAGCGACTCCTGCTCGGCGAGGTCGACCATCGCGCGCAGCTCCGCCTCGGAGGCGAAGGGGCCGCGCCGGAAGCCCTTGCCGGGGGTGAGCGCGTTGCCGATGAGGATCAGCAGCGAGGGCACCGGGCCCATCACGCGGGCCAGCGGCAGCAGCACGTAGGCGGCCGCGGTGGCGGTGCTCAGCGGATGCTGGCGGCCGATGGTGCGGGGCGAGACGCCGACGGCGACGTACGACACCAGCACCATCACGGCGATGGCGACCAGCAGGGCCTGCCAGGTGGCGTCGAAGGCGCGCAGGCAGGCGTAGGTGACGAGGGCGGCGGCGGCCATCTCGCAGGCGACGCGGAGCAGCAGCGCCACGTTGAGATAGCGGGTGGGGTCGGCGGCGACCTGCGCCAGCTTGGCGCTGCCCCGGCGGCCGGCCTTGACGGCCTCCTCGGCGCGGAAGCTGGAGACGCGGGCGATGCCCGCCTCGGCGCAGGCGGCGAGCCAGGCCACGACGATCAGCGCGACCGCGCCGATCACGATCTGCGGACTCATCGAGGTACCGGCCGCCCTACGAGACGGTCGGCGCCGGGGACGGCCCGGTGAGGCCGCGCTCGGCCCGCCAGCCGTCGACGATGGCGGCCTGGAGGCCGAACATCTCGGCCTTCTCGTCCGGCTCCTCGTGGTCGTAGCCGAGGAGGTGCAGCACGCCGTGGACGGTGAGGAGCTGGAGTTCCTCGTCCATGGAGTGCTGGGTGGGCGCGTCCTTGCCCTGCTGGGCCGCGACCTCCGGGCACAGGACGATGTCGCCGAGGAGGCCCTGCGGGGGCTCCTCGTCGTCCTTGCCCGGCGGCCGCAGCTCGTCCATCGGGAACGACATGACGTCCGTCGGTCCCGGCAGGTCCATCCACTGGATGTGGAGCTGCTCCATGGCATCGGCGTCCACGACGATCACCGACAGTTCGGAGAGCGGGTGGATGCGCATCCGGGCGAGCGCGTAGCGGGCGATGTCGAGGACCGCCTGCTCGTCCACCTCGGTGCCGGATTCGTTGTTGACGTCGATCGACATGGTCGTGCTGGTCTACTTCCCCTTGGAGCCCTTGGCACCGGATCTGCCCGTGCCCTGGCCGTTGTCGTACTTCTCGTACGCGTCGACGATACGGCCCACGAGCTTGTGCCGGACGACGTCCTGGGAGGAGAGCCGGGAGAAGTGGACGTCCTCGACGCCCTCCAGGATGTCCTGCACCTGACGCAGACCGCTCTTGGTGCCGCCGGGGAGGTCGACCTGGGTGACGTCACCGGTGATGACGATCTTCGAGTCGAAGCCGAGGCGGGTGAGGAACATCTTCATCTGCTCGGGGCTGGTGTTCTGGGCCTCGTCCAGGATGATGAAGGCGTCGTTCAGGGTTCTGCCGCGCATGTACGCCAGGGGGGCGACCTCGATCGTGCCCGCCGCCATCAGACGCGGGATCGAGTCGGGGTCGAGCATGTCGTGCAGCGCGTCGTAGAGCGGGCGCAGGTACGGGTCGATCTTCTCGTACAGGGTGCCGGGGAGGAAGCCGAGGCGTTCGCCGGCCTCGACCGCGGGGCGGGTCAGGATGATGCGGTTGACCTGCTTGGACTGGAGCGCCTGCACGGCCTTCGCCATGGCGAGGTAGGTCTTGCCGGTACCGGCGGGGCCGATGCCGAAGACGATGGTGTGCTTGTCGATGGCGTCGACGTAGCGCTTCTGGTTCAGGGTCTTGGGGCGGATGGTGCGGCCGCGCGAGGACAGGATGTTCTGCGTCAGCACCTCGGCCGGGGTCTCGGGACCGTCGCTCGTCCCGCTTTCGCTCGCCTTGAGCATGGCGATCGAGCGTTCCACCGCATCCTCCGTCATCGGCTGCCCGGTGCGGAGCACCAGCATCATCTCGTCGAACACACGCTGGATCAGGGCGACTTCCGCCGGGTCGCCGACCGCGCTGATCTCATTGCCCCGGACATGGATGTCGGCCGCCGGGAAAGCCTTCTCGATCACGCGCAGGAGGGAGTCGCCGGAGCCCAGCACGGTCACCATCGGGTGCTGTGCGGGAACGCTGATCCGTGCTCTCGCCTGGTCCTGCGCGGAGGTGTGAGCTGTCGGTGTCTGAGTCATGGGCCGGCGCTGATGGCCTGCGATTCCTCCTCATCCCGGCCACCCCCAACGGCGACCTCGGCCCCTCCAGCCTACGCCGCTCCCCCGTCAACCCCGCAGCGCTTTTCACCCACGAGAGTGCCTGCGGCGCCTGGGCGGGTGGCGGAGCGGGCAACGTGTGGCTCCCGGCAGGTGCCGAGCGCCTGTGGCGGAGCAGGTGCTGTCGGTCCGCGCCTCCGTGGTCCGGCACGGCCGGTCCGCGCGAGCCTGGTCCCTACGGTGCGATGACGCGGCCAGGCACAGTCAAACCGTGCCACCGCTGCTTCGACGGACCGCCTCGCGGCCGCCTGCGCCTGGACTCGTCGGACGGCGAGCGACGCAGGGCGGCCGGGGTGGGGCGCCGACCGGCATTCGGCTTCTTGGTCGGCAGGGGGGCGGCTCGGGTGGCGAGTCCCTCGGTCGGGTCGCCGTAGGCGTTACGCATTGCGGCCGAAGCCGATCGTGGGGACTGCTCGGCGGAGGGGCCAGGGGCGGTCTAGGTGGGTGGGGATCAGGGGGTCCAGGAAGGCGTAG
The DNA here is from genome assembly GCF_055562575.1 of Streptomyces sp. NPDC018263. Classification (NCBI taxonomy): domain Bacteria; kingdom Bacillati; phylum Actinomycetota; class Actinomycetes; order Kitasatosporales; family Streptomycetaceae; genus Streptomyces; species Streptomyces sp. NPDC018263. The sequence continues at coordinate 82,282 of NZ_JBVHFA010000006.1, forward strand.
CGGCGCAGGGCGGCGGGGTTCTGGGTGTCGAGGGACTGCACCCGGCGCCACCAGGCGCCGATCTCGGACCAGCCGGGGGCGGAGAGGGAGCCGCCGAACTCCTGGACGGAGAGGGCGGCGGTGAGGCCGGCGAGGGCGAGGCGGTCGGCGAGGGGCCAGCCGGCGAGGGTGCCGGTGACGAAGCCGGCCACGAAGACGTCCCCGGCGCCGGTGGGGTCGAGGGCCTCCACCGCGATGGCGGGCACCTCGGCGGTCTCGCCGGTGCGCCGGTCCACCGCGTACGCGCCCTCCGCGCCGAGGGTGACGACCGCGACCGGTACGTGTTCGGTGAGGGCGTGCGCGGCCGCCTTGGGGCAGGTGGAGCCGGTGTACCGCATCGCCTCCTCCGCGTTGGGCAGGAACGCCTCGCAGTGCTCCAGGTCGGCGAGCCCGGCCAGGTCCCACGCACCGGTGTCGTCCCACCCGACGTCGGCGAAGATCCGGGTCCCCTTACGGGCGGCCTGCGCGATCCAGGGCGCCCGGCGCCCCGGCGTGAGGGAGGCGACGGCGGCACGCGCGGGCGGCGGGCAGTCGGGCGCGGGCTCCTCCGGCGGCGGCTCGTGCCCGTGGGAGATCATCGTGCGCTCCCCCTCGTACGCCATGGAGACGGTCACCGGCGAGTGCCAGCCGGGCACCGTGCGCGAGGGGGTGAGGTCGATGCCCTCGCCCCGCGCGAGCGCGTCCCAGCAGTACTCCCCGTAGTGGTCGTCCCCGAAGGCCGCCGCCAGCGAGGTGCGCAGGCCGAGGCGGGCCAGCGCGGCGGCCATGTTGGCGACGCCGCCGGGGCTGGAGCCCATCCCGCGCGCCCAGGACTCGGTACCGCGCACGGGGGCGGTGTCCAGGCCGGTGAAGACGATGTCGAGGAAGACGGTGCCGGTGAGATAGACGTCCCAGGGCGGATCGCCGGGTGCGCGCAGCGCGGCCAGCGGGTCGACCTGGGCCTGGTGGCGCGCTGTCTGGGTGAGGTGCTCCGGGTCGCCTCCGGTTTCCTCTCCGGCGATCGCGTGGGACGGCATCAGTGCGGGCTCCCTGACGTGGTACGGATCTGGCCAGTGTGCACCACCGACCGGCCGGTGACCGAGGCTTCGGCGGCCGGAATCCGATGGTTCCAGGGGGCTCGCGGGGTCGCGCCGGGTCACCAGCGGGGCATCACCGGCGTCCGCCGGTCCGGGTGCGCGACGCGCATCGCCGCGCTGTCGTCGCGGTCGCGCAGGGCGCCGTCGTCCGACGCCCGGCGCTCGTGGAGACGGGCGAGCGCATCACGGTCGAGGTCGACGCCCGCGAGCGCGGCCACCTGGGCCGTCCATGGGCGGAACGCAGGGCGGCGTGCGCACGGAAGGCGGGAGTACCGGGGAGTGCGCGGAAGCAGGCGGGCGCGGAGCGGGGGCGCGCAACGAAGAGCCCCACCCCGCCCGGAGGCGGGATGGGGCTCTGTTCGGAGCGCCGGGCAGGCCTTGCACCTGCATTTCCCCGCAGGAAGCGGGGCGTCTTTCCTTGGACCACCAACGCACTGTCCGCCACCGGGAGTTACGGCGACCGCGACGTGAACAACCATAACCCATCCCGGAGTTCTGTGCGATCACCGTCCGAGCGTTCGAGCGCGAAATCAAACGTGCTTACCCGCCGGGACACGGCCCAAACGTGATAGTGATCTGAATCACATCGGCCCGGCTTCTTCTCGAAACCGCGTGCTTGATACAACTTGCTCGCGCGCTCCCGTCGAACAGACGGCCGTCGCCTTCCCCCCTCTTTCACTCCTCGTCGAGCTGTCGCTCACGCCTGCCCTGGGAACGCCCGTGTTCGCCCCCCGCTCCATGCCCTGGCCCCTCGTCGCCCTTTTCACGGCCGGGTACCTCGCCTCGTATCTGCTGCCGACCACGGTCGGCCGTCTCGACAGCGCGCTGCCGCTGTCCGCCACGCAGGCCGGTGCCATCGGCAGTGCCCTGCTGCTGAGTTCGGCCTCGGCCGGGTTCACGCTGGCCGCCCGCGTGGACCGGTTCGGCGCCCGCGCGCTGGCCCGGCTGGGGCTCGTCCTGGCCGCCCTCGGCTACGGCTCGGCCGCCCTCACCGACTCCGTCCCCGCCGTGGTGGTGGGCGCGGTCGTCGGCGGGTTCGGCTCGGGCACGATGACGGCGGTCGCCGCGAGCGGCATCGCCGCCGGACGCGATCCGCACCGGGCCACCACGTCCGGGCTGCTGGTGGTCTCGGCCCTGGCGGGCGCCCTCTATCTGACGATCCCGCGCCTCGGTCCGGGGCACGGGCTGCCGCTCGGCGCGGTCGCGCTGACCGCGCTCGCGGTGTGGCCGTTCACCGGCCGGCTGCCCGCCCGTACCGCCCCGGCGGCCGGTTTCGACGGCATACGCCGGCCGCTCCCCCACCGCCGGGCCGGAATGCTGCTGGCCGCGACGATGCCGTGCTGGTCGCTGGCGCAGAACGCGCTGTGGGGCGTCAGCGGGCGCATCGGCCTCGGGCAGGCGCACCTCACCGAGATCACGGTCGGCGCGGTGTTCGCCATAGCGCTCGGCGCCGGGCTGCTCGGCGTGGTCGGCGCGGGCGCGCTGGGCCCCCGGCTGGGCCGCGCGCTGCCGATCGGTCTGGGCACGGCGCTGATCGCGGGCTGCGTCGCGCTCAGCGCCTCGGCCACCGACCTGCCGTCCTTCGCGCTGGGCGAGATCGCGTGGAACCTCTGCTACCCGGTGGTGCTGTCCTACGTGATCAGCCTGGCCGCCGCGCTCGACACCCGCGGCCGCTGGGCGGTCCTGGTCGGCTCCGCCGCGTCGCTGGGCACGGCGGCCGGACCGCTGACCGGCAGCCTGCTGTCCGCCCACGCGGGCTTCCCGGTGATGGGCGAGATCCTGGCGGCGATACTGCTGCTGGCGGCGGTGCCGATGGCCGCGGTCGCGCTGCGCACGGCACCCCGCCGCCTGCGGGTGGTGGAGATCTCCCTGCGCCCGGCGCCCGTGCCGAACCTGGCCGTCACCGACGTCGCCGTCAGGGACACGCCGGTCACGGTCGGCGGGGCCACCGTCCGGGATCTGTCCGCCAAGGGCATCCCCGTCGTGCAGATCCCCTTCACCGACACCTCCGACGCGACCGTCCCCGCGTGACTACGCCCGCGCGTCCGGGAATTCGTACGCCTCGACCTCCGCCAGGTACCGCGCCCGGCGGGGCTCGTCGTCCTCCAGGAAGGAGGCGAGGAAGGAGTTGCGGGCCAGCTCGCGCAGCCGGTCCTCGCTCAGGCCGAGGGTCTGCTGGACGGCGGTGAAGTTGTCGCCCGCGTAGCCGCCGAAGTAGGCGGGGTCGTCGGAGTTCACCGTGCACATCAGCCCCGCCTCCAGCATCGCCGGGAGCGGGTGGTCGGCCAGCGTGTCGATGGTGCGCAGGCGGACGTTGGACAGCGGGCACAGGGTCAGCGGGATGCGGTCCCGGACCAGCCGCTCGACCAGCGCCGGGTCCTCCACGGAGCGCAGCCCGTGGTCGATCCGCTCCACCCCGAGCAGGTCGAGGGCCTGGACGACGTACTCCGGCGGCCCCTCCTCACCGGCGTGCGCCACGCGCCGCAGGCCGAGCGCGGCGGCGGCGGCGTAGACCTCGCGGAACTTCACCGGCGGGTGGCCCACCTCGGCGGAGTCCAGGCCGACCCCGGTGATCCGGTCCAGGTACGGCTTGGCGGCGTCCAGCGTGGCGAGCGCCGACTCGGCGGACTCGTCGCGCAGGAAGCACATGATCAGCTTCGTGGAGACGCCGTGGGTCTCCTCGCTGCGGCCCAGCGCCCGCCACAGCCCCTCGACCACGGTCCCCATCTCCACCCCGCGCGCGAGGTGGGCCTGCGGGTCGAAGAAGATCTCCGCGTGCCGCACACCCTGCGCGGCGGCGCGGGCCAGGTAGGCGTCGGCCAGCTCCTCGAAGTCCCGCTCGGTGCGCAGGACGGCCATCAGCTCGTAGTACAGGTTCAGGAAGGACTGGAGGTCCTCGAACCGGTACGCGTGGCGCAGCGCTTCGGTGTCGGCATAGGGAAGCTCGACGCCGTTGCGCTCGGCCAGACGGAACGCAAGTTCCGGCTCCAGCGTGCCTTCGATGTGCAGGTGCAGTTCAGCTTTGGGGAGGGGCATCGAAATATCGTACGCCCGCGCCCCGACGCTCAGCCGCGCTTGGGGAGCGGTACCCGGTCCAGGTCGCGGGCCACGGTCAGCTCGCCGGTGAACCCGGCGGCCCGGGCCTGCCGCTCGAACTCGGCGGGGTCGGAGTAGCGCTGGCTGAAGTGGGTGAGGACGAGGTGCCGCACCCCGGCGTCGCGGGCCACGGTCGCCGCCTGCCCGGCCGTCAGGTGGCCGTGTTCCTCGGCCAGCGTCACGTCCTCGTCCAGGAAGGTGGACTCGATGACGAGCAGGTCGCAGCCGTCGGCGAGGGCGTGCACGCCGGGGCAGAGCCGGGTGTCCATCACGAACGCGAACCGCTGCCCGCGCCGCGTCTCGCTGACCTCCTCCAGCGCGACCCCGCCGAGCGAGCCCTCCCGCTGGATACGGCCCACGTCGGGGCCCGCGATGCCGTGCGCGGCGAGGCGGTCTGGCAGCATCCGGAGCCGGTCGGGCTCGACAAGCCGGTAGCCGTAGGACTCCACCGGGTGGGAGAGGCCGTACGCCTCCAGCGTGTAGGAGGGGGTGATGGCCTGGGGGCCGTCGGTGTCGACGGGGGCCTCGACCAGGTCGACCGTCTCCCGGTAGGCGGTGGCGTACCGGAGCCGGTCGAAGAAGCGCTGCCCGGAGCGCGGGTAGTGCGCGGTGATCTCGTGCGGCACCCGGTCGAGGTTGATCCGCTGGATCACCCCGGCCAGGCCCAGGCTGTGGTCACCGTGGAAGTGGGTGACGCAGATCCGGTTCAGGTCGTGTGCGGCGACCCCGGCGCGCAGCATCTGCCGCTGGGTTCCCTCGCCGGGGTCGAAGAGGATGCCCTCGCCGTCCCAGCGCAGCAGATAGCCGTTGTGGTTGCGGTGCCGGGTCGGGACCTGGCTGGCGGTGCCGAGGACGACCAACTCGCGTACGGACATCAGGGGTTATCCGGGGGGCCAGTTCAGGCCGCGGCCGCCGAGGACGTGCGCGTGGGCGTGCCAGACGGTCTGGCCGGCGCCGCTGCCGGTGTTGAAGACGGTGCGGTAGCTCTCCAGCGACTCGCCTTCGGCGACTCCGCGGGTCTCTGCCAGTACGTCTGCTGCGAGCTGCGGGGCTTCTGCGGCGAGTTCTGCGGCGTTCTTGTAGTGGGCCTTGGGGATCACCAGGATGTGGGTGGGGGCCTGGGGGTTGATGTCCCGGAAGGCGAGGGTGGTGTCGGTCTCCCTGACCACGTCTGCGGGGACTTTGCCCGCGATGATGTTGCAGAAGAGGCAGTCTTCTTGGGGTTCGCCGGCCATTTAGCTGCGCTCGCTTTCGCCGATGATCTTTGCCTCCGGCATCCTAGTCGTTCGGGTGCGGGGTGCGTTGTGGTTGCTCGCGCCCCGCGGCGGAGCCGCTGATCGACACAGCCCCGCGCCCCTAAGAGGTTGGCAAAGTGGGCGGTGTTTTTGCGGGCTGCCTCTCCAGTGCTTCCAGCGCCAGGTCTATTGCCTTGTTCAACTGGGGGTCCTCGTCCCGTGCCCAGTCCTGGGGGCGCATCGGGATCTCCACGTCGGGGTCCACCCCGTGGTTCTCCACGTCCCAGCCTGCGCCCTCCAGCCAGAAGGCGTACTTGGGCTGGGTGATGACCGTGCCGTCGACCAGGGTGTAGCGGCTGTCGATGCCGATGACTCCGCCCCAGGTGCGGGTGCCTACCACCGGGCCGATGCCGAGGGCGCGGATCGCGGCGTTGACGATGTCGCCGTCGGAGCCGGAGAACTCGTCGGCCACGGCCACTACGGGGCCTCGGGGGGCGTCCTGGGGGTAGCTCTCGGGGCGCATGCCCCGGGGGAGGTCCCAGCCGACGATGCGGCGGGCGAGCTTCTCCACGATGAGCTGGGAGGTGTTGCCGCCCCGGTTCTCGCGGACGTCGACGACCAGACCCTCGCGGGTGACCTCGACGCGCAGGTCGCGGTGGATCTGGGCCCAGCCGGGGGCCTGCATGTCGGGGACGTGGAGGTAGCCGAGGCGGCCGCCGGAGCGTTCGTGGACGTGGGCGCGGCGGCCGGCGACCCAGGCGTGGTAGCGCAGCGGCTCCTCGTCGGCGAGCGGGACGACGACCGCGTGCCGGGGCTCGCCGCCGCCGGCCGGGGCGACGGTCAGCTCCACGGGCTTCCCCGCGGTGCCCAGCAGCAGCGGGCCGGGGCCGGTCACCGGGTCGACGGGGTGGCCGCCGATGGCGAGGAGGGTGTCGCCGGGGCGTACGGCGACTCCGGGCGCGGCGAGGGGGGAGCGGGCCTCGGGGTCGGAGGTCTCCGAGGGCAGCACCCGGTCGACGCGCCAACTGCCGTCCTCATGACGGGAGATGTCGGCGCCGAGCAGCCCCTGGCGGGCGCCCTCGCCCCAGCTTCCGTGCGGCATGACATAGGCGTGGGAGGCGCCGAGTTCGCCGTGCACCTCCCAGAGGAGGTCCACGAGGTCGTCATGGGTGGCGACGCGTTCGAGGACGGGACGGTAGCGCTCCAGGACGCCGTCCCAGTCGACGCCGCCCATGTCGGGGCGCCAGAAGTTGTCCCGCATGAGCCGGCCGGTCTCGTCGTACATCTGCCGCCACTCGGCGACGGGGTCGACGGTGTGCCGGATGCGGCCGAGGTCGACGGTGACGCGGGCGTCGCCGTCCTCGTCGTCGGAGGCGCGGCGGTCGGCGGGGACGACGCGGAGCCTGCCGTCTGACCACAGCAGGACGCGGCGGCCGTCGCCGCTGACCTCGAACTCGTCGGCGTCGGCGGCCAGGTGCTCCAGCCGGTGCTGGCCGAGGTCGTAGCGCTCCAGCTCCGTCTTGGGGTCGGGGGCGTCCGGGGTGGCGCGGGAGGCGCCGAGGACGCCGCGCACCGGGTGGCGCAGCCAGAGCAGGCCGTCCTTGGCGGCGCGCAGGTTGCCGTACCGGGCGGCCTCGACGGGGAAGGGCACGATGCGGTCGGCGAGCCCGTCGAGGTCGACGCGGGTGACGGGGGTGCCCTCGGCGCCGGGGGTCTCGTCCCGGTCGGGGGTGCCGAAGGGGCGGCCGTGGCGCTGCGGGCCGAAGGGCGAGGGCGTGGTGGCGGCCAGGGTGATGAGGTGCGGGCGGGCGCCCGCCACGAAGGCCAGGTCGAAGACGTGGGTGTCGAAGACCGGGTCGAAGGCGCGGTTGGAGAGGAAGGCGAGGTAGCGGCCGTCGAGGGTGAAGACGGGCTCGTAGTCGGCGAAGCGCAGCGGGGTGGCCTCGGTGACGGTGAGGTCGGTGGTGGCGGCGAGCCGGATCTGGGAGAGCGGGCGCGGGCCGGGGTGGGCCCAGGCGAGCCAGCCGGAGTCGGGTGAGAAGGCCAGGCCGTGCGGGTCGCCGTCCTCGCTGCGGTCGACCTCGCGGATCTCGCCGGTCTCCCGCTCGACCAGCAGCAGCCGGCCGTCGTGGGAGGCGACGGCGGCGCGGGTGCCGTCCGGGGACATGGCCAGTTCGAGCACGCGGCCGAGCTGTCCGGCGCCCAGGCGGCGTGGGGCGGTGCCCGGGGCGAGGCCGGTGGCGGGGGCGAACTCCAGCGCGTCGTCGCCCTCGGCGTCGGTCACCCACACCACCCACTCCTCGCCGCCCGCCCGGAAGGTGCGCGGCAGCCGCGCCCGTACGCCGGGCTCGGCGGCCAGCGCACGGGCCGGTCCGGCGCGGTGGGTGACCCAGTGGACGGTGCCGCGCACGGCGACCGCGCTGCCGCGCCCGGTGTGGTCGGGGGTGGCGGAGTCCAGCCAGCGGGCGGCGTCCAGCACGAAGGGCTGGAGGTCGGTACGGGGGCCGCCGAGCCGGATGCCGGGGCGGCGCGGCTCGGCGCCGTCGAGGTCGTCCAGCACCCAGAGCTGTCCGGCGCTGACATAGACCACACGGGTGCCGTCGCTCGCGGCGTGCCGGGCGTAGAAGCCGCCGAGCGGGGTGTGACGGCGCAGGTCGGAGCCGTCGGCGAGGGAGGAGTACAGGGCGCCGGTGCCCTCGTGGTCGGAGAGGAACGCGAGGCGGTCGCCGACCCAGGAGGGGTACTCGAGGTTGCCGTCCAGCTCCTCGTGCAGCCGGACGAACTCGCCGTCGCCGTCCCGGTCGATCCACAGCTTGCCGGCGGTGCCGCCCCGGTAGCGCTTCCACGCGGAGGCGTCCCGGTTCATCTGGGCGGACAGCAGCACGGTGTGCGGACCGTGGGCGACGGCGCCGACGGGCCCGTACGGGAGGGTGGCGGCCGGGCCGCCGTCGAGCGGGACGGTACGGGCCCAACTGTGGCGGGTGCTGTGCCGTCCGGCCGCGCTGATCGCCAGCACCTCGCCGTCCGGGGTCCAGTCGCGGACCTGGGTGCGGGCGTTGCCCCAGTGGGTCAGGCGCCGGGAGGGTCCGCCGTCCACGGGTGCGGTGTACACCTCGGGGGCGCCGTCGCGCCGTGAGGTCCAGGCGAGGGTGGTGCCGTCGGGCGAGATACGGGGGTGGTTGACGGGGACGCCGTCGGCGCTGACCCGCCAGGCACGGCCGCCGTCCAGCGGGGCCACCCAGACGTCGTCCTCGGCGGTGAAGGTGACCAAGTCCCCCCGCACATGCGGAAATCGGAGGTACGAGGCGGCGTTTTCCGTGGCAGCACCGTGATTCACGCGATCACCCTACGCGCGAACGTCCGCACCCGGCACCGGAATTGATCACTCCTCCTACTTGCCCTGGACCGGCCGGCACGAGGGATCGTTCTCGCACCACAGGGTGCGGGTGACAGTGACGGTCACCGTGGGCCGGGACTGCCCGGGCGGCCGGTAGGTGGCGGGCGGGGTGTAGGCCGGGGTCGCGTCGCAGTCGCCGAGCCCGCTCACCTGGAAGACCTGGCGCCCGCCGACCTTGGCGACGAGATTCCCGCGCACACAGGCCCCGTTCACCGCGCGGGTCACCTTGCCGGTGACGGTGATGTCCCGCCCGTCCCTGGTCTTGCCCTGGCAGTCGACGGTGACCACGGTCGACTCGCTCGGCGACCCACTGGCCGAGGACCCGCCGTCCTGCCGCCCGGTACAGGTCAGCCAACTCACGTCCACACCACGCTTGTTCAGCGCGTCGGTGGCCGTCGAGTCGGTGGTGTAGGCGACCGAGGCCGCCCCCAGCTCCCCCGGATCACATGCCGTCACCGCACCGACGGCGAGCACCGCGAGTCCCCCGGCGGCCAGCATCCGTCCGGCCCGCGGCCGATTCCACCTCGAAGCCCCCATACACCCCAGCGTCCCACCGACACCCCCACGACGGAAGGCCGCATACGGCCAGTCACCCGAACGTGCGGCGCGGGGTTTTCAGGACCAGCGTCCGGTGCGGCCGAGCAGGAGGGCGGTCGCGGCGGTGCCGGCCGTGGAGGTGCGCAGGACGGACGGGCCGAGGACGCAGGCACGGGCGCCGGCCTCCTCGAAGAGCGCCAACTCGTCGCGGGAGACGCCCCCTTCGGGTCCGACGACCAGCACGATCTCACCCTCGGCGGGCAGCTCGGCGGTGGCCAGCGGAACCGACTCGTGCGCGAAGTCGGAGTGCAGCACGGCGGCGAAGTCGGCCTGCGCGAGCAGCGCGGCGACCTGCTTGGTGGAGGCGGCGTCCGCGACCTCGGGGAAGCGCACCCGGCGCGACTGCTTGCCCGCCTCGCGGGCGGTGGAGCGCCACTTGCCCAGCGCCTTCAGCCCCCGCTCGCCCTTCCACTGGGTGATGCAGCGCGACGCCTGCCAGGGCACGATCCGGTCGACCCCGGTCTCCGTCATGGTCTCCACGGCGAGTTCGCCCCGGTCGCCCTTGGGCAGCGCCTGCACCACGGTGATACGCGGCCGGGGCTCGGACTCCTCGCGCACCTCGGGCAGATCGACGATCAGCCGGTCCTTGCCCTCGGTGCCGGTGACCCGGCAGACCGCGTAGCGTCCGGCGCCGTCGGTGAGGACGACCTCCTCGCCGGGCTCCAGCCGCTTCACCGAGACGGCGTGCCGGCCCTCGGGTCCGTCGAGCACGTACCGGGTGCCGTCCGTGCGGAAATGGTCGACGACGAAGACGGGCGCGGTCATCGCGCGTCCCCTCCCTGGGCTCGGACGGGTCGGTACTGGCGCCCCGACTCGCCCCGTACGAGGTTGAGTTCGGCGGCGAGGGTGCGGACGAGTTCGGCCGCGGGCAGCGGCCTGGCCAGCCGGTGGCCCTGGCCCGCCCAGAGCGACATGCCCTGGGCGTCCCCGGCGGCGGTGGCGGCCTTGCGCAGCGGTGCGGTCAGGTGGTGCACGTCGGGGTAGGCGGCGGGCGCGTACGGCCCGTGCTCGCGCAGGAAGCGGTTGGTCAGGGCGCGCGCCGGGCGTCCGGAGAAGGCGCGGGTCAGCTCGGTGCGCGGGAACACCGGGTCGGTCAGCGCCCGCTTGTGGACCTCGGGGGCGCCGGACTCGGGGGTGGCCAGGAAGGCGGTGCCGAGCTGGGCCGCGGTGGCCCCGGCGGCGAGGACGGCGGCGATCTGGGCGCCGCGCATGATGCCTCCGGCGGCGACGACCGGGATCTCGACGGCCTGCGCGACCTGGGTGACCAGGGACAGCAGGCCGAGGCCGGTGCCGTCGTTCTCCGCGAGGTCGCGGTGGGTGCCCTGGTGGCCGCCCGCCTCGACGCCCTGCGCGATCACCGCGTCCGCCCCGGCCCGCTCGACCGCGCGGGCCTCCTCGACGGTGGTGGCGGTGACCAGGGTGACGGTCCCGGCCCGGCGCAGCGCCGCCAGCACCTCCGGGTCGGGCACGCCGAAGTGGAAGGAGACGGCGGCGACGGGATCGTCCAGCAGGACGGCGAGCTTGGCGTCGTAGCCGTCGTCGCGGCCGCCGTCGGGGTCGCCGGTCTCGGTCTCGTACCAGGCGGCCTCACCGGCCAGTTGCTGCGCGTACAGCTCGACGGCGCCGGACTCGGCGTGGGCGGGCTGGGGCAGGAAGAGGTTGACGCCGAAGGGGCGGCTGGTCAGCCCGCGCAGCCGTTTGATCTCGCGGTACATGCCGTCGGCGGTCTTGTAGCCGGCGGCGAGGAAACCGAGCCCTCCGGCCTCGGAGACGGCGGCGGCCAGTTCCGGCACGGCGACACCGCCCGCCATGGGGGCCTGCACGATCGGATGCACGACGAGATCGGCCAGTGCGGAGGACATGCCCGCATGGTTTCATGTCGGCCGGACAAGTCCGAATCCGGCCCGGGCGTGGGGGCGCACGCGGCGCCCCCCGCCGTCAGCGTCCGTTGAACGCGTCCTTCAGCCGGGAGAACAGCCCCTGCTGGCCGGGCTGGAACTGCCCGGTGGGCCGCTCCTCGCCGCGCAGCTTGGACAGCTCCCGCAGCACCCGCTCCTGCTCGGCGTCGAGCTTGGTCGGGGTGGTGACCTCGACGTGCACGATCAGGTCGCCCCGGCCGCCGCCGCGCAGATGCGTGACGCCCCGGTTGTGCAGCGGGATCGACTGGCCGGACTGGGTGCCGGGCCGGATGTCGACCTCCTCCATGCCGTCCAGCGTCTCCAGCGGCACCTTGGTGCCGAGGGCCGCGGCCGTCATCGGGATGGTGACCGTGCAGTGCAGGTCGTCGCCGCGCCGCTGGAAGGTGGAGTGCGGCAGCTCGTGGATCTCGACGTACAGGTCACCGGCGGGGCCGCCGCCGGGGCCGACCTCGCCCTCGCCCGCGAGCTGGATGCGGGTGCCGTTGTCGACACCGGCGGGGATCTTCACGGTCAGCGTGCGCCGGGAGCGGACCCGGCCGTCACCCGCGCACTCGGGGCACGGGGTCGGGACCACGGTGCCGAAGCCCTGGCACTGCGGGCAGGGGCGGGAGGTCATGACCTGGCCCAGGAAGGACCGGGTGACCTGGGAGACCTCGCCGCGGCCGCGGCACATGTCACAGGTCTGCGCGGAGGTGCCGGGGGCGGCGCCCTCGCCGCTGCACGTGTTGCACACGACCGCGGTGTCGACCTGGATGTCCTTGGTCGTACCGAAGGCCGCCTCGTCCAGCTCGACCTCGATCCGGATCATGGCGTCCTGGCCGCGCCGGGTGCGCGAGCGCGGGCCGCGCTGGGACGCCGTACCGAAGAACGCGTCCATGATGTCGGAGAAGTTGCCGAAGCCGCCGGCCCCGAAGCCGCCCGCGCCACCGGCGCCGCCGGCCTGCGAGAGGGGGTCGCCGCCGAGGTCGTAGACCTGCTTCTTCTGCGGGTCCGAGAGCACCTCGTAGGCGGCGTTGATCTCCTTGAACCGCTCCTGGGTCTTCGGATCGGGATTGACGTCCGGATGCAGCTCGCGCGCGAGCCTGCGGAACGCCTTCTTGATCTCATCCTGCGACGCGTCGCGGCGCACGCCGAGAACGGCGTAGTAATCCGTGGCCACTTACGACTCCGCCAGGATCTGTCCGACGTACCGTGCCACTGCGCGTACCGCTCCCATCGTTCCCGGATAGTCCATGCGGGTCGGTCCGACCACGCCGAGCTTGGCAACCGCCTCGCCGCCCGAACCGTAGCCGACCGACACGACGGACGTGGAGTTGAGTCCTTCGTGGGCGTTCTCGTGCCCGATACGCACGGTCACGCCCGGATCTTTGGCTTCGCCGAGGAGTTTGAGGAGCACGACCTGTTCCTCCAGGGCTTCCAGCACGGGCCGGATCACCAGGGGGAAGTCATGTCCGAAACGGGTGAGATTGGCGGTGCCGCCGATCATCAGCCGTTCCTCGTTCTCCTCGACCAGTGTCTCCAGCAGAGTGGAGAGCACTGTGGAGACCGTACCGCGATCCTCCGCCTCGAAGGCATCGGGGAGGTCCTCGACCAGTCGCGGTACGTCGCTGAACCGGCGCCCGGCCACCTTGCTGTTGAGCCGCGCGCGCAGGTCCGCGAGCGGTGCCTCGCCGAACGGGGCGGGGCAGTCGACCATCCGCTGCTCGACCCGGCCGGTGTCGGTGATCAGCACGAGCATCACGCGGGCGGGCGCGAGTGAGAGCAGTTCCACATGCCGCACGGTGGACCGGGTCAGCGAGGGGTACTGCACGACGGCGACCTGCCGGGTGAGCTGCGCGAGCAGCCGGACGGTGCGGGCCACGACGTCGTCCAGGTCGACCGCGCCCTCCAGGAAGTTCTGGATCGCGCGCCGCTCGGGCGCCGTCATCGGCTTCACACCGGCGAGTTTGTCGACGAAGAGCCGGTAGCCCTTGTCGGTGGGGATGCGCCCGGCGCTGGTGTGCGGCTGGGCGATGAACCCCTCCTCCTCCAGCGCGGCCATGTCGTTGCGCACGGTGGCCGGGGAGACGCCGAGGCTGTGCCGCTCGGTGAGGGCCTTGGAGCCGACGGGCTCCTCGGTGCCGACGTAGTCCTGCACGATGGCGCGCAGTACCTGCAGCCTGCGTTCGCTCAGCATGCGCACCTCCGTCACGTCGCCCCACGGCCCTTACGGTCTCCCGCCTGGCACTCTGCGCGTGCGAGTGCCAGACTTCCCCGGCCAGTGTACGGCCGTGGGGTACTCACCGGGCAAGGTCGGTGCGGTCCGCCCGGCTTGTCCCCGGCTCCTTCCCGGCTAGCGTGCGGGCATGACCGTGACTTGGGAAGACCTCGGGTGGGAGCGCTTGGCCGAGGGGGTGGGCCGGTGCCGGCTGCCGGGCTGGGACTGCACGGTGGGGCTGGTCGTGGGCGCGGGCACGGCACTGGTGGTGGACGCGGGGTCGAGCCTCGCGGAGGGGGCCGCGCTGCGGTCCGCGGCGCGGACGCTGGCCGGACGCGATGTGACCCATCTCGCGCTGACCCACCCGCACTTCGATCATGTCCTGGGCGCCCCCGCCTTCGCCGGGGCGGAGGTCTACGGCGCGGTCGGTCTCGACGTGGTCTTCCGCCACGAGCGGGAGGCCCTGCGCCGCGACGCCGTCGAGTACGGGGTCCCGGCCGGGGAGGCGGAGGCCGCCGTACGCGCCCTGGCGCCGCCCGCGCACCTGGTGTCCGGCGAGTGGACGCTCGACCTCGGCGGCGGCCGCCAGGCGCTGCTGGCCAACGTCGGGCCCGGACACACCGCCCACGATCTCGCGGTGCTGGTGCCCGGCTCCCCCGAGGTCGTCTTCTGCGGCGACCTGGTCGAGGAGTCCGGTGAGCCGCAGGCGGGCCCGGACGCGGTGCCGTCGCGCTGGCCGGACGCGCTGGACCGGCTGCTGGCCCTCGGCGGCGAGGACGCGCTGTACGTGCCCGGTCACGGAGCGGTGGTCGACGCGGCCTTCGTACGGCGCCAACGCGACGCCCTGGCAGCACGTTTCGGCGTGTCCTGAGTGCCGCGCCGCGACTTCTCCTATCGTCTGCGGAATGCGCGACTACTCCCCCGACCTGACCGCCCCCTGGAAGAAGCCGCAGCCCGTGCCCGAGGTGGCGGCGGAGGCGGGACTGGTGGTGGAGGAGCCCAGTACCGGGTTCTGCGGGGCGGTGATCCGCTGCGAGGCGGGCACGGTGACGCTGGAGGACCGCTTCGGCAAGCACCGGGTGTTCCCGCTGGAGCCGCGCGGCTTTCTGCTGGAGGGCCGCCCGGTCACCCTGGTCCGCCCGTCCGCCGCCGCCCCGGTGAAGCCCGCCCGCACCGCCTCCGGCTCGGTGGCCGTCCCCGGCGCCCGCGCCCGCGTGGCCCGTCCCGGCCGGATCTACGTCGAGGGCAGGCACGACGCCGAGCTGGTCGAGAAGGTCTGGGGCGACGACCTGCGCATCGAGGGCGTGGTCGTGGAGTACCTGGGAGGCGTGGACGACCTGCCCGCCATCGTGGCCGAATTCGCCCCGGACGCGGACGCCCGCCTGGGCGTCCTGGTGGACCACCTCCGGCCCGGCACCAAGGAGTGGCGCATCGCCGAGTCGGTCACCAGCGACCACGCCCTGGTGGTCGGCCACCCCTACATCGACATCTGGGAGGCGGTGAAGCCCGCCGCCGTCGGCATCCCCGCCTGGCCCCGCGTCCCCCACGGCCAGGACTGGAAGAAGGGCGTCTGCAAGGCCCTCGGCTGGCCGGAGAACACCGGTGCGGTGTGGCAGGCGATCCTGGCGAAGGTGACGTCCTACCGGGACCTGGAGCCGGAGCTGCTGGGCCGGGTGGAGGAACTGATCGACTTCGTCACGGCCGAGGCGTAGCGGGCCGGCCCCTCAGTCCACCAGGTCCCGCACGACCGCGTCCGCCAGCAGCCGTCCCCGCAGGGTGAGGGCCGCGTGGCCCTCGGCGTGGCGGTCGGGGCGGAGGAGGCCGTCGGTGAGGGCGCGGGTGGCGGCGGCCAGGCCGGCCGGCTTCAGGAGGGACAGCGGGACGCCGTCGCGCAGGCGGAGTTCCAGGAGGACGCGTTCGACGCGGCGGTCCTCGTCGGAGAGGAGTTCGCGGCCGGCGCCGGGAGTGCGGCCCGCGGCGAGGGCGGCGGCGTAGGCGCCGGGGTGCTTGACGTTCCACCAGCGCACGCCGCCGACGTGGCTGTGGGCGCCGGGGCCGGCGCCCCACCAGTCGGCGCCACGCCAGTACAGCTCGTTGTGCACGCAGCGGGCCGCCTCGGTGGTGGCCCAGTTGGAGACCTCGTACCAGTGCATGCCCGCCGCGGTGAGCAGTTCCTCGGCGATGAGGTACCGGTCGGCGTGCACGTCGTCGTCGGTCATCGGGACCTCGCCGCGCCGGATGCGCCGGGCGAGCTGGGTGCCCTCCTCGACGATCAGGGCGTAGGCGCTGATGTGGTCGGGGCCCGCGCCGAGCGCCGCTTCGAGGGAGGCGCGCCAGTCGTCGTCGGACTCGCCGGGGGTGCCGTAGATCAGGTCGAGGTTGACGTGCTCGAACCCGGCCGCGCGGGCCTCGGCCACGCATGCCTCGGGGCGGCCGGGGGTGTGGGTGCGGTCGAGGATCCGCAGGACGTGCGGCTTGGCGCTCTGCATGCCGAAGGAGAGCCGGTTGAAGCCGCCCTCGCGCAGGGTGGCCAGGTAGGCCGGGTCGACGGAGTCCGGGTTGGCCTCGGTGGTGATCTCGGCGTCGGGTGCGAGGCCGAACTCGTCCCGGATCGCGCCCAGCATCCGCACGAGGTCACCGGCGGCCAGCAGGGTGGGCGTACCGCCGCCGACGAAGACCGTACGGACCTCGCGGGGGTCGTCGCCGAGCACCTTGCGGGCGAGCCGGATCTCCTCCACGACCATGTCCGCGTAGTTGTCCCGCGAGGCGAGGACGCCGCCCGTGCCGCGCAGCTCGGGGGCGGTGTAGGTGTTGAAGTCGCAGTAGCCGCAGCGGGTCGCGCAGTACGGGACGTGGAGATAGAACCCGAGGGGCCGCTCGGCGGCACCGGCGAGCGCGGCGGCGGGCAGCGCGCCGTCGTCGGGGACGGACTCGCCGTCGGGGAGTGCGGAAGGCATGTCCTCCATTGTCCCGCACCGCGCGGGACCCGGTTCACGGCGCCTTCACCGGGCGCCTTCACTGGGCGCCTTCACTGTGCTTGGAGCACCAGCAGGGCGAGATCGTCCTCGGGTGCGTCCTCGCCGAAGCCGTGCACGAGGGCGCGGATGCGGTCCGCGATGTGCTCGGCGCTCAGGCCGGTGCAGCCGGAGAGGGCGCGGGCGAGGCCGTCGCCGTCGTCGAACTGGTCGGTGCCGGAGCGGCGCTCGGTGACCCCGTCGGTGACGCACAGCAGGCTGTCGCCGGGACGCAGCTCGATGGTCTCGCTGGTGTAGGTCTCGTCCTCGACGACACCGAGCAGGGTCTGCGGCCGGGCGGCGGTGCTGACCCGGCCGTCGGGGCGCAGCACCAGGGGCAGCGGGTGCCCGGCGGAGGCGAGGGTGCAGCGCACGCCGCCGTCGACCGGGGTCAGCTCGCCGTAGAGCAGGGACAGGAACCGGGTCTGCGGGCCGTCGCCGGGGGCGAAGGGTCCGCCTCCGGCGGCGATGAGGGCGCGGGCGGCGGCGTCGGCGGCCTCGGTGGCGTCGTCCAGGAGGAGCTGGTTGAGGCGGTCGAGGACGTCCGCGACGCCGTATCCCTCGCGGGCGAGCAGCCGGAGCCAGGGGCGGGCGAGGCCGATGACGACGGCGGCCTCGGGGCCCTTGCCCTGGACGTCGCCGACGGCGAAGCACCAGCGGCCGTGTCCGGCCGGGAAGAGGTCGTAGAAGTCGCCGCTGGGGCCGCCCTGGTCGCGGGGTTCGTAGACCAGGGCGCTGGTCATGCCGGGGATCTCGGCGACCGCGCCGGGCAGCAGGCCGCGCTGGAGGACGGCGCTGATGGTGGCCTGGCGGGCGTACTGGCGGGCGGCGCCGATGGCGAGGGCGACCCGGCGGCCGAGGTCCTCGATCAGGCCGGTGACCTCTTCGGGGAAGCCGAGCAGTCCGCAGCGGCCGATGAGGAGGGTGCCGAGCGGGCGGCCGCCGGCGATCAGCCGGTAGGCGAGGGCGGCGCCGTGGCTGCCCTCGGGGCCGAGCGCGGTGCCGGGCCAGGGGTAGGGCTCGGGGCCGGAGCGCACGGTGTGGCGGGAGCGCGGGGGTTCCTTCTCCAGAACGCGCTGGAGGTCCTCGATGCGGGCCTCGCTGGTGTGCCAGACGCGGGCGGGGCCGTCGCCGCCGCCGCGTACGGTCGCCTCGTCCTCCAGCCAGATCGCGCACCAGTCCGCGAGCCGGGGCACGATCAACTGGCCGGTGAGGGCGGCGACCAGGTTCTCGTCGAGCTGTCCGGCGAGCAGGTCGGAGGCTTCGGCGAGGAAGGAGAGCGCGCCCCGGCCGAGCCAGTCCCGGTCGCCCGCGGCGCGCTGCGGCTGCGGGGCGAGGGCCTCGGCGGCGACCAGGGCGGGGGCGGGCGCCGGGCCGTCCGGCTCCTCGGTGCCGCCGGGCGGCAGCCGGGCCCAGACGGTCTTGCGGCCGGTGCGGTAGGTGACGCCCCAGGACTCGGCGAGGGTGGCGACCAGGCGCAGCCCGCGCCCGTGCTCGGGGGTCTCGTACGGGGCGTCGTCGGCGGGGTCGCGCGGGGCGCGGGCGGGGTGCTGGTCGTGGACCTCCACGACGAAGGCGCCGCTCTCCTCCAGCCGCCAGTCGACCTCGACCTCGGTGCCGGCGTGGACGACGGCGTTGGTGACGAGTTCGCTGACGACGGCGGTGGCGTCCTCGCCGAGCCGGGCGGCGCCGCCGGGGCCGGTGAGGCCGAGGCCGGCCCAGTCGGCGAAAGCGGCGCGGACCAGGGCGCGGGCGGAGCCGGGGGCGGCGGGGCCGCCGGGGAGGGTGGCGCGGCCCTCGGCGAGCGGGCACGTGCCGGGGGGCGCCGGCGCCTCGTCCGCTCCGGCGCCGCCCGCCCGCTGCACGGGTATGGCCGCCATGTCCATGCGGCCAGGGTGACAGACAGGCGGGGCGCATAAGCACCGAGTCACCGAAGTGAACGCTCGTGACGGCGAACTGCGCTACCGCCCGGCCAGAACACGCTCAATTGTGGTCATGGCCGAAAGAGAACCCGCCGGGGCGGCCGAAAAACCACCCCGGCGGGTGCTGCTCACGCCTCGCGGGTCCCGTTGTACATCTCGTCGATCAGACCCTTGTACTCCCGCTCGACCACGGGCCGCTTCAGCTTCAGGCTCGGCGTGATCTCGCCGTGCTCCACGTCGAGGTCGCGCGGCAGCAGCCGGAACTTCTTGATGGTCTGCCAGCGCTGGAGGCCCTCGTTGAGCTGCTTCACGTACCCGTCGACCAGCTCGACGGTCTGCGGCGCGGCGACGACCTCGGCGTACGACTTGCCCTCCAGGCCGTTGTCGGCGGCCCACTGGAGGATCGTGGGCTCGTCGAGCGCGATGAGGGCCGTGCAGTAGTTCCGGTCGGCGCCGTGCACCAGGATGTTGGAGACGTAGGGGCAGACCGCCTTGAACTGGCCCTCGACCTCGGCGGGCGCGACGTACTTGCCGCCCGAGGTCTTGATGAGGTCCTTCTTGCGGTCGGTGATGCGCAGATAGCCGTCGGCGGACAGCTCGCCGATGTCGCCGGTGTGGAACCAGCCGTCGGACTCCAGCACCTCGGCGGTCTTCTCGGGCTGCTGGTGGTAGCCCTCCATGACGCCGGGGCCGCGCAGCAGGATCTCGCCGTCGTCCGCGATGCGCACCTCGCAGCCGGGCAGCGGCTTGCCGACCGTGCCGGTGCGGTACGCCTCGCCGGGGTTCACGAAGGAGGCGGCGGAGGTCTCGGTGAGGCCGTACCCCTCCAGGATGTGGATGCCGGCGCCCGCGAAGAAGTAGCCGATCTCGGGGGCGAGCGCGGAGGCACCGGAGACGCAGGCGCGCAGTCTGCCGCCGAACGCCTCGCGCAGCTTGCCGTAGACCAGGGCGTCGGCGGCCTTGTGCTTGGCGGCCAGCGCGAACGGCACCGAGGGGGTGCCGGTGCGGCGGAAGCTGTCCTGGGACGCCTTGGCGTACTCGCGGGCGACCTCGGCGGCCCACTGGAAGATCTTGTACTTGGCCGCGCCGCCCTCGCGGGCCTTGGCGGCGACGCCGTTGTAGACCTTCTCGAAGATGCGCGGCACGGCGGCCATGTAGGTCGGCCGGACCACGGGCAGGTTCTCGATGATCTTGTCCACGCGGCCGTCGACCGCGGTGACGTGGCCGACCTCGATCTGGCCGGAGGTGAGCACCTTGCCGAAGACGTGGGCGAGCGGCAGCCAGAGGTACTGGACGTCGTCGGCGGAGACCAGGTCGGTCGAACCGATGGCCCGCGCCATGTAGGCCCAGTTGTCGTGCGGCAGCCGCACACCCTTGGGGCGGCCGGTGGTGCCGGAGGTGTAGATGAGGGTGGCGAGCTGGTCGCGGGTGATCGCGCCGACCCGCTCCTTGATCAGCTCGGGGTGCTGCTCCAGGTAGGCGGTGCCGCGCTTCTCCAGCTCGGCGAGGGTGATCACCCAGTCACCGGTCTCGGCGCCCGCCGGGTCGATCACGACGACCTTGGTCAGCGCGGGCAGCTCGGCCCGCCGCTCCAGCGCCTTGGCGACCTGGGCGGCGTCCTCCGCGATCAGCACCCGGCTCTCGGAGTCGGACAGGATGAACGCCGACTCGTCGGCGTTGGTCTGCGGGTAGACGGTGGTGGTGGCACCGCCCGCGCACATGATGCCGAGGTCGGCCAGAATCCACTCGACGCGGGTCGAGGAGGCGAGCGCCACCCGCTGCTCGGACCCGATCCCCAGCTCGATCAGGCCGGCCGCGATCGCGTACACCCGCTCCGCCGCCTGGCCCCAGGTCAGCGACCGCCACTCGTCGGGGCCCTCGCCGGAGGCCGCCGGGACCGGGTAACGGTATGCCTCGGCGTCCGGTGTGGCCGCCACGCGCTCCAGGAAGAGGGCCGCGACGGACGGCGGACGGTTCTCGATCAGGGTCTGTGTGTCGCTCACGACATCCTCCGGGGCCCGCGACGGTGCGGCTGACTCGGTGCGGCTGGGTGGACTCACGCTGCTTCGAAGCTGTTGTTTAACCCGCGAGTAACTAGCGAGCAGGGATCAGGGTAAGGGGCGACCGGCCACCGCGTAAGGGGCCACGGCCTGTCACTTGGCACCGCAACCCCATCGAGATCCGCCCCCGCACGGCCACCGATACGCGCGGGGGCCCGCCGTACGTGTGTACGGCGGGCCCCGCTTCGCCCGTTTCGCTCCGACAACTCGGCGCGGCCGAGGGCTACTTCTTGCCCTTGCCCGAGCTTCCGGCGCCGTCGTCGCTGGAGAGCACCGCGATGAACGCCTCCTGGGGAACCTCCACGGAACCCACCATCTTCATCCGCTTCTTGCCCTCCTTCTGCTTCTCCAGCAGCTTCCGCTTACGGGAGATGTCACCGCCGTAGCACTTGGCGAGGACGTCCTTGCGGATGGCACGGATGGTCTCGCGGGCGATGACCCGCGAGCCGATGGCGGCCTGGATCGGCACCTCGAACGCCTGCCGCGGGATCAGCTCGCGCAGCTTGGCGACGAGCCGGACACCGTAGGCGTACGCCTGGTCCTTGTGGGTGACCGCCGAGAAGGCGTCCACCTTGTCGCCGTGCAGCAGGATGTCGACCTTGACCAGGGAGCTGCTCTGCTCGCCGGTGGGCTCGTAGTCCAGCGAGGCGTAGCCGCGGGTCTTGGACTTGAGCTGGTCGAAGAAGTCGAACACGATCTCCGCGAGCGGCAGCGTGTAGCGGATCTCGACCCGGTCCTCGGAGAGGTAGTCCATGCCGAGCAGGGTGCCGCGCCGGGTCTGGCACAGCTCCATGATCGAGCCGATGAACTCGCTCGGCGCGAGGATCGTGGCCCGCACGACCGGCTCGTACACGTCGGCGATCTTGCCCTCGGGGAACTCGCTCGGGTTGGTCACCGTGTGCTCGGTGCCGTCCTCCATGACCACGCGGTAGACCACGTTGGGCGCGGTGGCGATGAGGTCGAGGCCGAACTCGCGCTCCAGGCGCTCCCGGATCACGTCCAGGTGCAGCAGGCCGAGGAAGCCGACGCGGAAGCCGAAGCCGAGGGCGGCGGAGGTCTCCGGCTCGTAGACCAGGGCGGCGTCGTTGAGCTGGAGCTTGTCCAGCGCCTCGCGCAGCTCGGGGTAGTCGGAGCCGTCCAGCGGATACAGGCCCGAGAAGACCATCGGCTTCGGGTCCTTGTAGCCGCCGAGCGCCTCGGTGGCGCCCTTGGCCTGGCTGGTGACGGTGTCACCGACCTTGGACTGGCGGACGTCCTTCACGCCGGTGATCAGGTAGCCCACCTCACCGACGCCGAGACCGTCGGCCGGGAGCATCTCCGGCGAGCTGACGCCGATCTCCAGCAGCTCGTGGGTGGCGCCGGTGGACATCATCCGGATGCGCTCACGCTTGTTGAGCTGGCCGTCGATGACACGCACGTACGTCACGACACCGCGGTAGGAGTCGTAGACCGAGTCGAAGATCATCGCGCGGGCGGGGGCGTCCGCGTTCCCGACCGGGGCCGGGATCTCCTGCACGACCCGGTCCAGCAGCGCCTCGACACCGAGACCGGTCTTCGCGGAGACCTTCAGCACGTCGTCGGGGTCGCAGCCGACCAGGTTCGCCAGCTCCTCGGCGAACTTCTCCGGCTGCGCGGCCGGCAGGTCGATCTTGTTCAGCACCGGGATGATCTTGAGGTCGTTCTCCATCGCCAGGTACAGGTTGGCGAGGGTCTGCGCCTCGATGCCCTGGGCGGCGTCGACGAGGAGGACGGTGCCCTCACAGGCGGCCAGCGACCGCGAGACCTCATAGGTGAAGTCGACGTGGCCCGGCGTGTCGATCATGTTGAGGATGTGCGTCGTGCCCTGGTCGGGGCCCTCGGTGGGGGCCCAGGGCAGACGCACCGCCTGGGACTTGATCGTGATGCCGCGCTCGCGCTCGATGTCCATCCGGTCGAGGTACTGAGCACGCATCTGCCGCTGCTCGACGACGCCGGTGAGCTGGAGCATCCGGTCGGCGAGCGTGGACTTGCCGTGGTCGATGTGCGCGATGATGCAGAAGTTGCGGATCAGCGCCGGGGCGGTACGGCTCGGCTCGGGCACGTTGTTAGGGGTCGCGGGCACGCAGGGTCCTGTCTCTTGAGGCGCCTTATGCCTCGGGTCGGATCTATACGTAGCTTCCATGGTCCCACGGGGAACGACCGGGAAGCGTTTTGGGCCGTCGCCGGGGCCGCTGGTACTGTAGAGCGCTGTGCCTCATGCCCTCTCAGCGCGAGGCGCGACGACAAATTTCTGGATCACCGGCGCGGACCCTTCGCGGGCCCGTGCCTGAACCTGTAAAGGCTCCTTTCGTGGCGAACATCAAGTCCCAGATCAAGCGGATCAAGACCAACGAGAAGGCTCGGCTGCGCAACAAGGCCGTCAAGTCCTCCCTGAAGACCGCGATCCGCAAGGCCCGCGAGGCCGCTGCCGCGGGTGACGTCGAGAAGGCCACCGAGTACCAGCGCGCTGCCGCGCGTCAGCTCGACAAGGCCGTCTCGAAGGGCGTCATCCACAAGAACCAGGCCGCCAACAAGAAGTCGGCGCTCTCGGCCAAGGTCGCGGACCTCAAGGGCTGAACCTCCTTCTGATCTGACCGCCGGAGGGACTCAGAGCGGGCCCTCTCTATCCGCTCCCGTCCGGCATCCCGAAGCCACACGCGGCCTGCGTTCGCCACGCGGGTGTGGCTTCAGCATCTTGGTCCCAAGGCCCCGGTGTCCTTCCCTTCCCAGGGAGACGCCGGGGCCTTCGGCATGTACCGCTACATCCGCCCTCGGGAGCGGGCCGCCCGGGCGATGGTCACGACCGCCTTCTCCAGCGCGTACTCCGGGTCGTCACTGCCGCCCTTCACCCCCGCGTCGGCCTCCGCGACCGCGCGCAGCGCCACGGACACCCCGTCCGGCGTCCAGCCCCGCATCTGCTGGCGGACCCGGTCGATCTTCCACGGCGGCATCCCCAGCTCACGGGCGAGGTCGGCCGGCCGGCCCCCGCGCGCCGAGGACAGCTTGCCGATGGCCCGCACACCCTGGGCCAGCGCACTGGTGATCAGCACCGGTGCCACCCCGGTCGACAGCGACCAGCGCAGCGCCTCCAGCGCCTCCGCCGTACGCCCCTCCACCGCCCGGTCGGCGACGGTGAAGCTCGACGCCTCGGCGCGGCCGGTGTAGTACCGGCCGACCACGGCCTCGTCGATCGTGCCCTCGACGTCGGCCACGAGCTGGGCCGCGGCCGAGGCCAGTTCGCGCAGGTCGCTGCCGATCGCGTCGACCAGCGCCTGGCACGCCTCGGGCGTCGCGGACCGCCCGAACTCCCGGAACTCCCCCCTCACGAACGCCAGCCGGTCGGCCGGCTTGGTCATCTTCGGGCAGGCCACCTCACGGGCGCCCACCTTGCGGGCCGCGTCCAGCAGGCCCTTGCCCTTCGCACCACCCGCGTGCAGCAGGACGAGCGTGATCTCCTCGGCGGGCGAGCCGAGGTACGCCTTGACGTCCTTGACCGTGTCGGCAGAGAGGTCCTGTGCGTTGCGTACGACCACGACTTTGCGCTCGGCGAAGAGCGAGGGACTGGTCAGCTCGGCGAGGGTGCCGGGCTGCAACTGGTCCGGGGTGAGGTCGCGTACGTCCGTGTCGGCGTCGGCGGCCCGGGCGGCGGCCACCACCTCCCGCACGGCACGGTCGAGCAGGAGGTCCTCCTGGCCCACGGCAAGGGTCACCGGGGCGAGAGGGTCGTCATTCGCAGTCTTTCTTGCCATCACTGACAGCATCCCACGCGGCACCGACAACGAAGCGGGCCGCGCACCCTGGCCGGTCCCTGAGCCGACCCTGAGAGGGAGGTCAGGGGCGCGGGGGGCGCGGGGGCGGAGGCGGCAGACGCGGACGCGTCGGTGTGGGGCGGCGCCGGCTCACGGCTCCTCGCGCCAGCCCTCCCACTCGGCCGCGAAGGCGTCCAGTTCGGCGGGGTCCAGCCGGGCCGCCTCGTCGCGCAGGACCAGCAGCCACTGGGCGTCCTCCGCGTCGTCCTCGCCGGCCAGCGCGTCCCGGACGAGCCGGGGCTCCTCGTCGACGCCGAACCGCGCCGCGAGCGCCTCGGCCGCCTCCTCGGCGGCGTCGCGGTCGGGCAGCACCAGCACATGTCTCACATCACTCACCGGGCCATTGTCCGGTACGGCAAGGGGGCCGGGACGCGGGGTGGGCACCGTCGAGGTCGCCCGACGGGACGCTCAGCGCGTGAGCACGCGCGGCACGACCTGCACGTCCAGGTCGACCCGGATGCTCGGCCCGATCGCCGCGATGCCACGGGCCAGCAGGGTCTGCCAGTTGATCGTGTAGTCGTCGCGGTGGAGTTCGGTGGTGGCCCGGCAGGCGGCGCGGGTCTCGCCCTCCATGCCGTTGCCGAGGCCGAGGTACTCGGTGTCGAGGGTGACGGTGCGGGTCACCCCGTGCAGCGAGAGCGCGCCGGTGACGGCCCAGCGGTTGCCGCCCCGCCGGACGAACCGCTCGCTGTAGAACTCCAGCGTCGGATACCGCCCCACGTCCAGGAAGTCGGGCGAGCGCAGGTGGTCGTCGCGCATCCGGACCCCGGTGTCGATGGAGGCGGCGTCGATCACCACGTGCATCGCCGAGTCCTCCACCCGGTCCGCGATCCGTACCGCGCCCGCGAAGGAGTTGAACCGGCCGTGGATACGGGCCAGTCCGATGTGCCGGGCGGTGAAGACGATGGAGGAGTGGACGGGGTCGATGTCCCAGTCGCCCCGCATCGGCGGCTCGGCCGGCGGCGCCACCTGGAGGGTCACGTCACCGAGCGAGGCGAGGGAGTTCTCCGCGACCATCGCCGTGGCGCGGTAGGGCGTGTACCCCTCGGCGGACACCGCGAGCCGGTACTCGCCGGCCGGGACGGTCGCCATGAAGGAGCCGTACGGATCGGTGCCGCCCGTGACGACCTTGCGGCCGAGGCTGTCGCTGACGGTGAACTCCGCTGCGGCGACCGGCTGGTTGACGGGATCGAGCACCCGGCAGCTCAGTACTCCCGCGTCGGCCGGGGTGCGGACCGCCGCCAGTGGACTCGTCCGGTTCGTCCGGTCCGTTCGTTTCTCCAGCCACCGGCCGAACATGTACGCCACTCCTGTGCGCCTCGACATTCTGCAATTGCCGAAGAGTCATTCGATCACCGATGCGGCTTTCGAGCAAAACGGGCCCACATCACGGAGGTACGGCCCATGCGCCGGAAGTCACCCGAATTGGCCGCCCCGCCCGAAGTCGCGCACCGTGGGGACGGCGCTCAGCGCGATCCCGAACGCGTCCCGGTACATCGCGAGCACCTCCTCGTCCGTGCCCAGTTCACGCACCTCCTTCCGCCCCGCCGCGCCCGTGGTCGTCGACGTCCGGCCGCTGAGGGTGATCCGGCCGCCGTCCTCCGTGATCCGGGAGCAGACCAGGGAACGGGTGAAGTGCGACTCGGGCGAGGTGGAGTGCCACCAGGCTCCGGCACGGAAGTCGGGCAGCGCGCGGGGGCGTTGCTCAAGCCGGTACTGGGGCCTGCCGCCCCGGAGGACGTCCAGGTCCTCACCGGCCTCCACCACCCGGAACGTCCCGCCGGGGTCCGCCTGATCCCCGCGCTCACCGAAGTCCAGCGGGCCGTGGCTGTGTGCCCCGAACCCCACGTCGGCGACCAGGTCACCCCCGTCCACGGTGCGCACCCGCAGGGCGAGGTGGTCGTACGGAATCCCGAGGCCCTCGTCCCCGTGCACCCGTCCCGCGAGAAGCTGAACCTCGTAACCGAGCGAGGTCAGCAACAGGCCGAAGGCGCCGTTGAGTTCGTAGCAGAAGCCGCCCCGGCGACGCGCGACCACCTTGTCCAGCAAGGCTTCTTCGTCGAGGACGACCGGCTCGCCCAGGTGGATCGAGAGGTTCTCGAAGGGCACGGCGCGCAGATGGCGCAGGTGCAGGTCCCGCAGGGCTTCGGTGGTGGCGCGCGCGGGGCGCTCCGCGCCGAGGCGCCGGAGGTAGGCGTCGGTCCGGGTGGGGTTCATGCGGCCAGTGTGCGGTGACCCGCTACTCCGTGAACATGCTGATCAGGTGGTACGGCGTGTCCTCGCCCAGCATCTCGTGGAGATCGGCCCCCTCCAGCGCGGCGGCGGCACTGCGCGGGAACATCTCCCGCTCGTACGCGGTGAGCGCGGCCTCCATGTCGCCCGGGTGCGCGGCGATGGCCTTGCCGAGTTCGGCGCCGTCGTAGAGGGCGAGGTTGGCGCCCTCGCCGTTCGGGGCGGTGAGGTGGGCGGCGTCGCCGAGCAGCGTCACGCCCGGTGTGCGGTCCCAGCGGTGCTCGGCGGGCAGGGCGTGGATCTGGCGCAGCACCGGCGCGGTGTCGCCGTCGGCGATGAGCGCGGTGAGCTGCGGAGCCCAGTCGTCGAACTCGTGCGCGATGTGCGCGAGCGCGGCGGCGGAGTCGGAGAAGTCGATCCCGTCGAACCAGTCGCACGGCCGGACGAGCATCACCCAGGTGTGCAGGTTCCCGTCCCGCTCCCGGTGCACCAGGACGCCCTTGCCGGGCGCGAGGATCATCGTGGACCCGTCGCAGACGAGCTTGGCGCTCTCCGGGTGCCGGGTGTCGGCGTCGAGCAGATGGGTCTCCACGAAGGAGACGCCGGTGTACTCGGGCGTCGTGGCGGACAGCAGCGGCCGTACCCGCGACCACGCGCCGTCCGCGCCCACCAGCAGCTCCGTCTCGACGGTGGTGCCGTCGGCGAAGGCCACCTCGTGACGGCCGCCGCCGAGCCTCCGGACTCCGGTGACCTTGTGGCCCCACCGCACGGTGCCGGCCGGCAGCGAGTCGAGCAGCATCTGCCGCAGTTCGCCGCGCGGGACCTCGGGGTTGGTGCCCGTACCGTCGTCGGGCAGGTCCAGCAGCACCTCGCCCTCCCGGCTCAGGACGCGCGTGGCCTGGCGCCCTTCGAGGACGAGGGCGCGGAACTCGTCGTACAGACCGGCGTCCCGCAGCGCGGGCTGGCCGTTGTAGTCCCGGATGTCGAGAAGGCCGCCCTGTGCGCGTGCCGTGGGGGAGGTCTCCGCCTCGTAGACGGTGGACCGGATGCCGTGGACGTGCAGAACGCGGGCGAGGGTGAGGCCGCCGAGTCCCGCGCCGATGATCGTGACGTGAATGCTCATGGGCCCAAGCTCGCAAGCCCGGCCGACAAGGCTCCGACACGGGGCCGACAGTCACCCGGCCCGGCCGACAGCGCGACGACAGGCGCGGGCACGGCCGTGTGGTGCGCTACGCGTCGCCCGGCTGGGGCACCGTGTCGCCGATGACGGCGGCCAACCGCTGGAGCTGGGCGGCGAGTTCGTGGCGTTCGGTGGGGGTGAAGCGGGAGAGGGCCTCGGACTGGCGTGAGCGGAGTTCGGCGCGCATGGCGGCGAGGCGGTCGGCGCCGTCGGCGGTGAGGCGGACGAGGACCTGGCGTTCGTCGTGCGGGGAGCGCTGCCGGGTGACCACGCCCGCCGTTTCGAGCTGCTTGAGCATCCGGGTGGCGGTGGGGACGCTGACCTCGGCGGTGACGGCGAGGCGACCGACCGGCAGCCCCTCGCCCTCCGCGTCCGCGGCCAGCGGTTCCAGCAGGGTGAGCTGGGCCATGGACAGGCCGGTCCCGGCGCGGCCCATGGTGGCCGCCCGGGAGCGGCGCATGGCGTAGAACAGCCGGTCGGCGGCCTGCGCCAGCTCCCGTACGCCCGCCTCGTCCTCTTCGCGCTTGCTCGTGTCTCGCATGACTGTTAGCTTACTAAATGAAGTCGTTAGCAAGCTAAGCTTTAGGAGGCTTTGAGTCATGGACTTCCCCGCACGCATCGATGTCCACAACCACATCGTTCCGCCGGTCTGGGCCGACACCCTGGCCGCGCGCGGTCTGAACTCCGGCGGCTGGGCCATCCCCGCCTGGAGCCCCGAGAGCGCGATCGCGATGATGGACCAGCAGGGCATCGCCACCGGCGTCATGTCCGTCACCTCGCCCGGCGTCCACCTCGGTGACGACGCCGACGCCCGCGGCCTGGCCCGCGCCGTCAACGAGTACGGCGCCGAGGTCGTCAAGGACCACCCGGACCGCTTCGGCCACTTCGCCAGCATCCCGCTGCCGGACGTGGACGCCGCTGTGGCGGAGGCCGTGTACGCGCTCGACGTCCTCGGGGCCGACGGTGTGGTCCTGATGTCCAACGCCCACGGCAAGTACCTCGGCGACCCGGACTTCGAGCCGCTGTGGGCCGAGCTGGACCGCCGCGCCGCGAACGTCTTCGTCCACCCCGCGCAGCCCCCGATGCCGCTGCTGCCCGGCACCCCCGCCCCGCTCGCGGACTACGTCTTCGACACCACCCGCACCGCGCTGAACATGGTGCTGAACGGGGTGATGGACCGGTACCGCGACCTCCGCGTCATCCTGTCCCACGGCGGCGGCTTCCTGCCCTACGCCGCGTACCGGTTCACCGGCCTGACCTCCACGGTCGTGGACCGGGAGCGCAAGGCCGAGGACATCCTGCGCGACCTGAAGCGGTTCTACTTCGACACCGCCCTGTCCGCGAGCCCCTCCGCCCTGCCGGCCCTGCTCGCCTTCGCGGAGCCCGGCCACGTCCTCTACGGCAGCGACTGGCCCTTCGCCCCGACGGAGGCCGGCACCTACTACAACCACTTCCTGGAGACCTACCCGGACTTCACCCCCGGCCAGGCCGAGGCCGTCGACCGCGGCAACGCCGAGGCGCTCTTCCCCCGCCTCGCGCGCTGACCACTTCACCGGCCGCCCTGTGGGGCATCGGTGCATCGCGGGGCAGCCTCAGCCGAAGATCCTTTTGGCGTTGCCGTGGTCGAAGGCGGTCTTCTGCTCGTCCGTGAGACCGCTGCGCGTGTCCAGCAGCCGGTTGAACGCGGCCGCGACGGGGGCGGGGGCGTAGGGGAAGCCGCTGCCGAAGAGGATGCGTTCGTGGTCCGCGAAGGCCAGGAAGCTGGGGAAGTCGTCCGGCCCGGATGACAGCGCGGTGGCCCAGTAGAAGAGCCGGAACTTCGCCAGCAGCTCCCGGCGTAGACCGGGGAGTCGGGGAAGCCATTTCGCGTTCTGGCGGTCTTGACCCCAACGCCCCTATAGGTGACGGTCGTAGAAGTCTGTAGAAGCTGAAAGGGTTGGGGATAGCCATGTCGTTACGCTTCATCGCCAAGGACCCGAACACCAACGGGGACAACTGCCCGACCGTCTGGGTCGACAAGAAGAGCGGGGACTTCGTCATTCAGGGGTGGAAGGCGGACGCCGAGACGGAGCGGGAGTGCCTTCAGACCGGTGGCATTCCGGAGACCGAAGCCGTCGTCCGGCTGCCCGCGCGCATGGTGGCTGCGATCAGGGAGGCGTGTGATGTCGCAGACGGTCCCGCCGTTCGCTGAACTGCTCGCCCGCTGTCGGCACAGTGCCGTCCACCTGGAGACCCGTGACGTCTACGGAGTCGCGGACGAGGACGAGGACTTCGCCGCATGGCGAGCCGGCCGGCGGCACAGTCGGGAGAACCGGGACGAGTGGTGGAACGACTTCCACTCCTCCGTCGCCGAGGCCGTGCGGCGGGGTGTGCGGGTACGCCGGGCGCGGGTCGTCTCCGAGCCGCTGTCGGAGTACATCCGCTACGAGCACGCGTGTACGTTCCAGAACGTCATGGCGGGCGAGGAGGTGCGGTGGCTCCCCAGAAGGATGGCCTCGGATCTGCTGATACCCGGCAACGACCTGTGGCTCTTCGACACGGACCTGATCCGGTTCGGCCTCTTCTCCGGCGACGGCGCCTTCGTCGGCCACACCCTCAGCGAAGACCCCGCCCTGATCAAGAACGTCTCCGAGGCGTTCGAGAACATCTGGACCCGCGCCCTCCCGCACGACCGCTACCTCACCTGAGCGAGGCATGACCGAGTCACCGACGGCTGCCGTACAAGCTGCCCGGCAACAACTGGCCGCCCGTCTGCGGGAGATCCGTAAAGAGGCGGGGCTGACGGCCACCGAGCTTGCACGGCGGCTGGACTGGTACCCCTCGAAGATCTCCCGCATCGAGCACGCCCGTACCCCTCCCGGCACGGCGGACATCCGGGTCTGGTGCGCGGCCTGTGGAGCCGAGAGCCTGGCCGACGACCTGGTGGCCTCCGCCCAGTCCGCCGACTCGATGTACATGGAGTGGCGCCGCGTACAGCGCACCGGCCTGCGGCATCTCCAGGAGTCCCGGGTCGAACTGTACGAGCGCACGCGGCTGTTCAGGATCTACTGCTCCACCGTGGTCCCCGGACTCCTCCAGACCCCGTCGTACGCCACCGCGCTCCTCAACTCGATCTCCCGGTTCCACCGCACGCCGAACGACGTGGCGGAGGCCGTTGATGCCCGGATGCGGCGCTCCCAGGTGCTGTTCGTCAACGGCAACCGGTTCTCCGTACTGGTGGAGGAATCGGTCCTCCGGTACCGGGTCGGCGACCCCGAGACCATGGCGGGCCAACTGGGGTATCTGCTCACGCTGATGTCCCTGCCTTCGGTCAGCCTCGGCGTGATCCCCTTCTCCGCCGCACGGCAGCTCTGGACCCTGGAGACCTTCAACGTCTTCGACGACGCCCGCGTGCATGTCGAGCTGCTGTCGGCGGCTGTCAAGATCACGGCTCCCGGGGAGGTCGAGCAGTACGTCAGGGCCAGCAAGGAAATGGCCGGCATGGCGGTCTACGGCAGTGCCGCGCGGGATCTGATCACCAGCGCCATCACCCACCTTGGGTAGTCCCCGTAGAAAACGGTAGAAACTCGTTGAGGCATCTTTCGCGCCTTCCCTACGGTCACTTCACACCGCTTGCTGCGCGGGCCATCTCCTGCCGAGGGCCCGGCATGTGACATGCAGCCGGCGGTCTCCTGGACGTTCGACAGCGGACGAGGTCCCCATGACAGTGACCGTCACACCCCGCCCCACAGGGCACCCCGGGTACTCCCAGACACTCCCCCGGCAACCGGAAAGCGCCGCCGAGGCGCGCAGGCTGGTTCGGACCGCTCTTGGGGCGTGGCGCATGGACGGGCTGGTCGAGGACGCCGTCACCGTCGTGTCGGAGCTGGTGGCGAACGCCGTCGAGTACGCACGGTGCGCGTCGATCCGGGTGATCGTCGGGCGGCCCGCGGCGAACGTGGTCCGGCTGGGGGTGGTCGACCGCTCGAAGGTGCTGCCGATCCTCCGGACCGAGTTCACCGGCGACCCGTTACGGGGGCGCGGCCTCCTGATCGTGGACAGGCTGACCGACCGGTGGGGCACCGAGATGTACGCGTGGGGCAAACAGGTGTGGGGCGAGCTGTGGGTGGAGGGGCAGTGAAGGACGGCAAGCCCTGGGTGGGTGACGTGGTACGCGACGGGGCCACCGGCAGGAAGGCCATCGTGACCGATGTCCGGCGCGGCTCCCGGTACATCCTTCGCCCTCACGCGGGTGGCGGCCCGACCTGGGTGGCCGAGGACCCCGAGGGGCTGACTGTGATCCCGTCGTCTCCGGACGGTGCCTGAGCCCGGCGAGGCGGGCCGGCGCTCAGTTCCGCATCACCTTCATCCCACCGTGTGGTCCGCCCGCCCCGGTCAGGGCGAGCGCGCCGTCCCGGTCCGTGCGCAGCACCGTGGCTCCGGCGGTGCGGAGGGCGGCCAGGGTGGTGGGGGCGGGGTGGTGGTACGGGTTGTTGGTGCCACAAGAAATTAGGGCCACTCGGGGAGCTGCGAGGTGGAGGAGGGCCGGGTCCTGGTAGGCCGAGCCGTGGTGGGCGACCTTCAGGACGTCCACGTGGGACAGGTCAACTGCCTGGGGGGTATGGAGGAGTTCGCGTTGGGCGGGGGGTTCGAGGTCGCCGAGGAGGAGCAGGCGGAGACCCGCGGTGCGGACGAGGAGAGTGATGCTGGCGTCGTTCGGACCGTCCGGGGGCAGCGCGTCGGGCCGTGGCCACAGGACGCGCCAGGTGAGGGGGCCGACTCGGCGTTCCTCGCCCGCCGCTGCCGTGGTGAGGGGGACGTGGTGGGCGGCGGCCTCGCGGCGTACGGACTCGGCCTGGTCAGCGGGTTCGGCAAAACCCGTGGTCTCGATCGCGGCCACCGAGCGGCCCCTCAGTACCCCGGAAAGCCCCCCTACGTGGTCGGCGTGGAAGTGGGTGAGGACGACGAGGGGGATGCGGGTGATGCCCAGCTCGCGCAGGCAGCGGTCGACCGGTGCCGGGTCGGGTCCGGCGTCCACGACGACGGCGGTGCCGGGTCCGGCGGACAGTACGGTGGCATCGCCCTGGCCGACGTCGCACATGGCGAACCGCCAGTCGGGCGGGGGCCAGCCGGTGACGGCGCGGGTCAGCGGAGCGGGGCGTACGACCACCAGCAGGAGGAGCAGAGCGAGGGCTCCGCACCACCAGGGGTGGCGGATCAGGCGCCGCCCGAGGAGGACAAGGGCCACGGTGACGGCGGCCAGCAGCAGCGCCCCCGCCCAGCTTCCCGGCCAGTCCACGCCCGCGCCGGGCTGTGCCGCTCCGGTACGGGCCACGGTGGCGATCCATCCGGCGGGCCAACTCGCACACCAGGCCAGCGCCTTGGCCAACGGCATCGCCACCGGTGCCGCCGCCAGCGCCGCGAACCCGAGCACGGTCGCGGGGGCCACCGCCAGCTCCACCAGCAGGTTGCACGGCACCGCGACCAGGCTCACCCGCGCCGACAGCACCGCCACGACCGGCGCGCACGCCGCCTGCGCCGCCGCGGCCGCCGCCAGCCCCTCCGCCAGCCGGGCGGGCACCCCGCGCCGCAGCAGGGCCTCGCTCCAGCGCGGCGCCAGCAGAAGCAGCGCGCCGGTCGCCAGCACCGAGAGGACGAAGCCGTAACTCCGGCTGAGCCAGGGGTCGTACAGGACGAGCAGCAGTACGGCCGTGGCCAGCGCCGGCAGGAGGGATCTGCGGCGGCCGGTCGCCAGGGCCAGCAGCGCGACCGAACCGCACGCCGCCGCGCGCAGCACGCTGGGGTCGGGGCGGCACACGATCACGAACGCCACGGTCAGCGCGCCCGCGAGAAGAGCCGTGGTGCGCAGGGACAGGCCCAGGAAGGGCGCGATGCCCCGGCGTTCGGCGAGGCCGGCCATGCCGGGTGGGCCGATGAGCATGGCCAGCAGGATCGTGAGGTTGCTGCCGGAGACGGCCAGGGTGTGCGCGAGGTCGGTCGCCTTGAAGGCGTCGTCCAGGTCGGGGGTGATGCGTGAGGTGTCTCCGACGACCAGGCCGGGGAGCAGCGCACGGGGGTCCTGGGGGAGTTCCTCGGTCGCCTCGCGCAGTCCGGCTCGGAGTCGGCCCGCCAGGCGTTGGGGTGCGCTCGGGCCCGCCGCGATTCCCGGTGGCGGCCAGCTTCGTACGCGCAGGACGGCGGCCGTGCGGTCACCGGCCATGGTGGGAGGTGCCAGCCTGCCGGTCAGGCGGAGGCGGGTGGAGGGGAGCAGGCGGAGCCAGCCGGCACGGGCCCCGGTCGCGCCGCCGTGGGCTCCGGGGGCCGGTACGTCGGCGTCCACGACGAGGAGTACGGGGCTTCGGGTGAGGGCCCCCTCCCCTCCCCCCACCCCCTCCGCCCCCACCCTCCGCACCTCACCCCGCGCCAGCACCCCCACCGGCGCCGCACGATCCCCCCGCACCCGAGGCTTGCTCAGCCACGGGTCCCCGGTCAGCTCCACCTCGACCGCCACCGTGCCGAACCGCCGCGCCACCTCAGGCACCGGCCCGCGCCGCACGTCGGCCCCGTGCAGCCCCGCCGAGACGGCGGACGCGGCGACACACAGCAACACCGCCGCGACCGGGGCGCGATACCGGCCGGAGCCCGCCCGGAGCAGCGCGGCCCCGACGACCAGGCAAACGCCCGCCGCCCCGAGGCTCCACATGAGCGGAACGTCCAGGACCAGCGCCGCCGTGGCCCAAGCGGCGAGGGCGGGACCCACGAGCCGCAGATCGACCGGGCCCTCCTGACGTGGATGGGCGTCCCCCTTCCAGCCGGAGTCGACCTTGGCCCTTACGGCCGGAAGGTGGGCGGTGTCCGTCCAGCCGGAGTCGCCCCCGGCCCTCACAGCCGGAAGGCGGGCGGTGTCCGTCCAGCCGGTCCCGGCCCCGGCCCCCACGCCCGGAAGGCGGGCAGGGTCCATCCAGCCGGACTCGAACTCGGCCCTCACACCCGGAGGATGGGCATCACCCCTCCAGCCGGACCCGGACCCGGACTCGCCCCTCACGGCCCCACCCGTGCCCGGAGATCCGAGAAGCGCCGGTCCCCGATGCCGTCCACCTGGCGCAGCTCGTCCACCGAGCGGAAACCGCCGTGCTGGGTGCGGTAGTCGATGATGCGCTGGGCCAGCACCGGGCCGACACCGGGCAGCGTGTCGAGCTGCTCCACAGTCGCCGCGCCCAGCGAGACCGGCGCCGAGGGACCCCCAGCGGCCGGCGCCCCCGCACCCGCCCCCAACGGAGGCGGAGCACCCGACGCGCCCACCACGATCTGCTCCCCGTCCACCAGGAAGCGGGCCCGGTTCAGCCCCTCCGCCCGTACCCCCGGCCGCACTCCCCCGGCAGCCTTCAGCGCGTCCGCCACCCGCGACCCCGACGGCAGCCGCCGAATCCCCGGATCACGCACCTTGCCGCTGACGTCCACCACGATCTGCGCACCCGGCGAAGCGGACCCGGAGACGGAAACGGCCCCCGGCAGATCCGGCCCCTTCTCCCGGGTCGCCGGAGCCTCCCGCACCACCTGAGGCGCGCTCACACTCTCCGTGCGCCCCGCCCAGAAGTGCTGCCCGGCCAGCACAGCGGCCAGCACCAGCACCACCCCGAGCGCCAGCACCCCCCGCCGCTCCACCCCACTCCGCGCCTGCACCCACATCGGCACCCGGTCCCGCAGCGCGAGCACGATCCGCTCCCGCCGACCGGTATCGCCGAGTCGGCCCTCGCCACCCACAGCTCCTGCACCCAGAGTCCCTGCACCCAGACCCCCCGCACCGTGGACCCCCGCACCCGGACCCCGCGCCCCGAGAACCCGCGCACCCCGAACCCCCGCGTCCAAGCCCCCCGGCGGCCCGCTCCCCGACTCCCCCGGAGCCTCGCCGAACAACTGCCCGGCCCGCCGCCGCACCTCCTCCCCAGGCACCGGCGCACGATGCCGCCCGCGCACCCGCTCAGTGGGACGCCGGTATCGCACACGGCTGTCGGAGGAAGGTCCCCTGCCGGGACCGCTGGTCGGAGTGGCCGCACGGGTCAGTGATCGAAGTGTCATGACCCGAGGATCGGACACCTCGCCAGAAAAAGTGGATCTTGGTCAATTACCGTGGAAAAGCTCGCCATTGTGGATAACTCCCTCACCCACACGAGCCACGCCCGCCCCAACCGAACACCCAAGCGCCACCGGCACCCGTCACCCGTCACCCGTCACCCGTCACCCGTCACCCGTCACCCGTCACCGAGGCGAAACCACAACCCCCAGCAACCCGGGCCCCGTATGCGCCCCGATCACCGCCCCCACCTCACTGACATGCAACTCCGCCAGCCCGGACACCCGTTCACGCAACCGTTCCGCCAACACCCCAGCCCGCTCAGGCGCGGACAAGTGGTGGACAGCGATATCCACCTCCGCCCCGCCCGCCCGCTCCACCACGATCTCCTCCAGCCGGGCGATCGCCTTCGAGGCCGTACGCACCTTCTCCAGCAGCTCGATGCGCCCGTTCTCCAGCCGGAGCAGGGGCTTGACCGCGAGGGCGGAGCCGAGCAGGGCCTGGGCGGTGCCGATGCGGCCGCCCCGGCGGAGGTAGTCGAGGGTGTCGACGTAGAAGTGGGCGGAGGTGCCCGCGGCGCGCTTCTCGGCGGCGGTCACCGCCTCGTCGACCGTGCCGTCCGCCTCCGCGGCCTCGGCGGCGGACAGGGCGCAGAAGCCGAGGGCCATGGCGACCATGCCGGTGTCGACGACCCGGACCGGTACCGGTGCCTCGCGGGCGGCCAGGACGGCCGCGTCGTAGGTGCCGGACAGCTCGGCGGACAGGTGCAGGGAGACGATGCCGTCCGCGCCCGTGTCCGCGACCTCGCGGTAGGTGCGGGCGAACTCCTCGGGACTGGGGCGGGAGGTGGTGACCGGGCGCCGCTTCTGGAGGGCCTGGGCCAGGGAGCGGGTGGAGATCTCGGTGCCCTCTTCGAGCGCCTGGTCGCCGAGGACCACGGTCAGCGGCACCGAGGTGATGCCGTGGCGCTCCATCAGCCCCGGCGGCAGGTAGGCCGTTGAATCGGTGACGATAGCGACATGGCGGGACATGAGCTGGAGGTTACCTGCCGTGGCTCCGGCACGGCAGTCCAGCCCCGGAGCCGGGCGCCGGTGGTCAGGCGGTGCTCTCCGGGCGCGGCTTCTTCTGCCAGGGGTAGGCGGGCCGGGCGGCGGGCGGGGTGATGGCGGCCCGGTCCTCCGGTTCGGGGCGGCCTTCCGGCGCCGGGGGCCAGGTCTGACGGCGGGCGGCGGCTTCGTCGGTGCCCGCCGGGGCCTCGGGCCAGGGGGCGGTGGTCTGCGCCGAGGTGTGGGTGGTCCAGTGCCGCAGGGCGCCCGCCTCGATGTCGATCTGGGAGCTGAGGGCGTCGAGGTCGTCCTCGGCGAAGCGGCTCGCGCGGTCGCGGGCGGCCCAGCGCAGGGAGTCGGCGGAGGCGGTGATGCGCTCGGTGCGGGTGCGCAGCTCGGGCAGGCGGGCGGCGAGGGTGGCGCGGTCGGGCTCGGACTCCAGGTGCTTGAGTACGACGTCCAGCTCGCGGCCGTGCGTGCTGAGGCGCTCGAACAGGCCGAGGGACTCCTTCAGCGAGGCGTCCTCGGCCGGGCCCGCGTACAGCGCGTCCTGGGTGGCGCGCATCGAGGTGCGCAGGGTGAGCCGGAGCTGGGCGATCTCCCCGGCGGGTCCGGGCCGGGTGAGCGACTTGGCGCGCAGGGTGTGGTCCTCGACCGTCCGCCGGCCCTGGGCAATGGTGCGGTCCACACTGCGCTTGGCGGCGCCGACCGCCTTCACCGTGGCGTAGGTGCCGAGGACGACGAGCAGCACGAAGAGCACGGCGAACACGGTGATCACTGCTTCCATGACGCGTTCCTCCTCAGGCGCGGCTCCGAGCCGCCTCGCTCTGCGCCGCTCGCTCTCCACGGTAAACGCAGTGGGCAGGCCCCGGGTTCCCTCGGAACCCGGAACCTGCCCGTAGGGGATCACCCCGACACTCGGCCCGGCACCATGAGCACCCGGCGCTCAGCGAGGCACGCCCCCTCAGCGAGGCACGACCCCTCAGCCGCTGACGATGTTCACCAGCTTCGGCGCCCGCACGATCACCTTGCGGATCGGCGCGCCACCCAGCGCGGCGACGACCTTCTCGTCCCCCAGCGCGGCCTTCTCCAGCTCCTCGTCGGAGATGCCCGGCGGCACCTCCAGGCGGGCCTTGACCTTGCCCTTGATCTGCACGACGCAGGTCACGGTGTCGTCGACCAGGTAACGCGGGTCGGCCACCGGGAAGTCCTGGTGGACGACGGAGTCGGTGTGGCCCAGCTTGCGCCACAGCTCCTCCGCGATGTGCGGGGCCAGCGGGGCGATCAGCAGCACCAGCGGCTCGGCGACCGTGCGGGGCAGGGCCCCGCCGCTGCCGTACGCCTTGGTCAGGTGGTTGTTCAGCTCGGTGACCTTGGCGATGGCCGTGTTGAAGCGCAGCCCCTCCAGGTCCTGGCCCACGCCGTCGATCGCCTTGTTGAGGGCGCGCAGGGTGTCCTCGTCGGGCTCGGCGTCGGTGACGGTGGGGGCGCCGGTGCTCTCGTCGACGATGTTGCGCCACAGCCGCTGGAGCAGCCGGAACTGGCCGACGACCGCGCGGGTGTCCCAGGGGCGGGAGACGTCCAGGGGGCCCATCGCCATCTCGTACAGGCGCAGGGTGTCGGCGCCGTACTCGGCGGCGATCTCGTCCGGGGTGACGGCGTTCTTCAGGGACTTGCCCATCTTGCCGAGCAGCCGGGAGACCTTCTCGCCCTGGTGATAGAAGGCGCCGTCGCGCTCCTCGACCTCGGCGGCGGGGACGGCGATGCCCCGGCTGTCGCGGTAGACGTACGCCTGGATCATGCCCTGGTTGTACAGCTTGTGGAACGGCTCGGCGGACGAGACGTGCCCCAGGTCGAACAGGACCTTGGACCAGAAGCGGGCGTACAGCAGGTGCAGCACGGCGTGCTCGGCGCCGCCGACGTACAGGTCGACACCGCCGTGCGGCATGCCCTCGCGGGGGCCCATCCAGTACTGCTCGACGGCGGGGTCGACCAGTTCGCGGTCGTTGTGCGGGTCCAGGTAGCGGAACTCGTACCAGCAGGAACCGGCCCAGTTGGGCATGGTGTTGGTCTCGCGGCGGTACTTGCGGGGACCACGCCCGTCGCCCAGGTCCAGGGTGACGTGGACCCACTCGTCGTTGCGCGAGAGCGGGGTCTCGGGCTGGGTGTCGGCGTCGTCGGGCTCGAAGGTGCGCGGGCTGTAGTCCTCGACCTCGGGCAGCTCCAGCGGGAGCATCGACTCGGGCAGCGCGTGGGCGATGCCGTCCTCGTCGTAGACGATCGGGAAGGGCTCGCCCCAGTAGCGCTGGCGGCTGAACAGCCAGTCGCGCAGCCGGAAGTTGACGGTGCCCTCGCCGATGCCGGCCTCGGACAGCCACTCGGTGATGCGGGCCTTGGCCTCGGGGACGGCCAGGCCGTCCAGGGTGACGGACTCGCCGGCGGAGTTGACCAGCTTGGCGTCGTAGGAGGCGAACGCGTCGTCCCAGGTGGAGGTGTCGGTGCCGCGGCCGTCGGTGGGCTCGACCACGCAGCGGATCGGCAGCTCGAAGGCGCGGGCGAACGCGAAGTCACGCGTGTCGTGCGCGGGGACGGCCATGATGGCGCCGGTGCCGTAGCCCATGAGGACGTAGTCGGCGATGAAGACCGGGACCCGCTCGCCGTTGACCGGGTTGACCGCGAACACACCGGTGAAGACGCCGGTCTTGTCCTTGGCCTCGGCCTGGCGCTCCACGTCGGACTTGGCGGCGGCCTGCGCGCGGTAGGCGGCGACGGCCTCGGCCGGGGTGGCGTACCCGCCGGTCCACGCCTCGTGGGTGCCCTCGGGCCACGCCTCGGGGGTGAACTTCTCCACCAGCGGGTGCTCGGGCGCCAGCACCATGTAGGTGGCGCCGAACAGGGTGTCGGGGCGGGTGGTGAAGACGGTGATGCGCTCGCCGTCGACGGGGAAGTCGACGCGGGCGCCCTCGCTGCGGCCGATCCAGTTGCGCTGCTGGAGCTTGATGGCCTCGGGCCAGTCCAGCCCGTCCAGGTCGTCCAGCAGGCGGTCGGCGTAGGCGGTGATGCGCATGTTCCACTGGCGCAGCTTGGCCTTGAAGACCGGGAAGTTGCCGCGCTCGGAGCGGCCGTCGGCGGTGACCTCCTCGTTGGCCAGCACGGTGCCCAGGCCCGGGCACCAGTTGACCGGCGCGTCGGAGGCGTAGGCCAGCCGGAACTCGCCCAGCACGTCGGCGCGCTCGGCGGCGGTCAGCTCGCTCCACGCGCGCGTGTGGCCCGGTACGGGGCGCTCACCGGACTCGAAGAGGGCGACCAGCTCGGAGATCGGGCGGGCCTTGCCGGCCTCGTCGTCGTACCAGGAGTTGAAGATCTGGACGAAGATCCACTGGGTCCACTTGTAGTACTCCGGGTCGATCGTGGCGAACGACCGGCGCTTGTCGTGGCCGAGGCCCAGCCGGCGGAGCTGGGCCTTCATGTTCTCCATGTTGGCCTCGGTGGACACGCGGGGGTGCGTGCCGGTCTGCACCGCGTACTGCTCGGCGGGCAGGCCGAAGGCGTCGAAGCCCAGGGTGTGCAGGACGTTGTGCCCGGTCATGCGCTGGAAGCGGGCGTAGACGTCGGTGGCGATGTACCCCAGCGGGTGGCCGACGTGCAGGCCCGCGCCGGAGGGGTAGGGGAACATGTCCATGATGAACTTCTTGGGCTTCGCCGCCAGCGCGGCGTCGTCCGCCAGGTCGCCGGTGGGGTTCGGCGCGGCGTAGGTGCCGTCGACGTCCCAGAAGTCCTGCCAGCGTGCCTCGATCTCGGCCGCCAGGGCGGCCGTGTAGCGGTGCGGCGCGGCCTCCGCCGACGCGGCAGCGGTGGCGGCGGGGTTCGTCTCGCTCATGATCCTCAAAGCTCCATCGATCGTCTCTGCCCGCGGAGATCTGCCCGCGGAAACGAAAAAGCCCCTCACACAGGAGGGGACGCCGCGCCGATGCCGACCGTCCGGTGCGACCGGTGGTCGGTACTGATCAGCGCGGCTCGCTAAGCAGAAGGCGTACAGCACGCATGGCGCTAGGGTACCGCAGCCCTTGAGCAAGCCGCGACGCACGTGCGTATGCAGGTGAGACATGTCCGTACGGCCGCCAGATCTGAATCCGGGTCAAGGATTACTTCGCGTAACAGTCACTAAGGGACGACGCCGCAGGTGATTCGTCCTTTGATAACAACGCAATAACTCAAACCTCGTACTGATCGGTATGGCTCCACCTAGAGTTCGGCAGCGGGACCGCCTTCCCGAAACTGCTCGGAGTTGCCCCCATGAACCCTCGTCGTAGTAACAGCTCGCTCCCCAAGCCCGGCCGGTCGGCCTACGGCGTGGCGTCCGCTGTCGCCCTGCTGCTCATACCGGTGGTCGTGCTGGTGGGAGGCAGTCAGTTCCAAGAGTTCCTGAACTTCGGCGCGGGCGTGCTGTCCCTCGTCTCGCTGAGCTGCTCGGTCATCTGGGGTCTGGTCGCCCAGGACCGGGTGCTGCTCAACACCCGCCAGCGGATCATCGGCCAGGCGGTGCACCGGACGACGGCGGTCGCCTCGATCGCGTTCCTGCTGCTGCACATCACCACCAAGATCGCGCTGGACCACACCCAGCTCATCGCGGCCCTCATCCCCTTCTCCCTCGGCATCACCGGCAGCGGCGGTCTGATCGGCCTGGGCTCCCTGGCCGGCCTGCTGATGGTCTTCGTCGGCGTCACCG
This sequence comes from Streptomyces sp. NPDC018263, assembly GCF_055562575.1. Classification (NCBI taxonomy): domain Bacteria; kingdom Bacillati; phylum Actinomycetota; class Actinomycetes; order Kitasatosporales; family Streptomycetaceae; genus Streptomyces; species Streptomyces sp. NPDC018263. The sequence continues at coordinate 123,901 of NZ_JBVHFA010000006.1, forward strand.
GCGCCCTGCGCAGCAACTTCGCCACCCCGGCCCCGGTGGCCGCCCGCTGGCGGGCGATGCACATGCTCGCCTACCCGGCGTGGTGCGCGGCCCTGGTGCACGGGCTGTACGCGGGCCGCCAGGCCAAGCCGGTCTTCGTGATCCTCTACGGCCTCTCCCTGCTCGGCGTGATGGCCGGTCTGGCGCTGCGCGCCGCCCCCCGCCCGGTCAAGCGCCGGCTCGCCGACCGCATGGTCGGCCTCTTCGGCGGCGGCGAGCCCTCCGACCTGGACCGCCTGGAGGCGAGCCGGAGCCGCCGCAACGAGCCGGGCTTCGACAACCGCCGCGAGCCCCGCCGCGCCCCCGAGACCCCCTCCGGCCCGCTGTACCAGTCCCCCGCCACCCCCGCCCCGGACCCCGGTTTCGCCGCCGCCTACCGCACCGCGAACGCACCGGGCGCCCCCCTGCCGACGGTGAACAGCGCCGGCCCGGCGCCGAGCTGGCCGGTGCCGTCCCCGCCCCCGGTCGGCGAGGCCCCGCCCTCCTCCTACGACCCGCTCCAGGACACCGGATACAACATCCCCGCCTATGGCAATCCGGGCACCCCCGGATACGGCGGAAGTGATGTGTACAACACCGGTGAGACGAACGCCCGCTACGGGACGTACAACTCCTCCGAAACGTTCAACAGCGGTCCCGCCTCTGAAGCGGTCCCCGGCGCCGGATACGACGCGCCGGGTTCGGGCGAGCCCTGGAACACGCCTTCCGGAGGCCATAGGTGAACGAGGCCCTTCCCGACGTCCCCGAGGTCCGCGTGGTCGGACTTCCCCAGCTCACGTCGGGTTTCGACCTTGTGGAGCGGCTCGACCTGCCCATGCATCTCAAGGTGCACGGGCCGCTCGAACCGCTCGGCGGTGAGCAGCTCGCGCAGCTCGCCGAGAAGATCCATCTCAAGGGGCGCGGCGGCGCGGGCTTCCCCTTCCACAAGAAACTCCGCTCGGTCGCCGAGTCGGCGATCAAGAAGGGCGTACGCCCGGTCGTCGTGGTCAACGGCAGCGAGGACGAGCCCGCCTGCCGCAAGGACACGGTGCTGATCAACCGGGCCCCGCACCTCATCCTGGACGGCGCGCTGCTGTGCGCCGAGGCGATGGGCGCGCGGACGCTGGTGATCGGCGTGACCCGCGAGTCCACCCAGCGCTCGATGGAGGCGGCCCTCGCCGAGCGCGGCCTGAGCAACTCGCGCCGCTCGGCCCTGCGCGCCTGGGTGCAGCGCAACCCGGTCCGCATGGTCACCGGCGCCGCCGCCTCCCTGATCCGCTCGGTGGACGGCGGTCCGGCCATCCCGCCCGGCCGCAAGATCAGCGCCTCGCAGAGCGGCGTCGGCGGGGCCCCCACCCTGCTCTCCAACGCGGAGACCTTCGCCCAGTTGGCCATCGCCGCCCGCATCGGCCCCGAGCGCTACGGCAACACCGGTCTGTACGACGAGCCGGGCACGGTGATGCTGACGGTGTCGGGCGCGGTCGCCCGCCCGATGGTGATCGAGGCCCCCACGGGTGTGCCGCTGCGCTACATCCTGCAGTTGGCCGGCGCTCCGCCGGTGCCGCAGGGCGTGCTGACCGGCGGCTACCACGGCAAGTGGATCGACGCGGCGACGGTGAACGAGGCGGTCGTCTCCCGCAACTCGCTGGACGCGGTGGGCGGCGCGCTGGGCGCGGGCGCGATCCTGCCGATCAGTCAGGAGACGTGCCCGCTGGGCGAGTCGCTGCGGGTGGCGCAGTGGCTGGCCGACGAAAGCGCGGGCCAGTGCGGCCCGTGCTACCTCGGGCTGCCCGCCGCCGCGCGGGGCATGGAGGACATCATCAACGGCGGCGGCCCGGCCGCGCTGGAGGCACTGAAGCAGGTCGCCAAGAACGTGAAGCGGCGCGGGGCGTGTTCGCACCCGGACGGCTCGGCGATGTTCCTGGAGTCGACCATCAAGGCGTTCACGGACGACCTGGCCGCCCATGTCCTCGGCAACGGCTGCGGCCGCCCCGTGGAGGGCGTGCTGCCGCTGTTCGAGGGCGGTCAGCTCCCCGCCGGGATCACGGGCGGCGCGGCGCCGGAGGACTCGGGCGGCAGCCGCCAGAAGATCTACGTCGACTGGACCCTGTGCCGGGGCCACGGGCTCTGCGCGGACATCCTCCCGGAGGTCTTCGAGCTGGGCGCTGACGGCTTCCCGACGGTCGCCCAGGCCCAGGTCCCGCGCTATGCGGAGGCGAAGGCGCTGCGCGCGGTACGCCGCTGCCCGGCGCTCGCCCTGCGCATCGAGGAGGACACCCGCGGCCAGGCGCCCGCACGGAACCTGCCCGTGGTCTCCCAGGGCCGGGGACGGCGCGCGCTGGGCCGCTGACGCGAAAGGGCGGGCCGCCCGGAAAGGACGGCCCGCCCAGCCGCAGACAGCGAACGGCCAACACGACGAAGGCGGACCGCCTTTACGACGGTCCGCCTTCGCTTTCTGTGGAGCTAAGGAGAATTGAACTCCTGACCTCCTGCATGCCATGCAGGCGCTCTACCAACTGAGCTATAGCCCCTTGTTGTTTTCCGCCCGGTTTCCCCGGCGGCGATGCCAACATTACACGGAACCGGGGGTGGAACACCAAATCGGTTCCGTGATGTCCGTTACGTCGCGATGCCGTGCTGTCGGTTACGCCGTGACGAAGGAGTAGAACCGCTTGAGCGTGCAGTGCTCCTCCAGCAGCCGGCCGTAGATCGGTTCCCCCTCGAGTTCGCGGTACGTCTCGATGGGGTCGCCTTTTATGATCAGCGCCCGGGCGCATTCCTCGCACCAGTACTGGTAGTCGGGGTTGATCGGCTCCATGTCGCGGACGATCGGGGTGCCGCTCCCGCACCAGTCGCACTTCCGCCTGTGTGCACCCATCGCTCAGCTCCAGCTATGGCCGCAGGCCACACGCGCGGAACCTCCAAGGATGCGCGCAGGCATCGCCACTCCCTCCCGTCGGGCCGAGCCCCCTTCCGGCCGTCTGATTCTGCCACGGCCGGGCCTGCACGGTCAGCGACGCCTCAGTACCGGTCCGGACACGGTCGCCCCTGGGCGAAGACCGTTCCCAGAGGTATACGACCATGGAACACGAACGACTCAAGCGGGGGACAAACAGAAGATCCCGCCCCTCGAAGGGACGGGATCTTCATCACCGATCTCTGATCACTCACCAGGAGTGCCGATCTGTGGAGCTAAGGAGAATTGAACTCCTGACCTCCTGCATGCCATGCAGGCGCTCTACCAACTGAGCTATAGCCCCTCGCGTTCCTCCCGCTCCGCGGGCCGAACAAGAAGAACTTTAGCCTGCGACCTGCCGGAAAGTGAAATCCGGGTCCCGGCGCCCCCACCTGCGGGCTTCGGCGCGGCTCAGTCGTCGTCGCCGAGGACCGGCTCGGGCAGGGTGCCGGCGTTGTGCTCCAGCAGCCGCCAGCCGCGGGCGCCCTCGCCGAGCACCGACCAGCAGCAGTTGGTGAGGCCACCGAGGCTCTCCCAGTGGTGCGACTCCAGGCCGAGCAGCCGGCCGATGGTCGTACGGATGGTGCCGCCGTGGCTGACCACCACGAGGGTGCCGTCCTCGGGCAGCTTCTCCACGTGCCGCAGCACGACGGGGGCGGCACGGTCGGCGACCTCGGTCTCCAGCTCGCCACCGCCGCGCCGGACCGGCTCGCCGCGCTTCCAGGCGGCGTAGTCGTCGCCGAACCTGGCGATGATCTCCTCGTGCGTCAGGCCCTGCCAGACGCCCGCGTAGGTCTCCCGCAGCGCCTCGTCGCGGTGGACGTCGAGGCCGGTGAGGGCGGCCAGCTCGTCGGCGGTGTCCGAGGCGCGCTTGAGGTCCGAGGCGATGATCGCGTCGGGCCGCAGCGAGGCGAGCTGCCGGGCTGCCCGGCGGGCCTGGGCGACGCCGGTCTCCGTCAGCTCCACGTCCGTGGTGCCCTGGAAGCGGCGCTCGACGTTCCACGCGGTCTGGCCGTGCCGCCACAGGATGACGCGGCGGCCCCGGCCCGGCCGGTCGGTCACCTCACCGGTGGCGCTCATCAGCGCTCCTGGCCGGGCTCGTCACCGGCCTCGTCCCCGTGCAGCTTGGCGTGCTCCTCGGCCTTGCCGCGGGTGGCGCGGGCCTCCTCGGGCAGCTCCAGCTCGGGGCAGTCCTTCCACAGGCGCTCCAGGGCGTAGAAGACGCGCTCCTCGCTGTGCTGGACGTGGACGACGATGTCGACGTAGTCCAGCAGGATCCAGCGGGACTCGCGGTCGCCCTCGCGGCGGACGGGCTTGGCGCCGAGCTCCTTCTGCAGGCGCTCCTCGATCTCGTCGACGATCGCCCGGACCTGGCGGTCGTTCGGCGCGGAGGCCAGCAGGAACGCGTCCGTGATCGACAGCACGTCGCTGACGTCGTAGGCGATGACGTCGTGGGCGAGCTTGTCGGCGGCCGCCTGGGCGGCGGTGTTGATGAGTTCGAGGGAACGGTCGGTGGCGGTCACTGTGCGGCTTTCGTTCGGAGACGGGGTGCGTTGTCGAAGACTTCGGGCGGGCCGGCCGGGCGCGGGGCGCATTTTCCGGAAGGCACCGGGACTCCAAGGGTCTCACGCGCGGCCGGGCCCACCCCACGTGTTCCGGTGCTCACGTGGGGTGTGCCGCGTGGTTTCAGGAGGCGGCGGGCCGGTAGTCCTGGCCGAGGACGACGAGGACGTCGGCGCCGGAGGAGACCGCGCCCTTGGTCACGGCGCCCGCGGGCAGGCCCAGGGTCTTGGCGACCTCGGTGGCGTTCTGCTTGTCGGCGGCGTCGGAGTAGACCACCTCGGACGTGGCCCGGGCGCCGGAGGCGGTGCCGCCCTCGATGAACCCGAATCCGCCGCCCAGCAGGGTCACGCGTGCCTTCTCGGTGTCGTCCTTGGCCCCGGTGGCGTTCTGTACGGCGACCCGGACCGCGGAGCCGGCGTCGGGGCTCTTGGCGGTGCCGCCCAGGATGTTCTTGACCACGCTGTCGCTGGTCCCGGCGGTCAGGGTGCCGTCGCTCTGCACCGGCAGGGGAACCGTCCGGTACTTGCCGTCCTTGGCGAGGTCGGCCAGTTTGGCGAGGAAGGTGCCGAGGTCGTTGTCGGTGAGCGGCGGGTCGAGGATCTGCGCGAGGGTCTGCACGGTGGTCGTCGCGGCCGCCGGGTCGGACGACAGCTTGCGCAGCGCGCCCTGCATGACCTCACCGAACCGCTTGAGCTGGGCGTTCTCGGTCTCGCCGGGCCCCCGGTAGGTGGCGTAGGCGACGGCCATCTTGCCGCTGAGGGTCTGCGCCCTGCCCTGGTGCACCAGCGGGGCGGCGCCCTTCTTCTTGGCGTCCGGGTCGGGCACGTCGGTGTCGGTGTCGATCTCGATGTTGCCGACCAGCTCCACGAGGTTCTGGAGGTAGGGGGTGTCCAGCCGCCAGGTGCCCTGGATGTCGGTGCCGAGGACGGTGTCGAGCTGGTCGCGGGTGCCGGAGGAGCCGTCGTCGTCCACCGACTTGGCGAGCGTGGTGGTGGTGCCCGAATCGTCGGTCAGCGCCAGGGAGTTGGGCAGCAGGACGGTGGTGCCGCGCCGGGTGGTGGTGTTGTCGACGAGCAGCAGGGTGGAGGTGTCGCGCTTGCCGGTGTCGTGCAGGTGGACCACGATCACGTCGCGCTTCTGGGCGCCCGCGGCGACGGTGGTGCCGGTGGCGGAGCCGGGCGAGGAGACGCCGGGCAGCTTCCCCGCGTACCAGAGGTAGCCGACACCGCCGGCGACGACCAGGGCGAGGACCACGCCGAGGGCGATGACGCGGCTGCGGGCGCGGCGGCGGGCCTCCTCACGGCGCTCGGTGCGGTTCTCGGTGAACTTCAGCCAGTCGATGACGTCCTCGGACTCGCCGTCCGGCTCCTCGACGAACGCGAACTCCCCGTCCTCGCCCGCCTCTTGGCCCTTGGCCGGGGCGGGCCTCTTCACGTCCTCGCCGGGCTGCGTCTGCTGCGGGATGTACGCCGTCTGCTCGGTGACCCTCGGCTGCTGTCCGCTGGTCGCGGTCTGCCCGTAGGGGTCGTAACCGGGGGCGGGGTCCTGGGCGTTGGTCCCGTACGGGTCGTAGGGGGCGTGCTGGGTCCCGTAGGGGTCGTAGCCCTGCGGTATGGGCTGCTGCTGTCCGGTGTCGTAACCGCCCCGGGCGTAGCCCTGTTGCTGCCCGTAGGGGTCGTACGCCTGCTGCTGCGGCTGCTGTTGGCGTGACGGGACCTGTTGGTACACCGGGCGGCCGTAGTCGTCGTAGCCGACGATCTCGTACTGGTCCCCTCCGTGACTGTCGTCGCCGTACCCAGCTTCGTATCGGTCGTTCACCGGTGCCCCTCTCGGCTCACTCGCCGCGGTACAGCTCGCGCTTGTCGATGTAGCGGACGACCCCGTCCGGGACCATGTACCAGATGGGGTCCCCCTTGGCGACTCTCGCCCGGCACTCGGTGGAGGAGATGGCCAGCGCGGGCACCTCGACCAGGGAGACACCGCCCGCCGGCAGGCCGGCGTCGGTCAACTGGTGGCCGGGGCGGGTGACGCCGACGAAGTGGGCGAGGGAGAAGAGTTCCTCGGAGTCGCGCCAGGTGAGCAACTGGGCGAGGGCGTCGGCACCGGTGATGAAGAACAGGTCGGTGTCGGGGTTGAGGGCGCGCAGGTCGCGCAGCGTGTCCACGGTGTAGGTGGGGCCGCCGCGGTCGATGTCGATGCGGCTGACGGAGAACTGCGGGTTCTCCGCGGTGGCGATGACCGTCATCAGATAGCGGTCCTCGGCCGGGGAGACGGCCCGGTGCGACTTCTGCCAGGGCTGGCCGGTGGGCACGAACACCACCTCGTCCAGCCGGAACCGGGCGGCGACCTCACTGGCCGCCACGAGGTGCCCGTGGTGGATCGGGTCGAAGGTGCCGCCCATGACGCCGAGCCTGCGCCGGCCGGTGCCGGCGGGACCGTGGTCCGCCGCGCTCCGCGGCCGTTCGTCGGCGGTGCCCTCCGCCGGACCGGTAGGCATGTCCTGCTCTCCCATGCGTGCAGACCCTACCGGCCCGGCCTGCGGCTTCTCGCCGGGGACCGGCCGGGGCTTCAGCGGTCGCGGTTGAAGCGGGTGGTGATCCACAGCAGGAGCAGCAGGATGAACAGGGCGCCGCCGCCGGTGATCGCGGGGTTCAGGCTGTTGTGGTTGCCGCCGTGCTCTGCGCCCTCGGCGGCGAGAGTGACCAACTGGGCAGCGGTGCTGTGGAGGCTCATCTTCGGCGTGACCTATCGCGTGTGGGCGGGATAAAGACGTCTGCCCATCGTAAGCGGGCACCCCCTCGGCGATCACGTCGACTCCGGCCAAAGGGGCGTGCGGTGCCCGCGGGAACCTTCCGGAGGGCGTCAGTCGTCCTTCTGCTTGTAGCCGCGCAGGAGGAACCAGCCGGTCAGCGCGCAGCCCACGACCATGACGATCAGCACGATCCGGAGCAGGCTGCCCGGTCCCTGCTGCTGGGCGGCGCTCGACGCGGCCTCGGTCAGCCAGGCGGCTGCGGGGTGGTGCTCCATGACATGACTCCTTCGGGGGTGCTGCCCGTCCACGGTATATCCGCCTAGGCTGGGCCCGGTCCGGGGGGCGCAGCGGGTTTCCGAGACGCAGGGGGAAGACATGTCCGACGACCGCCACGAGCAGACCGGCCACGAGCGGGTGCCGGGCCGGCACCGCAGCCGCTTTCCGGGCATCTCCTCGCGCGCCTACGAGCATCCGGCGGACCGCTCCGCGCTGGTGGCGCTGCGCAAACTGACCGGTTTCGACACGGTGTTCAAGGCGCTGAGCGGGCTGCTGCCCGAGCGGAGCCTGAAGCTGCTGCTCCTGTCCGACTCGGTCCGGGTCTCCGACCGCCAGTTCGCCCACCTGAACGACATGCTCCGGGACGCCTGCTACATCCTCGACCTGGACAGGGTCCCGGCGATGTACGTCACGCAGGACCCGAAGCCGAACGCGATGTGCATCGGCCTGGACGAGCCGGTGATCGTGGTGACCACCGGCCTGGTGGAGCTGCTGGACGAGGAGGAGATGCGGGCGGTCGTCGGCCACGAGGTGGGCCACGCGCTGTCCGGGCACTCCGTGTACCGCACGGTGCTGCTGTTCCTGACCTCGCTGGCGCTGAAGGTGGCGTGGATTCCGCTGGGCAATGTGGCGATCATGGCGATCGTGACGGCGCTGCGGGAGTGGTTCCGCAAGTCCGAGCTGTCGGCCGACCGGGCCGGGCTGCTGGTGGGCCAGGATCTGCGGGCGTCGATGCGCGGCCTGATGAAGATCGCGGGCGGCAACCACCTGCACGAGATGAACGTGGACGCCTTCCTGGAGCAGGCCGAGGAGTACGAGGCCGGGGGCGACCTCCGCGACTCGGTGCTGAAGATCCTCAACGTGCTGCCCCGCTCGCACCCCTTCACCACGATCCGCGCGGCCGAGCTGAAGAAGTGGGCCGGCTCGCGCGACTTCCAGCGGATCATGGACGGCCACTACCCGCGCCGCGAGGACGACAAGGACGCCCGGGTCGGGGAGTCCTTCCGCCAGTCCGCCGCGAGCTACGCGAGCGAGGTGCGCACCAGCAAGGACCCGCTGATGAAGCTGGTGTCGGACCTCGCGGGCGGCGCGGGCGACCTGGGCGGCCGGATGAAGCGGGGCTTCAACGGCTTCGCCGGGCAGCCCCCGAAGGACGGTCCCGCGAAGGACGCCCCGGCGGAGGGCTGAGCCGCCCCGCCCCCGCGCTCACACGTGCGGCTGGGCGGTGTCGGCGAGCGTGCCGCACAGGGCGGGGGCGCCGGTCCCGTAGGGGTCGGTGCCGGGGGGTCCGCCCGCCTTGGCGCGCTCGCCGGCCAGCAGGGGCCGCAGATAGGCGCTGGTGTCCGCGTCGCAGGACAGCGGGCCCCCTTGGGTGGTGGACGAGGTCAGCCGGGTCTGGCCGATGCGCAGGGTCTCGCGGTCGAAGCGGAAGGTCAGCTCGCGGCGGACGGTGAACAGCGACACCGGGGTCCGCCCCTCGGTGCCGGCGGCGCGCACGGCGTAGACGAAGGTGCCGTCGGCCACGACCTGGAGGGTGGCGGCGTCGGTCTCGGTCACTCTCAGGGCGCCGCGGGTGCGGACGTCGCCGGTGGCGAGGGCGGTGCGGGCGGGGTCGAAGCGGACCATCCAGCCGGTGGGCGCGTGCCTGCCGTCGGCCGCCGGGGCGTCCATGCTCCGGTCGAACTGGTCGAGCTGGTCGGCGGCGATCAGGGCCCGTACGGGGCGTACCTGGCGGCCGGTGAGCACGTCGGGGTCGAGCGCGGAGTGCAGGACGTACTTGCGGGCCGTGTCGAGGGCCGCGAGGACCTGGCTGTCGGAGAAGTGCGGGGTGGGCCGGGAGGGGGGCAGCGGCATCCCGGCGAGGCCCACCGCGAACCGGGCGGCGGGGCTGCTCGCGTACAGCGCCCGGGCGTCGGGGGCGCCGGGCACCGGGCCGCGCGGGGCGAGGGGGACGACGCTCATGCGCAGCGGTTCGGTGGATCTCTTCACGGGGGCTGCGCCGTACGGGTGGCGGAAGCCCATGAAGACGGCGGTGCCGAAGGCCACGGCGAGCAGCAGCAGGAGCACCGCCGCCTGCCGGGTGATGCCCCGGCGCAGGGGCGGGCGGCGGCGTACGGCGGGGGCGTGGTCGCTGACGCGTTCGCGGGCGGAGGACTCCTGGAGCCGGGCAGCGCGGACGAACGACTCGTCGAAGACGACGGATCGGTACTCGTCCTCGGCACCGCCGGGGGCGCCCTCGGGGGTGCCCTCCGGTGGGTCTCCAGGCCCGCCCATACCTTCAGAGTAGGTCGCGGCGGGCTCGGGTAAACGCGCTGGTACGCGACAACTTCTGACAGGTTCCGACCAAAAACGCAGGGCGGACGCCGGGCCGACGTCAGGGGGCGGGCGGGATCGCGGAGACGGCAGGCCGGGACTGTTCGGCGGTCAGGGAGGGCACGGCCGCGCCGTCCCGGCCGAGGCCGGTGGACGCGGGGGCGGGCACCTGGTCACGGGTGCCCGAGGAGGCACCCCGGTAGACGGCGGCGAAGGCCAGCGCGACCATGCCGACGCCCATCACCACGGCGAGCAGCCAGGCCACGGGCCGGTGCCAGCGCAGCCCCGCGAGGGGGCCCTCGTGGCCGTCGTGGGCGTAGCGGCCGTCGAGGTCGTCGTCGTCCAGGTCGTGGCCGAAACCGCTGCCGTCGGGGCCGTAGCCCTCGTCGTAGGGGTCGGCGGGGGCGTGGGTGCGGCGGCCGTCCGCCTCCAACGCCTCGGCTCGTGCCTCGGCGGCGGCGAGGAGGCGCTCCACCGCGGTCGGTTCGTGGACGGTGGCGGCGGCGACGAAGGCCGCGTCGAACACCACGGAGGCGAACTCTTCGTCCGACATTCCGCGGTCGTGGTCGTCGTCGGGCTCCCAGCCGTCAGGGAACGGCGTGCCCCCCACGTCCTCCGGCACGGCTCCAGAGTAGACCTGGGGGGTCAATTTGGGCAGACGGTACGGAAATTCGTCCGCCGTCCCGTGGCCTTCGCGTGGCCTTCCCGTGGAGATGCTCAGGGGCGTACGTGGCCGTCGCCGGTGACGATGTACTTGGTGCTGGTCAGCTCCGGAAGGCCCATGGGGCCACGGGCGTGCAGCTTCTGGGTGGAGATGCCGATCTCCGCGCCGAAGCCGAACTGGCCGCCGTCGGTGAAGCGGGTGGAGGCGTTCACGGCGACCGTGGTGGAGTCCACCAGACGGGTGAAGCGCCGGGCCGCCTGCTGACTGGTGGTGACGATCGCCTCGGTGTGCCCGGAGCTCCACAGCCGGATGTGCTCCACGGCCTTGTCGAGGGAGTCCACCACGGCGGCGGCGATGTCGTACGACAGGTACTCGGTCTCCCAGTCCTCCGGTACGGCCTCCACCACGGTCGCCCTGGTGCCCTCGGCGTGGGCCAGCACGCGCGGGTCGGCGTGCACGGTGACCCCGGCCTCGGCCAGGGCGTCCAGGGCGCGGGGCAGGAAGGCGGCGGCGATGTCCTGGTGGACCAGCAGGGTCTCGGCGGCGTTGCAGACGCTGACCCGCTGGGCCTTGGAGTTGACCAGGATGTCGATCGCCATGTCGATGTCGGCGTCGGCGTCCACGTAGACGTGGCAGTTGCCGGTGCCGGTCTCGATGACGGGGACGGTGGACTCGCTGACCACGGTCTGGATGAGGGAGGCGCCACCGCGCGGGATGAGCACGTCGACCAGGCCGCGGGCGCGCATCAGCTCGCGCACGCTCTCCCGGCTCTCCCCCGGCACGAGCTGTACGGCGTCGGCGGGCAGTCCGGCGCCCCCGACGGCGTCCCGGATCACCCGGACCAGCGCGGTGTTGGACTCGTAGGCGGAGGCGGAGCCGCGCAGCAGGACGGCGTTGCCGGACTTCAGGCAGAGCGCGGCGGCATCGACGGTGACGTTGGGGCGGGCCTCGTAGATGATGCCGACGACGCCGAGGGGCACGCGGACCTGGCGCAGGTCGATGCCGTTGGGCAGCGTGTTGCCCCGGACGACCTCGCCGACCGGGTCGGGCAGCTTCGCCACGTCGCGCACGTCGGCGGCGATGGCGCGGACCCGCTCCGGGGTGAGGGTGAGCCGGTCCACGACGGACTCGGCCGTGCCGTTCTCCCGCGCCTTGGCCACGTCACGGGCGTTGGCGGCCACGATCTCGGCGGTGCGGACCTCCAGCGCGTCCGCGACGGCGAGCAGCGCGTCGTCCTTGTCGGCGCGCGGGAGCGGCGCGAGGTCGGCGGCGGCCGCCCTGGCCCGGTAGGCGGCCTGCGTGACCGGCGAGAGGGAGTCGTACGGGGAGAGCGTGGTCATGGGGGAAGGGTAGTGCGGAGCCTTCGGCCCCTAGGGGCTGTTTCACACCGCGAGACGGGACAAAAGGCGCCCTCAGAAGGGGTGGACCCCTACGGGGGTGGCCGGTGCGGGCCCGTAGCCCTCGGCGATGCGCTGGTGGTAGGTCTCGCGGTCGATGACCTCCAGGCCCACGATCTCCCAGGGCGGCAGCCCGGCGGTCTGCCGGTGCTCGCCCCACAGCCGCAGCGCGACGGCGGCCGCGTCGTGCAGGTCGCGGGCCTCCTCCCAGTACCGGATCTCCGCGTGGTCACCGGCGTATCTGCTGGTCAGGAGGAAGGGATGGTCGTGCGCGAGCTGCTCCAGGGCCCGCCGCAGATCCGTTACGGGGACACGTTCCCCGGAGACGCTGAGGGTGACGTGCCACAGGCGGGGCAGGTCCTTGGGCTCCTCGTAGGTGTCCCCCGCCGCGACGCTCGTCAGAGCACCGCGGGACGCCGCCCCAGGACGGACTCGTCTCACGACGGCCTCCTTCACGCATGGCCCCTTGACGGAGCGTGTCCCTTCAACACGCCCCCGCAACAAAGTTGAGCAGGCCGCAGGGCTCCGCGTGGCACTTTTACGGAACGTCCCCCACCGGGGTCGTCCGGCCGGCCCGGCTTTTCCGGCGCGGGGGCGGCGGTCAGGGGTGGAGGAGTACCAGGTCGTCCCGGTGGACGACCTCGCGTTCGTAGGCCGGGCCCAGCTCGCGTGCCAGCTCGCGGGTCGAACGCCCGAGCAGTTGGGGCAGCTCCCGGGCGTCGAAGTTCACCAGCCCCCGCGCCACCGCGTGCCCGGCCCGGTCCCGCAGCTCCACCGGGTCCCCGGCGCTGAACTCGCCGGTGACGGCGGCGATCCCGGCCGGCAGCAGCGAGCTGTGCCGCTCGACCACCGCGCGCACCGCGCCGTCGTCCAGGGTGAGGGAGCCCTGCGGGGTGGAGGCGTGCTGGAGCCAGAGCAGCCGGCCCGCCGAGCGCTTGCCGGTGGGGTGGAAGCAGGTGCCGGTGTCGCCGCCGGCGAGGGCGTCGGCGGCGTGCACGGCGTTGGTGAGCACCACGGGGATGCCCGCGGCGGCGGCGATCCGGGCGGCCTCGACCTTGGTGACCATGCCCCCGGTGCCGACTCCCGCCCTGCCCGCGCTGCCGATCTCGACCCCGTCGAGGTCGGCCGGGCCGCGCACCTCGGCGATGCGGGAGGTGCCGGGGCGGGCGGGGTCGCCGTCGTAGACGCCGTCGACGTCGGAGAGGAGGACCAGCAGGTCGGCGTGGACGAGGTGGGCGACGAGGGCGGCCAGGCGGTCGTTGTCGCCGAAGCGGATCTCGTCGGTGGCGACCGTGTCGTTCTCGTTGACGATCGGGAAGGCGCCCATCGCCAGCAGCTTGTCCAGGGTGCGGGAGGCGTTGCGGTGGTGGGCGCGGCGGCTCATGTCGTCGCTGGTGAGCAGGACTTGGCCGACGCGGACGCCGTAGCGGGCGAAGGAGGCGGTGTAGCGGGCGACCAGCAGGCCCTGGCCGACGCTGGCGGCGGCCTGCTGGCGGGCGAGGTCCCTGGGCCGGCGGTCCAGGCCGAGGGGGGCGAGTCCGGCGGCGATGGCACCGGAGGAGACCAGCACGATCTCCTTCTCCCCGCCGCGCGCCTTCGCCAGCACGTCGACCAGCGCGTCCACGCGGTCCGCGTCGAGTCCGCCCGCGGCGGTGGTCAGCGAGGAGGACCCCACCTTGACGACGATCCGCCGGGCCTCACCCACGGTCTGCCTTGCGCTTGCCACCTTGCCCGCGTCTCCTCTTCGCCCCGGTCCGTGTGCCCGCAATCTACGGGAATGCCTGCGGCCGCCGCATGGGGGTTTCAGCAGGCGGACGACGGGTGCGGTGAAGGTACGGCGTGCGGACGGGGCACGTTCTGCGACCATGGAGCTCATGCGAAAAGGCGGTGCGGTGCGAGCGGTTGCGGCTGCGGTGGGCGGGGCGTTGCTCGTCCTCGGGGCGACGGGGTGCGGGGGCCCGGACAAGTCCGAGAAGCCGGAGAAGGGCGACTCGGGTGCCGCGCACGCCCAGGACGACAGGAAGGCCCCCGAGGCCGGCCTGAAGCGGGTGCCCGGCGTCGGTGACCGGCTGTGGAAGCGGGTGCCGGCAGAGTCCCAGCAGGTGCTGGTGGTCTCCGGCAAGGGGCGCAACTCGGCCGACTCGGACGCGGCGCTGTACACGAAGCAGGGGTCGACCTGGACGCGGGAGCGCGCCTGGGCCACCCACAACGGCCGCAAGGGCTGGACGACCGACCACCACGAGGACGATCTGCGCAGCCCGGTCGGCGTGTTCACCCTCAGCGACGCCGGCGGGGTGCTGGCCCAGCCGGGGGCCAAGCTGCCCTACACCGAGTCCGCCGCCTTCCAGGCGCCGCGCTACTGGAAGAAGTCGTACTGGCACGACTTCGACCTCGTCATCGCCATCGACTACAACCGCGTCAGGGGCACCCCGCCCAACGACCAGACGCGCCCGCAGGGGCAGTCCAAGGGCGGCAACATCTGGCTGCACATGGACCACGGCAGCGGTACGTCGGCGTGCGTGAGCCAGTCGAAGGCCGACATGGAGTATCTGCTGCGCACGCTGGACCCGAAGCGGCATCCGGTGGTGGTGATGGGCGATGCGGCGGATCTGAAGGTGTGAATCCCGAGGTGCGAATACGGTGAAGCGCCGGTGCGGACTTCCGCACCGGCGCTTCTCGGCGTACCGGGATCAGCCGTGGCGGTGGCGCCAGCCCTGCCAGGCGGAGTCGATCATCTCGTCCAGGCCGTGCCGGGCCGTCCAGCCCAGCTCGGCGTGGATGCGGCTCGCGGCGGCCACCACCCGGGCGGGGTCGCCGGCGCGGCGCTCGGTGACCTCGGGGGTGACGTCCTCGTTACCGGTGGTCTTGAGGATGCGGTCCACCATCTCGCGGACCGAACTACCCTCGCCCCGGCCGATGTTGAGGACCAGCGAGGTGCCCTCGGGGGCCTCGCGCAGCCGGACGGCGGCGGCCTGGTGGGCGGAGGCGATGTCCTGGACGTGGATGTAGTCCCGTACGCAGGTGCCGTCCTCGGTGGCGTAGTCGTCGCCGAAGATGCGGGGGGCCTCGGACGCCTCCAGGCGCTCGAAGACCATGGGGATGAGGTTGAACACACCCTCGTCGGAGAGTTCGGGCGCGGCCGCTCCGGCGACGTTGAAGTAGCGCAGGCTGACGGCGCGCAGGCCGTGGGCCCGGGCGGCGGCCGCGATGAGCCACTCACCGACGAGCTTGGTCTCCCCGTAGGGGCTCATGGGGGCGCACGGCGTGTCCTCGGTCACGAGGTCCACGTCGGGCATGCCGTACACGGCGGCGGAGGAGGAGAAGACGATCCGCTGCACGCCGGTGGCCGTCATGGCGGCCAGCAGGGTCTGCAGACCCGTCACGTTCTCGCGGTAGTAGTGGAGCGGACGCTCGACCGACTCCCCCACCTGCTTCTTGGCGGCGATGTGCACCACTCCGGTCACGCCGTGCTCGCGGAGAGTGCTTTCGACGAGTTCCCGGTCCAGCACGCTGCCCACCACCAGCGGCACCCCTGCGGGCACCCGGTCGGCACTGCCCGTCGACAGGTCGTCGTACACGACGACGCTCTCGCCGCCCGCCGTCATCGCGCGCACCACGTGCGAGCCGATGTATCCGGCGCCTCCCGTGACCAGCCAGCTCATTCCAGGGCCTCCTCGAAGTTCACTACCGGCAGCAGACTCCTTGATGGCCCCGGGAAAATCGAATCCGACATCCCGTGACGGACATCCCTAAACAGGATGTGAGCGGAGATATGAGATGGACCACTCCGCGAAGCGGAAAGCAGCGATTCGCGCTGCGGGAGCGTCCTTGTACTCTGTGGCGGCGGCACGATTGGGCCCGTCGGCGGACAGAGTTCACTCCCAGTTCACTCCGGTCCCGGCCCACGCTCACGTGATCGGTTCTCGGAACAGGTTGTAAAGGATGCCCAAACTCTCTCTCGTCGTACCCGCGTACAAGGTGCAGGCATACCTGGCGGAGTGCCTCGACTCGATCCTCGAACAGGACTATCCGGACTTCGAGGTCATCGCTGTCGACGACTGCTCGCCGGACGCCTCGGGCGCCATTCTGGACGAATACGCGGCGCGGGACCCGCGCATCCGCGTGATTCACCTCACGGAGAACGTGGGCCTCGGCCGTGCGCGCAATGCGGGCATGGACCAGGCGACGGGCGAGTACCTCCTGTTCCTCGACAGCGACGACACCCTCACCGAGGGCTCGCTGCGGGCGATAGCCGAGCGGCTAGAGGCCGCGGACAATCCCGAGATACTCGTCTACGACTACGCGCGCAGCTACTGGGACGGCAGGGTCCGCCCGAACATGCGCGCCGAGCTGCTCCGCCCCGACGGCCCGGAGTCCTTCCCGCTGTCCGAGCGGCCCGAGCTGCTGGACCTGCTCCAGATCGTCTGGAACAAGGCGTACCGGCGCGACTTCGTCCTCCGTATGGGCCTGAGCTTCCCGCCCGGCTACTACGAGGACGCTCCCTGGACGTTCTGCTCGATGATCAGCGCCGAGCACATCGCCCTGCTGGACCGGGTCTGCGTGATGTACCGCCAGCGCCGCGAGGGCGGCAACATCCTCAAGACGGTCAGCCGCAAGCACTTCGACGTCTTCGACCAGTACGGCCGGGTCTTCGACTTCATCGACGCCCACCCCGAACTCGACGAGTGGCGCGGGCCGTTGTTCCGCAAGATGGTGGACCACTTCCTCACCGTCCTGACCAAGCCGGGCCGGCTGCCGCAGAACGCGCGGGCCGAGTTCTTCCGCCGCGCCTCCGCCGACTACCGCAAGCGGCTCCCCCGTGGCTTCGAGCGTCCCCAGGGCAACCTCGGCACCAAGTACGCCATGCTGGAACGCGGTTCCTACCTCACCATGGTGAGCGCCCTCGGCGCGGTGAAGATGCGCCAGGCGGTCAAGCGGCGCGCCCGCCGCACCGTCAACCAGTCCAAGCGCAACGCGATGGGCGTGTACTACCAGTCCCAGCTCAAGCTGCCGCTGGACGAGAACCTCGCGGTCTTCTCCGCCTACTGGAGCCGCAGCGTCTCCTGCAACCCGGCGGCCATCGACGCCGAACTCGCCCGGCTGGCACCGAACGTGCGCCGGGTGTGGGCGGTCCAGCCGGACGCGGTGGACAAGGTGCCCGCGGGCGTCGAATTCGTCCGCGTCGGCTCCAGCGCCTACTGGTCGGCGGTGGCCCGCGCCAAGTACCTCGTGAACAACGTGAACTTCGCGGACAGCGTGGTCAAGCGCGAGGGCCAGATCCACCTCCAGACCCACCACGGCACCCCGCTCAAGACCATGGGCCTGGACCAGCGCAAGTACCCGGCGTCCACCAACATGAGCTTCGACAAGCTTCTGGAGCGCTGCGACCGCTGGGACTTCAGCCTCAGCTCCAACCGGTTCTCCACCACGGTGTGGGAGCGGGTCTACCCCTGCTCGTACGTCTCGCTGGAGACCGGCTACCCGCGCAACGACATCCTCGTCAACGCCACCGCCGAGGACGTGCGCCGGGCCCGTGCCTCCCTCGAACTGGCCGACGGCACGCGGGCGTTCCTCTACATGCCGACCCACCGCGAGTACCAGGCCGGCTTCACCCCCAGCCTCGACCTGGTCCGGCTCGCCGACGAACTCGGCCCGGACGTCACGCTGATGGTGCGCGGCCACTACTTCTACGGCAACTCCCCGCACGTGGAGGAGCTGCGCCGCAGCGGCCGCATCGTCGATGTCTCGGGCCACCCGCGCGTGGAGGAGCTGTACCTCGCCGCGGACGCCCTGATCACGGACTACTCCTCCGCGATGTTCGACTACGCGGTGCTGGACCGGCCGGTCATCATCTACGCGTCCGACTGGGACATCTACTCGGCGGTGCGCGGCACCTACTTCAACCTGATGGAGGAGCCGCCCGGTGCGGTGGCCACCTCGCAGGCGGAGCTGATCAGGCTCCTCGGGACGGACGAGTACGAGGGAGCGGAAGCGACCGCCCGCCGCGCGGACTTCCGCCGGCGCTTCTGCGAGTTCGACGACGGACAGGCAGCCGAACGAGTGGTCCGGAGCGTCTTCCTCGGTGAGACGGAACCGCTGCCTCTCATTCCCTTTGCCGAACGTACCCACGCCCCGACCCCCGCCCAGGCGCTCGCGCTGGTCGAGCGGGCCTGACCCTCTGAAGGAGATCCAAGAAGCCATGGCCCCTCGGCTCAGTGTCATCGTCCCGATCTACAACGTGGAGCGCTATCTGCCCGCGTGCCTCGACTCGCTCGCGGCACAGACGTTCCCGGACTTCGAAGTCCTGATGGTGGACGACGGCTCCCCGGACGGTTCGGCCACGATCGCCAAGGAGTACGCCGCGAAGGACTCGCGGTTCCGGCTGATAACCCGGGAGAACGGCGGCCTGGGCGCCGCCCGCAACACCGGTCTGGAGAACCTGGCGCCGCAGAGCGAGTTCATAGCCTTCGTCGACAGTGACGACGTCATACCCTCCGACGCCTACCGGCTGATGCTGGCGAGCCTGGACGAGTCCGGCTCGGACTTCGTAACCGGCAATGTGCTGCACATCAACAGCAGCAAGATCTGGCAGTCCCCGATGCACCGCATCCTCTCCCGCGGTGCTGTGCAGGGCACGCACGTCACCCGGGACCTGCGGCTGCTGACCGACCGGATCGCCTGCAACAAGGTGTTCCGCCGCTCCTTCTGGGAGCAGCACGACTTCCGCTTCCCCGAGGGCGTCCTGTACGAGGACACCCCGGTGATCGTCCCGGCCCAGTACCTGGCCCGCTCGGTCGACGTGATCAGCGCCCCGACGTACTACTGGCGGCTGCGCGACGGCGAGGCAGCCCCGTCCATCACGCAGCGCCGCTCCGAGCCGAAGGCCGTGCGCGACCGCACGGCCGCCGTGGAGTCGGTCAGCCGCTTCTTCGCCGGCCGCCCGGAGGAGAGCGCGGCCGAGATGAAGCGCCAGTACGACCGCACGGTCCTCACCGGCGACCTGCGGATCTTCCTCAATGTTCTGGCCGAGGGCAAGGAGGACTACCGGAACGAGTTCTTCCGTGTGGTCAACGCCTACCTCGACCAGGTCGACCCGGCCCTGGTGATGGAGCTGCCCACGCCCGCACGCGTGAAGTGGCTGCTGGTCCGCAAGCACGCCCTCACCGAACTGCTGGAGCTGTTCGAGTCCGAGCGGCGCGGTGACCGCGTGACCATCAACGGTCTGCTGCGCAAGTACGCCAACTTCTCCGCGTTGCAGAACAGCAAGGTCAAGCTCTCCAAGAGTGCCCTGCGCATCGACACCGACATGAGAGCGGTCGCCCCGCTGCGCGAGGTGAGCTGGCGCGACGGCAAGCTGCACCTGGCCGGCTACGCGTACATCAACCGGCTCGACCAGTCCACGCCGCGCAGCGCCATCAAGGTGCTGGCGATCAAGCGCGACGGCTCGCGCCGCCGTACCGTGGTGCCGCTGCGCAACGTGTACACCCCCGAGTACACGGCGCTGTCGAACCAGCGCCACTACAACTACGACTGGTCCGGCTGGGAGTACGAGCTGGACCCGGCGCGGCTGCGGCGCGACAAGACGTGGCGGGAGGGCACCTACCACCTGGGCATCGGCATCGCCTCAGCGGGCCTGGTGCGTACCCGCGCCCTGCACACCAGTGGCGCCGCCGCCCCGAACCACGCCACCTACCAGTGGCTGGACGAGGACTTCCGACTGCTGCCCAGCACCGCGACCGGCACCCTCAAGCTGCGTATCGAGCGCGTGCGGGCGCTGATCACCGGCACCCGTGCGGAGGGTGACGTGCTGGAGCTGACGGGTGAGATCCGGGTACCCCTCACGGCGAACGAGCGAGTAGCGCTGACCGTCACCAACCGCAAGAGCGGTGAGCGGCTGGACTACCCGGTGACGCTGGGCGAATCCACGGGCAAGCGCACGCCGTTCGTGGTCCGGGTCCCGCTGCAGGACGTCGCCCTGCTGCCTGAGCACATCGACGCCACCGGCACCGACGTCTCCACCGGTGGCGCCGACCCGGCCCGGGTCGCTACGCGCGCCTGGTCGACGGAGCTGGTCGCCACCGGTCCCGAGGGCAAGCAGCGCAAGTTCGGCACGGTCGTCGCCGACGCCCTGTCGGACTTCCAGGTGCGACTCCCGGCCTCGCTGGGTGAGGACGCCGACCGCTTCGAGCTGGCGGCAATCGCCGGCAGCACCGGTTACCTGAAGCTGACCGGCCGCAGCCTGCGCGCCCGCATCACCGACGTGCGCTGGACCGATGGCGCCTACATCGTGCGGGGCGTGGCCCCGCGCGACATCACCGGCTGGTCGTTCCTGATCAGCGCGCGTGACTACTTCGACGAGAAGACCGTCGCGCTGACTGCCGACGAGACCGGCCACTTCGAGGCCCGCTTCACGCCGTCGCGGATGTCCGGGTCCTCGCACAACCTGCCGCTCAAGACCGGGCGCTGGAACATGTTCCTGCGGCCGCCGGGCGGCGGCACGGACGTCCCCTGCGTGCTGGACCGCCACACCTCCGCCAAGCTGCCGGTCTCCGGCGAACACGACGGCCGCGCCTACGACTTCGAGGCCCGTTGGTTCGATCACGCCCAGTTGCACTGCCTGCCCGACCTGACGCTGGAGGAGCGCGGCGCCTACCACCAGACGCGGCTGCGCAGCGAGGTCTACGAGGCCGGCCGTACCAAGCCGCTGCGCGAGGCCGTGCTGTTCATCAGTTACAACGGCAAGCAGTACTCCGACAGCCCGCGCGCCATGCACGAGGAACTGGTGCGCCGGGGCTCGGACCTGGAGCAGCTGTGGCTGGTGCGGGACGGCCAGGTGGACCTGCCTCCCACCGTCCGCCCGGTCCGCTTCCAGAGCGCCGAGTGGTACGACGCGCTGGCGCGCTGCCGGTACATCGTCACCAACGCCCACCTGCCGCACTGGATCGAGCGCCGTCCCGAGCAGGTCGTCGTGGAGACCTGGCACGGCACGATGCTGAAGAAGATCGGCCTCGACATCGACGCGCCGAAGTTCAACCCGGATTACCACGAGCAACTGCGCCAGGAGGCGGCCAACTGGTCGATGCTGGTCTCCTCCAACCGCTTCAGCACGCCGATCCTGAAGCGCGCCATGGCTTTCGACGGCGAGATCGTGGAGACGGGCTACCCCCGCAACGACTACCTCTACTCCCCCGACCGCGACGAGCGAGCCGCCGAGATCCGGCGCCGCATCGGCATCCCCGAGGGCAAGAAGGTCGTCCTGTACGCGCCGACGTGGCGTGACGATCTCGCCCACCGCGTGGGACAGTTCCGCTTCGAGCTGCGGCTGGACCTGGAAGAAGCCCAGCGCCGGCTCGGCGACGACCACGTCCTGATGATCCGCCGTCACTCCAACGTCGTGGACAGCATCCCCGGCGCGGGCAACGGGTTCGTGTACGACGTCTCGGAGTACCCGGACATCGCGGACCTGTACCTGGCGGCGGACCTGATGATCACCGACTACTCGTCGGTGATGTTCGACTACGCCCACCTGCGCCGCCCGATGCTCTTCTTCACTTACGACCTGGAGCACTACCGGGACACCCTGCGCGGCTTCTACTTCGACTTCGAGAACGACGCGCCGGGACCGCTGATCCGCACGTCGGACGAGCTGATCGACGCGATCCGCGACATCGACCAGGTGGCGGAGAAGTACCGTCCCCAGTACGACCGCTTCCACGAGCTGTTCTGCGACCTGGACGACGGTCACGCCTCCGGCCGTGTCGTCGACCGGATGCTGGAGCAGGCGCGCGAGTTCGACAGCAGGCTGGGCCGGTAGCCCGGTCGACAACGGCGAGAGGGGCCGCCCACCTTGACGGTGGGCGGCCCCTCTCGCGGTCCGGTGGCGGTCAGCGGGTCAGAGGGTGACCGTCTTCACCGACAACTGCGCGGAGCTGTTGAAGTACGGGCGCACCTCGACGCCCTTGGCGGGCCGGGGCGCCGCCTTGCCGGTCACCTTGCGCTTGACCCGGCCGATCTGCTTGGCCAGCGGGCTCGGCGCCACGGGGGCGTCGGCCTTCTGGACGGGCCGCGGATAGGTGAACACGGCGGTGGGGTTGAGCACGTCGGTGGCGAGCTTGCTCAGCGGGAGCCGCTCGGCACCCTTGGCAGGCCGGACCCACAGGTCCCAGATGGTCTCCTTGCCGTTGTGGGCGTCGACCAACAACCGGCTGTCGATGTCCACGGTCAGGGTCCCGTCTGCCGCCGGACGCGCCTCGAAGACGACCGTACGGGAGTTCTTGCCGCGCCGGGTCGCCTCGATCACGGGGCTCGAGGTGTCGGTTCCCCAGACGGCCGTGTCCACGCGCAGCGTCATGCCGTCGACCGTGAGCCGCCCGACCTCGGCGTGGCGCTCCTTGCGCAGGCTGCGGATCAGCAGCCGGCCGTCGTCCTTGCGGCGCGGCAGCAGCAGTTCGAGGGCGGGGCCGTCGGTGCGCGGCAGTGGCACCGACGGCAGGTCCCGGGAGTCGATACCGAACCCGTCCGTCGTCAGCGGCGTCTCCAGGCCGTCCCGGTTGCCCACGGACACCTCCCAGTCACCGGCGGGCAGTCCGTCGTGCCACGGCACGACGGCGACGCCTGCGGGCGACAGCGCGAAGCGGTGCTCGGCACCCTCTTCGCCGGCCTTGCGGCAGATGATCTCGATGTCGCCGAGGTCGGTGGGCATCCGGTCGACGGTGAGCGTGACGGAGCCGTCGCCCTCGACCCGGGCGGTGGCGGTCGCCGGCAGTCGGCGGCGGGCCAGGGCACGGTCCAGGATCGCCTCGTACCGCTCGCGGCTGGCCGTCTCGTGGAACCGCTCGGCGTTGCGCAGCGCGGCCCGGCCCATGCTCTTGCGGAGCTCGTCGTCCTCGACCAGCCGCATGATGGCGTCGGTCATCGCGGCGACGTCGCCCTTGGGGACGATGAAGCCGTCCTCGCCCTCGGTGAGGATGTTGCGCGGGCCGTGGTCGGCGTCGTTGCTGACGACGGGGAGGGCGGAAGCCATCGCCTCGACGATGACGTTGCCGAACGGCTCACGCGTGGACGGCATCAGGAACACGGAGCCCTTGGCGAACTCCGGGGACACCGGGGTGGCGGGGCCCATCAGCAGGACCTCGTTGTAGAGGCCGAGTTCCTCGATCCGCTTGCGGAGCTTGGCCTTCTCCGGACCGTCGCCGTAGATGTGCAGCTTCCAGTCGGGGTGCTTGGCGACCACGGGCGCGAACGCCTCGATGGCCATGACGAAGTTCTTGTGCTCCTTGAGCAGCCCGGCCGTGACGATGACCTTGTTGTCGCCGGTCGAGCGGGACTCGGAGGCCGGCACGCAGTTCGGCATGACCTCCAGCCGGTTGCGCACGCCGGGGACGAGGCCGCCCAGGGTGCGCTGCTCCTCCGGTGTGAGGACGGAGACCGCGTCCAGGAGGTGGTAGGTGCGGAAGAGCGGCTTCTGCTCCCAGTCCGCGTAGATCGCGGGCATGGAGTGCTCCTGGGCCAGGCGCAGGTAGTCCTTGCGTCCGTGGCTGAGCATGATCGTGATCCGCGGGTTGGAGCTGATGACCACGTCGGCGTCGGTGGTGGCGAGCCACTCCAGCAGTCTCAGCTCGGCGAGCCGGCTGATCCAGGGCTTCTTCTCGCTCGGCGGGTAGAGATAGACCTTGGGGAACTCCTCGACCAGCGGGTTGTCCAGGTCGGAGACTGGGGAGTTGCCGCGCAGGTCGGTCAGGACCGTGACCTTCACCCGGGGGTCGAGCGGAAAGTACGACTCGTCACGCGACTTGCGCAGGCAGACAATCTCCACGTCGTGCTTCTCCGCCAAGGCCCCGGCGAGGTTCTGCGTCGCGGTCACCACGCCGCCGATATGGCAGAGATTGCTGACAATGAAGGAGATTTTCATCTATGTGCTTTCCATCCACGGGTGAAGAGCGGCCGAGCGGCCGAAACCTCAGTTGTCCCAGCGAAGACTCACGAGCCCTGGGAAAAGTTGTACTCCGCGCCGTCCGGACACACTCTTCCGGGGTCCGGCAACCAGATGATGACGCCGAACCCCGGAAAGCCCGCCTCTAGAAGGGCTCGAAGTCGTCGAACTCCTTCTGCGCCTCGTCCCGTTCCGCCTGGCGGTCCCTGCGGCGCTGGGCCGCCGGGCGCTCCTCCTCGAAGCGGTGGTCCTCGCCGCGGCGGCCGAGCATCTCGGCGCCGGCGGTGACGGTGGGCTCCCAGTCGAAGACGACCGCGTTCTCCTCCGGGCCGATGGCGACGGCGTCGCCCGCGCGGGCGCCCGCCTTCGTCAGCCGGTCCTCGACGCCGAGGCGGTTGAGGCGGTCGGCGAGGTAGCCGACGGCCTCGTCGTTGTTGAAGTCGGTCTGGCGCACCCAGCGCTCCGGCTTCTCGCCGCGCACCCGGTACACCGGCTCGCCGTCCAGCTCCTCGCGGGTGACGGTGAAGCCCGCGTCGTCCACGGCCTTGGGCCGGATGACGATGCGCGTCGCCTCCTCCTGCGGCTTGGCGGCGCGCGCCTGGCCGACCAGGTCACCGAGGGCGAAGGTCAGCTCGCGCAGGCCGGTGTGGGCCACCGCGGAGACCTCGAAGACACGGTAGCCGCGCGCCTCCAGGTCGGGGCGGACCATCTCCGCGAGGTCCTTGCCGTCGGGCACGTCGATCTTGTTGAGGACGACGATCCGGGGCCGGTCCTCAAGACCGCCGTAGCTGCGCAGCTCCTCCTCGATGGTGTCGAGGTCGGAGAGCGGGTCGCGGTCGGACTCCAGGGTGGCGGTGTCCAGCACGTGCACCAGCACGGAGCAGCGCTCCACGTGGCGCAGGAACTCAAGGCCCAGGCCCTTGCCCTGGCTGGCGCCGGGGATCAGGCCGGGCACGTCGGCGATGGTGTAGACGGTCGAACCGGCGGTCACCACACCGAGGTTGGGCACCAGGGTGGTGAAGGGGTAGTCCGCGATCTTCGGCTTGGCGGCGCTGAGCACCGAGATCAGCGAGGACTTGCCCGCGCTCGGGTAGCCGACCAGGGCCACGTCGGCGACGGTCTTCAGCTCCAGGACCACGTCCTGGAGGTCACCGGGCTCACCGAGCAGCGCGAAGCCGGGGGCCTTGCGGCGGGCGCTGGCGAGCGCCGCGTTGCCGAGGCCGCCCCGGCCGCCCTGCGCGGCGACGTAGGAGGTGCCGTGGCCGATGAGGTCGGCCAGTACGTTGCCGGCCTTGTCCAGGACGACCGTGCCGTCGGGGACGGGCAGGACCAGGTCCTGGCCCTCCTTGCCGGAGCGGTGGCCGCCCTCGCCGGGCTTGCCGTTGGTGGCCTTGCGGTGCGGGGAGTGGTGGTAGTCGAGCAGCGTGGTCACGGACTGGTCGACGGTCAGGATGACGTCGCCGCCCCGCCCGCCGTTGCCGCCGTCCGGACCGCCCAGCGGCTTGAACTTCTCACGGTGGACGGAGGCACAGCCGTGGCCTCCGTTACCCGCGGCGACATGCAGTTCGACGCGGTCCACGAAGGTGGTCATGGTTCGGTGCCTCCAGAAAAGTACGGGTAATACCTATGTCAACACGCGAAAGGCGGACCCGCCTTCCCGACCGGGAAGTGAGGTCCGCCTCGCGCGGCTTTTACGCTCGCGGCCGTGAATCGGTGATTCAGGCGACCGGAACGATGTTCACGACCTTGCGGCCGCGGTGGGTACCGAACTCCACCGCACCGGGGAGCAGGGCGAACAGCGTGTCGTCGCCGCCACGGCCGACGCCCGCACCGGGGTGGAAGTGGGTGCCGCGCTGGCGGATGAGGATCTCACCAGCGCTGACGACCTGACCGCCGAAGCGCTTCACGCCGAGCCGCTGGGCATTGGAGTCGCGCCCGTTCCGGGTGGACGATGCGCCCTTCTTGTGTGCCATGTCTTCTCAGTCCCTTACTTCGCAGCCGCGGGGATCTCAGTGACCTTGATCGCCGTGTACTGCTGGCGGTGGCCCTGACGGCGGCGGTAGCCGGTCTTGTTCTTGTAGCGCAGAATGTCGATCTTCTGGCCCTTGTGGTGGTCCACGACCTCGGCCTGGACCTTGATGCCGGCCAGCACCCACGGGTCGCTGGTCACGGAGTCACCGTCGACAACGAGCAGGGTCGAAAGCTCGACCGTGTCGCCGACATTGGCCGTGGAAATCTTGTCAACCTCAACGATGTCGCCGACAGCAACCTTGTGCTGGCGACCACCGCTGCGCACGATGGCGTACACGCGGATCTCACTTTCGCTCGAAGGACGGCACCCCCGCAGGCCAGCCGGACCGGCAGAACACCAGGAACGACCTCTCCCGACCGCACCCAGGCGGCCGGAAGGAGAAGGTTTACGGGGATGTGGCATGTTCAAATGACACGCCGACGGTCAAGAGTACGGGGGCGTTCCGTACGGGTCAAACCGGGCCCTGAGCAGCGGGGGCTCAGCGCTCCAGCGACGCCGTGTAGTCGGCGTACGCCTGCCTGATCTGCTCCGGGGACAGGTCCAGGTGCTCCAGGATCGTGTACCGGCCGGGACGGGTCTGCGGCGCGAACTCCACGGCCCGGACGAACTCGTCCACACTGAACCCGATCTCCTCCGCCAGCACCGGCAGCCCGTGCCTGCGCAGCGAGGCGGCCATGAGGAACGAGCCCTCGTGGTCGCCGCGCAGATGCATGGCGAAGGCGGCGCCGAGGCCCACCTGCTCGCCGTGGCTGGCGGCCCGCTCGGGGAAGAGCAGGTCGAGCGCGTGGCTGATCTCGTGGCAGGCGCCGGAGGACGGCCGGGTGTGGCCGGCGATCGACATCGCGATGCCGGACAGCACCAGACCCTCGGCGAGCACCGCGAGGAACGCGTCGTCGCCGCAGCCGCCGGGGTGCCGGAGCACCGCCTCGCCCGCCTGGCGGGCCATGGCGGCGGCGAGGCCGTCGATCTTCTCGCCGTTGACCCGGTTGGCCAGCTCCCAGTCCGCGACGGCCGAGATGTTCGACACCGCGTCCCCGATGCCCGAGCGCACGAAGCGCACCGGGGTCTCGCGGATGATGTCGGTGTCGATCAGCAGCGCGATGGGCGTGGGCACGCCGTACGAGCCCCGGCCCGCGTCGTTGTCCAGGATGGACACCGGCGAGCAGATGCCGTCGTGGGAGAGGTTGGTGGCGACCGCGACCAGCGGCAGGCCGATACGGGCCGCCGCGTACTTGGCGCAGTCGATGACCTTCCCGCCGCCGAGCCCGACCACGGCGTCGTACCGGCCGGACTTCATCTCGTCGGCCAGCCGCACGGCGTCGTCCAGCGTGCCGCCGCCGACCTCGTACCAGGTCGCGCCCGGCAACTGCGGGGCGACCCGCTCGCGCAGCCGGGCACCGGAGCCGCCGCTGACGGCGACGGCGAGGCGGCCGGAGTGCGAGATGCGCTGGTCGGCGAGGATGCTCGCCAGGTCGGCGAGGGCACCTGGGCGGATGTCGACGACGACCGGCGAGGGGATGAGCCGGGTCAGTATCGGCACGCGATCTCCCGTCCCTTGGCGAGGTCGTCGTGGTTGTCGATCTCGACCCAGGAGACGTCACCGATGGGCTGGACGTCGATCTTGAAGCCGCGGTTCACCAGCTCCTGGTAGCCGTCCTCGTAGTAGAGCTGCGGGTCGCGCTCGAAGGTGGCGCGCAGCGCGTCGGCCAGCTCCTCGGCCGCGTCGCCCTCGATGAGGGTGACACCGATGTACTCGCCGGTCGCCTCGGCCGGGTCCATCAGCTTGGTGATCCGCTGGACGCCCTTGTCGGGGTCCACGACGACCTTCATCTCCTCGTCCGCCAGGGACTTCACGGTGTCCAGCGCGAGGATGATCTTCTTGCCGTCGCCGCGGGCGGCCAGCAGGGTCTTCTCGACCGAGACCGGGTGCACGGTGTCGCCGTTGGCGAGGATCACGCCGTCCTTCAGCGCGTCCCGGCCGCACCACAGGGAGTAGGCGTTGTTCCACTCCTCGGCCTTGTCGTTGTCGATCAGCGTGATCTTCAGGCCGTACTTCGCCTCAAGGGCCGCCCGGCGCTCGTACACGGCCTCCTTGCGGTAGCCGACGATGACACCGACCTCGGTCAGGCCGACCTCGGCGAAGTTCCCCAGCGTCAGGTCCAGCACCGTCAGCGACTCCTCGTCGCCCTCCGGCCCCACCGGCACCAGGGCCTTGGGCAGGGTGTCGGTGTAGGGACGCAGACGCCGTCCGGCGCCGGCCGCCAGCACGAGACCTATCATCGCGGGCTCTCCTTAACTTCCCCGGTTCCGGGGCGACTTCCCCGGTGCGCGGGGGGTGGGGGGGGAAAAGCCGTGTGGCCCTGTCGCGAGCGACAGGACCACACGAGGGGTGTTCGGTTCAGCTCTCGTCGTCCGGCGCGGGGACCGTGGTGGTCTTCTTCGCCGTCGACTTGGCGGCCGTCTTGGCGGTCTTGGCCGCCTTCTTGGCCGTCGTCTTCTTCGCCGTCGTCGTCTTGGCGGCGGTCTTCTTCGCGGCCGCCGTCTTCTTGGCGGGCGCGGCCTTCTTCGCGGCCGTCTTCTTCGCCGGTGCCTTCTTGGCCGCCTTGCGGGCGGTCTTCTTGGCGGGCGCGGCCTCCTCGGACTCCGCCTCGGCGGCGGGCTCCTCGGCGGCGGCCGGCTGCTCGGCGGCCGGCTGCTCCGGCGCGGACGACGGGACGACCAGGACGGCCGTCTCCTCCGACGCGGTCGGCGCGGTGGCCTTGCGCACCGCGCGGCGGCGCGGACGGGCCGGGGCGGCGCTCTCCTCAGCCGCCGGGGCGGCCTCCGGCTGCGGCTCCGGCTCGGCCACCGGCGCGGACTCCGCGACGGTCACCACGGCGGCCTCGGCCCCGGCCGGCGAACCGGCGGGCGCCGACACCTTGCGGGTGACCCGGCGACGGGCGCGGCCCTTGGGCGCGGCCTCCTCGGCGAGCTCCGGCGCGACCACCGGGTCCTCGGCGGCCATCGGCTCGGCGTGCGCCTCGGCGGCCGGCTCCGGCACCACGGGGGTGGCAGCGGCCTCCTCGGCGGTGACCGACGCGGCGGTCGGCGCCTCCTCGGCGGCCCGCTCGAACCGCTCGGCCCGCTCGGCGGAGCGGCGGCTGCCCTCCTTCGGCGCACCGGCCGGGGCCGAGGCCCGGCGGCCGGCCTTGCGGCGCGAGCGACCGCGTCCGGCAGCCGCCTCCGCCTCGGCGACGGAGCTGTACAGCTCCTCGTCCGGGGTGAAGTCCGGCTCGGGCAGCGCGACCGGCTCGGCGGCCTCGGCGGCCACCTCGTCGACCGTCTCGGTCTCCACCGGCGCGGCGGTCTCGTGCTCGTGGACCGGCCCGTCGCCGCGGCCGCGCTTCTTGCGCTTGCCGCCACCGCCGCCACCGACGGAGGTGGGCTGCTCCATGTGCACGATGACACCGCGGCCGTTGCAGTGGACGCAGTTCTCGGAGAAGGACTCCAGCAGGCCCTGGCCGACCCGCTTGCGGGTCATCTGCACCAGGCCCAGCGAGGTCACCTCGGCCACCTGGTGCTTGGTCCGGTCCCGGCCCAGGCACTCCAGCAGGCGGCGCAGCACCAGGTCCCGGTTGGACTCCAGCACCATGTCGATGAAGTCGATGACGATGATGCCGCCGAGGTCGCGCAGCCGGAGCTGGCGCACGATCTCCTCGGCCGCCTCCAGGTTGTTCCTGGTGACCGTCTCCTCCAGGTTGCCGCCCTGGCCGGTGAACTTGCCCGTGTTGACGTCGACCACGACCATCGCCTCGGTCCGGTCGATCACCAGCGAACCGCCGCTGGGCAGCCAGACCTTGCGGTCCAGCGCCTTGGCGAGCTGCTCGTCGATCCGGTACGTGGCGAAGACGTCGGCCTCACCGGTCCACTTCTGGAGCCGGTCGGTGAGGTCGGGGGCGACGTGGGAGACATAGCCGTGGATCGTCGACCAGGCTTCGTCACCGCTGACGATGACCTTGGAGAAGTCCTCGTTGAAGATGTCGCGGACGACGCGGACGGTCATGTCCGGCTCGCCGTACAGCAGCGCCGGGGCGTTGCCCGTCTTCGCCTTCTTCTTGATCTCCTCCCACTGCGCCTGGAGCCGCTCGACGTCACGGCGCAGCTCGTCCTCGCTCGCGCCCTCGGCGGCGGTGCGCACGATGACGCCCGCGTCCTCGGGGACGATCTTCTTGAGGATGGTCTTCAGCCGGGCCCGCTCGGTGTCGGGCAGCTTGCGGCTGATGCCGGTCATCGAGCCCTCGGGGACGTACACGAGGTAGCGGCCCGGCAGGGAGACCTGGCTGGTGAGGCGGGCGCCCTTGTGGCCGATCGGGTCCTTGGTCACCTGGACCAGGACCGGCTGGCCGGACTTGAGGGCGGACTCGATGCGACGCGGCCCGTTGGCCATGCCGAGCGCCTCGAAGTTGACCTCACCGGCGTACAGGACGGCGTTGCGGCCCTTGCCGATGTCGATGAAGGCGGCCTCCATGGACGGCAGCACGTTCTGGACCTTGCCCAGGTAGACGTTGCCGACGTACGAGGTGGCCTGCTCCTTGTTGACGTAGTGCTCGACGAGCACCCCGTCCTCCAGGACGCCGATCTGGGTGCGCTCGCCGTGCTGGCGCACGACCATCACACGCTCGACGGCCTCGCGACGGGCCAGGAACTCGGCCTCGGTGATGATCGGCACGCGGCGGCGGCCCTGCTCGCGGCCCTCGCGGCGGCGCTGCTTCTTGGCCTCCAGGCGGGTCGAGCCCTTGATGGACTGGACCTCGTCGGACGGCTCGGCGGCCTTGCGGGGCTCGCGGACCTTGACGACGGTGCGCTCGGGGTCGTCCGTGGACGCCGGCTCGGCGTCGCCACCGGAGTCACCGGCGCGACGGCGACGGCGCCGGCGGCGACGGCTGGAGCTGGAGCCGCCGGACTCCTCGCCCCGCGCCTCGTCCGCCTCCTCGGCGTCCTCGTCCTCCTGCTCGGCGGTGTCCTCGGCGTCCTGCTCCGCCTGCTCGGCGGCCAGGTCGGCGGAGTCGGCTTCGTCGGTGGTCTCGCCGTTGTCGTCACCGTCGTAGGCGTCGCCACGGCGGCGGCGACGGCCGCCCCGGCGGCGACGGCGGCGGGAACCGGAGTCGTCCGAGCCCTCGGCGTCGTCGGAGTCGTCCTCGTCCTCGACGGGCTCCTCGACCGGCTCCGGCTTCTCCTCGACGGCGCGGGTCTCCTCGGCGGGGGCGCCGCGGCGGCGCCGACGACGGCGGCCGTTGTCGCGCTCGTCGGTGGCGGCGGCCTCGGGAGCGGGGGTGGTCTCCTCGGGCTTCTCGGTCTCCTCGGCCTTCTCGGGCTCCTGGACACCGGCGGCCTGCGCCGCGGCTTCGGCGGCGGCGCGCTGCGGGGTCTGGAACCTCGGCTCGGTGAAGACCGGCGCCTGGAAGGTGGCCACGGCGGGCCGGGCGGTACGGCGGGGGGCGTCGCCCTCGGCGGGGGCGGGCGCGGAGAACCCGCCGGCGGCCTGGCGCACGGCGCGGCGACGGCGGCGGCCGCCCTCGGGCTCGGCCGGCTCGGACTGCGTCGCCTTGCGGGCGGGGCGCGGCTCGGGCTCGGCGGCGGCCTCGGGCTTCTCCTCGGCGGCGGCCGGGGCACCGGCGGGCGCGGAGGCCCGGCGGGTGGCGCGACGGCGGGCACGGCCGGGGCCGGCCTCGGTCTCGGGCGCGGCTTCGGCGACCGGCTCGGCCTCCGCGACCGGCTCCGCCTCGGCGGCGGGGGCTTCGGCGGCCACGGTGTCGGCGGCCGGGGTCTCGGTGGGCGCGGAGGCCCGGCGCGTCGCCCGACGGCGCGTCCGGCCGGCCGGAGCGGCCTCGGCCTCGGGCGCGGCTTCCGCGACCGGCTCGGCCTCGGCGGCCGGGGTCTCGGCGACGGCGGCCTCGGCGGCGGGCGCGGAGGTACGGCGGGTCGCCCGACGGCGCGGACGCGCGGCCGGAGCCTCGGTCTCGGCGGCCGGCACCGGCTCGGCGGGCTGCTCGACGGCGGGCTTCTCGGCCTCGGGCGTCTCGGCGGCGGGCGTCTCGGCGGCCTTCGGCGCGCCGGCCGGGGCGGAGGCGCGCCGGGTGGCGCGGCGGCGCGGACGCGCGGCGGGGGCCTCGGCGGTGGACCCGGCCGGCTCGGCGGCCTTGTTGTCCTCGGTGTCCTGGGCCACGTCGGCCTCCTCGGCCTTGTTGTCCTCGGCGGTGACCTGCGTGGGCGACCCGGCGGGCGCGGAGGCCCGGCGGCGGGTGCGGCGCGGTGCGGGCGCGGTGGTCCCGGCGGCGGTGTCGGCGGTGTCGGCCTGTTCGGAGGCGGACGCGGCCGGTACGGCCGGCTCGGTGACCGTGGCGGCCTCGGCGGCCGCCGGGGTCCCGGCGGGCGCGGAGGCGCGGCGGGTGGTGCGGCGGCGCGGGCGCGGTGTTGTCTCGGCGGGGGCCTCGGGGGCCTCTGCAGGCTCGGCCTGCGGTGCCGGGGCGGCGGCCTCGGGCTGCGCGGTGGTCTCGGTGGTGCCGGTTCCGGCGGCGGGCGAACCCGCCGGGCGGGACGCGGCGCGGCGACGCCTGCGCGGGGGCAGCGTGTCGCTGGGGGTGTTCGGTTCGGAGCCCTCGTTGGGCTCGGTCGGTTCGAGCATGCGGGCATTTCTCCCGTCGGAGCTCCCGGGTCGCCGCGCCTGGTCCGGGGCCGGTCTCGCGAAAGAACCGGCCACCGCTGACGTCCGCGGCCCGCGCGATGCGCGGTGGCCGCCGTCCGGGGCGCGGGCGCCGCACGGGAGCACTCTGTGTCCTGTCTCGCCGGTTCCGTACGCCTTGTCGGTACGGCCTGGCGAAAGTCTTCTGGTCGGTGCGCTGCCCGATCCAGGTGGCTCCCGGATCAGAGGGCGGCGCTACGGCGTGCGTCCCTACGCGGGACCTTCCGGCACCGGCGCCGTCGCGGCGGCAGCCGGTTCGGCCTTCGGGTCCGTGGCTGCCTCGCGGTCGGGCGCGAGCGGGTCGGTCACCGTGCCGGTCTCTTCATCGAACAGCCCCTGCGCCAGCCTGGTCACCGCTGCGGGGACCGGCGGCGCCAGGTCGGCCACGGCGCGAAGACCGGACAGGACGTCGTCGGGTCGTACGGCAGGCGTCACGTGCCGAACAACCAGGCGCAGTATCGCACAGGGCCGGTCGCTGGGCCTATCAGCCGGCTCGTCCCGCGTTTCCAGGGTGACGACGGCGGCGCGGGCGTCGAAGGTGCGGACGCCGTTCTTGGCCATCCGCTGCACCTGAACCGTCTCCGCCGCCATGAAGGCGTCGGTGGCGGCCTCGGCCTCCTCGGGGGTCACGCCGTCCAGCCGCAGTTCCCACACGGAGGCGGTGAGCCGGTCGGCCAGCCCCGAGGTGCGGCCCTCCACGGCGTCGACGATGTCGAGCCCGGCGGGCATCGACTCGTCGAGCAGCGCGCGCAGGGTGGCGGGGTCGCGCGGTGCGGTCAGCGCGATCTCCAGGTATTCCGCCTCACTGCCCGTGCCGGTGGGTGCGGCATTGGCGTACGACACCTTCGGGTGCGGCGTGAACCCCGCCGAGTACGCCATGGGTACCTCGGCGCGGCGCAACGCGCGCTCGAAGGCGCGCTGGAAGTCGCGGTGGCTGGTGAACCGGAGGCGGCCGCGCTTGGTGTAACGCAGTCGGATGCGCTGCACCGCGGGTGCGGGCGGCGGGCCTTCGGGCTGTCGCTTGCCCAGTGTCCTAGTCCTTCGTGAGAACGGTCGTACTGCTACCAAGAGTACGTGGATCGAGCGCCGGAGGTTCCCGCCGGTCCGCCGCGACCTGCTGCCGGGGCTCCCCGAAGAGGGCCCGGCGCACGTCCCGCCGGGTCTCGCGCAGGGTGTCGCGGGCGGCGGCGAGGGTGAGCCGGGCGACCCGGCCGACCTCGCGCGCGGCCCGGGCGGCGGGCCGCAGCACCGCGTCCCGTACGACGTGTCCGACCGGAGTGAGGACGGTCCGGTACACCCAGCGGGCGGGCTCCACGAAGATCCACCGGAAGAGGGTCCCGAGGGCACGGCCCACGACGCGGGAGAGGTGACCGGCGATCCGCCAGGCGTGCCCGAGCGCGTCGACGACCTCACGCGCGAGCACGGCCAGCACCCGGCCGACGGGGGCCAGCACCCAGCGCCACAGGGCGAGGGCGGGCAGCACGAACAGGACGCGGGCCGTCCAGTACAGAACCGCCCCGGCGCCGGCGACCAGGGCCTCGGCCACCCACAGCAGCGCCCGCCCGACGGGGCTCAGCACCTGGACGTACAGCCACCGGCCGGGGACGACGAGCAGGTACCGCACGAGCCAGGCGGCGCCGGTGAAGAGGCCGGACCCGACGGCGGCGAGCAGGGCGCCGACACCCCGCGCGAGCCAGGCCACGCCCCGGCCGACCGGTGCCAGCAGGTAGGTGAACACACCCCGCGCGGCCCAGCGCAGCCCGTGGCCCAGCGGGGTCAGGAGATGGACGTAGGCCCAGGTCAGCGGCGTGACGACCAGGACGTTCCAGAGCCACCTCAGTGCGGTCCCGGCCGGGACCAGTACCCAGCGCCACAGCGCGACGAAGGGCCAGACGAAGAGGGCGCGGCCGACCCACAGCAGGGCGCGGCCGAGGGGACGCAGCACGGTGGCGTGCAGGAACCGTCCGGCCGCGGCCAGCGCGTCCCACGCCAGCCGCACCGGCACCACGAGCACCAGCACGACGATCCGGACGGGCAGCCGGAGGGCGACGACGAGGCAGCCCTCCGAGGGCTGTGGTGCGGGCGGCTTGTCGAGGTCCATACCCTCATGGACGCCGCCGACGCGGTTCTGGATGCCTTTTCAGCTCGCTGGAACCGCCCGGGACTTGTACGTCTCCGGGTAGCGCTGGGTGAACTTCACCGCGATGACCAGCAGGACGACGGGGATGACCCAGTTGAACCAGTCGTCCTGGCCGGGGAAGTGGATGGCCAGCCAGGTGGAGGCGGTCATGATGGCGAAGGTGACGCCCCAGTACGTGGTGAGCACCCGGTTGATGTGCCGGAAGACGGGCGAGTCCCAGTACTGGCGCGGGGTCGACTCGCGGGCGTACTGCGCGGTGAAGGGGTCGTACAGCAGCGAGGCGAACGCGACGACGGCGACCAGGCCGTTGGAGATGACCTGGGCGTAGGTCTCCAGCCAGAGCAGGTCCGGGCGGTTCAGGGCCAGGGCGAGGACGGAGAGTACGGCGAAGAACACGATGCCGGCCGCGTCGAGGACGCGGATCTTGCCGTGCAGCAGATCCTGGGCGGACAGCACGAGGGCCGCGACCAGGGCGGCGAGGGCCGCGTACTCCCAGGTGCTGGGGCTGGCCACCACGCCGAAGATGATCCAGGGGGCGAAGGAGAGGAACACGCTCGCGGTCCCGGGCGGCTTCTTCCTGCCGGTCGCGGCCTGTTCCGCGGTCGCCTGCTCAACCATGAGGACGTCCTCTCGTGAGGTGTGCCGTCGCGGCCCGCCCCCTGTTCCATCGTCACGCCGCGCCCCCTCGCCCGCACGCCGCCCGCCCGTGGTGCGCGGTGGCGGACGGCCACCTACCGTGGGAGGTGCGGTCCGGACCAGCTAGGGGTTCGCTCGGCGTGTCCGGGAGCCGTCATGACGTATCGCTTCAGCGAGAACGACCAGTTCAACTTCGAGATCCTGCTCGCCCTCGGTTCGGTGTGGCGGCAGGGGGCCGACGCGGGCGAAGTGCTCAGCACCGCCACGTCGGTGGCGGACGGCGACGGCCAGGCGTGGTTCGACGCGTGGCTGCATCTGGGCCGCCGCGTCCGGGTGGAGGCGGAGGAGTGCGCGGCGGCCGGGCACCCGGTGAGCGCCCGCGAGGGCTGGTTGCGCGCGGCCGGCTATCTGGGCACCGCGATGGTGGGTGTGGACGCGGTACCGGACGCGGAGAAGCGGGCGGCGGAGGCGTTCACCGAGCACCGGGCCTGCCTCGACCGGTTCCTGCTGGCCCTGGACCCGCCCGCCGAGCCGGTGTCGATCCCGTACGAGGGCACGACGCTCCCCGGCTATCTGGTCAGCCCGCCCGGCACGGACGAGCCGCTGCCGACGCTGATCGCCAACAACGGCAGTGACGGTCCGCTGAGCGCGACCTGGACGCTGCTCGGTGCCCCGGCGGTGGAGCGGGGGTATCGCGTCCTGCTGTTCGACGGGCCCGGTCAGCAGTCGATGCTCTTCGAGCGCGGGGTCACCTTCCGGCCGGACTGGGAGAACGTCATCACTCCGGTCGTGGACTTCCTCCTCGCCCGCCTCGATGTGGACCCGCGCCGGATCGCGCTGGCCGGGATCAGCCAGGCCGGGTACTGGGTGCCGCGCGCGCTGGCCTTCGAGCACCGGCTGGCGGCGGCGGTCGCCGATCCGGGGGTGGTGCGGGTGGCGGAGAGCTGGTGGCAGCACCTCGGGCCGGACCTGCGGGCGCTGTGGGAGAGCGGGGACCGGGACGCCTTCGACGCGATCATCGGGGAGGCGCTGGAGCAGAACCCGGCGCTGGCCGCGACGTGGCGCTGGCGGGCCAAGCCGTACGGGGTGGAGAAGCCCTACGACCTGCTGTGCGAGGTCTCGCGGTACGACCTGCTGACCGAGGTCTCCCGGCACGACCTCACCCGCGTGGTGGACCACATCACCACCCCGCTGCTGATCACCGACCCGGAGGGCGAGCACTTCTGGCCCGGCGCGTCCGAGCAGTTGTACGACGCGCTGCCCGGCCCCAAGGAACTGGTGCGCTTCACCGAGGAGGAGGGGGCGCATCTGCACTGTGAGCCGCTGGGGCGGGCGCTGTTCGAGGAGCGGGTCTTCGACTGGCTGGACGCCCGGCTGGCCGTCGCCGGCACGGTGTGACGGACGGGTTTGATCACCGTACGGCTGCGGGCGCGTAACGCCTTGATCTGACCACGCCAAAGCTATGGATTCCGGCCAGGGCTGCTGGTTCCATGGGAGGCCAATCACGCACTTCCCTGGGGGGACGACAAATGCACTGGTACGTGGACGTGCTCAAGAAGTACGCGGTGTTCAGCGGTCGCGCGCGGCGCAAGGAATACTGGATGTTCTTCCTGTTCAACCTGATCATCAGCATCGTGCTGGCGATCGTGGACGCCGCCCTGGACACCCAGGTCCTCCAGCTCGTCTACGGCCTGGCCCTGCTCATCCCGGGTCTCGCCGTCGCGGTCCGCCGCCTGCACGACACGGGCCGCTCCGGCTGGTGGGTCCTGATCTCGCTGATCCCGCTGGTCGGCTTCATCATCCTGCTCATCTTCCTCGCCTCGGAGGGCAAGCCGGAGGCCAACGAGTACGGCCCCAACCCGAAGTACGCCCCGGCGGTCTGACGCCGAACCACGAAGGGGCCCACCGGATATTCCGGTGGGCCCCTTCGTCGTATGCGCCGCCGCTCAGTGGGAGTGGCCGCCCGGGGTCGGGGCGGTGTTCTTCACTGCCAGGGGGAGCAGCTTCTTGCCCGTGGGGCCGATCTGGATGTGGGTGTCCATCTGGGGGCAGACTCCGCAGTCGAAGCAGGGGGTCCAGCGGCAGTCCTCGACCTCGGTCTCGTCGAGGGCGTCCTGCCAGTCCTCCCAGAGCCAGTCCTTGTCGAGGCCGGAGTCGAGGTGGTCCCAGGGGAGGACCTCCTCGTAGGAGCGCTCGCGGGTGGTGTACCAGTCGACGTCGACGCCGAACTCGGCCAGCGCCTTGTCCGCGCAGCCCATCCAGCGGTCGTAGGAGAAGTGCTCGCGCCAGCCGTCGAAGCGGCCGCCGTCCTCGTAGACCGCGCGGATGACCGCGCCCACGCGCCGGTCGCCGCGCGAGAGCAGGCCCTCGACGATGCCGGGCTTGCCGTCGTGGTAGCGGAAGCCGATGGAGCGGCCGTACTTCTTGTCGCCCCGGATCTTGTCGCGGAGCTTCTGCAGGCGGGCGTCCGTCTCCTCGGCGGAGAGCTGCGGAGCCCACTGGAAGGGGGTGTGGGGCTTGGGGACGAAGCCGCCGATGGAGACCGTGCAGCGGATGTCACCCGAGCCGGAGACCTCGCGGCCCTTCTGGATCACATGGGTCGCCATGTCGGCGATCTGGAGGACGTCGTCGTCCGTCTCGGTCGGCAGGCCGCACATGAAGTACAGCTTCACCTGACGCCAGCCGTTGCCGTACGCGGTGGCGACCGTGCGGATCAGGTCCTCCTCCGAGACCATCTTGTTGATGACCTTGCGCATGCGCTCGGAGCCGCCCTCGGGGGCGAAGGTGAGACCCGAGCGCCGGCCGTTGCGGGTCAGCTCGTTGGCCAGGTCGACGTTGAACGCGTCGACCCGGGTGGAGGGCAGCGAGAGGCCGATCTTGTCGTCCGCGTAGCGGTCGGCCAGACCCTTGGCGATGTCGCCGATCTCCGAGTGGTCCGCGGAGGACAGCGACAGCAGGCCGACCTCCTCGAAGCCGGTCGCGTTGAGCCCCTTCTCGACCATGTCACCGATGCCGGTGATGGAGCGCTCGCGCACCGGACGGGTGATCATGCCCGCCTGGCAGAACCGGCAGCCCCGCGTGCAGCCGCGGAAGATCTCGACCGACATCCGCTCATGCACCGTCTCCGCCAGCGGCACCAGCGGCTGCTTCGGGTACGGCCACTCGTCCAGGTCCATCACCGTGTGCTTCGACACGCGCCACGGCACACCCGAGCGGTTGGGGACGACACGGGCGATACGGCCGTCGGGCAGGTACTCCACGTCGTAGAAGGCCGGGATGTACACCGCGCCCGTCTTCGCCAGGCGCAGCAGCACCTCCTCGCGGCCACCCGGGCCGCCCTCCGCCTTCCACTTGCGGATGATCTCCGTCATGTCCAGCACGGCCTGCTCGCCGTCGCCGATGATCGCCGCGTCGATGAAGTCCGCGATCGGCTCGGGGTTGAAGGCCGCGTGGCCGCCCGCGAGGACGATCGGGTCGTCGACCGTGCGGTCCTTGGACTCCAGCGGGATGCCCGCCAGCTCCAGCGCCGTGAGCATGTTGGTGTAGCCCAGCTCGGTGGAGAAGCTCAGGCCGAACACGTCGAACGCCTTCACCGGGCGGTGGCTGTCCACCGTGAACTGCGGGACGCCGTGCTCCCGCATCAGCGCCTCCAGGTCCGGCCACACGCTGTACGTGCGCTCGGCGAGGACGCCCCGCTGCTCGTTCAGTACCTCGTAGAGGATCATGACGCCCTGGTTGGGCAGACCGACCTCGTAGGCGTCCGGGTACATCAGGGCCCAGCGGACCTCGGCCTCGTCCCAGGGCTTGACCGTGGAGTTCAGTTCTCCGCCGACGTACTGGATCGGCTTCTGCACATGCGGGAGCAAGGCTTCGAGCTGCGGGAAGACCGACTCGACAGACATCGCGGCATTACCTTCGTGAGCTGACTAAAGGGCACTCCCGGCCGGAGGCTGGAAGGGTGACCATCAAGCCTAACCCGTCCGGGCGCCTCCCCCGTACGCCGATCTCAACGCGGGAACACCGACCGGGCCTTCTCCCACGTGGCGGGCAGCTTCTCCTCCGTACGCCGGGCCGCCCGCTCCTCCCGCTCGTACAGCACCCCGTACGTGAACGCGCTCTCCCCCGCCGCGTGCGCCACCGCCGCCAGCTCGCGCAGGGTCTGCCGGGCCAGCACGCTGTCCTGGTGCTCGCCGAGCAGGCTCGTCAGCTTCTTCGCCGCGCGGGCCGGGGCGCGGGCGGCACCCCGAAGCGCGGGGACGGCCGCCTCGGCGGCGTACCGGGCGCGCTTGGCCCGCTTACGGGCCTGGTGCAGGGCGTGGTCGCGCTCCTCGCCGGGCGGCAGGTCCAGCGCGGCCGTCACCAGCCGGGCCAGCTCGGCGCCCTCCTTCCTCAGGGCGCGGGTGAGCACCTTGCGCGGCTTCTTCGCCGCCCTTTTCCGCAGCGGCGGGTCCGCGAGCAGGGTGTCGAGGCTGTCCAGCAGGGCGAGGTAGCGGGCGGAGTCCAGCACCCCGAGCAGATGGGCGCGGGTGCTGCCGTGCCGGGCGGTGGCCCAGGAGTCGAGGCGCTCGCGGACCGGGCCGGTGACCTCGCCGGGCGGGACGGCGTCCAGGGCGTCCGTCAGCCGTTCCGCCAGCACCTCCTGGTCCCGGCCGGTGCCGAGCTCGCGCGCCAGCCACTTCAGCTCGGCGGCGACCGGCGCGGTGGCGTCCCGGTCCAGCACCGAGCCGAAGCTGCGGAAGGCGGAGCGGAGCCTGCGGGTGGCGACCCGCATCTGGTGCACGGAGTCCGGCAGGTCCCGGCGGACACCGGGGTCGCGGGCGAGGATCGCCTCGCGCTGCTCGCGGAGGTACGCGAGGACGTGGTCCCCCGCCGTCACCGGCTCCGCCGCCCGCCCCGCGGACCGGGCACGGGAGCCACCGGTACGGCGCAGCGCCTCGGCCACCTTGGACGCCGCCTTCGACGGCCGCACCCCCGCCCCGGCGAGCCGCTCCTCCACGGCGTCCAGTACGGCCGGGTCGGCGCCGTCGGCCAGCTCCACCTCGATCTCGGTCCAGCGGGCGGTGCCGCCCGCGCGGTTGAGCCGCTCGGCGGTCACGGTGTCCACGCTCGCCTCGGCCAGCAGCGCGCCGTCCGCGCCGACCAGGTGCCGTACGTCGCGGGCGGACCGCAGCCGCACCACGGAGACCAGCCCGGCGCCCCGGACGCGTGAGCGGACCAGGGCGGCGATCTCCTCGGGCACGGTGTCCGACAGCGGGGCCCGGATCTCGTCCCGGACGCCGGGAGCGACCGGGAACTTCAGATGCCACCCGGCGTCCGCGCCCCCGGTACGGCGGCGCAGGGTGAGCGAGGCGGCGCCGAGCCGCTCGTCGGCGGTGTCGTAGTAGACGGCGTCCAGCTCGACCACACCTCTGTCGACGACGTCCGCCACGGCCCCGGCCCCGGCCAGCTCGGGCAGCCCGCCCTGGACGGCCTCGTACTTCCGCTCGATCTCCCGCTTCACGTCCGCCATGAACCGAATCTAGAACGCGTCGACGATCCCAACCAGCCCCCGGACCGGTGGAGGCGGCAGACGCTCCCGGAAACGCGTCGGGCCCGGTCCCGGTCTCCCCGAAGGGAAAACCGGACCGGGCCCGAGGACCGAGCCGGGAGCGAGGGCGCCTGATCACACCGCCGCCCGCACCCGACCGCCGAACCGCCGGAGGCTCACGCCGACATCGGCCGCTGCACTCTGATCGACTGCAGCAGCCCCACCGCGATCCATACCGCGAACATCGATGAGCCGCCGTAGGAGACGAAGGGCAGGGGCAGACCCGTGACCGGCATGATGCCGAGGGTCATGCCGACGTTCTCGAACACCTGGAAGGCGAACCAGGCGACGATGCCGGCGGCCACGATCGTGCCGTACAGCTCGGTCGAGTCGCGGGCGATGCGGCAGGCGCGCCACAGGATGACGCCGAGGAGAAGGATTATCAGGCCGGCCCCGAGGAAGCCGAGTTCCTCACCCGCCACGGTGAAGACGAAGTCGGTCTGCTGCTCCGGCACGAACTGGCCCGTGGTCTGCGAGCCGTGGAACAGCCCGGACCCGGTCAGCCCGCCCGAACCGATGGCGATACGCGCCTGGTTGGTGTTGTAGCCCACGCCCGCCGGGTCCAGCTCCGGGTTGGCGAAGGCCGCGAACCGGTTGATCTGGTAGTCGTCCAGGATGTGGAGCTGCCACACCGCGACGGCACCGATGGCGCCGGCCGAGATGAGGCCGAACACCCAGCGGTTGGAGGCGCCGGAGGCGAGCAGCACGCCCAGGATGATGATCACCATCACCATGACCGATCCCAGGTCGGGCATGAGCAGCACGATCAGGATCGGCACCGCCGCCAGCCCGAGCGCCTGGAGCACCGTGCGGTGGTCCGGGTACGCCTTGTCGCCCGCGTCGACCCGCGCGGACAGCAGCATCGCCATGCCCAGGATGATCGTGATCTTCACGAACTCCGAGGGCTGGATCGAGAAGCCGCCGCCGAACACGATCCAGGAGTGGGCGCCGTTGACGGTGGAGCCCAGCGGGGTGAGCACCGCGAGGATGCCGGCCACCGACAGGCCGTAGAGGATCGGCACCGCGTTGCGCAGGCCGCGGTGGCCCAGCCACAGGGTGCCGATCATCAGGGCGAGCCCGATGCCGGTGTTCATGAAGTGCCGGAGCAGGAAGTAGTACGGGTCGCCCTGGTTGATCTCGGTGCGGTTGCGGGTCGCCGAGAACACCAGCAGGGAGCCGATCAGCGACAGCGCGAGCGCCGCCAGCAGTATCGGCCAGTCCATCCTGCGGGCCAGCGAGTCACGGGCGAAGATCCTGGTCCAGCCGGCCCGCCGGGGACCGTATCCGGAGACGGAGAAGGTGTTGCCGGTCATGTGCGCGTCCTCCGGCTCCCCCTCCGGCGGGGCCGCCTGCGGGTGTTGCTGTTGGTGTTGGGCGAGGGCGAGGTGGCGGCGGGCTGGTCCGCGCCGTTGCTGGTGTTGTTCTTCTGCGCGGCCTCGACGTCCTTGGCCGGGTCCTTGCTCACCTTGGGCGAGACCACCGTGCCGTCGGGGCGGATCTTCGGGAGGGTCTGCTGCGGCTGCGGCAGCATCGCCTTCTTGTTGTCGATCGAGCCGTCGCCCTGGACGCCGTACAGCGCGCTGTAGATGTTGCGCACGGCCTCACCGGAGGCTCCGGAACCCGTACCGGCCTGGGCGATCGTCATGATCACCGTGTAGTCCTTGGAGTAGGTCGCCAGCCAGGAGGTGGTCTGCTTGCCGTAGACCTCCGCCGTACCGGTCTTGCCGTGCAGCGGGATCTTGTCCTGCGGCCAGCCGCCGAACTTCCACGCGGCGGTGCCTCGGGTGATGACGCCGGCGAAGGCTTCGTCCATGCCCTTGAGGGTGGCCTTGCTGACCGGCAGCTTGCCCGACGGCCTGGGCTTCAGCTCGCGCACCGACTTGCCGTCCGCGCTGATGACCGCCTTGCCGATGCTCGGGTGGTACATCGTGCCGCCGTTGGCGACGGCGCCGTAGATCACGGCCTCCTGGATCGGCGTGACGAGGGTGTCGCCCTGGCCGATGGAGTAGTTGATCGAGTCGCCCTCACGCATCTTGTTGCCCTCGAGGCAGTTCTCGTAGGCGATCTTCTCGACGTACGACCCGTCCTTCTTGCCGTACTTGCACCAGGCGTCCTTGTTGGCCTTCCAGTAGTCCAGCTTCCACTGGCGGTCCGGGACGCGGCCGGTGACCTCGTTGGGCAGGTCGACGCCGGTCTCCTTGCCGAGGCCGAACTGGTGGGCGGCCTTGTAGAAGAAGTCCTTGGGCTGACCCTTCTTCGGGTTGATGCCGCCGTCCTTCTTCCACTCCTGGTCGGAGAGGTAGTAGAAGACGGTGTCGCAGGAGACCTCCAGCGCCCGGCCCAGCGGGATCGGGCCGAAGCTCTCGCCCTCGAAGTTCTTGAAGACCTGGCCGCCCACCGAGTACGAACTCGTGCACGGGTAGCGGCCGTTGAAGTCGTACCCCGCCTCGACTGCGGCGGCCGTGGAGATCACCTTGAAGGTCGAGCCCGGTGCGGCCTGGCCCTGGATGGCCCGGTTCAGCAGCGGATAGTCGGAGTTCTTGCCGGTGAGGGCCTGGTAGTCCTTGGCGGAGATGCCGCCGACCCAGACGTTCGGGTCGTAGTCCGGCGCCGAGGCCATGGCGACGATGCGGCCCGTCTTGGCCTCCATCACCACGGCGGCACCGGAGTCCGCCTTGTAGTTGGTGCCGGTGATCTTGTCGAACTGCTGCCGGGCGACCTTCATCGCCTTGTCCAGCTCGAACTCGGTGACCCGCTGGATGCGGGAGTCGATGCTGGTGACCAGGTTGGAGCCGGACTCCGCCGGATCGGCCTGCGCCTTGCCGATGACCCGGCCGAGGTTGTCCACCTCGTACCGCGTGACGCCGGCCTTGCCGCGCAGCTCCTTGTCGTACTGACGCTCCAGGCCGGAGCGGCCGACCATGTCGGAGCGCAGGTAGGGCGAGTCGGTGTCCTTGGCCTTCTGGATCTCCTCGTCGGTGACCGGGGAGAGGTACCCGAGGACCTGGGAGGTGTTGGCCTTGCCCGGCGCGCCGTACCGGCGGACCGCCTCGGGCTCGGCGGTGATGCCGGGGAAGTCCTCGGCGCGCTCCCGGATCTGGAGGGCCTGCTTGGGCGTGGCCTCGTCGGTGATCGGGATCGGCTGGTA
This sequence comes from Streptomyces sp. NPDC018263, assembly GCF_055562575.1. Classification (NCBI taxonomy): domain Bacteria; kingdom Bacillati; phylum Actinomycetota; class Actinomycetes; order Kitasatosporales; family Streptomycetaceae; genus Streptomyces; species Streptomyces sp. NPDC018263. Next base: position 168,036 of record NZ_JBVHFA010000006.1, read on the forward strand.
CGGCGAGCCGTTCCAGCAGGGCTGGGGGGTCTTGGCGTCGCACAGCCGGACCTTCTGCTGCACCTCCTCCGGCTTCAGGCCGAGGACGGCGGCGAGCTTGGCCAGCACGCCCTTGCCGTCGTCCTTCTGCTTGAGCAGGTCGGTGCGGGAGGCGGAGACGACGAGCCGCGTCTCGTTGTCCGCGAGCGGGACACCGCGCGCGTCCAGGATGTCACCGCGTACGGCGGGGTCCACGACCTGCTGGACGTGGTTGCCGGACGCCTCCTTCTGGTACGCGGCGCCCTCGCGGATCTGGAGGTACCACAGCCGGCCGCCGAGGGTGCCGAGCAGGGAGAGCACGAGGATCTGGATGACGACCAGCCGGATCTGGACCCGTGGGGTCCGCCCGGTCTCCGGAATATTGGTCACTGCTGCTGACTCCCCCTCTCAGCGCGGGAACTGATGTGCGGACGGCTAAGAAGCTCGGGGGCTGTCACAGCCGCTTGACCCCCTTGATCCGGCCGACGCGGGCCGAGCGGGTGCGGGCCTTGGCCTTCAGCGCGCCGAAGCCCCGCTGGGAGCCGATGCGCAGACCGGTGCCGGAGGAGAGCCAACCCGAGGAGATGTTCCCGGCCTTGGCGGCGGGGCCGGACTCGGCCAGCGGGTCGTTGTCCGCGCGGCGGGCCAGCCACATCACGCCGGGCACCACGAAGGGGGCCAGCAGCAGGTCGTACAGCGCGGCCGAGAACAGCAGGCCGGGCAGGCCGACATGGCGGGCCGCGGTGTCGCCGACCAGGGCGCCGACGCCCGCGTAGAGCAGGGTGGAGCCGATCGCGGCGGCGACCACGACGGCCATCGGGCCCGTCGCGGACTTCAGCCGGCCGGTCTCGGGCTTGACCAGCCCGGCGAAGTAGCCGATGACGCACAGCACCAGGGCGTAGCGGCCGGCCGCGTGGTCGGCGGGCGGGGCGAGGTCCGCGAGGAGTCCGGCGCCGAAGCCGACCAGGGCGCCGCCGACATGGCCGTACACCAGGGCGAGGCCGAGGACGGTCAGGAGCAGCAGGTCGGGCACGGCACCAGGCAGGTGCAGACGGGCCAGGACACTCACCTGGATCACCAGGGCGACGACCACCAGCACGGTGGAGAGCAGGACGCGGTTGAGGCGCATGGGGGTTCAGCTCCTACTGCTGCTGGCCGTCGGTGTCGGTGTCGTCCGGCGCGGAGCCGTCCGCCGAGGGGGTGACCGTGACGGTCACCGTGGGCGTCGGGACCGGCTTGGGCTTGGCCGGGAGGACCTCGTCGCGCGGGTCCTTCTTCGGTCCCGCGACGACCACGCCGACGATGTCGAGCTTGCTGAAGCCGACGTACGGGGTGACGTAGAGCGTGCGGGTCAGACCGCCGCCGGAGGGGTCGACGCGGGAGACCACGCCGACCGGGACGCCGGGCACGAACGGCTTGTCGGCCTGGGAGCCGAAGGTGACGAGCCGGTCGCCCTTCTTCACCTCCGCCTTGCCGTTGAGGAGTTCGACGCGCAGCGGGCGGTCGCCCTGGCCGGAGGCGAAGCCGAGTTCGTCGCCCGCCTCCATCCGGGTGCCGACGGTGAAGTCGGGATCGTTGGCGAGCAGCACGGTGGCGGTGTCGGGGCCGACCGTGGTGACGCGGCCGACCAGGCCGTCACCGTTCAGTACGGTCATGTCCCGCCTGATGCCGTCGTCCGCGCCCGCGTCGATGGTGATGGTCCAGGAGAAGCCCTGGGCCGCTCCTATGGCGATGACCTGGGCGCCCTTGATGCGGTATTGGCCCTGGCCGGCGACCTTCAGCATCCTGTCGAGCTGGTTCAGGCGGCTGCGGGTGCGGTCGTCACTGCCCAGCTTGGCCTTGAGCGCCGCGTTCTCCTTCTCCATGACGGCGAGCCGGTCATGGCGGTCTCCGGAGTCCCGGACGGCGGAGACGGCGTTGCCCACCGGGTCCACCGCCGTGGACATTCCGTTCTCGATCGGGCCGAAGGCCGCGGCCGCGGCCTGCCGGGCTCCGTCGACCGGGGAGTTCCGGCCTCCGCGGATGTCCACCGTGATCAGCGCGAACGCGATGGCGATCAGCAGGACCAGGAGCAGCCGGCTCTCTTTCGTGTCCCTCACGTGCGGCGGCCGTGCCCTTCCTCTATAGGAATTCGGGGACCCCCGATAAAGCGCCGTTGCCGATGCGCGAATCGAAGGGGGTCCGTTGGGGGAGCTTATGCCTCTATATCAACGATCCGCCGCACGAGAGCAGAACGTCTCGTACGGCGGAATCGAAGTGTCATGTCATCGGCGCGGCTGGGCGTCGAGCACCTGCTGCAGTGCCTCGAACTCCTCGACGCACTTGCCGGAGCCGAGCGCGACGCTGTCGAGCGGGTCCTCGGCGATGTGGATCGGCATGCCGGTCTCCCGGCGCAGCCGCTCGTCGAGGCCGCGCAGCAGGGCGCCGCCGCCGGTCAGCACGATGCCCCGGTCCATGATGTCGCCGGACAGCTCCGGCGGGCACTTGTCCAGGGTCGTCTTGACGGCGTCGACGATCGCGTTGACCGGTTCCTCGATCGCCTTGCGCACCTCAGCCGCGGAGATGACGACGGTCTTGGGCAGCCCGGACACCAGGTCCCGGCCGCGGACTTCGGTGTGCTCGTCGGAGTCGAGGTCGTACGCCGAACCGATCGTGATCTTGATCTGTTCGGCCGTCCGCTCACCCAGCAGAAGGCTGTACTCCTTCTTGATGTACTGGATGATCGCGTTGTCCAGTTCGTCACCCGCGACGCGGATGGACTGGGCGGTGACGATGCCGCCGAGGGAGATGACCGCCACCTCCGTGGTGCCGCCGCCGATGTCCACCACCATGTTGCCCGTGGCCTCGTGGACCGGCAGGCCGGAGCCGATGGCAGCGGCCATGGGCTCCTCGATGATGTGCACCTGGCGGGCGCCCGCCTGGGAGGAGGCTTCGATGACGGCGCGCCGCTCGACGCCGGTGATGCCCGAGGGCACGCAGACGACGACCCGAGGCCGGGCCAGATACCGCCGCTTGTGGATCTTCAGGATGAAGTAGCGGAGCATCCGCTCGGTGATCTCGAAGTCGGCGATCACGCCGTCCTTCAGCGGCCGCACGGCGACGATGTTGCCCGGCGTACGGCCGATCATCTTCTTCGCTTCGGCGCCGACCGCGAGGATTCCACCGGTGTTGGTGTTGATCGCCACGACGGACGGCTCGTTGAGTACGATCCCGCGACCCCTGACGTACACCAGCGTGTTGGCGGTCCCGAGGTCGACAGCCATGTCACGGCCGATGAACGACATTGAGTTCCCCATCAGGATTCGACGGGCCTTCCCTGGAAGCTTTTGAGGGCTTTTCAGGTCGGCGAGGTGGGTGCGGTGACGTGAAGGCTTCCATCGTAGACGCGCCTGCACGAACACCGCGCGAGGGTCTTCGCCCATTGTCAGCAGATGGCGCGCCGCCTCGCTTGTGGAGACGGTCCATCGGGGGCATGCGTTCCCCCGAACGCCAACGCATATGCCGAGGGACGGCCGAAATGGTACGGCCGCCCGGTGGCGGGATATCCGGGAGGCCTGACGGCCCCTCAGAAAAAAATTCCCTGAAACTCCTCACGGCGTGGCCCCGACAGGCCATCACCGCACCGGTCAGTCACGACCCGGAAAGAAAATCTTCACCTCGCGCTCGGCGGACTCCTCCGAGTCCGAGGCGTGGATCAGGTTCTCGCGCACGATGACCCCGAAGTCGCCCCGGATCGAACCGGGAGCCGCCGCGATCGGGTCCGTCGGCCCGGCGAGCTGCCGCACACCCTCGATGACCCGCTCCCCCTCGACGATCATCGCGACGACGGGACCGGAGGACATGAACTCGACGAGGGGCTCGTAGAACGGGCGGCCCACGTGCTCGGCGTAGTGCTGCTCCAGCAGACCCCGGTCCAGGTTCCGCAGCTCCAACGCGGCGATCCGCCAGTCGGCCTTGCGCTCGATACGGCCGATGATCTCGCCAACCAGACCACGACGGACGGCGTCCGGCTTCAGGAGGACGAGAGTGCGCTGGGTCATGGTGTGCGGCTCCTTGCAGGTCAGGAATTTGTGCGACTGGCCTGAGGCTACCGCCTGGGCCATGGCGGGCGGCACCCGGACCACGACGGACAACCCCGCGCGGGCGGGGACCACGACCAGCAGTCCGGTGAGCACGAGGGAAAGCCGGGATCACCCCCGCGAGAGCGGGGACGGTCCGGGTGCCACACGCAGTGAAGCACCCGGTACTGACAGAGCCCTACTGCGCGGCCGCCGCGAAGCGGGCCTTGGCCTGGTCGACCTTGCGGCCGTAGTGGACCGAGGCCCACCACAGGGCCGCGAAGACGGCGCCCATGAAGTACATCATCGGGACGAAGAAGCCCGAGGCGATCAGGGCGAGCTGGAGGGCCCAGCCGAGGACGACGCCGCCCGGCCGGGTCACCATGCCGCACAGCAGCACGGACAGCACCATGGCGGCCCCGCACACCCACCACACCGTGGACATGGCCAGCGAGGGGTCCTTCATGGCGACCAGACCGGCGAACCCGATGACGAAGAACTCGCCGATCAGCGTCGATGAACAGAGCGTACGCACGAGCGGTTTACCTCAGCCCTTCCGAAGCAGCAGGCGCGCCTCGCCCACCGTGATGACCGAACCGGTGACCAGTACGCCGCCGCCGGCGAACTCGCCCTCCTCCTCGGCCAGCGTGATCGCGGCCTCCAGCGCCTCCGGCAGCCGGGGCTCGACCTGGACCCGGTCCTCGCCGAACACCTCGACGGCGATGCCGGCCAGTTCGTCCGCGTCCATCGCGCGGTGGCTGGAGTTCTGCGTGACGACGACCTCCGCGAAGATCGGCTCGAACGCCTCCAGCAGTCCGCGCACGTTCTTGTCCGCGCTCGCGCCGACCACACCGATCAGCCGGCTGAAGTCGAACGACTCCCGCACCGCCTCGGCGGTCGCCTCGGCGCCTGCCGGGTTGTGCGCGGCGTCCAGCACCACGGTGGGCGAGCGGCGGACGATCTCCAGGCGGCCCGGCGAGGAGACGGCGGCGAACGCCTTGCGCACGGTGTCGATGTCCAGCGGCTCGGCACGCTCGGCGCCGACGCCGAAGAACGCCTCGACGGCGGCGAGGGCGACGGCCGCGTTGTGCGCCTGGTGGGCGCCGTGCAGCGGGAGGTAGACCTCGGGGTACTCGCCGCCCAGCCCGCGCAGGGTGAGCAACTGGCCGCCGACGGCGACCTGGCGGTCCACCACGCCGAACTCCATGCCCTCGCGGGCCACGGTGGCGTTCTCCTCGACGGCCTTCTTCAGCAGCACCTGGGCCGCGTCGACCGGCTGCTGGGCCATGATCACGGTCGAGTCCGGCTTGATGATGCCGGCCTTCTCGGTGGCGATCAGCTCGGGCGTGCCGCCCAGGCGGTCGGTGTGGTCCAGCGAGATGGGCATGACCACGGCGACATCACCGTCGATCACGTTGGTCGCGTCCCAGCTTCCGCCCATGCCGACCTCGACCACGGCGACGTCCACGGGCGCGTCCGCGAAGGCGGCGTACGCCATGCCGGTGAGCACCTCGAAGAAGGAGAGGCGGTGCTCCTGGGCGGTGTCGACCATCTCGACGTACGGCTTGATGTCGTCGTACGTCTCGATGAAGCGCTCGGCGCTGATCGGGGCGCCGTCCAGGCTGATGCGCTCGGTCACCGACTGCACGTGGGGGCTGGTGTAGCGGCCGGTGCGCAGTTCGAAGGCGCCGAGCAGGGCCTCGATCATGCGGGCGGTGGAGGTCTTGCCGTTGGTGCCGGTGATGTGGATGGAGGGGTACGTGCGCTGGGGGTCGCCCAGTACGTCCATCAGGGCGGCGATCCGGGTGACGGAAGGCTCCAGCTTGGTCTCGCCCCAGCGGGTGGCCAGCTCGGTCTCGACCGCGCGCAGGGCGCGGTCCACCTCGGGGTCCTCGGGCCGGGCCGGTACGTCGGCCTCCGGCGGGCCGCCCTGGGTACGCAGGGTGCGGCTGCCGGCCTCGATCACGGCGAGGTCGGGGTCGCGGTCGGTCTCCTCGGCGACGATGTCGTCGAAGTCGGCGAGGGGGTCGGGCGTGTCGTTGTTACCGGGCGAGTCGCTCACGCCGCCCAGTCTACGGAGCGGGTGCTGTCTCGCGCGTGGTGGTCCACTCGCGTACGCCTGCTGTGTCCGGCCGCGGCGCCGTCGTGGCTTGTCGCGCAGTTCCCCGCGCCCCTGGGTAGGCGCAGCTCAGGCTCGCTGGAGCGGTTGCCCACCTCGCACCTAGCTGCGGGCAGTCGTGCCGCTGGGGCGGCACGGGTGGGCGCAGCGGCACGACGGCGGGAAGCCCCCGGCGCAAGCAGAGCACCGGGGGCTTCCTCGTCGTACGTTCGCTTACGCCTGCGGCAGGCGGTCCAACTGGGACTGGAGGCGACGCATGTCTTCCTCGGCCTTGGCCAGGCGGCCGCGGATCTTGTCCACCACCGCGTCCGGGGCCTTCGCCAGGAACGCCTCGTTGCCGAGCTTGGCCGTGGCGGCGGCCTTCTCCTTCTCCGCGGCCGCGAGGTCCTTCGCGAGGCGCTTGCGCTCCGCCGCGACGTCGATCGTGCCGGAGAGGTCGAGCGCGACCTCCGCCCCGGCGACCGGCAGGGTGGCCGTCGCCGTGAAGGAATCACCCTCCGGCTGGAGACGGAGGAGCTGACGGATCGCCGCCTCGTGCGGGGCGAGCGCCGTACCGGTCAGGGTGAGGCGGGCCGGGACCCGCTGGCCCGGCTGGAGGCCCTGGTCGGCGCGGAACCGGCGGACCTCGGTGATGACCGACTGGAGGGACTCGATCTCCCGCTCGGCCGAAGCGTCCCGGAAGCCCGAGTCCGCCGGCCACTCGGCGATGACCAGCGACTCCCCGCCCGTCAGCGTCGTCCACAGCGTCTCCGTGACGAACGGGACCACCGGGTGCAGCAGCTTCAGCGTGACGTCGAGGACCTCACCGAGGACCCGCTTGGAGACCTCGGCCGCCTCCCCGCCCGCCTGGAAGGTCGTCTTGGACAGCTCGACGTACCAGTCGAAGACCTCGTCCCACGCGAAGTGGAACAGCGCGTCGGACAGCTTCGCGAACTGGTAGTCCTCGTAGTACGCGTCGACCTCGGCCACGACCGAGTTGAGGCGGGAGAGAATCCAGCGGTCGGTGGCGGACATCGCGGACGCGTCCGGCAGCGGCCCCTCGACGGTCGCGCCGTTCATCAGCGCGAAGCGGGTCGCGTTCCAGATCTTGTTGGCGAAGTTCCGCGAGCCCTGGACCCAGTCCTCGCCGATCGGCACGTCGACGCCGGGGTTGGCACCGCGCGCGAGGGTGAAGCGGAGCGCGTCGGAGCCGTACTTGTCCATCCAGTCCAGCGGGTTGACCGCGTTGCCGAAGGACTTCGACATCTTCTTGCCGAACTGGTCGCGGACCATGCCGTGCAGGGCGATGGTGTGGAACGGCGGGGTGCCGTCCATCGCGTAGAGGCCGAACATCATCATCCGGGCGACCCAGAAGAAGAGGATGTCGTAGCCGGTGACCAGCACGGAGTTCGGGTAGAACTTCGCGAGCGACTCGGTCTGCTCGGGCCAGCCCAGGGTGGAGAAGGGCCACAGGCCGGAGGAGAACCAGGTGTCGAGGACGTCGGTGTCCTGGTGCCAGCCCTCGCCCGTCGGCGGCTGCTCGTCGGGGCCGACACAGACGACCTCGCCGTCGGGGCCGTACCAGACCGGGATGCGGTGGCCCCACCAGAGCTGGCGCGAGATGCACCAGTCGTGGAGGTTGTCGACCCAGTCGAAGTACCGCTTCTCCATCTCCTGCGGGTGGATCTTGACCTTGCCCTCGCGGACCGCGTCACCGGCGGCCTTGGCGAGCGGGCCGACCTTGACCCACCACTGCATGGACAGGCGCGGCTCGATGGTGGTCTTGCAGCGCGAGCAGTGGCCGACCGAGTGGACGTAGGGCCGCTTCTCGGCGACGATCCGGCCCTCGGCGCGCAGCGCGGCGACGATGGCGGAGCGGGCCTCCAGGCGGTCCAGGCCCTGGAAGGGGCCGTGGGCGGTGATGACGGCGTGCTCGTCCATGACGGTGATGGACGGCAGGTCGTGGCGCTGGCCGATCTCGAAGTCGTTCGGGTCGTGCGCCGGGGTCACCTTGACGGCGCCGGTGCCGAACTCGGGGTCGACGTGCTCGTCGGCGACGACCGGGATGGAGCGGTCGGTCAGCGGCAGCTTGATGAGCTTGCCGACGAGGTGCTTGTAGCGCTCGTCCTCGGGGTGAACGGCGACGGCCGTGTCACCGAGCATGGTCTCGGCGCGGGTGGTGGCGACGACCAGCGTCTCGTCGCCCTCGCCGTACTTGATGGAGACGAGCTCGCCGTCGTCGTCCTGGTACTCGACCTCGATGTCGGAGATCGCGGTGAGGCAGCGCGGGCACCAGTTGATGATGCGCTCGGCGCGGTAGATCAGCTCGTCGTCGTAGAGGCGCTTGAAGATGGTCTGGACGGCCTGGGAGAGGCCCTCGTCCATGGTGAAGCGCTCACGGGACCAGGCGACACCGTCGCCGAGGCGGCGCATCTGGCCGGAGATCTGGCCGCCGGACTCGCCCTTCCACTGCCAGACGCGGTCGACGAACGCCTCACGGCCGAGGTCGTGGCGGGACTTGCCCTCCTTGCCCAGCTCGCGCTCGACGACGTTCTGGGTGGCGATGCCGGCGTGGTCCATGCCCGGCTGCCACAGGGTCTCGTAGCCCTGCATCCGCTTGCGGCGGGTCAGGGCGTCGATGATGGTGTGCTCGAAGGCGTGGCCCAGGTGGAGGCTGCCGGTGACGTTGGGCGGGGGGATGACGACGGTGAAGGGCGGCTTGTCGCTCTTCTCGTCGGCCTCGAAGTAGCCCCGCTCCACCCAGCGCTCGTACAGCGGCCCCTCTACGTCGGCCGGCGCGTACTGGGTCGGCAGTTCGGTCTCGGGCGCTGATGGCTGCTGCTGAGCGTTCTCGGTCACGGGGGTCAGTTTAGAGGTGCCGCGGGGTGCTCCCGAAACGCGTTTGTTCTGTAACGGTGCGGCCCCCGGTGCCACCTGTTCTCCTCCCCTGGGCAAGGATGGCGGCAACACCTGAACATCTGGAGGGGAACCCAGCCATGAGCAGCAACCAGCCGGGCCCGTACGGCGGTCAGCCCCCGCAGCCGGGCCCTTACGGTCAGGCTGGTCAGCCCGGCCCCTACGGGCAGCAGCCCCCGGCCCAGCCCGGCCCCTACGGGAACCCCGGCCCGTACGGGCAGCCCCCGCAGGCGCCTCGGCCGGGCTACGGCTACCCGCAGTCCCCGCCGCCCCCGCCCGGTCCCCCGGCCCCGCCGCAGGCCCCCTACGGGTACCCGCAGCAGCAGGGCGTGCCCCAGCAGCCGGGCCCCTACGCCCAGCCCCCGCAGAACCCCTACGGGCAGCAGCCCCCGCAGGCCCCCTACGGGCAGGTCCCCTACGGCTCCCCGCAGCCGCCGGTGCAGGGCCGCAACAGCTCCAAGCGGAACGGGCTGATCATCGGCGCGGTGGCCGTGGTGGCCGCCGTGGCGGTGGGCGTCTACTTCCTGGCCAGCGGCGGCAGCGGTGGCGGCGAGGTCGCCGACGACGGCCCGCACAAGCTCGTCACGCCCTCGACGGTGCTCTCGGAGTACAAGAAGGGCAAGAGCGACAACGGCGCGATGACCCAGGACGACCTGAAGGACGCCGAGAACTGGGGCGTGGAGGACCCGAAGGACGTCAGCGCCGAGTACGCGGCCGGGAACGTCGACAACCCGCTGAGCAAGAAGGTCATCGAGTTCGGCGGGGTGTACGGCAAGATCGCGGGCCCGGAGAAGACGGTCGACGGGCTGTTCGCGTACATGAAGGACCAGAGCAGCAAGGACGCCGAGCACAAGTACGAGCTGATCGGCGAGCCGAAGCGGTACGAGCCGGAGGCGCTCGGGGACGCCGCCGTCCTCAAGTGCCAGCAGGCCAAGGGCGACACGTCGGGCAGCGGTGAGGGCGTGCCCAAGGAGATGACGTTCTCCTTCTGCGTGTGGGGCGACCACAGCACCGTCGGTTTCGTGATGCCGATGGACATCGCGACCCTGGCGGCGGGCCGCAGCAGCGACCCGGCGACGGACGCGGAGCTGACCGCCAAGTTCCGCTCGGCGGTCCGCGTCAAGGCGTGACACCAGGCATGAAGGAGGGCCCCGGCCGGTCGGCCGGGGCCCTTCTTCCGTACTGCCGGCGTTACGCGGTCTTCTGCTCGCCCTGGCCGCGCCCTCGGGAGTCGCGCGGGATCAGCGTCGGGTTGACGTTGGAGTGCACGACGTCGGCGGTGATGACCACGCGGGCCACGTCCTTGCGGGACGGCACCTCGTACATCACCGACATCAGCACCTCCTCCATGATGGCGCGCAGGCCGCGCGCGCCGGTCTGGCGGAGGATGGCCTGGTCGGCGATGGCCTCCAGCGCCTCACGCTCGAAGTCCAGCTCCACGCCGTCGAGTTCAAAAAGGCGCTGGTACTGCTTGACCAGCGCGTTGCGCGGCTCGACCAGGATCTTCAGCAGGGCCTCGCGGTCGAGGTTGTGCACCGAGGTGATGACCGGGAGACGGCCGATGAACTCGGGGATCATCCCGAACTTCACCAGGTCCTCGGGCATGATGTCCTCGAAGATGTCCTTGGCGGCCAGCTCGCGCTTGGAGCGGATGGTGGCGCCGAAGCCGATGCCCTTCGCGCCGGCCCGCGCCTCGATGATCTTCTCCAGGCCGGAGAAGGCACCGCCCACGATGAACAGCACGTTCGTCGTGTCGATCTGGATGAACTCCTGGTGCGGGTGCTTGCGTCCGCCCTGCGGCGGCACCGAGGCGGTGGTGCCCTCCAGGATCTTCAGCAGGGCCTGCTGGACGCCCTCGCCGCTCACATCGCGGGTGATCGACGGGTTTTCGCTCTTGCGGGCGACCTTGTCGATCTCGTCGATGTAGATGATGCCCGTCTCGGCCTTCTTGACGTCGTAGTCGGCGGCCTGGATGAGCTTCAGCAGGATGTTCTCGACGTCCTCGCCGACATAGCCCGCCTCGGTCAGCGCGGTGGCGTCCGCGATGGCGAAGGGGACGTTGAGCATGCGGGCCAGGGTCTGGGCGAGCAGCGTCTTGCCGGAGCCGGTGGGGCCGAGCAGGAGGATGTTGGACTTGGCCAGCTCGATGGCGTCCTCGCGGCTCTGGCCGCCGCCGTTCTCACCGGCCTGGACCCGCTTGTAGTGGTTGTACACCGCGACGGAGAGGGCCTTCTTGGCCGCTTCCTGGCCGACCACGTAGCTTTCGAGGAACTCGTAGATCTCGCGCGGCTTGGGGAGTTCCTCCCAGCGCACCTCGCTGGTCTCCGCGAGCTCTTCCTCGATGATCTCGTTGCAGAGGTCGATGCATTCGTCACAGATGTACACACCGGGACCTGCGATGAGCTTCTTGACCTGCTTCTGGCTCTTGCCGCAGAACGAGCACTTGAGCAGATCGCCGCCGTCACCGATGCGTGCCACGGTGTGCTTCCCCTTCGCCTGGGAGACGACTGGACACAGAACGGGTCCAACGACTCCTGGTGCTGCCTTATGTCGACGGTACCTTGCCGGGCCCCGTGTTCGGGCCCCCCTTGGCAGGGTTCACTTTGACGTGCACCCTGCCAAGAGGGCCCGGAAGTGCGCAACCGCGGTCAGCGGACCGCTTCGTTGTTCATCTTGCGGGTGGAGATGATCTGGTCGACGAGGCCGTACTGGAGCGCCTCCTCGGCCGTGAGGATCTTGTCGCGCTCGATGTCCTCGCGGATCTTGTCCAGCGGCTGGTTGGAGTGCTTCGCCAGCATGTCCTCGAGCTGCTCACGCATCCGGGTGAACTCCTTGGCGATGATCTCCAGGTCGGAGAGCTGACCGCGCCCGGTGGAGCCCGCCGGCTGGTGGATCAGCACGCGCGAGTTCGGCAGCGCCATGCGCTTGCCGGGGGTGCCGGCGGCGAGCAGGATGGCCGCGGCCGAGGCGGCCTGGCCCATGCACACCGTCTGGATGTCCGGCTTCACGAACTGCATGGTGTCGTAGATGGCCGTGAGGGCCGTCATGTCACCGCCGGGGCTGTTGATGTAGATCGAGATGTCCCGGTCGGGGTCCATCGACTCCAGGCACAGGAGCTGCGCCATGACGTCGTTGGCCGAGGCGTCGTCGATCTGGACGCCCAGGAAGATCACGCGCTCCTCGAAGAGCTTCGCGTACGGGTCGTACTCGCGGACGCCCTGGGAAGTGCGCTCGACGAAGCGGGGGATGATGTAACGGCTGTCGGGGCGCGGGCCCTCGTACATGCCGCTGGCGGCGCCGGGGAAGTCGTTCATGGGGTGTTCACCGTCCTGGTGGCGTGCTGGGAGCTGTCGGTGGCGTGCGTGCGGGGCGTGGCCGGGCCGCTCAGGCGCCGGTGCCGCCGCCTCCCGGGACACCCGAGGCGTGCGTGATGATCTCGTCGATGAGACCGTACTCCTTGGCCTCTTCCGGGGTGAACCAGCGGTCGCGGTCGCCGTCGCGGATGATCGCCTCCACCGTCTGACCGGAGTGCTGGGCGGTCAGCTCGGACATGCGCTTCTTCGTACGCAGCAGGTACTCGGCCTGGATCTTGATGTCCGAGACGGTACCGCCGAGGCCCGCGGAGCCCTGGTGCATCATGATGTCCGCGTGCGGCAGCGCGAAGCGCTTGCCGGCCGCGCCGCCGGTGAGCAGGAACTGGCCCATCGAGGCGGCCATGCCCATGGCGATGGTGACCACGTCGTTCGGGATGTACTGCATGGTGTCGTAGATCGCCATGCCGGCCGTCACCGAGCCGCCGGGGCTGTTGATGTAGAGGTAGATGTCCTTCTCGGGGTCGGCGGCGAGGAGGAGCAACTGTGCGGTGATCTTGTTGGCGATGTCGTCGTCGACCTGCTGGCCGAGGAAGATGATCCGCTCGCCCAGCAGCCGGTTGTAGACCTGGTCGCCGAGGCCACCACCGATGGAGGGCTCGCCGGCGGCGGTAGGCATCAGATTCGTCACGTATCCACCTGCTCGTCTTACGACGGCGCCGGGCCGTCTCACGTCGTCCTGCCGGGGGCTTGGCGGGGTCGGCTGACTCCCCTGCCCCCCGTATTCATGGACCCTAACGCTCTGGTCCCCCCGGTGAATCCCGCGGAAGCAGGTGTTCGCCGGGGGCGTAGTGCTGAGTGGTGATGCAGCAGGCCCCCGGGAGACACGCTCCCGGGGGCCTGCTGTCAGGTCGAGATGCCCGGGGCTCAGCCCTCGGTCTTCTCCTCGGCGGCCTCGGTGACCTCGGTGGTCTCCTCGGTCGCCTCGGTCTCCTCGTCCTCGTCGTCCAGGTCGACGATCTCGCCGTTGGTGTCCTTGACGGTGGCGGCCTCGACCACGACGGCCAGGGCCTTGCCGCGGGCGACCTCGCCGACGAGCAGCGGAACCTGGCCGCCCTCGACGACGGCCTGGGCGAACTGGTCGGGGGACATGCCGGAGGAGGCGGCGCGGCGCATGAGGTGCTCGGTGAGCTCCTCCTGGTTGACGCCCAGGTTCTCCTTCTTCACCAGCTCGTCGAGGACGAACTGGGTCTTGATGCCCTTGACCGCGGCCTCACGGGTCTCGGTGTCGAACTCCTCGGCGGTCTTGCCCTGGATCTCCAGGTACTTGTCGAGGGTCAGGCCCATCTGGCCGAGCTGGTGGTGCTCCAGGTTGTGCTTGCGGGTGTTGACCTCGTCCTCGAGGAGCTTCTCGGGGACGGGGACCTCGACCAGCTCGAGGAGCTTGTCGAGCACGCGCTCCTGGGCCTGGGTGGCCTGGTCGTACTGCTTCATGCTGGCCAGCCGCTTGGTGCTGTCGGCCTTCAGCTCGTCCAGGGTGTCGAACTCGGACGCGAGCTGCGCGAAGTCGTCGTCCAGCTCGGGCAGTTCGCGGGCGGCGACCTGGGTGACCTTGACGGTGACCTCGGCCTCGCGGCCGGCGGCGGAGCCGCCCTTCAGCTCGGAGGTGAAGGTGGCCTCCTCGCCGGCGGACAGGCCCTTGACGGCCTCGTCGATGCCGTCGAGCAGCTCGCCGGAGCCGATGGTGTAGGACACGCCGCTGGCGACGCCGTCCTCCAGCACCTCGCCGTCGACCTTGGCCTCCAGGTCGATCGTCACGACGTCGCCGTCCTCGGCGGCACGCTCGACCGGGGAGGTGGAGGCGAAGCGCTCACGGAGCTGCTCGACCGACTTCTCGACGTCCTCGTCGCTGACCTCGATGGCGTCGACCTCGACCTCGATGCCGGAGTAGTCCGGGATCTCCAGGGTCGGGCGGATGTCGACCTCGGCGGTGAAGTTCAGCGTCTCGCCGTCCTTCAGCTCGGTGATGTCGACCTCGGGCTGGCCCAGCGGGGTCAGCTCGGCCTCGTTGACCGCCTCGGTGTAGAACTTCGGGAGCGCGTCGTTGACGGCCTCCTCGAGCACCGCACCACGACCGAACCGCTGGTCGATGACCCGGGCCGGGATCTTGCCCTTGCGGAAGCCCTTCACCGTGACCTGCTGGTTGATCTTCTGGTACGCCGCGTCGAGGCTGTCCTTGAGCTCCTCGAAGGGCACCTCGACAGTGAGCCGAACCCGAGTCGGGTTCAGGGTCTCCACGGCGCTCTTCACGGTTCGGTCTCCTTGTGGCTGACATCTTGGGTTCTGCCGGAGCCAGACAGCCCCGGCGGATAGCCGCCCGGAGGAAGTAGCAGGCCATGAGGCCGGACACACGGGCGCGCAGCTTGCATAGTAACCGCAGCCGGTCAGCGCCCCAAAAGGCGATCTTCACGACACCGTGAGCCAGTGGTCGGGGTGGCGGGATTTGAACCCACGGCCTTCCGCTCCCAAAGCGGACGCGCTACCAAGCTGCGCCACACCCCGTCTGGTGCGAGTCGTAGGGTACATGCCCCGGCCGGGCGCGTCGCCGCACCAGGTTGGCCCGCACGCCGGGGGCTCAGCTAGGATGCCTCCAGTGCCGCGGTCACCGACGCGTGGCGCGCTCTCGCGGGCGTAGCTCAATGGTAGAGCCCTAGTCTTCCAAACTAGCTACGCGGGTTCGATTCCCGTCGCCCGCTCTTCATGGCTCAGGGGCCCGGCCGCCGTTCACGGCGGCGCCGGGCCCCTGAGTCGTTTCGCGCCGCCTCAGAAGCTGATGGAGTTGACCATCTCCGCTATCGAGTTGAGGAAGCGGCTGATGGAGGGCGCCATCCCGGTGGAGGCGAGGAAGAAGCCGAAGAGGATCGCCACGATGGCCGGGCCGGCCTTGATGTTCCCTCCCCGCATCAACACCACCAGGATGATCGCCAACAGCAGCACCACGGACAGTGAAATGGCCACAACTGATCACACCCTCGGTCGGTTCGCTCTCCCGGCCTGGAGGCACCGTGCAGCACACCTCCGCCAGAACCATCGTGCCACCAACCAGCCCTCTGTATGCGGCTAGTGACACATCGTCGGCCACCCGTCCCGGCACGGGGGTCGTCCCGGCCGCCAATTCGATGCCTCATCAGGGGCTATGGCGACGGTAATTGCCCAACATCATTTCCATACCCACACATCGCCGCGCGGGCCGTCGGGACGGGTAATTCGAATTGAGCGGGGACCGGTCGGCCATGACCCGATTCGGAGGGATGAATCGGTACATCGAGGGGCAAAGAACCGCTCTATTGTGCCCGTCATCACCCCGGTCCCGCAGGTAAGTTGCGCGATTTCCCGGGTATCCGGAGTCGATAAACGTGAATGACCTCGATGGTTTTACGGACTCCCACACGCGAGGCTAGGGTGCCTGAGATGTTCGACGCCTCCCCGTCCCCCGGTCAGACCCGCGCGCCGACGCTCCCGGCTGTCCAGCCGGTGCCGGAGAGATCCGCCAAGCAGCGCGACTCGTTCTTCGACAACGCCAAATACCTGGCGATCGTGCTGGTGGCGATGGGGCACTCATGGGAGGCGCTGTACGCCGACAGCCGCATCCTCCGATCGCTGTACATCTTCGTGTACACCTTCCACATGCCGGCGTTCATCATCATCTCCGGCTACTTCTCGCGCAGTTTCGACATGCGCCCGGACCGGCTGAAGCGGCTGATCACCGGCGTCGCGGTGCCGTACGTCGTCTTCGAGACGGTCTACTCCCTCTTCCGCGACCACTTCGGCCAGGACGGCGAGACCGGGATCACCCTGCTCGACCCGTACTTCCTGTCCTGGTTTCTGGTGGCGCTGTTCGTGTGGCGGCTGACGACCCCGCTGTGGAAGGTCGTGCGGTGGCCGCTGCCGCTGGCCCTCGCGATCGCCATGCTGGCGACCGTCTCCCCCGCGATCAGCAACGACCTGGACTTCCAGCGGCTGTTGCAGTTCCTGCCGTGCTTCGTGCTGGGGCTGTGCCTGAAGCCCGAGCACTTCCGGATGGTGCGCAGCCGCGCGATGCGCGTCGCCTCGGTGCCGGTCGTCGCGGGCGCGCTGGCCGTGGCGTGGCTGGTGGTGCCGCACATCGACTTCGGCTGGTTCTACCGCCGGGACGCCGCCCAGGAGATGGGCGCCCCGTGGTGGACCGGCCCGCTGATGACGCTGGCCCTGTTCGCCTGCTCGGTGGTGCTGACGGCCTGCTTCCTGGCCTGGGTGCCAGGGCGCCGGATGTGGTTCACCTCGCTGGGTGCGGGGACGATCTGCGGCTATCTCCTGCACGGCTTCGTCCTCAAGTACACCCGCTGGGACGGCTGGTACGACGCCCACTGGCTGCACAGCCCGCTCGGCGCGCTGCTGGTGACCTCGTTCGCGGTCACCGTCGTCACGCTGCTGTGCACGGCTCCGGTGCGGCGGGTGTTCCGGTGCGTGATGGAGCCGAAGATGGAGTGGGCGTTCAGGCAGGACCCCGCCCAGCAGGCGCGGGAGCGTCAACACGGCGGGCAGAAGCAGCCCGTACGGGAGAAGGCCGGCGTGTAGCGCCGACCCTCTCAGACCTGGCCGAGCAGTGCGCGCATCCGCGTGTACTTCTCGGCCAGTCGCGTTCGGGTCGGCTCGTCCAGTACCGCGAGACGGGCCGGGTCGGCGTTGTGGGCGAGGTCGGCGTGCTTGACCAGGGCGGCGCCCGGGGTGTCGAGGATGCGGCGGGCGTACTCCTCGGGCGGCTCGCCGGGGCGCTTGGTCAGGGCCAGCACGATGGCCTTGGTGCGCGGGGTGAGGGCGGCGCCGGCGAGCCACTCCTCGGTGAGCGCGTCGTCCTCGACGGCGTCGTGCAGCCAGGCCGCCGCGATCTGCTCCTCGTCACCGCCGCGTACCCGGACGCCCTCGGCGACGGCCGCGAGGTGTTCGGCGTACGGGCGGCCCGCCTTGTCGGTCTGGCCGGCGTGGGCGCGGCGGGCGAGGTCCTCGACCTGGGCCAGGGTGAGCGCAGTCATCGGCCCAGTCTCGCACCGGGGTTTCAGCGGACGGGCGCGGACGCCTCGCGGCAGATCAGCAGCAGCGCGCGGTCGTCGTTGACGTCCTTGGCGACGGCCTCGATGAGGTGCCAGGCGGCGCCGTGGAAGCCGCCGGCGACATAGCGGTCGGCCTCGCCGGTGAGGCGGTCGATGCCCTCGGCGATGTCCCGGTCACTGGCTTCCACCAGGCCGTCGGTGAAGAGCATCAGGACGTCTCCGGGGCGCAGGGTGCCCTTGGTGGAGTCGAACTGCCCCCCGTCGTACACCCCGAGGAGCGGGCCCTCGGCGGCCTTCTCCTCCCAGCGGCCGGTGCCCGCGCTGAGCTGGAGGCCCGGCGGGTGGCCCGCGGAGTACAGCTCGTAGTCGCCGGAGTCGAGGTCGAGCACCAGGTGGATGGAGGTGGCGAAGCCCTCGTCCCAGTCCTGGCGGAGCAGGTAGCCGTTGGCGGCGGGCAGGAAGGAGTGCGGGGGCAGCGAGCCGAGCAGGCCGCCGAAGGCACCGGACAGCAGCAGGGCGCGGGAACCGGCGTCCATGCCCTTGCCGGAGACGTCGGTGAGGACGACCTCCAGGGTGCGGCCGCCGTTGGTGCGGGCGGCGACGACGAAGTCACCGGAGAAGGACTGGCCGCCCGCCGGACGCAGGGCCATCTCGTGGTGCCAGCCCCTGGGCAGCTTGGGCAACTCGCTCTGGGCGCGGATGCGTTCGCGCAGGTCGAAGAGCATGGTGCCGCCGCGCCGCCAGGGCACGCCGACCCGGCTGCGGAACTGCGCGGTCAGCAGCCCGAAGAACCCGCAGGCGGCGACGACCAGCACGATGCCGGGGGTGACCCTGGAGGGGCCCTCGGTGTACGGGCCGAGCCGCACCGACTCCACGATGAGGGCGGCGGCGGCCGTGGCGTACAGGCCGAGCAGGCTGGCGGGGCGCAGTACCAGGCCGCCCGCGACGATCGGGATGACCAGGGTGGCCGGGGAGCACCAGACGGAGTTGGCCAGTGTGAGGGCCATGAGCGCGGGAATGGTGAGGAGCAGGCCGACCAGGGCGATCCAGTCGGGGCCGTCGCCGCGGAAGTAGTCGACCGCGCTTCTGCGCAGCGCGACGCGGACCCGGTGCCACTCCATCTTCCACCGGGCCGTGAACGTCTCGGCCTTCGCGCGCCGTTCTCGTCCTGCTGCCATCAGTTCGGGACCCTATCCATCCAGCCGGCCGCATGGCACGGGAGGTCCCACTTGTCCCCCGTGCGGGGCTCACTTCGCGTTTCGACCACGCGGTCCGAGTACACAGTGAACGGCACGGGAGGCCGTCCGCGCTGCCACCCGGCGGAAATTCCCGGCCCTTCCGGGCGGCAGGCTGCGCTTACCCGCAGGACAGAACGGGGCGCACGACCGGTTCACGGAGGCGCACGGGGCGCACGAGGTCAGCGGAGCTGGCAGGCCGGGCACCAGAAGAGGTTGCGGGCGGCGAGGCCGGCGGTACGGATCTCGGAGCCGCAGACGTGACAGGGCAGGGTGGCCCGGCGGTAGACGTAGACCTCGCCGCCGTGGTCGTCGACGCGGGGCGGGCGGCCCATCGCGTCGGGGGTGTGCTCGGGGCGGACGGTGTCGATGCGGCCCAGGCGTACGCCCTCGCGCATCAGCGCCACCAGGTCGGCCCAGATCGCGTCCCACTCGGACCGGGTGAGGTCGCGGCCGGCGCGGTAGGGGTCGATGCCGTGCCGGAAGAGGACCTCGGCGCGGTAGACGTTGCCGACGCCGGCGATGACCTTCTGGTCCATCAGCAGGGCGGCGACCGAGGTGCGGCTGCGCCTGATCCGCTCCCAGGCGGCGGCCGGGTCGGCGTCGGGGCGCAGCGGGTCGGGGCCGAGGCGGTCGTGGACGGCGCTCTTCTCGGCGTCGGTGATCAGCGCGCACGTGGTGGGGCCGCGCAGGTCGACGTACCCGGTGTCGTTGGCCAGGCGGAGGCGGACGGTGTCGGTGGGCGGGGGCGCGGGGGCCGGGCCGAAGGCGACCTTGCCGAAGAGGCCGAGGTGGATGTGGACCCAGTCGCTGTCGCGGAAGCCGAGGAAGAGGTGCTTGCCGTGGGCGTCGGTGGTGGTCAGCCCGGCGCCGGTCAGCAGCTCGGCGGCGTCGGCGAACTTGCCCTGCGGGCTGGTCACCAGCGGGGCGGTGCCGGCGAAGCGCTCGGCGTAGTCCCGCGCCAGCCGGTGGATCGTGTGCCCTTCCGGCACGGCCGGGTCCTTCCTGGGATGACAGGGGCCCCCGCCGTATCGGCACGGCGGGGGCGGCAAGGCGTTACTGCTGGGGGTGGTGTGCCGGGATGGGCGGGAGGTCGCCGGTGTTCTCGTACTCCGTCAGCATGTCGATGCGGCGGGCGTGGCGCTCCTCGCCGGTGAACGGGGTGTTCAGGAAGATCTCGACGAACTTGGTCGCCTCGTCCTCGGTGTGCTGCCGGGCGCCGACGGCGATGACGTTGGCGTCGTTGTGCTCGCGGCCGAGTGCGGCGGTCGCCTCGCTCCAGGCGAGGACGGCGCGCACCCCCTTGACCTTGTTCGCGGCGATCTGCTCGCCGTTGCCGGAGCCGCCGATGACGACGCCGAGGGAGCCGGGGTCGGCCACCGTGCGCTCAGCCGCCCGGAGGCAGAAGGGCGGGTAGTCGTCCTGGGCGTCGTAGATGTGCGGCCCGCAGTCGACGGGCTCGTGCCCCGCCGCCTTCAGCCACTCGACGAGGTGGTTCTTGAGTTCGTAGCCCGCATGGTCGGAGCCGAGATACACGCGCATGGACCGAGTGTGTCACGCCCGATTCCGGGCAGCAGCTCCGGGTTCGATCGGAGATATGTGAGACAGGCCATAGAACCTCAAGGAAACCTCAAGTAACAATCCGGATTCAGAGGTTCCCGATTTCGTTCCCCTCAGATTCACTGGACCGCCTCGTACACCGCTCGTGCGAGACCCCGTACGACGCCGTACGACTGTTTCGGCGTCGGTACGGGAACCGCTCCACCTGGCGCAAAGGAATTCCCTCCATGTCCCATGGTTCCGGGCTGCAAGCAGGTCTCAAGAACCGCCACCTTTCGATGATCGCCATCGGAGGTGTGATCGGTGCCGGCCTTTTCGTCGGCTCCAGCACGGGTATCGCCACGGCGGGCCCCGGCATCCTGCTGTCCTACGCCCTCGTCGGCACGCTCGTCGTCCTCGTGATGCGGATGCTCGGCGAGATGTCCGCCGCGAACCCGACCTCCGGGTCGTTCTCCGCGCACGCCGACCGTGCGCTCGGCCGCTGGGCCGGGTTCTCCATCGGCTGGCTGTACTGGTTCTTCTGGGTCGTGGTGCTCGCCGTCGAGGCGACGGCCGGCGCCAAGATCCTGGAGGGCTGGATACCGGCCGTCCCGCAGTGGGGCTGGGCGCTGATCGTGATGCTGGTGCTCACGGCCACCAACCTGGTCTCGGTGGGCTCCTACGGTGAGTTCGAGTTCTGGTTCGCCGGGATCAAGGTCGTCGCGATCGGCGCGTTCATCGTGGTCGGCCTGCTGGCGATCTTCGGTGTGCTGCCGGGTGTCCACAGCGACAAGGCGAGCCTGTCCAACCTGACCGCGCACGGGGGCTTCCTGCCGCACGGGCCGGGCGCGATCCTCACCGGTGTGCTGCTGGTCGTCTTCTCCTTCATGGGCTCCGAGATCGCCACGCTGGCGGCCGGTGAGTCGGAGAACCCGCAGCGTGCGGTCACCAAGTCGACCAACAGCATCATCTGGCGCATCGCGGTGTTCTACCTGGGCTCGATCCTCGTCGTGGTCTCGCTGCTGCCGTGGAACGACCCGTCGATCAAGACCGACGGTTCCTACGTCGCCGCGCTGAACTCCCTCGGTATCGCGCACGCCGGTGAGATCATGAACTTCATCGTGCTGACCTCGGTGCTGTCCTGTCTGAACTCGGGTCTGTACACCGCGTCCCGCATGGCGTTCTCGCTCGGTGAGCGGGGTGACGCGCCGAAGATGTTCGCGAAGACCAACTCCCGCGGTGTGCCGATGGCCGCGATCCTGTCCTCGGTGCTGTTCGGCTTCGTCGCGGTGTTCTTCAACTACAAGTTCCCCGACTCGGTCTTCCTCTTCCTGGTCAACTCCAGCGGCGCGGTCGCGCTCTTCGTCTGGCTGGTCATCTGCTTCTCGCAGCTCCGGATGCGGAAGATCATCCAGCGGGAGGCGCCGGAGAAGCTCGTCGTGAAGATGTGGCTGTACCCGTACCTGACGTGGGCCACGGCCGCGATGATCCTCTTCGTCCTCGGCTACATGCTGACCGACACGGAGGGCGAGAGCAGTGGCCGTACGACCGTGCTGCTGTCCCTCGGCGTGGCCGCGGTGGTGATCGTCACCGCTCTGGTCAAGGAGAAGGTCGCCGCCGGGCGGAAGGCTCCGGCGGTGGCGGAGGAGCAGGCGGACGAGGTGGCGGTCGGCTGACGGTCGCGCTGACGCGGCGAGACACGTGAGAGGGGAGGAGGCCCGGTGCGGGCTTCCTCCCCTCTTCCGTGGTGCTTCCGTCGTGCTTCCGTTGTGCGGTGTCGCGTCTCACGTTGTGCGGTGTCGCCGACTGATCATCCGCCGGACCGTATACCGAGCCAGATCCCCAGGCAGGTCATGAACGGCAGAGTGACGAGGATCCTGATCTTCAAGGACACGGGAAGAGACGGCAGATCGTCTTTCGGCACACCCGCCTCCCGGGCCACGACCCGAGGGACCAGGCTCTTGTGCTGACCGGCGATGGCCAGCGGAAGACCGATCATCACCCCGGTGAACGCCCCCAGGTACGCCGGAGCGTCGCGGCAGTCCCTGGCGTAGAAGACCGCCACCAGCACACCGATCATCAAGGGCCCCACCAGGACCGACCGTGTCGTCTTCGGCGTCGGCATCAACCGCGGGTACACGGCCAGATAGACGATCGCCGCCACCACGGCGGCAGCCCACCACACCACCACCGGCAGCACATCCGAATCCACAGCAAACACTCCTTGGACGAACCGCCTGGCCGCGCGGCACGACCGGCCCGCGCAGTCAGACACTTTCACAGCCGCAGGTCAACCGGACCCGTCAGTCCTCGAACCACTCGACGATCGGCGTGACCAGCTTGGTGCCGACGGCCGAGGCGATCACCTTCGTGCCTTCCGCAGCCGCCTCGATCGGGGCGCTCATGCCTTCGGTGAGCACACCGAGCGCGAAGGTCCCGGCGGCAGCCTGGAACTTGCTGCTGCCGAACCCGTCGGTGTACGCGTAGATGCCGGCCTGGATACCTATGACCGCCACCGAGGCCATTCCCAGAGGCAGTGACAGCTCCTCGGCGCCCGGGATGAGGAGGCATGCGGCCGAGGCGACACCGAGGCCGAAGCTGACCCAGTGCAGGGCCTCGGCGAACTCCCGCATCTCCTCCTTGTCCTGCTCGTCCTTGCCGGGGGCGTCGATGCGGTCGTTCTCCGAGGTGTCCGCGGGGTTGACGCCGCTCTCCTGGGCGTCGAGAGCCTTCTGCTTCGCCTCCGCCGCCTTGGCTATCTGCTCCTGCCGGCGCTTCTCGTATGCGATCGCCGTCGCGTCGCTGGCCGCCTTGGCGGCGGTGTCGGCGTCCGCTTGCGCGTCGAGCTTGGACTGACGAGCGCTGGCGGCCGATGCCTGGGCGCTGTCCGAGGAGGCCACAGCCACGCGGGCGGACGCCACGGCCTGGTTCGCGTAGTAATTGGCCTGGCGGGCGGCGCCCCGTGCGGTGGCAGCCGCGTTGGCCGCCTTCGTGGCCGACGCCGCCGCCGCGGCGGCGGACTGGTCCGCGTCGTTGGCGTTGGCCAGGGCTTCCTGGGCGTAATCGGCGGCCTGATCCGCCGAGTCCTGCGCCTTCTGGGCCCAGTCGGCCGCTTCCGCCGCCGCGTTGCGGGCCAGGGCCGCTGCCTGGCTGGCCGTCGCCGCGTCCTGCTGGGCCTTCGCTGCGATGTGCGCCGCGTTCGCGATGGCGGCGAGGACGGCCGCCACGTGGGTGGCGGTGTCATGGTCCAGTTGGGCGGCCTTGTGCTGGATGCGGTGCACGAACTCGCGCCGCATCCAGGAGGCACCCTGCATGACCACCTGGCCGCCGGCCGTGACGTTGGCGCCGGCACCGTTCATGATCGAGAGAGTGGCGACCCGGTCGTCCTCGAACTGAGCCGTGCGGAAGCCCCCGAGGACGAAGTCCCGCAGGGCCTGCATGCTGCCGTCGTTCAGAGCGGCGTTGCCCGCGGCGGTGACGGCCGGTCCGGCCCCGTTCATGGTGCGGAGAACGGCTGCGC
The DNA here is from genome assembly GCF_055562575.1 of Streptomyces sp. NPDC018263. NCBI lineage: Bacteria > Bacillati > Actinomycetota > Actinomycetes > Kitasatosporales > Streptomycetaceae > Streptomyces > Streptomyces sp. NPDC018263. Next base: position 191,821 of record NZ_JBVHFA010000006.1, read on the forward strand.
GGTAGTCATCGGCCTGGATGTCGATGATGTCCTTGGTGAGGAACGTCCGTACGACAGCGGGGTCGTTCTGCCGCAGCGTCGCCAGGCAGGCGTCGGCCACCGTCACCGAGCCGACCTGTGCCAGGCCCAGCACGGTCTCGCGGTCGTCCTGATCCTGGGCCAGTTGCCGGTCCGCGTCCAGCCACGCCAGGACGTCGCTGTCGCCGCCGGACAGGGCGAACTCCGCCGAGGAGCGCGTCCAGGTGCCCTGGCTGGAGAGCAGGTTCATCGCCGCCTTGCGGCCGTGCACGACGGCGGTCGGGTGATCGCCGCTGTCGTACGCCGTCTTGGCCTGGGCGAGCAGGTCCTTGGTCTCCTGGGTGGTGCGCTGGGACTCCGTGAGCGTCGTCAACTGCTGGTCGAGGCGGAGCTGTTCGTCCGCGGCCAGCAGCTTGGCCTGGTCGATGCCCTGGTCCTGGTCGCCCGCGATCTTGGCGGCCTCGGCGTCCCGGGCCGCCTGCTCCACGTTCCGGGCGTTCTCCACCGACTGCGAGGCGAGGTTGGCGGCCGCGATCGCGGCGTTCGCGTGCTGGGTGGACTTGTTGGCGTAGTCGAGCGCCTCACCCGCGTGCGCCGCCGCGTCGTCGGCCGCGTCCGCGGCGGCGTCGGCGTGATCGGCGGCGGCCCTGGCCGCGTCGCGTGCCTGACCGGCGGCCGTGGCCGCCGTGTCGGCGAGGCTCGCCGCGCGGTTCGCGGCAGCGGTGGCCTGGGCCGCGGCGGCGTTCGCGGTGGCGGCGGCGGCCTTCGCGCGGTTCGCCTGGGCGGTGGCCGCGCCGGCGGAGACGGCTGCCGCCGCCGCGGCGCTGGCGGCGGCGGCCGCATCCTGGGCGGTCGCCGCGGCGGCGTTACCGGCGGCCTTCGCCTGCGCCGCGGCGTTCTTCGCGGCATCGGTGACATCAGCGATCTTGCGGGCACTGGCCGCGGCGTTACGGGCGGCGACCGCCGCGTTCTTGGCGTCGTTCGCCTTGCTCGCGTCCTTGGACGCGGCGGTGGCGGCGTTGTAGGCCCTCGCGGCCGCCTGTCCCGCTGCCGCGGCGGCGGCAGCGGCGGCCGACGCCGCCGACGCGGCGTTACGCGCGGCGGACACCGCGGTGTTGGAGGCTCCGATGGCGACGCGGGCGGCCTCCGCCGCTCCCTTGGCGGCCTCCGCCGCCCGGTTCGCCGCCGCACCGGACTTCAGTACGTCCGCCTTCGCCGCCTCGGCCTCGGCCGCCGCCTTCTGAGCGGCCGCCTTGGCCTGCGCCGCGGCTTCCTGCGCCCGTTCCGACGCCTCCTTGGCGGCGTCCGTCTCCCTCCGGGCCTGGGCCCCGGCCCACTTGACCACGTTGACGAGCTGGGTGACGGTGAGCGTCTCCAGGTCCCGGGCACGGGAGACGTGCTGGCCCGTCTTGAGCCACTCGTGGACGTCGTCCACCGTGCCGTTGAGCGCGCGCTGCCCGGTCGTCTTCACCTCGGGCCCGGCCGTGGCGAGGATCTGCAGGACGGTGAACCGCTCGTCCTCCTGGCGGGCGGTGTACTGGCCCTGTGCGAGGAACGTGTCCAGCGCCTCGGTGGTACCGGCGTTCAGCGCGTTCTGGGCGGCGGTCTGCACCGCCTTGCCGCCGTTGTTCATCAGCGTCAGGACGGCGACCCGCTTGTCGTCGTTCAGGGGCGCCTGGAAACCGGAGTCGAGGAAGGCTCGCACGTCCGCGTCGGTGCCCGCCAGCGCGGTGATCGCCGCTGCGCGTACGCCGATGCCGCCCCACCCGATGGCCTTCATCACGGCGACGCGGTTGTCCTCGGCCACCTTGCCCGGCAGCACGTTGGCCAGGAAATCCTGGATGTCGGCGTCGGTGCCGACGAGGGCCCGGGCGGCCGCGTCACGGGTGGCCGTGCCCCCCGTCTGCCACGCCTGCACGACCTTCGCTCTGTCCGTGTCCGGCAGCGTGCTCGCGTCGGGATCGTCGGCCGCCAGCGCGGGCGCGGCCGAGACGAGGTCGAATCCGAGGGCGGAGACCGCCACCATCGCGGTGCCCCCACCGACGACCGAGCGAAGGAAATTCCGCCGGCTCCACTGCTTCACGCTCATCTGCTGACCACGTCTCCATTTCTCACCCTTGGATGGACCCCCCACGGGCAACTCACAACCCTGCGGTCCAATCGGCGCCCAAGAATCACACGAGCACTTGCGAATTCATACGAGAGACCGAGTTCGTTTACCGAATCCAGAAGATCGACGGCAGCAAAGACGGTGATACCGATCAAAATCCCCAGCAGAACTTCCAGGCCCGCCAATCCGGGCAATTCGATACGTCACTTTTTCGCCACCCTCCCCTCCGCCCCTCGCACGAGGTCGACCGGATCTGCACACAACCGTGAGCCAGTACACAGGCAACTGCCGCCCTATGTGCCGTTTTGACGGTATGTCTGAAGCTGGACAAAGACCGGATGATGCGGTTCCATGACCCGGCCAAGGATCTTGTCGCCCGCTTCCGTCCGTGCACGACAAAGCGAATGACGAACTCTTTGGACTTTTATTTCCGCGGCCATTGAAGGCCGCCGATCCGGGGGGATCTCGCGTATGCACGCACGCAAAGCGTTTTCCGCACGCAGGGAAGCCGACGGAATTTTGCAATTCCGTGGGTTGCACCTCCGGCCGGACGGCGCCTTCACTTCCCGCTGTCATTCCACGTTCCGGGCCAATCACCGGAACCGACGACTAGGACTGTGATGAAGGCACGTACCGCACTTCGACAGCAGCCGAGGCGGACAAGACTCGTGCGGCGCGCTCTGGGCGCCGCGGCGGCCGGCGCTCTGGCCTGGCTGGCCGTGAGCGGCGCACACGCCGGCACGGACACCGGGTCGATCACCCCCGTCGCCGGCACCGCACCCGGCTCCGCCGTCGAAGACTTCAACTACCCCCAGGCCGACAAGATCCTCGCGGAGCAGGGCATCACCCTCAAGCGGGGTGACGGGCACATCGTGCTCGCCCCGTGCGACAGCCAGCCCGGCCTCATGGAGGTCTGGGCGCGCAGCAAGGACAAGGTCTGCTTCCGGGTCACCGGCAACTCCGGCTGGCTGACGCTGGAGATTCCCTCGGTCTACGGCATCAAGGGCAACGACTACTCGGCCCAGGTCGACATGACGGTCGGCACCGAGGAGCAGTCCTACGACATCGACAAGAACAGTTGGACGCCGGTGGGCGAGAGCGCGGACGAGCAGGGCCGCGAGTTCATGCTCGTGGAGATCCGCACCTCCGCCTGACCCTCCGCACACGTCCTCCATCAGCCGGCTCTGCTCTCCGGCGCGCACCCGGACCCGCAGACCCCGTAAAAGGGAAAACATGGCCACCCGAAACACCAGACCAGTACGGCTCGCCGCGCTGGCCGCCGCTCTTGTCGCGGCACCCTTCGTCCTGAGCGCCGCCCCGGCCCAGGCCGTCACCGGCACCGTGCCCTCCGACACGTCCTACGGCTACACCGCCCGCCTGGACATCGGCAACGGCACCCGCGCCTGCTCCGGCGTGCTCGTCGACACCGAGTGGCTGCTCACCGCGGCGAGTTGCTTCGTCAGTGACCCGGCGGCCGGCCTCAGCGTGCCGGCCGGCGCGCCCGCGCTGAAGACCACCGCCACCATCGGCCGCACCGACCTGACCACCACTCAGGGTGTCGTCCGCAACGTCGTCGAGCTGGTGCCCCGCACGGACCGCGACGTGGTCCTGGCCCGTCTGAGCCGTCCCGTCACCTCCGTGGCCCCCCTCCCGCTGGCCACCACGGCCGCCACCACGGGAGAGGACCTGCAGGCCGCCGGCTACGGCCGCACGCAGGACGAGTGGGCGCCGCTGAAGCTGCACACGGGCACGTTCACCGTGGGCGCCACCGACGCCACCACCGCCGCCGTCACCGGCAAGAACGGCGTCTCCCTCTGCGCCGGCGACACCGGCGGCCCGCTGGTCCGCACCACCGGCCAGCCTGCGCTCGTCGCGCTGAGCAGCCGCTCCTACCAGGGCGGTTGCTTCGGCATCGACAGCACCGAGACGCGCACCGACGGCGTCAGCACCCGGGTCGACGACCTGGCGAGCTGGGTCGGCTCGAAGGTCAACGCGACCCGGATCACCGACTTCAACTGTGACGGCGTCGAGGACATCGCCATCGCGGACCCCGAGGCGAGTGTCGGCGGGGACGCCAAGGCCGGTCTGGTCCGCATCGTCTACGGCGGCGGCAAGGGCACCACCGAGGTCAACCAGGACCTGGACTGGGTGTCGGGCGGCTCCGAGCCCAGCGACGGGTTCGGCACCGCCATCGCGACCGTCGACTACGACGAGGACGGCTGCACCGACCTCGTGGTGGGCACCCCGGGCGAGGACCTGGGCACCGCGACGGACGCGGGCATGGTCGACGTGCTGCACGGCGCGTCGGGCGGCATCGGCACGGGTGCCACCAAGGACACCCACTTCGAGCAGGGCGCCGGCACCGGATCGCTCCTGGCCAGCACGGCCGAGACCGGTGACGCCATGGGCAAGGCCCTGGCCGCGGGCACCACGGCCGCGGGCGAGCCCTACATCGTGATCGGCAACCCGGGCGAGGACCTCGGCACCGTCGCGGACGCGGGTTCGGTCTTCTACGTCCACGGCACCACCAACATCGCCTTCGACCAGGACAGCACCGGTGTCCCGGGCGGGGTGGAGGCGGGTGACCGGTTCGGCAGCGTCGTAGCCGCCGACCCGAACTTCATCGCCGTCGGCGCGCCCAACGACGTCATCGGCGGCGACCAGGACGCGGGCAACGTCGTCGTCCTCTCCCACACCCTGAACTCCGAGGGCCGCCCGACCGGCCGGTTCGGACTGGACCAGGACCTCGACACGGTCGCCGGTGGCGCCGAGGCCGGGGACCTGTTCGGCAACTCCATCGCCCTGGCCCCCTACCGGCCGTCCGGTTCCGCCGCGGCCACCGACTCGCTCCTCGTGATCGGCTCACCCGGCGAGGACCTGACCATCGACGGGGCGAACAAGGCCGACGCCGGTAACGCGATCGTCTTCCAGGTCAAGGCCGCGGGCACCTTCACCCAGCTCAACGAGATCGACGCGGGCACCAGCACCGACGATGTCGCCGGTGGCGCCGAGGCCGGCGACCGGTTCGGTTCCACCCTGGCCGTCACCAACACCGCGCCCCGCGCGGTCGGCACCGCCGCGACGATGAGGCTCGCCGTCGGCATCACCGGCGAGGCCGTGGGCTCGGCCGCCGCCGCCGGCGCCGTCCAGACGTTCCCCCTGCTCGGTGCGCCGGGCGCGAGCGACCGCTGGATTCAGGTCGGTGACAGCGCCGGCATCCCCGGCACCCCGGGCGCCAACCAGAAGCTGGGCTCCAGCATCTGGTTCACCGGCACCAAGCTGTACGTCGGCATGCCGTACGGTCCCAGCAGCTACGGCGCCCTGTACGCGCTGCCGCTGTCCAACGTGACCGCCGGCGGCACCTCCGCCGCGGTCACGGCGTACCAGCCCGGAACCGGTGGCCTCCCGGCCGCCGGCACCCGCTTCGGCGCCGGCGCGCGCTGACCCACGGAAAAAGCCCCAGGACCAGCACAGGTCCTGGGGCTTTTTCCATGCCTGGAGTCAGCGCTTCAGCAGCTTCCATGCCGTGGGCATCGCGCCCATCGCCAGGGCCGCCTTCAGGGCGTCGCCGATGAGGAAGGGGGTCAGGCCCGCCGCGATGGCCGCCGTGGCGGACATGTGGGCCGCGAAGGCCAGGTAGGGGACGCCCACCGCGTAGATGATCGCCTCGCCGAGGAGCATCGTGCCGGCCATGCGGAGCGGGGAGCGGTCCGCGCCCCGGCGGGCCAGGGCGCCTACGGCCGCGGCGGCGAGGAGCATGCCGATGACGTAGCCGAAGGAGACGGAGGTGCCGGAGCCGCCCTGGGCGAACCACGGCACACCGGCGAGGCCCGCGGCGGCGTACAGCGCGAGGGCGGCGACGCCCCGGCGGGCGCCGAGCGTGGTGCCGACCAGCAGCGCGGCGAAGGTCTGTCCCGTCACCGGCACCGGGGAGCCGGGCACCGGCACCGCGATCTGGGCGGCGAGACCGGTGAGCGCCGCGCCCCCGAGCACGAGGGCGGCGTCGCGCACGCGCGAGGAGGGAAGGAGGTCGGCGAGGACGGCGCCGGGCCGAGCGGTGACGCTGGCGGTGCTCATGGGGACTCCGCGGGTCTGTGGGCAGGGGCAGGAACAGGGGCAGGGGACAACACCGTGACGCTATACCGGCCCGCACGCGCCGATCACCGTCTGTGCTCGACAAAGGCGTGAACAGGGGCTTGGTGGGCTTCACACAAAGGATGCGGCTTACACCGGGAACGGCGTGACTCCGGTCACCGGGCGCCCCGCCGCCCGGTAAGCGGACGTAAGCATTCCGTAAGTGGACTGTCCGCATACCGGACACCCATCATGGGGTCCGGCCGGCTTCGCCCAGACTGGGGGAGTTTTTACCCACCTACCGCACTGGACGAGCCGCGCCGATGCCCAGCACCACCACGCAAGCGCCCCAGGAGCAGAAGCAGGGCGTCCCGCTCTCCTCCGGCCTCAAACAGCGCCACCTGTCCATGATCGCGCTCGGCGGGGTGATCGGCGCGGGGCTGTTCGTCGGCTCCGGCGCCGGCATCGCCGCGGCGGGACCGTCCATCGTCGTCGCCTACACCCTCTCCGGCCTGCTGGTCCTGCTGGTGATGCGGATGCTGGGCGAGCTGTCCTCGGCGTACCCCTCCTCCGGTTCGTTCTCCGCGCACGCCGAGCGGGCGATCGGGCCGTGGGCCGGGTTCACGGTCGGCTGGTCGTTCTGGGTCATGCAGTGCACGGTGGTCGGCCTGGAGGGCATCGGCGCCGGGAAGATCGTCAGCGGCTGGCTGCCGGGGACCCCGCAGTGGGCCTGGGTCGCGCTGTTCATGCTGATCTTCTGCGGCGCCAATCTGACCGCGGTGAAGAACTTCGGCGAGTTCGAGTTCTGGTTCGCCGCCCTGAAGGTCGCCGCGATCTGCGCGTTCCTGCTGCTGGGCGTGCTGGCCATCGCGGGCGTGCTGCCCGGCACCCACTCCCCCGGCGCCTCCCACCTCACCGACTTTCTGCCGGGCGGCGGCGAGGGCCTGGTCCTCGGCCTGCTCGCGTCGGTGTTCGCGTACGGCGGTCTGGAGACGGTGACCATCGCGGCCGCCGAGTCCGAGGACCCGGTGCGGGGTGTGGCGGACGCGGTGCGCACCACGATGTGGCGGATCGCGCTGTTCTACATCGGCTCGATGGCCGTCGTGGTCACCCTCGTGCCGTGGGACTCCAAGGAGGTCGTGGAGCGCGGCCCGTACGTCGCCACCCTGGACAGCCTCGGCATCCCCGGCGCCGGCCGCGTGATGGACGTCGTGGTGCTGGCCGCCCTGCTCTCCGCGATGAACGCCAACATCTACGGCTCCTCGCGCATGCTGCACTCCCTGGTCCAGCGGGGTCTCGGCCCGAGGGTGCTGGCGAAGGTGTCCGGCGGGGTGCCCCGGATCGCGGTGCTGGTCTCGTCGGTGTTCGGCTTCGGCTGTGTGCTGCTGAGCTACTGGCGCCCGGACGACGTGTTCATGTGGCTGCTGAACATGATCGGCGCGGTCATCCTGGTGGTCTGGATGTTCGTCGGCGCCTCCCAGCTCCTGCTGCGCCGCCGCGCCGAGCGCGCCGGTGACCCGGCGCCCGCCGTGCGGATGTGGGCGTTCCCGTGGCTGACCTGGGCCGCGCTGCTCGGCATGGTGGTGATCCTGGTCCTGATGGCCCAGCAGCCCGGCACCCGCGTCCAGCTCTACTCCACCGGCGGCCTGACCCTGGCCCTGGCGGCGGGCGGTTACGTCTGGCAGCGGGCGCGCGCCCGCGGCTGAGCCCCCCTGACGTAGGCCCCCACGTGCCCGACACGTGGGGGCTTTCGCGTACCCCCTTGCCCGCGGGCAGCTTTTTGTTGCTAGCGTGTAGTTGCAAGTAAGTTGCAATAAGGCTCGGAGGGGACCCGTCCATGTCCGTCTACACGCTGCCCGAACTGCCCTACGACTACGCCGCGCTCGCGCCCGTCATCAGCCCCGAGATCATCGAGCTGCACCACGACAAGCACCACGCGGCCTATGTGAAGGGCGCCAACGACACCCTGGAGCAGCTCGCCGAGGCGCGGGACAAGGACGCCTGGGGCTCGGTGAACGGGCTGGAGAAGAACCTCGCCTTCCACCTGTCCGGGCACATCCTGCACAGCATCTACTGGCAGAACATGACCGGCCCGAAGGACGGCGGCGGTGAGCCGCTGGAGCGGGACGGCGTGGGTGAGCTGGCGGACGCGATCAAGGAGTCGTTCGGTTCGTTCGCGGCCTTCAAGGCCCAGTTGACCAAGGCGTCGGCCACCACCCAGGGCTCCGGCTGGGGCGTGCTGGCGTACGAGCCGCTGAGCGGGCGGCTGATCGTGGAGCAGGTCTACGACCACCAGGGCAACGTCGGCCAGGGCTCCACCCCGGTGCTGGTCTTCGACGCCTGGGAGCACGCCTTCTACCTCCAGTACAAGAACCAGAAGGTCGACTTCATCGAGGCGATGTGGCAGGTCGTGAACTGGCAGGACGTGGCCCGGCGCTACACGGCCGCCAAGTCCCGCGCGGACGTGCTGCTGCTCGCCCCCTGAAGTTCTGTGAGCGTCCCGCCTCGTGATCGTCTTCTCAACCTTCACCCGGCGGGCGGATGAAGGAAGCCCCCCGGTGAGGACGTGACTCACCGGGGGGCTTCTTCACGCGACGGCTGCGCGACGGCTAGAGGTTGCTGAAGTCCGGGCCGGCCGTGCGGGTGCGCTTCAGCTCGTAGAAGCCCGGCACCGAGGCGACCGCGAGGGTGCCGTCCCACAGGCGGGCCGCCTCCTCGCCCTTGGGCGCCGGGGTGACGACCGGGCCGAAGAAGGCGATCTGCTCGCCGTCCGGGCCGGGGACCGCGATGACCGGGGTGCCCACGTCCTGGCCGACCTTCTCGATGCCCTCCTTGTGGGAGGCGCGCAGCTCGGCGTCGAACTCGAAGTCGGTCTGGTCGAAGTAGTCGATCAGGTCGGCGGGCAGGCCGACCTCGGCGAGCGCGCCCACGACGGCCTCGCGGCTCGGACCCTCGCCCTCGTTGTGGATACGGGTGCCGAGCGCGGTGTACAGCGGGCCGAGCACGTCCGCGCCGTGCTTCTGCCAGGCGGCGGTGACCACCCGGACCGGCTGCCACGCCTTGGTGGCGAGCATCTCCCGGTACTCCTCGGGCAGCTCGTCGATGCGGTCCTCGTTGAGGACGGCGAGGCTCATGATGTGCCAGCGCACCTCGATGTCCCGGACCTTCTCCACCTCCAGCACCCAGCGGGAGGTCATCCAGGCCCAGGGGCAGAGCGGGTCGAACCAGAAGTCCACCGGGGTCTTGCCCGACGTGGTCGCGGTCTCGGACATGTCTCTCCTCGCGAGAAGGTCTTTCCCAGCGGCAACAGCGCCTTCGGCCGCGCAATTCCCCGATGCCGCCGGTCAGGGCCGCATGGCAGGATCGTGCCGTTCAGTGCCTGAGTCATGCGACCACAAGGGAGTGCCGCCCGTGCCCGGTGAGAATCTGTCCCGCGACGAGGCCCGTGAGCGGGCCGCCCTGCTGTCCGTCGACGGGTACGACGTGGCGCTGGACCTGCGCTCCGCCGTGGGCGAGACCGACGGCGAGCCGCGGACCTTCCGCTCGGTGACCACGATCCGCTTCCGCTGCGCCGAGCCGGGCGCGACGAGCTTCGCCGACCTGATCGCGCCGGGCGTGACCGCGGTGTCGCTCAACGGCCGCGACCTCGACCCGGGCGAGGTGTTCGACGGCGCCCGGATCACGCTGGAGGACCTGGCCGCCGACAACGAGCTGGTCGTGGACGCGCAGTGCGCCTACTCCCGCACCGGCGAGGGGCTCCACCGCTTCGTGGACCCCGAGGACGGCGAGGTCTACCTCTACACGCAGTACGAACCGGCCGACTCCCGGCGGGTGTTCGCGGGCTTCGAGCAGCCCGACCTCAAGGCGCCCTTCCGCTTCGAGGTCCGCGCGCCCGAGGGCTGGACGGTGTGGAGCAACGGCGCCGGTGAACTCACCGACGGGGTCTGGCGGTTCGCGGAGACCAAGCCGATCTCCACGTACATCACCTGCGTGGTGGCGGGCCCGTACCACTATGTGACCGACTCCTACGAGCGCGTGCTGGAGGACGGGTCCAAGCTGGAGATCCCGCTCGGGGCGATGTGCCGCAAGGGCCTGGCGCCCTACTTCGACGCCGACGACATCTTCCTGATCACCAAGCAGGGGCTGGACTTCTTCCACGAGAACTTCGACTACCCGTACCCCTTCGGGAAGTACGACCAGGCGTTCGTGCCGGAGTACAACCTCGGCGCGATGGAGAACCCCGGACTGGTGACCTTCCGGGAGGAGTACATCTTCCGGGGCAGGGTCACGCAGGCGTCGTACGAGGCGCGGGCGAACGTCATCCTGCACGAGATGGCGCACATGTGGTTCGGCGACCTGGTCACCATGGTCTGGTGGGACGACCTGTGGCTGAAGGAGTCCTTCGCGGACTTCATGGGCACCTTCGGCAGCGTGGGCGCGACCCGCTTCAAGGACGCGTGGACGACGTTCGCCAACCGCCGCAAGGCGTGGGCGTACCGCGCGGACCAGCTCCCCTCCACGCACCCGATCACCGCCGACATCCGCGACCTCCAGGACGCCAAGCTCAACTTCGACGGCATCACCTACGCCAAGGGCGCCTCCGTCCTCAAGCAACTGGTGGCCTACGTCGGCCAGGACGCCTTCCTGGAGGGCGCCCGGCGCTACTTCAAGCGGCACGCCTACGGCAACACCCGGTTGGCGGACCTGCTGTCGGTGCTGGGCGAGACCAGCGGCCGGGACATGACGGCGTGGTCGGCGGCCTGGCTCCAGACGGCCGGGGTCAACTCCCTCACTCCGCAGGTGCTGCTGGACGACGAGGGCCGGATCGACGAGCTGACCGTGCTCCAGGAGGCCCCCGAGTCCCACCCCGAGCTGCGCCCGCACCGGGTGCGGGTGGGTCTGTACCGGCTGGGCGAGTCAGGCGCGCTGGAGCGGTACCGGAGCGTCGAGGCCGACGTCGAGGGCCCGCGCACGGTGCTGCCGGAGCTGGCCGGCGCCGAGGCGCCCGACCTGGTGCTGGTCAACGACGACGACCTCACCTACTGCAAGATCCGTTTCGACGAGACCTCGCTCGCCACCCTCCGCGACCACCTCGGTGACCTGGCCGACCCCCTGGCCCGCGCCCTGTGCTGGTCGGCGCTGTGGAACCTGACGCGGGACGGGCTGCTGCCCGCGCGGGAGTTCGTGGCGCTGGTGCTGCGGTTCGCGGGCCGGGAGTCCGACATCGGCGTGCTCCAGATGCTGCACGCCTGGGCCGGCACCGCTCTGGAGCGGTACGCGGCCCCCGAGTGGCGGGCCACGGGCGGCGAACTGCTGGCGCAGGGCGCGCTGAAGGAGCTGCGGGCGGCCGAGCCGGGCGGTGAGGCGCAGTTGGCCTGGGCGCGCTTCTTCGCCACGGTCGCCACCGGCGCCGCCGACCTCGCCCTGCTGAAGGACCTGCTGGACGGCACCGAGACGGTCGAGGGCCTCACCGTGGACCAGGAGCTGCGCTGGGCGTTCCTGGAGCCGCTCGCCGCGCACGGGGTGGCCGACGAGGAGGTGCTCGCGGCCGAACTGGCCCGCGACGACACCGCCTCGGGCAAGCGGCACCAGGTGCGCTGCCTGGCCGCCCGGCCCTCGGCGGCGGTCAAGGCGCAGGCGTGGGCGCAGGTCGTGGAGTCGGACGCGCTGTCCAACGCGCTGGTGGAGGCGACCCTCTCGGGCTTCGACCGGCCGGGCCAGCAGGAGCTGACGGCGCCGTACGCGGAGAAGTACTTCGCGGTGCTGGAGCGGGTGTGGCGGGAGCGGTCGATCCAGATCGCCATGCACATCGTCAACGGCCTGTTCCCGGCCCACCAGGACCGCCCGGAGACGCTGGCGGCGACGGACGCGTGGCTGGCCGGGCACGCGGACGCGGCCCCGGCGCTGCGGCGGCTGGTGCTGGAGGCGCGGGACGACCTGGCACGGGCGTTGCGCGCACAGGAGTGCGACGCCGGCGCCTGATCTTTGGCCTGAGCTTCGGCGCCCGGTGACCGTTACGGAATCCGGGCACGGCGGCCCGTAACCCCTGGTCCACCCCGATCGGACCAGGGGTTTTCGCCGCCTACTCGGCATCCGAACACTCGTCCTTTAGTGCCGTGTTGTCCGCATTTTTCGACGGCCGTGTAACAGCGGTTACGGGTGGGCCGGAAGTAGGGCATTCCAGAGCCATGACGCACGACACCCCGCTCTCCCCCCGCCCCCTCCGCCACCTGACCGAGGTCCACCGCCGGGTCCTCACCGCCGCCCAGTTGCGCACCCACGGGGTGACGACGGCCGAGCTGAACGAGCGGTGCCGCACCGACGGCCCCTGGCGGCTGCTGCTGCCCAACGTGGTCCTGCTGCACTCCGGGTCGCCCACGAGCGAGGAGCGCCTGCACGGCGCGCTGCTGTACGCCTCCCGCGAGTCGACGCCCGGTGTGCCCGCCCAGCCGGGCGCGGGCGACCCGCACCGGGGGACCTACGCCGAGGCGATGCTCACCGGCCTCGCCGCCCTCGCCCTGCACGGTCTGCCGTCCGCTCCCCCGCTGCTCTCGCTGGAGCGCGTCGACGTCCTGGTCCCGAGGCTGCGCCGGCTGCGCTCGACCGGGTATGTGCGCGTGGTGCGCACCTCCGACCTCCCGGCGGCCCGGCCGGTCGCGGGCCTGCCGGTGGCGCCGGTCGCGCGGGCGGTGGCGGACGCGGTGGCCCACCTGACGGACGCGGACACGGTACGGCGGCTGCTGGCCGAGGCGGTGCGCGACGGACACTGCGATCCGGCCGCGCTGGTGCGGGAGCTGACCGAGGCCAGGCTGATGGGCCGGGCCCATGTGGTGGAGGCGGTGGACTCGCTGGTGGCCGAGGGCCGCGCGGCCGCCGAGGACCGGCTGTACCGGATGGTCACCGGGTACGGGCTCCCCGACCCGGTGTGGAACGTCGACCTGCGCCTGCCCGGCGGCCCCCATCTGGGCGGCCTGGACGCCTACTGGCCCGAGCAGGCGGTCGCCGTCGAGCTGGACACCCGCGCCCCGCGCCAGGACGAGGACGCGACCTGGTCGGAGTACGCCCGCAAGCGCGAGCACCTGGAGCGGCTCGGCATCACGGTCGTCCACATCACCCCGAGGAAGCTGCGGGAGTCCGCCGAGCAGCAGGCCGCGGTGGTCCGCACGGCCCTGATGGCCGCCGGGGACCGCGACCCGGCCGCGTACGTGGTGGTACTGCCCCGCTAGCCGGGCTCGCCCAGCGCGTCCAGGCGGCCGGTGGGCGGCCGTTCGCGCCACAGGCCGAGGGCGGTGTCGATCAGGGAGACACGGGTCAGCTCCGGCACGGCGGCCAGATCGTGCCAGGCGGCGAGGTCGGTGGAGCCGCCCACCTCGTGGCGGAGTTCGCCGCCCGTGACGCGCGCGGCGTAGAGCAGCCGTATGCCGTGGTGGTCGACGGCGCGGGCGGGGAAGCGGCCGGGGAGCACCGCCCGGTTGGTGTCGACGCCGAGCAGGTCGGTCACCTCCACCCGGTAGCCGGTCTCCTCGGTCACCTCGCGGCGCACGGTGTCGTACGGGTCCTCGCCGAACTCGGCGCCGCCGCCCGGCAGTACCCACTCGTGGCCGCCGCCCCGCGCGGGTGAGCGGGCGAGCAGGAGCCGGCCGTCGCGGACACACACGGCGTAGGCCGCCACCCTCAACTTGCGTCGCATGTCGGGACGTTAGCGCGGCCCGCGCGGGAACCGAGTGAATTCGGTCTTATTCGGTCCCCAACCGCACACATCGCATCGCGGGTTTTCCCCATACATGGATCTCGATTCGGTCAACGAACCCCAAAAACCGGTCGCTTGGGAAAGGCTGCGCTGGTCCGGCAACGGACCTCGCGGACAACCCTCACCGACTAAGGGATGCGATGACCCACTCCCCCGACCGTGACCCGATACCCGGCCCGAGACGCCTGGCGCGCCTGACGCTGGCCGCCGGTGTGGTCGCCGCCCTCTGCGCGGCCGGCCCCGTGCCGATGGCGCTGGCCGCCGAAGCGCCGCCCGCCCAGGCCGCCGACCCCGGCGCCAAGCCCGCGCCCCGCAAGCTCGGCGCGGACGACGCCGACCGGCTCGCGGAGGCCAAGGCGGACGGCGCCAAGAGCGTCACGATGATGATCGCCACCGCGCCGGGCTCCACCGAGCAGGTCGCCTCCCAGCTCGACGCCGCCGGCACCGTGGGCCGCACCTTCGACAAGGTCGGCTACGTCCGCGCCACCGTCCCGACCGCCAAGGCGGACTCGGTCATCGCCGCCGCGGCCAAGCTGTCCTCGGTGCAGGCGATCGACCTGCGCCAGGAGATCCCGCTGGACGACCCGGCGCCGGGCGCGGACACCGCGAAGGACGCCGGGAACGCCCGTACGGCCGCCGCTTACCCGGCGCCCGGCGACAAGACCCCGGCGAAGAACCCGTACAACCCGTCCTTCGAGACCGGTGCCGTCGACTTCGTCGAGGACCATCCCAAGGCGGACGGGCGCGGGGTCACCATCGGCATCCTGGACTCCGGGGTGGACCTCGGCCACCCGGCGCTCCAGAAGACCACCACCGGTGAGCGCAAGATCGTGGACTGGGTCACCGCCACCGACCCGGTGAGCGACGGCGACGGCACCTGGCGGCGGATGACCGCGGCGGTCTCCGGCCCGTACTTCTCCGTCGGCTCCGGCGCGAGCGCGCAGACCTTCACGGCCCCGGCCGGCGCGTACAGGTTCAACTACCTGTACGAGTCCGCCACCACCGGCGGCGACATGAAGGGCGACCTCAACCGCGACGGTGACACCACCGACGCCTGGGGCGTGCTGTACGACCCGGCCACCGGCACGGTCCGCGTCGACACCGACGACGACCTGGACTTCACGAACAACGCGCCGATGAAGCCGTACAAGGACGGCTACCAGATCGGCTACTTCGGCACCGACGACCCGAAGACGGACGTCGTCGAGCGCATCCCGTTCGTGGTCGAGATCCGCAAGGACGTCGTCTACAACTCCTCGGGCGCCAAGGCCGACTACGTCAACATCGGTGTCATCGAGTCCGAGCACGGCACGCATGTCGCGGGCATCACCGCGGCCAACGGGCTGTTCGGCGGGAAGATGAACGGTGCCGCGCCCGGCGCCAAGATCGTCTCCTCGCGCGCCTGCACCTGGTCCGGGGGCTGCACCAACGTCGCCCTCACCGAGGGCATGATCGACCTGGTGACCAACCGGGGCGTGGACATCGTCAACATGTCCATCGGCGGTCTGCCGGCGCTGAACGACGGCAACAACGCCCGCGCCGCGCTGTACACCCGGCTCATCGACACCTACGGCGTCCAGCTCGTCATCTCGGCCGGCAACTCCGGCCCCGGCGCCAACACCATCGGCGACCCCGGCCTCGCCGACAAGGTGATCTCGGTCGGCGCCGCCATCTCCAAGGAGACCTGGGCGGCGAACTACGGCTCGGCGGTGGAAACCCCGTACGCCCTGATGCCGTTCTCCTCGCGCGGCCCGCGTGAGGACGGCGGCTTCACGCCGACCATCACGGCGCCCGGCGCCGCGATCAACACCACCCAGACCTGGCTGCCCGGCTCCCCGGTCGCCGAGGCGGGCTACACCCTGCCCGCCGGCTACTCGATGCTCCAGGGCACCTCGATGGCCTCCCCGCAGGCGGCCGGCGCGAGCGCCCTGCTGCTCAGTGCCGCCAAGCAGAAGAACATCGACCTCACCCCGGCCGTGCTGCGCACCGCGCTCACCTCGACCGCGCACCACATCAAGGGCGCGCAGGCGTACGAGGAGGGCTCCGGCCTGATCGACGTGGTGGACGCCTGGACCGCGATCCGCCTCGGCGCCTCGGCGCACGAGTACACGGTGAAGGCCCCGGTCGACACCGCGATCGACGACGCCCTGAAGACCCCCGGCTTCGGCACCGGCCTCTACGACCGCGAGGGCGGCCTGAAGTCCGGCCAGCGCAAGACGTACGAGGTCACGGTCACCCGCACCACCGGCGCCGACCGCGCGGTCTGGCACCTGCTGAGCTTCGCCAACGACCCGGAGCACACCTACCGCGTCGTCGGCAGCCCGCTGGTGAAGCTGCCGCTGAACCAGCCGGTCACCGTCAAGGTGGAGGCCGCGCCGAAGTCGGCCGGGCTCAAGAGCGCGATCCTGCGCGTGGACGACCCGCTGACCGTGGGCGTCGACAAGCAGATCCTCACCACGGTCGTGGTGGCGAGCCCGGTGGACTACACCCGCTCCTTCTCCTCCTCGGTGCAGCGCAACAGCACCCGGTCGTACTTCCTGACCGTGCCCGAGGGCGCCAAGTCGCTGGAGGTGGCCATCGGCGGCCTGAAGTCCGGCAGCCAGACCCGGTTCATCGCCATCCACCCCTACGGAACGCCGGTCGACAACACCAGCACCCCGTACTGCTACAACAACTACCTCGACGGCAACGGCTGCAAGCCGGACGTGCGCTCCTACGCCGACCCGCAGGCCGGTGTCTGGGAGGTCGAGGTCGAGGCGCGCCGCACCTCTCCCCTGCTGGACAACCCCTACAAGCTGGACGTCTCCGTGCTCGGCGCGGTCTTCGACCCGGAGACCGTGACCGTGCCCGAGGCCAAGGCGGGCGTCCCGGCCACCGCGTCCTGGAAGGTCACCAACAAGTACGCCGCGCTCGACGGCAAGCTGGTCGGCGGCCCGCTCGGCTCCGCGAAGGCCGCCCGCCCGGCGATCAAGGAGGGCGAGACCGCGACCACCACGGTCGACGTCCCGGCCGGCGCCAAGTCGCTGGACGTGGCCATCGGCAAGGTCTCGGACCCGGCCGCCGACCTCGACCTCGCGGTCTACGACGCCGCGGGCAAGCTGGTCGGCCAGTCCGCCGACGGCGACTCGGAGGAGGCGGTCTCCGTCCCGTCCCCCGCCGCGGGCACGTACACGGTCGAGGTCGTGGGCTACGCCGTCCCGGCCGGTTCCACCGACTACGACTACCGGGACGTGTTCTTCTCCGACACCCTCGGCGCGGTCACGGTCGACGGCTCGGCCCCGGTGAAGCTCGCCACGGGCGCTTCCACCACGGTGACCGCCCAGGTCACGGCCGCCGCCGAGGCCCCGGCCGGCCGCGAGTTCTTCGGCCGCGTCCAGCTCGTGAACGCGCGCGGCACGGTCGCGGGCACGGCGAGTGTGCAGATCGGCAGCGTCACGCCGTAGCGGTGTGACGCGGTGACCGAGGGGGCGGGCGTCCTGGTGGGCGCCCGCCCCTTCGGCGTGTGCGGCGTACGTCACACCTCCGTATGGCGGTGGGCCGGACGGGCAGGGACCGGACAGCACGGCTTGCGGCCGGCGGGTCCGGGGGAGGGAACTTCTGCGGCCGCCCCCCGCGCGGGACCGCAGGTCCGGAACCGTCCGCCGGGTACGGGTGTCCCTCACATCGGGCACACCCGTACAAAGGATTGGACACGCGGCCCTGTGTCGGCCGCATGATGGAAAAGTGCCGGTCAAGCAAGTGACCCGGTACTGGGACAGACAGAGGGAGTCGTCGTGAGGGTCGGAATCGTCGGAGCCACCGGTCAGGTCGGCACGGTCATGCGCAAGATCCTCAAGGAGCGGGACTTCCCGGTCACCGAGCTGCGCCTGTTCGCCTCCGCCCGCTCGGCCGGGACCGTGCTGGACGGTGTGACGGTGGAGGACGCCTCGGCCGCCGACTACTCCGGCCTCGACATCGTGCTCTTCTCGGCCGGCGGCGCCACCTCCAAGGCGCTCGCGGAGAAGGTCGCCGCGCAGGGCCCGGTCGTGATCGACAACTCCTCGGCCTGGCGCCGGGACCCCGAGGTGCCCCTGGTGGTCTCCGAGGTGAACCCGCACGCCATCGCGGACCGCCCCAAGGGCATCATCGCCAACCCGAACTGCACCACGATGGCCGCGATGCCGGTGCTGCGCCCGCTGCACGACGAGGCCGGTCTCGAGGCGCTGGTCGTCGCCACCTACCAGGCGGTCTCCGGCTCAGGGCTCGCGGGCGTGGCCGAGCTGCACGGGCAGGCGCAGAAGGTCGTCGCCGACGCCGACAAGCTGACCCACGACGGCGACGCGGTGGACTTCCCCGAGCCGGGCGTCTACAAGCGCCCGATCGCCTTCAACGTGCTCCCGCTGGCCGGTTCCATCGTGGACGACGGCCTGGGCGAGACCGACGAGGAGCAGAAGCTCCGCAACGAGTCCCGCAAGATCCTGGAGATCCCCGGGCTGAAGGTCTCCGGCACCTGTGTGCGCGTGCCCGTCTTCTCCGGCCACTCCCTCCAGGTCAACGCCCGCTTCGCCCGTCCCCTCTCCGTCGAGCGCGCGACCGAGCTGCTGGCGCAGGCGCCGGGTGTCGCCCTGTCCGAGATCCCGACCCCGCTCCAGGCGGCCGGCCAGGACCCGTCGTACGTGGGCCGCATCCGTGCCGACGAGACGGTGGAGCACGGCCTCGCGCTGTTCATCTCCAACGACAACCTCCGCAAGGGTGCCGCGCTGAACGCGGTGCAGATCGCGGAGCTGGTGGCGGCCGAGCTGAAGAGCTGAGTCCGCCTCCGGGGGGGCGTGCCGATCTGCGGCCCGCCCCCCTTTTTTCACGGCCTGCGCACCTCGTACAGGAAGCAGCCGTACTCCACCGCCCTGATGTGCACCAGCGCCACCTCCGGGTCGGTGAACGCCTCGCTCAGGGCGGCCTCGAAGTCCTCGGCCGGGGTGACCAGGCGGCCACCGAGGATGCGGCCGTCGTGGGAGTAGCGGCGCAGGACGCGGTGGGCGTCCGTGAAGGGGCGGTCGTCCCCGGGCGCCGGTCCGCCGCAGGGGTCGGCGTGGATGAACACCGGGCCCTGTTCGTCGTACGCCCCCGGTTCCGCGCCGGTGTCCAACGCCCAGCGGCGCAGGGGCGCGTAGGAGACGAGGGCGATGCGCTCCCCCGGCTCGCTCCGGCGCAGACAGCAGCGCAGCGGGGCGCCGCCTTCCAGGTCGGTGACGGCGGTCGGTGGGCGTCCGGCGTCGTCCGAGGCGCGCAGTTCCGCGAGGACCGGTGCCGCGACGGCGCGCGCGGTGTGAAGGGTCGTGGCGTGTGTCGTCATGCGTCCCAGGCTGGTCCCGCGAAGGCCCCGTGACCGGCGGGACAAGGACATCGCGTTCGCGGATCTCTCGTGGAAGGATGGCGCAACCCACACATAACGAGGAGATGACCGCGTGCCTGGCACAAACCTGACTCGGGAAGAGGCGCAGCAGCGGGCCGACCTGCTCAGCGTCGACTCGTACGAGATCGATCTCGACCTCTCCGGCGCGCAGGAGGGGGGCACCTTCCGGTCCGTCACCACGGTCCGCTTCGACGTGGCCGAGTCCGGCGCCGAGTCCTTCATCGACCTGGTGGCACCGGCCGTACGCGAGGTGACGCTGAACGGGGACGCGCTGGACCCGGCGGAGGTCTTCAAGGAGTCCCGGATCGCGCTGCCCGGTCTGCTCCAGGGCCGCAACATCCTGCGGGTGGTGGCCGACTGCGCGTACACCAACACCGGTGAGGGTCTGCACCGGTTCGTGGACCCGGTCGACGAGCAGGCTTACCTGTACACGCAGTTCGAGGTGCCGGACGCGCGGCGGGTGTTCGCCAACTTCGAGCAGCCGGACCTCAAGGCGACGTTCCGGTTCACGGTGACCGCGCCCGAGGGCTGGACGGTGATCTCCAACTCCCCGACGCCGGAGCCCAAGGACAACGTCTGGGCGTTCGCGCCGACCCCGCGCATCTCGACGTACATCACCGCGCTGATCGTGGGCCCGTACCACTCGGTGCACAGCGTGTACGAGAGGGACGGGCAGTCCGTGCCGCTCGGCATCTACTGCCGGCCCTCGCTCGCCGAACACCTCGACTCCGACGCGATCTTCGAGGTCACCCGGCAGGGCTTCGACTGGTTCCAGGAGAAGTTCGACTACGCGTACCCGTTCGAGAAGTACGACCAGCTCTTCGTGCCGGAGTTCAACGCGGGCGCGATGGAGAACGCGGGCGCGGTGACCATCCGCGACCAGTACGTCTTCCGGTCCAAGGTGACCGACGCGGCGTACGAGGTGCGCGCGGAGACGATCCTGCACGAGCTGGCGCACATGTGGTTCGGCGACCTGGTCACCATGGAGTGGTGGAACGACCTGTGGCTGAACGAGTCGTTCGCCACCTTCACCTCCATCGCCTGCCAGGCGTCGGCGCCCGGCTCGCGCTGGCCGCACGCGTGGACGACGTTCGCCAACTCGATGAAGACGTGGGCGTACCGCCAGGACCAGCTCCCCTCCACGCACCCGATCATGGCCGAGATCCGGGACCTGGACGACGTCCTGGTCAACTTCGACGGCATCACCTACGCCAAGGGCGCCTCGGTGCTGAAGCAGCTCGTGGCGTACGTCGGTGAGGACGAGTTCTTCCGGGGCGTGCAGGCGTACTTCAAGCGGCACGCGTTCGGCAACACGCGGCTGTCGGATCTGCTGGGCGCGCTGGAGGAGACCTCCGGGCGCGACTTGAAGACCTGGTCCAAGGCGTGGCTGGAGACGGCGGGGATCAACGTCCTCCGTCCCGAGCTGGAGACCGACGCGGACGGTGTGATCACCTCCTTCGCGGTCCGCCAGGAGGCCCCCGCGCTCCCCGTGGGCGCCAAGGGCGAGCCGACGCTGCGTCCGCACCGCATCGCGATCGGCCTGTACGACCTGGACGAGGCGGGCAAGCTGGTCCGGGTGAAGCGGGTCGAGCTGGATGTGGACGGCGAGCTGACGGCCGTGCCCGAGCTGACCGGCGTCCGCCGGCCGGCCGTGATCCTGCTCAACGACGACGACCTGTCGTACGCGAAGGTCCGCATGGACGAGGAGTCCCTCGCGGTCGTCACCGAGCACCTCGGCGACTTCGCGGAGTCGCTGCCGCGCGCGCTGAGCTGGGCCTCCGCCTGGGACATGACGCGGGACGGCGAGCTGGCCACCCGTGACTACCTCTCGCTGGTGCTGTCCGGCATCGGCAAGGAGTCCGACATCGGTGTCGTGCAGTCCCTGCACCGGCAGGCCAAGCTGGCGATCGACCTGTACGCCGACCCGGCGGCCCGCGAGGCCCTGCTGACCCGCTGGACCGAGGCGACGCTGGCGCACCTGCGCACGGCCGAGCCGGGCAGCGACCACCAGCTCGCCTGGGCCCGCGCGTTCGCGGCGACGGCCCGTACGCCGGAGCAGCTCGACCTGCTGGAGGCACTGCTCGACGGCTCGCAGACGGTCGAGGGCCTCGCCGTCGACACCGAGCTGCGCTGGGCGTTCGTGGAGCGCCTCGCCGCGGTCGGCCGCTTCGACGAGGCGGAGATCGCCGCCGAGTACGAGCGCGACCGCACCGCCGCCGGCGAACGCCACGCGGCCACCGCCCGCGCGGCCCGCCCCACCGCCGAGGCGAAGGCCGAGGCATGGGCCTCGGTCGTGGAGTCCGACAAGCTCCCCAACGCCGTCCAGGAAGCGGTCATCGGCGGCTTCGTCCAGACCGACCAGCGCGAACTCCTCGCGCCCTACACCGACCGCTACTTCGACTCCGTCAAGGCGGCCTGGGACTCCCGCTCCCACGAAATGGCCCAGCAGATCGCGGTCGGCCTGTACCCGTCGGTCCAGGTCTCCGAGGAGACGCTCCGCAAGACGGACGCGTGGCTCACGTCCGTAGACCCCACCCCGGCCCTCCGCCGCCTGATCTCCGAGTCCCGCGCGGGCGTGGAGCGGGCGTTGAGGGCCCAGCGGGCGGACGCGGCTTCGGCGTAACCGGCCGGCAGTGGAGAGGGGCGCCCGGCACTGTGCCGGGCGCCCCCTTTTTTTGGGAGGCACAGTGAGCGACAGCACCTGGACCAGTACGTCGATGCCGTATCTGACCCCGCAGGCGTCCGCGCAGGGGGATGTCTGGGCGGCTGAGGCTGCGGCCAAGGGGGGAAAGGGGAGTCAGCGGATCGTGTTCGCCGGGGAGGTGGGGGCCTCGGAGGAGGTTGCAGGGATGCTGGGGGTGGGGGTCGGGGAGGTCGTGGTCGTACGGCGGCGGGTGATCGAGCTGGACGGTGCCGCCTGCGAGTTGACCGACAGCTACTATCCCGTCGCCATCGCTCGGGGGACCCCTCTTGCCGGGCGGGGGAAGATTCCCGGTGGGGCGGTGCGGGTGCTGGCCGAGCTGGGGCATCGGGGGGTTCGGGTGCGGGAGGACGTCGCCGCGGGGATGCCCTCTTCGGAGGAGCGGGAGGCGCTGCGGCTGGGGGAGCACGAGCCTGTGTTGCGATTGAGCAGGGCCACCTTCGATGAGCGGGACCTGGCCGTGCAGGCCGACCTCATCGTGATGCCCGGTAGTCGGCAGCGGCTTCGTTATGAGATTCGGGTCGGATGATCCGGTGGGCCCACGTGGGTAAGTAGGGCCTTTTCCAGTTCCGTTGACGACGGGGACTTCCCCGCCCAGGCGATGTGGCCGTCCGGGCGGATCAGGAGGGTTTGCGGGCCCGCCCACTCCGAGGTGGTGAGGTGGGGGCGGGTCGTGTCCTCGTAGGGGGTCTGGGTCAGCAGGACGAAGTTGCCCGGGCGTAGGGCTTCGTAGAGGCGGGTGTTGCCCGGTAGGGGGATGTCGGGGGCTCGTTTGCCGGTCAGGGGGCCGGGGCCGTAGGAGTAGGCGAGGCCCGTTACCTGGTGGAGGGCCCTGCGGCGCAGGGCGGGGACGTGGGTGACCAGTGTCGCCAGAGCGGATCTGAGTGCCCGCGTCCAGGGGCGGTTCGCCATCGCCAGGCGGATCAGGGTGCCGCTGCTGCGGAGGACGGTGCGGCCCACCGGGTGGCGTTCGGTGTCGTACGTGTCCAGGAGGGACGCGTCCGCGCGGCCGTTCAGGACCGCGGCCAGTTTCCAGCTCAGGTTCGCCGCGTCCTGGAGGCCCGTGTTCATGCCCTGGCCGCCTGCCGGGGAGTGGACGTGGGCGGCGTCGCCGGCGAGGAAGACGCGGCCCACGCGGTACGAAGGGGCCTGGCGTTCGTCGCTGTGGAAGCGGGACAGCCAGCGGGGGTCGCGCATGCCGTAGTCCCGGCCGAGGGCGGCGCGGACGATGTCCTGGATCTCGGCGAGGTCGAGCGGGGCGTCGTCGGGCACGTCGTGGGAGCGCCGCCAGCCGACGACCCGGTGGTAGCCGTCGCCGAAGGGGATCAACAACGCGAAGGCGTCCCCCGTCGTGCCCGCGGTGAGCAGGCCCGGCGGGTCCTCCAGGAGGCGTACGTCCGCGAGGACGACCGAGCGGATGACGGAGCGTCCGGGGAAGGGAAGGCCCACCGCCTCCCGTACCGCGCTCCGCATCCCGTCCGCCCCGACGACGTACGAGGCCCGCAGCGGCTCCATGCCCCGCCCGAGGACCGTCACGCCGGACGCGTCCTGGGTCAGCGCGGTCACCTCGGCCTCGTGGACGAACTCGGCGCCCGCCTCCCGCGCCCGCCGCTGAAGCACCCGTTCGACCTCGTACTGCGGGATCACCAGGACGTGCGGGAAGCGGGTGGGGAGGTCGGAGAGGTCGAGGGTGAGTCCGTCGAAGAGGCCGAGCCGGGTCATCGGGTGGCCGAGGGACTCGAGTTCGTCGGCGAGGCCCCGCATGTCGAGCTGCTCCAGCGTGCGGGCGTGCAGCGCGAAGGCGCGGGTGAGGTTGCTGATGCCGGGCGGCCGCTTCTCCAGCACGGTGACCGGGATGCCCGCCTCGGCCAGGTCACCGGCGAGGAGCAGTCCGGTCGGGCCGCAGCCCACTACGACGACGCCGTCGGTGCCTGCCATCCGCGGCTCCTCGGGGGAACGGGGAAACAAGTACGCCGGGGGCGCCGTCCAGCCCCGCGCGAGGCGGGAGGACCGGCGCCCCCGGCGGTCGGGACCGTGGGGTCCGTCAGCTCTTGGACGAGGCCGACCGCGACTTGTCCAGCACCATCACCAGACCGGCGATGACGACGAACAGGCCCAACGGGATCAGCACGTAGAGGCCGATGGTCTCCCAGGCGGAGAGACCGGGGCCGGGGTCGTCGCCGTCGTCGCGGCTGAGCGCGAGCGCGGGGGACGACATGAGCAGCATCATCAGCGTCGTGCCGGCCGCCAGGGCTCCGGCGCGCAGGGCGTTCTTCTTGTCCACGCTCCCCAAGTTAGCGAACCGCCGTACCGGCCGCGCGTCCGGGGTGCCGTACGCGCGGCCACGACGGCCCCTCAGGGTCCGCTGTGCCCCAGCCCCGCCCGCACCGCCGCGAGCAGCGCACCGAGCCTCGGGGACGCCGTCAGCTCCTCCAGCGGTACCGGCCGCCCCTGGGGGTCGGACACCGGCAGGCGCCAGTTCGGGTACTGGTCCCAGGTGCCGGGCACGTTCTGCGGGCGCCGGTCCCCGACGCCGTCCGGGAGCCAGACGCCGACCAGCCGGGCCGGGGTGCGCAGCAGGAACCGGTGGAAGCCCTGGATCTCGGCCTCCTCGTCGCTGCCGGGCGGCCCGGCGGCCGGGGCGTCCAGCAGGCCGAGGCTGCCGAGCAGGGCCAGCCACTCGGCGGTGTCCGCGACCGCGTCCGCCCGCTCGTCCGCGCCGGACTTGACCAGCAGGCCGAGCTTCTCGCGCAGGTCGACGTGCTCCCCGGTGAGCCGGGCGGCCGTGGGCGGCAGGTCGTGGGTGGTCGCGGTGGCCAGGCAGTCCTCGCGCCAGCTCTCCGGGGGCAGCGGGCGGCCGTCGCCGGTCCAGTCCCGCTCGAACCACAGCACGGAGGTGCCCAGCACCCCGCGCCGCTGGAGCGTCTCGCGTACGCCGGGCTCGACGGTGCCCAGGTCCTCCCCGATCACCAGCGCGCCCGCGCGGGACGCCTCCAGCGCGAGCAGGGCGAGCATCGCCTCGGCGTCGTAGCGGACGTAGGTGCCGTCCGTGGGCGGGCTGCCCTCGGGCACCCACCAGAGCCGGAACAGGCCCATGACGTGGTCGATGCGCAGCGCGCCCGCGTACCGGAACAGGGCGCGCAGCAGCAGCCGGTACGGGAGGTGGCCGGACTCCGCGAGCCGGTCGGGGCGCCAGGGCGGCAGGCCCCAGTCCTGGCCGCGCGCGTTGAAGGCGTCGGGCGGGGCGCCGACCGACATCCCGGCGGCGAAGTGGTCCTGCTGGGACCAGGCGTCGGCGCCGACCGGGTGCACGCCGACCGCGAGGTCGTGCACGATCCCGATCGGCATCCCGGCCTCCGTCGCGGCCCGCTGGGCGGCGCGGAGCTGGCCGTCGGTGAGCCAGGCGAGGCGGGTGTGGAACTCGACCCGGTCGGCGAGGCGGGCGCGGGCGCGCGCGGTCTCCGCCGAGCGGGGGTCGCGCAGCGGCTCGGGCCAGGTCCGCCAGTCGGGGCCGTGCTCCTCGGCCAGCGCGTACCAGGTGGCGTGGTCCTCCAGCGCCTGGCCCTCCTCCGCGCGGAACGCGTCGTACGCGGCCTGCCGGCCGGGGCCGAGCGGGACCCGTACGACCTGTTCCAGCGCCTGGCGCTTCAGCTCCCACACCGCGTCGCGGTCGATGAGGGCGCCCTTGTCGAGCACGTCGGCGCGCAGCCGCTCGGCCCGCTCGCGCAGCCGGGGGTTCAGCTCGGCGTAGGAATACTCCGGGACGTCCTCGACGCGCAGGTGCACCGGGTCGGGGAAGCGGCGGGAGGACGGGCGGTACGGGGAGGGGTCGGTGGGGGCGCCGGGCACTGCCGCGTGCAACGGGTTGACCTGCACGAATCCCGCGCCGTGGGTCCGCCCGGCCCAGGCGGCCAGCTCGGCGAGGTCCCCGAGGTCGCCCATGCCCCAGGAGCGGTGCGAGAGCACGGAGTAGAGCTGGGCGAGCAGGCCGTAGGAGCGGCCCGTGGGGGCGGGCAGGCGCTCGGGGGCGACGATGAGGTGGGCGTGGCCGGTGCGTCCGTCGGGGGCGGTGGCGGTGACGTGGTGGACGCCGGTGGGGAGGCCGTCGAGGGAGGTGTGCCGCTCGCCCTGCTCGGTGTCGATCTCCAGCCGGGTGCCGGGCGGCAGGACGTCGAAGGGGTCCGGGAGGGCGGGGGTGCCGGCGGCGGCCCGGCCGGTCCAGCGGACCACGGTGGGCGGCAGCAGCCGCTCCCGCAGCTCGCGCTCCCGCTCGGCGAGCGCGGTACGGACGGCGTCCGAGGTGCTCGCGTCGACGTCCAGGGCGGCCAGGGCGGCGATCACGGCGGGGGCGGGCACCGCGACGATGATCTCCGGGGAGGGGCTGTAGGAGGTGGCTACGCCGTGCAGCTCCGCGAGCGCGCGCAGCTCGTCGTCGTCCAGCGCCGCGGCCATCTACTCGGCCGGGCCGAAGCGGACCGGGACGGGGTCGGCGTCACCGGTGAGCGGGACGGTGTCGGCGAGCGGGGGCTCGCTGGTCAGCGGCTCGGTGCCGGGCAGCGGCGGCTCGCTGGTCAGCGGCGCCTCCACACAGGCGCTCTCCGCGCTGAACGCGCGGTCGGCGGGCGTCTCCGCCTCGGGTTTCCACTGGGCGGGCAGGAACAGGTGAACCGCTGCGGCCACGAGAGCCTCCTTGGTCACGGGGGCGGGTGCGTTTTGCCGGATTACCCAGCCCTACCCAGCGACACGAATGCCACGCCCGCACACGAGAGTGATCCACCGCTCGGGGGCGGGGCGATAGAGGGGGTGTGAGACTGTTCCGCCCCATGGGGGCCCACCGGGAGAAGGACGACGGCGCCCTGCTCAGGGCCGTCGCGGCGGGCGACCAGGCCGCGCTCGCCGACCTGTACGACCGGCACGCGGGCTGGCTGCACGCCCGGCTGGCCCGGCGCTGCGCCGACCCGGAGGTGGTCCGGGAGGTGCTCCAGGACACCTTCGTCACGGTGTGGCGCTCGGCCGCCGGGCACCGGGGCGCGGAGGCGGGCGGCTGGCTGTGGACGATCGCGGCCCGCCGTCTGATCGACGCCCGCCGCGCCCAGGAGCGCAGCACGCGGGCCGCGCCGGAGCCGGAGCCGGCCGCCGTGCCGTCCGCCGAGGACCGGGTGCTGGCCGGGCTGGAGTACGGCGATGTCGGCACCGCCCTGGACCGGATCTCCCCCGAGCTGCGCGAGGTGCTGCGCGCGACCGTGGTCGACGGCCTGACCACCCGCGAGACGGCCCGGCTGCTCGGCATACCCGAGGGCACGGTCAAGTCCCGCGCCCGGCGCGCCCGTACCGAACTGCGGGCCGCGCTGGCCCAGTTGAACCCGTCCCCGCTGGGAGGCCCGGCATGAGCAGGCAGTGGCACGCGAGCGAGGCCCAGGCGGCCCGGTACGCCGACGGCTCCCTGCCGGAGCCGGACGCCTGGTCCCTGGAGAAGCACCTGGAGTCCTGCGCGGGCTGCACGTCCCGCGTCTCGGCGGCCGTACGGCGCACTGCGGCGGGGGCGGTGCTGACGGACGTACGGGCCTCCGTGCTGGCCTCCGCCGTACCGGAGGTGCGGGTGTCCCGGCTCGCCCGGCTGCTGTGGGCCGCCGGTCCGGCCGTGCGCGGCGCCTGGTCGGTGGCGCTGCTGGGGGTGGCCGGGGCCGCGCTGCTGCTGGGCCAGTTCCGGGGCGGGCCGGAGGCGCGGACGCTGCTGCTGGCGCTCGCCCCGGTGGTGCCGGTGGCCGGGGTCGCGCTGTCCTACGGCCCGCACGCCGACCCGCTGCACGAGCTGGCCGCCTCCACACCCGGCGGCGGGCTCCGGCTGGCCCTGACCCGTACGGCGGCCGTGCTCGCGGTGAGCCTGCCGGTGCTGACCCTCACCGGGCTGCTGCTGCCCGCCTCCGGCGTCCCGGCCGCCGCCGCGTGGCTGCTGCCGGGGCTGGCGCTGACGCTGGCCACCCTGGCGCTGGGCCCGCTCACCGGCTTCCGCACCGCGTCCGCCGTGACGGCGGGCGGCTGGCTGTGCGCGGTGCTCGCGCCGTCGCCGGGCGAGATCGGCGCCCGGCTGGCCCGCTGCCTCGACGGCGCCCCGGCCCAGTCCGCGTGGGCGGCGGCGGTCGCCCTGAGCGCCCTGCTGCTTGCGGCCCGCCGCACGGCGTACGACCGCACCCACTGAACCCCCTCTCCCAGGAGTCCCCTTGTCCCTCCGCGTCACCGGGCTGTGCGTCCGGCATCGCAGAACCGTCGCCCTCGACTCCGTCGATCTGGAGCTGGGCACCGGCGTCCACGGTCTGCTCGGGCCGAACGGTGCCGGGAAGACCTCGCTGATCCGGGTGCTCGCCACCGTGGGCCGCCCCTCGGCCGGCCGGGTGGAGCTGCTCGGCCGGGACAGCGCCGACCCGCGCGAGCGCTCCGAGATACGGCGCCGACTCGGCTATCTCCCGCAGGAGTTCGGCTACTACCCGGCCTTCACCGTGCGGGAGTTCGTGACCTACGTGGCCTGGCTGAAGGAGGTCCCGGCCGACCGGGTTCCGGCCGCCGTGGACCGCGCCGTGCGGCGGGTCGGCCTCGCGGACCGGGCCGACGCGAAGATGCGGACGCTGTCCGGGGGCATGGTCCGCCGGGTCGGCATCGCCCAGGCCGTCGTCAACGACCCGAGCGTGCTGCTGCTGGACGAACCCACCGCCGGTCTCGACCCCGAGCAGCGGGTGGAGTTCCGCGAACTGCTCCGCGAACTCGGCACCTCGGCCACGGTGGTGGTCTCCACCCACCTGGTGGAGGACGTCGCCGCCGCCTGTACGGAGGTCACCCTGCTGGACGGGGGCCGGATCGCGTACCGGGGCACGCCCGCCTCCCTGACCGGGCTCGGCGAGACCTCGGACGGCCCCGGCGACCACCCGATCGAGCGCGGCTACACGGCGGCGCTGCGGGCCCACCGGGCCACCCCCGGACGGGAGACCGTGCGATGACCGCTCATCCCTTGCGCCCCGAGGTCTTCCGGGGTTTCGCCCCCTGGGCCGGTGCCGCCGTCCTGCTGGTCCTCTCGGTCCTGCTCACCGCGTCGGCCGACACCTGGCAGGGCGGCTGGGCGGAGACCGCCGCGCAGCTCCACCACTCCCTGCTGATCGGCATGCCCCTGGCCGCCGCGGCCGGCTGCTGGCAGGGCGGCCGCGAGCGACGCCGTCGTACCGAGGAGCTGTGGGGCACCGCCGTCCGCCCGCCGCTCACCCGGCTGCTGGCCTCCGCCCTGCCGGTGGCGTTGTGGGTGGCCACCGGCTACCTCGTGGCGGTGACCGCCGCCTCCCTCGCCACCTGGGCGTACTCCGTGGGCGACAGCCCCCGTCTCACTCTGGTGCCGGGGGACGCCGCCGCCCTGGCCGCCGCCGCGCCGGCCGGGCATCTGGTCGGCCGGGACGTGTCCACCCCGCTCGCGGCCCCCCTGCTGGGCGTGGCCGGGTACGTGGGCCTGGGTCTGGCCGCCGGTCAGGGGTGGGCGCTCGATCCGGCGTCGTACCTGGCCGCGAATGTGCTGCCGCTGTGGTGGCAGCCCCTGGCGATGGCCCTCTGGACGCTCGGCCTCGCCCTGGCCCTCACCCTGGCCCAGGCGGCCCGGCGCCGGGCGACCGCCCTGCTGCCGCTGGCCGTCGCTCTGGCCGCCGCGCTGCTCCTGTCCACCGGGCACGGCCCGTGGCGGCCGGACCCGCTCACCCACCGCCAGGTGTGCGACACCTCCACCGCGCCGGTCATCTGCGTCAACGCCCGCTACTCCGGGCTGCTCCCCGAGGTCCGCGCTGCCCTGTCCGGGGTCACCGGAAAGCTGCGCGGCGTGCACGGCCTCCCCGCGCGCTGGTCGGACCAGGAATCCGAGAGTGCCGACGCGGCCCCGCTGCCGACGCCGGCACCCTTCGGCTGGTCGGTCGTCCGGGGGCGACTGACCGATCCGGAGCAGTACGCGTGGGAGGCGGTGATGTCCCTGCGCGGCGAGTGCGGCGACGGGCCCGGACGGATACTCGCGGACGACGCCGTGGAGGCGTATCTGGCGCCGAACCCCCGGCAACGCCACTTCGACGCCCTCGCGCCGGCCGCCCAACGGCGCGCCCACCGGGCCGCCCGGGCGAAGCTGGCCGACATGGACGAGGAGCGGCGCCGTGCCTGGCTCTCCGCCTACTTCACTGCCCGGAACTCCTGCGACGACAAGGCGGTGCCGTCCCTGTGAACCCCGCTCTCGCGCTCTACGCCCGCTCCCGCGCCCTCCCCCTGACCCTGGCCGCCCTCGCCGTGACCACCGGCTTCGCCGTATGGGCGGCCGGGGCCCTGGACGCGTACCTGGACCCCTACCGCCGGGTGCCCGTCGTCGCGCTGGCCCCGCTGCTGGCCACCGCCGTGATCGGCACGAGCCTGCGCAGCGACTGCGACGAACTGGACCGTACGGCGGTACGCCCCTGGTGGCCCCGGCGGCTGGCTCATCTCCTCGCCCTGACCGCGCTCGCCTCGGCGCTGCTGACACCGGTCGTCGCCGGGCACACGGAGACCTTCGGGCCCCCGGCGATGATCCGCAACATCCTGGGCTGCGTGGGCCTCGTCGCCCTCGCCGCCGTGGTCCTCGGAGCCCGGCTGAGCTGGCTCCCCGCCTTCGGCTACGTGTCCGCCGTCTACCTGGCCTCCTCCGGCGCGCACGGCCGGGCGGCCGCCCTCTGGGCCTGGCCGGTGCAGCCGGGTGCCCAGCCGGCCGCCTGGGCGGCCGCCATGACGGCCTTCGCGGCGGGCACCGTCCTGTACGCGGTCCGAGGCTCCCGGCCGGAGGGTATTCGGGTGCCGTGACCGAGCCGTCCGCAGGCGGGGCGGGCCTCGTGCGGGTCAGGCGGGGTTCTCCGTGACCAGGTGACGGCTCCAGACCTCGCCGCCCCGGTAGGGGCCGAGACCGTGGCTGTCGGGCTGTGGCTCGTCGAAACGCACCATGTAGACCAGCTCACCGTCGCGGCCTCGGCCGCCGCGCACCGGGAAGGGGAGCCGCGTCGCGGTGATCGTGCCGGAGAACTCCACCGGGTACGGGCCGTCCCAGTCGGGGTCCTTGATCACCCGCACCCGGGTGCCGGGCGGCCAGGCGCCTTCCGGCCAGCCCGCCGGAAGGGCCCCCGCGCTCTGCGTCCCGCTCATCGCGTCACCCGGGCCGTCACGCCGAGATCCCGTCGATCCGGGCCAGGGCGGCCTCCGCGCCGTACGGCTGGAGGTACGGGAGCCAGCGGGGGTCGCGGTGGCCGGTGCCGATGATGCGCCAGGCGAGGCCCGTGGGCGGGGCGGGCTGATGGCGCAGGCGCCAGCCGAGTTCGACCAGGTGGCGGTCGGCCTTGACGTGGTTGCAGCGGCGGCAGGAGGCCACCACGTTGTCCCAGACGTGCTTGCCCCCGCGTGAGCGCGGGATGACGTGGTCGACGCTGGTTGCGACGCCACCGCAGTACGCGCACCGGCCCCCGTCCCGCGCGAACAGCGCGCGCCGGGTCAGTGGAACGGGCCCCCGGTAGGGAACCCGCACGAAACGCTTGAGCCGGACCACGCTGGGTGCGGGGACTGTGACGGACGCGCTGTGCAGAAAGGCGCCCGATTCCTCGAGGGAGACGGCCTTGTTCTCCAGGACGAGGACGAGCGCGCGGCGGAGCGGTACGACGCCGAGGGGCTCGTACGACGCGTTGAGGACCAGGACATGCGGCACAGGGGCCTCCTTGGGCGTCGGCGGCGCGTGGCTCGCGCCGGGACGATCTGGTTCAGTCTCCCCTCATGCCTGCTCCGAGCGCCACCATGTGCCGGTAACGGGCTCGAAGTGTTTTCGACCACATGAGCGGCACCGTCCGGTCCGCAGGGCCTGTTCAGGCGCGGGCGGGGCAGGGAGCCTCCGGAGAAGCGGCGAATGGGTGCGCGATGCCCCGTTAGTGTGGTGGTTCCGTCCGCCCGGTGACCTTTCCGTGACCTTGGCCGCCCCCGCCGGCGCGGATCGCAGCACCATGGAGGTACCCGCCGTGTCCCTGCCCGTCGCCCTGCTGGCCGCCGGAGTCTCGCCGTCTCCCTCGCCATCGGGCTCGGACCCGGCCGTGCCCTCGCTCCAGGACGCCCAGGAGAACGCGGCGAACGCGGCGAGCTGGGTCGAGCAGAACTGGTCGACCTGGCTGGCGATGGGCCTGCAGATCCTGCTGATCGTGGTCATCGCCGTCGCGCTGCGCGCCGTGGTGCGCCGGGCCATCACCAAGCTGATCGAGCGGATGAACCGCACCGTGCAGGCGGTGGACCACACCGCGCTGGGCGGCCTGCTGGTCAACAACGAGCGGCGCCGTCAGCGCTCGGCGGCCATCGGCTCGGTCCTGCGCTCGGTGGCCTCCTTCGTCATCCTCGGCACGGCCGCCCTGATGGTGCTCTCCACCTTCAAGATCAACCTGGCCCCGCTGCTCGCCTCGGCCGGTGTCGCCGGTGTGGCGATCGGTTTCGGCGCCCGGAACCTGGTCACCGACTTCCTGTCCGGCGTCTTCATGATCATCGAGGACCAGTACGGCGTCGGCGACACCGTCGACGCCGGGGTCGCGACCGGCGAGGTGGTCGAGGTCGGCCTCCGCGTGACCAAGCTGCGCGGCGACAACGGCGAGATCTGGTACGTCCGCAACGGCGAGGTCAAGCGCATCGGCAACCTCTCCCAGGGCTGGGCCACGGCGGGCGTGGACGTCACCGTCCGCGCCGACGAGGACCTGGACAAGGTCAAGTCGGTGCTGGACGAGGTCGCCGAGAAGATGGGCAAGGAGGAGCCGTGGAACGAGCTGCTCTGGAGCCCGATCGAGGTGCTGGGCCTGGACAGCGTGCTGATCGACTCCATGGTCATCCGGGTCTCCGCCAAGACCATGCCGGGCAAGTCGGTGTCGGTCGAGCGCGAGCTGCGCTGGCGGATCAAGCGAGCCTTCGACCGGGCGAGCATCCCGATCGTCGGCGGTGCCACGGCCGCTCCCCTGGAGGACGAGACCCCCGACCCCTCGGCGAGCGTGGCGGCGCCCTCGGCGTTCAACAACGCCACCTCCCCGCAGTCGCTGGCCACCAACCCGCTCACCACGCCGAAGCCCCCGGTGAAGTAGCGACCCCCCGAGCGAGCCCCCGCGGTACGAACCGCGGGGGCTCGCTTCGTTGACGGACTCTCCCGCCTGCGCCTGGGCCTGTCTTCCGGATCAGGCCGGATCGGGGAGACGGCGCCGTCTAGGCTGACCCGAGCGGGGTCTGGTGCGTGCAGATGCAAGGCGGAGGAGGGAGTCGACGCGGAGCGTCGGCGAGTGACGACAACGCCGCAGATGTGCGTGCCAGACCCCGCGACCCCGGCAGGATCCGGAAGACAGGCCCTAGGTTCCTGCTGGCCGAGGAGCCCGTCGTACGCGAGGGAGAGTCGCCCGTGAGACTGACCGTGGTCGGCGGAGGTTCGACCTACACCCCGGAACTCGTCGATGGCTTCGCCCGGCTGCGGGACACACTGCCGGTGACCGAGCTGGTGCTGGTGGACCCGGCGGCGGACCGGCTGGAGCTGGTGGGCGCACTGGCCCGCCGCATCTTCGCCCGGCAGGGGCATCCCGGCCGGGTGGTCACCACCTCCGACCTGGACGCCGGGGTGGCGGACGCGGACGCCGTGCTGCTCCAGCTCCGGGTGGGCGGGCAGGCGGCGCGCGAGCGGGACGAGACCTGGCCGCTGGAGTGCGGATGCCTGGGCCAGGAGACGACCGGCGCGGGCGGCCTCGCCAAGGCGCTGCGCACGGTGCCGGTGGTGCTGGACATCGCGGAGCGGGTCCGGCGGGCCAGCCCGGACGCGTGGATCATCGACTTCACCAACCCGGTCGGCATCGTCACCCGCGCCCTCCTGAAGGAGGGCCACCGCGCGGTCGGCCTGTGCAACGTGGCGATCGGCCTCCAGCGGAAGTTCGCCGCGCTGCTCGGCACCGAGCCGGGCGAGGTCCACCTCGACCACGTCGGCCTCAACCACCTCACCTGGGAGACCGCCGTACGCCTCGGCGGCCCCGGCGGCGAGGACGTGCTCCCCCGCCTGCTGGCCGAGCACGGCGACGCCGTCGCCGCCGACCTGCGGCTGCCGCGCCCGCTGCTGGAGCGGCTGGGCGCGATCCCGTCGTACTACCTGCGCTACTACTACCTGCACGACGAGGTGGTGGGCGAGCAGCGGGTGAAGCCCTCGCGGGCGGCCGAGGTCGCGGCGCTGGAGCGGGAGCTGCTGGCGATGTACGCCGACCCGGCGCTGGACGAGAAGCCCGCGCTGCTGGCCCGGCGCGGCGGGGCCTTCTACTCGGAGGCGGCCGTGGACGTGGCGGCGGCCCTGCTGGGCGGCGGGGGCAGCCCGTACCAGGTGGTGAACACGGTCAACAGCGGCACGCTGCCGTTCCTCCCCGACGACGCGGTGATCGAGGTGCCCGCCGCGGTGGGCCCGGCCGGGGCGAAGCCGCTCCCGGTGCCGGGCGTCGACCCGCTGTTCGCGGGGCTGATGGCGAACGTGACGGCGTACGAGGAACTCGCGCTGGACGCGGCCCTGCGCGGCGGCCGGGACCGGGTGTTCCGGGCGCTGCTGGCGCATCCGCTGGTGGGCCAGTACGCGTACGCCGAGACGCTCACCGACCTCCTGCTCGCGCACAACCGGGAGCACCTGGCGTGGGCCTGACCGGGACCGTCCTCGCCGTCGACGCGGGCAACAGCAAGACCGACGTGGCCGTGGTCGACGCGGCCGGTGAAGTGCTGGCCACGGCACGCGGCGGCGGCTTCCGGCCCCCGACGGTGGGCGTGGACCGGGCGATGGAGGCGCTGGCCGAGCCGGTGGAACGGGCGCTGGCCGGGGCGGGGATCTCGTCCGTCTCGCACGTCTCGGCCTGTCTGGCCAACGCCGATCTCCCGGTGGAGGAGGAGGAGTTGGCGGCGGCGGTGACCGCGCGGGCGTGGGGCGCGTCGGTGGCGGTGCGCAACGACACCTTCGCCGTCCTGCGCGCCGGGGTTGCCGAGCCGCGGGGCGTGGCCGTGGTGTGCGGCGCCGGCATCAACTGCGTCGGCATGCGCCCCGACGGCCGTACGGCACGCTTCCCGGCGCTCGGCCGGATCTCCGGGGACTGGGGCGGCGGCTGGGGCCTGGCCGAGGAGGCCCTCTGGCACGCGGCCCGCGCGGCGGACGGCCGGGGCGGTCCGACCGAGCTGGCCCGCACCCTCCCGGCGCACTTCGGCCTGCCCACGATGGCGGCCCTGATCGAGTCCCTGCACCTGGGCCATGTCGCCCCGGCCCGCCGCCACGAGCTGACCCCGGTCCTCTTCGCCACGGCGGCCGACGGCGACCCGGTGGCCCGCTCCCTGGTCGACCGCCTGGCGGAGGAGGTGACCCGGATGGCAGGGATCGCCCTGACCCGCCTGGACCTCCTCACCGAGCCCACCCCGGTCCTGCTGGGCGGCAGCGTCCTCACGGCGGCCCACCCCCAACTCGACCAGGGCATCCGCACCCGCCTCACCGCCCGGGCCCCGCTCGCGGAGCCCCGGTCGGTGACCGCTCCTCCGGTCCTCGGCGCCGCCCTCCTCGGCCTCGACCACCTGGCCGCGACCCCCGGGGCACTGGAGCGGGCCCGCCTGACCTGGGAACCGGCCCGCGCCTGAACCGGCGCCGCCGCAACGGCCGGGGGAACCAACGTGATTGACTCCGCGTGTTTCTGGACAGAGGGGGTAGGGCCCGCTCCGCGCCCCGATCCGATCAAGATGCGGTGAAGGCTGGTGCGGAGGGGGGCGTAGGCGGCGATACTGGCGGCCAACGGATGACCATGGGGGAGGTCAGGTGACACAACCGCCGCAGAGCAGTGCCGTGTTCGCACCACCGGCCACCGCGGCCATCCCCGCCCAGCGCGGCCCGTCCGGCCTGCCGCCCGTGCGGCGCACCGCGTTCGCCGAGGGGGCCGAGCGGCTGCGGGACGCCGCGACCACCGAGCCGGGGCGGCTGCGGGTCATCGGGGCCGTACTCGCCCTGCTGGTCGTCGCGTTCGGGACGGTCACCGCCTGGCAGAGCGGGGAGCGGGCGACCGCCGCCGACGACGTGCTGACCCGCAGCCAGCCGCTCAGTTCCGGCGCGGCCGCGATCTACCGTTCGCTGGCCGACGCCAACACCGCCGCATCCACCGGCTTTCTGGCCGGCCCGAGGGAGAGCGCCGCGAACCGGGAGCGGTACGAGGACGACATCCGTACCGCCGCCTCCGGACTGGTCCGCGCCGCCGCCGACACCGAGCCGGGCTCGCCCTCCGAGGCCACCGTCCGCAAGCTGAACCGGCTGCTGCCCGAGTACAAGGGCCTCATCGAGCGGGCCCGCGTCTACAACCGCCAGGGCTACCCGGTGGGCGGCGCCTATCTGCGGTACGCCAACGAGAAGATGCAGACGGAGATGCTCCCGGCCGCTCAGGACCTGTACACCAAGGAGAACCAGCGGCTGGACGCCGACTACGCGGACGCCACCCCCTACCCCTGGGCGGCGATCGCGCTGGGTCTGCTCGCGCTGGCCGCGCTGGGGCTCGCCCAGTACCGGGACTTCCGCCGCACCAACCGCGTCCTGAACCACGGCCTGGTCGCGGCCTCGGCCGCGACCGTCGTGGTGCTGCTGTGGCTGGTCGTCGGCCACACCTTCGCCCGCTCCGGGCTGTTCGGCTCCTACGACCACGGCATCCGCTCGCTGAACGTGCTGCACAACGCCCAGATCGCCGCCCTCAAGGCGCGCGGCAACGAGAACCTGAGCCTGGTGGCGCGCGGAGCGGAGACCGTCGAGGTGAACGGCGCCAAGCAGGACGCGTACTACTACGCCTTCGACCGGGACCTCGCCACGCTGGACACCCGGCTCACCGAGGCCCGGCGGCTCGCGGACGACGCCAAGGGCGGCGAGCCGGTCGGCTCGGCCCTGGGGGACACGGCCGAGTGGAAGAAGCGGCACGGCGCGGCCCGTACCGAGGACGAGCGGGGCAACTACCAGCACGCGCTGGACCTGGTGATCGGCGCCGACGACACCACCGGTGCCGCCTTCGACGGCGTGGACCGGAGCCTGACCCGCGCGCTGGGCCATGAGCAGACGGAGTTCGACCGGGCCGCCACCGACGGCCGGGACGCCATGACCGGGCTGCCCGAGGGCGCGGCCGTGCTCGGCGTACTGGGCGCGGCGGGCGCGGTGTTCGGCATCGGGCGCAGGCTTTCGGAGTACCGGTGACAGGGGGCCAGGCGATGGACGCGGCGCGGCTGCGCGGCTGGGGCGGGGTCGGCGCGATGGCGGTGCTGTGCGCGCTGGCACTGGCGTTCGTGACGCTGCTGCCCCGCACCCAGGCGCACCCGGCGAGCGGCGCGGCACCGGCGGGCCGGAGCCTGGTCACCGGCAGCCCCGCCCGCGCGGACGACTGCGTGGAGTCCGACGCGCAGAACCGCACCCCTCCCCCCTCCGGCGCGGACGGCCCGACCATCGACGCCATCAAGGCCCGCAAGGGCGACAAGCGCAAGCTGATCGTCGGCATCGACCAGAACAGCTACCGCTGGGGCTACCGCAACCCGGGCACCGAGGGCGCGGAGCTGGAGGGCTTCGACATCGACCTGGTGCGCCGCATAGCGAAGGACATCCTCGGCAGCCCGGACGACGTCCAGTTCAAGGCGATCCCGACCAGCCAGCGCATCCCCGCGATCCAGGACGGCACGGTCGACATGGTGGTCCGCACGATGACCATCACCTGCGACCGGCTGCGTGACGTGGCGTTCTCCGCGCCCTACTTCAAGACCGGGCAGCAGCTCCTGGTCCCCGACGTCTCCCCCGTCAAGGGCTACGACGGCACGCTGGCCGGCAAGCGGGTCTGCACGGCGGCCGGTTCGACCGCGTACGGCAGGCTGAAGGCGGACCGGGAGCGCAAGGCGCTGCCCGCCACCACGGACTTCTCCGCGACCGTCCCCAACCAGTTGGACTGCCTGGTCAGGCTCCAGCTCGGTGAGGCGGACGCGGTGGTCACCGACGGCGCGCTGGCCGCCAGCCAGGCCGCGCAGGACCCCACGGTGAAGGTGCTGGGCAAGCCGTTCACCACCGAGTACTACGGCGTGGCGATGAAGAAGGACGCCACCGACCTCGTACGCCGCGTCAACCGCGTGCTGGTGGACTACCGGGCCGACGGCTGGCAGGCGTCGTACGACAAGTGGCTGTCGGCCACACTGGGCGGGGACGCGCGGTCCTCCAGACCGCCCGCCCCGAAATACCTGCGCGAGAGCTGAAGCAAGCACGCACGGGCCGGATGGACCACACAGCGAGAGGTGATCGATGGGCGTCACGGACCCCGCCGGGCCGGTGATGGACCGGGACGAGGTGGACCGTGCGCTGGCGCGGCTCGGCCAGGAGCACGAGGCCATCGAGACCTCGCTGTTCGCGCTCCAGGACCATGCCGGCCGCCGCCTCCTCGAGGGCGCCGAGCTGACCGGGGTGACCAAGGAGCGGTGGGCCGCCACGGAGGCGTCGATCACCCTGCTGTGGACCTGTTTCGACGCGTACACCGACGCGCTGCGCCAGGCCCGCGAGATCCGCTCCCGGCGCCGCTGGTCCAGCCGGGAGGACCTGGTGGAGCTGACCGCCCTGCTGCGCGGTGAGTCGGTCACGGTGGCGGGCGGCGCCTCGGGCCCGGCCGTGCTCAGCGAGAGCTTCACCCTGGCCGCGCTGGTGGACCGGATGAACGAGCTGTACGCGTCCTCGCTGGACATGGTGGTGGCCGCCGACGCCGTGTGGTCGGCGCTGCCCGCCCGCATCGACTTACTGGCCGCCGAACTCCAGCGCACCCGCAGACTGGCCCACTCCGTCGGCGTCCGCCCCGGCGAACACCCCTCCGGGGACGACCTGGAAGGCATCACCGCGACGCTGACCGCGCTGCGCGAGGAGGTCGTCCGCGACCCGCTGGCGCACTGGGTGCCGGCCGGTGGCAGCTCCGCGCCCGGCGGGGGCCGCCCGGACACCACGGTGTACGACCGGGAGGCGCGGGCGCTGGAGGACGTGCGCCGGGAGATCGACGCGGTGCTCACCGTCCGGCAGGACGCCGAGGAGCGCCTGATCCGGCTGCGGGACGTGCTCTCCCGCGCCGACCGCACCCTGGCCGAGGCGCGTACCGCGCGCGGTGAGGTGCTGGCGAAGATCGCCGCGACCGAGGTGCCGGTGGTGAGCGGCCCGCCGACCGTGCTCCAGGAGCAGTTGGCGGCGGCGGCCGAGTACCGCCGCCAGGCCCGCTGGCACCGCCTCTCCCCGCTGCTGGAGTCGCTCGAGCAGCGGGCGGAGGACGAACTGCTGCGCGCCCGCGAGTCGTTGACGGCGGTCACCGCGCCGCTCGCGGTCCGCGCCGAACTGCGCGGCCGCCTCGACGCCTACCGGGCGAAGGTCACCCGGCACGGCCTGGCCGAGGACCGGCTGCTGATCGAGCGGTACGACGCGGCCCGCCGGATGCTGTGGAGCGCGCCCTGCGATCTGCGCGTGGCCGAGCAGGCGGTGCTGCGCTACCAGCAGGCGGCGGCCGAACTGCTGGCCCCGCCGAGGGTCCCGGAGCAGCAGGCGCCCGAGGACGGCAGGGGGGACCAGGAATGAGCGAGGAACGGCGCACCTGCCAGCGCCCGGACTGCGCGGGCACGTACGAGGACATGGGCGGGGGCGAGCTGTACTGCGACACCTGCGGGCTGGCCCCCGTGGTCGCACCGAAGGCCGGTCCGGCCCCGGAGCCGGTGGGTTCGGTCGGTTCGGCGCCGACCGGGATCAACGGCGGTGCCACGCGCAGCTCTTCGCAGTCCGCCCGCTCCCGGCGCTCGGTGTCGGGCCGGCTGTCCCGCTCGCTGTCGGGCAAGCCGGCCGGCCGCTCGGTGTCGGTGCGCGGCTCGGGCTCGGCCTCCGGGCCCTCGGGGCGCGGGCGGCTGGGCGCCGGTCTGGTCGTGGTTCCCCAGGTACCGAGGCCCGACCCGCGCGCGATGGTGCTGGACAACCCGGAGGTGCCCGAGCGCAAGCGGTACTGCTCCCGCTCGGACTGCGGGGCGCCGGTGGGCCGGGCGCGCGGCGAACGGCCGGGGCGCACCGAGGGGTTCTGCACCAAGTGCGGGCACCCGTACTCCTTCGTGCCCAAGCTGCGCGGCGGGGACATCGTGCACGGACAGTACGAGGTGGCGGGGTGCCTGGCGCACGGCGGGCTCGGCTGGATCTACCTCGCGGTGGACCGCGCGGTGTCCGACCGCTGGGTGGTGCTCAAGGGCCTGCTGGACACCGGTGACCAGGACGCGATGGCGGCGGCGATCTCGGAGCGCCGGTTCCTGGCGGAGATCGAGCACGCGGGCATCGTCCGGATCTACAACTTCGTCGAGCACCTCGACCAGCGCACCGGCTCGCTCGACGGCTACATCGTCATGGAGTACGTCGGCGGCAAGTCGCTGAAGGAGATCGCCAACGCCCGCCGCACCCCCGACGGCAGGCGGGACCCGCTGCCGGTGGAGCAGGCGTGCGCGTACGGCATCGAGGCGCTGGAGGCGCTCGGCCATCTGCACAGCCGCAACCTGCTGTACTGCGACTTCAAGGTCGACAACGCCATCCAGACCGAGGACCAGCTCAAGCTGATCGACATGGGTGCCGTGCGCCGCATGGACGACGAGGAGTCCGCGATCTACGGCACGGTCGGCTACCAGGCCCCCGAGGTCGCCGACGTGGGCCCCTCGGCGGCCAGCGACCTGTACACGGTGGGCCGCACCCTGGCCGTCCTCACCTTCGACTTCCAGGGCTACACCACCGTCTACGCCGACTCGCTGCCCGACCCGGACACCATCGAGGTGTTCCGCCGCTACGAGTCCTTCTACCGCTTCCTGGTCCGCGCCACCGACCCCGATCCGGCCCGCCGGTTCGCCTCCGCGCAGGAGATGGCCGACCAGCTCACCGGTGTGCTGCGTGAGGTCGTCTCGCTGAGCACCGGGCAGGCCCGGCCCGCGCTGTCGACCCTGTTCGGGCCCGAAGTCCGGGTCACCGACACCGAGTTGTTCCCGGCGCTGGACGGCGACGTGTCCCGCCTCGGCGCCCGACCGCTGCCCGGCCCCGGCCGGCCGCCGGCTCCGCCGCCCGCGCTGGTCCGGCCGGTCGACACCCCGGCCGCCGCGCTCGCCCTGCCCGTGCCGCTGGTCGACCCGAACGACCCGGACGCCGGTTTCCTGGCCGGTCTCGCCGCTTCCGCGCCGGGCGAGCTGATCGGCGCGCTGGAGGCGGCTCCCGGCCAGGGCGTGGAGACCCGTCTGCGCAGGGTGCGGGCCCGGCTGGAGCACGGCGACCGGGAGGCCGCGCTCGCGACGCTGGCCCGGCTGGACGGGGAACGGCCCGACGACTGGCGGGTGGTCTGGTACCGGGGCGTGGCCGCCCTGGTCACCGGCGACTTCGAGAGCGCCGCCCTCGCCTTCGACGCGATCTACGACGCCTTTCCCGGCGAGGCCGCGCCCAAGCTGGCGCTCGGCCTGTGCGCGGAGGTGCTGGGCCAGTTGGACAACGCCGCCGAGTACTACCGGCTGGTGTGGGCGACCGACCCGAGCTTCGTGAGCGCCGCGTTCGGCCTGGCGCGGGTGCGGCTGGCGAGCGGCGACCGGGCGGGTGCCGTACAGACGCTGGAATCGGTGCCGGAGTCGTCCATCCACTACACGGCGGCACGGGTCGCGGCGGTGCGGGCGCGGCTGCGGCAACGCACGGCGGCCGCGGGTGACGTACCGTTCCTGGACGACCTGACCGCCGCGGCGGGCCAGGTCGAGGCGCTGGACGCGTACGGGCTGGACCCGGCGCGACGCGAGCGGTTGTCGGCCGAAGTCCTCGGCTGCGCCCTGGACTGGATACTCTCCAGGGGTCAGGACACCGCTCGGCCGGTCACCGGCGGGCGGGTGCTGCTCGGCAGCGGTCTGGACGAGCGGGGCCTCCGCTTCGGACTGGAGCGCGCCTACCGCACGCTGGCCCGGCTGGCGCCCGGCGGCGAGGAGAGGATCAACCTGGTGGAACGGGCCAACCGTTACCGCCCCCGGACGTGGGTGTAGTCATGTCACAGATGCCCCAGCAGGCCGCACTGCCCAAGTGCCCGAGCTGCGCGGAGCCGCTCGAACCGGGCGACCTCTTCTGCGGCGCGTGCGGATACGACCTGTCCGCCGTGCCCGCGCCGCCCGCGGACCAGCCGACGCTGACCATGACGGGCGCGCCGGACGGCGGCGTCGACTGGCCCGAGCCGGAGCCGGCCACCACCGGCGGAACCGAGCCCCGCGCCCACCGGGCGGCGGACGTGCCCGGCACCGACTCCGGCGGCACCCCGCTGCACGCGCCCGAGCCGGCCGCGTCCGGGGTGCGCTTCGACCGGCGTGCCGAAGCCGACGAGCCGACCGAGCCCGAGGAATACCCCCTCCAGGCCCCCGACCCGCGTGCCGAGCCCGCCGCGCAGGTGTGCGTGGCCTGCCGTGCGGGCCGGGTGGACGGCGACGGGTACTGCGAGAACTGCGGGCACGCCCAGCCCCGCGAACGCGACCACATGGAGCGGGAGTCGGGCCCGGTGGCCGCGATCAGCGACCGGGGTCTGCGCCACCACCGCAACGAGGACGACTTCGCCGTCGCGCACACCGCGCTGCCCGACGGCTCCCCCGCCGTGCTCGCCGTGGTCTGCGACGGCGTCTCCTCCGCGACCCGCCCCGACGACGCGTCCACCGCCGCCTCGCGGGCCGCCGCGGACGTGCTGCTGGCGGCCCTGCCCCGTGGCACGCATCCGCAGGCGGCGATGCACGAGGCGATCGTGGCGGCCGCCAAGGCCGTCGACGCGCTCGCCGAGGCGCCCGACGGCGCCCGCGAGCACGCCCCGCACCAGAACGCCCCGGCCTGCACGATCGTCGCCTCGGTGGTCGCCTCCGGCCTGCTGGTGGTCGGCTGGGTCGGCGACAGCCGCGCCTACTGGGTGCCGGACGACCGCTCCGCACCCCCGGCCCGGCTGACCGAGGACGACTCCTGGGCGGCCCAGATGGTGGCGGCCGGCCTGATGAACGAGGCGGAGGCGTACGCCGACGAGCGGGCCCACGCCATCACCGGCTGGCTCGGCGCCGACGCCTACGAACTGGAGCCGCACACCGCGTCGTTCAAGCCCGACCGGTCCGGCGTGGTGCTGGTCTGCACCGACGGCCTGTGGAACTACGCCGAAGGGGCCGAGGAGATGGCCGAGGTGCTGCCCCCGGACGCGGCCGCCCGCCCGCTGCACGCCGCGCGGGTGCTGGTGGGGCACGCGCTGGACGCCGGGGGCCACGACAACGTAACAGTGGCCGTCGTGCCGTTCCCCACGCCGCCGCAGGGGGCAGGATCGGCCTGAGGGACGACGGGCGGAGCCGGAGGGGACCGGTCCGCCCGAACGCACCGCCTCGCGGGGAGCGGGGCGTGTCCGAGGGGGATGTGAACCAGCATGGCCAATTTCGCCAAGCCGGGCGGACCGCGGTTCTCGG
This sequence comes from Streptomyces sp. NPDC018263, assembly GCF_055562575.1. Lineage (NCBI taxonomy): Bacteria > Bacillati > Actinomycetota > Actinomycetes > Kitasatosporales > Streptomycetaceae > Streptomyces > Streptomyces sp. NPDC018263. Next base: position 235,397 of record NZ_JBVHFA010000006.1, read on the forward strand.
TGGACGTCTACCAGAACGAGTACCTGCCGGAGGGCGGCCGCGAGGTCAACGCCATCGTGACCGTGACGGCCAGGGGCGGCGGTAGACCCGCCGGGCCGGGCACGTCGGCCGCCGTGGTGCTGATGGTGGACTGCTCGGGCTCGATGGACCACCCGCCCGCCAAGATGCGCAACGCCCGCGACGCCACCGCCGCCGCGATCGACACCCTGCGCGACGGGACGCACTTCGGGATCGTCGACGGTACGCATGTCGCGCGCGAGGTCTATCCGGGCGGCGGGCGGCTCGCGGTGGCCGACCCGACGACCCGCGCCCAGGCCAAGCAGGCGCTGCGCCGGCTGAGAGCGGGCGGCGGCACCGCGATCGGCACCTGGCTGCGGCTGGCGGACCGGCTGCTGGCCGGGGCGGACGTGGCGATCCGGCACGGCATCCTGCTGACCGACGGACGCAACGAGCACGAGTCGGCGGCGGAGCTGAGGGACACCCTGGACGCGTGCGCCGGGCGGTTCACCTGTGACGCGCGGGGCGTGGGCACCGACTGGGAAGTGAAAGAAGTCACAGGCATCGCCTCGGCGTTGCTCGGCACCGCCGACATCGTCGCCGACCCGGCCCGGCTCACCGAGGACTTCACCCGGATCATGGCGTCGACGATGGGCAAGGAGGTCGCCGACGTCGCCCTGCGGGTGTGGACGCCGGTCGGCGCGCGCATCAAGTTTGTCAAGCAAGTGGCGCCCTCGGTCGAGGAGTTGACCGACCGGCGCACCGAGGCGGGTCCGCGCGCCGGGGACTACCCCACCGGCTCCTGGGGCGAGGAGTCCCGCGACTACCACCTCTGCGTGGAGGTCCCGGCGGCCGGACTGGGCCAGGAGATGCTCGCCGCGCGGGTCTCCCTGGTGGCGGCCCGACCGGACAAAGAGGTACAGAACCTAGGCGCCCAGGGACTCGTACGGGCCGTGTGGACCGACGACATGGCGGCCTCCACCTCGCTCAATTCCCAAGTCGCCCACTACACCGGCCAGGCCGAACTGGCGCAGGCCATCAGGGAAGGGCTCGATCTCCGCAAAGCGGGAGATATGGATGGAGCAACGGCCAAACTGGGACGTGCCGTTCAGTTGGCGGGGGTGTCCGGGAACGCGGATACTGCGAAACTGCTTGCGAAGGTGGTGGACGTGGTCGACGCCCCGACCGGTACTGTGCGGTTGAAGGCGAAGGTCGCGGAGGCCGACGAGATGACCCTCGAGACCCGCTCCACGAAGACTGTTCGCGTCAAGAAGTGACCCTGGCGACAGGGACCCTGTAGACACCGATACCTCAGCAGAAGGGGTACCACCGACATGCCGACCTGCCCGAACGGACACCAGTCGGGTTCCGACGACTGGTGCGAGGTCTGCGGTCACCGCATGGCCGGTGCCGTGCCTCCGCCTCCGCCCCCGTCCGGCGGCGGCTACGGGTTCCCGCCGCCCCGCAACGAGGGACGCCCCTCCCCCGGCGCGCAGGGCGAGCTGTGCCCGCAGTGCCGTACGCCCCGCGAGGGCGGCGCGCCCTTCTGCGAGGAGTGCCGGTGGAACTTCCTGACCAACACCGCCACCTCGTACACCCCGGCGGCCCCGCCCCGGCAGCAGCAGCCCCGCTACCAGTCGCCGAGCCGGCCCTTCGGCGGCGGCGGTGAGGGGTACGAGTACCAAGGCTCGCGGCCCTCGCAGGTGAACCGGCCGGCCGAGCCGATACCTTCGTTCGACAGCGAGCCCTCGGGGCCGACACCGTTCGGCAACGAGCGGCGTCCGGCGTCGCCGCCGCCCACTTCGGGCGGGGCGTCTCCGTTCGGCGAGCGGCGCCAGGGGCCTCCGCCGGGGTTCGGCGGGGGGCCTGGGCAGGGGCCGGGTGGGCCTGGTCCGCAGGGTCCTGGTCCGCAGGGTGGGTCCGGCCAGCAGGGCGGTCCTGGTCCGCAGGGTCCCGGTCCGCAGGGGCGTCCTGGTCAGCAGGGTCCGGGTGGGCCTGGGGGCTACGTCGGTCAGGGTGGTCCCGGCCGTCCCGGTGGCCCCGGTACGCAGGGCGGCCCCGGCGGCCCCGGTGGCCCTTCCGGTCAGGGTGGCCCCTCCGGTCCCCCGCCCTTCGGGCGTGAGCCGTCCGCCTTCGGCACCGCACCCTCCCGGCAGGCTCCCCCGCCGTCCGCGCCGTCCGGCTTCCCGCAGGAGACCGGCCGTACCCCCGCCGGCGGCCCGTCCTTCGCCGACGACGACTGGGTGATCCCCCCGCCGCCGTCGAACAACGGCCCCGCAGGCGGCCAGGGCGGCTACGGCTTCCCGCAGCCCGGCGCCGGCCAGAACCAGGGCTACTCCCAGGCTCCCCAGGCCCCGCAGGGCCCCGCGACCTGGACCGCGACCATCGGCCCGGACCGCGACTACTTCATGGCGATGATGCAGCGCTCCGGCCCGGAGGCCGCGGGGCTCAACCTGCCCGCGTACTCCCCCGAGCAGCAGCGCACGCTCACCGGCAACCAGGTGACCATCGGCCGCCGCCGGCACTCCACCGGCGACACCCCGGACATCGACCTGTCGGTGCCGCCGGAGGACCCCGGTGTCTCGCATCAGCACGCGGTGCTGGTGCAGCAGCCGGACGGCAACTGGGCGGTCGTCGACCAGAACTCGACGAACGGCACCACGGTCAACGGCTCCGACGAGCCGATCCAGCCGTTCGTGCCGGTACCGCTCCAGGACGGCGACCGGGTGCATGTGGGCGCCTGGACGACGATCACCGTCCACCGCGGCTGACCGCTGCCGAATCGGGCGTTCACGGCAGCGGCCACGCGTGGCGGCCCTCCGGGTCGTCCAGCCAGGCCCAGGCGCGCGGGCCGCTGACCGTGACGCCGTACCGTTCGCGGTCCGGCATACCCGCGTCCTCCCACAGCGCGTACGCCCGTGTGGGCTCCAGCGCGCCCCGGACCAGGCCCAGCAGGAAGCGGAACGACTCCGTGTCCCGCGCCCGCCCCGGCAGTCCCCGTGTGGACACCGGCTCGGCGGGCGCCCGGCTCTCCCCGCGCAGCGGGACGAAGTAGGCGCCGGTGGGCAGGAAGCGGCCCTCGGCGCGGCCGGAGCCGTCGACGTCCAGCGCGAGCAGCCCGTTGTTCAGCGGGGCGATGATCCGGGCGCCGGGCGCGCACTGGGCGATCCAGGGGCGCGGCACCGTGGGCAGCATGCAGGTGGCCATGATCCGGTCGTAGGGGGCGTGCGCGGGCACCCCGTGCGCCCCGTCGCCGGTGACCACCACCGGGTGGTACCCGGCCCCGGCCAGGTTCCGCCGGGCGGGCTCGGTGATCTCCGGTTCCATGTCGACCGTGGTGACCAGGGAGTCGTCGCCGAGGCGGTGGGCGAGCAGGGCCGCGTTGTAACCGGTGCCGGTGCCGATCTCCAGCACCCGGTCGCCGTCCCGGACCCCCAGCGCGACCAGCATCCGGGCCATCAGCGAGGGCTGGCTGCTGGAGGAGACCAGCTCACCGTCGTGCAGCCGGGTGGCCAGCGGGGCGTCCGCGTAGGCGCCGCGCGCCCAGCGCTGCCGCCCGGCAGGATCGGGGTCGTCGGCCGAGAGCCGCTCGTAACCGCCGAGGACGCCGACGTAGTAGTACGGCACGAACAGGTGCCGGGGCACCTCGGCGAACGTCTCCCGCCACACCGGGTCCGCGCGCCAGGCGCCGTCGCGGTCGATCTGCCGGATCAGCGCGGCGCGCGCCTCGGCGGCCACCCGGGTCAGCTCGGCATCGTAGGCGCCCATACGTCCACAGTAGGCACGATCGGGGGCGCGTCGCCGGGACTCGGAGCGGCGGACGGTGGCCGGTCCTAGGGCTTGAGTCCTGGGCCTCCCGGTCTGAGACCATGGACGGGTGAACGAGATCCGACGCGGCACGCTTCAGGAGCAGACCTTCTACGAGCAGGTCGGCGGGGAGGAGACCTTCCGCCGGCTGGTCCACCGTTTCTACCAGGGCGTCGCCGGGGACCCGCTGCTGAAGCCCATGTACCCGGAGGAGGACCTCGGCCCGGCCGAGGAGCGGCTCACCCTGTTCCTGATCCAGTACTGGGGCGGACCCACCACCTACAGCCAGGAGCGCGGCCACCCCCGCCTGCGGATGCGGCACGCCCCCTTCACCGTGGACCGGGCCGCGCACGACGCCTGGCTGAAGCACATGCGGGACGCGGTGGACGAGCTGGAGCTGTCCGAGGAGCACGAGCGGACGCTGTGGAACTACCTCACGTACGCGGCTGCGTCGATGGTGAACACGGCGGAGTGAGCCAAGCTCTGTGAACGGGGTTTTCAGCGCACGGTGACGCCGAGCGCGCCAAGCCCGGCTCGGCGTACGGCGATCGACCCGTAGGGGGTGCGCAGCCGGAGCCACGCCCCGGAGGAGAACAGGCCCGTCTCCTCGGCACTGTCCGGCGCGGGGGGCCGCAGGAAGCCCAGCGAGTGCGCGGCGTGCACGGCCCGCACCGGCAGCCGGGTGGGGCCGACCTCGCGGGACCAGATCTCCCGCCCGATCCGGTCCAGCTCGGCACGGGTACGCGCCTCTGGCGCCAACTCCTCGGTACGGGACCGGAATTCGGCCACCGACCGGGCAACCGTCCGATGCAGCACGGCCGGTCCGGGCAGCCCCGGCTCGGCCCGCCAGCCACCGCGCGGCGGCAGCACCCCGGCCCACGGGGGCCCGGTGACGGCGGCGGACACGAGGGCGGTGGCCGCGCGTTCGTCCACCGACTCCAGCAGCTCACCCGCCGAGACGGTCATGTCGAGGCCGGTGTCCAGCCCGTCCTCGTACGGCTTGGCGAGGCGTACCGCGCGGACGGCCAGCACCTCGAAGGAGGGCGGGCGTCCGAACACGGCGAGCGCGGTCCCGGCCGCCTGGAGGCGTACCGCGGCCGCGCGGTCGTAGCGGAGCAGCCGGGTGAGGAAGGCGGCGAGGTCGGCCGCCTCCGTCTCGTCGGCGAGGTGGAGCACCGTCATGCGGCGACGGCCTTCTCCTCGGCGGACTCGTCCCGGTACTCCTGGAGGAACTCACGCTCCTCCGCGGTGATCCGGCGCGGCCGCTGCGCCTCGAAGTCGAAGGGCACGACGACGGTGGAGGCCCGTACGTACACGGTGTCCGCGTCCTTCACCTCGTAGGTGATGGTGAAGGACGCGGCCCGGATCTCGGTGATCCACAGCTCGACGTCCACCGGGTGGTGCCGGTGGACGAGCTGCCGCTTGTAGTCGATCTCGTGGCGCGCCACGACCGACCCCTGCTGGAAGTCCTTGTCCGGACGGAACAGGAAGTCGATACGGGCTTCCTCCAGGTAGCGGAGGAACACCACGTTGTTGACGTGGCCGTACGCGTCCATGTCCGCCCAGCGCAGGGGGCAGCGGTAGATGTGGCGCAAGGTGCGATCAGCCCCGGGTCAGCTTCTTGTAGGTGGCACGGTGCGGACGCGCGGCGTCGGCGCCGAGCCGCTCGATCTTGTTCTTCTCGTAGGACTCGAAGTTGCCCTCGAACCAGAACCACTTGGAGTCACCCTCGTAGGCGAGGATGTGCGTGGCGACCCGGTCCAGGAACCAGCGGTCGTGGGAGACGACCACGGCGCAGCCGGGGAAGTCCAGCAGCGCGTTCTCCAGGCTGGAGAGGGTCTCGACGTCGAGGTCGTTGGTGGGCTCGTCGAGGAGCAGCAGGTTGCCGCCCTGCTTGAGGGTGAGCGCCAGGTTGAGGCGGTTGCGCTCACCGCCGGACAGCACGCCCGCGGGCTTCTGCTGGTCCGGGCCCTTGAAGCCGAAGGCCGACACGTACGCGCGGCTCGGCATCTCGACCTGGCCGACGTTGATGTAGTCGAGGCCGTCGGACACGACCTCCCACAGCGTCTTCTTGGGGTCGATGTTCTCGCGGCTCTGGTCGACGTAGGAGATCTTGACCGTGTCGCCGACCTTGATCGCGCCGGAGTCGGGGGTCTCCAGGCCCTGGATCATCTTGAACAGCGTGGTCTTGCCGGCGCCGTTCGGGCCGATGACGCCCACGATGCCGTTGCGCGGCAGGGTGAAGCTGAGGTCGTCGACGAGGATCTTCTCGCCGAACGCCTTGTTGAGGTCGTTGACCTCGACCACGATGTTGCCCAGACGCGGGCCCGGCGGGATCTGGATCTCCTCGAAGTCCAGCTTCCGCATCTTGTCGGCCTCGGCCGCCATCTCCTCGTAACGGGCGAGGCGGGCCTTGGACTTGGCCTGGCGGCCCTTGGCGTTGGACCGCACCCACTCCAGCTCTTCCTTGAGCCGCTTGGCGCGCTTGGCGTCCTTCTGGCCCTCGACCTTCAGACGCGTCTGCTTGGTCTCCAGGTAGGTGGAGTAGTTGCCCTCGTAGGGGTACGCGCGGCCGCGGTCGAGCTCGAGAATCCACTCGGCGACGTTGTCCAGGAAGTACCGGTCGTGGGTGATGGCCACGACGGTGCCCGGGTACTTGGCGAGGTGCTGCTCCAGCCAGTTCACCGACTCGGCGTCGAGGTGGTTGGTGGGCTCGTCGAGGAGCAGCAGGTCGGGCTGCTCCAGGAGGAGCTTGCAGAGCGCGACGCGGCGCTTCTCGCCACCGGAGAGGTTGGTGACGGGCCAGTCGCCGGGCGGGCAGCCGAGCGCGTCCATGGCCTGCTCGAGCTGGGCGTCGAGGTCCCAGGCGTTGGCGTGGTCCAGCTCCTCCTGGAGCTTGCCCATCTCGTCGAGCAGCGCGTCGGAGTAGTCGGTCGCCATCAGCTCGGCGATCTCGTTGAACCGGTCGAGCTTGCCCTTGATCTCGGCGACGCCCTCCTGGACGTTCTCCAGGACCGTCTTCTCCTCGTTCAGCGGGGGCTCCTGGAGCAGGATGCCGACGCTGTAGCCGGGGGAGATGAAGGCGTCACCGTTGGAGGGCTGCTGCAGTCCCGCCATGATCTGCAGCACGGTCGACTTACCGGCACCGTTCGGACCGACGACGCCGATCTTCGCCCCCGGCAGGAAGTTCAGGGTGACGTCGTCGAGGATCACCTTGTCGCCGTGCGCTTTGCGCGCCTTGCGCATGGTGTAAATGAACTCAGCCAAGAGAAACCGTCCGGCAACTTGAAATCTGGCAGTGGGCAGATACACCCCATCTTGCCGTACGGCCACCCCTGTGAGGAAACGCGTTCCGGCGGGGGGCTGTGAGCTGGGGGTTCGGGCGACGGGCGCAGTTCTGCGATCAAGCCCATGCCGAGCGGACCCGTCTCCTTGCACCTACCGGAGGACGACTGACGCTAGGCGCAGCCGGTTACTCCCCCGCCTTGTTCTCCCGCCCCCGCAGAATCACCAGCACAGCCCCGCCGATGACGACCAGGCCGATGGCCGCGCCCGTGATGACCGGGGTCAGGGCGGAGCCGCCCGTGGCCGCCAGGTCCGTGCCGCCGGGGGCCTCGCCCGGGAGGGTGACCGGGGTGGGTTCGCTCAGGGTCTGGGCGGAGGCGGCCGTGGCCGGGCCCTGGGTGGCGCAGTCGAGGATGCCGGTGAAGCGCTGGGTGAAGCCGCCCGGGCCGGTGACGGTGAAGTCGTAGGACTGGTCCTCCTTCAGGGGGACCGTGATCGTCTCGACCTTGCCGGGGGCGACCGTGTGGGACGTGCCCATGAGGTCGAAGGTGAACGGCTCGTCGCCCTTGTCGGCGACCGTGACGTCCACCCCGCCCCTGGCGCAGTTCTTGCGGGCCGAGACCGCCGGTACGGCACCCTCGGCGGCCCAGGACGCGTCGACCGTCGCGGAGACCGTGGACTCGCTGGAGCCGGCGAGGATCTGGGTCTGGCTGCGCGACTCGGAGGCGAAGGCGCGGCCCACCGGGACGGTGGTGGACGCCTGCACGGCCACCTGCACCGCGGCGTCCGGCGCGTCCTCGGGTATGTCGAAGTAGAGCTGGGTGCCGTCGTGCGCCGAGGTGATCACCTTGCCGGTGCGGTCGATGATCCGCATCCCCTCGGCCGCCGCGTCGGCCGGAGGCGAGACGATCACGCCGGCGGCGTCGGTGTGCACGGTCACCGGTCCCAGCAGGTCACCGGGACGGCCGGAGACCACGGGCGGGTCGAGCGTGAGCGAGGCACGGGGCTCGGCCGCCGGACGCGCGCTCTTCTCCAGGTAGTCCGCGAGCTTCTCCGCCTGCGGGTCCACCGCGTCGACCTTCGCCGCGTCCGAGTAGCGCCAGATGGCCACCTGGGTCCCGGCCGCCGCGTCCTGCTCGGTCAGCCCGGTCGCGCCGGCCTTGCGGGCGAGCGCGTCCAGGTCGTTCACCTGCGGGTACGAGTTCTGGAGTATCCAGCGGATGCGCCCGGCGTTCGCGTTGGCGGCCAGCGAGGTGCCGCTCCAGGGGGTCTCCTGGTACTTGGCGTCACGCTGGGTGGGGTTGTGCAGGTCGACGCAGTACGTCTGGAGGGTGCCGCCGCCGTCCACCGACATGTCGAACAGCCCGGCCGGTACCCGCAGGTCGGTGCCGCCGTCCTCGTGGATCACGGCCTCGCCGTACGTCTTGAGGCCGTTGATCGTGGCCGTCGCGCCGTTCTGCGTCTGCGGTCTGTCGTCGGCCAGGGCCGTACCGGCGCCGGACAGCACACCCGCCGCCGCCAGCCCGCAGGCCAGGGTCAGGGCACCGGCCTTCACGGGCGCGGTGGACCGGGTGAACCCAGAGAACGCAGAGAGCACAGAATTCCCCTTCGAGCAGGACCCGTTGGACTTGGGGGGCGGTCCCACCAGCAGAAATCACCCACCCCTGGGGGGTGTTCGCCTCGGCATCCTATGGATCAACGAAGGCCATACCCGGCGGTCGGATGGTCGTACGACTGATCCGAGCTGTAATCGTTATCGCCGGGGCGCGTCCTGAGCTGGGCTTATCGACAAATCCACCGTTTTGGACGGGGTGTTCGCGGCGCATTCACCGATAAGCCACGTCTCGGTCAGACGGTGGATGACGTCATGTCACCAACACTGTCTCCGCTTCCTGTTGAGCCTCCGGTTCCGATGGCGGCGGTGTCTCCCACTGCGGCTCCGGACGCGTCTCCACCCGCGCTGGTGTCTCCGGTTTCGCCGAGCGCCGGAACGCGGCCGTCCCCCGTGTCAGATCGTGGCCGATCGTCACCGCGTCGATGTCGGCCGACGCCCACGCCTGCTGCTGTCCCTCGCGCATCTCGGTCCGCACCTTCAGCCGGCCCTGCACCACGAGCGGCTGCCCCACCTCCACCGACGCGGCCACGTTGACCGCGAGCTGGCGGTTGGCCCACACCGTGAAGAAGTTGGTGTGCCCGTCGGTCCAGAGATTCTTCTCCCGGTCCCAGTACCGCGCGGTCACCGCCAGCCGGAACCGGGCCGACGGGCCGTTCGGCAGCTCCCGGTACACCGGCCGCGTCGCCACATTGCCCACCACGCACAGCACGGTCTCGTTCATCGTGATCCCCTCCCTCGCCCGGCGCTCGCCGCCGGGCCGCCGGTGCCGCGACGGGCCTGTCCCGCACGGCTTCCTGATGCCGTGCGGCGCGCACCGGTCTCACTCGCAGCGCGCCGCACGACCGCCGATCGCGAAGCCCGCCCTTCCCCCCAACCCGGCGCTCCGGGTCGGGCAGGCGGTGCGATCGCCGTGGCACCAGACTGCGCCCACCCGGTCCCACCCCGCCGGGCGCTGTGGACAGCCCCCCCGCTTGTGGACAACTCCGTCACCCGATCAGGTGGTCACACCCTCCACAGGCCGCCACATCCCACTCCGGCCCACCTCAGTCCCCCCGGCACGCCCCGGCCCCACCTCCCCCGCCCCCGAGACCCCCCTACCGCCCGACCCCCACCCCCGCGATCCGCCCGTACTGCTCCCGCACCTCCCGGTACCGCAGCAACTCCGCCGCCACCGGGTCCAGCACCCGAGCCCGTCCACAGCCCGCCGCCGCCTCCCGCAGCCGCCGCTCCGCCTCCTGCCCGTACCGCCGAGCGGGCCCCCGCGCCGCCAGCCGGCACCCCCACTCCACCAGCGGCCCCCCGACGATCCCGCACAGCATCAGCAGCACCGGTACGCCCAGGTTCGGCGAGAGCACGCCCGCGATCTGCCCGACCAGCCACCCCCCGCCCACGATCTGCAGCAGCGTCATCGCCGCCTGCACCAGCACCGCCACCGGCCACCACCCCGGCCGGGGCGGACGTCCCGGCGGCAGCCCGGCCTGCTCCGCCAGCTCGTCCAACGACTCCGACAGCCCCTGCGACCCGCGTACGGCCGCCTCGCGCACCGCCTGCGCCCAGGGTGTGGGCAGCTCGGCGGCGGCCCGGTCGGACACCGTACGGACCGCCTGCTCCACCCACTGGCGCGCGGTCGCCTCCGCGTCCGGCTGCCGGCGTACCGGCAGGCTGCCGGTCTGCGGGCCGCCGCGGTCCTGGTACCAGCGCCACAGCCGCAGCCACGGCGTGCCGCACGCCCGGTTGGCGCTGCGCAGCCAGGCGCGTTCGGCGGCCTCCCCGGCCGCGGTGGCGCCGACCGCGTCCGCGAGCCGCGCGGAGAACTCCTCCCGCGCCTCCTCGCTGAGCCCGACGCCCTGCCCGGCGGCGTACACCGGCCGCAGGCCGGCGGCGGCGGCGTCCACGTCGGCCGAGACCCGGCGGGCAGCCGCGCCCCGCTCGGCCACGATCTTGCCGAGCACCTCGCGCAGGTCGCCGACGCCGTCCCCGGTGAGCGCGGAGAGGGCGAGGACAGTGGCACCGGGTTCGTCGTACTCGCCGAGCGCGATGCCGTCCTCGTCCAGCAGGCGGCGCAGGTCGTCGAGGATCTGCTCGGTGGCCTCGGCGGGCAGCCGGTCGGTCTGGTTGAGGACGACGATCATCACCTCGGCGTGGCCCGCCATCGGCCGCAGATAGCGCTCGTGCAGCGCCGCGTCGGCGTACTTCTCCGGGTCGACCACCCAGATGACGGCGTCGACCAGCTTGAGGACCCGGTCGACGTGCTCGCGGTGCTGTACGGCGGCGGAGTCGTGGTCGGGCAGGTCGATCAGGACCAGACCGCGCAACTGCGCCTCGGCCTCGGCGCTCTGCAGGGGGCGGCGGCGCAGCCGGCCGGGGATGCCGAGGCGGTCGATCAGGGTCGCGGCGCCGTCGCTCCAACTGCACGCGATGGGCGCGGCGGTCGTCGGACGGCGTACGCCGGTCTCGGAGATGGGCACCCCGGCGAGCGTGTTGAACAACTGCGACTTGCCGCTGCCGGTCGCGCCCGCGATGGCGACGACGGTGTGCTGCCCGGACAGTTTGCGCCGCGCGCCGGCCTCGTCCAGGACGCGCGCGGCCTCGGCGAGCGTCTGGTTGTCGAGGCGGGCGCGGGACAGGCCCACGAGTTCGCGCAGCGCGTCGAGGCGGGAGCGCAGGGGTCCGTCGTAGGCCAGCGGGGCCGGGGGGCCGCCCGTCGTCCCGCGCGCGGGGGCCTCCTGGGGGGCGTTGCCCTCGGTGACGCGGCGGGCGATGAGGCCGTCGTCCCAGGAGACCTCGTCATCGGGGCGCTGATCGCCCTCCACGCGCGCGTGCGGCTCGTCGTCGGCGGGGGCCGTGTCGTCGGCGTGGCCCATCTGGTCCTTCTGAGCGGCGGCGGTCACCGGTCACCTCTCCTTCTGCAGTACGGACAGCGCGGCGATGAGTTCGGCCTGCGACTCGGCGTGGACGTCCAGGGCGTCGATCGGGGCGAGACGGCGCTCGCGTTCGGCGTGCAGGACCCGGTCGACGTGCTCGGTGAGCAGGCGCCCGGCGCGGTCGCGCAGCCGGAGCGCGCCGTGCGCCCCGACCCGCTCGGCCAGCCCCTCGCCCGCCGTACGCGCCCGGCGCCCCCCGAGGACGACCGCTGCGGCGAGCGCGGCGACCGTCTCGGCGTCGGGGGCGTGGCCGCGCTCCAGCTCGCGGACCTCGTCCTCGGCGTACTCCTCCAGCTCGCGCCGCCAGCGCCGTACGGCGAGGCCGATGCGGTGCTCGGTGCTCTCGGCGGAGGGGTCGCGGTCGGCGAGTTCGGGGGCGCGGGCGGCGGGTTCGCGGCGCCAGGACTCGTCGACGCGCTCGTCGGCCGCGGTGACTGCGCACAGCAGCAGCGCGCCGAGGCTCTCGGTGAGGGCGTCGAGGAGTTCGCCGGCGGTGCAGTCCAGCGGGAAGGCGCGCCAGCGCTTGAGGGCGTCGCCGGCGAGGACGGTGCCGGACTGGAGCCTGCCGCGCACGCGCGCGTGCTCGCTGTCGTAGGCGCCGTCCACGGCGGAGGTGAGGCGGAGGGCGGCCGCGTACTGGGCGGCGGCGGCGCTCGCCAGCTCCGGCATCCGGGCGGCCAGCGAGTCGAGCAGGCCGTACGCCGTACGCGTGAGGGCGCTGCGGCGGGCGCCGGGGTCCTGGGCGTGGTGGTGGAGCCAGGTGCGCAGCGAGGCGACGGCGGAGGCGGGCAGCAGGCCGCCGCCCCAGGCGGACTCGGGCAGCTCGGGCACGGTGAACCGGGGCACCTCGCCCAGGCCGGCCTTGGTGAGCAGCGCGCCGTACTGGCGGGAGACCTCGGCGACGACCTGGTGCGGGACGCGGTCCAGGACGGTGATCAGGGTGGCGCGGTACTCCTTGGCGGTGCGCAGCAGGTGCCAGGGGACGGCGTCGGCGTACCGGGCGGCCGTCGTGACCATGATCCAGATGTCGGCGGCGCAGATGAGCTGTGCGGCGAGTACGCGGTTGTCGGCGATCAGCGAGTCGACGTCCGGCGCGTCGAGCAGGGCGAGTCCGCGCGGGAGGGTCTCGGCGGTCTCGACGCGGAGCACGCGCGCGTGGTCGTCGACGGGCGTGTCGCTGTCCTTGGCCGGTTTCTCCGGGTGCGGCACCCAGCGGCGGGTGAGGTCGGGCAGGACGCGCATGCCGCTGAACCAGTGCTGGTCCTCCGGGTGGCAGACGAGTACGGGGGTACGGGTGGTCGGCCGGAGCACGCCCGCCTCCGTGACCCGCCGCCCCACCAGGGAGTTCACCAGGGTCGACTTCCCGGTACCGGTCGAGCCGCCGACGACGGCCAGCAGGGGCGCCTCGGGCGAGCGCAGTCGGGGTACGAGATAGTCGTCCAGTTGGGCGAGCAGTTCGTCCCGGTTGGCGCGCACGCGCGGGGCTCCCGCCAGGGGGAGCGGATAGCGTGCGGCGGCGACACGGTCGCGCAGAGCAGCGAGTGCGTCGAGTAGCTGAGGGCGTACGTCCAAGGTCACCACATGCGAAGAATGCCCAATTTTAGGGGAATTCTGAAGCATATGGACATGCCTGCGCGCCGAAGGGACGGACCGGACGGAAGGGATGACTGGGACGCGGGCCCCCTCCCGGCATAACGAGTGCACAACACCCGGCGCGTCTGGGCGCAAAAGCGATGCATGATTCGTACCCGCCTGCGATTATCTTGACCGCTTCACCGAACCTCCACATCGAGCCACGGAGGCGCGGCGACGGGGTCAAGGAACGGGGAGCTTTATCCTTGACCCGCACCAGGCCCCCGTAGCTCAGTGGATAGAGCAGGCGCCTTCTAAGCGCTTGGCCGCAGGTTCGAGTCCTGCCGGGGGCGCGTCTTCGGCCCTCCCGTCGGGAGGGCTTTTTGCTGGTCGGGGGTGGTTTCGGCCGGCCGTCCCGGTCGACCGGCCGGAGGCGGGGCTGGAGGCCTGTCCTGTTCCGGGGCTATTTCGGTGAGCGCGCCCCGGCTCGTTCACGCCGGGAGCCAGTTCGGCCACTGTGGCGGGATGTTGCTTGCCGGGCACAGGCCCGAGTCGCCGGGGTAGTCGGCCAGGGTTCCGCGAGCGGCGAAGAACCACCAGGCCAGGCCGATCGTCACGACGGCCACCGACAGGGCCGGGAGCCGGACGCCCCCTGCCAGGCGGCGGCCGAGCGCCCACGACGCGAGACCTGCCGCCGCCCCGGCCGCCACGATCACCGGGAGCAGGAAGTTGAGCTCGAAGCGGCCCCCGGCGTCGTAGCCCGCGTCGCAGTACGCCCGCGCCCAGACGGTCAGCGACCAGGTGGCGCCGCCCATGAGGGCGCCGAACAGGCCAGAGGCCGCCCAGGGCAGGCAGGAGTCGTTTCCGTTCACGACAGGGCAGGACGGCGGGCCGGGCACATGCGGTTCCCCCGCGGGATTCTCCGCCGAGCCGGGCCATGTCACAAAGGGCGACGCCGCCCCGTCTCCCTTCCGGAAAGGACGCCGACCGGTAAGGAAGTGGCACAGATGGACCTCGCTCTCTGGATCAGCGCCTGGGCGCTGGCCGTGGTGGCTCTCGCAGGCGGTGTCAGCAAGACCTTCGTGCCCAAGGAGAAGCTGGCCGCCGTGCACGGGGGAGGGTGGACCGAGGGGGTCGGCGAGCGGAGCGTCAAGGCGCTCGGCGTGCTCGAACTCCTCGCCGCCGCCGGGCTCGTACTGCCCGCCCTCCTGGACCGCGTGCCCGTCCTCGTCCCGGTGACCGCCGCCTGCTGGTTGCTGTTGATGCTCGGGGCCATGGCCACCCACGGCCGGCGCCGCGAGTTCGGGTTCGTGGTGCTGAACCTGGCCTACCTCGCCCTCGCCGCCTTCATCGCCTGGGGCCGCTTCGGCCCCGAGTCCTTCACCGGCTGAACGGCTACCTCCCGCTACGGACACATCCCCCCGAATCCCCCCACCCCAGATTCACCCCCCGTAAAAGGGTGATCCCCCACCTTTCCCCCGTGACCCCCTCCCCCGCGCGCCGTTGTACGGGAAGTGCGGCGGCGATGTCTGCCGTCCCACTCCCCCGAGCGACATGAAGCGACATAAGGAGAACGTGATGTCTCGCATTGCGAAGGCAGCCGTCGTGGCCCTCGGCACCGGTGCCGTGATGGTCGGTGGCGCCGGTCTGGCGCTGGCCGACGCGGACGCCGGGGCCGCGGCCGTCGGCTCGCCCGGCGTGGCCTCCGGCAACGTGGTCCAGGTCCCGGTCCACATCCCCGTCAACCTGTGCGGGAACACCATCAACGTCATCGGCCTGCTGAACCCGGCCTTCGGCAACACCTGCGCCAACGTCAGCACGCCGGAGCCCGTGCAGGAAACCCCCGAGGGCTACGGCTACGGCAACTGAGCCCCGCCACCTCCGCGAAGAGCCCCGGCACCCTGAGCGCCGGGGCTCTTCGCATGCCCCAAGGACATGTCCCCACCAGACACGCCCTCAGGCGTACCGGTAGATCCCGCTCACATTCTCCAGCGAGTCCGGCGTGACGTTCCACGGCGGCATCTTGTCCAGCCGCGCGACGACCCGCCCGCGCTGCTTGTCACCGGGCGCCGGCTGGGTCGCGGGCAGGTAGCGGTGGGTCTTGTGCGCCTGCTGCCAGCGGTACCACTGGTAGTCCAGGAAGGCGTGGTGCAGCCAGAACACCGGGTCGTTGACCGACGCCCCGCCGAGCATCACGCCGCCGACCCACCGGTGCACCCGGTTGTGGTTGTGCCAGGACGCGCTGCCGCTCCCCGTCCCCCACCCCTCCAGCTTGTTGCGGAAGCCCCGCCGCACGGTCGAGTCCCACGGGGAGACGTCGTACGCCGGGTCGTCCAGCGCCCACTGCAGCTCGCTCTTGGTCGGGAGCTGGATGGGCGAGGCGGCGCGGCCCAGGTCGCGGGTGAGGTACTTGCCGTCGGTGATGCCCTCCTTGATGGTCCAGTGCCCGGCCGCATACGCGAACGGCCCGGTGGTCACCTGCCGGTCGCTCTTGCGGCCGTTGCCGCCGAGGAGGTCCTTGGTCCAGGGCACCGACGTCGTGCCCCGGTCGCGGGTCCAGTCCCAGTACGGCACGGTCACCGAGGAGTCCACCCGGCGCAGCGCCCGCTCCAGCTCCAGCAGGAAGCGCCGGTGCCAGGGCAGGAAGGACGGGGCCATGTGGGCGGCGCGCAGGCCCTTCTCGCCGTCCGCCGTGTAGTAGTCGATGTGCGTCCGGACGAACGCGTCGTACTCGCCGCGCCGTTTGACCTCCAGCAGGGCGTTGACGAAGCGCCGCTTCTCGCTCGCGGTGAGGGCTGCGGCGTTCTTACGCACGTACGCCATGCATGCCCCCCGTCCCGTGGTCCGCGTGCTCGCCGCCGACCGGCCCGGGGGCCGTCTCGCGCAGCTTCTGGCCGGGACCGATCTCGTCCACGGCGGCACGGGCCGCCTGAAGCGGGGTGGCGTACGAGGTGTAGTGGTCGACCATGCTCATCCACGTGCCGTCGGCGCGGCGCATCAGGTGCAGCGGGCGTCCGTCGACGGTGATCTGCCACTCGCCCTCGTCCGCCCGGCGCGCGGCGGCCGGGACCAGGAAGCCCTGGATGCGGTGCCCGCGGTAGGTCTCGTCGAAGGCCCGGTCCGCCGGGTCCCCGGCCGGGGGCAGCGGACGGGAGGCGGCGACCACGGGGGCCAGCCCCAGAGCGGCCACCGAGGCCAGCAGCCCGCGGGTCACCTCCCGCCGTGACAATCCGCCTTCTCTGACCTGCCGTTCGGTCCCCACGGCCACAGCACCGGCATCGACGACCATCGCTCACTCCCTCGTCCACTGTTCGGCTTGTCGACAGCGGTAACCGCGCGAGGGCGCCCTCAGTCACCGCACAGCGGCCATCCGGGTAGGCGGCGAAGGGGTCAGCGCAGGCTGCGCGCCGGGAGCATGACGTGGGCGGCGGTCATCAGGGTCTCGTCGGCACCGGCGAAGGCGGCCAGCGCGGCGGGGTCGACGGCCACACCGGGGCGGCCCTCGGGCCAGGCGCGGGTGGTGAAGACGAGGTAGGCGTGGCCGCGCCGGGCCACGGCGTCCAGCCACTCCGGCGGGGCGTCGGCCTGGGCGACGAGCTGGGGCATCCGGACGACGGCCTGGCCGGCCTCGACGAGCAGGGTGACGGGGAGACTCGGCCGGGTGGCGCCGTCGATGACGGTGCCGATGGTCAGGCCGTTCATCTCCAGGAGCTGGGTGACGGCGGCCGAGGTGGCGCGCGGTCCGCCCTCGGCGTCCCCGAGGGAGTACGCCAGCAGATAGGGCATGTCGCCGCCGTCGGGAGCCTCGCCGCTCCAGGCCAGGACGACGAGAGTGCCGAGCTCGGCGGCGCGGAAGGCTTCGCTTGTGGTTGAGGTCACCGCGCGACCCTATCCACGGCCGGCGGGCCGACCGGGGGGCCGCTCACTCGTCCGGGGGACGGCCGGGAGGTGCTCCACACGATCGGGGGAAGCGCCCTCGAAACGGGGACGCGGCCTCGAACGCGAAGGGGCACCGCGCCCGAGAAGCACGAAAGGGAGGGCCGGTCCGCGCGGCGCGGTCCGGCCCTCCCTCCACAGGCGGCTCAGCTCTGCAGCGGCAGCCCGCCGAGCAGCGGGTTGTGCGTGTTCAGCGCGGTGGTGGCGCCCTTGACCGTGCTGAGGACGGAGTCCTTGTTCTCGGTGTTCAGCGCGTCCGACTGGTGCTGGAGCGGCATCACGTCACGCACCTTCAGACCGCCCTTGGCGATCTGGTCCACCGCGCCGTTCAGGCTGCTGGGCGTCAGGTCGCCGGAGTAGGCGAACGCGGGCGCGGCGACGCCGGTGAGGGCGATGGAACCGGCCAGGACGGCTGCGGCCTTCAGGGACTTCATCATGTTCCTCTCCTCGGCAACTCGCGTCGCCCCGGGGTTTTCCGACGCCATGCCCAACGAGTCACGGCCGGGGCGGAAACCCTGTGTGCACAAGACATATGAGATTCCCTCCGATGCAAGAGGGCGCCCCTGTACGACAGCGGCCGGGCCGTCCGCTCACGCGAAGCGCGCGTGCGGACGGCCGGGCCGAGGTGTGCGTCGGACGACCTCAGTCGTTGACGCAGGTGTTGCCGAAGGCCGGGTTCAGCAGGCCGATGACGTCGATGGTGTTGCCGCAGACGTTGATCGGCACGTGGACCGGGATCTGGACGACGTTGCCCGAGAGGACGCCCGGCGAGTTCGCGGCGACGGCCTGCGCGCCGGAGTCGGCGGCGGCGATACCGGCACCGCCGGCGACGGCCGCCACGGCGGCGGAGGTCAGGACCAGACCCTTCGCGATACGCGACATGGAGAGGTACTCCTTGAAAATCGAGACAAACATCCGGGCGGGCTGCCCGACGCAGTGTCAACGCGAGCCGCGGCGAGGGGTTGTGCCGCCAAAGGGGTGATCTCCGCGAGAACCGCGGCCGCTCGTGCCGCCCGCTCGCGTCGTTCCGCCGCTGGGGCCCCCGCGCTCACTAGAGTCGCGGCCCTCTCCTCCGTACCAGGTCCGGACGCCGTGTGTGGCGGGCACCGGCTCACGCTTCAGGGAGGCAGCGTGCCGCGCCGTCGTACGCCGGGCGCACGTAAGTGGCCGGGCGCGGGTCCACCGGACGTCGTACCGGAGCGCACGACGGGCGCCTGGAGGCGCGTACGGGTCCGGCGCCAGGCCGGCTACGCCGTCCCGTCCGGACGCGGGCCCGAGGGTGGCCGATCTCGGGCGCGCCGCGCGGGCGTGGCGGTGACCCGCCGGGCCACCTGCTCGTTCCCCACCGGGACGCGGCGAGGGCCGGTGTGCTCTTCACCGCGGAGGACGCCCGGCAGCGAGGCGCGGTCCCGACCAGACCAGAGCGCCCCTGTGAGCGAGGTATTCCGCCCATGCACCAGCCAGTTTCCGACGCCCGAGAACGGGTGCTGCACATCGCGCAGCCCGTCGACGGCGGAGTCGCGCGGGTCGTGCTCGACCTGGCGCGGGCCCAGCTCGCGGCCGGCGTGCGCGTCGTGATCGCCTGCCCAGGCGGCCGACTGGCCACGGAGGCACAGGAGATAGGCGCCGAGGTGCGGCTCTGGCGGGCCACCCGGTCACCGGGTCCCGCGCTCCCCGGCGAGGTACGGCGGCTCGCCCGCCTCGTCGGGGAGGTACGGCCCGCACTGGTGCACGCGCACAGCGCCAAGGCCGGTCTGGCCGCCCGCCTCGCCCTGCGGGGCAGCGTCCCGACCGTCTTCCAGCCGCACGCCTGGTCCTTCGAAGCCGTCGGTGGCATCACCGCGGCGCTCGCCCTGCGCTGGGAGCGGTTCGCCGCGCGCTGGGCCGAGCGGGTGGTGTGCGTCAGCGAGGCGGAGCGCACAACCGGCGTACGCGCCGGAGTGCGCGCCTCGTACGCCGTGGTGCCCAACGGCATCGACCTCGAACGGTTCTCCCCCGCGCCCGCCCCCGCGGCCCGCGCCGGGTTGCCGGGGCTCGGGGCCGGACCGCTGGTGGTGTGCGTGGGACGGCTGTGCCCGCAGAAGGGCCAGGACGTGCTGCTGGCCGCGTGGGAGCGGGTGCTGGACGTGCTGCCGGAGGCCCGCCTGGTGCTGGTCGGCGACGGACCCGACCGGGAGAGGCTGAGCCAACTGGCGGGCCCTCGGGTGCAGTTCGCCGGTGAGGTCGCCGACGTACTGCCCTGGTACCGGGCCGCCGATCTGGTGGTGCTGCCCTCGCGCTGGGAGGGCATGGCCCTGGCCCCGCTGGAGGCCCTGGCCTGCGCCCGGCCGGTGGTGCTCAGCGACGTGGACGGCGCTCGCGAGAGCCTGCCGCCCGCGCTCGCCGGGCGCTGCCTGGTGCCGCCGGAGGACCCCGGCGCCCTGGCCGCCGCCGTGACCGGGCTGCTGTCCGACGGGCCGCTGCGCGCGGACCTCGGCGCCCAGGGCCGCCGGCACGTCCTGACCACGCACGACGTACGGCTGACCGCCGAGCGGATCGCGGATCTCTACCGCGGCCTCCTGGGCACCCTGCCGGCCGTGTCCACCGAGCGCAGGGAGTCGACCCACCCGTGACCGCGGAAAGCATCGTCCCCTCGCCCAGCGCCTCCGGCAGGGAGTCCGGGTACGCCGTACGGCCCGCGCAGGGCTTCCGGTTCCCCGCCCGGCGCCCGCACTCCCCCTCCGTCTCCCCGCTGCCCCTGCTCACCGCCGACCTCGCCGCCGCGACGGCCGGCGCGGTCGTCCTGGACGCGGCCGTACGCGGGCCGCTCGTCGTGGCGGCGCTGGTCGCCGGAGCCCTGCTGCTGCGGCCGCGCCCGGTGCGGTCCGTGACCGGTGTGCTCGACGAACTCCCCTCCGTCTGCGGCCGGATCGCCGTGGTCTGGCTGGCGCTCGGCGCGCTGACCGCCGCCCTGGAACCCGGCCGCGCCCTCACCCTGTCCGCGCTGGCCGTCGGCTGGTCCGCGCACTCGGTGGTCGCCTGTGCCGGCCGGGCGGCCGTGCACCGGCGGCGCCGGGTGCTGCGGCTGCGGCAGCCGAGCACCGCGCTGGTGATCGGCCCCGCCGCGACCGCCCAGCGGGTCGCCGCCGCGCTGCTGCGGCAGCCGGACTGCGGGGTACGCCCCGTCGGCGTGGTCACCGACCACCCGGACGGCAGCGCCGGGCTCCCCGTGCTGACCTGCGGCGAACAGGTCGAGCGGGCGCTCATCCAGAACGGCGTCGGCACCGTCCTCACCGTCGACCCCGCCGTACGCACCGAGAAGGGCCCGCTGCTGCGGGCGCTCGCTGAGTCGGGCTGCGCGGTGTGGGAGGTGGACGCGGACTGCCCGGCGTACGAGATGCGGGAGCAGCTCGCCGGGTTCTCGGTACGGCGGCTCGACCTCGGTGCCCGGCGGCGCGGCAGTGCGGGCAAGCGGCTGCTGGACCTGGTGGTGTCGGGCGCCCTGCTGGTGCCGGCCGCGCCGCTGCTGCTGGCCTGCGCGCTGGTGCTGCGGCTCACCCAGGGTCCGGGCGTGGTGTTCCGGCAGGAGCGCATCGGCAAGGACGGGCGCCCCTTCACCCTGCTGAAGTTCCGCACGTACCGCCCGGTGGACGAGCGGGAGTCGGCGACCCGGTGGAGCGTGGCGGACGAGCGGCGGATGAACCCGTTCTGCCGGTTCCTGCGCCGGACCTCGCTGGACGAGCTGCTCCAGCTCTGGAACGTCTTCCGGGGCGACATGAGCCTGGTCGGCCCCCGCCCCGAACGCCCGTACTTCGTCACGCAGTTCAGCCAGTGCTACCCCGGTTACGCGGCCCGGCACCGGATGCGGGTGGGCATCACCGGGCTCGCTCAGGTCAGCGGGTTGCGCGGGGACACCTCGATCGAGGACCGGGCGCGCTACGACAACGCCTACATCGACAACTGGTCGCTGTGGCAGGACGTCTGCATCCTGCTGCGCACGGCCGCCGCCGTCGTGCGGTCCACCGGGAGCTGACGGATGAGCCTCGCGCTGCCGCTCGGCCGCCCCCGGCACTGGTCCCCGGTGCTGCCGGTGCTCGCCGTGCTCGTCCTGCTCGCGCTGCCCCTCTCCTCCAGCGAGGGGGGCGGCGCGGGCCCGGCCGACGCGGCCTCCGCGCTGGTCGTCGGCGCCTGCCTGGTGCGGCTGCTGCGGGAGCGGGCCCGCCCGCTGTCCGCCAGGGCCGCGCTGGTGCTGGGGCTGCCGGTGGCCGGGGCGGCGCTCGCCGCGATGGGCGCCGCCTCCCCGGCCGCCGGGATCGCCGGACTCGGCCGCTACCTCCAGGTCTTCGTCCTCGTCCCGGCCGCCGTGCTCCTCCTGATCCGCGACCGCCGGGACTTCCGCCTGCTGGCCTGGGCGCTGGTGGGACTGGCGCTCTGGCAGGGCACGGTCGGCGTGAAGCAGTACGTCACCGGGACCGGTGCCTCGTACCAGGGCCGGATGATCCGCGCGGTCGGCACCTTCGGGCCGTACGACGTGATGGGAATGGCCACCGTGGTGGCCTTCGGGCTGCTGTGCGCGGTGGGGCTGGCGCTGGGGAAGCGGCCGGTGCGGGAGCGGGCGGTCGCGGCCGGGTGCGCGCTGGCACTGCTGGTGCCGCTGGCGCTCTCCTTCAGCCGGGGCGCGTGGATCGCCACCGCCGTCACCCTCACCGCGCAACTGCTGCTGGCCGGGGTCCGCCGGGCGCTGAAGGTGGGCGCCGCGGTGGTCGCGGCCGGAGTGGTCCTGGTGGGCGGTCTCGGGGTGGGTACGGCGATGCTCCAGGAGCGGATCGACAGCATCACCAAGGTCGCCGACGCCCCCGACCAGTCGGTGACCGACCGGTACACCATGTGGGCGGCGGCCACCGGCATGTGGCGCGAACACCCGCTCACCGGCGTGGGGTTGAAGGGCTTCCCGGAGTACCGCGACGGCCACGCCTCGCTCGCGCTGTCCTCGGGCAGTGACACCGAGGGCGCGGGCGCCGGCTTCCGCAGGCAGCCGCTGCTCTCCCCGCACAACATGTACCTGCTGGTCCTCGCCGAACAGGGCCTGATCGGGCTGCTGTGCCTGGCCGGCGGCTGGCTGGCGATGCTGGCGCTCGGCCTGCGCGGCCTGCGGACCGCCCACCGCACGGGCCGGGGCCTGGACTGCGCGCTGATCGGCTGCGGCCTGCTGCTCTGGCAGCTCGTGGACTTCGTGTACGCCGACATCGGCGGCCCCTCCACCGTGCTGACGGCCGTGTGCCTGGGCCTGGTGGCGTGGTGGGCGCTGGTGGGCGCGGAAGCGGAGGGTGCGCGATG
Organism: Streptomyces sp. NPDC018263; assembly: GCF_055562575.1. Lineage (NCBI taxonomy): Bacteria > Bacillati > Actinomycetota > Actinomycetes > Kitasatosporales > Streptomycetaceae > Streptomyces > Streptomyces sp. NPDC018263. The sequence continues at coordinate 257,849 of NZ_JBVHFA010000006.1, forward strand.
ACGCTGACGCCCGCTCCGGGACCGGAGACGACGACCCGGCAGATCCCGCCGACCGAGCCCGAACACGCCCCGGTGACCCGGCGGTTCCTCGCCCGTGCCGCCCTGCTCACCGCCTCCCTGTCCGCCGCCGGAGCCCTGCTCGGGCTGGTCCGGGACCAGTCGCTGGCCCGGCTGTTCGGGGCCGGGCGGGACACGGACGCGTTCCTGGTCGCCTGGACGGTGCCCGAGTTCGCGGCCACCCTGCTGATCGAGGACGGGCTGGCCTTCGCGCTGATCCCGGCGTTCAGCATGGCGCTGGCCCGCCGCGCGCAGGGTGCTCCGGGAGATCCCGTACGGGCCCTGGTCAAGGGCACGCTGCCCCGGCTGGCGCTGGCCTTCACGGTGGTGGGGGCGGTGCTCGCGCTCGGTGCGCCGCAGCTCGTGCGGGTGCTCGCGCCCGGCCTGCCCGACCCGGCGCTCGCCGTGGACTGCACCCGGCTCACCGCGACCTGTGTGCTCACCTTCGGGCTCGCCGGGTACTTCAGCGCGGCTCTGCGCGCCCACCGCCGCTTCCTGGCCCCGGCCGCGATCTACGTCGCGTACAACACGGGCATCGTCACGGCGATGTTCGCGCTCGGCGGGACCTGGGGGGTGCGGTCGGCGGCGTTCGGGGTCGCGGCGGGCGGGGTACTGATGGTCCTCACCCAACTGCCCTTCCTGATCGGCAGGTTACGCAGCCGGCAGACCTCGGAGCCGGCACCGGAACTCCCCTCGGCCAAGCCGCACTCGGTGAACCTGCCGCTGATGGCGACCGTGCTGCTGTTCGCGCTGTGCCGCCAGTCGCAGGTGCTGATCGAACGGTTCCTCGCCTCCAGCCTGCCCTCCGGGGCCATCTCGCACCTGAACTACGCCCAGAAGATCGCGCAGATCCCCATGACGATGTCGATGATGCTGTGCACGATCACCTTCCCGGTGGTCGCGCGGGCGCTCGCCGAGGGCGACACCGAGCGCGCCCGGGTCCGGGTGGAGCGGGACCTCGCGGTCGCCTCCGGACTGGTGCTGCTCGGTACGGCGGCGGTCGTGGCCTGCGCGCCGCAGATCGTCCAACTCCTTTTCCAGCGTGGCGCGTTCACCGCCGGGGACACGGCGGCGACGGCGGGCGTGATGCGCGTGTACGCCGTCGGCCTGCTGGGCCAGACCCTCACCGGTGTCCTGGTCCGCTCCTACTTCTCGGCGGGCCGCCCCACCTGGTACCCGCTCGGCGCGATGTCCGCCGGTGTGCTCGCCACCTGTGTCATCGGCGCGGCCACCGTCAGCACCTGGGGTGTGACCGGCATCGCCGCCGCCAACGCCACCGGCATCACCCTCACCGCCGCCCTGCTGCTCGCCGGGATGCGCGGCCCCCGGCACGGCAGGCGGCGCGGGGTGCCGATCCGGACCCGGCACGTGCTGCGCGAGCTGAGCCGCCCGGCCGGGGCCGCGCTCGGGGCCGCGCTCGCCGGGGCCTGGGCCGCGACCCTGCCCGTCGGAGCGCTCGCGGGGCTCGCCTCCGGGTGCCTCACCGTGATCACCGTCTTCGTCCTGCTCGGCTGGGCCCTGGGCGCCCAGGGCTTCGCACCCGCCCTCCGTTCCGTACGCACCCACACCCGAAGGCTCGCTCATGCCGTCTTCCGTTGAGTCCGCGTCCGTCCTCCGCACCGGCTCCCCCCGGCCGGGCGGAGGCGGTCCCGTCCCGTGGATCGCCATGTACCACTCGGTCGGCGACTGCTCCGACGACCCGTACCGCGTCACCGTCACCCCGGCCCGGCTGGAGCGCCAGTTGCGCTGGCTGCGCGGGCGGGGGCTGCGGGGGGTGTCGGTGGGTGAGCTGCTGGCCGCCCGCGCGCGGGGCGCCGGACGCGGTCTGGTCGGGCTCACCTTCGACGACGGGTACGCCGACTTCGTCACCGACGCGCTGGCGCTGCTGACCCGCTGGGAGTGCACGGCCACCCTGTTCGTGCTGCCCGGCCGGCTCGGCGGTGAGAACGCCTGGGACCCGCTCGGCCCGCGCAAGCCCCTGCTGGCCGCCGACGCCGTGCGCGAGGCCCACCGGGCCGGGGTGGAGATCGGCTCCCACGGCCTGACCCATGTCGACCTCACGCACGCCGACGACGCCACCCTGCACGCCGAAGTCAGCGAGAGCCGTGCCCTGCTGACCGAGCTGACCGGCGCCCCGGTCGAGGGCTTCTGCTACCCGTACGGCACGGTGGACGCACGCGTGGCCGAGGCCGTACGGGCGGCCGGTTACCGCTACGCCTGCGCCATCGACCCCGGCGGGCTGAGCGGCCCGCACGCGCTGCCCCGCGTCCATGTCGGGCAGAACGACAACGCCCTGCGGCTGTTCCTGAAGTACCGGCTGCACCGGCTGCGCCGCCGACCCGTGGCGGGGCTGTGATGCGGGCGCTGCATGTCATCACCGGTCTCGGTGTCGGGGGCGCGGAGCAGCAACTACGGCTGCTGCTGCGGCACTTGCCCGTCGAGTGCGACGTGGTCACGCTGACCAACCCCGGCCCGGTGGCCGCCGGGCTGCGGGCCGACGGGGTGCGGGTGGCCGACCTCGCCATGGGCGGCAACCGGGACCTGGCCGCACTGCCCCGGCTGGCCCGGCTGATCCGGCGCGGCCGCTACGACTTGGTGCACACGCATCTCTACCGGGCCTGTGTCTACGGCCGGTTGGCGGCTCGGCTCGCGGGAGTACGCGCGGTGGTGGCCACCGAACACTCCCTCGGTGACTCCCAGATGGAGGGGCGACCGCTCAACTCCGGTGTGCGCGCGCTGTATCTGGCCGGGGAACGTCTGGGCCGGTCGACGGTCGCCGTCTCCCCCACGGTCGCCGCCCGCCTGACCCGCTGGGGCGTGCCGGAACCGCGTATCGCGGTGGTCCCCAACGGCATCGACCTGGAGCCGTTCCGCTTCGACCCGGCACGGCGGGCGCGCGTCCGGGCCCGACTGGGCATGCCTGAGGGCGCGTTCGTGATCGGCGGCGTCGGACGGCTGGCGCCCGGCAAACGGTTCGGCATCCTGATCGAGGCCCTCGCTCAACTACCGCCCGACTGCCACCTGTTGCTGGTGGGCGGCGGCCCCGAGGAAGGCGCTCTCCGCCGTACCGCCGTCGCGGCCGGAGTGGCCGACCGGGTGCGGTTCACCGGTGAGGTCCCCGGTCTCGCCGACGGCTCGCCCGGTCCCGACCTGCCCGCGCTGACCTCCGCCATGGACGTGCTCGCCGCCCCCTCCCCGGAGGAGGCGTTCGGCCTGGCCGTCGTGGAGGCACTCGCGGCCGGCCTCCCGGTGCGCTACGCCTCCTGCCCGGCCGTGGAGGACCTGCCGCCAGAAGCCGCCCCCGACGCCGTGCGGGTACGCGGCGGCGCCGACGCGTACGCCGCCGCCCTCGCAGAGGTCCGGGCCGCCGGGCCGAGCCCGCGCACCGTTCCCGAGGCGGCCCGCCACTACTGCATCACCCGCAGCGCCGCCCGGCTGATGGACGTCTACGCGGCGGCGCTCACCCGTACCGTCCCCTCGCCCCGACACCCTCACGGAGGCAGCCCCTCATGACCGAGAATCCCACCCGGCGCCGTCGTACCGGCCGTCTGCCGGGCTCCCGTTCCCTGCCGCCCTGGTCGCTGGTGGCCGCCGGGGTCGTCGCGGGCGGGCTGATCGGCGGCGGGTACGGCCTGCTCAGGGCCCCCGACTACACCGCGACCAGCTATGTCATCGCCGTCCCGGCCGACCGCTCGGACACCTCCACCGCGCTCGGCTTCGCCCAGGCGTACGGCAGGGTCGCCACCCAGCCCGCCGTGCTCGCCAAGGCGCAGGCGCGGGCCGGGGTGCCGGTGAGCACCCTGGCGAAGAGTGTGCGCACGGCGACCTCGCCGGACGCCCCGATGGTCGCCGTCTCCGCCACCTCCGGGCAGCCGGCGCGGGCCGCGGTCATGGCCAACGCGGTCGCCGCCGCGCTCACCGAGCAGGCCGACGCGAGCAAGAAGGCCACCCACGTCGAGCTGCTCCAGTTCTCCCGCGCCGTCCGGCCGACCGAGCCGTCCTCGGCGTCCGCCGGGGTGACCACGCTGGTCGGCGCGGGCGCGGGGGGACTGCTCGGCGGGCTCGCGCTGCTGGTCCGGCCGGGCCGCCGCGAGGAACCGGAGACCGCGCTCCCGGCCCCGCTGCCCGGCCCGGCCTTCGCCGCCGACGTCCACAGCCGGCTGTGACGGCGACGTACGCGGCGCGCCCCGCAACCCTCGCGCGTCCCGCGCTCACCACCCAACTCCTCACCGACGACATGGCGTTCGCCGCCCTCGCCCCCGCCTGGGGCCGGCTGCACCGGCGCTGCGCCACCGCGACCCCGTTCCAGAGCCACGCCTGGCTGCACTCCTGGTGGCAGTCGTACGGCAGGCCCGGAAGGCTCCGCGTCCTCCTGGTCCGCTCGGGCCGCGACCTGCTCGCCGCCGCCCCGCTCACCCTCGTCCGGCACCCCTTCCCCGCCCTGGTCCCGCTGGGCGGCACGGTCTCCGACTACGGCGACGTGCTGCTCGACGACGCCGACGACGGCCGCGCCCTCACCGCCCTCACCGACGCCCTGTGGACGGCCGCCCGCACCGCGCTGATCGACCTGCGCGAGGTACGCGCCGGGGGCGCGGCGGAGCGCGTCCACGACCGCTGGCCCGGCCCGCGCCGACGGGTGCCGGACTCCCTGTGCCTGGAGCTGCCCCCGGTGCCGATGGCCGAGCTGCTCACCCGGCTGCCGTCGAGCAAGGCCCAGCGGGTGCGGGCCAAGCTGCGCAAGCTGGCCGCGCTCGGGGTGGCCCGGCGCACGGCCGGTCCCGGTGAGGCGGAGGCGGCGGTGGTCCGGCTGCTGGAGCTGCACCGGCTGCAGTGGCAGGGCCGGAAGGTGACGCCCGAGCATCTGCGGCCCCGCTTCCAGGAGCACCTGGTGCGCGCGGTGGAGCCGATGGTGCGCTCCGGGGACGCGGTCGTCACCGAGTTCCGCATCGGCGAGGAGGTCGTCGCCGTCGACCTCACGCTGCTCTCTCCGAGCCTCGCGGGCGGCTACCTCTACGGCGCCCATCCCTCGCTGCGCGAACGCAAGGCGGACGTCGCCGTGATGCTGCTGGACGCCTGTGCCGCGCACACCGCCGCGGGCTCCCACGGCACGCTGAGCCTGATGCGCGGCGACGAACCGTACAAGCACCACTGGCGCCCCGACCCGGCGCCTAGCGCCCGGCTGCTGCTGGCCCGGCGCCGTACCGCACCGCTGCTGTCGGCCGCGCTGTCCGACGCCGCCGCCCGGCGGCACGGCAAGGCGGCGCTGGCCCGCCTCGGCGAGCGCCGGCCGGGCTAGCGGGCGCCCGGCAGGCGGTCGAAGCGGAGGCAGACCCGGCCCCCGAGCCAGAACTCCACCCAGTTCCCCATCGCCAACTCCGAGCAGTCGACGGGGGTTTTGGTCCCTGACGCGGGGGCGGGGGTCGGGGTGGGATCGGGGGTCGGGGTCACCGGGTCCGTAGGGGTAGGGGTCGGGGTGGGAGTCGGCGTCGGCGTCGGCGTCGGCGTCGGGGTGCCCGTAGGGGTCGGCGTAGGCGTGGTCAGCCCCGTGCGCCCGTACAGCGTCGTCCGGTACACCTTCGCCGCGCCCGGGTTGGCCGGGCACTGCCAGACGCCGTGCGGGCAGTAGTCGGTGAGGGTGTTGTAGAGCGGCCGGTGTTCGTCCATCCAGGCGAGCATCCGCCGCATGTACTCGGGGTTGTCGCCGTTGCGGAACATCCCCCACTCCGGGTACGAGACCGGCTTGCCGTGCGCCTTGGCGAAGTCGACGTGCGCCTGGAGGCCGTACGGCTCGCTGATCTGCTCGTCGAAGGGCATCCCGGCCGGCTGGTCGTAGGAGTCCATGCCGATGATGTCGACGGTGTCGTCGCCGGGGTAGCACTCGGTCCACGGCACGGCGTCCCGGCCCCGGCTGGGTGTGAAGTCGAAGCGGAACCTCTGCCCCGGCACCGCGCGCATGGTGGCGACGATCCGGTTCCAGTACGCCTTCCACGCCTCGGGGTCGGGCCCGCAGCGGTGGGTGTAGGTGATGCCGTTCATCTCCCAGCCGAGCACCAGCACGGTGTCCGGGACGCCGAGCTTGACCAGCTTCTCGGCGAGGACGCGGAAGTGCCGGTCGAACTGCCCGGCGGCGGCCTGCCTCAGCAGCAGACGTACCTCGGCGTCGGAGAGGTGCTCCTCGTTGCGCTCCTGCATCGGCACATTGAGGACGAAGGTGCGGTCGGCCTTGTCGCGCCGCCAGTGCGCCCACGGCTCCAGGAAGCCGGGCGGGCCCTCGATGTCCCGCCACTGTCCGCCGGGCAGATAGGTGTGCCCGACCTTCAGCTCGGCGCCGCCCAGCCAGTTGCTCAGGGCGGGCATCCGGGCGATCCCCAGGGGGCCGGAGTCGAGGAACGCCCCGAAGTCGGGGCCCCGGTTGACGGGCGGGGGTGCCGGGGTCGCGGTGGGCGCGGGGGCCGGTGCGGGTGCCGTCCGGTGCGGTCCGGCCGCGAAGCCGGGGCCGGCCAGGACGACCGAGACGGTGATCGCCGCGGCGAGGAGGGACAGCCGCCCTCGCCGGGTCCTGCGCCACTGTGGAGCCATCCCGGCCCCTCCCTCCACCCGGCCCTGCCCTCGCGCCTGGAACAGCGCCTGTACTGACACCCAGTCACACGCACCGGGTGCTCGCCAGCGCGGTTACGGCTTGCGGGTGGCCGTGGCCCCCGCGTGGGTGAACGGCGAAGGCCCCGCCGGAGTTATCCGTGCGGGGCCGCCCGGCTGGCCGCTCCCGGCCCGTCGGCGTGGCGAGCTGCCGGACGGGACACGGCCCGAAAGGATGCGTACGGCGCCGTGGCGGTACGGCGCCGTCACCTCTGGGTGCCGGGCGCTCGGGTCCGGCACCCGGTGGTCAGCGGTGCCGGGACATGGTCCGGCCGCGCCGGAACAGCAGGACTCCGCCGGCGATCAGCACGGCTCCGGCGCCCGAAGTCGCCCACAGCATCCGCGCGTTGCCACCGGTGTGCGGAAGGGTGGGCGGAGTGGTGTGCCCACCCGGAGGCGGTGTGGTGTGCCCACCCGGAGGCGGTGTGGTGTGACCTCCCGGCGGGGGCGTGGTGTGACCTCCCGGAGGCGGAGTGGTGTGCCCGCCGGGCGGCGGTGTCGTGTGACCTCCGGGCGGGGGCGTGGTGTGCCCGCCCGGAGGAGGCGTGGTCTCCTCACCGCCGTAGGGAGGCGGAGTGGTCTCCTCGCCGCCGTAGGGGGGAGGCGTGGTCTCGTGGCCCCCGTAGGGCGGAGGGGTGGTCTCCTCGCCGCCGTAAGGGGGAGGAGACGTTTCTTCACCGCCGTACGGAGGCGGAGTGGTCTCCTCGCCGCCGTAGGGCGGGGGTGTCGTCTCGTCGTCGCCGTACGACGGCGGCGGGGTGGTCTCGTCGTCGTGGCCGTACGACGGCGGGGGTGTCGTCTCGTCGTCGTCCCCGTACGACGGGGGCGGCGTCGTCTCCTCGTCGTCGCCGTACGAGGCGGGCGCGGTGGTGACCGGGGCGCTCGGCTCGTCGTGGCCGTAGGACGGCGGAGGGGTGGTCTCGTCGTCGCCCCCGTACGCGGCGGGCGGCTTGGTCTCCTCGGCGCCGTACGCGGGCGGGGTCTTTACCGGGGTGCTCGGCTCGTCGTCGTCACCATAGGACGACGGCGCGGTGGTGCGGGGCGCCTTGGGGAGGGCGTCCTTGACGCAGGCGTTGCCGACGGCCGGGTCCAGCGCGGCCGTCACATCGACGGAGTGGCCGCAGATGTCGACCGGGACGTGCACCGGCACCCGGAGGGTGTTGCCGGACACCGCGCCGGGAGAGCCCTGTGCGGCTCCGTCCGCTCCCGAATCGGCGAGCGCCTGACTGACGTACAAGGACAGCACACCCGTCGCGGCGGCGGCCACGACCATGCCCTTGCTCAGGGTCTGTCGCAATCTCGTGGTCTTCCTGCTCGAAGAAGTGGGAAGGCCGGCCCCGGAACGCAGATTCACATTGGATCAACGGTCCGGGGCCGGCCTGAACGCAGCCGTGGGGCTGGTGCCTTGCGTTATGCGCGTCAGTCGTTGACGCAGGCGTTGCCGAACGCCGGGTTCAGCAGGCCGATCACGTTGATGGAGTTGCCACAGACGTTGACCGGGATGTGGATCGGGACCTGGACGACGTTGCCGGACAGCACACCCGGCGAACCGACCGCGGCGCCCTCGGCACCGGCGTCGGCGAAGGCGGGAGCCGCCCCACCCAGAGCCAGGATGGCGCCGGCGATGACAGCAGCGCTCTTCTTCATGGTCTTTCCCTTCTCTGCGGTCATGCCCTGTGACGGCCGAAACCGAGCGAGCACAACTTGAACGGCTCGCACCATGACCGGCAGGCTGTAGAACGAGGAATAGACGGCGGAAGAAACTGCGGAACGCGCGTCGCCCGTCAATTCACTCGAACGCCCCCAGGTAATTGACAGCATGGAGCAACACCGGCCCCCGAAAAAGGGCAGCGAAAACCGCCCGGGGCACGGATTTCCCGTGCCGCCGGGCGGTTTTCGCATCAGCGCTCGCGCGAGCGTCAGTCGTTGGCGACGCCGTTGCCCGCGAGGACGGAGACGTCGTCGACGAGGTGCGACAGCGGCTCGTCGTTCTTCGCCTGGGTGGAGTTCTCGGCGCACTGCTGGTTCTGCGGGGAGGACAGGACGGGGATGTCCTGGACACCGACGTTGATCAGGGCCAGCACCGACTGGACGTTCGCCTTGACCGGCAGGCCGACGCAGAGCTTGTTCAGGGAGCTCTGCACGAGCGTGGCCTGCGGGCTGAGGTCGCCGTTGGTCACGTTGTTGCCGAACGCCTCGGTGGCGCCGTTGCCGCTGAACGACGTGGTGCCCGTGTCGTTGCCGATGGCAAGCGCCTGAGGGGCCGCCGCCGCCGACACGCCCACGAAGGACGCGGCGACCGCCGCCGCGGCCATTGCCTTCTTCAGCATTTCGCTTTCCTTTCCTGGCTGCTCGCCAGACGCTTTCCTGGCTGGTCGCCAGACGTTCGTTCCTGCGGAGACATCAACCGGAGGGGCGCCGATTGGTTGCGGTAAGTCACCCGATCGGATCGCTTCCGGTGCACGGAGGAGACGGAATTCCCCCGACGGCGCGCGGCCGATTTCCCGCGCCCCCATCGGCCGTTGGAGTGAACGGGAGCAACCCTCTCCCCCGCCCGGCAGTTGAGCCGGGCACTCCGATGGACGGGGTTTCTCCAGAAGGGAATCGCAAGTGATCAAGAAGGTTCTGGCCGCCGCCGCGGTCGCCGCGTCCGTTGCCGGCGTCTCCGCCGCCGCCGCGTCGCCGGCCCTGGCCATCGGCAATGACACCGGCACGACGTCCTTCAGCGGCAACGGCGCCTCCCAGGCGTTCGGCAACTCCGCGACCTACGGCAACATGAGCCCGCAGATGGCGCTCATCCAGGGTTCGCTCAACAAGCCCTGCATCGGCCTGCCCGCGAAGGTCAACGCCCAGTCCCTGGTGGGTCTGCTCAACATCGGCGTGCAGGACATCCCGATCCTGTCCTCGCCGCAGAACCAGCAGTGCGTCGAGAACTCGACCCAGGCCAAGGGCGACGAGCCGCTGTCGCACATCCTGGACGACATCTCCGCCCTGTCCGGCAACGGCGCCGCCAACAACTGACGGCTCCGCGACGCATCCGGGCCGCCGACTCGTTCGGCGGCCCGTCGGTGTTTTCCGAGGCGGGTGAGCCGAGGGGGGCGTTTGTGAACTCATCGGACTGCGCTGCCCCGTTAGGGTCAAAGACCGCAACCCCGGCGCCCGCTTCCCCGTTGACGATCACGCAGCTCCTCCCCGGAGTCCGCCTTTCGAAGGGAACCAACATGAAGAAGCTGTGGGCAACCGCGGCCGTCGCCGCCTCCGTCGCCGGTCTCGCGGGCGCTGCCGCTCCGCAGGCCCTGGCCATCGGTGACGACCACGGCACCACGTCGTTCAGCGGCAACGGCGCCTCGCAGTCGTTCGGCAACTCGGCCACCTACGGCAACATGAGCCCGCAGTTGGCTCTGGTCCAGGGTTCGCTGAACAAGCCCTGCATCGGCCTGCCGGCGAAGCTCAACGCCCAGTCCCTGGTGGCCCTGATCAACGTCGGCATCCAGGACATCCCCGTCCTGTCCTCGCCGCAGAACCAGCAGTGCGTCGAGAACTCGACCCAGGCCAAGGGCGACGAGCCGCTGTCGCACATCCTGGACGACATCTCCGCCCTGTCCGGCAACGGTGCCGGCAACGGCTGATCGAGCCCCCCGCAGCGGCGGCCCACCGGTTCCGACCGGTGGGCCGCCGCCGTGTGTACGGGCTCCCGTCAGGAGACGATGTCCTTGCGGGTGAAGCCCCGGAAGGCCAGGGCGAAGAGGACCAGGGCACAGGTGCCCGAGACCGAGGCGCCCTGGGCCATGCCGGCCCACTCCGCGTGCGGCTGGAGGAGGTCGGCCCAGGCGAACTGCCAGTGCGCGGGCAGGAATTCCCGCCAGTGGCCGAGCGCGGTCACCGCGTCCAGGACGTTGCCGACGATGGTCAGCCCGACCGCGCCGCCCACCGCGCCGAGCGGGGCGTCGGTCCGGGTGGAGAGCCAGAACGCGAGCCCGGCGGTGACCAGTTGCGAGACGAAGAGGTACAGCACCACCACGGCCAGCCGCCCGACCGCCGTCCCCGCCTCCACCGCCCCGCCGGTCGGCACGAGCAGCGGCCCCCAGCCGTACGCGGCCGTGCCCACCGCCAGCGCCACCGTCGGCAGCAGGATCATCGCGGCCAGGCTCATCCCGAGCCCCACCACCAGCTTGGACAGCAGCAGCCGGGCCCTGGGCACCGGCGCCGCCAGCAGATAGCGCAGCGAGGACCAGCCGGCCTCGGAGGCGACCGTGTCCCCGCAGAACAGGGCGACCGGGATCACCAGCAGGAAGCCGGCCGAGACGAAGAGGCTGACGGCGGCGAAGTTGGCGCCGGACGCGGTGGCCGTGTCCATCAGGGAGATCCGGCGCCCCCGCCCGGCCGGGTCGCCCCCGATCGCGAACGCGGCCAGCAGGACCAGCGGCAGCGCGGCCAGGACGGCGCCCATGACCAGCGTGCGGCGCCGCCCGAGCTGCCGGACGAGTTCGACGCGTACGGGCAGGGTGCGGGCGGCGCGGTAGCCGGGTGCCGTCTCCGCGGCCTCGGTGAGCGTGCTCACGCGGAGCCTCCGATCAGGGTGAGGAAGGCGTCCTCCAGACGCCGGTGCGGGCCGACGGAGAGCACGGGCACCTCCAGCCGGACCAGGTCCACCACGAGTTGCCCCGCGGTGTGGCCGGGTTCGAGGCGGATCAGCAGCCCGCCCTCGGCCGGTACGGCGGAGGCGACGCCGTCCAGCGCGGCCACCTTCTCCACGACCGGCTCGGCGAGGGGGGTGCCGGTGCCGACGAGCAGGGTGTCGCCGGAGCCGACGATCTCCCGGACCGGGCCCGCCTGGACCAGCCGGCCCCGGTCCATGACCACGAGGTGGGTGCAGGACTGCTCGACCTCGGCCAGCAGGTGGCTGGAGACGATGACGGTGCGCCCGGCGGCCGCGTACCGGATCAGGACCTCGCGCATCTCGCGGATCTGCGGCGGGTCCAGGCCGTTGGTGGGCTCGTCCAGGATGAGCAGGTCGGGCAGGCCGAGCATGGCCTGGGCGATGGCCAGGCGCTGGCGCATGCCCTGGGAGTAGGTGCGGACCGCGCGGGCCAGGGCGTCGCCGAGGCCGGCGATCTCCAGGGCCTCGGCGAGGTGGGCGTCCTCGGGCGGGCGGCCGGTGGCGCGCCAGTACAGCTCCAGGTTCTCCCGGCCGGTGAGGTGGGGCAGGAAGCCGGCGCCCTCGACGAAGGCGCCGACGCGGGAGAGGACGGGGGCGCCGGGGCGGATGGCGTGGCCGAAGACGCGGATCTCGCCGCCGTCGGGCCGGATCAGGCCCATCAGCATGCGCAGGGTGGTGGTCTTACCCGCGCCGTTGGGCCCGAGCAGTCCGAGCACCTGGCCCTTGTCGACGCGGAAGGAGAGGTCGCGTACGGCGTACCTGTCCGACGACTTGGCGTAGCGCTTGCTCAAGTCGGTGATGACCAGGGGGACTTCGGCCAGCTCGGGGTCGGGTGCGGGGGCCGTGGTGCGGCGGCGGGCGGTGAGGAGGAGGGCGAGGGCGGCTGCGGCGCCTCCGAGCGGGAGCCACCAGACCCAGGAGGGCAGCGGGGTGGCCGCGGTGGTGACGGCGGGAGCCGTGGGGACGCTCAGCGGGCCCTCGATGGACACCGTGTAGGTCGCGGGGGCGGTGGGTGAGGCGTAGGCGAGGTCGGTGGTGGCGAGGACCAGGCGGAGGCGGTGGCCCTGCTGGACCTCGTGGTCGACGGGCGGGAGGGTGACGGTGACGTCCTTGCCCTCCTTGGCGCCGGTGATCCTGAGCGGGGTGACGAGCTGGCCGGGGAGCACCTGGCTGCCGCCGGGGCCGACGTCGTAGAGCTTGGCGAAGAGGACCGCGTCGGCGCTGGTGGACTTCACATGGACGCGGGCGGTCGGGGTGCCGGTGATGCGGAGGGCGGTGCGCTGCGGCGGTGCGTCGAACGTGGCGTACTGGCCGGGGAAGTCGAGGGAGACGCCGGTGCCGAGGGCGGAGAGCTGGGCGAGGCCGCCTCCGCCGAGGCCGGGCAGGGCGGAGACGGCGGGCGGGCTGGCGCCCGCGGGGTTGGCGATGTGCTGCTCGCGGCCGGTGAGGGGGATGGTGCGCGGGTCGCTCCGCAGGCCGGGGTAGGTGTCGGCGGTGGCGCCCCGGCTGCGGGTGCTGCCGTCGGTGGAGTCGACGCCTCCGGTGCGGGTGATCCGGAAGGCGGGCCCGGTGCCGGCCGGCTCGCCCTTGAGGTAGTGGTCGAACCAGTCCCGCACCCGCCCCTGGACCCGGCCGGTCTCCAGGTCTCCCCCGTCGTGGCCGCCCGCGATCCAGTCGACCTCGACGGGCGCGCCGTTGGCCCGGATCGCGCGCTCGGCGGCGTCGGACTGGGCGAGGGTGAACAGGGAGTCGGTCTGGCCCTGGAAGAGCAGGGTGGGGACCTTGATCCGGTCCGCCACGGTGACGGGCGAGCGGCGCTGGAGCAGGGCGCGGGCGTCGGCGTCGGGGACGCCGGACTGGGCGACGCGCTGGTACATCGCGCACAGCGCGGGCTCGAACTGCCCGCACCCGCCACCGGAGTTGAAGAAGACGCCGGTCCACAGCCTCTTGAACACGCCGTTCGGGAACAGGGCGTCGGTGAGGTCCCAGTAGGTGACGGCGGGCGCGATGGCGTCCACACGCGGGTCGTGTCCGGCCGCCAGCAGGGAGATGGCCCCGCCGTACGAGCCGCCTGCCATGCCGACGCGCGGGTCGCCGGGCTTGTCGAGGCGGACCTCGGGCCGCTTGGCCAGCCAGTCGATGAGGCGGGAGACGTCGGTGACCTCGTGCGCCGGGTCGTTGAGCCCGATCTTGCCGGTAGAGCGGCCGAACCCCCGTGCCGAGAAGGTGAGTACGGCGTACCCGTGGCCGGCGAGGTCCTCGGCCTGGGCGCGCAGGTCGTCCTTGCTGCCGCCGAAGCCGTGGGCCAGCAGGACGGCGGGGCGCCGGCCGCCTCCTCCCGACGTGAAGTACGAGGTGTCCACGCGGGTGCCGTCCGTCATGGTCAGGACCTGGTCGGCGCGGTGCGGGCGGGGTGTGTCGGACGCGGTCGCCGTCCATGTGCCGGTGGCGGCCAGCAGTACGGCGGCCCCCAGCGCGGCGGCCCGCCGGGGCACCTTCGGCAGCCGGGGCACTCGAAGATCCATGACCCAACGGTACGGGCCGCCCTCCCCGCCGGACGGCCCCGCCGGGCTGAACCCCCGCCCCTCCTTCGGGAGTACGGGCCCGGGCGGGTGTACTGCGGGTGCGGTAGACAGGGGCGCCGGGTCAGCTCCGGGTGTCTTCCGGGACCGAGACCAGCCAGTGGGTGTCGCGGCGGGGCCGCAGGTACAGCGCCCAGTACAGGGTGGCGGCGGCGGTGATGCCGCCGGTCAGGAGCAGGTAGGCGGGGTCCTGCTGGACGAGGACGTAGCCGAGGACGGCGATGAGCAGCACCGGTACGGCCGGCCACAGCGGCATCCGCCAGGCCGGGGTGTGCCGGTGGCTGTCGCGGCGGCCCAGCAGGGCGGCGACGGCGACGAGCAGGTACATGGCGGTGACGGAGACCCCGGTGACGCCGTACAGGGTGTCCAGGTCGACGAAGCAGAGCAGCGCGCCCGGAACGCCGACGGTGAGGGTGGCGACCCAGGGCGAGCCGAAGCGGCCGAGCCGGGAGAGCAGGCGGTTGACCGGGGTGGGCCACGCCTTGTCGCGGGCGGAGGCGAACAGGACCCGGGAGTTCTGGATGACCATCACGATGCCCGCGTTGACGATGGCGAGGGCGACACAGAGGCTGACGAACGTGCCGACGGCCGTGTTGGACCAGGCGGTCACCATGGCGCTGAGGTCGCCGCCGGTCAGTTCCTTCAGGTCGGTGGCGCCCATGGTGATGGCGGCGACCGGCACCAGGATGATCACGGTGGAGATGGCGAGGGTGGCGAGCACGGTACGGGCCACGTCCCGGCGCGGGTGCTCCAGTTCCTCGGAGAGGTAGACGGCGGTCGAGAAGCCCTGGGTGACGAAGAGGGCGATGGCGAGACCGGAGACGACCAGTGCGGCGGTGACGGGGTCCACGCCGCCGTGGGCTCCGGCCACCTGCATGGAGACCAGGCTGCCGGCGCCCCGGTGGGCGTGCGAGAAGCCGAGCACCGCGACGACGGCCGCCGCGATCACCTCCAGGACCAGGAAGACGCCGGTGATCCATGCGTTGGCGCGCAGGTCGAGCAGTCCGGCGAGGGTGGCGAGCAGCATGACCCCGGCGCCGGTGAGAGCGGGGTCCACGTGGGCGAGGGGGGCGAGGTAGTCGGCGGTGCCCATGGCGATGACGGGCGGCACGATCACGACGACCAGCAGCGACAGCACGAACACCAGCCAGCCCGCGAGCCGTCCGGCGAGGGTGGAGACCATGGCGTACTCGCCGCCCGCGCTGGGGATGAGGGTGCCCAGCTCGGCGTAGCAGAACGCCACGGCGATACAGAGCACCGAGCCGATGGCGATGGTGAGGGCGGTCGCGGTGCCGAGGGTGCCGAACAGGTCCGGGACGACCACGAAGAGGGTGGAGGCGGGCGTCACGCAGGAGAGGGTCAGCAGGGTGCCGCCGACGACGCCGATGGAACGCTTGAGTTTCCGCTGACCGTCGCCGGTCTCGGTGGCGCTGGCTGGCTCGGCGGGGCGGAGCGTGTCGGTCATGCGGCGTCCGATCGACTCGTGCGGTGAGGACTCGGGCGGGAGCGGTATCGCCTCCGGCGGCTCGCTGTGTGTCGTACGTCTCGCTCCCGGCGCT
Source organism: Streptomyces sp. NPDC018263 (assembly GCF_055562575.1). NCBI lineage: Bacteria > Bacillati > Actinomycetota > Actinomycetes > Kitasatosporales > Streptomycetaceae > Streptomyces > Streptomyces sp. NPDC018263. The sequence goes on from NZ_JBVHFA010000006.1 coordinate 273,343, forward strand.
GCATGGAACACCGACGAAAACCACCACGTCAATGGGTGTTCACCTACGGAATCCGCAGCCCTGACGCCCTGTTGACGACCGAAACGGCAGCATCACGCAGGCGCCCGCGCCCTTGTCGGCCGTACGGGAACCGCAGGCGGTGGCCGAAAAAAGACGGCCCCGAAGACGGCGAAGGCTGCCTTCGGGGCCGGTCGAGGGGAGGGTTGCCGCTTACGTGTGCCTGCTCAGCCGGTCCTCCAGCTTCACCAGCTCCCCGGTCTCCTCGGTGTACCCGGCGGCGGTCAGGAGCTTGATCGCCGCGGTGAGGCGGACACGGGCGTCATGGCGGCGCTCCTGGTGGAGGCCCTCCACGGCGGCCGCGAACCGGACGCACTCGGCCCACTCGGCGGCGGTCTCCGATTCCGGCCCCGGCTCTCCGAGCAGGGCGAGTGCCTTCTCCAGGGCGGTCACCGCGTCCGCGTACTCGCGGGCGTAGGTGTTGACCCGGCCGTACTCGTAGGCCAGTGCGGTGTCCAGGGAGCGGCCCGTGGCCTGGTGGCCGGCGGCGCGGGCCTCGTCGGCGATCCGGCCGGCGTCGGCGAGCAGGTCGAGGGCGTCGGCCAGTCCGTCGGGACCCTGCCACTCGGCCTGGAGGCGGGCGAGTTCGCGCAGGGCGCCGCTGATCCGGTCGTAGCGCGGGGCGCGGGTGTGCGCGGCGAGCGCCTGGTCCACGGCCTCGCGGGCCCGGGAGAACTCCCCCGTCCCGGCGAGGAGTACGGCCGTCTCGGCAGCGATCATGGCGTGGCTGCCCGGATCGTCGTCCCAGGCCGCCGACTCGGCCGCGAGCGCGGCGAACTCGGCCGTGGCGGCCCCCAGGTCGTCCGCCGCGCGGAACGCGCGGGCGCGGGCCAGGCGGAGCTGGGCCACCAGCCGGTCGTCCACCTCCCCGCCGGCGACGTCCGGTTCGGCGAGGAGCGAGTCCATCAGGGCGATGCAGTCCTCCTCGCGGCCGAGGTCGAGGCTGAGGTGGGCCACGTCGGTGTAGGTGCAGAACGCGTCCACGCGCTTGCCGTCGCGGAGGTCCAGCTCGGCCGAGCGGGTCAGGTGCCGCAGTGCCTCGTCCGGCTCGCCGAGGCCCAGGCACGCCTGGGCCAGGTCGGCGTGGAGCCGGGCGGTGCCGGCGTGCGGGGCCGGCTGTCCGGCGGCCAGCCGCAGGGCCTCGGTCAGGCTCTCGTGGGCGCCTGGGGCGTCCCGGAGCCCGAGCTGGACCCGGCCGCGGAGCCCGAGAGTGCGGGGCAGGTGCCAGGCGGGCCCGTGCGCCCTGAGCCGGTCCAGGAGGGCGTCGAGTTCGGCGACCGCCGCGGGCAGGTCCCCGGAGAGGGCGTGGGTGCTCGCCCGCATCATCAGGGCGCCGGATATCTGGCCGGCGAGGTCGTGCCGGGTGGCGAACGCGTGCAGCAGGTCCGCCTCGGCGAGGACGGGCGCGCTGTACTCCTCGTCCCGCGACGCCTGGAACCGCAGGGCGAGCGCGGTCACCCGCAGCCGCAGCAGCCGGGCCTCCTGGTACGGCGCCAGGCCGGGCGTCTCCTCCCGCAGGCGGACGATCGCCGCGTGGGCTGCGGTCAGCGCGGTGACCTTCGTCCCGGTCACGTCGGTGGCGTCCTCCGGGACGGTCTCGGCACGGGCGACCAGGGCGCCGGCCCGGGAGACGGCCGCGGCACCCGGTTCACCGGCCTCGTCGTAGAGGCCGGCGGCCTCCTCCATGAGCGCGGCGGCGGCCTCGTACCGCTCCTCCTCGGCCTCCTGGTTCGCCTCCTCGGACAGCAGGTCGGCGCGGAGCCGGGCGAGCGGGCCCACGTCGGGGTCGTCGGGGTGGGTGTAGCCGGGGGCGGCGACGAGGGCGCGCAGCCGGGTCCAGTGGGCGGCGTCGTCCGGGTGTCCCTGCCGTTCCAGCTCCCGCGCCCGCCGGATGAGCGCGGGCAGCGACTCCGGAAGGCCGGCCGCGGGTACGGCGACGGGCGCGGCCGGGGCCACGTCGTCGAGGGCACGGGTGCGCAGGGTGAGTTCGAGCGCCCCCAGGAGTGGGACGCGGTCGAGGCGGGCCCGGCGGCGGTCGGTGTGGGCGGTGGTGCCGTTACGGGCGTCGAAGCGGGCGGCGAGGTCGTCGGCGCGGCCGCGCACCTCGGCGCGCAGGGCGGTCACCGTCCAGGTGCGGCCGGGGGGTCCGGCGGCGGGCAGGCCGCCGTGGCCGAGGGCCTCGACGCGCTGGAGGAGGACCTCGACGCCGGTGAGGAAGTCGTACTGGTCCAGCGGCGAGTCCACGTCCTCGAACAGGTTCCGGTTCTCGGCGAGGAGTTCCAGGCCGCGCGCCTCGTTGCCGGTGAGCGCGCAGAACTCCAGGTGCCGGCCCACCTCGCCGGACATCGAGGGGTTGCGGCGGCAGGCGCGGTACCCGGTCAGGTGCAGTTCGCGGGCCCGGTCGGCGCGGCCGGTGCGCAGCAGGGGCAGCAGCGCGTACGAGACGGAGCGGGCGGGTTCCTCCTGGCAGGACTCGTTGCCGGCCAGGACGGGTTCCCAGACGGCCAGCGCGCGCTCGTCTTCGCCCGCCGCGAGGTGGTGGCGGGCCCGCTCGCAGATCTCGCACGCCTCGCAGTCGCTGAGCGGGGTACGGGTGCGGCTCGCCCACAGTTCGTAGGCGAGGTCGGCGCCCTCCCCGGTGTGGGCGGCGAGCTGGAAGCACTGCCCGTAGTACGGCTGGAGGCCCAGTCCGGCCTTCTCGTACCGGTCGCGCATCTCCGTGAGCCACTGGCGCAGGGCGGTCAGGGGGACCTCGGGGATCGCGCGCAGGGCGTTGCCCACCCATTTGAAGCGCCAGAACAGCGAGTGGCGCAGTGCGGCGTCGAAGACGTCGGGCTGCTCGTCGTAGAGGGCGAGGAGGCGGGCGAAGACGACGGGCGACTTCCGGGGCTCGGCGCCGTAGGCGTACGCCTCCTGGAGGCCCATGAGGGTCACGGCGAGCAGCCGGGGATCGCCGAACTGCTCGGCGGCCTCGGCCAGTTCCTCGGCGGTGAGGGTGCGGGTACGGCCGTAGGGGCGTCCGTCGTTCTCGCGGAGCGCCTGGTACAGCTCGTCGGTGGTCCGGGGTGCGGTCGGCATCGTCAGCGGTCCTTGCGCAGGGCGTGGGCGAGAAGGTCGAGGAAGGAGCGGTTGATCAGGCTCGACTCGGCCGGCCTGAGCGGACGCCGGGACAGCATCGCGGCCTGCCCGTAGAGGGCTTCGGCGCTGGTACGGGCGAGTTCGGGCTCGTCGATGGTGACGGCGGTGCGGACCAGCGGGTTGAGCTGGTTGAGAATGAGCTGGGCGCGCGGGGCCTCCTGGCGCAGGTGGCCGAGGATGTCGCCCCACAGACCGCCCTCCTGCTCGCGGGCGAGCTGGGAGCGGGTGCGCTCGTGCCGTGCCTCCCGGCTGTCGACCAGCAGGGCGGGGGCGGAGGCGGGCTGGAAGGTGCGCAGCGCCACGTCGCAGTCGAAGACGGCGAGGGCGTCGCGGGCCAGGGCGAGGTAGGCCGCGGCGGCCAGCTCCGTCTCCCGGTCGACGGTGTCCAGGTGGGCGGTGAGGGTGGCCGGGTCGAGGTCGGCCACCGTGGCCTCGGGCCTGATCTCGGGCAGCCGGTGGACCAGTTCGCGGTCGTAGGTGTAGCCGCCGTTGACGACACCGAGCCCGGCGGCCGAGGCGATCGCGGCGACCTGCCGGAACTCCTCCACGCTGGAGGTGACGAGCACGGTGGGGTGGGCGCGGGCGAACTCGTCCAGGGTGGTGTGCCCGTCGGTGGTCTCGAACGGCAGCCAGGGCAGCAGCATCCGCAGGATCTCGTCGTCGTGCACCGCGAGCGACTTCACGGCCAGGTGGTGCACCCGGAGGAACCGGCCGAGGAGGTCCGGATCGCTGGCGGCGATCCTCGCGAGCCACGCGCGCAGTCGTTCGGCGAGCGCGTCGCGGACGGCGGCGAGGGTGTCGTCCTCGTACAGGGCCTCGCGGGACGCCGTCGGGCGCAGGCTCTCGGCGTCGACCACGCAGCGGACGAAGAACGCCCACTCGGGCAGGATCTCCTCGGCCCGCTCGGACAGCAGCATGCCCTTGACGTGCACGCGGTGGCCGTGGCGGCGCCCGGCGGGCACCGTGTCCGGCAGGACGCACGCGATGCCCTTGAGCCCGACGGCGGGCAGGTCCAGCTCGATGGTGTCCAGCGGGGTGAAACCGAGGACGTCCTCGCCGTACCCGGCCAGCGCACGCGCCCGGGCCCCCGGCGTGGGGTGGGTGAGCGCCCAGGGCGCGGGCTCGGGGTTGACGGGAGCCGGGCCGGCCCCCCGTCGTCGAAGGTCACCGGGTGGCGCAGGAGGGAGCCGAAGTGCTGTGCCAGTGACCGTACTTGGGCCGGGGCGGTCCACTCGGCCGCGTCGGTGCGCGGGGTCAGGGTGACGGTGGTGCCGGGGCGGGGGCGAGCTGAGGCGGGCAGGGTGCGGACGGTGTAGCTGCCGTCACCCCGGCCCCGCCACTCCACGGCCGCCGCGCCGGGGGTGCGGGCGGACCGGCTCAGTACGTGGATCTCGTCCGCGACCAGGAAGCAGGAGAGCAGCCCGATGCCGAACTGGCCGATGAAGTCGCCGCGTTGCTCGGCGATGCGGTCCGCGCGCTTGCTGCTGCGGCCGATCGTGGCGAGGAAGGTGTGCACATCGGCCTCGGTGAGACCGACACCGTCGTCCTCGACGCGTACGGAGGACCCGTCGGCGTAGAGCCGGATGCCGAAGTCGCCCTGGGCGGCGCCGGGTTCATGGGCGTACCGGGCGGTCAGGGCGTCCACCGCGTTCTGCAGGAGTTCGCGCAGATAGACGCGGGGACTGGAGTAGAGGTGGTGGGAGAGGAGGTCGACCAGACCGCGCAGGTCCACCTGGAAGGTGCGGTCGGCGCCGGCCGGGGACATGGAGGTGTCGGGCAGAGTCATCACGGAGTCCGGGGTGTGGTCGTCGGGGGACGACGGCGGGAGTGGGTGCGCGCGGAACGGCGGCGTGCGGGAAGGGCCGGCGTTCTCAGGCCCGGCTCCGGTAGCGGGCGTACAGCTTCTCGGGGTGGTTCACGTACCGCCACGGCCACCGGGTGTACGCGCGGCGCAGCTCGCGATAGACGCGCGGGGCCACGATGCTCTCGCCGGACAGCGAGAGGGCCATGGCGAAGACGTTGAAGTCCTCCTGCCAGCCCCGGCGCCGCTCGTAGGCCGGGTGGAGGATGCTGTGCTTGGCCGCGTCCCGCAGTTCGGTCTGGATGTGCCAGGCGTCGAGGCAGTCGCCGGCGTCCGACTCCACCCAGTCCTCGATGTGCGCCATGGCCAGGACGCAGCCGAGGCGATGGCCCTCCGGCGCGCCGTGGAACGCCTTGCGCGCGAACGCCAGGGCCTGGCCGGGTTTTCCGTGCCAGCGCGGCTGCCGGAACGTCACCCACTCGTAGTGGGTCTCCAGGTCCAGCGGGTCGCGGCGCAGGGCGGCGTCGCGCCGGGCCCGGTTGACGTCGTCGCCCAGCGACATGCCGCGGCCGGACTTCAGCAGGGGGCGCCACGGGGTGATCCACTCGGGGCGCAGTTCGGCGGCCTCCAGAAGGTGTTCCTCGGCGATGCGCAGCCGCTCGTGGAAGACCCGCCACTGTTCCCGCGAGACGTTGTGGGCCTGATCCCTGGTGCGCGCCTCCCAGCCCCAGACGACGTGACGCGCCCCGGAGATCAGCAGGGCCGTCGCGCGGTGTTCCCCGTCCTCCTCGACGGCCCGGCCGATCCAGTCCTGCACCCCGGCCACCTCGGCCAGTTCGTCCAGGAGCTGGTGGTCCCGGCCGAGGTCGAAGGGGGTCAGCGCCTCTTTGACCGCCTCCCAGTCCCCTGTCCCGGCCGCCCGCAGCAGGGTCCGCACCCGGGTGTCCCCGAGCGCCTCCAGCCGGTAGACGCCGAATCTGCGGGGGGCCGGCAGGACGTACGGGTCCGCCTCCGGTCTCTTCCCACCCCTGGTCAGCCTGCCGAACATGCCGCGCCCTCCCCTGGCCCCGGTGATCTTCGGGGGCAGCATAAGCGGCACCACCGACACCGCTGCCACAGGATTTGCGGCGGCCGGACCCGGAGAAAGCGGGCCAGGCCGCCGAAGCGGCGCCGGCTCAGTGGTTGCGGGGGAAGCCCAGGTCGACGCCGGCGGGGGTGTCGGAGGGGTCGGGCCAGCGGGTGGTGACGACCTTGCCTCGGGTGTAGAAGTGGGTGCCGTCGTTGCCGTAGATGTGGTGGTCGCCGAAGAGGGAGTCCTTCCAGCCGCCGAAGGAGTGGTAGCCGACGGGGACCGGGATCGGGACGTTGACGCCGACCATGCCGGCCTCGATCTCCAACTGGAAGCGGCGGGCGGCGCCGCCGTCGCGGGTGAAGATGGCGGTGCCGTTGCCGTACGGGGAGGCGTTGATGAGGGCGACGCCGTCCTCGTAGGTGTCGACGCGCAGCACGGACAGCACCGGGCCGAAGATCTCGTCCTGGTACGCCTTCGCGCTGGTCGGCACCTTGTCGAGCAGGGAGATGCCGATCCAGTGGCCCCCCTCGTGGCCCTCGACGGTGTATCCCGTGCCGTCGAGCACGACCTCGGCGCCCTCGGCGGCGGCGCCGGCGACGTAGGAGGCCACCTTGTCGCGGTGGGCCGCCGTGATCAGCGGGCCCATCTCCGAGGTGGGGTCGGTGCCGGGGCCGATCTTGATCTTCTCGGCGCGCTCGCGGATCTTCCGCACCAGTTCGTCGCCGATGGAACCGACCGCGACGACCGCCGAGATCGCCATGCAGCGCTCGCCCGCCGAGCCGTAGGCGGCGCTCACCGCCGCGTCCGCCGCCGCGTCGAGGTCGGCGTCGGGGAGGACCAGCATGTGGTTCTTGGCGCCGCCGAGGGCCTGGACGCGCTTGCCGTGGGCGGAGGCGGTGGTGTGGATGTAGCGGGCGATCGGGGTGGAGCCGACGAAGGACACCGCCTTCACGTCCGGGTGCTCCAGCAGTCGGTCGACGGCCGTCTTGTCACCGTGCACGACGTTGAAGACACCGTCCGGCAGCCCGGCCTCGGCCAGCAGTTCCGCCAGCTTCAGGGCGGCCGAGGGGTCCTTCTCCGACGGCTTCAGCACGAAGGTGTTGCCGCACGCGATGGCGAGCGGGAACATCCACATCGGCACCATCGCCGGGAAGTTGAACGGGGTGATGCCCGCGACCACGCCGAGCGGCTGCCGGATCGCGGCCACGTCGACCCCGGTGGCGACCTGGGTGGACAGCTCGCCCTTGAGCTGGACGCTGATCCCGCAGGCCAGGTCCACGATCTCCAGGCCGCGCGCGACCTCGCCCAGCGCGTCGGAGTGCACCTTGCCGTGCTCGGCGGTGATCAGCGCGGCGATCTCGTCGCGGTGCTGGTCCAGCAGCGCCCGGAACCTGAACAGGATCGTGGTGCGCTGGGCCAGCGAGGACTGGCCCCAGGTGGTGAAGGCGTCCTTGGCGGCGGCGACCGCGGCGTCCACCTCCTCGACGGAGGCGAAGGCGACCTTGGTGGTGACCTCGCCGGTCGCCGGGTCGGTGACCGGGCCGTACGTGCCCGACGCGCCCTCGGCGGTCTTGCCGCCGATCCAGTGGTTGACGATCTTCGTCATGTCCTCGGGCTCCTTGTCACAGATGGCGGCGGCGGGCCGGCAGATGCCGTTCGTACAGCTCGCGGGCCTTGACCGCGGACGGCCTGGTCGCGGTCTCGGCCACAGGAACATCCCACCAGGCCGCGGCCGGGGGCGCGCCCGACACACTGTCGGACGTTTCGGTCTCCACGTAGACACAAGTGGGGGTGTCGGCGGCGCGCGCCTCGGCGAGGGCGCCGCGCAGCTCGGAGACCGTCCTGGCGCGCAGCACCCGCATGCCGAGGCTGGCCGCGTTGGCGGCGAGGTCGACCGGCAGGGGCGGGCCGGTGAGGGTGCCGTCCCCGGCGGGAAACCGGTAGGCGGTCCCGAAGCCCTCGGCGCCGACCGACTCGGAAAGCCCGCCGATGGACGCGTACCCGTGGTTCTGGATCAGCACCATCTTCACCGCCACGCCCTCCTGTACGGCGGTGACGATCTCGGTCGGCATCATCAGATAGGTCCCGTCGCCGACCAGCGCCCAGACGTTGCGCTCGGGAGCGGCGAGTTTCACGCCGAGGGCGGCCGGGATCTCGTAGCCCATGCAGGAGTAGCCGTACTCCAGGTGGTACTGGTCACGGGCGCGGGTCCGCCAGAGTTTGTGCAGGTCGCCGGGGAGGGAGCCGGCGGCGCCCACGATGATGTCGCTCGCGTCCACCAGGGCGTCCAGCGCACCGATCACCTGGGTCTGGGTCGGCACCGCGTCCGGGTCCTCGGCGGCGAAGCAGGCGTCGACGCGGCGCTCCCACTCCGCCTTGGCCGCCGTGTAGGCGGCGGTGTACGGCTCCGGGACCCGGTGCTCGTGCATCCCCAGCGCCTCGGTCAGCTCGCCCAGCCCGCTGCGGGCGTCGGCCACCAGCGGCAGCCCGGCCATCTTGTGGCTGTCGAAGGGCGCGATGTTGAGGTTGAGGAAGCGCACGCCGGGGTCTTGGAAGAGGGTGCCGGAGGCCGTGGTGAAGTCGGTGTACCGGGTGCCGATCCCGATCACCAGGTCGGCGGCGCGGGCGAGTTCACCGGCGGTGGCGGTGCCGGTGTGGCCGATGCCGCCCACGTCCTGGGGATGGTCGTACGGCAGGGAGCCCTTGCCCGCCTGGGTGGCGGCGACCGGGATGCCGGTGGCGGCGGCGAACTCCGCGAGCGCGTCCTCGGCGCGGCTGTGGTGGACCCCGCCGCCCGCGACGACGAGGGGACGCCGGGCCTGCCTGATCGCCCGTACCGCTGCCGCGAGTTCGGCCGGGTCGGCGCCGGGTCTGCGGACGGTCCACACCCGGTCGGCGAAGAACTCCTCGGGCCAGTCGTACGCCTCGGCCTGCACGTCCTGCGGGAGGGCGAGGGTGACGGCGCCGGTGTCGACGGGGTCGGTGAGCACCCGTGCGGCCGCGAGCGCGGCCGGGATCAGGGCCTCGGGGCGGGTGATGCGGTCGAAGTACCGGGACACCGGGCGCAGGGTGTCGTTCACCGACACGTCGCCCGTGTAGGGGAGTTCGAGCTGCTGGAGGACGGGGTCGGCGGGGCGGGCGGCGAAGACGTCGCCGGGGAGCAGCAGGACGGGGAGGTGGTTGATGGTGGCGAGGGCGGCGCCGGTGACGAGGTTGGTGGCGCCGGGGCCGATGGAGGTGGTCACGGCGTGGGTGGAGAGGCGGTTCGACTGACGGGCGTAGCCGACGGCCGCGTGCACCATCGCCTGCTCGTTGCGGCCCTGGTGGTACGGCATCAACTTCCGGTTCTCCAGCAGGGCTTGGCCGATCCCCGCGACGTTGCCGTGCCCGAAGACGCCCCAGGTGGCGCCGATGAGCCGCTGCGTCACGCCGTCGCGTTCGGTGTACTGGGCGGCGAGGAAGCGGATGAGCGCCTGCGCGACCGTGAGCCGGATGGTCACCGGTAACCCCCTGAGTGGTCCGGGTGGAAGCTGATCCGCCACTCCCGGCCGGCGCCGGGTCCGGCCATCACGTTCAGGTAGTACATGGCGTGGCCGGGCTGGGCGATCGACGGGCCGTGCCAGCCGTCGGGTACGAGCACCGCGTCACCCGTGCGGACCTCGGCGAGCAGGTCGGCGCCGCCCGGGCGGGAGGGGAAGACACGCTGGTAGCCGAGGCCGCCGTCCTCGATCTCGAAGTAGTAGATCTCCTCCAGCTCGGTCTCCTCCCCCGGCCGGTGCTTGTCGTGCTTGTGCGGCGGGTAGGACGACCAGTTGCCGCCGGGGGTGACGACCTCCACGGCGATGAGCCGGTCGCAGTCGAAGGTGTCGGCGGCGGCGAAGTTGCGCACCTGGCGGGCGCAGGTGCCGCTGCCGCGCTCTTCGACGGGGACCTCCGGCGCGGGGCCGTAGCGGGCGGGGAGTCGTCGCTCGCACTTCGCTCCTGCCAGGGCGAAGCGGCCTCCCGCGCCGGAGGCGATCTGGACCCGGCTGTCGCGGGGGGCGTACGCGAAGTCGGAGACTGCCGCGAACACGTTCTCCCGGCCCCGGATCTGAAACTCGTTCTCGTCAATTTGTACGGTACATGCACCCTGGAGGGGGAGCACGATCCATTCGGCGGCACCGGTGTCGAAGGTATGGGTGCCGCCGGCTTTCAACTCCACGACGCGCAGGCGGGTGTGTGCCCAGCCCTCCTGACCTGGGCCGATGTCGAGCGCGTACGGGCCGCCGGCGGCCTCGCCGTGCGGGAGGTGGAGTCGGGTGCTGGTCATGCGGGCCCTCACAGCAGTCCTGCGGCGGTGTCCACGGCGGCGGCCACGTCGCCGTCCGCCGGGTACAGCAGTGTGCGGCCGACCACCAGGCCGCGCACGGTGGGCAGGCGCAGCGCGCCGCGCCACTTCTCGTACGCGGCGGCCTGCTCCTGCGGGGAGCCGCCGGTCTCGCCGCCCAGCAGGACGGCGGGCAGCGTGGTGGTCGCCATGACGTCGGCCATGTCGTCCGGGTTCTCCGTGACGGGCACCTTCAACCAGGTGTAGGCGGAGGAGCCGCCGAGTCCGGAGGCGATGGCCAGGGAGGTGGTCACCGCCTCGGCGGACAGATCGTTGCGCAGACGCCCGTCCGGCCCGCGTCGGCTGAGGAACGGCTCGACGAACAGAGGGAGTCGGCGTTCCGCCATCGCGTCGACGGCGCGGGCGGCGGACTCCAGCGTGGTCAGCGAGCCGGGGTCGGTGGGGTCGATGCGCAGCAGCAGCTTGCCCGCGTCGAAGCGGCGGCGCGCGATGTCCTCGGGGCGGTGCCCGGTGAAGCGGTCGTCCAGCTCGAAGCGGGCGCCCTGGAGGCCGCCCCGGTTCATGGAGCCGAGGACGACCTTGCCCTCCAGCGCACCGAGCAGCAGCAGGTCGTCCAGCACGTCGGCACTGGCCAGCACGCCGTCCACACCGGGCCGGGACAGCGCCACGCACAGCCGGTGCAGCAGGTCGGCCCGGTTGGCCATGGCGAAGGGCCGCCCTCCCGCACCGAGCGCCCCCCGCGCCGGATGATCGGCGGCCACGATCAGCAACCGCTCCCGCGCCCCCACCAACGCCCGCCGCACCCGCCGCGCAGCCGCCTCCGCGATGGCCTCGGGATGCCGGGCCCGCAGATGGACGAGGGCGGCGACGTCGACGTGAACGGCACTCATCGCGAGGCCCCACCGGAAACCTCGGCGGGACCCGAGCCGCATGTACTCCAGCCACCGCCGACGGCACGGCCCCGAATGGCGCCCGCCGCCGCAGCGGCGACGCGGGCCCGAGGGGCGCTCCTCCTCCCGGCGGCGGCCTCGGCGGGGCGGGGGGCGCACGCGCTCCCGACCCCGGTGGCAGCACGGGCCCCGGCGACGATCCTCGCCCCGGCGGTGGCCTTTGTGCTCCGCGCCCCGGTGGCGGTGACCCGGGCGGGGGTCCCCAGGAGGATCGCCGCCACCGCCCGGCCAGGGCTCATCGCACCGCTCCCGCCGTCAGTGCCGCCGACACCTCGTCCGGTGTCGGCATCGCGGAGGAGCACTCCAGGCGGGAGGCCACGATGGCGCCGGCGGCGTTGGCGTGGCGCATGACCGTCTCCAGGTCCCGGCCCGCCAGCAGGCCGTGGACCAGCGAGCCCCCGAACGCGTCGCCCGCGCCGAGGCCGTTGAGGACGGTGACGGGCAGCGGAGGCACCTCGGCGCTCTCGCCGTCGCGGTGGACGGCGAGGACGCCCTTGGGGCCCTGTTTCACCACCGCCAGCTCCACCCCCGCGGCCAGCAGCGCGCGGGCGGCGGCGTGCGGTTCGCGGACGCCGGTGGCGATCTCCACCTCGTCCACGTTGCCGACGGCGACGGTCGCGTGCCGCAGGGCCTCGGCGTAGAAGGGACGGGCGGTGTCGGGGTCGCGCCAGAACATCGGGCGCCAGTCGAGGTCGAAGACGGTGATGCCGGACCGGGCCCGGTGGGCGAGGGCGCCCAGGGTGGCCGTACGGCTGGGCTCCTCGCTCAGGCCGGTGCCGGTGACCCAGAAGACGCGGGCGGCGCGGATCGCGTCGAGGTCGAGTTCGCCGGGGCGGATCTCCAGGTCGGGGGCCTTGGGCTGCCGGTAGAAGTAGAGCGGGAAGTCGTCCGGCGGGAAGACCTCGCAGAAGGTGACCGGGGTGGGCAGGCCGGGCACCGGGGTGACCCAGCGGTCGTCGACGCCGAAGCCGCGCAGCGCCTCGTGGAGGTACGTACCGAACGGATCGTCACCCGTACGGGTGATGACGGCGGTTGTGAGTCCGAGGCGGGCGGCGGCGACGGCGACATTGGTGGCGGAGCCGCCGAGGAACTTGCCGAAGGAGGACACCCGGTCGAGCGGGACGCCGGTCTGGAGGGGGTAGAGGTCCACCCCGATCCGTCCCATGGTGATCAGGTCGTACGCCATCGACTCCCCTTCATCACGATGCGTCGGGACTCCACCCGGCAGGACTCTCCCCGGCTTTCTAGTCCGGTCCGGTGAGCCCTGTCAACGTTTTGTCCAGACATTCGGACCAGCTATTGACACCCTTTCCGGACGGCCCGCACGCTGGCGGCCATGACGTCGATGCCGTCCTCCCCGCTGTCCCGTGTCCGCGTCGGATCGGCGCCCGACTCCTGGGGCGTCTGGTTCCCGGACGACCCCGCCCAGGTCCCCTGGCGGCGCTTCCTGGACGAGGTGGCCGCGTCCGGCTACGAGTGGATCGAGCTGGGCCCCTACGGGTATCTGCCCACCGACCCCGAGGTGCTCGCCGAGGAGACCGCCCGGCGCGGCCTGAAGGTGTCGGCCGGGACCGTGTTCACCGGGCTGCACCACGGCCCGGCGGTGTGGGAGAAGACCTGGGAGCACGTCTCCGCCGTCGCGGCGCTGACTCGGGCGACGGGCGCCCGCCATCTCGTCGTCATCCCCTCCTTCTGGCGGGACGACCGCACCGGCGCGGTACTGGAGCCGGCCGAACTGACCCCGGCCCAGTGGCGCGACCTCACCGGGCAGACCGAACGGCTGGGCCACGAGGTGCGCGAACGGTACGGCCTGACGATCGTCGTCCACCCCCACGCCGACACCCACATCGACACCGAGGCCCACGTCACCCGCTTCCTCGACGCCACCGACCCCGACCTGGTCTCCCTGTGCCTGGACACCGGCCACTACGCCTACTGCGGCGGGGACAGCGTCGAGCTGATCGAGACCTACGGCGAACGGCTCGGCTACCTGCACCTCAAGCAGGTCGACCCGGAGATCCTGGCGCGGGTACGGGCCGACGGCACCCCCTTCGGCCCGGCGGTCGCGCAAGGCGTGATGTGCGAACCGCCCGCCGGGGTACCCGCGCTGGGCCCGGTCCTGGAGGCGGCGGCCCGGCTGGACACCGACCTCTTCGCCATCGTCGAGCAGGACATGTACCCCTGCGAACCGGACAAGCCGCTGCCGATCGCACGGCGGACGCGGGCGTTCCTGCGGTCCTGCGGCGTCTGACGTCGTCCGCTTTCGCGCGATGTGACGTTTCTGCGGAGCGACCGGAGCCGCTCGGGTCAACCCGCCACGCCTGGCGGGCCTCAAGTCCGTTCGCTGTGGTTTCGTCACGGACTTGTCCCTCCCGTCACATACGTCTCGCCTACGCGGGTTCTCCGTCACACCCGGCCCACAGCCGCTTGCTCATGGTCACTCTGCGTCGTTGACCGGGCACAGGCTTGGTGATCACCAGCACAGCGCCGGGCTCCCCCGACGGCCGTTCCCCGGCCGCCGCCGCGGCGCGCGCAGGAGGTGCGACGCATGACCGACCGCAGGCTCTGGTCCTACAAGGAGATCGCGGCACACATCCGGGTGCAGCCGGACACCGTTCGGTCGTACCGGAAACACGGCCTGCTGCCGCCGCCCGACCACGTGGAGAGCGGCAAGCCGTACTGGTACGCCGACACGGTGCGCGCCTGGGTCGCCTCCCGGCCCGGCAACCGGGGCCGCAGAGAGGGCTGACCCCCGCGCCACCCGACCAGGAACGCCCGCACGCCTCCCCCGGGGACGGCGTGCGGGCGTTCGCCGTACTGCGACAAAGCGGGCGTATACATAGGGTGCCGGTGAATTCCCCCACCGCTCGGCACCCCCTTGGGGAATACCCCCTAGGGGTATAGTGTTCGAAGAGTGAGGGTCCCCTGAGGGCACCCCCAGTACGACCCAGTACGACCCAGTACGACCCAGTACGACCCAGTACGACGAGGAGAACGACATGAGCGCCCAGACCGACACCCCCGGCTCCGTCACCGCCGTCTACCAGGTGAGCGGCATGAGCTGCGGCCACTGCGAGGGTTCCGTCTCCGCCGAGATCTCCGAGATCCCCGGTGTCAGCTCGGTGAAGGCCGTGGCCTCCACCGGTGAGGTCACCGTCGTCTCGGCCGCCCCGCTCGACGACGAGGCCGTGCGCGCTGCCGTCGACGAGGCCGGCTTCGAGCTGGCCGGGCGGGCCTGAGCACCACCCCGCAGGTCCGCGCGTCCCGCGCGCGGACCGCGCAACCCTTCCCCGACCGGGCCGTACCGACCAGCTCATACTGGATTCCGTAAGGTCCGGTCCGATGTCTGGAGTCCGGGCATGACCAGCACCACCGCACCGACAGGGCGTACGGCGCCCGAGGCGGACGAGAACCGGGTCGAGCTGCTCATCGGCGGCATGACCTGCGCGTCCTGCGCCGCGCGGGTGGAGAAGAAGCTCAACCGCATGGACGGCGTGAGCGCCACCGTCAACTACGCGACGGAGAAGGCGAAGGTCAGCTTCGGCGACGGCGTCCACGTCGCGGACCTGATCGCGGTCGTCGAGAAGACCGGGTACACCGCCGAGGAACCCCCGCCCCCGGAGCCCGAACCGGCCGCCGACACGGGCGAGTCCGCCGGTCGGGCCGAGCGCGACCCGGAGCTGTCCGCGCTCCGGCAGCGGCTGCTGATCTCCGCCCTGCTGGCCGTGCCCGTCATCCTGATGGCGATGGTCCCGGCGCTCCAGTTCGACAACTGGCAGTGGCTCTCGCTGACCCTCGCCGCCCCCGTGGTCGTCTGGGGAGGCCTGCCCTTCCACCGGGCCGCCTGGACCAACCTGCGGCACGGCGCGGCCACCATGGACACCCTGGTCTCGGTCGGCACGCTCGCCGCGTTCGGCTGGTCGCTGTGGGCGCTCTTCTTCGGCCACGCGGGCATGCCCGGCATGCGGCACGCCTTCTCGTTCACCGTCTCCCGCTCCGAGGGCACCTCCGTCATCTATCTGGAGGTCGCCGCCGGGGTCGTCGCGCTGATCCTGCTCGGCCGCTATCTGGAGGCCCGCTCCAAGCGCAGGGCGGGGGCCGCGCTGCGGGCGCTGATGGAGCTGGGCGCCAAGGACGTGACCGTGGTCCGGGCCGGGCGTGAGGTCCGGGTGCCGGTGGGCTCGCTCGCCGTGGGCGACCGGTTCGTGGTGCGGCCCGGCGAGAAGATCGCCACCGACGGCACGGTGATCGAGGGCACCTCCGCCGTCGACGCCTCCATGCTGACCGGCGAGTCCGTGCCCGTCGACGTCTCCGCCGGCGACCGGGTCACCGGCGCCACCGTCAACGCGGGCGGCCGGCTGCTGGTCGAGGCGACCCGCGTCGGCGGCGACACCCAGCTCGCCCGGATGGCCCGGCTGGTGGAGGACGCGCAGAACGGCAAGGCCGAGGTACAGCGCCTGGCCGACCGGATCTCCGCCGTGTTCGTGCCCGTCGTCATCCTCATCGCGCTCGGCACCTTCGGCGTCTGGCTGGCCGTCACCGGCGACACGGTCGCCGCGTTCACCGCCGCCGTCGCCGTACTGATCATCGCCTGCCCCTGCGCCCTGGGCCTGGCCACGCCGACCGCGCTGATGGTCGGCACCGGGCGGGGCGCACAGCTCGGCATCCTCATCAAGGGCCCCGAGGTGCTGGAGTCCACCCGCCGCGTCGACACCGTCGTCCTCGACAAGACCGGCACCGTCACCACCGGGCGGATGACGCTCCAGGAGGTGTACACCGCCCCCGGCGAGGACGAGAAGCAGGTGCTGCGGCTCGTCGGCGCCCTGGAGCACGCCTCCGAGCACCCCGTCGCCCGCGCCGTCGCGGAGGGCGCCGAGGAGCGCGTCGGCACACTGCCACCGGCCGAGCACTTCGAGAACGTCCCCGGCCGGGGCGTACGCGGCCGCGTGGACGGCCACGAGGTGGCCGCCGGACGGCTCTGGGACGACCTGCCCGCCGAACTGGCCGCCGCCCGCTCCAGGGCCGAACAGCAGGGCCGTACGGCCGTGGTGACGGGCTGGGACGGCGAGCCGCGCGCGGTGCTCGCCGTCGCGGACGCGGTGAAGGAGACCAGCGCCGAGGCGGTACGGGACCTGCGCGCACTGGGCCTGAAGCCGGTGCTGCTCACCGGGGACAACCGCACGGTCGCGGAGGCGGTCGCGCGCGAGGTCGGCATCGACGAGGTCGTCGCCGAGGTGCTGCCCGAGGACAAGGTGGACGTGGTCCAAAGGCTGCGACGCGAGGGGCGGACCGTCGCCATGGTCGGGGACGGGGTGAACGACGCGGCCGCGCTCGCCACCGCCGACCTGGGTCTGGCCATGGGCACCGGCACGGACGCGGCGATCGAGGCCGGGGACCTCACCCTGGTCCGGGGCGACCTGCGGGTGGCCGCCGACGCCATCCGGCTCTCCCGGCGCACCCTCGCCACCATCAAGGGCAATCTGGTGTGGGCCTTCGGCTACAACGTCGCCGCGCTGCCGCTGGCCGCGGCGGGGCTGCTGAACCCGATGATCGCGGGGGCGGCGATGGCCTTCTCCTCGGTGTTCGTGGTGACCAACAGCCTGCGGCTGCGCCGGTTCCACTGAGACGGGCCAGGAAGTGCCGCGGTGGCCGGAAGAAGTCCCCCGCGCAGAAGTAAGAGTCCCCCTAGAGTCCGGCGCGCACCTCACATAAGCTCTTCACAAGGCTCGCGCATGTTCCTTACGCTTGGGCCTCGATCGCCGTATCGGGGCTCTTGCGCACCTATGGGACGTATGCAAGAGACGCAGATCACAGTGACGCGAACGTAACCATCGAAGGGGTTCGAAGGTCTAAGTTGGCGGTGTCAGTCCAGCGTCTTGGGGGGCGCCGGCTGGCATCTGGGGTTGTCTTGGGGGACCGCCTCAGAGATGCGTTGCCGGGGCACGTACACCGGGAAGCTTTGAGCGGCCCTCCCAGCGTGCGCTGTCCCGGCAGACCGCAACCGTTTTACGTCACTGGAGCACGGCGGGTCCGCCCGTCCTGCTCGGACAGCGAATTCAGGCGCTGTCTCTCCGAGCGCCCGGCCCGGATCCCGTGGGGGGAATCCGCACCGGGGCATGGGAAGGCGCCCTGGACGTCGGCCCGTGGGGGGACCGACGCCAGGGCGCCTTCCGCTTTTTACGCGCTCACTTTTTACGTGCTCAGCGCTGCTTACGTGTTCAGCGCTGCTCGACCGGGACGAAGTCGCGCTCGACGACGCCCGTGTAGATCTGGCGCGGGCGGCCGATGCGGGAACCCGGCTCCTTGATCATCTCGGTCCACTGGGCGATCCAGCCCGGCAGCCGGCCCAGCGCGAACAGGACCGTGAACATCTCGGTCGGGAAGCCCATGGCCCGGTAGATCAGACCGGTGTAGAAGTCCACGTTGGGGTAGAGGTTGCGCGAGACGAAGTAGTCGTCGGAGAGCGCGTGCTCCTCCAGCTTGAGCGCGATGTCCAGCAGCTCGTCGGACTTGCCGAGCGCGGAGAGGACGTCGTGCGCGGCGGCCTTGATGATCTTGGCGCGCGGGTCGAAGGACTTGTACACCCGGTGGCCGAAGCCCATCAGGCGGACGCCGTCCTCCTTGTTCTTCACCTTGCGGATGAAGGAGTCGACGTCGCCGCCGTTGGCCTGGATGTTCTCCAGCATCTCCAGCACCGACTGGTTGGCGCCGCCGTGCAGCGGGCCCCACAGCGCGTTGATGCCGGCGGAGATGGAGGCGAACATGTTGGCCTGCGAGGAGCCGACCAGGCGGACCGTGGAGGTCGAGCAGTTCTGCTCGTGGTCCGCGTGCAGGATCAGCAGCTTGTCCAGCGCGGAGACGACGACCGGGTCGAGGTCGTACTCCTGGGCCGGCACCGAGAACGTCATGCGCAGGAAGTTCTCGACGTAGCCGAGGTCGTTGCGCGGGTAGACGAACGGGTGGCCGATCGACTTCTTGTAGGCGTACGCCGCGATCGTCGGGAGCTTGGCGAGCAGCCGGATCGTGGAGAGGTCGCGCTGCTTCTCGTCGAACGGGTTGTGGCTGTCCTGGTAGAAGGTGGACAGCGCCGAGACGACCGAGGACAGCATGGCCATCGGGTGGGCGTCGCGCGGGAAGCCCCGGTAGAAGTTCTTGACGTCCTCGTGCAGCAGGGTGTGCCGCGTGATGTCGTTCTTGAACCTGGCCAGCTCGTCGACGGTCGGCAGCTCACCGTTGATCAGGAGGTACGCCACCTCCAGGAAGGTGGAGCGCTCGGCGAGCTGCTCGATCGGGTAGCCGCGGTAGCGGAGGATGCCCGCCTCGCCGTCGAGGTAGGTGACGGCGGACTTGTACGCGGCGGTGTTGCCGTAGCCGCTGTCCAGGGTCACCAGACCGGTCTGGGCGCGGAGCTTCCCGATGTCGAAGCCCTTGTCACCGACGGTGCTGTCGACCACCGGATAGGTGTACTCGCCGTCGCCGACCCGCAGTACTACCGCGTCGTTCTTGGTGTGCTCGCTCACGTCTTCCCTCACCGACTTAGTGCCTCATCTTCGAGGTGCCCTGACTGTCTCTACCATCCCCCATTTGGCTCAGGAGAGTGCACTCGGGGTCGCCACTTGGCCCACTGGCGGCACTCAGTGCCGTCAACCTGCTCATCCTGCCCCCTGGGCGGGGCATCCGGAAAGGCTCTGTGACCTTCATGACTCATTTGATCGATCATTTTCGCCGACACGTCCGGAACCGGCGAGCCTGAAGCCGAGCGCGGTGCACCGCCGGCCTGCCGACACGGTGCGTACGGCCTGCGCGATCGCCTTGCGCGAACCCACCAGCACCACCAGCTTCTTGGCGCGGGTGACCGCCGTGTAGAGCAGGTTCCGCTGGAGCATCATCCAGGCCCCGGTGGTGACCGGGATCACCACGGCCGGGTATTCACTGCCCTGGGAGCGGTGAATGGTCACGGCGTAGGCGTGGGCCAGTTCGTCCAGTTCGTCGAATTCGTACCCCACCTCCTCGTCCTCGTCGGTCAGTACCGTCAGGCGCTGTTCGACCGGGTCGAGTGAGGTCACCACTCCCACGGTGCCGTTGAAGACACCGGCCGCGCCCTTGTCGTAGTTGTTGCGGACCTGGGTGACCTTGTCGCCGACCCGGAAGACCCGGCCGCCGAACCGCTTCTCCGGCACATCGGGGCGGCCGGGCGTGACCGCCTGCTGGAGCAGGGCGTTGAGGGCGGCGGCACCGGCCGGGCCCCGGTGCATCGGGGCGAGGACCTGCACGTCCCGGCGCGGGTCGAGGCCGAAGCGGGCCGGGATGCGGCGGGCGGCCACGTCCACGGTGAGCCGGCCGGCCTCCTCGGTGTCGTCCTCCACGAAGAGGAAGAAGTCGGTGAGCCCCTCGGTGAGCGGGTGCCGGCCCGCGTTGATGCGGTGCGCGTTGGTGACCACGCCGGAGCGCTGGGCCTGACGGAAGACGCGGGTGAGCCGGACCGCGGGCACCGGGCTCCCCTCGGCCAGCAGGTCCCGCAGCACCTCCCCGGCGCCGACGCTGGGCAACTGGTCCACGTCACCGACGAAGAGCAGATGGGCGCCGGGCGGCACGGCCTTGACCAGCTTGTTGGCCAGCAGCAGGTCCAGCATGGACGCCTCGTCCACCACCACGAGGTCGGCGTCCAGCGGGCGGTCGCGGTCGTAGGCGGCGTCCCCGCCGGGCTTCAGTTCCAGCAGCCGGTGCACGGTGGACGCCTCGGCGCCGGTCAGTTCGGCCAGCCGCTTGGCGGCGCGTCCGGTGGGCGCGGCGAGCAGCACCTTGGCCCGCCGGGCGCGGGCGAGTTCGACCACCGAGCGGACGGTGAAGGACTTGCCGCAGCCGGGGCCGCCGGTGAGGACGGCGACCTTCTGGGTGAGCGCGAGCCGGACGGCGGCCTCCTGCTCGGGCGCCAGGTCGGTGCCGGTACGGCCCCTCAGCCAGCCGAGCGCCTTGTCCCAGTTCACGTCCCGGAAGACCGGCATCCGGTCCTCGCCGGTGCGCAGCAGCCTCGACACCTGTGCGGCGAGGGAGAGTTCGGCCCGGTGGAAGGGGACGAGGTACACGGCGGTGACCGGCTCCCCGCCGTCCGGTCCGGGCACCCGCTCCCGTACGACACCGGGCTCCTCGCCCTCCTCGCCGGGGGCGGCCAGCGCGGCCAGGCACTCGATGACCAGGCCGGTGTCGACCTGGAGGAGCTTGACCGCGTCCGCGATGAGGCGTTCCTCGGGCAGATAGCAGTGGCCCTGGTCGGTGGACTGGGAAAGGGCGTACTGGAGCCCGGCCTTGACGCGTTCGGGGCTGTCGTGCGGGATGCCGACGGACTGGGCGATCTTGTCGGCGGTGAGGAAGCCGATGCCCCAGACGTCGGCGGCGAGCCGGTACGGCTGGTTCCGCACCACGGAGATCGAGGCGTCGCCGTACTTCTTGTAGATGCGCACGGCGATGGAGGTGGAGACCTCGACGCTCTGGAGGAAGAGCATGACCTCCTTGATCGCCTTCTGCTTTTCCCAGGCGTCGGCGATGCGCGCGGTGCGCTTGGGGCCGAGGCCGGGGACCTCGATCAGGCGCCCGGGCTCCTCCTCGATGATCCTCAGGGTGTCCAGGCCGAAGTGCCGGGTGATGCGGTCGGCGAAGACCGGGCCGATGCCCTTGACCAGCCCGGAGCCGAGGTAGCGGCGGATGCCCTGGACGGTGGCGGGGAGGACGGTCGTGTAGTTCTCGCAGGTGAACTGCTTGCCGTACTGGGGGTGGGAGCCCCAGCGGCCCCGCATCCGCAAGGACTCCCCCACCTGGGCGCCGAGCAGCGCGCCGACCACGGTGAGCAGGTCGCCGCCGCCCCGGCCGGTGTCGACGCGGGCGACGGTGTAACCGGTCTCCTCGTCGGCGTAGGTGATGCGTTCCAGCACACCCTCCAGCTCGGCCGACTGCCGTTCGCCCGTGGTGTTCCCCGTCTGCCGAGACGCCTGCTGAGCCATGGACCGACGGTACCGGCGGGGGCGGACAGTGAACCCCGCACCCGAAGCGCTCATCTGAGCGGGGTTCATCACGATCTGATTTCAGCCACCGGGGAGGGTCTTGCCGGGAGCTCGTGTAATCGATTCCAATCCTCCGGAACACGTCGTTGTAAACGATTCCACAAGGAGGTGGAGCCGTCGATGGCGAGCATCAAGGACGTCGCCGCCACGGCGGGTGTCTCCGTCGCCACGGTCTCGCGCGTGCTGAACGCCCATCCCTCGGTGAGCGCCGACGCGCGCTCCCGTGTGCTGGCCGCCGTGGCCGCGCTGGGCTACCGGCCCAACGCCGTGGCCCGTTCCCTGCGCACCGACCAGACCCACGCCCTCGGCCTGGTGATCGGCGATGTGCTCAACCCGTACTTCACCGAGCTGGCCCGCTCGGTGGAGGAGGCGGCGCGCGCCCTCGGGTACAGCGTGATCATCGGCAACGCCGACGAGCGCCCCGACCTCCAGGACCACCACGTCCGCACCCTGCTGGACCGCCGGATCGACGGTCTGCTGGTCTCCCCGGCCCCCGGCGACTCCCCGCTGCTGCTGGACGCGGCCCGCGCGGGCACCCCGGTGGTCTTCGTGGACCGCTGGATTCCGGGCGCCGAGGTCCCGGTGGTCCGGGCCGACGGACGGCGGGCGGTACGGGATCTGGTGGCGCATCTGCACCTGCTCGGGCACCGGCGGCTCGCCATCATCGCGGGCCCGGCCGGCACCACCACCGGCAGCGAGCGGGTGGCCGCCTTCCGGGACGCGCTGGCCGACTACGGGCTGCCGCTCACCGACGAACTGATCGGCCACGGCGACTTCCAGGCGGCCAGCGGACGGCGGGTCACCGAGGGCTTCCTCGACCTGCCCGAGCCTCCCGACGCGGTGTTCGCCGCCGACAACCTGATGGCGCTGGGCGCGCTGGACGCGATCCGGGCGCGCGGGCTGCGGATACCGGACGACATCGCGCTGGCGGTGTTCGACGACATCCCGTGGTTCGTGCACACCGACCCGCCGATCACCGCCATCGCCCAGCCCACCGGCGAACTGGGCCGGGCCGCCGTACGCGCCCTGGTCGACCGGATCGAGGGGCGGGCCGCGGAGTCCGTGACCCTCGACGCCCGCCTGGTGGTGCGCCGCTCGTGCGGTGCCCCGGCGCCCGTACTCATTCCTCCCACGTCCCCCATGCGAAGGAGCACACCGGTGCAGAGGAGCACACCGTGAGCGATCCCGACGAACTGCTGCGCGTCGAGGGCATCCGCAAGGCATTCCCCGGTGTGGTCGCGCTGGACGGCGTCGACTTCGGCCTGCGCCGGGGCGAGGTGCATGTCCTGCTCGGCGAGAACGGCGCGGGCAAGTCCACCCTGATCAAGACCCTCTCCGGCGCCTGCCCGCCGGACTCCGGGCGCATCCTGGTCGACGGCACCGAGGTCCGGGTGCGCTCCGCGCGTGACGCGGAGGCGCTCGGGATCGCCACCATCTACCAGGAGTTCAACCTGGTCCCCGACCTCACGGTGGCCGAGAACATCTTCCTGGGCCGCCAGCCGCGCCGGTTCGGCATGGTGGACCGGGGCCGGATGGAGGCGGACGCCGAGGCCCTGCTGAAGCGGGTCGGGCTGGACGTCCACCCGCGCACCCGGGTGCGCGAACTGGGCATCGCCCGGCTGCAGATGGTGGAGATCGCCAAGGCGCTCAGCCTGGACGCCCGTGTGCTGATCATGGACGAGCCGACCGCGGTGCTCACCTCCGAGGAGGTCGGCCGGCTGTTCGCGCTGGTGCGCACGCTGCGCGCGGACGGCGTCGGCATCGTGTTCATCACCCACCACCTGGACGAGATCGCCGCGCTCGGCGACCGGGTCACCGTGATCCGGGACGGCCGCAGCGTGGGCCAGGTCCCGGCGTCCACGCCCGAGGACGAACTGGTCCGGCTGATGGTGGGCCGCTCCATCGAGCAGCAGTACCCGCGCGAACGCCCCGAGCGGGGCGAGCCGTTGCTCGCGGTCGAGGGGCTGACCCGGAACGGCGTCTTCCACGACGTGAGCTTCGAGGTGCACGCCGGTGAGGTCGTCGGCATCGCCGGGCTGGTCGGCGCGGGCCGTACCGAGGTGGCGCGGGCGGTGTTCGGCGCCGACCCGTACGACGCGGGCTCGGTGAAGGTGCGCGGCACCGCGCTGCGCCGGCACGACGTGGACGCGGCGCTGACCGCCGGGATCGGCCTGGTGCCCGAGGACCGCAAGGGCCAGGGCCTGGTGCTGGACGCCTCCGTGGCGGAGAACCTGGGCCTGGTGACCCTGCGTTCGGCGAGCCGGGCCGGACTGGTGGACCGCAAGGGCCAGTACGCGGCGGCCGGCCGGATCGCCGAGCGGCTGAACGTGCGGATGGCGGGCCTCGGCCAGCACGCGCGGACCCTTTCCGGCGGCAACCAGCAGAAGGTCGTCATCGGCAAGTGGCTGCTGGCCGACGCGCGGGTGCTGATCCTCGACGAGCCGACGCGCGGCATCGACGTCGGCGCCAAGGTCGAGATCTACCAGCTCGTCAACGAACTCACCGCGGCCGGCGCCGCCGTCCTGATGATCTCCAGTGACCTGCCAGAGGTGCTCGGCATGAGCGACCGGGTGCTGGTGATGGCCCAGGGCCGGATCGCGGGCGAACTCAGCTCCGCCGAGGCCACCCAGGACGCCGTCATGTCCCTCGCCGTAGGCACCCCCACGACCGACCCCTCGACCGACCCCCGTACCGAAACGGAGGCCCCCGGTGGCCACTGACACCCTCAAGAGCCGGGCGGACTCCGGCAGTTCCGTGGGCGGCTTCGGCCGGCTGCTGCTCGACAACGGCGCGCTGACCGCGCTGATCGTCCTCGTCATAGCCCTGTCGGTGCTGTCGGGCGACTTCCTGACCACCGACAACCTGCTCAACATCGGTGTGCAGGCGGCCGTGACGGCGATCCTCGCCTTCGGTGTCACCTTCGTGATCGTCTCGGCGGGCATCGACCTGTCGGTGGGCTCGGTGGCCGCGCTGTCGGCGACCGTACTGGCCTGGAGCGCCACCTCGCACGGCGTCCCGGTCGCCCTCGCGGTGGTCCTCGCGCTCGCCACGGGCATCGCGGCGGGCCTGGTCAACGGCTTCCTGACCGCGTACGGGAAGCTGCCGCCGTTCATCGCCACGCTGGCCATGCTGTCGGTGGCGCGCGGTCTGTCGCTGGTGATCTCCGGGGGCGTGCCGATCCCGTTCCCGGACTCCGTCTCCCACCTCGGCGACACCCTCGGCAACTGGCTGCCGGTGCCGGTGCTGGTCATGGTGGTGATGGGGCTGCTCGCGGCGTTCGTGCTGGGACGGACCTACATCGGCCGGTCGATGTACGCGATCGGCGGCAACGAGGAGGCCGCGCGCCTCTCCGGCCTGCGGGTGAAGCGGCAGAAGCTCGCCGTGTACGCGCTGTCCGGCGTGTTCGCGGCCGTCGCCGGTGTGGTGCTGGCCTCCCGGCTGTCCTCGGCGCAGCCGCAGGCCGCCGACGGCTACGAGCTGGACGCCATCGCGGCCGTCGTCATCGGCGGAGCCTCGCTGGCGGGCGGCACGGGCAAGGCGTCGGGCACCCTGATCGGCGCGCTGATCCTGGCGGTGCTGCGCAACGGCCTCAACCTGCTCTCCGTCTCCGCGTTCTGGCAGCAGGTCGTGATCGGTGTCGTCATCGCGCTGGCCGTGCTGCTGGACACCGTGCGCCGCAAGGCGGGGGCGACCCCGGTGGCGGCCGGTACCGGCGGCGGGAACCGGGGCAGGCAGGCGGCGACGTACGGGCTCGCGGCCGTGGTGACCGTGGCCGTCGTCGGTGCGACCTCCTTCCTGCACAACGGCTCGGCCCCGGCCGCCCCCAAGCTGGGTCTGTCGCTGTCGACGCTGAACAACCCGTTCTTCGTGCAGATCCGGGACGGCGCCCAGGCGGAGGCGAGGAAGCGGGGCGTGGACCTCACCGTCACCGACGCCCGTGACGACGCCTCCCAGCAGGCCGACCAGCTCCAGAACTTCACCAGCTCCGGCTACGGCGCGGTCATCGTCAACCCGGTGGACTCCGACGCGGCCGGCAACTCGGTGAAGGCCGCGGGCAAGGCCGGCATCCCGGTGATCGCGGTGGACCGAGGGGTCAACAAGGCGAAGGTGGCCGCGCTGGTCGCCTCCGACAACGTGGCGGGCGGCGAGCTGGCCGCGAAGACGGTCGCGGAGAAGCTCGGCGGCAAGGGCCGGATCGTCGTCCTCCAGGGACAGGCGGGCACCTCCGCCGCGCGCGAGCGGGCCGAGGGCTTCGCCAAGGGGCTCAAGCAGTTCCCCGGCATCAAGGTGCTGGCCCAGCAGCCCGCCGACTTCGACCGGGCCAAGGGTCTGGACGTGATGTCCAACCTGCTCCAGGCCCACCCCGATGTGCAGGGCGTCATCGCGGCCAACGACGAGATGGCCCTCGGCGCGATCAAGGCACTCGGCGCCAAGGCGGGCAAGTCCGTGCAGGTCGTCGGCTTCGACGGCACCCCGGACGGACTGAAGGCGGTCAAGGACGGCAGTCTGTACGCGTCGGTGGCGCAGCAGCCGACCCAGCTCGGCCGGATCGCCGTCACCAACGCCCTCAAGGCGCTGGACGGCGGCAAGGTCGCGCCGACGGTGAAGGTGCCGGTGAAGGTGGTCACCCGCGAGAACGTGGCCGGCTTCACCGGCTGACCGCGTCCCAACATCCGTGAGGGAGCCTTGATGTACGACTACGACCTGCTGGTCGTGGGGTCCGCCAACGCCGATCTGGTGGTCGGGGTGGAGCGGCGGCCGGGTGCCGGGGAGACGGTGCTCGGCGGTGACCTGGCCGTCCATCCGGGCGGCAAGGGCGCCAACCAGGCGGTCGCCGCCGCCCGCCTCGGTGCCCGTACGGCGCTGCTGGCGCGGGTCGGCGACGACGGCCACGGCCGGCTGCTGCTGGACTCGCTCCGCTCGGCCGGGGTGGACACCGCGGCCGTGCTGACCGGCGGGGCGCCGACCGGGGTCGCGCTCATCACCGTCGACCCTTCCGGGGACAACAGCATCGTGGTCTCCCCCGGCGCCAACGCCCGTCTCACCGAGGGTGATGTGCGGGCGGACGTGCTGGGCGCGGCGCGGGTGGTGTCGGCACAGTTGGAGATCCCGCTGGAGACGGTGGCGGCCGTGGTGCGGGCGCTGCCCGAGGGCACCCGGTTCGTGCTGAACCCGTCACCGCCGCGCCCGCTGCCCGCCGAGGTGCTGGCCGCCTGCGATCCGCTGGTGGTCAACGAGCACGAGGCGCGGGTGCTGCTCGGCGACGGCGAGACCGGCGAGACCGGTGACGACCCGGCCGACTGGGCCCGGCGCCTGCTGGCCCTCGGCCCGCGCTCGGTGGTGGTGACGCTGGGCGCGAAGGGCGCGCTGGTGTGCGACGCCTCGGGCGTACGGGCGGTGCCCTCGGTGGCGGTGTCCGCGGTGGACACCACGGGTGCCGGGGACGCGTTCACGGCCGCGCTGGCCTGGCGGCTGGGCGCGGGCGAGGAGTTGTCGGTGGCTGCCTCCTACGCGGCCCGCGTGGGCGCGGCGGCGGTGACCCGGCGCGGGGCGCAGGAGTCGTACCCGACGGCGGCCGAAGTGGCGCCACCGGCCGCCTGAGATATTTCGAGGGGGCGTCCCCGGTCGTGTCGACCGGGGACGCCCCCTCGCTTTCCCCCTACATGCCGGAGCTTCGCGATCCCCCCACGGAATCCCCCCCGAAGCCCTGACGCGTAGTACGACACCGGATGGCGGGGAAGGGTTGCACGCCCGTGGAGAGTTTTTTCGCGGGTTCCTAGTAGCTCAGTCCGTGGCCGAGGGGATACAGCTCCTTCGCCGGGTCGTCCGCCCGCGCGATCGGCACCGGGAGCTTGCCGCGCGGCTTCACCCGGCCCGCGATCACCCGTGCGGCGGCGCGGAGTTCGGTGTCGGTCCAGCAGTAGGCCGCCAGGTGCGCCTTGACCTCGGTGAGCTGGGCGACGTCGTACGGGTTGCGGATCGCCAGCGCGATCACCGGGCGGCCGGTGCCCAACAGCCGTTGCACAAGGGTGCGTTGGGAGCTGCCTGCCGTGACGTTGTACGTGGCCACGATCACCGCGTCGGCGTCCTGGGCGGCGGTGACCGCCTTGGTGACGGCGTCGGCGGTGGGCGCGGTGCCGGTGGACAACGCCGTTGCCGTGAAGCCCAGTTCAGACAGCGCGGTGGCCAGTACGCCGGTGGGCGGGCCGGTGGTGCCGGACGGGGAGGCCGGGTCGGCGCCGACGACCAGGACCCTGGGCTGCCTGCGCCGGTCCAGCGGGAGCAGCCGGCCCTCGTTGACGAGCAGGGTGGTGGTGCGGTCGGCGATGCGGTCGGCGGCGGCCAGGTGCTGCTTGTCGCCCACGGTCCGGTCGACGCCCGCGCGGGTGACGCGGGTGCCCTGGAAGAGGCCGAGCTTGGCCTTCATGCGCAGGATGCGGAGAACCGATTCCTCCACGCGGGCCTCGGTCAGCTCGCCGTTGCGGACGGCGGCCAGTACCGCGTTGTAGGCCACGTCCATCGACGGCGGGTTGAGGAGCTGGTCCACCCCGGCCTTGAGCGCGAGCACCGGCACCCGGTCGTCGCCGTACTTGGTGCGGACGCCCTCCATGCCGAGGGAGTCGGTGATGACCACGCCGTCGTAGCCGAGTTCGCCGCGCAGGATGCCGGTGACGATGGGGTGGGAGAGGGTGGCGGGGTCGCCGGAGGGGTCGAGCGCGGGGAACTGGATGTGCGCGGTCATCACGGAGTCGATGCCCGCGGCGACGGCGGCGCGGAACGGCACCGCGTCCAGCTTGTCCCACAGTTCCCGGCTGTGCGTGATGACGGGGAAGCCGGTGTGGCTGTCGACGGCGGTGTCGCCGTGGCCCGGGAAGTGCTTGGCGGTGGCCGCGACCCCGGCCGACTGGTAGCCCTTCACCTCGGCCGCCACCAGGGTGCCCACCAGGCCGGGGTCGGCGCCGAAGGACCGTACGCCGATGACCGGGTTGGCCGGGTTGACGTTGACGTCGGCGTCGGGCGCGTAGTCCTGGTTGACGCCCAGCGCGCGCAGCTCGGTGCCGGAGATGCGGCCGGCGGTGCGGACGTCGGTGCGGGAGCGGCCGGCGGCGAGGGCCATGGCGCCGGGGAGCAGGGTGGCGGGCTTGCCGATCCGGCAGACGGCGCCGTGCTCCTGGTCGGTGGCGATGAGCATGGGCAGCCCGCGCGGCCGGGTCAGCGACGAGCGCTGGATGCCGTTGGAGAGGTCGGCGATCTGGTGCGGGTCGCGGGTGTTGTGGGCCCAGGTGAAGTAGATGATGCCGCCGACCCGGTACCGCTCGATCAGCTCGTCGGCGGTGCGGACGCCGAGTTCCCTCATATTGGCGTCGATGTCCGCCTGGTCGGGGGCGGTGGCGGAGTGGCCGTAGATCCGGGAGACGAAGAGCTGGCCGACCTTCTCCTCCAGCGTCATCCGGGCGATGATCGCGCGCAGTGCCGCGTCGTCGGCGGGGGCGGCGGCGTGGGCCCTGCCGGAGGCGGCGGGGACGGCGAGAGCGGCGCCGAGACCGGCCGCGCTCGCGAACAGGGACCGTCTGGAGGGTCCCGCGGTGTTTCCCGTGCTTCCCGTGCTGGTGTGGTGCACGTGCGCCCCTTCCGAAGGAGAGAACCGCTGAAGGAAACTTTCGGAAGTCACCAATATCCGGGAAGTTTCTTTCCGTCAAGGGAACTCACGGGGCATCACCCACCGCGACGGAAAACGGCGAAGGGGGCGCCGGAGAAGAACCGGCGCCCCCTCCCCCGCCTGCCCTACGGGCGCAGCGCGGGCTCGCGCTCCACGTCCCGTACGTCCAGCCGGCCGTCGAACCGGGCCAGCGGCTTCGCCGCCGACGGGTCGGCCTGGACCGCCGGGGACGCCACCCCGGCCCACTTGAGGATGCGGGCGGTGGCGAAGGCCCGCTCGTCGGCGACGAGCCCGGCGACGTTCGCGCCGTGGTTCATGCCGGGCGCGGTGAACACGTACGCGTCACGGGCGCCCGCGCCGGGGCGGAACCGCTCCGAGCCCCACGGGTCGTTCTGCCCGTACACGAAGAGCATGTGCCGGGCCTCGTGCCGGACCCAGTTGTCCACGTCCCGCATGGCGCTGGGCTGGAAGCGCATCGGGATGGAGCGGGGTACGAAGTTGCGCGGCGGCTGGTAGCCGTAGCGGATCAGGTTCCGCTCGATGTGCGGGAAGCGGATGGTGGGCGCGCCGAGCTGGGTGCCCGCCTGGTAGTAGTACGGCGTGTACTGCTCAAGGCCCTGGTCGGTGTAGGCGGAGAAGCCGGAGATGGTGTCGACCGAGTCCCAGATCGCGTCGTCGCTGGCGCCGGCCGCGCCGGACGGGACGGAGTCGCAGTCCGCCAGGCCGCTGTACTGCCAGAAGCCCCACACGTAGTCCAGGACGACGGCCTCGTACGCCTTGTCCAGGGAGCCGATGGTGGTGAAGGTGTAGCCGTTGTCGGCGGCGTACTGGGCGTACCGCCGCTCCAGCGGCTCGCGGCGGACGAGCGCCTCGCGCTGGACGGCGTTCAGCTTGTCGCGGCACTCCTTGGTGCCCACGTCGGCAAAGAAGCGGTCGTAGGCCGAGTCCTCGTTGTTCACCACGTCGTTGGGGGCGACGTAGGCGACCACGCCGTCCATGTCGCGGGGGTAGAAGCGCTCGTAGTAGGTGGCCGTCATGCCGCCCTTGGAGCCGCCGGTGGCCAGCCAGTTGGCGGAGTACAGCGGCTTCAGCGCCTCGAAGACGCGGTGCTGGTCGCTCGCCGCCTGCCAGATGTCCAGCTTGGACCAGTCGGCCGGGGCCGGGCGGGACGGGGTGAAGAAGCGGTACTCCAGCGAGACCTGGTTGCCGTCCACGATCTGGGTGGGCTCGCGGCGGGACGGCGTGGTGGAGACGTTGTAGCCGCCGGTGTAGAAGACGGTCGGGCGGCTGGTGTCCTTGTGCAGCACGGTGATCCGCTGCTGGAAGGTGCCCCGGTCCGGGTGCCGGTGGTCGACCGGCTGGGTGAAGTTCAGGACGAAGTAGCGGTAGCCGGTGTACGGCTTCTCCTCCACCAGGCTGATGCCGGGTATCGCCAGCAGCCGGTCCTTGATGTCCGTGGGTGCCGTGGTGGCCGCCCCCGCTGTGCCCGCCGTGCCCAGTGTGCCGATGAGCACCGTGAGCGCCAGCAGCCATCTCAGCGCCTTGCGCATGCGCACTCTCCCCTGTGAGACAGATGTCCGCCGGAAGCTATCCGAGCAACTGCTCTCGCACCAGAGGGGGTTGGCCGCTTCGCGCGATCAGCACAGAATCCAGCCGGAGGCGACGGCGCCCCGGCCGGCCGCTCCGCGCACCTTGACGCACCGGTGTCCGGCGTGGACGGTCACCGGTCCGGCGTGGTGCTTGTAGGGGCCCCGGTCGGTCACCGGCCGGTTGCCGCGCGCCTGCAGGCTGACGAGGAGGAGGCCGCCGGTGCCGGGTCTTCTGGCGACGGTGGTGGCGCAGACGTAGCCGTTGTGCCGGTAGAGGTGGACGGTGCCGGTGGCGAACGGCAGGACCCGCACCTCGCGCCCGGCGCACCGCGCGGCGCCGGCGGCCTCGGCGGTGCCGGGGGCCGCCAGGGCGAACACCCCGGACAGGGTCAGCGCGGCCGCACCGAGCGCCGCCCACCGCCGTATCGCCCCACCGTCCACGCCTGCCCCTCCCCGCCCCGTGGGCACACTTTTGCGATCTACGTACTGATGTACGGACGCTACGGATGTGCCGGATGGTTGCGCGGCCGTCAGGGAAACGCATCGCCTCAGGAGGTGACGCCGACCGGCTCCTCCGGCTCCGACTGGCCGATGAAGGTGCGCCACATGTCGGCGTACCGGCCGTCGCGGGCGAGGAGTTCGGTGTGGTGGCCGTCCTCCACGACCCGGCCGTGCTCCATCACCACGACCCGGTCGGCGCGGGCGGCCGTGGTCAGCCGGTGGGCCACCACCAGGGTGGTGCGGCGGCCCGCGAGCCGGTCGGTGGCCTGGTTGACCTGCGCCTCGGTGGCCAGGTCCAGCGCGGCCGTCGCCTCGTCCAGCAGCAGCACGTCGGGGTCGACCAGCTCGGCGCGGGCGAGCGCGATGAGCTGGCGCTGGCCGGCCGAGAGGTTCCGGCCGCGCTCGGCGACCTCGTGCAGATAGCCGCCGTCCAGGGTGGCGATCATCTCGTGCGCGCCGACCGCCCGCGCGGCCGCCTCCACCTCGGCGTCGGTGGCGTCGGGCCGCCCGTAGGCGATGGCGTCCCGGACCGTGCCCGGGAACAGATACGCCTCCTGCGGCACCACCCCGAGTCGGTGCCGGTACGAGGTGAGGTCGAGCGCGCGCAGATCGGTGCCGTCGGCGGTGACCCGGCCCGAGGTCGGGTCGTAGAACCGCGCCACCAGCTTGACCAGCGTCGACTTGCCCGCGCCGGTCTCGCCGACGAACGCCACGGTCTGCCCGGCCGGGATGACCAGGTCGATCCCGGTGAGCGCCTCCTCCTCGTCCCCGTACGCGAACGTCACGTCCTCGAAGGCGATGTCACCGCGCAGCGAGAGCACCTCCAGCGGGGCGTCGGCGGCCCCGGTGGACGCCGGTTCGCGCAGCAATTCCTGGATGCGGCCCAGCGACACGGTGGCCTGCTGGTAGCCGTCGAAGACCTGGGACAACTGCTGCACCGGGGCGAAGAACAGGTCGATGTAGAGCAGATAGGCGACCAGCGCGCCCGTGGTCAGCGTGGCCGCCTCCACCCGCCCGGCGCCCGAGATCAGCACGGCGGCGGCCGCGACCGAGGACAGGAGCTGCACGAACGGGAAGTAGATGGAGATCAGCCACTGGCCCCGGATGCGGGCCTGCCGGTAGGAGTCGCTTCGCTCGGCGAACCGGCGCCCGCCGTCCCGCTCGCGGCGGAATGCCTGCACGATCCTGAGGCCCGCCACCGACTCCTGGAGGTCGGCGTTGACCACCGACACCCGCTCCCGCGCCAGCTCGTACGCCTTCACGCTGGCCCGGCGGAAGAAGAAGGTGGCGAGGATCAGCGGGGGCAGGGTGGCGAACACGACCAGGGCGAGCTGGACGTCCAGCACCAGCAGGGCGCCCATGATGCCGAAGAAGGTGACGACCGAGACGAACGCGGTGACCAGGCCGGTCTGGAGGAACGTGGACAGCGCGTCCACGTCCGTGGTCATCCGGGTCATGATCCGGCCGGTCAGCTCACGCTCGTAGTAGTCCAGGCCGAGCCGCTGGAGCTGCGTGAAGATCTTCAGGCGCAGCGCGTACAGCACCCGCTCGCCGGTGCGGCCGGTCATCCGGGTCTCGCCGTACTGCGCGGTCCACTGCACCAGCACGGTGAGCAGGCCGAGCAGGGAGGCCGCCCACACCGCGCCGAGGGCGGTACGGGTCACGCCCTCGTCGATGCCGTGCCGGATCAGCACCGGCAGCAGCAGGCCGGAGCCCGCGTCGACGGCGACCAGCGCCAGGCTGACCAGCAGGGGGCGCCCGAAGCCGTGCAGCAGGCGGCGCAGCCCGTAGGAGTCCTCGGCGCGGACCGCGCGGGCCTCGTCCACGTCCGGGGTGTCGGTGGCCGGGGGCAGCGCCTCGACCTGGGCGAGCAGCTCGGGGGTGGCCGGGGTGCCGGAGAGGGTCTCCTCCCTCGGCGTGCGGTCGCCGGTCCACAGCCGGGGGGTGACCCCGCGCTCGGCGTCGAACTCGGCGTCCAGCTCCTCGCGTACGGAGGTGTCCTCGGTGCGCTCGGCCGGGCGGGCGTGGCCCGGCGAGGGGGCGCCCAGTTCGTCGGGGTCGGTGAGCAGCCTGCGGTAGAGCGGACAGCGCTCCTGGAGTTCCTCGTCGGTGCCGAGGTCGACCAGCCGGCCGCCGTCCAGCACGGCGATCCGGTCGGCGAGGCTCAGGGTGGAGCGGCGGTGCGCGATGAGCAGGGTGGTACGGCCCGCCATGACGTGGGCCAGCGCCTCGTGGATCTCGTGCTCGACCCGTACGTCCACCGCCGAGGTGGCGTCGTCCAGCACCAGCAGGCGGGGATCGGTGAGCAGGGCGCGGGCGAGCGCGAGGCGCTGGCGCTGGCCGCCGGAGAGGGTCAGGCCGTGCTCGCCGACCTTGGTGTCGTACCCCTCGGGCAGCTCGCGGACGAAGCGGTCGGCCTGGGCGGCGCGGGCGGCGGCCTCGATCTCGTCCTGGGTGGCGTCGGGGCGGCCGTAGGCGATGTTCTCGCGGACGGTGGCGGAGAACAGGAAGGAGTCCTCCGGGACCAGGCCGATCGCGGCGCGCAGCGAGTCGAGCGTCAGCTCGCGCACGTCGTGGCCGCCGACCAGGACGGCGCCGTGGGTGACGTCGTAGAAGCGCGGCAGCAGCAGGGAGAGGGTGGACTTGCCGGAGCCGGAGGAGCCGACCACGGCCAGGGTCTCGCCGGGGCGGATCTCCAGGCTGAGGCCGTCGAGCACGGGCCGCTCGGGGTCGTAGCCGAAGGAGACGTCGTCGAACTCGACGGAGGCGGGGGCGTCGGCGGGGAGGGTCTTGGTGCCGTCCTTCAGGGACGGCTCGGTGTCGATCAGCTCCAGCACGCGCTCGGTGCCCGCGCGGGCCTGCTGGCCGACGGTGAGCACCACGGCGAGCATCCGCACCGGGCCGACGAGCTGGGCGAGGTAGGTGGAGAAGGCGACGAAGGTGCCCAGCGTGATGTGCCCGCGCACCGCGAGCCAGCCGCCGAGGGCCAGCATCGCGACCTGGCCGAGCGCCGGGACGGCCTGGAGGGCGGGGGTGTACTTGCTGTTCAGCCGGATGGTGCGCAGCCGCCCCGCGAACAGCCTGCGGCCGACCTCGCGCAGCTTCCCGGTCTCCTGCTCCTCCTGCCCGAACCCCTTCACCACGCGGACCCCGCTCACCGCGCCGTCGACCACGCCCGCGACGGCGGCGGCCTGCGCCTGGGCATACCAGGTGGCGGGGTGCAGCCGGGTCCGGCTGCGGCGGGCGATCCAGCCGAGGGCGGGGGCGACGGCGAGTGCGACCAGGGTCAGCGGGAGCGAGAGCCAGGCCATGATGCCGAGCGAGATCAGGAAGAGCAGGACGTTCCCGATGGTCATCGGGAGCATGAACAGCAGGCCCTGGATGAGCTGGAGGTCGCTGGTCGCCCGGCCGACGACCTGCCCGGTGGACAGCTCGTCCTGGCGGCGGCCGTCGAGCCGGGTGATCGTGTCGTACATCCCGGTACGCAGGTCGTACTGGACGTCCAGGGCGAGCCGGCCGCCGTAGTAGCGGCGGACGTAGGTGAGGACGTAGATCAGCACGGCGGCGCCGATCAGGGCGCCGGCCCAGGGGGCCATGTCACGGGTGTGGTCGCCGATCACGTCGTCGATGATCACCTTGGT
This sequence comes from Streptomyces sp. NPDC018263, assembly GCF_055562575.1. Taxonomy (NCBI): domain Bacteria; kingdom Bacillati; phylum Actinomycetota; class Actinomycetes; order Kitasatosporales; family Streptomycetaceae; genus Streptomyces; species Streptomyces sp. NPDC018263. The sequence continues at coordinate 308,137 of NZ_JBVHFA010000006.1, forward strand.
GATCAGCGGGACGACGGCCATGACGGCCATCCCGCCCAGGGAGGCGCCCAGCGCCAGGACGACGTCCTTCGGATGGCGCCAGGCGTATCCCGCCAGCCGTCGCGCCCATCCTCGTTGCGGTCCCACGCGGGTGTCCTCCGTCGCTCTGCCTGATCTTCCGGAGGCAAGAACACGGGGGCGCGAGGGGGTATTCCGGGCACGGACGCGCCGCCCGGCGGGCGGTGCGTCCGGGTTTGTGCTGGAATGCGTCGCGTCGTACGGACTCAGCGCTGGAGGCGGGTATGGACAAGGGCAACATCGGCACACCGGACGCGGCCGACCTGGACGCGGCGGCCCGGCGCTACTGCGCCTCGCAGGGCTGGTCCCTCCCCGACGGCAGCTACCCGGTCCGGCCCGCGGACCTGCACGGCGCGGAGGATCTGCACCGGGCGATCCACGCGGTGGGGCGGGGGCGGCGCGATCCGCACGACAAGATCCGGCGGCATGTGGAGGAGCGGGCCCGGGCGCTGGGTCTGACGGCGGAGATCCCCTCGGACTGGAACCCGGACGGGAGTCTCGGTTGAGGCGGACGCGGTAGAGCAGTGCGGTGCCGGTGCCCGACGGGCACCGGCTTCGCCACGGGGTCTCGCCGGCGGGCTACTTGGAGGTCCTGATCTCCATGAGCATGAACTCGCGCCCCTGCTCGTCCGCGCTCTCACCCACGGGCGTCCAGGTGTTCTTGGTGATGTCGAAGGACTTCTCCTCGCTCCCGACGGTCATGTCCACCTGGGTCGCGTAGTCGTTGCCCTTCATCACGTAGACGGACGGGATCTCCAGCGTCAGCCAGCCCGAGTTGCCGACCGTCTTGAAGCAGACCGATCCCGACCGCTCCCGCGCCATGATCTGCAGGAGTCCGGTACCACTGGCACAGTCCGCCAGGGTGATGTGACCGTCACCGCGCTTGAGCACGATGCCCTGCTCCGCGAGGATCTTGTCCGCCTGCGGATAGGCGAAGTCCTCGATCGCGTAACCCGGAGCCTCACCCGCGACCGGAGCCGCGTCGGCCGCCGACGCACCGGTGGAATCGCCCGAAACGCCCTGCGCCACGACGAGGCAGCCCGCAGCGGCCACCGCCGACAGACCCACAACACGCCGCACAAGTCTCCCGCGGCCCGATCGCGCCTGAAGCGCGGTACGCACACGTGCTTTCATCACAGTTTTGATCCACAGCCTTTGTCGTCGGTTCCGGAAACCCGGAACACGGAATGAAAGGCGGGCCTCGAAGCCGCGTCCAGCGGCGAGGACACGTTCAAAGATGTGCGGGAGAACGAATTCCGACATAACAAAGCAACAGCTTGCAAACGCATATCCATGAGCTCACCCCCCTGCGGAACCCCGGCGCCCTGCCCCCAGACAGCCATTCAAAGACCCGTCCACCCGGTCGGGGAGGTGGTAAGCCGCTCGGGCAATGGACCGCGAAAGCGCTTGCACATCCCGGACGGGAACCCTTTGACCGCGCTATGAAATCTCATGATCCGCGCTTTGTCCAGCCATTACGATCTGCGCAAACGCCGGGCGAGCGGTCCATAGCGGGCGATCCTGCCCACCGGGGCGCCGGCACGCACATACCCCATGCGGGATAAATAGGGCGCGTTTACCTTGAGCCTGATCCACTCGCGCGATCTGTGCAATCCTTCCGCCGGTAATCGATGACATCGACACCTGTTTCGGGGGGAACATGGGACCCTTGTGCCGCTTACGCTCACTCTGGGTGCTTTTTGATCCGCCCAAAAAGGTCCATCCAGCGGTGCCGTCGCCACGAGCGCGGCAGGCGCGCCTGCTGCCGTGGCGCCAGGAATCCGCGCGGCACGTCGATTTTCTCGCCGCCTCACCGCCATCGCGCCATGTTCACCTCCCCCGCCAAGGCCCGCCCGGCCGCTCACCGCGGGGACCGCAGAGTTGCCCGCCCTTCGCGGAAGCAACCGCGATAACACGGCGAATCGGCAGGGCCGCCGTCATTCACTGACGTTTCCGTAACCCCGTGCCGGGCCCTGCCCTCGCGCTTTCAGGGTTACTCACCCCACTTCTCACGCCTCTCACGCTTCTCACGCGAGGAAATTTCCTTATGCAGACAGCTTTCTGGAGCCGACGCCGCGTGCTCGGCGCGCTCGCCGCCGTGACCGCCGTCGCCGCCACGCCTTCGGCCCTGATACCGGCCACCGCCGCTGCCACCGAAGGCACCGCCCCCGAACCGGTGCCGCTGCCGGACACCGAGCGCGCCAAGGTCGTCAGAGCGTGGCTGACCGGCGGAAAGGGCGTCAAAGCCGCCGCCGCCGTGGCCCTTTACGGGTCGGACGCCGACATCCAGACCTTCCTCACCGAGACGCTGCCGAGGCAGACCGTGGACGACAACCGGGTGGCGATCGTCCGCAGCCTGGACCGTGCGGGCAAGGGTCTGCGCCGGGAGGCCGTGGCCGCCCTCGAGAACGGCGACGCCGCGATCGCCGCGTTCCTGCAGCAAGGCTTCAAGCCGGCCATCCTCGAAGACCTCCAGGTCGCCACCACCACCGTCTCGTCCACCGGCGGCAAGGCGGTGGTGCGCAGCGCCAACACCGCCCTCACCACCGGCACCAATCCGGCGCTCACCGCCTTCCTCACCGACAGCCAGTACGACTCGCGCCTGGAGGACACCCGGGTCCAGGTCAGCACCATGATGCTGACCGCCGGCCCGGAGGTGCAGAAGTACGCGAGCCGTGCGCTCGACGGCGCCGCGGGCGATGTGGAGTGGTTCATCGAGACCGGCCAGCACATCGCGCGCGCCCGTGACCAGGAGTCGGCGACCATCGAGGAGCTGGTGGCCCTCGTCGAGCGTGAGGGCAAGCGCGCCGAGCAGCAGACCAACCTGGCCGTGGAAGCCTCGGCCCGCGCCTCGACCGCCGCCGGGAAGGCCAAGGAAGCCGCCGAGAAGGCCGCTGCCGAGGCGACCGCCGCCCAGAACGATGTGGAGAAGTCGGGTGCGGCGGCCCGCAAGGCGGCGAGCGCGGCGAAGGGCGCGGCGGACGCCGCGCGCAACGCCATCAACGCCTCCAACGCCGCGGTGAACGCCTCCCGCCGCGCCTCCTGGGCGGCCACCGGCGCCGCGCAGGCCGCCTCGAAGGCGGGCAGCGCCGCAGCCGCCGCCTACAAGGCCGCGATCGCCGCCTCCAAGGACGCGACCAAGACGGAGGCGGCCAAGAACGCGGCGGTCGCCGCCAGGAACGCGGCGGCCAAGGCCCGCACCGCCGCCAAGGCCGCCGACAAGGCCGCCATCGCCGGCGACGCGTCCGCCGCCGCAGGCAACGCCGCCGCCTCCGCCGCACGCAACGCGGCTGCCGCCGCCACAGCCTCCGCCCAGGCCGCCGCCGCCGCCGGTGTCGCCCAGGCGGAAGCCGCCGAGGCCAAGCGCCAGGCCGCCATCGCCACCGCCGCGGCCAACCGTGCCACCAACGCGGCCTCCACCGCCCAGGCCCTGGCCGGCACCGCCGCCGCCGCGGCCCGCGCCGCCCGTAATGCCGCCAACTCCGCCGCCGACCACGCCGACAAGGCGGCGGCCGCCGCCGAGGAGGCCGTGAAGTACGCGGGCCAGGCCATCGACTACGCCAACAAGTCGACCGCCCACGCCGATGCGGCCGTGCAGGCGGCGAACGTGGCGACCAAGGCCGTCGCCGACGCCATCGTGGTGGAGCAGAACGCCCGCGCCGCCGAGGCCCAGACCCTGGAGCAGGACAAGCAGCAGGCGATGGAGGAGGCGCAGCTTCTCGCCTCCGTCGAGGCGAGCGAGCTGTCCGACGCCCGCGACAAGCGGCTCCTGGCGGACCGCACCACCCAGGAGATCAAGGACCTCAACTCCAGGGCCCAGCAGGCCCTGTACTCCGGAGACCTGACGCTCGCGGGGACCCTGGGGCGCAAGGCCGCGATCGGCCTGCTCGACGCCCGGGGAGCCTGGACCCGGCAGGCCGCCCAGCACGCCCTGGCCGGCTCCGACGACGACCTCTACGCCTGGATCGACCTCGACCGGGCCCTCGCCGAGGCCCAGGACGACCGCGAGACCGCCCTCCATGTGGCCACGGTCGCCGCACCGGCGATCGCCCAGGCCGCCCAGGTCGCCCTCGCGAGCTCCAGCTCCACGGCCGTCGGCGACTTCCTCACCATCGGCATGAAGAGGGCCTCCGACGAGGAACTGCGCGTCGCGATCGGCAAGATCCTCAGCGATGGCGCGGGCAAGGCCGTCACCGAGGCCGCCAACGACGCGCTCGACACCAACACGACCGAATCCCTCAACCACTTCTTCGACGAGGCATACCCGCGGGCGCAGGAGGAGGACGACAAGGTCCTCGCCGGCCAGCTCATAGCCACCGGCGGCGCCTTCACCCAGGCTTACGCCGAGGTCGCCCTCGAGGGCCCGGCATGGATGCTGCGCAACTTCATCTCCGTGGTGCAGTTCCAGACGGCCCAGCTCGACCACGACACCGCCACCCATGTCGCCGCCATCCGCGGTGCGATCGCCGCCGCCTCGAAGATCGCCTACCAGGCGCAGCAGAACGCGGAGCTCGCGTCGAAGGCCGCCGCCGAGGCCCGTAACGACGCCCAGAAGGCCCAGGAGTGGGCGGACAAGGCGCTCGCCTCGTCCAAGAAGGCCGACAGTTACGCGGACGAGGCGCGAGCCAACGCGGACGCCGCCGACAAGTCGGCCGCCGACGCCCAGGCGTCCGCCGACAAGGCGAAGGCGGCGGCCGCGACCGCCCGTGGCGCGGCGCGTACGGCCAACTACTCGGCCAACAAGGCCATCGACTCGGCGCGTTCCGCCCTCAAGTCCTCCGCCGACGCCCAGGCTTCGGCCAACGCCGCCCGTGCCGCCAAGCTCGCCGCGCAGGCGGACGCGAGGGAGGCCGCCGCCGCGTACTCCGACGCCAAGCGGATCGTCGCCGAGAAGCACCGGGCCGAAGTGGCCGCCAAGGCCCAGGCAGCCCTCGAAGAGGCCAAGAAACATCGCGAGGCCGGGAGCGACCCCGCCGCCAACGACCGGAACAACCAGGTCAACCCCAACGGCACCAAGGGCGCCGCCGACTCCGACGAGTGGTGGAACGACGCCCAGTGGTACGCCGACGCGGCCAACGCGGTCAGCATCGGTGCCGGCTTCCTGGCCGCCGGCTGCACGCTCGCGGGCTTCGTCTTCCCGCCGGCCTTCGCCGCGGCCGGTTTCTTCGCCGAGGTCTCCGTGGGTGCGAGCGCCATCAGCACGGTCTTCACCGGCATCGAACACGGCTTCACCAGCAGCGAGTTCGGGTGGTCCGCCGCGAGTACCGGCCTGAGCCTGGTCACCTTCGGCGCGTCCAAGGTGCTGGGCGCGGCCGCCAAGCCCGCCAGCACTCTCGTCAAGCCCGTCGTGGGCAGGATCGCCGGCGTCGTCGAGGACGGGGCCTCCACCATCACCAAGCGTCTGTACGACCTGGTCGCCTGACGAGTGCGTCCCTTTCGTCCGGCCCTGACGCGGTAGAGCGCGCGCCGCCCACCGCCGCTCCTCGGGGGGCACCGCATGCCCGGTGCCCCCCTTCCCCCCTGCCATCAGGACAAAGAACCACAAGGAATCAAGGAAGAGAGATCTGACGTACATGCACGAGATACGCCCCAGAGGCGCGGCCCGCATACGGGTCCGGTCGGCCGTACTGGCCCTGGTGACCGCGGTGACACTGGGACTGACCACGGCGGGTACGGCCACGGCACAGCAGGCCGCGAACGAGAAGCCGCGGCAGGTGGAGAAGGTGGACCGGACGGACCGGACCAGCGCCATCAGCGCCTTCCCCCAGCAGCCGGGGGAACACTGTGAGGCCACGAAGGCGGGTTCGAAGGAACGCCGGGCGGGTGCCGTCAAGGCGTGTGTGAGCACCAGCCCCGTCCGCACCGCGCGCACCACGGCACAGCCGCAGAGCCTTGCCGCCACTGCCGCCGCCGCCAGTTGCTCCGTCACCAGCCCCGGCAACTACTCCTACGAGCGCTTCAGTTACTGCGTGACCGGGGTGAACGTCCTCTACCTCCTGCGCGACAGCAATGGCGCGGAGCTCGGGCGCGGCACCCTGACGATCTCCACCAGTGCGTCACTGCCCGCGAGCGGCACGACCTGGAGCGAGCAGGTCACCGTGACGATGACCGCCGCGAGCGGCGAGGTCGCCGCCCTCAACGCCAAGTTCCGCGCGGCCTGCGGAACCGGCTGCACGGCGACGAAGACCGCGCCCTGGTACGGCGGCGACCTGGTCCTCGGACAGTCCCTCACCGGCACCGTCACGTACTCCTCGTCCCCCGCGGCGGGCGCCGTCGCGTCGTTCCTCACCTCGTACAAGCTGTACGTGACGTCCCCGGGCGCCACGGCCATCGACCCGAACGCCTCCTGGGACAACCCGCGCAAGATCCGCTGCGACAACGCGGTCGGCGGCGGCTCGACGGCGGGCTGTGTCATCCCTTCGGTCATGCCCGTCGTACCGATGAGCGCGCAGGCCTCCGACGCCGGCGGCGCCGTGGCCGCCTATGCGTGGGCGCAGCAGAACCTCGACGGCGGGTGGGGAAAGCCGGGCAAGCCGCTGACCCGCTCGACGAGCGGGGTGGCCAACCGCACCGCCAGCACGTGCGGCAGCTTCCAGCCGCAGACGGATCTTGTCAGCACCGACACCTGCAGCGAGTTCCCCTTCGCCGAGACGAGGGAAGGGGGAAGCGACGGCGCCCAGTGCATCGAGGTCATCCCCAACCTCGGCAACGGCGAGTGGGACAACTACGTCCTGAATGATGCCCGGGCACTGGACCGGACCCGGCCCTGTGTGCGTGCCCACGCCACAGCCGCCGACAAGCAGTTCGCCGACGCACAGCTCACCAACGGCTTCACGGACCAGCGAGTGATCGACGCCGATCAGTTCGAGGTGAAGTTCACGCTGCCGGACACCGGGCCGCACGCCCGCTGCCTGGACACCACGCCGATCGATGCGGAGCCCAACGGTGCCGGGTGGATTTTGAACACCACCGAACCGGTCGCCCACGTCAACAAGACGACCGACCCGCTCGGCCCGGCCGGAAACCGGCCGACCCAGGCACAGGCATGCCTGGACCGTTCGGTCCCCGAGGGCACCGATGCGCAGGGAGACATCCCGGGCTGGCAGGACGCACAGAAGTTCAAGGCCGACAACTCGCTCACCAACGGGCAGGCCCGGTGCCACCTGATCCCGAAAGTCACCGGTGGAAGAGGTATCCAGGTCAATCTCGTCCCGTGCTGGCAGTCAGGGATGAACACCGGTACGCCCAGCATGCGCACCTACGAATCCATGGCGCAGAATGTGATCAAGGGCCCTGTCTCCCTCTTCGGACCGGACGACGCGATCTTCTACCAGGTGACGCCCGTCTACAACGACAGCACCAGCACGATCCCGGTGGGAGTCACCATGACCGCTAACATCGAACGGGCGGACGGGACGGTCGAGGAGCTGTTCCCCAACGTCTATGTCACCAACACCCTGAAGAACACCGGGCTGTACAACCTCGGTAACTGACACACCTCAGTTCGCGTCATCGGGAGCCAGATTGAGATTCACCACCCCGCCGCGGCCGTCCGACGTGACCGCGCTTCTCCCTCAACTGGCCCCGCTGGCGAGGACGGCGACCCGGCTGCATCCCCGGCCCGGCTCGCCGACCGTGCACGACAGCTCCGTCGGCGGGCCGCTCCTCTGGCCCGCCGACGAGCCATGGCCCCACTGCGAAGAGCCGCACGACAGTGAGGCGGCAGACGTGATGCACGCTCCGGACGAGATCCGGCTCCTGCGTCGCATCCGTACAGCGGCGGCCGAGCGCCGGCTCCGCGACCCTCAGGCACCCTTGAGCACGCCGGAGGAACGGGAGATCGAGCAGCGGCTCCGCGAGGGCCACCCGTGGTCCGACGGCCCGATCCCCATGATTCCCGTGGCCCAGCTCTACGCCCGCGACGTCCCCCTCCCGGTCAGCCCTCCCGGAGCTGACCTTCTCCAGGTCCTGTGGTGCCCTTGCGACCACGAGGACTTCGCGCACCCCCGAACCGCCCTCTTCTGGCGTTCTTCCGCCTCCATCACCGAGGTCCTCGAGGCACCGCCCGAACCGTCCGTGATCCAGTTCGACTGGTACCTCCCGGAACCGTGTCTGCTCGCACCGGAACAGGTCACCGAATACCCCAGCCCCATGGAGCTGAGCAAGGAACTGCAGCAGCAGTTGGCCGATGTGAACCTGTGGGAGGCGGCCGGAGTCGCGTGGGACAGCACCGGGGCGTTGGACCCGCAGGAGTTCTACTTCCGCAACCTGTGTCACGCCCCCGGGTGGAAGACCGGCGGCTGGACCCGCTGGGGCCTCACCGACCCCATGCCGCGTCCCTGCCCCGAATGCGGCACCGAGACGACTCCGCTCCTCACCATCGCGTCCTCGGAATGGAACTCCGGCAACAAGAGCTGGATGCCCGACGAGGAACGGACGGACCCGACCCCGCTCCTCATCGGCACCCCGCCCGCGAACTTCACTCTCCTCGACATCGCCGGCGCCTACAGCCTGCAACTCCACGCCTGTCCCGCCTCACCGGACCACCCCCACATCGCACTGGTCCAGTAGGCAGGGCCGGCGGCTGGCCTCCGCGCTGAGGGATCAGCCCTGCGGCGGCGTCGCGACGAACGCCTCGCGGGGGGTGCTGGTCGGGACGTAGACGGCGGACCTGGACGCCGTCGGGACCAGGTCCTTGTGGATGACCTTGGCGATGTTCTGGATGGTGGTGACGCCGTAGTCCATCGTGCTGTTGTCCTGGGTCAGCACGGTGATGGTGTAGTCGTGGCCACCGCCGTTGAAGGTGCCGAGGCTGTGGACGCGCCAGCCGTGGGTGGAGCGCTGGAGCCAGCCGTTCTTGACGTGCACGGCGACGGTGGAGGGGGCGCCGGCGGGAGTGCCCCAGCGCTGGGACGAGACGACCTTGCCCATCAACTTCAGGATGTAGGCACGGGAGTTGTCGCTCAGCACCGAGTTCCTGGCGGTGACGAGCCTGAGCAGCTTCTGCTCGTCGGTGACGTTGATCTGGGTCAGGCCCCAGTAACCGTTCGCGCCCGGCGTCGTCCTCGTCATCCCGGCGGCCGCCAGGAAGCCCTTGATCTTCGTCATCCCGAGCTGCTTCCACAGCTTGCTGGTCGCGGTGTTGTCCGACTTCGTGATCATCGCCGTGGCAAGCGAGGACTCGGTGCTCGTCAGATACCGGTTGTGCTTCTTCGCGTCCCACAACAGGGTCGCCAGCACGGTGACCTTGACGGTACTGGCGGAGTCGTACGAGCTGGTCGCCCGCAGCGTGCAGGTCGTCTTCGTCCCCGCCTCGTACACCCCGAGCGCCACACTCCCCTTCCGTGTGGCGAGGGCCGCCCCGATGTCCTTGCTGAGCTTGGCGGCGAGCCCGGACTTGGCGGAGGTACAGGTGACCGCGGTGGCGGCGGATGCGGGGGCCGCGCCGAGAACGGGCACGAGCAGCGCCCCACCGACCACGGCAGCGAGCGCGCCCTTGCGGGCGCGGGGTGATATCCGATGCGTCATGCACGGATTGACTCTTGGACAGGGGAGAGGGTTGCGCTCCACCGCACAGCGCGAAGGCGCGTCTGTCCCGAGCGGCGGTCCGCGTGCTCGAACGGAACGTCGTCGTCACCGCTCCGCGGACCGGGGAAGGACCGGGTATGCACTCGGACCGGCCTGCGACAGGAGGCGCAGCGCTCGTTCCGAGGCCGAGCCCGCCTCCGCCGTGTACGTGATCAGGCGTTGTCCGGTCGGGGACGGCAGCGTCAACGTCTCGAAGGCCAGGTCCAGGGGGCCCGCGCTCGGGTGGTGCAGGCGCTTCACGCCCGAGGTGCACGTGCGGACCGGGTGGCGGATCCAGTGGGCCGTGAATTCGTCGGAGCGGATCGTCAGTTGACCCACCAGGCCCGTCAGGCGCCGGTCGTCGGGGTGACGGGCCGTCACCTGGCGGAGGGAGGCGACCGCCAGAACCGCTTCCGCGGGCCAGTCGCGGTGCAGGGCGCGGTAAGCCGGGTCCAGGAAGAGCATGCGGGTCAGGTTGGGACGGGTGGCGGGGGTGTCCGGGGCGTCGGCGGGGAGGTGGGCGGCCAAGAGGGCGTGGCCGGGGGTGTTCCAGGCCAGGATGTCGTTGCGGCGGTCCAGGGCCAGGGCGGGGATTTCCCGCATCGACGCCAGCAACTGCCGTACCGACGCGCTCGCTTGTTCCGGGCGGGACGGGGTCGTACGGCGGGGCGGGCGGGCCAGGGCGCGGAGGTGGGCCGTCTCGTCGTCGGTCAGGCGGAGTGTGCGGGCGATGGCGGTCAGCACGGAGTCCGAGGCGCCGGCCGCGCGGCCCTGCTCCAGGCGGGTGTAGTGGGTGACGCTGACGCCGGAGAGCATGGCCAGCTCCTCACGGCGCAGGCCCGTCACCCGGCGCCGGGTCGGCAGCGGGGTGAGGCCCACCTCCTCCGGACGCAGCGCGGCGCGGCGGGACTTGAGGAACTCGCCGAGGTCGGACGGGACGTCCATCGCTGCCTCCAGGGTCGGGGCTTCCATGATGACGCGCTCCGCCCCGCCAAGGGTGGTCACGTCATGACCACCCTCCCCATGGTTCTGGCTGCGCCCCGCCCCGCGGGCCAGCCTGACGGGCATGACGACGACGCTCGCACCGACCCTCACCCCCCGCCTACGCCTCACCCTCGTCCTCCTCCTCGCCGCCCAGTTCATGCTCGCCGTGGACTTCTCCATCCTCAATGTCGCCCTCCCCGTCATCGGCCAGGGCCTCGGCTTCCCCCTCGCCCACCTCCAGTGGATCGGCACCTCCTTCGCCCTCTGCGCGGCGGGCTTCACCCTGCTCTTCGGCCGCGTGGCCGACCTCTTCGGGCGCCGTCGGCTGTTCCTGGGCGGCCTCGCCGTACTCGCCGTCGCCTCCCTCGCGGGCGGTCGCGCCACCAGCCCCGGGGTGCTGCTCGCCGCGCGCGTGCTGCAAGGGCTGGCCACGGCCGCGGTGACCCCGGCGGGGCTGTCGCTGATGACGACCTCGTTCCCCGAGGGGCCCCTGCGGGAGAAGGCGCTCGGGCTCAACGGAGCTTTGATGTCGGCGGGGTTCACCACCGGCGCGATCCTCGGCGGTGTCCTCACCGACCTGCTCTCCTGGCGCTGGGCCTTCTTCGTCAACGTCCCCGTCGCCCTGGCCGTACTGCTTCTCGCCCCGACGGTCGTCGCGGAGTCCAAGCCGCTCCGGCGGCCCGGGCTGGACGTCCCCGGCGCCCTCGGCGTCACCCTCGGCCTGCTCGCCGTGGTCCTCGGCCTCACCCAGGCCGGCGAGCGCGGCTGGACCTCCCCGGCCGCGCTGCTCCCGCTCGCCGCCGGGGCCGTCCTGCTGCTCGCCTTCCACGCCATGGAGCGCCGCGCGCCCGCCCCGCTGGTGCCGCTCGGGGTGCTGAGGAAGCCCACGGTGGCCTGGGGGAACGTCGTCGGGCTGCTGGCGTTCCTCACCGAGACCTCGCTGGTGTTCCTGCTGACCCTGTACCTCCAGGAGGTGCTCGGCTTCTCCCCGCTCGCGGCCGGGCTGGCCTTCGGGGTGCTGGGCGTGGGTACGGTCGTCGGCGGCTCGGCGGCGCCGCGGGTCATCGGGCGGCTGGGCACCGGGAGGACGCTGGTCGTCGGCGGCCTGGTCCAGGCCGTGTCCACGGCCGCGCTGCTGGCGCTCGGCGAGGGGAACGGCTCCCTCGCCCTACTGCTCGCCGCCACCTTCACCGGCGGCGTCGGCAACATGCTCGTCATCGTCGGCTTCATGGTCACCGCCACGTCCGGTCTGGCCGATCACGAGCAGGGACTCGCCACCGGCCTCGCCACGATGACCCAGCAGATCGGCATCACCATGGACGCCCCGGTCATGAGCGCGATCGCCACCGCCGCGATGCCCCGCACGACCGCCCCCGCCGTCCTGACCGGCCTGAAGACGGCGATCGCGGTGAACGCGGCGCTGGTGCTCCTGGGCGTACTCGCGGGGCGCGGCGTCTCCCGGAGGTCCTAGGACCGGTCCGAAGGGCGTCCCGGCGCGGCGGGACTCACGGTTTGTGGGTCACCCACAGGAGTTCCGCCGGCCAGCGGTGCGCCCAGTCGGGCGGGTCGGTCTCGTTGTAGCCGTTGGGTGTTCCGCGTTCGGGCCTCGGCTCGATGAGGTCGTCGATGACGAGGCCCGCGCCGCGCAGAACCCTGACCCAGTCGCCGTAGGTGAGCTGATAACTGGTCGCGCCGTCGCCCTCGGCGATGGCGTCCAGCCCGAAGTAGTCCTGCCGCAGTGTCGTGGTCACGCGGGCGGCGGCCTCGTCGTAGCAGGCTTCGAACCACGGGCTGGCGACGTTGAACACCAGGCGCCCGCCTGGGCCCAGGACACGTGCGGCCTCCGGGACGGCGAGGCTCGGCGGCGCCCAGCTCAGCCCGCCGAAGTCGCAGAACACCAGGTCGAAGCTGCCGGTGGCGAAGGGGAGTCGCTCGGCCGCGCCCTGCACCAGCGGATAGCGGGCCGCTCCCATCGCGCCTGCCGCCGCGGCGAGTTGGGCCTCGGACAGGTCGAGCCCGACCACGGAGGCGCCCTCGGCGGCGAGCGCCCTGGACCACTGTCCGGCGCCACAGCCGAGTTCGAGGACGCGCTTGCCGGTGACGTCGCCCAGGGCATCCAGGTGCGCGTCGGGAATGGAGTACATGCCCCACAGCCGGGGCGCGGCACCGATCCGCGGATCGTGCTCGCGCTGGTAGGAGCTGCTGATCCGGTTCCAGAGCCGCCGGTTGGCGGAAACGCTGTCCACGTACCGACTCCAGCACTGCCCGCCGGGGCCGGTCAACAGGATTACGACACCGCCGCCTTGGAGCACCACTACGGTGCCTCCATGGTCAACTTCATACTCGTACCGGGCGCCCGTCTGGGCTCATGGGCCTGGGACGACGTCGTACCCCACCTCCGGGCGGCCGGTCACGGCGCCCACCCCCTGACCCTCACCGGCCTCGCCGAGAAACAGGGGCTGCCGGCCGGGCAGCAGACGCATGTGCAGGACATCGTCGGCGAGGTCGAACGGCTGGATCTGCGCGAGGTCGTCCTCGTGGGTCACAGCTACGCCGGTGTCCCCGTGGGCCAGGCCGCACAGCGAATCCAGGACCGGCTGGCCCACACCGTGTTCCTCGACTCCGGCATCCCGGCCGACGGCGAGTCCTTCGCCGGACCGTGGCCGGACATCGAGGCGTCCCTCGCCCGGAACGACGGTTTCTGGCCGCCCGCCCCCGCCTCGCACTACGCCGGCCATGACCTCACCGAGCAGCAGATCTCCCGGATCGTGGCCGGCTCCACGCCCCACCCGGGCCGCACCCTGACCGAGCCCGCCGTACTGTCCGGCCCGCTCAGCGATCTCAAGGCGACCTACGTCCTCTGCGCACCCGAGGGGGAGGAACCGGACGACGACGTGGCCCAGTTGGTGGCCGACGGCCACTGGCGGCTGGTCCGCATGGACACCGGCCACTGGCCCATGTTCTCCCGGCCGCGTGAGCTGGCGCGGGTACTGCTCGGCGTCGCCGAGTGCGACGGTCGCGCCGAACAGGGCTCGTCATAGGCTGACTTGCCGGATCTCGTCACACAACGGTCACCTCCTCTTCACCGCTATTTACGCGTGCCCATGTCACGCTCGTTCTCCGCTCAATCAACCCGCGTAGATCGGCACCCTCATGCCCGTGACGCACATGCACCGTTGGAAGGCTCCGGCGCTGGCCGTTTCGGCCCTGCTCGTCGGGCTCACCCTGCCCGCGGCGGTCGCCACCCCGGCAAGCGCGACGACGACCTCGTACGACACCACGTACTACAAGAACGCCGTCGGCAAGACGGGCGCGAGTCTCAAGTCCTCGCTGCACACCATCATCAGCAGCCAGAGCAAGATCTCGTACACGGCGGTCTGGGACGCGCTGAAGGTCACCGACCAGGACCCGAACAACAGCAACAACGTGATCCTGCTCTATAGCGGCGTCTCACGCGCCAAATCCCTCAACGGCGGCGACACCGGCGACTGGAACCGCGAGCACGTGTGGGCCAAGTCGCACGGCGACTTCGGCGAGGTGACCGGTCCCGGCACCGACCTGCACCACCTGCGCCCCGCGGACGTCCAGGTCAACAGCATCCGCGGCAACAAGGACTTCGACAACGGCGGCAGCACGGTCAGCGGCGGGGGCGGCAGCCTCACCGACTCCGACTCCTTCGAGCCGCGCGACGCGGACAAGGGCGACGTGGCCCGGATGATCCTCTACATGGCGGTCCGCTACGACGGGGGCGACGGCTTCGCCGACCTGGAGCCCAACGAGAACGTCGGCAACGGCAGCAGCCCGTACATCGGCAGACTGTCCGTCCTCAAGCAGTGGAGCGACGAGGACCCGCCGAGCGCCTTCGAGGAGAAGCGCAACCAGGTCATCTACGACACCTACCAGCACAACCGCAACCCGTTCATCGACCACCCGGAGTGGGTCGACGCGATCTGGTAGCAGCACGACGGTGGTGAACCACCCCCGCAGAGGGGGGAGTTCACCACCGTCGCGGCCGTTCAGCCCAGGTGCGTGGGCGCGAACATCCGCAGCACCGCCGGCAGCACGACCACCGAGGGGCCGGGCGCGGCCAGCGCCTTCGCCAGGTCCGCCTCCAGGGTCTCCGGGGAGGAACGGACCCCCGGAACCCCGAAGGACTCCGCGAGGGCGACATAGTCCGGCCGGGTCAGTTCCGTCGCGGTCGGTTCGCCGAAGGCGTCCGTCATGTACTCGCGGAGGATGCCGTAGCCGCCGTCGTCCACGATGAGCCAGGTGACCGGGAGGTCGTACTGGCGGGCCGTGGCCAGCTCCGCGATGGAGTACAGCGCTCCCCCGTCGCCGGAGACGGCGAGGACCGGGCGGGTCGGGTCGGCGGCGGCCGCGCCGAGGGCGGCGGGGAAGCCGTAGCCGAGGCCGCCCGCGCCCTGGGCGGAGTGCATGGTGTTGGCGCCGCGCGGATCGAAGGCGGACCAGGCCCAGTAGGCGAGGATCGTCATGTCCCAGAAGGACGGCGAGCCGGCCGGGAGCGCCCGGCGGACGGACGCCAACACGTCCTGCTCCAGGGAGAGTTCCTGCCCGGCGATGCGGTCTTTGATGCGGGCGAGCACGTCCCGGACCCGCTCCGGCGCCGCGGCGTCCGTCCGCTCCGTCACCGTCTCCAGCAGCGCCTGCAACGCGAGGTGGGCGTCCGCGTGGATGCCCAGCGCCGGATGGTTGGACTCCAGCTTGCCGAGGTCGGCCTCGATCTGGACGACCCGGCCGCGCGGCTTGAACGTGTGGTAGTTGGAGGAGAGTTCACCGAGCCCCGACCCGACCACCAGCAGGACGTCCGCGTCCTCCAGCAGGTCGGTCATGTGCCGGTCCTCCAGCCAGGACTGGAGGGACAGCGGGTGCTCCCAGGGGAAGGCGCCCTTGCCGCCGAAGGTGGTCACCACGGGGGCGTCCAGCGCCTCGGCGAGCTGAAGCAGCTTGCCCGAGGCGTCCGACCGTACGACTCCCCCGCCCGCGATGATCGCCGGGCGCTCGGCGCGGGACAGCAGGTCCGCCGCCACCGCCGTGAGTTCGACGCGCGGGACGAGTGCCTCCGGGGTCGCGTCGGGGGCCGTCACCACCGGCAGCGAGGTCTCCGCGAGGAGTACGTCCTGTGGGATCTCCACCCACACCGGGCCGTGCGGAGCGGTCAGCGCCGAGCGCCACGCCTCCGCGATCGCGGACGGAATCTGCGACTGCGCGCGCACGGTGTGAACCGACTTCACAACGCCCCGGAACGACGCCGACTGATCCGGGAGTTCATGCAGATAACCGTGTCGTCCACCCCCCAGCCCGGCGGTCGGGATCTGGCTGCTGATCGCCAGGACGGGCGCCGACGCCGACGCCGCCTCCTGGAGCGCGGCCAGCGAGGTCAGCGCGCCCGGCCCGGTGGAGAGCAGCAGCGGCGCCGCCTCCCCGGTGATCCGGCCGTACGCGTCCGCCGCGAAGCCCGCGTTGTTCTCGACCCGCAGGCCGATGTACCGCAGCGAGGAGCGGCGCAACGCGTCGAACATGCCGAGCGCGTGCTGGCCGGGCAGGCCGAAGGCGGTCGTCGCGCCGAGCCCCGCCAGGGTCTCCACGACCAGGTCACCGCCGTTGCGCCCCGGCGGGGGATTCAGGGCCGCCTCTGTCTGCGCCTCGGTGGGGCGGAGTTCCAGGTCGTGGTCGTGCGTCACTTGTCGCGAGCCTCCGCGATCTGCCGGGACATGATGGTGGTCAGTTCGTACGCCGTGTGCGAGGCCGCGACCGAGGTGATCTCGGCGTGGTCGTAGGCCGGGGCGACCTCGACCACGTCGGCCGAGACCAGGTTGCAGGAGGCGAGGCCGCGCAGGATCTCCAGCAGCTCGCGGGAGGTCATGCCGCCCGCCTCGGGGGTGCCGGTGCCGGGGGCGTGGGCCGGGTCGAGGCAGTCGATGTCGATGGAGATGTACAGCGGGCGGTCCCCGATGCGCTGGCGGAGCTGGTCGGCGACCTCGTCGGCGCCCCGGCGGTACACGTCCGCCGAGGTGACGATGCCGAAGCCCATCTTCTCGTCGTCGGTGAGGTCCTGCTTGCCGTACAGCGGGCCGCGGGTGCCCACGTGGGACAGGGCCGACGTGTCGAGGATGCCCTCCTCCACCGCGCGGCGGAACGGCGTGCCGTGGGTGTACTCGGCGCCGAAGTAGGTGTCCCAGGTGTCCAGGTGCGCGTCGAAGTGCAGCAGCGCGACCGGGCCGTGCTTCTTGGCGACACTTCGCAGCAGCGGCAGCGCGATGGTGTGGTCGCCGCCCAGCGTCATCAGGCGGGCGCCGGTGCCGAGCAGGTCGTCGGCGGCGGCCTCGATGGTGTCGACGGCCTCGTTGATGTTGAACGGGTTCACCGCGATGTCGCCGCCGTCCGCGACCTGCGCGAGGGCGAACGGGGAGGCGTCCTGCGCGGGGTTGTACGGGCGCAGCAGCCGGGACGCCTCGCGAATGGCGTTGCCGCCGAAGCGGGCGCCCGGCCGGTACGAGACGCCGGAGTCGAACGGCACACCGACCACGGCGACGTCCGCGCGGCCGACCTCGTCCAGCCGGGGCAGCCGGGCGAAGGTCGCGGGGCCCGCGTAGCGCGGGACGCGGGAGGAGTCGACGGGCCCACGGGGCGTCTCGGAGCTGCTCATTCTGAAATGCCTTCTTCCTTGCGCTTCGTCGCGCATGTACTGCTTTCCGTACGACTCTACTGGTGAGCCGGGACGGGTTCGGACGGGAGTTCGGGGGACTTGCCGGCGAGGCGGTCGCGCCAGACGGCGAGGACGCGCTCGTCGGTGGGCTTCGTGACCAGGGAGACCACCACGTAGGCGGCGAGGGAGGCGAGCAGGCCGTAGTAGACGGGCTCGTTGGCGAGGATGCCGTAACCCGCCATCAGGCCGATCACCGCGAGACCGCCGACGGTCACGGCGGCGAGCGCGCCCTGCACGGTGCCGCGCTTCCACAGCAGCCCGCCGAGGATCGGCACCAGCAGCCCGCCGACGAGCAGGTTGTACGCGACGGTCAGCGCCTCGACCACGTTGTTCAGCGCGATGGCGGTGCCGATCACCGCGATGCCCATGATCAGGATGAAGACGCGGTTGCCCTTCACCTCGTCGTGCTCCTCGCCGCCGGAGCGGACCAGGCCGCGCAGCCGGGACCAGATGTCGTTGTTGGCGACGGTCGCGCAGGCGATCAGGGCGCCGGAGGAGGTCGACATCACGGCGGCGAGCGCGGCGGCCAGCACCAGACCCCGCACGCCGACGGGAAGTTCGTCCTTCACGATGGTGGCGAAGGCGTCGTCGGGGCTGGCGAGCTTGGGGTAGAGCACCTTGGCCGCGGTGCCGATCACCGAACCGGCGACGGCGTAGACCAGGCAGTACGTGCCGGCCGCGGTGCCGCCCCACTTGGCGGTGCGGTCGTCGCGGGCGGTGAACACGCGCTGCCAGATGTCCTGGCCGATCAGCATGCCGAAGGTGTAGATCAGCACATAGGTGAAGATCGTCTCGCCGCCGATGCCCAGCGGGTCGAAGTACGAGGTCGGCAGCTTGGCCTTCATCTCCGAGAAGCCGCCTGCCTTGACCACCGCGATGGGCAGCAGCAGGAGCAGCACGCCGATGGTCTTCACCACGAACTGCACCATGTCGGTGAGCGTGATCGACCACATGCCGCCGAGGGTGGAGTAGGCGACGACGATCGAGCCGCCGAGGACGATCGCCAGGGTGCGGTTCATGTCGAACAGCACGTCGAAGATGGTGGCGTAGGCGATGGTCGAGGTGACCGCCAGCATCAGGGTGTACGCCCACATGACGACGCCGGAGATGACCCCGGCCCGGCCGCCGTAGCGCAGGTCCAGCATCTCGGAGACGGTGTAGACCTTCAGCCGGGCGACGCGGGCCGAGAAGAACACCGACAGGGCGAGCAGGCCGAGGCCGATGGTGAAGACCATCCAGGCGCCGGAGAGGCCGTACTTGTAGCCGAGGCCGACCCCGCCGATGGTGGACGCGCCGCCCAGCACGATGGCGGCCATGGTGCCGGAGTACATGGCCGGGCCCAGTCTGCGGCCGGCCACCAGGAACTCGCTCTTCGACTTGGCGCGGCGCATGCCCCACCAGCCCATGGCCAGCATCCCGGCGAGATAGACGACGATCACTGTGTAGTCGACGGCCATGGGCTGGGGCCCTCCTTCGCGCGCTTGTCCGGTGGCGTGTCGTGCGGTGGCGTGGGGGTGTCGACGGCAGCGGTCCGCAGGGACATCCGCCCGTACCCGCGGCTGCCGTTCCGCTAGACGATAGGTGGCCGGAAAGCGACTGCGAAGTGTACGTTTCATCCATATGAACGGGGTGGACAGGAGGATGTGCACACCATGTCGGAGCCGACCACCCCGTCCGTCCCGCCGACCCCGCCCGTGCCGCTCTCCGCGCTGCTGGCCCGCGAGGAACTGGGCCTGCGCCAGATCGCCGGTCCCCCGGCCGCGGACACCGTGATCCACTGGGCGCACACCTCGGAGATGGCCGACCCGTATCCCTATCTGCTGGGCGGCGAGCTGCTGCTGACGGCGGGCGTGCACGTACCGGAGGCGGCCGGGGCGGAGGGGGGTACCCCCTGTTCGAGCGAAGCCGGGAGCTCGGGGGAGTACTTCGACGACTATGTGTCCCGGATCGTCGCCGCGGGCGGAGCCGCCCTCGGATTCGGGCTGGCCCCGGTGCACGACGCGGTGCCGCGCGCGCTGGTCGCCGCCTGCGAGGCGTACGGGCTGCCGCTGCTGGAGGTGCCGCCCCGGACCACGTTCTCCGGGGTGGCCCGCGCGGTGTGGCAGCTCATGGCGCAGGCCCGCCTCGCCGAGCTGCGCCGGGTCACGGAGGCCCAGCGGAGCCTCGCGGCGGCCGCCTCCCGCCCCGACCCGGTTCCCTCCGTCCTGCGCCAGCTCGCCCAGCGCCTCTCCGCCCGCGCCCTCCTCTGCGCCCCCGACGGCACGGTGATCGCCGGCGCGGGCCGCGCGCCGGTACCGGGCACCGAGGAGGCGCTGCGGAAGCTGACGGCGGTGGTACGGCCGGGGCCCGTCCCGGAGCCCGGCGCACCCGCCGGCGCTACGGGGCGGGCGGACCCGGCGCGGGACGCGGGGCCTGCCGGCCCACCCGGCCCCGGCGACCGAGCCTCCGGCGCCGGAGGCGAAGGGCACCCGGCCGCTCCACCCGAGTCCGCCCCCGCCCGGGCCACCCCCGCCTCCGCCACCGACACCCTGGGCGACACCCAGCTAGCCGCCTACGCCCTCGGCGGGAGCAGCGGGTTCGTGCTCGGGGTGGCGACCAGACGGCGTGAACCGGCGGACCACACCATCGCCTCCGTCGCCGCCGTACTGCTCTCCCTGCTGACCGGCGAGCACCAGAGCGGGGCGGGCGCGGCGCGCTCCTCGGCACTGGTGCGGCTGCTGCTGGGCGCGGCCCCGGCGGAGGTGGCCGGGCTGCTCGGGAACGGCGACCGGTGGCTCGTCGTGCACGCCCGCCCGGAGAACGGCACCCCCGACCCCGTGGGCGCGGCCGCCCTCGGCGCGGCGCTGGGTTCGCCCCTGATCGACCTGGGCCGGGACGTCGTACGCGTCCTGGTGCCCGCCGGGCGGGAGCCGGCCGCGCAGCCCGGCTGGACGCTGGGCGTCGGCGCGCCCGCCGAGCCCGCGGACTGGCCGTCCGCCGATGCGCAGGCCGCCCGCGCGCTGGCCCGCGCCCGCGCCACCCGCGCCCCGCTGGTCCGGCACGGCGCCCGGCCGGGGCTGGGCGAGCTGGTGCCGCGCGCGGACGCGGCGGAGCACGCCCGGGCCCTGCTCGCCCCGCTCGCGGCGGCCCCGGCGCTCATCGAGACCCTGCGCACCTGGCTGTCCCTGCACGGGAGTTGGGACCGTACGGCGGTCGCGCTGGACGTGCACCGCAATACCGTCCGCCAGCGCATCACCCGCTGCGCGGCCCTCCTCGACACGGATCTGGACGATCCGGACGTGCGCATGGAGCTGTGGTTCGCCCTGCGCAACCACTAGATCGTCCGCGTGCCCCGGAAGAGGGGCGTCCCGGAGACGGCGGATCGTTCGCTGCCCCACAATGGGGGGCATGCCGATATCCGGGACGCCCAGCCGTGCTCAGCTCGTCGACCATCTGGTGAGAACGCGGATCGCGGGGGACGTGGCCACGCCCCGCGAGAACAACCTCTCCCACTACCGCAGGCTGGCCAACGGCGACCGGCACTTCTGGCTCGGCCTGGAACTGGGCGACCGCTGGACCGACGAGCAGGACGTGCTCGCGGTGATGGCCGAGCGGGTCGGCGTGAACGACGACGCCGAGCACCGGTACGGCCAGGACACCATCGACCCGGAGCTGACGGTCTCCGCCCTGGAGCGGCTCGCGCTGCGGCTGCGCAAGGCGGCCGAGGACAGCCAGCGGGTGCTGTTCGCCACCGGGCATCCGGGCGGCCTGCTGGACGTGCACCGGGCCACCGCCGCCGCGCTGCGCGCCGCCGGCTGCGAGATCGTCGTCATCCCCGAGCGGCTCCAGACCGACGAGGGGTACGTCATGCAGTTCGCGGACGTGGCCGTCCTGGAGCACGGCGCGACCCTCTGGCACACCCATTCCGGGGAACCGATGCGCGCCATTCTCACCGGACTTGAGCGCGAGGGCCGCGAGCTGCCCGACCTCGTCGTGGCCGACCACGGCTGGGCCGGCTACGCGGCGCAGCACGGCGTGGACGCCGCCGGGTACGCCGACTGCAACGACCCGGCGCTGTTCCTCGCCGAGGCCGAGGGCACCCTCCAGGTGGCGATCCCGCTGGACGACCACGTGGTCAGCCCCCGCCACTACGACCCGATGACGGCGTATCTGCTCGACCAGGCCGGACTCGTCTGATCCCGGCCCCGGACGCGGGAGTGCGACCCCCTCGGGGGCCGCACGTCTCGCTCAGATCGCGGTGTTGTCAGCGACCGTGACCGCCACCACCGTGACCGCCACCACCGTGGCCGCCACCACCGTGACCGCCGCCACCGTGACCGCCGCCGTAGCCGCCGCCATGGCCGTAGCCACCGTGGCCGTAGCCGCCGTGACCGTAACCGTCGTGGCCGTGGCCACCCCAGTAGTTGTCGTTGTCACCCCAGTTGTTCCAGTTGTTGTGGTGACGACCCCAACCCCAGTCGTCATCGTTCCACCAGCCGCGGTCGTGGTTGTAGCCGTTGTGGTGACCGCCCCGATAGTCCCTGTCGTACGAGCTGTGGTTGCCGTTCTGGGTCGCCGAAGCGGTGCCCGCGGCGCCCACCGCTGCTCCGCCGGCCAGCAGAAGGCCGGTGGCGGACAGGGCGACAAGACGCCTCGCGCGCGTTGATCGCATGAGAAATTACCTTCCATCTCCATCGTCTCTCGCGATCCCGATCTGGGTGCGAGGTGGATGGCCGTCACCGCGAGAGGAAGATTGCGGCACGGTCTTCAGGTGTCACCGCAGTGTGCTGAGCGGCACGGTCGTGCTCCGCCGACGCCTTACAGGCCACCCGTACGCATTCACGCCATCAGGTGCTGCGGCTGAGGTCCCTGGGAGCGGGAATCCTCGTCACCGGGCAAGCCGTGTGCTGCGGCTTTCACTCATGAAGCCTAGTCCCGGATGCGTCGCGCGTCCTGTTGAGCGGTCTACTGAGTGACGGGTGATCGCGGATGCCGCGCGCACGGCGCGGGCGTCCTCGCGACAGAGGACGCCGGGGCAGGTCAACCCCGGCGCTCGGCAACGGACTTGACGCCTCAGCGCGGTACGCGGACCACGCCTTCCTGGACGACGGAGATGGCGAGTCCTCCGTCCCGCGTGTAGATCCGGGCCTGGCCCAGACCCCGGCCGCCGTGCGCGGAGGGGGACTCCTGGTCGTAGAGCAGC
The DNA here is from genome assembly GCF_055562575.1 of Streptomyces sp. NPDC018263. Lineage (NCBI taxonomy): Bacteria > Bacillati > Actinomycetota > Actinomycetes > Kitasatosporales > Streptomycetaceae > Streptomyces > Streptomyces sp. NPDC018263. Next base: position 330,654 of record NZ_JBVHFA010000006.1, read on the forward strand.
CACTCGTCGGCGCGGAAGGGGCGGTGGAACCACATCGCGTGGTCCAGGGAGGCCCCGACCACGTCCCCGACGGCCCAGCCGCCGCGCCCGTGGGCGAGCAGCACCGAGTCGAGCAGGGTCATGTCGGAGACGTAGGTGGCGAGGACGACGTGCAGCAGGGGGTCGTCGTCCAGCTTGCCGTTGGCGCGGAACCAGACCTGGCTGTGCGGCTCGCGCGGGGCGCCGAACTCGCCGAACGGCGGCTCGTCCACGTACCGCAGGTCGATCGCCTCGCGGGCCTCCAGGAAGCGCTCGACGACCTCGGGGTCGAGGTGGGCGTAGCCGCGCAGGCGCTCCTGGGACGTCGGCAGGGTCGCCGGGTCGGGCGCTTCGGGCATGGGGGCCTGGTGGTCGAGGCCGTCCTCGTGACTCTGGAAGGACGCGGAGAGGTGGAAGATCGGCTTGCCGTGCTGGACGGCGACCACGCGGCGGGTGGTGAAGGAGCGGCCGTCGCGGATGCGGTCGACGCTGTAGACGATCGGCGCGCCGGGGTCGCCGGTGCGCAGGAAGTACGCGTGCAGCGAGTGGGCGGCGCGGTCGGCGGGGACCGTGCGCCCCGCGGCGACCAGCGCCTGCGCGGCGACCTGGCCGCCGAAGACGCGGGGGATGACGGCGGAGCGGGACCGCCCGCGGTAGATGTCCTCCTCGATCCGCTCGAGGTCGAGCAGATCGAGGAGGTCCTGAAGTGCCTGGCTCATGACGTGTAGTTGTACCGGCCAGTCATTGCGGGGGCCTTACAGGCCCATGTCCTTGGCGATGATCGACTTCATGATCTCGCTGGTGCCGCCGTAGATGCGGTTGACCCGGTTGTCCGCGTACAGACGGGCGATCGGGTACTCGTTCATGTAGCCGTAGCCGCCGTGGAGCTGGAGGCAGCGGTCGATCACGCGGTGGGCGACCTCGGTGCAGAACAGCTTGGCGGAGGCGGCCTCGGCGGGCGTCAGCTCACCGGCGTCCAGCGCCTCGGTGGCGCGGTCGGCGACGGCCTCGGCCGCGTCCACCTCGGCCTGGCAGGCGGCCAGCTCGAACTTGGTGTTCTGGAAGTGGGCGACCGGCTTGCCGAAGACCGTGCGGTCCTGGACGTACTGCTTGGCGAAGCGGACGGCGGCCTTGGCCTGGGCGTAGGCGCCGAAGGCGATGCCCCAGCGCTCGGAGGCCAGGTTGTGGCCGAGGTAGTAGAAGCCCTTGTTCTCCTCGCCGAGCAGGTCCTCGACGGGGACCTTGACGTCCACGAAGGCGAGTTCGGCGGTGTCGGAGGTCTTCAGGCCGAGCTTGTCCAGCTTGCGGCCGACGGAGTAGCCCTCGGACTTGGTGTCCACGGCGAAGAGGGAGATGCCGAACCGGCGGTCGTCCTCCTTCGGGGCGGAGGTGCGGGCGCAGACGATGACCTTGTCGGCGTGCACACCGCCGGTGATGAAGGTCTTGGCGCCGTTGAGGACGTAGTGCGTGCCGTCCTCGGAGAGCTTGGCGGTGGTCTTCATGCCCGCGAGGTCCGAGCCGGTGCCGGGCTCGGTCATCGCGATGGCCCACATCTCCTCGCCGGTGACGAACTTCGGCAGGAAACGCTTCTTCTGCTCGTCCGTGGCCAGCATCTTGATGTACGGCAGGGCGAGCAGCACGTGCACGCCGGAACCGCCGAACTGGACGCCCGCGCGGGAGGTCTCCTCGTAGAGGACCGCCTCGAACTTGTGGCTGTCCATCCCCGCGCCGCCGAACTCCTCGGGCACGTTGATGCCGAAGATGCCCAGCTCGCCGAGCTTGTAGTAGAAGTCGCGCGGAGCCTGACCGGCGGCGAACCACTCGTCGTAGACCGGAACGACCTCGGACTCGATGAAGTCCCGGAGAGTCTCCCGGAACGCCTCGTGATCCTCGTTGAACACCGTACGGCGCACGCCGCCACCTCCACGTACCTCGGCATGACATCGAGCATGTCTAAGCGCTTGCTCAACCGAAGGTACCGGCGAGTACGTTCACCGTCCAGGGTGAGCTTCCCCACCCCGGGCGCCGTCAGTTCCCGGCCTTGCCGTATCGCCTGAAGTCGGCGGAATCGATCAGCCAGGGGCCGAAGGGGACGGTGTCACCGAAGATGTACGCGTCCTTGCGGGCGTAGCGGCCCTTGCAGGGGTCGGAGTGGACCTCGATGGTGCCGGTGCGGGGGTCGACGATCAGGTAATGGGCGATGCCCATGGCGGCAAAGGCACCCGGCCGCGCGCCACACTCCTCCGCCTCGGTGGCGATCTCGACGGACGCCATCACCGGTAAGGCGTTCACCGCTGGGCCGTCCTCATCGAGGGCGGCCTCGGGAACGACCGACAGGTCCGGGTGGAGCATCCGGCCGAGGACGGGGTGCTCGATGTGCGGGGACGCGCAGATGTGGTCCGGATGAGTCGCACGGAGTTGCTCGTTCAGCCGCTCGCGCAGTCGGCGGACGATCCCCGCGTGGCGTTTCGGGCGACGCCTCAGGGCCAGCGAAGGTCCCTCCGGTCCGATCTCGACGCGCCACGTCCCGTCGAGCCCTTCGGCAAAGGCGTCCAGTTCGTCGGCGAGCAGGCGCATCTTGGCGTAGTCCACGGCCGCAGCGTAATCGGCGGAGCCCTACGCGCCCGCCGCCGCGAACGCCCCCCGTGCCATCCGGTGCAGCAGGGTCGCGGTGACCGCGCGGCCCGGGAGGGTGCCTGCCCGGCCCAGGTGGGGGGTGGAGTTGAGGAGGCCGAAGACGGAGTGGACGGCGGAGCGGGCGGCCGGTTCCGTCAGGGTGGGGTGGGTCTCGCGGACGACGCCGACCCAGAGTTCGACGTACTGGCGCTGGAGCTGGCGGACCAGCTTGCGGTCGCTGTCGCGCAGCCGGTCCAGCTCGCGGTCGTGGAGGGTGATCAGCGGGCGGTCGTCCAGGGCGAAGTCGATGTGGCCCTCGATGAGGGAGTCCAGCACCGCGGAGGCGCCGGCCCGGCCGTCCGTCTCCGCCAGGCGGCGGCGCGCGCCGGTGAGGAGCTGGCCGCTGATGCCCACCAGCAGCTCCGCGAGCATCGCGTCCTTGCCGGGGAAGTGCCGGTAGAGGCCGGGGCCGCTGATGCCGACCGCCGCCCCTATCTCGTCCACCCCCACGCCGTGGAACCCGCGCTCGGCGAAGAGGCGGGCGGCCTCCTTGAGGATCTGCTGCCGCCGGGTCGGGGCGTCGGTTCTGCTGGCCATGCGGGTCATTGTAGACAGCGAGGTTAGCGGTCGTTAACCTGAGGGAAATGCGTTAACGCTCATTAACAAGGTGAGGGGTTCGCAGGATGCACGAGGCACCGGAGCTGACGAGCGCGGCAGACCCCGCGTCGGAGGCCTGGCAGGCCAATGAACAGGCCCATCTCGCCCTGGGCGAGGAGCTGCGCGCCAAGCTGGCGGCCGCGGCCCTCGGCGGCGGCGAGAAGGCGCGCGCCCGGCACACCGCGCGCGGCAAGCTGCTGCCGAGGGACCGGGTGGACGCCCTGCTCGATCCCGGCTCCCCCTTCCTGGAGCTGGCCCCCCTCGCGGCCGACGGGATGTACGACGGGCAGGCCCCGGCGGCGGGGGTGATCGCCGGGATCGGCCGGGTCAGCGGACGCGAGTGCGTGATCGTCGCCAACGACGCGACCGTCAAGGGCGGCACGTACTACCCGATGACGGTGAAGAAGCACCTGCGCGCCCAGGAGGTCGCCCTCGACAACCGCCTGCCCTGCGTCTACCTGGTGGACTCCGGCGGCGCCTTCCTGCCCATGCAGGACGAGGTCTTCCCCGACCGCGACCACTTCGGCCGCATCTTCTACAACCAGGCCCGCATGTCCGCGGCCGGCATCCCGCAGATCGCCGCCGTCCTCGGCTCCTGCACGGCCGGCGGCGCGTACGTCCCGGCGATGAGCGACGAGGCGGTGATCGTCCGCGACCAGGGCACGATCTTCCTCGGCGGCCCCCCGCTGGTGAAGGCCGCCACGGGCGAGGTCGTCACGGCGGAGGAGCTGGGCGGCGGCGAGGTCCACTCCCGCGTCTCCGGCGTCACCGACCACCTCGCGGAGGACGACGCGCACGCGCTCAGGATCGTGCGGAACATCGTCGCCACCCTCCCCGCCCGCAAGGACGCCCCCTGGGAGGTGACCCAGGCCGTCGAGCCCAAGGTCGACCCCTTCGGGCTGTACGGCGCGGTCCCGGTCGACTCCCGCACCCCTTACGACGTCCGCGAGATCATCGCCCGCGTGGTGGACGGCTCACGCTTCAGCGAGTTCAAGTCCGAGTACGGCCAGACCCTGGTCACCGGCTTCGCCCGCATCCACGGCCACCCGGTCGGCATCGTCGCCAACAACGGCATCCTGTTCTCCGAGTCCGCCCAGAAGGGCGCGCACTTCATCGAGCTGTGCGACCAGCGCGGCATCCCCCTGGTCTTCCTCCAGAACATCTCCGGCTTCATGGTCGGCAAGGACTACGAGGCGGGCGGCATCGCCAAGCACGGCGCCAAGATGGTCACCGCCGTCGCCTGCACCCGCGTGCCGAAGCTGACGGTCGTCGTCGGCGGCTCCTACGGCGCGGGCAACTACTCGATGTGCGGCCGCGCCTACTCCCCCCGCTTCCTGTGGATGTGGCCCGGCGCCAAGATCTCCGTCATGGGCGGCGAACAGGCCGCCTCGGTGCTCGCCACCGTCAAGCGGGACCAGATGGAGGCGCGCGGCGAGGAGTGGCCCGCCGAGGCCGAGGACGCCTTCAAGGCGCCGATCCGCGCGCAGTACGAGAGCCAGGGCAGCGCCTACTACGCCACCGCCCGGCTCTGGGACGACGGTGTGATCGACCCGCTCCAGACCCGTCAGGTGCTCGGACTCGCCCTGACCGCCTGTGCCAACGCGCCGCTGGGAGAGCCCCGGTTCGGCGTCTTCCGGATGTGAGAGGGAGGGGAACTTCCGTGTTCGACACAGTGCTGGTCGCCAACCGGGGCGAGATCGCGGTACGGGTCATCCGTACGCTCCGTGCGCTCGGCGTGCGCTCGGTGGCGGTCTTCTCCGACGCCGACGCCGACGCGCGGCACGTCCGGGAGGCCGACACGGCCGTCCGGATCGGCCCGGCCCCGGCTGCGGAGAGCTATCTGTCGGTGGAGCGGCTGCTTGAGGCCGCCGCCCGCACCGGCGCCCAGGCGATCCACCCCGGCTACGGCTTCCTCGCCGAGAACGCCGGCTTCGCACGCGCCTGCGAGGAGGCGGGGCTCGTCTTCATCGGTCCGTCCGCCGACGCCATCGCCCTGATGGGCGACAAGATCCGCGCCAAGGAGACGGTGGCGGCGGCCGGGGTCCCGGTCGTGCCGGGCTCCAGCGGCAGCGGCCTGACCGACGCCGAACTGGCCGACGCCGCGCGTGAGATCGGCACCCCCGTACTGCTCAAGCCCTCGGCGGGCGGCGGCGGCAAGGGGATGCGTCTCGTACGGGACGTCGCCGCCCTGGAGGACGAGATCGCGGCCGCCCGCCGCGAGGCCCGCGCCTCCTTCGGTGACGACACCCTGCTGGTGGAGCGGTGGATCGACCGCCCCCGGCACATCGAGATCCAGGTGCTCGCCGACGGCCACGGCCATGTGGTCCACCTCGGCGAACGCGAGTGCTCGCTCCAGCGGCGCCACCAGAAGATCATCGAGGAGGCGCCCAGCGTCCTGCTCGACGAGGCGACCCGTGCCGCGATGGGCGAGGCGGCCGTGCAGGCGGCCCGCTCGTGCGGGTACCGGGGCGCGGGCACGGTGGAGTTCATCGTGCCGGGCGGCGACCCGTCCTCGTACTACTTCATGGAGATGAACACCCGCCTCCAGGTCGAGCACCCGGTCACCGAGCTGATCACGGGCCTGGATCTGGTCGAGTGGCAGCTCCGGGTCGCGTCCGGCGAGCCGCTGGGCTTCGCGCAGGAGGACGTGACACTCACCGGGCACGCCGTGGAGGCTCGTATCTGCGCCGAAGACCCGTCCCGCGGCTTCCTCCCCTCGGGCGGAACGGTCCTGCTGCTGGCCGAGCCGCAGGGCGACGGGGTCCGCACCGACTCCGGCCTCAGCGAGGGCACCGAGGTCGGCAGCCTGTACGACCCGATGCTGTCCAAGGTGATCGCCTACGGCCCCGACCGCGCGACCGCCCTGCGCAAGCTCCGCGCCGCCCTCGCACAGACGGTCACCCTGGGCGTCCCGACCAACGCGGGCTTCCTGCGCCGCCTGCTGGCGCACCCCGCGGTGGTGGCGGGCGAACTGGACACCGGGCTGGTGGAGCGGGCGGTGGACGACCTGGTTCCGGTGGACGTTCCGCCGGAGGTCTACGCGGCGGCCGCACTGCTGCGCCAGGCGGCCCTGGCGCCGGCTGCGGCGGGCGGCTCCGGCTGGGTGAACCCCTTCGCGGCGGCCGACGGGTGGCGTCTCAGCGGCGAGCGGGCGTGGACGCCCCACCACCTGCGGCTGCCGGGGCACGAGCCGGTGACGGTGCGGGTCCGCGACAGCACCGACGGCGGGGCGGAGCTGCTGACGGACGGCGGCGAAACCCCGCTCCGGGCCACTGCGGGGACCTTCTCGGCGGGCGGAGGCCGCTTCACCTTCGTCCTGGACGGCGTGTCGCACACCTTCGCCGTACCGCCGGACGGCACCTGGCTGGGCCGGGACGGCGACGCCTGGCAGGTGCGGGACCACGACCCGGTCGCCGCCTCGCTGAGCCGGTCCGCGCACGCGGGCGCCGACTCGCTGACCGCGCCCATGCCGGGCACGGTGACGGTGGTGAAGGTGGCCGTGGGCGACGAGGTCGAGGCCGGGCAGAGCCTGCTGGTGGTGGAGGCGATGAAGATGGAGCACGTCGTCTCCGCCCCGCACGCCGGCACGGTCGCCGAACTCGACGTGACGCCCGGCAGCACGGTCGCCATGGACCAGGTGCTGGCCGTCATCGCGCCGAAGGAGCCGAGAGAGACGGAGGAGACGGAATGAGCGCCCTGCCCATGGTCGTCCCCGACCCCGCCCTGCCCACGCGGGTCCGCATCCACGAGGTGGGCGCGCGGGACGGCCTCCAGAACGAGAAGGCGGCCGTACCGACGGAGGTGAAGGCGAAGTTCATCCGCCGGCTGCGCGAGGCGGGCCTGACCACCATCGAGGCGACCAGCTTCGTGCACCCCAAGTGGGTGCCCCAACTGGCCGACGCCGAGGAGCTGTTCTCGCAGGTGTCCGACGTGGACGCCGAACTCCCGGTGCTGGTGCCCAACCAGCGCGGCCTGGACCGGGCGCTGGCCCTCGGGGCGCGCCGGATCGCGGTGTTCGCCAGCGCGACGGAGTCCTTCGCGAAGGCCAACCTCAACCGCACGGTGGACGAGTCGCTGGCCGTGTTCGAGCCGGTGGTACGCCGGGCCAAGGACGCGGGCGCCCATGTCCGCGGCTATGTGTCGATGTGCTTCGGCGACCCCTGGGAGGGCGAGGTACCGCTCCCCCAGGTGGTCCGGGTGTGCGCGGCCCTGAAGGACATGGGCTGCGACGAGCTGAGCCTCGGCGACACCATCGGCGTCGCCACTCCGGGCCAGGTCCGCGCCCTGCTCACCCTGCTGAACGAGGCGGGCCTGCCCACGGCAGACCTCGGCGTCCACTTCCACGACACCTACGGCCAGGCGCTCGCCAACACCTACGCGGCGCTCCAGCACGGCGTCAGCACCGTAGACGCCTCCGCGGGCGGCCTCGGCGGCTGCCCGTACGCCAAGTCCGCCACCGGCAATCTCGCCACCGAGGACCTGGTCTGGATGCTGCGCGGCCTCGGCATCGAGACCGGCGTCGATCTGGAGGCGCTGACCGCCACCAGCGTCTGGATGGCGGCCCACCTGGGCCGCCCGAGCCCCTCCCGCACCGTCCGCGCCCTCGGCACCACGACCCAGCCCGACAAGGACCAGTGATCAGCATGGACCACCGCCTCAGCCCCGAGCTGGAGGAACTCCGCCGCACGGTGGAGGAGTTCGCGCACGACGTCGTGGCGCCGAAGATCGGCGACTTCTACGAGCGCCACGAGTTCCCGTACGAGATCGTCCGCGAGATGGGCCGGATGGGCCTGTTCGGGCTGCCGTTCCCCGAGGAGTACGGCGGCATGGGCGGCGACTATCTGGCGCTGGGCATCGCGCTGGAGGAGCTGGCCCGGGTGGACTCCTCGGTGGCCATCACCCTGGAGGCGGGCGTCTCGCTGGGCGCCATGCCGATCCACCTCTTCGGCACCGAGGAGCAGAAGGCCGAGTGGCTGCCCCGGCTGTGTTCGGGCGAGATCCTGGGCGCGTTCGGCCTCACCGAGCCGGACGGCGGCTCGGACGCGGGCGCGACCCGTACGACGGCCCGGCTGGACCCGGACACCGACGAATGGGTCATCAACGGCAGCAAGTGCTTCATCACCAACTCCGGAACCGACATCACCGGCCTGGTGACGGTCACCGCGGTCACCGGCCGCAAGCCGGACGGCAAGCCGCTGATCTCCGCGATCATCGTCCCCTCGGGCACACCGGGCTTCACGGTCGCCGCTCCCTACTCCAAGGTCGGCTGGAACGCCTCGGACACCCGTGAGCTGTCCTTCCAGGACGTGCGGGTGCCGGCGGCCAACCTGCTCGGCGAAGAGGGGCGCGGGTACGCGCAGTTCCTCCGCATCCTGGACGAGGGCCGCATCGCCATCGCCGCGCTGGGCACCGGGCTCGCCCAGGGCTGCGTGGACGAGTCGCTGCGCTACGCCAAGGAGCGGCACGCCTTCGGCCGGCCCATCGGCGCCAACCAGGCCATTCAGTTCAAGCTGGCCGACATGGAGATGAAGGCCCACACCGCCCGCCTCGCCTGGCGCGACGCGGCGGCCCGGCTGGTGGCCGGCGAGCCGTTCAAGAAGGAGGCGGCCATCGCCAAGCTCTACTCCTCCACCATCGCCGTCGACAACGCCCGTGACGCCACCCAAGTCCACGGCGGCTACGGCTTCATGAACGAGTACCCGGTGGCCCGCATGTGGCGGGACTCCAAGATCCTGGAAATCGGCGAGGGCACCAGCGAGGTCCAGCGCATGCTGATCGCAAGGGAGTTGGGCCTCACCGGCTGACCTCACAGCGCATCCCGACGGGGGCGGACGCCCCAGCCCTGGACATACGGCAAGGTTAGGCTAACCTTGCTTCGAATTGGTCAGGCGGTGCCCGCCCCGGTCGAAAGCAGTCATACCCATGTCCCACACCCGTGCCACCCACCTCACTCGCCGCGGCATCCTCGCCGCGGGCGGCGCCCTCGGTCTCGGCGCCGCGCTCGCCGCCTGTGGTGACGACAAGGGCAAGAGCGGGGGCTCCGAGGGGCAGGCCAAGCCCGGCAGGTCCGGCGCGTGGAGCTTCAAGGACGACCGCGGCCAGACCGTGAAGCTGGACTCGGTCCCCACGAAGATCGTCGCCTTCACCGGTGTCGCCGCCGCGCTGTTCGACTACGGCATCGAGGTCAAGGGCGTCTTCGGCCCGACCAAGACCAAGGACGGCAAGGCCGATGTGCAGGCCGGCGACATGGACGTCAGCAAGCTGACCGTCTTCGGCAACGTCTTCAACCAGTTCAACGTCGAGGAGTACGCGGCCTTCGGCCCCCAGGTCCTCATCACCACCACCTTCGACCCCAAGGGCGTCCTCTGGTACGTGCCCCTGGAGTCCGCCGCGAAGATAGCCAAGCTGGCGCCCAGCGTCGCCGTCTCGGTCTACGACCGCCCGCTCACCGGCCCCCTCCAGCGCATGTGGGAGCTGGCCGAGTCCCTCGGCGCCGACACCAGGTCGGCGAAGATCACCGACGCCAAGAAGCGCTTCGAGGCGGCCGCGGCCCGGCTGCGGAAGGCGGCCAAGTCCCGCCCCGAGATCAAGGTGATGGCGGGCTCCGCGGCGCAGGACGCGTTCTACGTCTCCGGCACCAACCTCTCCGCGGACCTGGAGTACTTCAAGTCCCTCGGCGTGAACTTCGTCGAGCCCTCGGAGGCCGCCAAGAAGCCCACCGGCGGCTGGTTCGAGACGCTGAGCTGGGAGAACGTCGACAAGCACCCGGCCGACGTCATCATCATGGACGACCGCTCCTCGGCCATCCAGCCCGCCGACATCACCAAGGCCACCTGGAAGAAGCTGCCCGCCGTCAAGGCCGGCCAGGTCATCCCCCGCTCCGCCGAGCCGATCCTGTCCTACGACAAGTGCGCCCCGCTGCTGGAAAACCTCGCCAAGGCCATCGAGACGGCCAAGAAGGTCAGCTAACACCTGTCCGCATGACCCCTTCCTGACATTCAGGAGCCCCGCATGACGACGGCCGTGGCCGCCCCGTTCCGTTTCTTCGCCCTCTCTGTGGCCCGGACGAGGCGGCTCGGTCCGTCCCTGCTCCGGGTCACCTTCACCGGACCGGAGCTGGCCCAGTTCCACTCGCTGGGCCGCGACCAGTCCCTCTCGCTGTTCCTGCCGCAGCCCGGCCGGCGCGCACCCGTGGTCCCGCTGGAGCTGGGCGACGACTGGTGGCACGGCTGGCGCGAACTGCCGGACGACGTACGGGCGGTGATGCGCTCGTACACCCTGCGCGCGCTGCGCCGGGACCCGGACGAGATCGACATCGACTTCGCGCTGCACGGCACCGAGCCCGGCGCCCCGGTCCCGGCCGGCCCCGCCTCCCGCTGGGCCGCCGGTGCCGTGGCGGGCGACCGAGTACTGCTGCTCGGTCCTGCCGCCGCCGACAACCGGGCCATCCGGTTCCGGGCGCCGGAGGACACCGACCTGGTCGTCATGTGGGGCGACGAGACCGCCGTACCGGCCGCCACCGCCGTACTGGAGTCGCTGCCCGCCTCCACCCGGGTGCGCGCCTGGCTGGAGGTGCCGCACTCCGGGGACATCCAGGACGTGCGCACCGGGGCGGACGCCCGCATCACCTGGCTGGTACGGCACCAGGGCGCCCCCTCGGCCGTGGAAGCCCTGCGCGCGGCCCAACTCCCCGCGCACACCCGTCCGTACGTCTGGCTCGCCGGTGAGGCCGGCCAGGTGCGGGAGCTGCGGCGGCACTTCGTCGGGGAGCGCGGCACGGACCGGCGACGGGTGACCTTCGTCGGTTACTGGCGACGCGGGCTGACGGAGGAACAGCTCCGCGCGAGTGCCGCCTAGGCACGGAACCCCGGAGGGGTGTACTCCCGGCCGACTTAGGTTAGGCTTACCTAAGTTGAAGCCGCGGAACTTCACTCCCCCTCGTGTTTCCCCCGGAGGACCCCCTCATGCGCTCGCACCTGCTCAATGGCCTCACCGCGGAGACATACCGCCGCTCCGTGACCGAAGGAGTAGAGCGGGTGGCGGCCAAACTCGCCACCACCGCAAGCCCGTTCACCGGTGTCACCGTCGACGGCCTCGCTCCCCGCGTCGACTCCGTGGACCTCGACCAGCCGCTCGGCGACACCGCCGCCGCGCTGGACGAGCTGGAGGAGGTCTACCTCCGCGACGCCGTCTACTTCCACCACCCGCGCTACCTCGCCCACCTCAACTGCCCGGTCGTCATTCCGGCGGTGGTCGGCGAGGCCGTGCTCTCCGCGGTCAACTCCTCCCTGGACACCTGGGACCAGTCGGCCGGCGGCACGCTCATCGAGCGGAAACTGATCGACTGGACCAACGCCCGCATCGGCCTGGGCCCCGCCGCCGACGGCGTGTTCACCTCCGGCGGCACCCAGTCCAACCTCCAGGCGCTGCTGCTGGCCCGCGAGGAGGCGAAGGCCGAGTCCTACGACCGACTGCGCATCCTCACCTCCGAGGTCAGCCACTTCAGCGTGAAGAAGTCCGCCAAACTCCTCGGTCTGGGCCCGGACGCGGTCATCGCCGTCCCCGTCGACCACGACAAGCGGATGCACACCCTCGCCCTCGCCCACGAGCTGGAGCGCTGCGCCCGGGACGGATTCCTCCCGATGGCCGTCGTCGCCACCGCGGGCACCACCGACTTCGGCTCCATCGACCCGCTCCCCGAAATCGCCGAACTCTGCGCGCGGTTCGGGGTGTGGATGCACGTGGACGCCGCCTACGGCTGCGGACTGCTCACCTCGCTCAAGCACCGCGACCGCATCGACGGCATCGAGCGCGCCGACTCGGTCACCGTCGACTACCACAAGTCCTTCTTCCAGCCGGTGAGTTCCTCCGCCGTGCTGGTCCGGGACGCGGCCACCCTGCGCCACGCCACCTACCACGCCGACTACCTCAACCCCCGCCGCATGGTGCAGGAGCGCATCCCCAACCAGGTCGACAAGTCCCTCCAGACCACCCGCCGCTTCGACGCGCTCAAGCTGTGGATGACGCTGCGCGTGATGGGCGCCGACGGCATCGGTGAACTCTTCGACGAGGTCTGCGAACTGGCCCGGGAGGGCTGGGAGCTGCTCGCCGCCGACCCCCGCTACGACGTGGTCGTGGCGCCCTCGCTGTCCACCCTGGTCTTCCGCTACATCCCGGCGACCGTCACCGACCCGGCCGAGATCGACCGCGCCAACCTGTACGCCCGCAAGGCCCTGTTCGCCTCCGGTGAGGCCGTGGTGGCGGGCACCACGGTGGGCGGCCGCCACTACCTGAAGTTCACCCTGCTCAACCCCGAGACCACCGCGGCCGACATCGCCGCCGTCCTCGATCTGATCGCCGGCCACGCCGAGCAGTACCTGGGAGAGTCCCTTGACCGCGCTTCCTGAAGCCAGTCCCGTCCTCGACTTCGTGGGGATCGGCCTCGGCCCCTTCAACCTCGGCCTGGCCTGCCTCACCGAGCCCATCGAGGAGCTGAACGGCGTCTTCCTCGAATCCAAGCCCGACTTCGAGTGGCACGCCGGGATGTTCCTGGACGGCGCCCACCTCCAGACGCCGTTCATGTCGGACCTGGTCACCCTGGCCGACCCCACCTCGCCGTATTCCTTCCTCAACTACCTGAAGGAGAAGGGCCGTCTGTACTCGTTCTACATCCGGGAGAACTTCTACCCGTTGCGGGTCGAGTACGACGACTACTGCCGCTGGGCCGCGGGCAAGCTGACCAGCGTCCGCTTCAGCACCACGGTCACCGAGGTGACGTGGGAGGACGGGCTCTACGCGGTGCACACCGACGCCGGTGACACCTACCGCGCCGAACACCTGGTCCTCGGCACCGGCACCCCGCCGTACATCCCCGAAGCCTGCGAGGGCCTGGGCGGCGACTTCATCCACAACTCCCGCTATCTGGCGCACAAGGCGGAGCTGCGGAAGAAGCGCTCCATCACCCTGGTCGGCAGCGGGCAGTCGGCCGCCGAGATCTACTACGACCTCCTCAGCGAGATCGACGTCCACGGCTACCGGCTCAACTGGGTCACCCGCTCCCCGCGGTTCTTCCCGCTGGAGTACACCAAGCTCACGCTGGAGATGACCTCCCCGGAGTACATCGACTACTTCCACGCGCTCCCCGAGGACACCCGCTACCGGATCACCGCCCAGCAGAAGGGCCTGTTCAAGGGCATCGACGGCGAGCTGATCAACGAGATCTTCGACCTGCTCTACCAGAAGAACCTCGGCGGCCCGATCCAGACCCGCCTGCTTACCAACTCCGCGCTGAACAAGGCCACTTACCGCAACGGCACCTACACCCTCTCCCTCCGCCAGGAGGAGCAGGGCAAGGACTACGAGCTGGAGAGCGAGGGCCTGGTGCTGGCCACCGGCTACCAGTACCGCGAGCCGGAGTTCCTCAAGCCGGTCCGCGACCGCCTGCGCTATGACAGCCACGGCAACTTCGACCTGGCCCGCAACTACGCCATCGACGTCACCGGCCGGGGTGTCTTCCTCCAGAACGCCGGCGTCCACACCCACAGCATCACCAGCCCCGACCTGGGCATGGGCGCCTACCGCAACGCCTCCATCATCCGCGAGCTGCTCGGCTCGGAGTACTACCCGGTCGAAAAGACCATCGCCTTCCAGGAGTTTGCCGTATGACCTTCACGATCCGCCCCCTCGACCCCCTGAAGGACGCGAGTCTGGTGCACGGGTGGGTGACCGATGCGAAGGCCGCTTTCTGGATGATGCAGGACGCCAGGCTGGAGGACGTCGAGCGTGCCTACCTGGAGATCGCGGCCGACGAGCACCACCACGCCTTCCTCGGTCTGGACGACGGGGTGCCGGTGTTCCTGATGGAGTCCTACGACCCCGCGCACCGCGAGCTGGCCGGGCTGTACGAGGCCCAGCCGGGCGATGTGGGCATGCACTTCCTGGTGGCGCCCACCGACACACCCGTGCACGGGTTCACCCGGCGCGTCATCACCGCCGTGATGACGCACCTGTTCACGGACCCGCGCACCCTGCGGGTCGTCGTGGAGCCCGATGTGCGCAACACCGCCGTGCACGCCCTGAACGAGGCCGTCGGGTTCGTGCCCGAGGGCGAGATACAGAAGCCGGAGAAGCGCGCCTTGCTGAGTTTCTGCACCCGGGAACAGTTCGAGGCGGCGACGGGGGTGGTCGCATGACCCTCGCCGGCTCCGTGGCCCACCTCTCCCCCGAGCGCTGGGACCTGGCCAACCGCCTGCTGATCCGCAAGGCCCTCGCCGAGTTCACGCACGAGCGCCTGCTGACCCCCGAGCACGAGGGTGACACCTACGTCGTCCGCAGCGACGACAAGCTCACCTCGTACCGCTTCTCCGCCGTGCGCCGGGGCCTGGACCACTGGCAGGTGGACGCCGACTCGATCACCCGGCACCGTGAGGGGGGCGAACTCCCGCTCGCCGCGCTGGACTTCTTCATCGAGCTGAAGGAGACCCTGGGGCTCAGCGAGGAGATCCTGCCGGTGTACCTGGAGGAGATCTCCTCCACCCTCTCCGGCACCTGCTACAAGCTGACCAAACCGCGGGTGAGCGCGAAGGAATTGGCCGGGGCGTCGTTCCAGGACATCGAGACCGGGATGACCGAGGGTCACCCCTGCTTCGTGGCCAACAACGGCCGGCTCGGCTTCGGCGTCCAGGAGTACCTGGCGTACGCGCCCGAGACGGCCAGCCCGGTGAAACTGGTCTGGCTGGCCGCGCACCGCTCGCGCGCCGCCTTCACGGCCGGGGCGGGCGTCGAGTACGAGGAGTTCTTCCGGCGCGAGCTGGGCGAGGCCACCCTGGAGCGGTTCCGGGGCGTGCTCACCGGGCAGGGTCTCGACGCGGACGACTACCTGCTGATCCCGGTCCACCCCTGGCAGTGGTGGAACAAGCTCAGCGTGACCTTCGCCGCCGAGGTGGGCCGCCGCAACCTGGTGTGCCTGGGCGAGGGCGACGACGAGTACCTGGCCCAGCAGTCCATCCGGACGTTCTTCAACCGGACGCACCCCGAGAAGCACTATGTGAAGACGGCGCTGTCCGTGCTCAACATGGGCTTCATGCGCGGTCTTTCGGCCGCGTACATGGAGGCGACCCCGGCGATCAACGACTGGCTGGCCCGGCTGATCGAGAACGACCCGGTGCTCTCGGCGACCGGCCTCACGATCATCCGCGAGCAGGCCGCCGTCGGCTACCGGCACCTGGAGTACGAGCGGGCCACCGACCGCTACTCCCCCTACCGCAAGATGCTGGCCGCCCTGTGGCGCGAGTCCCCGGTGTCCCGCCTCGCGGAGGGCGAGTCGCTGGCGACGATGGCCTCCCTGCTGCACACCGACCACGACGGCGCCTCGTTCGCGGGCGCGCTGATCGAGCGCTCGGGGCAGACGCCCACCGACTGGCTGCGCGACTACCTGCGGGCCTACTACGTGCCGCTGCTGCACAGCTTCTACGCCTACGACCTGGTGTTCATGCCGCACGGCGAGAACGTCATCCTGGTGCTGGAAGACGGCGCGGTCCGGCGCGCGGTGTACAAGGACATCGCCGAGGAGATCGCCGTCATGGACCCGGACGCGGCCCTGCCGCCCGAGGTGCGGCGCATCCGGGTGGAGGTGCCCGAGGACAAGAAGCTGCTGTCGATCTTCACCGACGTCTTCGACTGCTTCTTCCGCTTCCTCGCCGCCAACCTGGCCGCCGACGGGGTGCTCACCGAGGACGCGTTCTGGGACACGGTCGCGGAGATCACCCGCGAGTACCAGGAGGCCAACCCGCAGCTCGCGGAGAAGTTCGAGCGGTACGACATGTTCGCGCCGGAGTTCGCGCTGTCCTGCCTGAACCGGCTCCAGCTCCGCGACAACAGGCAGATGGTGGACCTCGCCGACCCGTCCGGCGCGCTCCAGCTCATCGGCACCCTGAAGAACCCGCTAGCCGGGCGCTGAGGGGGCCGGCCAAGGCCACGGGCACCCCGGAGACGGTCCTCCGGAGTGCCCGTACCCCTTTCGTCGGCCCGCCGGCCCGTCAGTCCGTCAGTCCGTCAGCCCGTCGGCCAGGGGACCTCCGGCGAGCGGTAGTAGCTGATGCCGAGGGCGTCCCACCGCGGAGCCTGCGCGGCCAGCCGCACCCGGTAGGTGTCCCAGTCGTGGGTGGCGGCCGGTGACCAGCCCAGCTCCGCCGCGCCCGGCAGCCGCGGGAACGCCATGTACTCGATGTCGGCGGACTTCTTCAGCGTCTCCGACCACAGCGGAGCCTCAACCCCCCTGACCGCCGAGGCGGGCACCCCGTCGAGATAGGCGCCCGGGTCCCAGTCGTAGGACCGCCGCACCTCCACCAGGCCCGCCCAGTCCAGGCCGAGCGGGGTGTCCTTGGTGTACTTCATGTCGAGGTAGACCCGGTCGGCCGGGGACAGGATCAGCCCGGTGCCGTTCCGCGCGGCCTCGGCGACCTGCGCCTTCTCCGCCGCGCTGGTGCGGTCCAGGCCCCAGTACTGGGCGAGGGCGCCCTGGACCGGACGGGCGCCGGTGAGCTGATGCCATCCGATGGCCGTCTTGCCGTACTTGGCGACGAGCGGCTGCACCCGGTCCATGAACGTCACATAGTCCGCGTGGCTGGTGGAGTGCGCCTCGTCACCGCCGATGTGCAGATAGCGGCCCGGAGTGAGCGCGGCCAGCTCGCGGATCACGTCGTCCGCGAAGTCGTAGGTGACCTGCTTGGGCACGCACAGCGAGCTGAAGCCGACCCGGGTGCCGGTGTAGAGCGGGGGTGCCACGCCGTCGCAGTTCAGCTCGGCGTAGGAGGCGAGGGCGGCGTTGGTGTGGCCGGGCATGTCGATCTCGGGGACGACCTCGAGATAGCGGTCGGCCGCGTACCGGACGATCTCCCGGTAGTCGGCCTTGCTGTAGTGGCCGCCCGCGCCGCCGCCGACCTCGGTGGAGCCGCCGTATGGGGCCAGGCGCGGCCAGGAGTCGATGGCGATGCGCCAGCCCTGGTCGTCGCTGAGGTGCAGATGCAGCTCATTGATCTTGTAGAGGGCCAACTGGTCGATGTAGCGCTTGACCTGGGTGACGGTGAGGAAGTGCCGGGAGACGTCCAGCATGGCGCCCCGGTAGGCGTAGCGCGGGCGGTCCTCGACGGTACCGCCGGCGATCCGCCAGGGGCCGGGCTGGACGGTCTTCTTCTCGACGGCCGGCGGCAGCAGTTGGCGCAGGGTCTGCACGCCGTGGAAGAGGCCGGCGGGGGCGGCGGCGGTGATGGTGACGCCACCGGCTCCGCTGTGCAGCCGGTACCCCTCGGCGCCGAAGTCGCCCTTTTGGAGGCGGAGTCGGATGCCTCCGCCGCCGTGGTCGGTGAGCGGCAGCGGATAGCCGGTGGAGGGCCGCAGGATGCCGGTGAGGTAGGCGCCGATCCGGCGGACCTCGGCGGAGCCGTCCACCCGGACGCGGGTCGCGCGGGTGATGCGGTACGGGGTGCCGCCCGGCTGGACCGAGGCGGGGGCCGGGACCACCCGGTCCAGCGCGGGCGGGGCGGCCGCCTGCCCGGCGGGGTTCGCGGCGACGGTGAAGACACCGGCCGCCGCGACAAGCAGCAGCGATCCGAGGATTCGGGGCGTTCGGGTCCTTCGAGTCGGTCGGGGAGTGGTGCCGTGGTGCCGTGTCACATGCGCTCCCTTCGGATGTGGTCGGGACAACTCTCCCGCAGATTGGGTGAATCGATCCCGGCCGTGCCGGCAACCGTCCGGCGGTGCGCCCGTGACCCTACGCGCGAACGCGCGGGTCTACTTGGCGCGGCGGGCCACGGTGAAGTGGTCGATGCGCTCACCCGTCTCGGCGATGCCGGACACGGTCAGCGTGGTGTGCCGCCCGCTCGGCGCGGGGGTGACGTCCACGCGCAGGAACGAGTAGTCGAGGTAGCGCACGCGGGACCAGGTGACGGTCTCGGGCTTCTTGCCTTCCTTGAGGTTGACGAAGGAGGAGACGGACTCGACCTCGTGCTCGTTGCCCTCGTAGGTGTCGGGCGCGGTGAAGGCGTACAGGCTGCGGCCGGCCGCGCCCGCGGTGACGTAGACGACGCCCTCGGTCTCGGGGTAGGCGGTGCCGCCGACGGGGAGCTTCTTGACGACCGTGTCGCCCTTGATCACGTCGGTGCGCTCGTACTGGTGGTTGTGGCCGTTGATGACCAGGTCCACGGTGTACTTCTCGAACAGCGGCACCCACTCCTGGCGCACCCCGCCCTCGGAGGCGTGGGCGGTGGAGGTGCAGTAGGCGCAGTGGTGGAAGAAGACCACCACGAAGTCGATGTCCCGCGCGGCCCGGAACTTCTTGAGCTGCGCCTCCAGCCATGTCGTCTGCGTGCCGCCGGAGATGCCGAGGTTGGCGGGGATCTCGTACGAGATGTCGTTGGCGTCCAGCGAGATGACCGCGGTGTTGCCGTAGACGAAGGAGTAGACGCCGGGCAGGTTGGCCGCGTCGGGGCCGTTGTCGGGGAGGGACCAGCGGGCCTCCTCGCCGCCGTAGCCGTTGGGCGAGTACCAGGCTTCCATGTCGTGGTTGCCGTAGGCGGGCATCCAGGGGATCTGCTTGGCGACGGACTCGGTCTGGTGCAGGAACTGGTCCCAGGTGCGCGAGTCGAAGCCGGTGTCGGTGGTCTTGCCGGCGCCGGCCGGGTCGCCGTAGGCGATGTCGCCCGCGTGCAGGTGGAAGGCGGGGTTCTGGCCGAGGATCAGGGCGTTGTTGGCGAGGCCGTGGTAGCCGACGCCCTCGTCGCCGAAGGCGGTGAAGGTGAAGGGCGCCTTGTGGGCGGGGGCGGTGGTGAAGGTGCCGAGCGTGCCGAGCAGGTGGGGCTCGGCGGGGTCGAAGCCCTGGTGGCCGACGCCGTAGTAGTAGGTCTGGCCGGGGCGCAGGCGGCTCAGCTTCGCGTGCACGTAGTACTGGGTGTGGTCGCCGCTCGCGCCGACGCCGGCCGGGGTGTGCAGGGTGCGGACCTCGGCGTCGATCTTGCGGGAGAGGTCCCAGGGGTGGGCGCCGATCCGGATGAAGGGGCGCTTGACGGCGACAGGCACCTGCCAGGAGACGGTGACCTCGGTGCGCGGGTCGTTGCCCCAGGCCAGGTGGCGGCCGAAGGGGGCGGCCAGCGCGCCGTCCACGTGCTCGGTGCGGCGCGGTGCCGGGACCGTGGGGGTGGCGGCGGCGGCCGGGGTCGCGGCGCCGGGCACGAAGGCGCCGCCCGCGACGGTGCCGAGGGTGACGGCGCCGCCCCTGATCAGGGTGCGCCGGGAGAATCTGCTCCGCAGGTACTCGTGCCGCTCGGCCATGCTCATCCGCTCGGCCAGCTTCTCGGGTACGCCCATACGAGGAATGTCCATGACCAGCAAACTCGTGGCCGGGGGCGACGCCTCCTGGGACGGAAAGTGGACACCGGGCGAACAGCGCACCATGAGCGCGCCAAGAGGCCCCTGCCCGGAATCGGGCACGATTCTTGCGAAACCGGCGCTCGTACCCGAAGATCTACCGGGTGCACGAGGAACTTGTCGATCATTTGACGCGCTCGACCCCGCTCAGCCGGGGCGAGGCGCTGCGAGTGATACAAGACGTGCTCGCCTTCTTCGACGAGACGACCCAGGACTACGTCCGTCGTCGACACCGAGAACTGCAGGCCCAGGGCCTGCAGAACGCGGCGATCTTCGAACGGATCGATGCGGACCTGAAATACCGCGCGGTGGCGCCGCCCGAGCTCACGCTCCGGCAGTTGCGCCGCATGGTCTACGGCTGAGAAGCCAGGGTGAGGGAGCTACTACATGTGCGGAATTGTCGGATACATCGGTAAGCGGGACGTCGCTCCCCTGCTGCTGGAGGGTCTCCAGCGCCTGGAGTACCGGGGCTACGACTCGGCGGGCATCGTCGTCTCGTCCCCGAAGTCGGCCGCGCTGAAGATGGTCAAGGCCAAGGGCCGGGTGCGTGACCTGGAGGCCAAGGTCCCCGCGCGCTTCAAGGGCACCACCGGCATCGCCCACACCCGCTGGGCCACCCACGGCGCCCCCTCCGACGTGAACGCCCACCCGCACATGTCGGCCGACGACAAGGTCGCCGTCGTCCACAACGGCATCATCGACAACGCCTCCGACCTGCGCCGCAAGCTGGAGGCGGACGGGGTCGAGTTCCTCTCCGACACCGACACCGAGGTCCTCACCCACCTGGTCGCCCGCGCGAGCGCCGAGAAGCTCGAGGACAAGGTCCGCGAGGCGCTCCGCGTGGTCGAGGGCACCTACGGCATCGCCGTGATGCACGCCGACTTCCCCGACCGCATCGTGGTGGCCCGCAACGGCTCCCCGGTCGTGCTCGGCATCGGCGAGAAGGAGATGTTCGTCGCCTCGGACATCGCCGCGCTGGTCACCCACACCCGCCAGATCGTCACCCTGGACGACGGCGAGATGGCCACCCTGAAGGCCGACGACTTCCGCACCTACACCACCGAGGGCACCCGCACGACGGCCGAGCCCACCACCGTGGAGTGGGAGGCCGCCTCCTACGACATGGGCGGCCACGACACCTACATGCACAAGGAGATCCACGAGCAGGCCGACGCCGTGGACCGCGTGCTGCGCGGCCGCATCGACGACCGCTTCTCCACCGTGCACCTCGGCGGCCTGAACCTGGACGCCCGCGAGGCGCGCAAGATCCGCCGGGTGAAGATCCTCGGCTGCGGTACTTCGTACCACGCGGGCATGATCGGCGCCCAGATGATCGAGGAGCTGGCCCGCATCCCCGCCGACGCCGAGCCGGCGTCCGAGTTCCGCTACCGCAACGCGGTCGTCGACCCCGACACCCTGTACATCGCGGTCTCCCAGTCCGGTGAGACGTACGACGTGCTGGCCGCCGTGCAGGAGCTGAAGCGCAAGGGCGCCCGCGTCCTCGGCGTGGTCAACGTGGTCGGCTCGGCCATCGCCCGCGAGGCCGACGGCGGCATCTACGTGCACGCCGGCCCCGAGGTGTGCGTGGTCTCCACCAAGTGCTTCACCAACACCACGGTCGCCTTCGCGCTGCTCGCGCTGCACCTGGGCCGCACCCGCGACCTGTCGGTGCGCGACGGCAAGCGGATCATCGAGGGCCTGCGCAGGCTGCCCTCGCAGATCGCCGAGATCCTCAAGCAGGAGGAGCAGGTCCGCGAGCTGGCCGAGGAGTACGCGGAGAGCCGCTCGATGCTCTTCATCGGCCGTGTCCGGGGCTACCCGGTGGCCCGCGAGGCGTCCCTGAAGCTCAAGGAGATCACCTACATCCACGCCGAGGCGTACCCCGCCTCCGAGCTGAAGCACGGCCCGCTGGCCCTGATCGAGCCCGCCCTGCCGACGGTCGCCATCGTCCCGGACGACGACCTGCTGGAGAAGAACCGCGCCGCGCTGGAGGAGATCAAGGCCCGCAGCGGCAAGATCCTCGCGGTCGCGCACCAGGAGCAGGAGAAGGCGGACCGGACCATCGTGGTCCCGAAGAACGAGGACGAGCTGGACCCGATCCTCATGGGCATCCCGCTCCAGCTCCTCGCGTACCACGCGGCGAAGGTCCTGGGCCGCGACATCGACAAGCCGCGCAACCTGGCGAAGTCGGTGACGGTGGAGTAGGTCTCCCCCGGAGACAGAGAAACGGACCCTCGCGCGAGCCGTCGTGGGGGTCCGTTTCTGTGCCGCTGCGCCCCGGCCGGTGGCCGTCACCCACCGGCCGGCAGCACGACTCACCTGCGGCGTCGGCTGTTGTATGCCCGGCACAGGGGCGGGAACACTCCTACGCGCGAGTAGCTTCACGGAGCGCGAAGTGGGGCGCCACCAGGGGAAGTCGAGACCTCAGGGGATCACGATGACGGGCCGCCGGGCCCGCTTGGTGAGCCGTCCGGCCACGGAGCCGAAGATCCGCCCGGCGATGCCGTGCGTGGAGCCGACGACGATCGCGTCCGCCTCGTACTCCCGCCCGACCTCCTCCAGTTCATGGCAGATGTCGCCGCCGCGCTCCACGAGAATCCACGGCACCTCGCTCAAGTGGTCGGCGCAGGCCAGCTCCAGACCGAGCACCTCGGTGCGGTGGTCGGGGACGTCCACGAAGACGGGCGGCTCGCAGCCGGCCCAGACCGTGGTGGGCAGCCGGTTGGCCACATGCACGATGATCAGACCGGAGCCGGAGCGGTGGGCCATGCCGACCGCGTAGGCGAGGGCGCGCTCGCTGGAGGTGGAACCGTCGAAGCCGACGACCACTCCGTGCCGGAAGGCGGGATCGCAGGAAGGGCGTGCCTCTGATGCCGCCAGGGGGTCGGTCGCCGTGGGTTCGGCTACCGGCCGCTTGCGGTCCGCGGGTTCGAAGAATTCGTGACCGGCCATGGCTGTCTCGGCGTCGTGATCCTTGTATGAAGGGGGACATCGTGCGGCGGAGCTGTGTCCGGGAAACGTCTTCCCCTGCCCATACCCCCAAGGGTACGGCGGCACGCCTCCCCGTCGCAGTTCGTGCACACGCTCCGTGAGCGGCCCCTCCGGGACGTCCCGAGGGGTTCCAGGGAGCATGCACGAGCGGCGCCCCTTACGCAATGGTCGCTGCCCCGTACAGGCGGTTTGCCGGGACTCGCCCGTCAGGGGGTGACCGACCGGCCGTCCGCGCGTTGAACCCCCTGGAACCAACGCCCCCAGGGAGCCCCCAGATGCCCGCACCCCGCTCCACGCCCGGCCCCGACGCCGCGCGCGAGGTGATCGGCTGGGCGGTGTTCGCCTGCGTGCTGGTGCCGGTGATCCTGCTGTGGTGCGGTACGGCGCCGGTCGCGGCCGTGGGGGCGGGGCTGGGGCTGGCCGGCGTCACCCTCGCCTGCCGGGCGCTGCTGCGCCGCTCGCTCCGGGAGACCGCGCGGGGAGTCACAGATCACAGAGCGGCCGGTACACCGGTCGACTGACCGGTTTCCACACCCTCGAACGCTGGTTTTCAGCCAAGTTCCTGATATCGCTCCGGAGGGGTCCCAACCACCCTTCAACCCCCGTTCCACCTGCACAAACAGGGGTCGTCCGACCCGTCGCACCCTATGCGCTTTGGCCACCCCGCCCAGGCGTACTTCCCTGCACGCCCCACGAGTGCAACCCTTCGTGATCGAATGCTTCACGCCAAGTTGTCATGTCGACAATGCACCGCGTGTGGAACTGGCCACCGACAGACCGCGGGAGCCAGTAGATTTCGATCTTGATGTCTTACGGCGGGGGACTCGTGCAGGACCGAGGGGAAACGTGCAGGAGCGACAGACCCGAAGCGTAAAGGGAGCCGCGACCACCGAGGGGGGCTTAGCAGTATGAGCCACGACTCCACCGCCGCGCCGGACGCCACCGTCCGGAAACTCGCCGGGCGACGCCGCAAGGAGATCGTCGCGGTGCTGCTGTTCAGCGGCGGCCCCATCTTCGAGAGTTCCATACCGCTCTCGGTGTTCGGTATCGACCGCCAGGACGCCGGAGTGCCGCGCTACCGACTGCTGGTGTGTGCCGGCGAGGACGGCCCGCTGCGGACCACAGGGGGCCTGGAACTCACCGCGCCGCATGGCCTGGAGGCGATCTCCCGGGCGGGCACGGTCGTCGTGCCGGCCTGGCGCTCGATCACCTCGCCGCCACCGGAGGAGGCGCTCGACGCGCTGCGCCGGGCGCACGAGGAGGGGGCCCGCATCGTCGGCCTGTGCACCGGGGCGTTCGTCCTGGCCGCGGCCGGCCTGCTGGACGGCCGCCCGGCCACCACCCACTGGATGTACGCGCCGACGCTGGCCAAGCGCTATCCGTCGGTGCACGTCGATCCGCGTGAGCTGTTCGTCGACGACGGCGACGTGCTCACCTCGGCCGGTACGGCGGCCGGGATCGACCTGTGTCTGCACATCGTGCGGACGGACCACGGCAACGAGGCCGCCGGTGCGCTGGCCCGCCGCCTGGTGGTACCGCCCCGCCGCAGCGGCGGTCAGGAGCGCTACCTCGACCGGTCTTTACCCGAGGAGATCGGCGCCGACCCGCTGGCCGAGGTCGTCGCCTGGGCGCTGGAACACCTCCACGAGCAGTTCGACGTGGAGACGCTGGCGGCACGCGCCTACATGAGCCGCCGTACGTTCGACCGCAGGTTCCGCTCGCTCACCGGCAGCGCGCCGTTGCAGTGGCTGATCACCCAGCGGGTGCTCCAGGCGCAGCGGCTGCTGGAGACCTCCGACTACTCCGTGGACGAGGTCGCGGGCCGGTGCGGGTTCCGCTCGCCGGTCGCGCTGCGCGGGCACTTCCGCCGCCAGCTCGGTTCGTCGCCCGCGACGTACCGGGCCGCGTACCGGGCCCGCAGGCCGCAGGGTGAGCGGCCGGCCGAGCAGGAGCAGCAGCTCGAGCGGCACGGAATGCCGCAGGGGCCGTCCGGCCTGCCGGGCCACGGCCCGGTGGCGGTGCCGTCGGTGCTGCACCCGG
The DNA here is from genome assembly GCF_055562575.1 of Streptomyces sp. NPDC018263. NCBI lineage: Bacteria > Bacillati > Actinomycetota > Actinomycetes > Kitasatosporales > Streptomycetaceae > Streptomyces > Streptomyces sp. NPDC018263. The sequence goes on from NZ_JBVHFA010000006.1 coordinate 355,398, forward strand.
ACCGGGACGGCGGGGTGCCGCTGCAGAGCCGTCGCCATGCGGCGGGCGCGGTGAGTCTGCTGCCGGGGCCGCGCGGGGGCGGCTGAGGATCGTCTCGGTGCGAGGGGGTGGGGAGGGCCGGGCCTTCCCCGCCCCCTCCGCCATGTGTACGCAGGGGTCCAGGTGGCCGCGGGTCCCCTTAAGGTGAGACACATGAACGATCGCATGGTGTGGATCGACTGCGAGATGACCGGCCTCTCGCTGTCCGACGACGCGCTCATCGAGGTGGCCGCCCTCGTCACCGACTCCGAGCTGAACGTGCTCGGTGAAGGGGTGGACATCGTCATCCGCCCGCCGGACTCCGCGCTGGAGACGATGCCGGAGGTGGTGCGGCAGATGCACACCGCGTCCGGGCTGCTGGACGAGCTGGCCGGGGGCACGACGCTGGCCGACGCCGAGGAGCAGGTGCTGGCGTACATCCGTGAGCACGTCAAGGAGCCGGGCAAGGCCCCGCTGTGCGGCAACTCCGTCGGCACCGACCGCGGCTTCCTGCTGCGCGACATGCCGACGCTGGAGGCCCACCTCCACTACCGGATCGTCGACGTCTCCTCGATCAAGGAACTGGCCCGGCGCTGGTACCCGAGGGCGTACTTCAACAGCCCGGACAAGAACGGCAACCACCGGGCGCTGGCCGACATCCGCGAGTCCATCGCCGAGCTGCGCTACTACCGCGAAGCGGTCTTCGTCCCCCAGCCCGGCCCGGACTCCGACACCGCGAAGTCCATCGCCGCGAAGTACGTCCTGCCGCCCGCGTAGCCCCCCGCCCGGAAACGTGTGCGCGAGCACCCCCGAGAACCCTGTAGACTTCTTCTCGGCCGGTCGGGGAACGACAGTTCAACCGCCGGTCGCGGTGGGTGTAGCTCAGCTGGCAGAGCACCTGGTTGTGGTCCAGGATGTCGCGGGTTCAAGTCCCGTCACTCACCCTGATCGACTGAGGGGCCGACTCGCATTACGGAGTCGGCCCCTCAGTCGTTCCCGGCATACTCTCCCGGTTGATCTCAGAGGGGCGGGGCGGTCGGATTCGAACCGACGTCCTCCGAGATGATGTCGCGGCGCACTACCTCTGTGCTACGACCCCGCCTTGCCGGTGATCCTAAGCCGGCAGTGCGCTGAGCAGCCAGGGATTAACGCCCCCTACGAAGACTCCCGCCCCACCAGCTCCGTAGCCAGCACCGCGTGCCGCCTCTCCAGCCCCCGCGTCCCCGCCGGCCGGCGGTCCGCTATCTCCGTCAGGAGGAGGTCGATCATCGCGCGGCCCATTTCCTCTATGGGCTGGCGGACGCTGGTCAGCGGGGGGTCCATGTGGCGGGCGATGGCGGAGTCGTCGTAGCCGACGAGGGCGACGTCGGTGGGGATGTGGCGGCCCGCTTCGCGGAGGGCCCGGCGGGCGCCGGCTGCCGTGACGTCGGAGGCGGCGAAGACGGCGTCCAGGTCGGGGCGGCGGGAGAGCAGGGCGGTCATGGCGCGGTGGCCGCCCTCCTCGGTGAAGTCACCCGGCTCGATCAGCAGCTCGTCCACCTCCAGGCCCGCGCCCCGCAGCGCGTCGCGGTAGCCGTCGACGCGGCGCTGGGCGCCGTAGACGTCGGGGCGGCCGGTGATGTGGGCGATGCGGCGGCGGCCGCGGGCGAGAAGGTGCTCGACGGCGGAGCGGCCGCCGCCGTAGTTGTCGGAGTCGACCGAGGTGAGCGTCTCCCCCGCCGACCGGGGGCCGCTGATCACGGCCGGGATCTCCAGCCGGTCCAGCAGATCCGGCAGCGGGTCGTCGGCGTGGACCGAGACCAGGAGGACGCCGTCGACGCGGTGGGCGGAGAGGTAGTCCGCGAGCCGTTGCCTCTTGCGGTCGCTGCCCGCGAAGATCAGCAGCAACTGCCACTCGGTGTCGGCCAGTTCGGCCCCCACCCCGCGCAGCATGTCGGAGAAGTACGGCTCGGCGAAGAAGCGGGTCTCCGGCTCGGGCACCACCAGCGCGATGGAGTCGGTGCGGTTGGCCGCGAGCGCGCGGGCCGCGGTGTTGGGGACGTACCCGAGTTCCGCGACCGCCGCCTCCACGGCCGCGCGGGTGGCGTCGCTGACCCGCGGGGAGCCGTTGATCACGCGGGAGACCGTGCCCCGGCCCACCCCGGCCCGGGCGGCCACCTCTTCCAGCGTCGGCCGCCCACCGCTCCGGCCGCCCCGCACCCCGTGGCTCGCCATGGCCTCCGCCTCTCTCCGTGTACTGGTCCAACAGTGGCCCCAAGCCGTCCGCACCGAAACCCGTGCCGGTTAACAGCCCGATAACTGAACCGCGTTGGCCGTGCGCACTCCCTTGACACCCCGTCCCGAACGGACGACTCTTCAACCCATCACATGTGGGAGCGCTCCCACAGTACCTGACACCTACACAACCCGCACGTTCCCCGCCCGAGCCGCAGCGAGTACGAACGGGCCCAGATCCACGCGATTTCCATGCAGTTGGCCGGGGGGTCGGCACGTCAGGCAACAGGAGGACGCAATGCGTACGAGCATCCGCAGGTCTCGCGGCACGGTGGCCATGATGGCCGCCGCGGCGCTGGCCACGGGTCTGCTGGCCGGCTGCGCCAGCGACTCGGACGACGGCTCGTCGGACGCGGGCGGCGGCGACGGCAAGGGCAACATCACGCTGACGGTCGGCACCTTCGGGGTCTTCGGCTACCAGCAGGCCGGTCTGTACGACGAGTACATGAAGCTGCACCCGGACATCAACATCAAGGAGAACGTCACCACCCGTACGGACGTGTACTGGCCGAAGGTGCTCACGCGCCTCCAGGCCGGTTCGGGCGCCGACGACATCCAGGCCATCGAGGTCGGCAACATCACGGAGGCCGTGCAGACGCAGGCCGCCAAGTTCGTCGACCTCGGCAAGGACGTCGACAAGTCCCAGTGGCTGGACTGGAAGCTGGCGCAGGCCACCACCAAGGACGGCAGGACCATCGGCCTCGGCACCGACACCGGCCCGATGGCGGTCTGCTACCGCAAGGACCTGTTCGCCGAGGCCGGCCTGCCCACCGACCGCGCCAAGCTCGCCGAGCAGTGGAAGGGCGACTGGTCCAAGTACGTCGACCTCGGCAAGCAGTACATGAAGAAGGCGCCCAAGGGCACCAAGTACGTCGACTCGGCGTCCTCGGTGTACAACGCCTCCCTGGGCGGTGCCTCCGAGCGGAACTACGACAAGGGCGGCAATGTCGTCTGGGACAAGTCACGGGGTGTGAAGGACGCCTGGGACGACGCGATGAGCGTGGCGACCAGCGACATGTCGGCCAAGCTGAAGCAGTTCGACCCCACCTGGGACAAGGGCTTCGCCAACGGTTCCTTCGCCACGGTGGCCTGCCCCGCCTGGATGCTCGGCTACATCGTCGAGAAGGCCGGCGACTCCGGCAAGGGCAAGTGGGACGTTGCGGCGGCGCCGACCGCGTCCAACTGGGGCGGCTCGTTCCTCGGTGTGCCGACGGCGAGCAAGCACCAGAAGGAGGCCGTCGCGCTGGCCAAGTGGCTGACCGCACCGGAGCAGCAGGCCAAGGTCTTCGCCAAGCAGGCCAGCTTCCCCTCCACCCCGTCGGCGTACGCGAGCCTGAAGCCGCAGGCGGACACCACCGCGTACTTCTCGAACGCGCCGCTCACCCAGATCTTCTCCGACGCGGCGAAGACCATCCCCGACCAGCCGCTGGGCCCGAAGGACAAGCCGATCGACACCGCGATCAGTGACATCGGCATCCTCCAGGTCGAGCAGAAGGGCAAGTCCCCGGCCCAGGGCTGGGACGCCGCGTCCAAGGAGATCAAGGACGTGCTCGGCCAGTGACCTCCAAAGAGGCTCTCGCGCATCCCGCGTCGAGCGCCGAGACCGCGCCCGGCATCCCGCCGGGCGCGGTCCGGGGCGCTCGGGGTCGCGGTGCGCCGGACGGCGCCCCCTCCTGGCGCAGCCGGCTGTACCGCTGGGACACGAAGGCGTCGCCGTACGCGTTCGTGACCCCCTTCTTCGTGCTGTTCGGTGTGTTCACACTGGTTCCGCTGCTGTACACGGTCTGGTACTCGCTGCACAACGTGCAGTTGTCCGCGCTCGATCACCAGAGCTGGACGGGCCTGGCCAACTACCGGAACCTGCTGTCCTCGGACTTCTTCTGGAACGCGCTGAGGAACACCTTCACCATCGGTGTGATCTCGACGGTCCCGCAGCTCATGGCGGCGCTCTGGCTGGCCCACATGCTCAACTACAAGCTGCGCGGCTCGACCGTGTGGCGCGTGGTGATGCTCACCCCGTACGCGACCTCGGTGGCGGCGGCAACGCTGGTGTTCACGCTGCTGTACTCGTGGGACGGCGGCATGGTGAACTGGATTCTCCACTTCTTCGGTGTTGACCCGGTCAACTGGCGTGAATCGGACTGGGGATCGCAGTTCGCGGTGTCGACCATCGTGATCTGGCGCTGGACCGGCTACAACGCGCTGATCTACCTGGCCGCGATGCAGGCCATCCCGGCGGACCTGTACGAGTCCGCCGCGCTCGACGGCGCCAACCGGCGCCAGCAGTTCTGGCACGTGACGATCCCGCAGTTGCGGCCGACGGTGCTGTTCACGATCGTCGTCTCGACCATCGGCGCCACCCAGCTCTTCGGTGAGCCGCTGCTGTTCGGCGGGGTCAGCGGGACCAAGGGCGGCTCGGAGCACCAGTACCAGACGCTCGGCCTCTACATGTACGACCAGGGCTGGATCATCGGCAACCTCGGCAAGGCGTCCGCGATCGCGTGGACGATGTTCCTGGTCATGCTGATCATCGCCGCGGCCAACCTGCTGCTGACCCGCTGGCTGAGGAGGTCCGATGACCGCCGGTGACCTCGTTCTTCCCAAGGCGCGCACCGGCCGGCGCCGGGCCACGAAGGCGGGCAGGCAGTTGCACGCCGGTCCGGTGACGTACGCGGCGCTGACCGTGTTCGCGCTGGTCTCGCTGGCGCCGCTGGTGTGGACGGCCATCGCGGCCTCGCGCACCGACCGGCGGCTCGCCCAGGCCCCGCCGCCGCTGTGGTTCGGCGGCAACCTGTTCAAGAACCTGGAAACCGCCTGGGACCAGGCCGGGCTGGGCACCGCGATGCTCAACTCGCTGATCGTCGCGGGCACGATCACGGTCAGTACGGTGGTCTTCTCCACGCTGGCCGGCTTCGCCTTCGCCAAGCTGCGGTTCAGGTTCTCCGGGCTGCTGTTGCTGCTGACCATCGGCACGATGATGATCCCGCCGCAGCTCGCCGTCGTCCCGCTCTACCTGTGGATGAGCGACCTCGGCTGGTCCAACCAGCTCCAGACGGTGATCCTGCCGAGCCTGGTGACGGCGTTCGGCACGTTCTTCATGCGGCAGTACCTGGTGCAGGCGCTGCCGACCGAGCTGATCGAGGCGGCGCGGGTGGACGGGGCGAGCAGCCTGAGGGTCGTGTGGCATGTGGTGTTCCCGGCGGCGCGGCCCGCGATGGCGGTGCTCGGCCTGCTGACCTTCGTGTTCGCCTGGAACGACTTCCTGTGGCCGATCATCGCCCTGAACCAGCAGAAACCGACCGTGCAGGTCGCCCTGAACGCACTCGGCACCGGGTATGTACCCGACCAGGCGGTCATCATGGCGGGCGCGCTGCTCGGCACCCTGCCACTGCTGATCGCCTTCCTGCTGTTCGGCAAGCAGATCGTGGGCGGCATCATGCAGGGCGCGATCAAGGGCTGACGCGTCCCGCCGAGCACCGTCCCGTCATGGGTGCCGGGACACCGACGCCCCGGCCCCTTCCCCTCACCCTGAGTTTCCCCGATGTCTTCCCGACTCTCGATGGGAGCGCTTCCATGCCCGACTCCTCCTCCGTGGTCTCCCCCGTGGCCTCCGAGGTCACCTTCCCGCCGGCCTTCCTCTGGGGGGCGGCGACCTCCGCGTACCAGATCGAGGGGGCGGTGCGCGAGGGCGGCCGTACCCCCTCGATCTGGGACACCTTCAGCCATACGCCCGGCAAGACGGCGGGCGGTGAGACCGGTGACGTGGCCGTCGACCACTACCACCGCTACCGCGACGACGTGGCCCTCATGGCGGAGCTGGGGCTCGGCGCGTACCGCTTCTCCGTCTCCTGGTCGCGGGTGCAGCCGACCGGGCGGGGTCCGGCGGTGCAGGTCGGGCTGGACTTCTACCGCCGGCTGGTGGACGAGCTGCTGGAGAACGGCATCAAGCCCGCCGTCACCCTCTACCACTGGGACCTCCCGCAGGAGCTGGAGGACGCGGGCGGCTGGCCAGAGCGGGACACCGCGCACCGGTTCGCCGAGTACGCGCACCTCGTCGGCGAGGCGCTGGGCGACCGGGTGGAGAACTGGATCACCCTCAACGAGCCCTGGTGCAGCGCCTTCCTGGGCTACGGCTCCGGGGTGCACGCCCCCGGCCGGACCGACCCGGTGGCCTCGTTGAGGGCCGCCCACCATCTCAACCTGGCGCACGGGCTCGGCGCTTCGGCGCTGCGCGCGGCGATGCCGGCCCGCAACCAGGTCGCGGTCAGCCTCAACTCGGCTGTCGTGCGCCCGGTTTCGCAGGACCCGGCGGACCTGGCGGCGGCCCGGCGCATCGACGACCTGGCCAACGGTGTCTTCCACGGCCCGATGCTGCACGGTGCCTACCCCGAGTCGCTGCTCACCGCGACGGCCCCGCTGACCGACTGGTCCTTCGTGCTGGACGGCGACCTCGCCACCAGCAACGCCCCGCTGGACGCGCTGGGCCTGAACTACTACACCCCGGCGCTGGTCTCGGCGGTGACCGACAGGGTCAGCGGCCCGCGCGCGGACGGCCACGGCGCGAGCGAGCACTCCCCCTGGCCCGGCGCCGACGACGTGCTCTTCCACCAGAGCCCCGGCGAGCGCACCGAGATGGGCTGGACCGTCGACCCGTCCGGCCTGTACGACCTGCTGATGCGCTACACCCGCGAGGCCCCCGGACTCCCGCTGTACATCACGGAGAACGGCGCCGCCTACGACGACAAGCCGGACGCGGACGGCCGGGTGCACGACCCCGAGCGCGTCGCCTATCTGCACGCCCACCTCTCGGCGGTCCGCCACGCCCTGCGCGACGGCGCCGATGTGCGCGGGTACTACCTGTGGTCCCTGCTGGACAACTTCGAGTGGTCCTACGGCTACGAGAAGCGGTTCGGCGCGGTGTACGTGGACTACGCGACCCAGGAGCGGACCCCGAAGTCCAGCGCCCGCTGGTACGGGGAGGCGGCCCGCACCGGCACGCTGCCTTCGGTGGAGTCGGCGGGCTGACCGGGCCGGCCCGGACGCATGAGTGAGGCCCGGCGGTCTTCTCGTCCGCCGGGCCTCTCTTTCACGCGCCCCTAGTTGAAGGCGGCGAACGCCTTGGAGAAGGCGAACTTGTCCTGGGCGATCGAGCTGCACGTGGCGTCGGCGGTGGGCTTGGTGCCGCCGTCGCAGCTCTTGTCACGGGTGCCGGACCACATGGACAGCGAGCCGATGCCCTTGGACTTGGCGAAGTCCACGAGCTGGCCGGCGTCGTCGACCTTGAAGACCTCGGTGGCCACGTCGTTGACACCGATCATCGGGGTGACGCCGACCGTCTTCCAGGCGTCGTCCTCGGAGAGCGCGAGGACGCCCTTGATCTGGGCCTGGGTGGCGGTGGCCGCCTGGATCGCGTAGTCGCCCATGTCACCGCTGTACGCCGGGCCGTAGTCCATCGCCATGATGTTGACGCCGTCGACGCGGACCCCGTTGGCCTTGGCGTCGGCCAGCAGGTTGACGCCGTCCTGGGTGAGGCCCTCGGGCATCACCGGGAGGGTGTAGGAGACGTTCAGGTCGGGGTGGGCGGCCTGGAGCTTGGCGATGGCCTGGGCGCGCTTGGTGTTGGCGGCGGTGTTGGGCAGCGCGCCGCCCTCGACGTCGAAGTCGACCTTGGTCAGCTTGAAGGCGTCGACCGCCTTGCCGTACGCGGCGGCCAGGTCGTCGGCGGAGCCGCAGGTGGTGGCCAGCTCCGAGCCGGAGGCGCCGCCGAAGGAGACGCGGACGTCACCGCCCTTGGCGCGCAGGTCGCCGATCTGGGCGGCCACGCCGTCGGCGGTCAGCTCGCTCACACCGCCCCACTTGGGGGTGCAGCCGCCGCCATCGGTGACGAAGGCCAGGTTGAAGTTCTTCACGCCGGTGGCGTCGGCGGTGCCCAGCAGGTCGAAGGCGGGGTAGAGCGAGGTGTCGACGTACGGGGCGAACCCGGCCGCCGCCTTGGTGCCGTTGCCCGCGCTCTGGGTGGGGACCGGCGTCTCGGGCCGGCTGGGGGTGCTCTGAGTGGGCGCCGGGGTCTCGGGCTCGGTGGGGCGGCCGCTGGGCTCGGGGGTGGCGCCCGGGTCGGCCGCGCACTCGGAGCCGTCGATGCGACAGCCGGAGGGGTCACCGGTGCCGTCGACGACGAAGCCGACGGTGACCGACTTGCCCGCCGCCAGCCCGTCGGTGTCCCACTTGGCGGCCTTCACGGTGACGTGCTGCCCGCTCACGCTGGACTCGGCGTTCCACAGCGAGCCGAGCTTGGCGCCGGCCGGGAGGTCGAACTCCAGGCTCCAGTCCTTCTTGGCCGCTCCGGTGTCGTTGGTGACGACGTACTGGGCGCTGTACCCGGTCGACCACTCGCTGGTCCTGGTGTACGCGGCGCCGACACCGGCGGCGTGCGCGACCCCGGTCACCAGGACCGCGCCGCCACCGGCCACGGCCGCCGCGACCACGCCGCCTATCGCCTTGTTCCTGCCACTGATCCTGCGCCGGTGCGTGCTCATGGGCGTGCCTGTCCTTCGTGCGGGGGTGGGGGGTGGTGGCAGCACGCTATCGATGCGGAATCCGGCAATCGGCTTATCAGGGACGGTGGTTGAAAGGCTTAGGGTGCGCTTAAGGAAGGCATCGGGACCGGTTAAAGATCGGGACGGGTTTGCAGATCGGGACCGGTCAGCGGCTGGGTATCAGCCTGCGCCGCCTGCGTACGGCGCCCCGGTGGCCGCGTCCGGCGGGCTTGCGGGCGTCGAGCTGGAGCCAGATCCGCACCTCTGTGCCGCCGAGCACGGAGGAGCCGATGCGGACGTCACCGCCCGTGGACTCGGCGAGACGGCGCACGATGTCCAGGCCGAGCCCGGTCGAGCCCGCCGTACCGGAACCCCGGCCGCGGGCCATCGCCGCGCGCGGGTCGGGTATGCCGGGGCCCGCGTCGGAGACCAGCACGATCACCGCGTCCTCGGCGTGGTGGACGTCGACCGCGAAGGCGGTGCCCTCGGCGGTGTGCCGGAAGACGTTGCCCAGCAGGGCGTCCAGGGCGGCGGCCAGGTCGGCACGGGCCACCGGGACCCGTACCGGACGCTCGGCGCCGGCCACCCGCCACTTGCGGCCCTCGTCCTCGGCGAGCGCGGACCAGAACTCCATGCGCCCGCGCACCACTTCGGCCGCGTCACAGCCCGCGCCGGGCCCTGCGGCGGCCGTCTGCGGCTTGGCCTCGCGGGCGGTACGGATGATCGTGTCGACCTCGCCCTCCAGTTGGGCCACGGCGGCGCGGGTCTGGTCGGCGGCGGCCCCGGCGCCCAGCGAGGCGGCGTTCAGCCGGAGCACGGTGAGCGGGGTGCGCAGCCGGTGCGAGAGGTCGGCGGCCAGTTCCCGCTCGTTGGCGAGAAGCGCGACGACCTGGTCGGCCATGGAGTTGAACGCGACGGCCGCGAGCCGCAGTTCGGTCGGCCCCTCCTCGGGGACCCGGGCGCCGAGCTGCCCCTCGCCCAGTTCGCGCGCGCCCTCCACCAGCCGCCGGGCGGGGCGCACCATGCGCACCCCGAGCCGGTCGGCGACCGCGACGGACCCGGCGATCAGCGCGAGCCCCACGGCGGCGAGCACCGCCCAGGCCGTGCCCACCCCGTTGCTCATCGCGGCCTCGGGCACCCACACCTCGACCACCGCGATGGCGCCGGAGCCGAGCGCGACCGGCTGGAGCAGGGCGGAGCCGCCGGTGACCTCGGTGGTGGAGGCGCGGCCCATCCGGCGCACCGCCTCGATGTCCCGGCCGGCGGCCCTTCCCCGGCCCAGGTCGAGCGCGCCCCGGTCGCCGTCGGCCGGCAGGTGCACGGACATCCCGGAGTCGGCCCCGGCCGCGGCCACCACCCGCTCCAGCTCGTCCCGGTCGGTGGTGATGGACAGCGCGGGCGCCACGGCGGCGGCCTCGCGCTCGGCGCCGGCGAAGGCGCGGTCGCGGGCCATCTCCTTGACGACCAGGCCGAGCGGGACGGCGAAGGCGACGACGACCATGGTGGTCACCGCCAGGCAGACCTTGACCAACGCCCATCTCATCGGGGCTCCCCCACGGCGGGCGGCTCCAGTTTGACCCCGACCCCGCGCAGGGTGTGCAGATAGCGGGGGCGGGCCGCCGTCTCGCCCAGCTTGCGCCGGAGCCAGGACAGATGGACGTCGATGGTCTGGTCGTCCCCGTAGGACTGCTGCCAGACCTCCGCGAGCAGTTCCTTGCGCGGGACGACCACGCCGGGGCGCCCGGCGAGGAAGGCGAGCAGGTCGAACTCCCGCCGGGTCAGGTCGAGTCGGGCGCCGTCCAGCTCGGCCTGGCGGCGCAGCGGGTCGACGGTGAGGCCGCCGACCCGGATCACCGGGGAGGGCGGTGCCTCGGCGGCGCCGGAGCGGGAGCGGCGCAGCACGGCGGCGATGCGGGCGGAGAGGTGCTCGACCGAGAAGGGCTTGGTCAGGTAGTCGTCCGCCCCGGCGTTGAGCAGCCGGACGATCTCCGTCTCGTCGTCCCGCGCGGTGGCGATGATGACCGGCACGTCGGTGATGCCGCGCAGCATCTTCAGGGCCTCGGAGCCGTCCAGGTCAGGCAGTCCGAGGTCGAGTATGACCACGTCGAACCGGAGATGGGCGACCTCGCGCAGCGCCTCCAGCGCGGTGCCGACGCTGCGCACCACGTGGGCGGCATCGGTGAGATGCCGGATCAGCGCCGAGCGGACGAACTGATCGTCCTCGACCACGAGCACACTTGCCATGCGCCGCACCGTACGCCATGCGGCCCGGCGAAGTGTTGGCCTGTGGACAACTCCTTGTGGACAACTCCGGTCGCCTGCGCGGCCGGTGGCGGCTGAGGCAGTATGGCCCCGATGCGCAGAGGACTCGTACACGTACTGGCGTGGCTGCTGGCCACCGCGGCGGCGACCACGCTGTCCTGGTGGGGCGTGCACACGGTGATGGCGGGCACGGCGTACGACCCCCCGCGCGCCGTGCCGATCACCGCGGCCGAGGCGGCGGCCCACGCCTCCACCGCGACGCCGACGCCCCCCACGCCGACGCCCACACCCGCGCCCCGCCGCACCTCGGCACCCCCTTCCCCCACCCCGGCCCGCACCACGCCCGCGGCCACCCCGGCCCCGGCTCCCCCGGCGCCCGCCACCCCCGCCGGTGACGTCAAGGCGTACGACACCGGCGGCGGCCGGGCGGTGTTCGACCTGGGCCCCGCGAGCGCGACGCTGGTCTCCGCCACGCCGGGTACCGGCTGGTCGATGCAGGTCTGGAAGACGGAGACCTGGATCAGGGTGGAGTTCAGCCGCAGCACCGACCGGGTGACGGTCTTCTGCGACTGGCACGACGGCCCCCCGCACGTGGACGTGCAGACGTACTGAGCGGATGGCCACCCTCGACGCGCTGCTGGTCGACATCGTGCGCGCGAACCGGCCGGCCGCCCTGCGCCGGTTGTCTTCGCCGGCCCCCGCGGCGGCCGATCACCCCTCAGCGGAACACCGACGGCGGCGGGGCCGGTGAGGCGACCGCCGAGGTGTCCGTCACCGGGGTCGCGCCGCCCGTGAAGTCCATGAGTTTCGCGCCGTGTTCGAGACGGGCCGGGTGGGGGTCGGAGGCGGCGCGGCGGGTCAGTTCGGCGAGCGGGAGCGGGGTGTCGGAGGCGACCAGGATGGCGTTGCCGAAGCGCTTGCCGCGCAGCACCGCCGGGTCGGCGATCAGGGCGAGTTCGGCGAAGCGGGCGGCCGCCGTGGCGATCTGGCCGCGCAGATGGGCCAGCGGGGGGCCGTCGGCGAGGTTGGCGGTGTAGACACCGCCGGGGCGCAGGGCGCGGCGGGCCTCGTCGAGGAACTCGGTGGACGTCAGGTGGGCCGGGGTGCGGGCGCCGCTGAACACGTCGGCGACGATCAGGTCGGCCCAGCCGTCCGGCACCTTGGCGAGCCCCTCGCGGGCGTCGGCCGAGCGCACCCGTATCCGGGCGCCGGGGTCAAGAGGGAGTTCGCGGCGGACCAGTTGGACCAGGGCCGCGTCGCGCTCCACCACCTGCTGGGTCGAGCGGGGCCGGGTCGCCGCGGTGTACCGGGCGAGGGTGAGCGCGCCGCCGCCGAGGTGCACGGCCCGCACCGGCCTGCCGGGCGGCGCGGCCAGGTCGATGACGTGGCCGATACGGCGCTGGTACTCGAAGGACAGGTGCGCCGGGTCGTCCAGGTCGACGTGCGACTGCGGGGCGCCGTCGATCAGCAGGGACCAGCCGCGCGCCCGGTCGGGGTCGGGTATGAGTTCCGCGAGGCCGCCCTCGACGGCCTCCACCACGGCTTCGGCGGCCGCCCTGCGCCGGTTGTCCCTGGACCTGCCCATCGGCCCATTCTCGCAGGTGGCCCGAGAGGCCGCCGCGCGGTGCCGGGTCAGCGGCAACTGTCGGCGGCCTCGATCAGCCGGGCCGCCTCGCCGAGCGCCCGGCGCAGGGTCGCCGGGTCGGTGGCGAGGTCGGCCTCGCCGGGCGGCAGCAGCCAGTTCGAGCCCTGCACGGGCGGCTCGGGATTCAGCCGGAGGCCGCGCCCGGAGGTGCGGATACAGGTGCTGCCGGGCACGTCCCAGTGGCCCGCCGTACCGGGCGGGACGAGGAAGCCGAGGGTGTCGCGGCCGTCGTCGTGCAGCACCGGGCCCACGCCCTCGGTGGCCTCGCGGCGCAGAATGTCCACGGCCTCCAGGCCCTGGCGGGTCGGCACCGTGACGAGGTCGCACGCCGTGTCGCCGGGCGGCCGCGACCACGGCGCCATCGGACACGGATCGTTGTTCGGACGGGTCTCCATGCCGGCCTCCAGCACGCTGCCTGTTGCGGTCCGTGAGGAACAACGCGTGACGGCGTCAAGGGCTACGGCACAAGTGTCCCGCAAAGGATGGCAGTTCATGGCAGATCGTGGATGAGATATCCGTTTTGTAGCCAAACACTGCGTGTCGGGCCGGACACAGCCTGTACGTTCTTGCCCCGCCGGACCCACGGTGTCACACGGGCGACCACACCCGTCAACGGCCCCGTTCCGGCCTGGTTCGACGGTTCGCACGAGAGGACCGGCCATGGCGTCGTCAACCGATACCCCGGCGCAGCCCGACCGGCCGCCCCGCCCCAACACCGCCTTCCGGCAGGTGCGCGGCCGCCGTTCCCCCGCCGAATTCGCCGCCCTGGTGCGGCGCGCGGCGCGGGAGATCGGCGAGCGGGTGAGCTGCGACGCGCGCTACGTCGGGAGAGTCGAGGCGGGTGAGATCCGCTGTCCCAACTACGCGTACGAGCGGGTGTTCCTGCACATGTTCCCCGGGCGCACCCTGACCGACCTCGGCTTCGCGCCGCGCTCGGCCGTGCGGGGGCGCGGCGCACGCCCCGCCGCGGCGCCGGGCGCCGTCCCGGCGGCCGCGTACGAGCATCCTTACGACCCCCTGAACCACGAGGAGAGCGACGTGCTGCGTCGCGCATTCATGACCGGTACGGGTGCCACGGTGGCGGCCGCCGCCACGCTGGGCCCGCTGGGCCTGGCCACGGACGCGTCGGCCGCCGCGCGGCGGCCGGGCGCGTCGGAGGCGGCCGCCGTCGAGGAGGCGGTCCGGAGCATCCGGCTGCTGGACGACAAGCACGGCGCGGACGGCCTGTACCGGCGCGCGGCGGAGCCGCTGCGCGCCGCGTACGCCCTGCTGGACGCGGGCGCGACCCGGCAGGCCACCGCCGACCGGCTGCACTCGGGCGCCGGTGAACTGGCCATCTCGGTGGGCTGGCTGGCCCATGACTCGGGCCGCTTCGACGACGCCCGCTCGCACTACGCGGAGGCGCTGGCCACCGCCCGGATGACCGGGGACGCGGGCCTGGAGGCGCACGCCTTCTGCAACACCGCCTTCCTCGCGCGGGACGCCGGGCGCCCCCGCGAGGCGGTCCGCGCCGCGCAGGCCGCGCAGCGGGCCGCCCGCCCGCTGGGCTCGTCCCGGCTGATGTCGCTGCTGGCGCTGCGCGAGGCGGGCGGCTGGGCGGGGCTCGCGGACCGCACCGGCTGCGAACAGGCGCTCGTCCGCGCGCAGGCACTGTTCGGGCGCGGTACGTCGGAGGCCGACCCGGAGTGGATGAGCTTCTACGGCGAGGCCGAGCTGGCCGGTCTGGAGGCGCAGTGCTGGTCGACACTGGGCGACTGGCGCCGGGCGTCCCGGCACGCGAGCCGCGCTGCCCGCCTCCAGGACCCGCACTTCACCCGCAACATCGCCCTGTACACCGCCGAACTCGCCGACGACCTGGCCCGCGACGGCCACCCCGACGAGGCGGCCACCGCCGGTCTGCGCGTACTGGACCTGCTCGCCCAGGTCCAGTCCTCCCGCATCCACACCATGCTGGCCGGTACCGCGCGGGTCCTGCTCCCGCACCGCCGCGCCACCGGAGTGGCGGACTTCCTGGAGCGGCACGCCTCGCTGCCGCGGCCTCGGCGCCCCTAGCCGACCAGGTGCCCCGTGTCGTTCCAGCTCTCGATCGCCGGCTCGCCGTAGGCCCAGCCGAGGGTGGAGAGGGAGGTGGGGTTGAGGCGGAGGCGGGCGGCGAAGTCAATGGGGAGGCCGAGCCAGCGGGCGCCGATGGAGCGCAGGATGTGGCCGTGGGCGAAGATCAGGACGTCCCGGTCGGCGGAGCGGGCCCACTTCACGACCTCGTCCGCGCGGGCGGTGACCTCCGCGAGCGTCTCGCCCTCGGGGACCCCGTCGCGCCAGATGAGCCAGCCGGGCCGGACGTCCTGGATCTCGGCCGGGGTCATGCCCTCGTAGGCGCCGTAGTCCCACTCCATGAGGGTGTCCCACACCTCGGCGCGGTCCCCGAACCCTGCCAGCTCGCAGGTCTCGTGTGCGCGGACCAGCGGGCTGGTGCGCACCTCCACGTCCGCGAATCCGGCCGGCGGCGTGTGCCGCAGCCGCTCGCCGAGCAGCTTGGCCCCGCGCCGGCCCTCCTCGAGGAGCGGCACGTCGGTCCGGCCCGTGTGCTTGCCGGACAGCGACCAGGCCGTCTGTCCGTGCCGGGCCAGCAGGATGCGCGGTGCCATGGGGAACCTTTCCGGAAGAGGGACGCCGAGTGGACGCCGGGGAAACCCGTTCGCCGGGTCCTTCCATGATGGCGCACCCCGCGCGCGGGCAACCCGCCGGGCGGATCGGGCGTCTTCGAGAGCCGGAACGCCCGCGCGGACGGGCGGACCGACACCGTAAAGTGTCACGGCGCCCGCGGGGGGGTGCCAGGCCAGCGCGAAGGGGGAGGGCGATCGGATGCCGCAGACCGAGGCAGCGGACACCGGGGCGGGGCCGGTCACCCGGCCGCGCTGGTGGACCGAACTGCCGCTGATCCTGCTGGTCTACGGCTGCTACACCGCCGGACGCCTCCTCGCGCGCGGGGACGTCTCCTCGGCCGTGGACCACGGTCTGGCGATCCTCGGCATCGAGAAGGCGCTGTACCTGAACGCCGAGCACCCGCTGAACCGCCTCTTCACGGCGGAGCCCTGGCTCGGGGTCCCGGCCGACTTCTGGTACGCCTCGCTGCACTACCTCGTCACGCCCGCCGTGCTGGTCTGGCTCTTCCGGGCCCGTGCCGAGCACTACCGGGCGGCCCGCACCTGGCTGATGACGTCCACCTTCATAGGACTCATCGGCTTCACCCTGCTGCCCACCTGCCCGCCCCGCCTGCTCTCCCCCCACCACGGCTTCGTGGACACCATGGCGCACTACAGCTCGTACGGCTGGTGGGGCGGCGAGGCCAGTGCCCCGCGCGGGATGGGCGGGATGACCAACCAGTACGCGGCGATGCCGAGTCTGCACGTCGGCTGGGCGCTGTTCTGCGGAGTGGTGCTGTGGAAGTACGGGCGCTCCCGCTGGGCCAGGATCGCCGCCGTCGGCTATCCGCTGCTGACCGCGATCGTGGTCATGGGCACCGCCAACCACTACTTCCTGGACGCGGTCGCGGGCGCGGTCGTGATGGGCGCCGGCCTGCTCCTGGCCCCGTACGTGACGCGGGCCGCGACCGCCGCGCGGCTGCGGCTGACCGCCTGGGCGGCCCCGCTCCGGGCGGCCGGAAACACCGGTCCCGCACCGATTGTCAGTGACGGATGCCAGACTTCCGCGGGTGAGCGAATTCCACGGCAGCGCGAGTCGCGGCTCGACCCCGCGGCCGGAACCGACGCCTCCCCCAGCGACGCGGGGGACGGCGCTGCGGCACCGGCTCGCTGAGCTGCGCGGTCCCGACGTACCGGCCAAGGCGCTGGACGCGCGCGCCCTCGCGGCGCTCGCGGCCAACCCGGGCTGCCGCAGACGCGCGATCCTGGACGGCGCCGGGGTGGACAAGGCCGCGCTCGCGGGGGCGCTGGGCGCCCCCTCGGACTACGGGCAGTCCCAGTTCGCGCTGATCCGGGGCAACACCTTCGAGGCCCGCGTGAAGGCGGACGGCGGCGCCGAACTGCTGCGGCTCACCCACACCCTGCTGGACCCGGCCGCCGAACCGCCCGCCGGGGCGGCCGTGCCGGACCTGAGCGCGCCGGGCCCCGAGGGCCGTACCGCGCGTACGGCGCTGGCGCTGCGCGAGGCGGTCGCGGCGGGCGGCTGGACGCTGCTGGACCATCCGATGCTGGCCCTGGACGTGGCGGGCTCGCCCGCCTTCCTGGAGCCGGACGCGGTGGTGGTGCACCCCGACGGCGGCTGGACGGTCGTGGAGATCAAGTCGTTCCCGATGCTGGACGGCTCGGCCGACCCGGCGAAGGTGGGCGCCGCCGCCCGGCAGGCGGCGGTGTACGTGCTGGCGCTGGAGGCGGTCGCCGCCCGGCTGACCCCACCGCCCGCCGTACGGCACGAGGTGCTGCTGGTGTGCCCGAAGGACTTCTCCAACCTGGCCACCGCGCGCGCGGTCGACGTACGCGCCCAGCGGGCGGTCACCGCGCGGCAGCTCGCCCGGCTGACCCGCGTGGAGACCATCGCCGAGGAGCTGCCCGAGGGCACCTGCTTCGACCCGCAGCGCCCGGCCGGTGAGCTGACGGCCGCCGTCGACGCGGTCCCGGCGACCTACGCGCCCGAGTGCCTGTCCTCCTGCGAGCTGGCCTTCCACTGCCGGGAGCGGTCCCGCGCGGCCGACGCGGTGACCCGGCTGGGCCGCCCGCTCCGCGCCGAGCTGGGTGGTCTGGGCACGGTCCAGGAGGTGCTGTCGGCGGCGCGCGGCGAGAGCGGCGACCCCGCCGACCCGGTGGTGGCCGCGCTGCGCCGGGCCGCCGCCCTGCGCGCGGAGGCGCTCGCCGAGGCGGCGGACCGGGAGGCCGTGCCGTGTCCCTGATCGCCACCCTGGCCCGCCTGGAGGCGGTCGCCACCGGCCGGGCCCAGCCCGCCGCGACCGTACGGCACCGCCATCTGTCCGGCCGTCCGCTGGTGTTCGTCCCGCTGACCACCGCCGGTGAGACCGGCGCACCGCTGGGCGCGCTGGTCGGCACCGACCGGGACGCGCCCCGGCTGCTGGTCGTGCCGCAGCCCCGCGACCGCGACCAGCGCTTCGCGTTCCTCGCCGAGCTGGCCGACATCGTGCTGCCGCACCTGGACTCCTGCGCCGAGGCGGTGGAGACCGCCGAGCGCACCGACACCGACCCGGAGACCGGCAAGCGGGTCAAGGTCGAGGTCGACCTGTGCGTGGACGCCCCCCAGATCGTGGTGCCGAGCCGCGCGGGCCTGGACCTGGTCCGGCTGCTGGGCCGCTCGATGCGGTTCCGGCGTACGGCCGAGCAGGAGCCGGAGACGCCGTATCCGGCGCCGCCGCGCGTGCCGTTGCTGGGCCGCTGGCTGACGCACTACGACGAGCGGGCGCGGGTGCCGGGTTCCTCGCTGCTGCTGGCGCTGACCGACGTGCTGTCCCGCCACTGGGCCACCGGTCAGTCCATGGTGGAGGACCAGCATCTGGGCGCCCTGCTGGCCTGGATCGACCCGCCCGAGGGCGAGTCCGGCGCCGAGGCGGCCGCGCGGGCGGAGCGGGCGCGGGACGCGGCGGGCCAGTTGCTGTGCCCCCCGGCGGGCCCGGCCACCGACCCGGCGTTCGACAACAAGCTGCTGGCCCCGGCCATCGAGCGGTACGACCGGGCGCGCACCGCGCTGGCGACCGCCGAGGACGCCCCGAGGGCCGAGGACCTGCTGACCGCCGTCACCGCCGCCGAGCGGGAGATCCGCGACCTGGTGGAGAGCCGTACACGGCCGACCTGGGACGCGGTCTGGCGGGGGCTCGACCTGCTGCGGACGCTCCCCGAGGGCGGGCACGTCGAGGAGCGCTGGACGCGGGACCGGTGGTCGTTCACCGCGCACCGGGACCGGATCACCGCGGGCGAACCCCCGCAGCCCCGCCGGGACGACGCGGTGACCGCCGCCGGCAAGCTGGCGAGCCGCGAGCGCGAGCAGGCCCGGCTGGAGGCGCAGGAGGCGCTCGACGACCCGCTGGTGATGGCCGCCCGGCGGCTGGCCGGGGAGGCGTTCGCGGGCGAGGTGACCGAGGTGGTCATGGCGTACAGCGAGGGCAAGCGGCCCAGCCCGCGCCCGCTGGTGACCGTGCGCACCGAGGACCGTCCGCATCTGGGCGAGCGCGCCAAGGTGTACCGCTCGCTGAACGGCAAGGCGCAGACGGCGGAGTTCGCCGGGTACGAGGGCGCGCCGGAGGACGGCGTGCTGGTGCTGCGGATCATGGACAAGATGGGCCGGGGCAAGGAGCCGGAGGCCGGTTCGGTGCCCGAGAAGGGCGACGCGGTGTGCTTCACGCTCTTCGAGCACGAGCAGCGCGGCGGCGCCAGGCTGCCCGACCCGGAGCAGACCCCGTGGACGCACGGCGGGCCGCCCGGTGAGCCCGTCGCGGAGGTGCCGGACGCGGTGACCGAGGAGGACGTGCTGTGACGACCGTGGACTTCGACCCCGGAGCCGCCGCCACGCGCGCCACGGACGCGATCCTCGCCGACACCCTGCACGGCACCGAGCGCGGTGTGGTGGTCGACTCCCCGCCCGGCGCCGGCAAGTCGACGCTGGTGGTCCGGGCCGCGCTGGAGCTGGCCGCCGCGGGCCGCCCGCTGATGGTGGTGGCGCAGACCAACGCCCAGGTGGACGACCTGGTGCTGCGCCTCGCCGAGAAGGACCCCGACCTGCCGGTGGGCCGCCTGCACAGCAGCGACACCGACGCCTACGACAAGGCGCTGGACGCGCTGCCGGGCGTCCGTACGTCGGCGAAGGCGGCCGACCTGGGCGGGCTGCCCGTGGTGCTCTCCACCGCCGCCAAGTGGGCGCACGTCACGGTGGACGAACCGTGGCGGCACGCGATCGTGGACGAGGCGTACCAGATGCGCTCGGACTCGCTGCTGGCCGTGGCCGGGCTGTTCGAGCGGGCGCTGTTCGTGGGCGACCCCGGCCAGTTGGACCCGTTCTCCACGGTGGGCGGCGACCAGTGGGCTGGCCTGTCCTACGACCCGTCCGCCTCGGCGGTGACCACGCTGCTCGCCCACAACCCCGGCCTGCCCCAGCACCGGCTCCCGGTGTCCTGGCGGCTGCCCGCGTCGGCGGCGCCGCTGGTGTCGGCGGCCTTCTATCCGTACACGCCGTTCCGCAGCGGGACCGGGCACGGGGAGCGGCGGCTCGCCTTCGCGGTGCCGTCGGACGGGTCGGGGCCGGACCGGGTGATCGACGAGGCGGCGGAGTCCGGCTGGGGGCTGCTGGAGCTGCCGGCCCGGCACACCCCGCGCACCGACCCGGAGGCGGTACGGGCGGTGGCCGCGGTGGTGCGGCGGCTGCTGGACCGAGGGGGCGCGGCCGTCTCCGAGCGCGCGGAGACACCGGCCCCGCTGACCGCCGACCGGATCGCCGTGGGCACCGCCCACCGGGACCAGGCGGCGGCGGTCCGCGCGGCCCTGGCCGACCTGGGCGTGGCGGGCGTCACCGTGGACACCGCGAACCGCCTCCAGGGCCGGGAGTACGACGTCACGGTGGTCCTGCACCCGCTCTCCGGCCGCCCCGACGCCACCGCCTTCCACCTGGAGACCGGCCGCCTCTGCGTCCTCGCCTCCCGCCACCGCCACGCCTGCATCGTGGTCTGCCGCGCCGGTGTGAGCGACCTCCTGGACGAATACCCGTCCACAGAACCGGTCCAGCTCGGCACCCTGGTGAAGTTCCCGGACGGTTGGGAGGCGAACCACGCCGTCCTCGCGCACCTGGCCGAACACCGGGTGCCGTACCGGCCCTGAGGCACCGGCCCTGACCGTCGGTGTGGGTCTGGCCCTCAGGCGGTCTTGCGTGGGCGCGGGACAATGGACGGTGGTCCGGCCGCAGGCGGGGCCGAGTACAGCGAACGTACGAGGAGGAGATGAAGACATGGCGGAGCCCTCGCCGCGTCGGAACGAACCGCGGCTACGCCCCGCGCCCCTGCTCTTCGAGCCCGCCGAGGCGGCCGCCGATCCGGAGCACTTCTTCGACCTGGAGTCGATCGACGACCCGCGCGCCCTGCTGACGCGGGCCACCGACCTGACCCAGGCGTTCCGCGCGGCGGCCGACCGGGCCATGGAGTTCCAGGCCGTGGCGGCGGCCCAGCTCGCCGACCCGCGCCGGTTCGACCGGCTGACGGCGGCGGACATCGCCGAGCGGGCGGAGTGGACCGAGGACTACGCCAGGAAGATGGTGGAGTTCGGCCGGGACCTGATGCGGGGCGCCGACCCCGAGGGTCGCAGGGCGGTCGACCCGCACTAGGGGACCCGCGCATCTGGCATATGCCAGGCGGGCAAGATACCCCCTCCCGCCCCCCGCTGTCCCCATTTTCCGCAACCCAGGGAAACCGCCCGCTCACCGCCGGTACACCTGTGTGCATGACCAGCGCACCGGACGTCACCGCCACCACCGCCGAGGGAGCCGCCTGGCTCGCCTCCGCCGGCACATATCCGCGCAGCACGCTCGCTTTCTGGGCGGAGCGGCCCGGCGCCCCCGTCGTGCTGCCCTGCGGCACGGTCTTCGACGTGGTGAGCGCGCCCTCGGTGTTCGGCCGCCGGATGCTGGACCGGTTATGGGGTGCGGAGGGGCCGGGCTGCGGCCCGGTCGCGGTGCACCGGGGCCGCACCCTGCTGTTCGCGGCGCCGGGCACGGCCCAGCGGCTGCCCTCCCTGCTGGCCTGGGAGGAGTGGGGCCCGCGCACCCATGTCGTCCCGCCGCTGCTCTGTCACGGCACCGGGGACGCGGTGACCGTCCCGGCGCTGGAGGGCGACGCCGAGCCCGCCCCGGCGGGGTCCCGCTGGCTGGTCGCCCCGGACACCCGGCACCCCTGGCTCCCCGGCCCCGAGGTGGTGCTCTGGGCGGCGGTGCGCGCGGCCCGTACGGCGGCCCGGGTATCGATTTTTCCTCCCGCCGACCAGGATGCTAAGGTCTACGACGTCAGCAGGCGCCGCTAGCTCAGTTGGTTAGAGCAGCTGACTCTTAATCAGCGGGTCCGGGGTTCGAGTCCCTGGCGGCGCACAGACAACGAAGGCCCTCGCGCGAGCGGGGGCCTTTCGCGTGCCCCGGTTCAGGCGCCCTCCCCCGGTGTGATCCGTACCGTCCACGCGCCGGCCGGGGTGCGCTCCTCGACCTCCACCCTCACCCCGTCCCCCGGCACGGTGAAGCTCTCCCCCGGCGACACGGGCGCGTCGGCCAGCGGCGGGTAGACGGAGTTCTCCCAGCACGCCTCGGTGTGCGGGTGGGCGTCGATCACGTCGACCGGGCCGTCCCCGGACTCCACGCCGGCCCGCACCCGGTAGACGAGGATGCCCTGCTTGCACGCCGTACGGTCGTTGCCCACCGGGCCGCGCGCCTCGAAGGCGAGGGCGGTGTCCGGGCCGGTGCGCACCACGGCGAGCTTGGTGCCGTTGCCGAGCCCGAAGGCCGGGGCGCCGGACGCGCCCCGCACCGGGACGCCGGGCCCGGCCGCGAGCGGCTCCAGGGTGAGCCGGGTCGGGCCCGTCCCCCGTACGCAAGCCACCTGGCGGGGGTCCAGCCAGCCCAGCTTCCACTTGTGCCAGCCGAAGAGGTCCGGGGCCGCGCCGAACTGGCTGCCCATCAGGTCCCAGTCGCCGACGTGGGTGTCCCAGTCGTCCTCGGAGTCGGTCGGGCGGTGGTAGAGGTCGGGGAGGTCGAAGACGTGCCCGGTCTCGTGCGCGAGGACCAGCCGGTCCGGCGGGTGCTGCTCGAAGACGGTGACGACCCGGCGTACGTCGGTGCCGTCGAGGCGGACGGGCGAGTCCAGGTTGACGACCTTGGTGGCGTCGGAGTCGACACCGGGCGCGTCCGGATCGGCGACCAGATAGACCACGTCGTAGCGGGAGAAGTCCAGCGCCTTGTCGGCCACGGCGAACGCGTCCCGCAGATAGGCGGCACGGTCCGAGGGCGCCCAGTCCCGCTGTATGCGGTACGCGGTGGATGGGCGCGGCATCTTCAGCCAGCGGTCCATCGGGTGCGGGCGCAGGGTGAAACGGCCGTAGGAGGACTGCTCGAAGTAGCGGCTGGTGGCGGGGAAGTGGTCGGCGGTCAGCTCGTCGGGGGTGGTGCGCGGGGTGGCGTCCGGGAAGGACAGGAAGACCAGGGCGGCGTCGAGGGTGCCCCGGGGGCGCGGGTAGGCGGAGTTCCAGGTGTCCAGGCCCTCGGAGTGGTGGGCGGTGGTGCGGTGCAGCGCGCAGGGGTCGGGCGAGAAGGCGTCGGCCACCGAGGGCCCGGTGAGGATCGAGGTCGCGGCGAGCGCCGACATCGTGGTGGCCACGGCGGCGGTGCTGCGCAGCTTGGGCACGTCTGGGACCTCCGGTCGCGGTTCGGAACACCGCAACCCAGACTGTGCGCTTATGGTGCGCTATGCCCTGTTTACCTGAACCGGAAGGGTGAGTGCGCCCGTTTGCGCCCCTGCGGCCACCCCGGCGGCCACCCGGCGGCCGACACCCCGAATCACTCACGGAACGTCACAAGTGGTCGGGGGCCTCAAGAACCCGTCCAGGTCCGGGCAGAAACGATCTGTCAGGGGGGTGGGTCGGTCGTGGAGACTGGAGACCGGCTGGAAGGGGCCGGGACCAGCCTCTATGATCGGCACACTTTCCGGCACGGACAGGGATCGAGTGCACTGCGGGAGCGAGCGGTGAGCGCAACGTCCGAAGGGCCGACGCCCGCGGCAGACCTCGACCGGTCAGCCGTGACCGACGGTGACCACATGACCTACCACCGGGTCTTCACCACGGCCCCGCTCCCCATGGCCGTGGTGACCCCCGACGGGCTGGTCGCGCACGCCAACACCGCCCTGGGAGCGCTGCTGGGCACGACCGCCGAGGCACTGGCCGGCCGCCCGGCCGCCGACCTCGTGGACCTGGCTCCCGACCCGCGCACCCGGCACGCGTACCGCGAGGTGCTCGCCGGGAGTCTGGACCGGCTGCGCTGCACCCGGCGCCTCAAGCAGCCGGACGGCGACCCCGTATGGGTGCGTATCACCGTCACGCCGCTGACCGAGGGCACGCCGGGCGCCCTGCTGTCCGTCTCCGACATCAGCGCCCGCCGTGAACTCCAGGCGCGGCTGCGGCACTTGCGGATGCACGACCCGGTGACCCGGCTGCCCAACCGCACCCTGTTCTTCGAGCGGCTGTCGGCCGCGCTGGAGGCGGAGCCGGAGGACGGCACCGGAACCGGGCGGATCGGCCTGTGCTGTCTGGACCTGGACGGGTTCAAGGCGGTCAACGACACCCTGGGCCACCGCGTCGGCGACCGGCTGCTGGAAGCCGTGGCCCAGCGGCTGACCCATGTGGCCGAGGAGACCGAGGGCGCGCGGGCCGGAGCCCCGCTGGTGGCCCGTCTCGGCGGGGACGAGTTCGCGCTGCTCGTGGAGGACTCCACCGGCACCGAGCAGCTCTCCGACCTCGCCGCCTCGGCGCTGCGGGCACTGGAGGAGCCGTTCGACCTCGCCGGGCGGCGGCTGTCGCTGACCGCGTCCATCGGCGTGGTCGAGCGGCACACGGCCGGGACCACGGCGACCGGTCTGATGCAGGCCGCCGACACCACGCTGTACTGGGCGAAGGCCGACGGCAGGGCCCGCTGGACGCTGTTCGACCCCGAGCGCAACGCGCACCGCGTCACCCGGCAGGCCCTGTCCTCCACGCTCCGCCCGGCCATCGAGCGCGGGGAGTTCGCGCTGGAGTACCAGCCGCTGGTCGGCATGGAGGACGGGCGGCTGAGCGGGGTGGAGGCGCTGGTGCGCTGGCACCACCCGCAGTTCGGGACGCTGACGCCGAATCGGTTCATCCAACTGGCCGAGGAGGACGGCTCGATCGTGCAGCTCGGCCGCTGGGCGCTGGTCACCGCCTGCCGCCAGGCCCGGCAGTGGCAGCTCGCCCACCCGGACGAGCCGCCCATCTTCGTCAGCGTGAACGTGGCCGTGCGCCAGGTCTGGGACTCCGACCTGGTCGCGGACGTGGCGAGCACGCTCACCGAGACCGGGCTCGCCCCGCATCTGCTCCAGTTGGAGCTGACCGAGTCGGCCGTGATGGGCTCAGGGGGCCGCCCGATCCAGGCGCTCCAGGCGCTGAGCGACATGGGCGTGCGCATCGCCATCGACGACTTCGGCACCGGCTACTCGAACCTGGCCTACCTCAGCAGGCTCCCGGTCTCGGTGCTGAAGCTGGACGGGTCCTTCGTACGCGGCTTCCAGTACGAGGGTCCGGCCGGGGCGGGGACGACCGCGAACCCGGCGGACGAGGTGATCGTGGAGGCGATGATCCAGCTCGCCCACCGGCTCGGGCTGACCGTCACCGCCGAGTGCGTGGAGACCTCGGCGCAGGCCACCCGGCTGCGCCGGATCGGCTGCGACACCGGGCAGGGCTGGCTCTACTCCCGCCCGGTGCCGCCGGACCGCATCACGGAGCTGCTGGGGAACGTCTCGTCGAGCAGGCCGGGTCAGGGAGCGGCATCTGGTGCCGTGCATCGCAAGGCGGAGGAGGGAGCCGACGCGGAGCATCGGCTGCCGACGACAACGCCGCGAGGCGCGATGCCAGGCGCCGCGAGCCCGGCCTGACCGACGAGACACCCCCTCGGGGTGCGGAGCTACGCGGCGGGCAGGTCGTAGGCGTCGGCGATCAGCTCGTAGGAGCGCAGCCGCAGTTCGCCGCGGTGGGCGTGGCTGGTGAGCATCAGCTCGTCGGCGCCGGTGCGCTTCTGGAGGCCGTCCAGGCCCGCGCGGACCTCGTCGGCGGTGCCGTGCACGATGTTGCGGGTGAAGGAGGCCGCGAACTCCTCCTCCATCGGGCTGAATTCGTGCCGGGCGGCGTCCTCGGGGTCGGGGAAGAGGCCGGGACGGCCCATGCGCAGCCGGAGCATGTTGAGCGCGGTGGCGCGGACCTGGCGGGCCGCCTCGGCCTCGTCGTCGGTGGCGAGTGCGGAGACGCCGATGAGGGCGTAGGGCTCGGCCAGCACCTCGGAGGGGCGGAAGGTCTCCCGGTACAGGTCGAGCGCCGGGACGGTGTTCTGCGCGGAGAAGTGGTGCGCGAAGGCGAAGGGCAGGCCCAGCATTCCGGCCAGTTGGGCGCTGAAGCCGGAGGAGCCGAGCAGCCAGATCACCGGCCGGTGCGCCGACTGCACGCCGCCCGGGGTGCTGCCCTGCACCGGGCCGGGGATGGCGTGGATACGGGCGTAGGGGTGCCCGTCGGGGAAGTCGTCGTCGAGGAACCGGGTCAGCTCGGCGAGCTGCTGCGGGAAGTCGTCGGCGCCCTCGTTCAGGGTGTCGGAGCGGCGCAGCGCGGCCGCCGTCGCCCCGTCCGTACCCGGCGCCCGGCCGAGGCCGAGGTCGATCCGGCCCGGTGCCATGGCCTCCAGGGTGCCGAACTGCTCGG
Organism: Streptomyces sp. NPDC018263; assembly: GCF_055562575.1. Classification (NCBI taxonomy): domain Bacteria; kingdom Bacillati; phylum Actinomycetota; class Actinomycetes; order Kitasatosporales; family Streptomycetaceae; genus Streptomyces; species Streptomyces sp. NPDC018263. Next base: position 381,593 of record NZ_JBVHFA010000006.1, read on the forward strand.
CGATGACCAGCGGGGCGTGGTTGGGCAGCATGACGCCGCCCGAGCCGAGCCGGATGCGGTCGGTGTGGGCGGCGAGGTGGGCCAGGATCACGGCCGGCGAGGAGGAGGCGACACCCGGCATCGAATGGTGCTCGGCGACCCAGTAGCGGTGGAACCCGCGCGCCTCGGTGAACCGGGCCAGCTCCACGCTGGTGCGCAGCGCGTCACTCGCGGTGCTCCCGGCGCCCACGGTGACCAGGTCGAGTACGGAGAGGGGGACGGGGGCGGTGCCGTGCACGGCACCCCGGATCTCGTCTGCCGGCACGGTGGATGCCTCCTGTTTACGGCGTGCTCTGTCCTGTCGTGCCGTAACAGGAGGCAGTCCCCGCTTATTCCCCCCGCCTGCCTACGGGCCTCGCCTCAGAGCTGGACGACGGGCTCGCGGGTGAAGAGGGTGCCGAGGGTGTCGGTGTGCAGCCGGCGGTCGGCGAGCCTGAGCCCCTCCCACACCGAGACCTGGGACGCGGTGAGCACCGGCTTGCCGAGGGCGGCCTCCAGCGCGGACAGGTGGGCTGCGGTGCGCAGCGCGGTGTCGGGCAGCAGCACCGCCTCGGCGTCCGGGGTGTCGGCGGCCAGGGCGAGGGCCACCAGTTCGGCCTCGTCGCCCTCGGCGGCGCGCTCGGCGGTGAGGGCGTCGGCCTCGTCGGCGCCGGTCACCTCCAGGCCCCCGTCGGCCAGGAACGCCCGCAGCAGCGCGGCGGTCTTCGGCGGGTAGGCGTGTGCGACGGCGATCTTGCGGACGCCGAGCGCCTGGGCGGCGTGCACGAAGCCCAGGGAGGTGGAGGAGGCGGGGAGTCCGGCCTGCCGGGCCAGTTCCGTCGCCTCGGTGTGCGCGCCCTTCCAGCCGTGCGCGAAGCCGCCCGCCGGGCTCGTCCACACGACCGCCTCGGCGCCGGTCAGCCGCAGCCCCTCCATGGCCGCCGTGAGCCGTCCGGCGAAGTCGGCGCCGCGCAGCGGGTCCACCGCGTGGGCGTCCTCACCGGTGCCGGTGTGCACCAGGTCCAGCCGGACCGCGCCGGCGAGCAGTTGCTCGACGCGCGGGTAGTCGTCCTCGCCGCGATGGCCCGGGCAGAGGAATCCGATTGCTGTCATGTCGCCCTTTCTCCGTGTTGCTGAGGGACCTTCCCTGCGTCTTCCCCCGCTTCCCGCGAGGGCGCCCCGCGTGGCCCGCACGGCGGTACGGGCACCCCCGCTCCCGATTCGGGTACCCAGCACAAGCCGGATCTTCTCCTCAGGGCGCGGCCCGCTGACGGCACCGGGCCCCCGTGCCGGCGTGGGGCGAGCGCGGGCGTGGGCGTGGGCCATCTGATGTACCCCGAACTGGCGCCGCCGCAAAGGATCTCCCGCACACGGTGGGCTCCGGCAAGACCGCGGGTGGCGGGCACCCCGCCCCTACGTCGTCGGCTCCGGGCCGGCCGGGCCATCGCCGCCGCCCCGCTCACCGGGCGGACGCGCCCGCACATGTGCGGCGACCCGGTCGGCCGGCGGGACGAACTCGGCGCCCAGTTCGTGGACCTGTACGACCGCTGGGCGGCCGGAAGAGAGCTGGTCAACGGGGTGCACAGGAAGCGCGATTACGTTCCGGGCCCCTGAACTCCCCCTGCGTGGCGGGAAATCGGCACGCATGACCCGTGTGGGCCTGGGTAGCGGCGCCGCCATGGCTCCTCGACTTGGCAAGGACACGGAAAGAATCCGGCCGGTGCGCCTGAGAGAAAGACGGGCGGTGCTGCTGGGCGCGCTGGCACTGGGCGGGGTCGGAGCGCTGGGTGCGACGGGGTGCACGCGGGTGGCGGCCGCGTCCGGCGGGAAGGGCGGCGACCTGCTGGACCGGCTGCGCGCGCAGGGTGTCGTACGGCTGGGAATCGCCGGTGAGGTGCCCTTCGGGTTCATCGACCGGGACGGCAACCTCACCGGGGAGGCACCGGAACTCGCCAGGGTGATCTTCAAGCGGCTCGGGGTGGAGCGGGTGCAGCCGGTGCCCACCGAGTTCGGCTCGCTCATACCGGGCCTGAACTCCCAGCAGTTCGACGTGGTGGCCGCCGGGATGTACGTCAACGCCGAGCGCTGCCGCCAGGTGATCTTCGCCGACCCGGACTACCAGATGAAGGACGCCTTCATCGTCCGCAAGGGCAACCCCAAGGGCCTGCGCTCCTACCAGGACGTGGTGAGGAAGAAGGCGAGGTTCGCCACCGGCGCCGGGTACGCCGAGATGCAGTACGCGGTCGAGGCGGGCTGCAAGGAGAGCGACATCCTCGTCGTCCCCGACCAGGTCGCCGGGCTGAACGCGGTGGAGGCCGGGCGGGTCGACGTGTTCGCCGGTACGGCGCTCACCACCCGCGAGGTGGTCAAAAAGTCCCGCAAGGCGGAGTCCACCGAACCCTTCGCGCCGCTGGTGGAGGGCGAACCGCACGTCGACGGGGGCGCGTTCGCGTTCCGGCCGGTCGAGACCCGGCTGCGGGACGCCTTCAACGCCGAGCTGCGCGAGCTGAAGCGCACCGGTGAACTGCTGCGCATCCTCCGGCCGTTCGGGTTCACCCCGGACGAGATGACGGACCTCACCGCGAAGGAGCTGTGCGGCGGATGACCTCGGGACTGTGGGAACTCGTCCTGCGGGGCGTCTGGACGACCGTCCAACTCCTCGTACTCAGCGCGCTGCTGGCGTCGGCGGTGTCCTTCGCCGTCGGCATCGCGCGCACCCACCGGCGCCGGCTCGTCCGCTTCCTCGCGGGCCTGTACACCGAGGTGTTCCGCGGCACCTCGGCGCTGGTCATGATCTTCTGGGTGTTCTTCGTGCTGCCCATCGCCTTCGGCTGGCAGTTGGTCCCGCTGTGGGCGGGCACCCTGGCACTCGGCCTGACCTACGGCGCGTACGGGTCGGAGATCGTGCGCGGCGCCCTGAACGCGGTGGACCCGGCGCAGCGCGAGGGCGGGATCGCGCTCGGCTTCACCCCCTGGCAGCGGATGCGGCTCATCCTGCTGCCGCAGGCGGTGCCGGAGATGATCCCGCCCTTCTCCAACCTGCTGGTCGAGCTGCTCAAGGGCACCGCGCTGGTGTCCGTGATGGGCATGGGCGACCTCGCCTTCAGCGCCAACCTGGTACGGCTCGCCCTCCAGCAGAGCGCGGAGATCTACACGTACGTGCTGATCGTCTACTTCGTGATCGCGTTCGCCCTGACCCGGCTGATGCGCTCGCTGGAGAAGCGGCTGAAGGCGGGGCTGGGCCAGGGGCCCGTCCCTGAGCCCGCGGTGCGGGGGAGCGAACCGGCCGCGGCGAGCAGGGTGGGTGGTGCGGCATGACGTGGGACTGGAACGCCGTGAGCGACTTCATGCCGTACTTCTGGCGCGGTCTGCTGGTCACGCTCCAGGTGGTGGCGCTCGGCTCGCTGCTGTCGTTCTCGCTGGGGCTGGTGTGGGCGCTGCTGACGCGGGTGCCCTCGCGCTGGGTGCGCTGGCCGGTCGGGGTGGTCACGGAGTTCGTGCGGGACACCCCGCTGCTGGTGCAGTTGTTCTTCCTGTTCTACGTGCTGCCCGAGTGGGGCGTGACCTTCTCGGCGCTGACCACCGGCATCTTCGCCATCGGGCTGCACTACTCGACGTACACCATGCAGGTCTACCGGGCCGGGATCGAGGCCGTACCGGCGGGCCAGTGGGAGGCGGCGACCGCGCTGAGCCTGCCCCGGCGGCGGACCTGGACCGCGGTGATCCTGCCGCAGGCCCTGCGCCGGGTGATTCCCGCGCTCGGCAACTACGTGATCTCCATGCTGAAGGACACCCCGATGCTGATGGTGATCACCGTGCTGGAGATGCTCGGCCGGGCGCGGCTGTTCTCGCAGGCGAGCTTCCGGTTCACCGAGCCGCTGACCGTGATCGGCGTGGCCTTCATCGTCCTGTCCTACCTGGCCTCCCTTCTCCTGCGAGCACTGGAGCGACGCCTTGTCCGCTGACATCACCCTGCCGAAGCAGAACCAGCCCGGTGAGCTGATCCGCCTGGAGCAGGTCACCAAGCGCTTCGGCGCCCACACGGTCCTCGACCACCTGGACTTCGCCGTGGACGCGGGCAGGCATGTGACCCTGATCGGCCCCTCCGGGTCGGGCAAGACCACGATCCTGCGCCTGCTGATGACCCTCACCCGGCCGGACGAGGGCATCATCACCGTGGACGGCCAGACGCTGTTCCCGGCGCCGGAGAAGCAGGTGCGGGAGGTGCGGAAGAAGATCGGGATGGTCTTCCAGCACTTCAACCTGTTCCCGAACATGTCCGTGCTGCGCAACCTCACCGAGGCCCCGGTCCAGGTGCTCGGGCTCTCGCGGGACGAGGCGGAGGCGCGGGCGCGGGAGCTGCTGGAGCTGGTCGGGCTCTCCGACAAGCTCGACGCCCGGCCCACCCGGCTCTCCGGCGGCCAGCAGCAGCGCGTCGCGATCGCGCGGGCGCTCGCCATGCGGCCGCGGGTGCTGCTGCTGGACGAGGTGACCAGCGCGCTCGACCCGGAGCTGGTCGCGGGCGTGCTGGACGTACTGCGCGACATCGCCCGCGGCACCGACATCACCATGCTCTGCGTCACCCACGAGATGGGCTTCGCGCGGGACATCTCCGACCAGGTGCTGATGTTCGACCAGGGCCGGGTGGTGGAGTCCGGCCCCCCGGAGAAGATCTTCGGCGATCCGGAGCAGGAGCGGACGCGGGAGTTCCTCAGCGCGGTGCTGTAGCCGGACGGGCACGGGCGGCCGGGCACGGAGGCGGCCGGGCCGGCCGTGGTCGGAGCACCCCCGAGGACCAGGTAGTATTTTCTCTGTCGCCGGCCGCGAAAGCGGAAGGCGGGAGTCATGCGCCGCTAGCTCAGTTGGTTAGAGCAGCTGACTCTTAATCAGCGGGTCCGGGGTTCGAGTCCCTGGCGGCGCACATCTGCCGAGGGCGGGTCGGGAAACCGATCCGCCCTCGCGCTTTTCCCGGCACGCCGCTCCGGTGGACCGGCGTGCCGGGAACGCACCCGTGAGGCAGGGCCGTCGGCCGCACGCCAAGCTCAGAAGGTGACGTCCGAGCAGGCGTAGAAGGCGTTCGCGGTGTCGGCCACGTTCCACACCGCGAGGATCACATGGTGGCCGGTGAGCCCCCGGGGCAGGGTGCCGCTGTGGCTGAGCGTGGACGGCGGGCGCTGGCCGTTGTACGGCACCGAGAGGAACGGCGTCAGGTTGAGGTCGGACCGGGCGAGGGCGTGGTTCTGGTTCCAGCCCTGCTTGGTGACGTAGTAGGTGAAGTCGCTGGTGGCGTGCATGGCGGTGAACTGCCAGCGGAAGGTGTACGACTGGCCGCCGGTGACCCGGGTGGTGGGCCAGGCACCTCCGCCGGGGGTGTTCGGGGCGTTGAGCTGGCCGAAGCGGCTGTTGCCGCCGCTGCAGAGCTGGCCGTCGCCGGGGCCGGAGCCGGGGAAGCCCTTGGGGCCCTCGACGCTCTGCGGCTCCCACTGGATGTCGCCGCAGTTCGCCACGGAGCCGTTCTGGCAGAGCTTCTGCCGGCTGACGGGGAGGTCGGTGTAGCCGTGGCCGCTGGCGCCGCCGGTGGAGAGCACGAAGGCGCCGGCGGTGGCCATGCCGAGCACGGCCGCGGACAACGCTGACAACCTGGTCCTGGTACGCATGCTGCCGCTCCTGGGGAACGTCGTGGGGGAAGGTTCACTGAGCCGGGCTGTGCGATGACGTGCGATAGGTCCAGACCAAGTACCAGATTATTGCCGGGAGTTGAACGTGTCCATACCATTCGGAGGCATGCGTCAGGCCGGTTCCCGGCGGGCCGAGCAGAAGGCCACCGTGAGGTCCCGGACCAGCGCCTTGCGCTCGTAGTCGTCCAGCTCGACCAGCCCGCGCCTGGTGAGCCGGGTGACCGTGTCCTCGACGGAGTCCACCACCGAGCTGAGCATGGTGGCCCGCTGCTGCGCGTCCAGGGCGGCGATCCGGCGCCGCTGCATGGCGGCGGCCACCTCGGGCGCGTACTCCACCCGGACCGGCTGCACGGAGAACACCTCCACCCCGACCGGCGCCACGTCGGCCGCGACCAGCCGGGTCAGCGCGTCACCGGCCGCGTCCGCCCCGCTGCGCGCGCCGCCCGGCAGCTCCACCGGGACCCGCGCGAGGGCCGACTCCACGCATTCGCGCAGGTAGGTCTCGTGCTCCTCGATGCCGAGCAGCGCCCGCGCGGTGTCCCGCACCCGCCACACCACCAGCACCACCACGCGCAGCGCCACCCCGCCCGCGTCCACCGCCGGCACCGCGCCGCTGCGCCAGTGCCGCAGCCGCACATCGGCCCGGCGCCGCCGCAGCAGCGGGTTGATCCACAGCAGCCCGGTCCGCCGCACGGTCCCCCGGTACCGGCCGAACAGCCCCAGCACCCAGGCCCGCCCGGTGCGCCCGCGCGCCAGCCCGCCGAACCCGAACAGCCCCAGCGCCCCGGCCCCCGCGTACGCCGCCCACTGCGCGGGACCGAGTCCCGCGCCGGGCACCTCGCCGGGCAGCGCCCCCGCCCACCAGGTGATGGCCACGCATCCGGCGACCCCGCCGAGCCCGGCCAGCACCCCCGCCACGCCGGGCAGCACCCGCGCCGGACGCTCCTGGAGGTCCGGGTCGGGGCGCAGTTCGGGCCGTCTGCGGACCTGCGCCGGGCGGACGGGCCGGGGCTGTTCGCCGGTGCCGTGCCGGCGGTTCACCACGGCGGGGCGCCGCGCCTCGGGGGCGGGCTCGTCGCGGAAGAGCAGGTGGACGGGGATCTCGGTGGTCGCCTCGGTGTGGATCAGCCGGGGCGGCCGGACGGCCGTCCCCGCACCGCCCGGCAGGCTCTCCGGATGGTCGTCGGACTCGTGGGTGTGGGGTGTGGTCGTGCTCATGGGTGCCTCCAGCCTCCGCGCCGGGTGCGTCATGACAGGGGATGCCGGGCCGCGCGCGGACGCGGGACCCGGAGGTGACCGGGCGCCTCAGCCGAACAGACGGCGCCAGGTCTCGGGGCCCGGATAGCCGTCCGCCGCTCCGCCGCGCCAGCCCTGGGCGCGCTGGAAGGCTTCCACGGCCCGCCGGTCCGCCTCGCTCCAGCGCGGTCCCGGCCCGGTGGCGTAGAAGCCGCCGAATCCCTTCTTCACCAGTTGCCGCCCCAGTCGGGTGACATGGGCGTTGTTCGCGCCCGCCTTGAAGTACTGCTTGCCGGGGAAGGCCGGGGCGCCGCCGGGGCCCGCCGAGCCGGACGCGATGTCCTTGCCCGTGCCGGTGACCAGCAGTTCCCAGGTGCGCGGGCCGGGCAGCCCGTCGGCACTGGAGCCGGTCCAGCCCTGGGCCTTCTGGAACGCCTGGGTGGCGCGCCGGTCGGCCTCGCCCCAGACCGGGCCTGGCCCCGTCGAGTAGTACGGGCCGCCGCCCCGGGCGACCAGCATCTCGCCGAGCTGGGTGACGTACTTGTTGTTCGCGCCGGGCCCGAAGTACTTCGTGCCGGGGAAGGGCACCGGGGCGGTCGTCGGCTCGGCACCCGCCGTCCCCGCGGTGACGCCCTTGTAGCGGTAGGGGACGTACTTGGTGGTGTTGTTCCAGTAGGGGTAGGGCGTGCTCTGGCGGCGGGTGTGCGGGGGCGTCTGCTCGTACGCCGTGTAGGCGGTGTGGGTGTAGTCCGTCCAGCCGCCGAAGATCACGACATGCGAGCCGCCCTGGGGGTCGGCGGAGTTGTGGAAGAGCAGGATGTCGCCGGGCTGGAGGTCTCCCTTGGTGATCTTCACTGCGAACTGGCCCAGGCTGCCCGTCCACTCGTTGGAGAGCAGCCCCCAGGCCATGGAGACATAGCCCGAGCAGTCCTGGCGGTACCCGTCCGACCAGAACTTGGTCATGCTGTAGGGCACCTGCGCGGTGACCCACTGCTTGGCCCGGTTGATGATCGCCGTCCGGGTGGTGGCCGGGGTCTTGGCCTGGGGCCGGGCGGGCGAGCCGGCCGGGCCGTGCAGGGGTGCGGTGCCGCCCTGCGGGGTCGCGGCGTCCCCGTCCGCCGCCGGGGCGCCGGGACGGTGCGGGGCCGCGTGCGGGGGCGGCGCCTGGGTGAGCGCGCCGGCGGCGGGGACGGCGCCGAGGACGGCGGACGCGGCGGCGGCCACGACCACCGCACTCCGGGCGGCCGGGCGGCCACCGGTACGGGCGGACGCCGGGCGGGGGGCGAGCCGCCGCCACCGGACGCAGCCGAGGCAGTCGCAGTCGCTCACCGGATCGAATTCCTCGAACACCGGAGCCGTCATGCGATCTGCCTCACATTCGGGGTGGATATGTCCGCGTGTGTGCACGTTGATCAGTTTCACAACTGTCCGCGTGCCGCGCATGTTGACGGTCCGAATGGTGCACGCCCCCGCCCGGACCCCGGCGGGGCTGTCCTTGGTGGTCAGGAGCACCCTGGCTGGTCCTGTAGAGTTTTCCCGTCAGCAGGCGCCGCTAGCTCAGTTGGTTAGAGCAGCTGACTCTTAATCAGCGGGTCCGGGGTTCGAGTCCCTGGCGGCGCACAGACAACAAGCAGGCCCCCCGTGCGAACGGGGGGCCTGCTTGCGTTTCCGTTCACCGCAATGAACGGTTTTGACCGGTAAACAACAGGTTTCGCATCTTGCGATCATGCTCGTCGGCGTAGAACCCTGTTGTCCACGATGCCGTGGAAACACGGCAGTTGGGGGGAAGTACCGGTCGCGCACCGCGCCGAGGGGGCATCTCGCGCCGCGACCGGAGCATCGCCGTTCCCTGCTCTGCTCACGGTGAGTCAGGGCTTGGTCACGGTCGCATGCCGTGAAGTCGCCCGCGCCGGCCTGGGGAGGTCCGTCGCGGACGGAAGGACTGACGAAACACGCGCCGACCCGCGCGTGTGGGGGGATGACTCATGACGGACGATCCGTCACGCACCACCGGACCGAGAACCGTCGCGCACCGGCCCGGCCCGGCCGCGAGGGGCCTGCCGCGCTACGACTACGAGCACTACAGCCGCCTCGCCGGCCCGCTCACCGAGCCGCCCGCCGGCCGGCCGTACACCGTCCGCTACCGCTCGCTGCTCTCGCAGGAGCCGCACCGGCTGCGTGCCGCGCTCATGCTGGGCGCCGCCCCGCTGCTCTCACTCGTCCTGCTGGGCTGGCTGCTCCAGCCGGAGCACTGGACCGAGCGGGACCACCCCGCCTACGGCTTCCTGCCGGCGCTGGACACCCTGATGCTGGCCTCGATCGGCCTGATCGAGTCCTTCCGCTGTCTGAACGTGCTGTCCAACGCGCACGCCACCCTGGTCGCCCGCGACCCGGTGCCGGTGGTGCCCGAGGACGGGACCCGCGTGGCCTTCCTGACCTCCTTCGTGCCCGGCAAGGAGCCGCTGGAGATGGTCACCCGGACCCTTCAGGCCGCCGTCCGGCTGCGGCACCGGGGCCCGCTGCACGTCTGGCTGCTGGACGAGGGCGACGACCCGGCAGTCAAGGAGGTCTGCGCCCGGCTCGGCGTCCGCCACTTCAGCCGCAAGGGCGTGGCGAAGTGGAACCAGCCCTCGGGCCCGCACCGCGCGAAGACCAAGCACGGCAACTACAACGCCTGGCTGGAGGCCCACGGCGACGCCTACGACTTCTTCGCCTCCGTCGACACCGACCACGTCCCGCTCCCCAACTACCTGGAGCGGATGCTCGGCTGGTTCCGCGACCCGGACGTGGGCTTCGTCATCGGCCCGCAGGTGTACGGCAACTACGACACGTTCGTCACCAAGGCCGCCGAGTCGCAGCAGTTCCTCTTCCACGCGCTGATCCAGCGCGCCGGGAACCGCTACGGCGCCCCGATGTTCGTCGGCACCTCCAACGCGGTGCGGATCACCGCGCTGAAGCAGATCGGCGGGCTGTACGACTCGATCACCGAGGACATGGCGACCGGCTTCGAGATGCACCGGGCGACCAACCCCGCCACCGGCCGCAAGTGGCGCTCGGTCTACACCCCGGACGTGCTCGCGGTGGGCGAGGGCCCGAACGCCTGGACCGACTTCTTCACCCAGCAGCTCCGCTGGTCGCGGGGGACGTACGAGACGATCCTCAGGCAGTACTGGCGGGGCCTGTTCACCCTGCCGCCGGGCAAGCTCTTCAACTACACGATGATGATCGTGTTCTACCCGATGTCCGCCCTCAACTGGATTCTGGCCGCCCTGAGTTGCGCGCTCTTCCTGGGGCTGGGCGCCTCGGGCGTGAACATCGACCCGACGGTGTGGCTGATGCTGTACGGCAACGCCTCCGCGCTCCAGATCGGTCTGTACATCTGGAACCGGCGGCACAACGTCTCCCCGCACGAGCCGGAGGGCTCCGGCGGGATCGCGGGCATGATGATGTCGGCGCTGTCCGCCCCGGTGTACGCCCGTTCGCTGCTGGACGCGTTGCTGCGCCGCAAAAGCGGCTTCGTGGTGACCCCCAAGGGCGACTCGGCCAGCCCGGACACGCTGTTCGGGACGTTCCGCATCCACTGGTTCTTCATCGCGGTCTTCGCGGGCTCGCTGACCGCCGGGTTCGCGCTGGACCACGCCCACCCGGCGATGATCACCTGGGCGGTCTTCGCCCTGCTGGTCACGGCTTCGCCGATCCTCGTGTGGGGGTGGTCGCTGCGGGGCGAGCGCGTGCCGGGTACGGCCGCCGGGCCCGTACCGGAACCGCTGCCCGCGCCGCGTGTCCCGGTGCAGCGCACGGCCCGTGACAGCGAGCAGACCCTGCGGATCGCCGTCGGCGGGCAGGGGGGACGGGACGAGTGAGGCAGCTCACCGGCCGCCGCCGCGCCCGCCGACTGGGGATGGGCGCCGTGGTGGTCCTCGCGCTGGCCGGGATGAACGGTCCCTGGCTCTACCGCTTCGGCACCGAGCGGTACCACCGGTACGAGATCGACAAGCCGGAGTACAAGGCCGCCAACGGCCGCTGGGAGATCGTGGAGTTCCCCGAGGAGTACCGCCAGGACACCATCCACGCGGCGCTGCTGCGCACCGGCAAGGTGCTGCTGGTGGCGGGGTCGGGCAACAACCAGGAGAACTTCGACGCCAAGAAGTTCGACACCCGGCTCTGGGACCCGGTCAAGGGGACCGTCAAGAAGATCCCCACGCCCAAGGACCTCTTCTGCACCGGCCACACACAGCTCGCCGACGGCCGTCTGCTGATCGCGGGCGGCACCAAGCGGTACGAGAAGCTCAAGGGCGACGTCACCAAGGCGGGCGGCCTGATGATCGTCCACAACGAGAACCCGGACCGCCCGATCACGCTGCCCGCCGGCACCCGGTTCACCGGGAGGAGCAACGGCCGCACCTTCGTCTCGAAGGACCCGGTGCTGGTCCCGCGCGCGAAGAAGGTCTTCGACCGCGCGGGCCGGTTCCTGCGCAACGACCCCGGCCTCGGCCGGATCTACGTCGAGGCGCAGCGCAGCGGCAGGAAGTACGAGACCGGCACCCAGGACAACTACCGGGTGCGCGGGCTCACCGGCGCCGAGGCGCGCAACACGTACGGCATCGCGCAGAAGCTCGCGCTCGACAAGAAGGACTTCCAGGGCATCCGCGACGCCTTCGAGTTCGATCCGGTGGCCGAGCGGTACATCGAGGTCGACCCGATGAACGAGGCCCGCTGGTACCCGACGCTCACCACCCTGTCGGACGGCAAGGTGCTCAGCGTCTCGGGGCTGGACGACATCGGGCAGTTGGTGCCGGGCAAGAACGAGGTGTTCGACCCGGCGACGAAGAAGTGGGCGTACATGCCGAAGGTCCGGCAGTTCCCGACCTACCCGGCACTGTTCCTGATGCAGAACGGCAAGGTCTTCTACTCCGGCTCCAACGCGGGGTACGGGCCGGACGACGTGGGACGCGAGCCCGGCGTGTGGGACGTGGACACCAACAAGTTCACCGAGTTGCCGGGGCTGAGCGATCCCGACCGGCTGGAGACCTCGGGCACCGTGCTGTTGCCCCCGGCGCAGGACGAGCGGTATCTGGTCATCGGCGGGGGCGGGGTCGGGGAGTCGGCGCTGGCCAGCAGGAAGACCCGGCTGATCGACCTGAAGGCATCCGATCCGCGGTTCGTGGACGGGCCCTCACTGGAGAAGGGGACCCGGTATCCGCAAGCGTCCGTGCTGCCCGACGACACCGTGCTGGTGTCGGGGGGTTCGGAGGACTACCGGGGGCGGGGGGACTCCGACATTCTCCAGGCGCGGATCTACCACCCGGACAGTGGCCGTTTCCCCCGGGTCGCCGATCCGCTGGTGGGACGGAACTACCACTCCGGGTCGATCCTGCTGCCGGACGGGCGGGTGATGTTCTTCGGCTCCGACCCGCTGTACGGGGACCGGGCCAACACCCGGCCGGGGAGCTTCGAGCAGCGGATCGAGATCTACAGGCCGCCCTATCTGTACCGGGGTTCGCGGCCGTCGCTCGGCGCGGGGCCCGAGCGGCTCGTGCGGGGCGGGTCGGGGACGTTCGTCTCGCAGCACGCTTCGAGCATTCGGAAAGTGCGGTTGATCCGGCCGAGTGCGGCTACGCATGTGACGGATGTGGACCAGCGGTCCATCGCGCTGGGGTTCCGTGTGGACGGGGACCGGGTGACGGTGCGGGTGCCGGCCAACCGGAATCTGGTGCAGGCGGGGTGGTACATGCTGTTCGTGGTTGACGATCAGGGGACGCCTTCGAAGGCTCGGTGGGTACGGGTGCCTTAGTCCTCGGTCGGTCCTCGGTCGGTCCTCGGTCAGTCCTCGGTCAGTTTCAGGGCGTAGGCCGGCCACCACTGGCCCGCCTTCGGGCCGCCCCCGCATTCGCCGTCCGACTCTCCTGGCCGTTTGATCCACAGGTAGGCGTCGGCCAGGGGGTCGGCCGTCCTGGTGGTCGGGGGTTCGCCCAGGGCTCGGCCGGGTGGGTTGCACCAGCGTTTCTCGGGGGCGCCCTCGGTGTAGGGGCCGTTGCCGTTGCGGCTGGTGTCGATGACGAAGTGCTTGCCGCCGACCTTGGCCGCCAGACGCTTGCCGTAGGCGACGGAGTCCTGGGTGGAGTAAAAGTTGGAGACGTTGACGGCGAAGCCGTCGGCGTCCTCCACCCCCGCCGACTTCAGCGGGGCGTGGATCTGGTCGGGGTGGCCCCAGCCCGCGTTGCCCGCGTCCAGGTAGACCTTGGTGTTCTTCAGGGTCGTGAGCCGGGTGACCGCACCCCGCAGGAGGTCGTAGCGCTCCTCGTGGAACTCCCTGGGGGTGCAGCCGTCCACCAGGTGCAGCAGGGCGTCCGGTTCGAGGACGACGGTCGCGGCGCGGTCCCCGATGCCGCGCGCCACCCCGTCGACCCAGGCCCGGTACGCGGCTCCGTCGGCCGCGCCCCCTTTCGAGTACTGGCCGCAGTCGCGGTGCGGGATGTTGTAGAGGACCAGCAGGGCGGTACGGCCGGACCGGGTGGCGGCCTCGGTGTATCCGCGCGCCTCCCCCTCCGGGTTCTCGGGGCCGATCCACTCCCCCACCGGCTGCTCGGCGATCCGCCGTATCCGCGCGGCCTCGGCCTTCCGGCCGGCCTTCTCGTAGGCGGCGACCTGACGGGCGGCGTTGCCGTCGGGGTTGACCCAGTAGGGGTTCCCCGGTTCCCGGGTTCCGGCCGGCGCTCCCCCGGCGCCGTCCCCCGAAGAACACCCGGTCGTCAGCAGTGCCGCCCCCAGCAGCACCACGGACGCGCGGGTCCCCCATGTCCCGTCCATGCGATTTCCCCCCTGGGCGCATTCGCTCCGGAGGGCCAATCCTGGCATACCGGCCGTGCCGGACATGGCCAGACGTGGAAGTCAACACCCTTGATTGTCCGGGGTGTTCAGGGATGCTCAGGGGTGTTCAGGCTCCCGTGCCGGTGAGGTACGCGGAGACGACCACGTTGGCCGTGTAGGTGCGGCCGGCGCGGTCGTAGGTGCCGCCGCAGGTGATCAGGCGGAGTTCGGCGCGGCCGGGGTGGCGGGTGCCGTAGGCGCGGGCGGCGTCGAAGTGGTCGGTGGGGAGGACCTCGACGTCGTCGATGGTGAACCGGGCGACCTTGCCGTCCGCGCGGACCACCCGGACGGTCTCGCCCCGCTCCAGGGTGCTGAGCCGGTAGAAGACGGCGGGCCGGGTCTCGGTGTCGACATGGCCGACCAGGAGCGCGGTGCCGTTCGCGCCGGGTGTGGTCCCGGCGCCGTACCAGCCGACCACCCCCGGCTGGTCGAAGGGCGGCGGGTCGATGCCGCCCCGGCTGTCCAGCCCGCGCTCCACCACCGGTGCCTGGATGGCGAGTTGGGGGATGTCGACGCGCTGCGGGGTGGAGTCGGGCAGCGGGGTCGCCGGGGCGGGCAGGGGGACGCCGTCGATCCCGGCGACATCACCGTGCGTGGTGCCGGCCGGGCTGTCGGGCAGCCCGGTCACGTCACGCCCCCAGAGCCACAGTCCGAGCAGCAGCACGGCCCAGGCCACGGCCGTGACCGCCCGGCCGGTGGCGCGCCCCTGCTCCTCGGACATCCCGGCGCCCGTTCAGCCGTCGTTCCGGCTCCGGCGGGACCGCAGCGCCCCGACCGTGACCGCCGCGCAGCCGGCGAGGGCCAGCCCGGTCAGGGCCTGGGCGGCGCCGGGGCCGGAGCCGGTGGGAGCCACGGTGGCGAACAGGGTGCTGGTGTCCGCTCCGGCGGCCGTACCGCCGCCGCCCGCGTGGACCGGGGCGACCGGGGAGGGCCCGGTGTCCGGCCCGTCGTCGGAGCCGGAGTCGGGGCGGGCGCCCGCGCCGGACTCGTCGACGCTGATCCGGCCGGTGAAGGAGTAGTCGGCGCAGGTGATCCGCACGTCGTACGCGCCCGCCTTGAGGGAGGTGCGCACGCGGGTCTGGCCGGACAGGTCGCCCTGGCCCCCGGTCAGCCGGGCGTCCGAGACGAACGCGCTGGAGACCGCGGTGCCCTGCGAGGCCGTGCAGCCGCGCACCCGCAGCGAGACGTCGGTGCCGGGGAGCGGGACGGCCGGGGCCACGGTGAGCCCACCGGTGCCGTGCGATCCGCTGTCGTGCGTACCGCCCCCGTCCGCCGCGTGGGCGCTCGCCGGGGTGAACGCGGCGGCGGCGAGGATTCCGGTACAGAGAGTGAGGCGAAGTGAGCCCATCGTGAACCTCCTGATAGTGGGAGGTTCCCCCGTCCGGTACCCACCCGCATCCGGACAGGGCGTCCGATTGCTCCGTACGGGTGGGACCGGGTTTGAGCTGCTCGCCAATCCCCCAGGTCAGACCAGGTCAGACCAGGTCCACGAGGTCCGCGATGGAGTCGACGACCTTGGACGGGCGGAACGGGTAGCGGTCGATCTCGTCCGCCTGGGTGACCCCGGTGAGCACCAGGAAGGTCCGCATCCCGGCCTCCAGCCCCGCCAGCACGTCGGTGTCCATGCGGTCACCGATCATCGCGGAGGTCTCCGAGTGGGCGCCGAGCACATTGAGGCCGGCCCGCATCATCAGCGGGTTGGGCTTGCCGACGAAGTACGGCTTCTTCTTGGTCGCGGCGGTGATCAGCGCGGCGACCGAGCCGGTGGCGGGCAGCGCGCCCTCGGTGGAGGGGCCGACGTTGTCCGGGTTGGTGGCGATGAACCGGGCGCCGTCGTTGATCAGCCGGACCGCCTTGGTCATGGCCTCGAAACTGTAGGTCCGGGTCTCGCCCAGGATCACGAAGTCGGGGTCGTGGTCGGTGAGGATGTAGCCGACGTCGTGCAGCGCGGTGGTCAGCCCGGCCTCGCCGATCACGTACGCGCTGCCGCCGGGCCGCTGCTCGTTCACGAACTGGGCGGTGGCCATCGCGGACGTCCAGATGTTCTCCACCGGCACGTCCAGGCCCAGCCGCTTCAGCCGGGCGTGCAGGTCGCGCGCCGTGTAGATGGAGTTGTTCGTCAGCACCAGGAACGGCCGCTCGGCCTCCCGCAGCTTCTTCAGAAACGCGTCGGCGCCGGGAATGGGCACCCCCTCATGGATCAGAACGCCGTCCATGTCGGTGAGCCATGACTCGATGGGCCTGCGGTCTGCCATGCGTACGTCCTCCAGCGAGTGCCTGCCGACGACTGAGGGGTCCAGGGTAGTTAGCGAGGAGGGAGTGCGGGGGGTGGGGGCGGGGTGGGTTCGGGTGTCGGGGGAGGTGGGGGGCTTGGGGGGGATCGGGTGTTGCGGGAGGCTCGGGGTGCGGGGGGCTTGGGGGGTGGGGTTCGGGTGTCGGGGGCCTGGGGGGTGGGGTGGGGTTCGGATGTCGGGGGGCTTGGGGTGCGCTGGCTGCTGGGGTCAGGGGCGTTTGCGGGTCAGGAGCAGGGCGGTGGTGCCGAGGAGGACGAGGAGGGCGGCGATCGCGGCGAGGAGGGCGCGGGGGAGGGGGCGGCCGGTGTGGGCGAGTTCGGGGAGTTCGGGGTCGTCGGGGTCCTCGGCGTTCTCGGCGTCGTAGGGGGCGGACGGGGAGGGGTCCGCGGGGGCGGGGGTGTCAGGGGCGTAGGGGTCTTCAGGGGCCGGGGTGACGCCCGCCTCCGTGGTGTCGGGGGCTCGGGAGGGGCTGACCGGGGTGCTGTCGGGGTCGGCCGGGTCGGGGGTCTCGTCGGGGGCATCGGTGCTTACGGGGCGGCTGGGTTCCCCGGTGTCTCCCGTGCGGCCGGACTCCTTGGTGTCCCCCGTGCGGCCGGGGTCGTCGGTCTCCCCCACGCGGCCGGAGTTTTCGGTGTCCGCCGGACGCCCGGCCTCATCCGTTCCCGGCGGACGACCGGCTTCATCGGTGCCGACCGGACGAGCGGGCTCCTCGGTACCCACCGGGCGGCCGGTTTCGTCCGTGCCCACCGGGCGGCCGGGTTCGTCCGTACCCACCGGGTGGCCTGCTTCGTCCGTGGCCGTCGGGCGGGCGGGTTCGTCCGTGCCCACCGGGTGGCCCGCTTCATCCGTAGCCGTCGGCCCGGCGGACCGACTGGGGCCGGTCGGCGGGGCGGAGCCCTTCGTGCGGGCGGGGTCGGGCTCCTCGCCGTCGATGTCGAAGACGTAGTCCCCGGACTCCCCCACCCACTCCCCGTCCTGGCCCCGGCGCTGGACCAGCGCGGCCTTGGCGGTGACGTGGTCGGCGTACGCCTCGGAGGTGATCATCAGGCGGAGCCGGACGGTGACGGTCTTGCCGGGGGCCACGGTGTACCCCGCGAAACCGTCGGCCCCGACCACACCGACCAGCTCCTGGTGATCGGTGCTCTCCAGCCGGACGGGGCGCCGCTTGCGTCCGTCGTAGAAGTCGAGTTTGGCCTGCGACGGCCGCAGAAGACGCTCGTCGTCGACGAGGACCACCACCGGGTGGACGCCCGCGCACGCCCGCGCCCCGGTGTTGACGAGGTCGATGTACCAGGTGCCAGGCGGCCCGCCGGCCTCGTAGGTGTCGGGACCCCCGTGGATACGGGTGCCGAGCGGGAAGGACCCGTCGTCGCCCGCCGTACAGGGCGCGACGGCGGCCGCGGACGACACGGGCGCGAGCGCGGTGACCGCGACCAGACAGAGCGAGGCCGGCACGGAGGAGCGGGAGAGAGAGAACGACAGGGCCGAGGACAATCGCATGAACACATGAACATGCCGGGCCCCCGTCCCCGAGCCTTGCGCCACTCCGGCCCCGCCCTCAGCTCCGCCCGATCAGTGGACCCGCGCTGCGCCAACCGGCAGGGCCCCCAGGGCAGCCTGTCGTAGGAGGCTCGCCGGGGCGTGAGGCGTGCCGGACGCTCGCGGGGGTCTGCCAGTCGCTCCCCCACGCTCGCCGACTCCGCAACGCTCGGCGGCGCCCGCCTCCGCCACGCACCTGCCCCCAGACCGCACCGGATCTGTCCAAAGGCACCGTCGACCTGACCTGACCCAACCCCGCCCGACCCGACCCGACCCCATCCGGAAGAGAGCCCCTAACCCCCCGCCCGCCCGAACACCGGCGCCAGCAGAAGTTGCCCCGCCCCCACAGCCACCACCCCCTCCCCGCCCGGCGCCAGCCGCACCGGCACCGCGTCCCCGAGCATCCCCTCCCGCCGGGCCCGCGCCGCGAGTATCCCGGCCACCCCCTCGACGTACGCCTCCGGCGCCGCGGCGACCGTCCGCCCGCCGAGCAGCACCCGGTCGATGTCCAGCAGCCCCGCGAGGTTCCCGGCCCCCACCCCGAGCACACGCGCCGCCTCCCCGGTCTCACCGCGCCCGACGGCCGCCAGGCACAGCGCCTCCAGGCATCCCCGGTCCCCGCACTCGCAACGAGGCCCGTCGAGCTGGATCACCTGGTGCCCGAACTCCCCGGCCCCGGTCCGCGCCCCCCGGTGCACGCTGCCGCCGATCACCAGGCCCGCGCCGAGACCCGTACCGAGGTGCAGGTAGGCGAACGACCCGCCCTCGCCCCCCGCCGCCAGCCCGAGCGCCGCCGCGTTGGTGTCCTTGTCGACCACCACCGGCACTCCGAGCCGCCCGGCGAGCGCGTCGCGCAGCGCGAACCCCTCCCACTCGGGGAACCCGGTCACCCGGTGCAGCACCCCGCCGGCATGGTCCAGCGGGCCGGGCAGCGCGACCCCGACCCCGAGCAACGTCCCGGCGTCCGCGAGCCGCTCGCCGCCCAGCACCTCCGTGACCAGCACGGTCACCTCGTCCGCGACCAGCGCGAGCACCGCCTCCGCGCCGCCGCCCAGGCCCGTGTCGCCGCGCCGTTCCCCCACCACGCTGCCGTTGAGGTCGAGCAGCACCACCCGCAGCTCGTCCCGGTCCAGGTGCACGCCCACCGCGTGACCGGCCTCGGGGACCAGGCGCAGCACGGTGCGCGGCTTGCCGCCGGTGGACGCCCGGCGTCCGGCCTCGGCGGCGAAGCCCTCCTCCCGCAGCCGCGCGGTGATCTTGCTGACGGCCTGCGGGGTGAGCCCCGTACGTTCGGCGAGTTCGAGCCTGCTGATGCCCTCCGCCCCGGCGCCGCGCAGCAGATCGAGCACGAGCGCGGTGTTGTGCGACCGCACCGCGAGCAGATTCGCCCCCGCCGGGGTGCGCCCCGTCCTGTCAGTCCTGTTCACGGGTCCATTCTCCCCGCCGCTTGCACTTTGGCAACAGCGTTGCGAAAGTAGGAGCCATGACTGGTACACCCCTCCGCGTCGGCCTGATCGGCTACGGCCTCGCCGGCTCCGTCTTCCACGCCCCGCTGATCGCCGCCACGGACGGCCTCGTCCTGGACACGGTCGTCACCTCGAACCCCGAGCGCCAGGAGCAGGCCCGCGCCGAGTTCCCGGACGTCCGTGTCGCCGCCACCCCGGACGAGCTGTTCGAGCGCGCCGGTGAGCTGGACCTGATCGTCATCGCGTCTCCGAACAAGACGCATGTGCCGCTCGCCACCGCCGCCATCAAGGCCGGCCTGCCGGTCGTCGTGGACAAGCCGATCTCCGGCACCGCCGCCGAGGCCCGCGAACTGGCCGCCCTCGCCGACGAGCACGGGGTGCTGCTCTCCGTCTTCCAGAACCGCCGCTGGGACAACGACTTCCTCACCCTCCGCAAGCTGCTGGCCGACGGCGCGCTGGGCGACGTCTGGCGCTTCGAGTCCCGCTTCGAGCGCTGGCGCCCGCAGCCCAAGGGCGGCTGGCGCGAGTCCGGCGATCCGGCGGAGATCGGCGGCCTGCTCTACGACCTCGGCAGCCACGTCGTCGACCAGGCCATCACCCTGTTCGGCCCGGTCACCGAGGTGTACGCCGAGGCGGTCGTCCGCCGCGACGGCGCCGAGACCGACGACGACACCTTCCTCGCCCTGACCCACGCCAACGGCGTCCGCTCGCACCTGTACGTCTCCGCCACCGCCGCCCAGCTCGGCCCCCGCTTCCGGGTGCTCGGCTCGCGCGCCGGATTCGTGAAGTACGGCCTGGACCCGCAGGAGGCGGCGCTGCGCGACGGCGCCCGCCCCGGCACCGGTGCCGCCTGGGGCGTCGAGGAGGAGTCGCTCTGGGGCCGCCTGGGCGCCGGCGAGTCCCCGGTCACCGGGGGCGGCACCCCCGTCGAGACCGTGCCCGGCGACTACCCCGCCTACTACGCGGCCGTCGCCGCCGCCGTGCGGGGCACCGGCCCCAACCCGGTGACCGCCCTGGAGGCCGCCGAGACCCTCGACGTACTGGAGGCGGCCCGCCGCTCCGCCCGCGACAAGGTGACGGTGACCCTCTGATGACGCAGGCACAGAACGCCCCGAGCGTGGCCGACCTGGAGGCGCAGGAACAGCGCCTGGTCTTCCGTACCTTCACCCACGACGACGCCTGGGCGCTGGGCTCGCTCCTGGTCGAGCTGGGCCGGGAGCGGCAGGCGCCGATCGCCGTCGACATCCACCGCGCCGGCCAGCAGCTCTTCCACGCGGCGCTGCCCGGCTCGACCCCGGACAACGACGCCTGGATCGCCCGCAAGCGCCGGGTGGTGGAGCGCTACGGTTCCGCCTCCTACCTGGTCGGCTCACGTTTCCGCGCCAAGGGCACCACCTTCGAGGACTCGTCCCGCCTCGACCCCGACCGCTACGCGGCGCACGGCGGTTCCTTCCCGATCACCGTGGAGGGCGTGGGCGTCATCGGCTCGGTGACCGTCTCCGGCCTGCCCCAGATCGAGGACCACCGGCTGGTCGTCGAGGCGCTGGAGCGGTTCCTGAAGGTGTGACACCCGCGCGGCTCCCGCCGGCTGGGCCTGTCGTGCACGACGATCGTTCGTGCACGACATCCAGCCGGAGGGAAAGATCCGATGAGCGACTCGACGAGCGGGAGCATCTCCAAGGCCGAGATCGGCCGGTACGGCGTATGGAGCGTCGGCCTGCGCAACGAGGACCCGGGCCGGCGCGGTGAGATCGGGGAGGCGGCGGCCGAACTCCAGGAGCTCGGCTACGGCACCGCCTGGCTCGGCGGCTCCAGCGCGCCCGTCAACGCCCTGCCCCTGCTGGAGAAGACGGACCGGCTGATCGTCGGCACCAGCATCCAGAGCATCTGGCAGCACGACGCCCGCGAGAGCGCGGCCGGTTGGTCCGAGGTCGAGACCGCGCACCCCGGCCGCTTCCTGCTCGGCCTGGGTGTGAGCCACGCCAAGCTGGCCGAGCAGTACCGGCGGCCGTACTCGGCGCTGGTGGAGTACCTGGACGAGCTGGACGCGGCCGGTGTCCCGGCCGGACGGCGCGTCCTGGCCGCGCTCGGCCCGAAGACCGTACGGCTGGCGGGCGAGCGCTCCCTGGGGGCGATTCCCTATCTCGTCACCCCCGAGCACACCGCGCGGGCCCGCGAGATCCTCGGCCAGGAGCCGCTGCTGGCACCGGAGTTCGGGGTCGTACTGGAATCCGACCCGGCCCGTGCCCGCGAACTGGCCCGCGGACACCTGGAGATGTACCTCCAGCTCCCCAACTACACCTCCAACTTCCAGCGGCTCGGCTTCACCGAGGACGACCTGCGCGACGGCGGCAGCGACCGGCTGATCGACGCGCTGTACGCCTGGGGCGACGACGACACCGTCCGGGAGAAGGTGAACGCCTTCCTCGCCGCGGGTGCCGACCATGTCGCCCTCCAGGTCGTGCAGGAGGGCTCCCCCGACGACCTGCCCCGCGCGGCCTGGCGGAGGCTGGCGGACATCCTGCTCTGACCGCCCCGCCCCCTGGCCGCTCATGACAGCACCGCCCGCTCCACCGCGCTCCAGGTGGTGCTGGTGACGACGTAGAGCGCGGCGGCCAGGGGGACGACGGCGACGGTCACCAGGGTGAGGAAGGACAGGAACGGGGCCACCTTGCCGACCGCCGTCTGGCCCGGAACGCCTGTCTGTACGGGATTCTCGGCCGCCACACGCCTGGTGCGCCGGAAGTTGACCGTGGCGACGGCCGCGACGATGGCGAAGAGGGCCAGGTAGACCAGGTCGGCCCCGCCGAGGATGCCGCCGCTCAGGGCGTCGGTCCAGTGGCCGGCCAGCGGGGCGGCGAGGAGGTCGTGATCCAGGAGCGTGTTGGGTCCGTCGCCGATCGTGGGGCTGGCGAACAGGTGGTACAGCAGGAAGAACGCGGGGAGTTGGAGCAGGCCGGGCAGGAGCCCGGAGAACGGGGACACCTTCGCCTCGGTGTGCAGCTCCAGCACCGCCCGCTGGAGCCGCTCGGGATCGCGGGCGTGCTTCTCGCGCAGCTCGGTGATTCCCGGCTGGAGCGCGGTGCGGGCCCGCTGGCCGCGGGCGGCGGCGCGGGCGAGGGGATGGGTGGCCAGCCGGACCAGCGCGGTGAACAGGACGATCGCGGCGGCGGTCGCGGAGGCGTGGAAGAACGGCTGGAGCAGGTCGGCGAGTTGCTCGACCAGACGGGCGAAGACGGACATGGGTGACCCTCCGTACGGGGTGGCGTCGTGCCGGGTGTGGATACGGCCGGAATCGGCCGATGGCAGGACGACCCGCGCGGGCGGGGCGGAGAGAGGGGTGGTGCGGCCCTACGCGCAGGTCGTCGGCAGGACCCGGCCGGGCGCCCGTGACCTGCGGCGCCCCCTCGCGTCGGGGTCGCGCTGCGCCAGGAACGCCGTACGGCGGGCCCTGTCGCGTATCGCGGTGCGGACGCGCGTCGGCGGGACGGCGGGGACGCGGCGGGCGGTGAGGACCGAGCAGAGCGCGAGGGCGGTGCCGGCGGCGGTGGTCGCGGCGAGCGCGACGGCGGTGGTGAGACCGCCGGAGCCGAGGAGGGTGACTTGGAACAGTTGGAGCAGGAGGAGCTGGCCCAGGACGAGCAGCGGCAGCAGGGCGCGCGTGACAGGGATACGACTGCGCATCACCGACCGCACCCCCCGTCTCTCCCCTTGCCCCCATGACTACGGGCTGTACAAGCCCGTTCACCCCGTACAACGCCCGGTGTTGCGGGCCGGTTCCCGATCTTCGCCGCGAGTTGGAGAAATCTCCTCGTCGGGCGCCCTCCTCGGCTGTCACCCCTCGGCAGTACGGTGTCATGCATGCGCCCCGACACGCCTGCCGAGAACGTCGACCACACCGCCGAAGCGGCACGCCTGGAGCGGACCGCCGGCCTGTACCCCGAGGACGCGGAGGCCCTGCTGCTGCGCGCCGCGGCCCACCTCGAACTGTCCGGCGCCCGCCCCGCGGCGACCGCGCTCTACGACCGCCTGCTGTCCGCCGCCGGCCCGCTGGAGCATCCGCAGCTCGTCCGCGCCCTGAGGGCGGCGAACCTGTGGGAGTACGGCCACGAGGCCGAGGCGCGCGCGATCATCGACGGCATCCGCATGGCCGCGCCGCGGGACCCGGCGCCGTGGGTGATCGTCGCGGAGGCGTTGGAGTCGCACGACGAGCTGGAGGCGGCGCACGAGACGTTCCAGGAGGGCGCGGTCCTGCTGCTGACGGACGCGCCGGAGCCGCCGTACGCCACGCACCCGCTCCTCTTCGGCCGCCACCGGGTGCGCCGCATGCTGGGCCTGCCCCACGACACTTGGGACGCCCTCGCCGACACCCTCCACACCTCGCCGGTCTCCCTGGACGAACTCCACGACCCCAAGCGCGTCTGGTCCCTCGGCTCGGAGAACCCGGCGGAACTGGAGGCTGAGATCTCCCGCCTCCGAGCGGAACTGTCCACGGCCCGCGAGGCGTTGTCCCGCCCGTACCCGGTGGCGGTCCTGCACTGGCCGGCCCCGGAACTGACCGAACTGCTGGCGGCGTACCCGGCGTTGGAGTCGGAGTACACCTCCCACGCCGACCACCTGGCGACGATAGAGACATCCCTCCGAGAACTCTCCACCTCCGGCACCCCCAACCTCGGCATCGTCACCGGCACGGTCCCCTCCTACGAGGCGTTCGCCGCCTCGGAGAGCGCCTCCCCGGCCGACCCCGCCCTGCTCCCCGAGTACGCGACAACGCTGGCGGCGAGGGGGTTGGCGGTGGCTTGGCCGCCGTCGCGGGGGGCGGGGTGTTGGTGTGCGAGCGGGCGGGAGTACGGGGAGTGCCACGGGGCGGAGTAAGGCGCAACGCCCACCCCCTCAGCCGTTGTCAGTGGTGGCTGTTACAACTAATCCACATTGACAGGCGCCTGAGGGGGTTGCAGTGGCTGAGGCAAAGGGGCCGGCGGAGCCGGTTGCTGGGGTTTACGAGAAGCTGATCACTCAAGACGACGAGCGAGAACTCGAACAGCTTGAGGCTCTGGGCTGGAAGGCCATCAACACAGAGGTCAGTGCGGAGTCCACGCCCCATGTGCTTGCTCGGCACATCGGCGCGATGGTCACCCAAAGACTCACACAGCTACCTCCTGAGCAGCGAGTGCCTTTCGCTAATGAGCTCCTGGCGTCGCTTGCCAGCAAGGGCACACCAGATAGCGAGCCGGAGCCGGTCAGCGCCCTCGTCGAGGGCCCGCAGCAACTGCTCGCGCTTGCCAAGCAGGAGGCCCCTGGTGCCTACTCCGTCCGACCGCTGACCCCGCTGTCTGAGGCATCGCTGCTGACGAACTCCCCGGAGGACCTGAGCCTCGGCACCGAGCTACGAGCCGAACTTGCCACCGCGGACCGCATTGACCTGCTGTGCGCCTTTGTGAAGTGGTACGGGATACGAGTCCTTGAAGATGCCCTGCGTGCAGCCAAGGAACGTGGTGTGCCGATTCGGGTCATCACCACCACATACATGGGCGCGACGGACCGCCATGCCTTGGACCGCCTTGTCCGGGACTTCGGCGCCACGGTGAAGGTCAACTACGAGATCCGGTCCACTCGTCTGCATGCGAAGGCATGGCTCTTCCGCCGCAACACGGGCTTTGACACCGCGTACGTGGGCAGCTCGAACCTCTCTCGGGCTGCACTGCTCGACGGGCTCGAGTGGAACGTGCGCCTGTCGTCGGTGGCTACGCCGGCGGTGCTGGACAAGTTCGAGGCGACCTTTGACGCGTACTGGAACGACACTGCCTTCGAGACCTACGACCCTGACCAGCACGGCGCGCGCTTGGACGAAGCGCTGGCGCAAGCAAGTGGCACTGGCTCCGGCACGGACCTGAAGATCAACCTTTCCGGTCTTGAAGTACGCCCCTTCCCGCACCAGCGGGACATGCTGGAGCGCCTGACGGTCGAGCGGGAACTTCGCGGACGCCACCGGAACCTCCTCGTTGCCGCCACCGGCACGGGTAAGACCGTTATGGCTGCCCTTGATTACCGCGGCTTGCGTAAGAACTTCGAGGGGGGCCAGCCGCGGCTTCTGTTTGTCGCCCACCGCAAGGAGATCCTGCGGCAGTCTCTCCGCACCTACCGCGAAGTACTCGATGACGGATCGTTCGGCGAGCTTCTGCACGGCGGCCAGGACCCGCGCGAGTGGAACCACGTCTTCGCCAGCGTCCAATCCCTCAATGTGCAGCGTCTGGAGCAGTTGGCTCCTGACCACTTCGACATCATCGTGATCGACGAGTTCCACCATGCCACTGCGTCTACCTACCGGCGCGTCATCGAGCACTTCACGCCCAAGGAGTTGCTGGGGCTGACAGCCACACCCGAGCGGATGGATGGGCGTAACGTCCAGGACGAGTTCTTCGATGGCAGGATTGCGGCCGAAATGCGCCTCTGGGAGGCGTTGGAAAACGACCTCCTCTGCCCCTTCCACTACTTCGGCGTCCCCGATGGCACCGATCTGACGAACCTGAACTGGCAGAAGGGTTCGTACACCGACCAGGACCTCGACAAGCTCTACACCGGCAACCACGCTCGCGCCCGCATCGTGGTGAAGCAGATCCAGGACAAGGTCTCCAACCCCGGCTCCATGCGGGCGCTCGGCTTCTGCGTCACCAAAGCCCACGCGCACTTCATGGCGGGTTTTTTCCGCGAGGCGGGCTTTCAGGCAGTAGCGCTCGACAGCGACTCTTCCTCGGACGCACGCGCCCAAGCGCTCGCCGATCTCCGTGATGGCAAGCTTCAGGTGATCTTCTCCGTCGACCTGTTCAACGAGGGGCTCGACATCCCCGACGTAGACACTCTGCTCCTACTCCGTCCGACCAACAGCGCCACGATCTTCCTTCAGCAGTTGGGCCGAGGGCTGCGGCGCACCGAGGCCAAGCCGGTACTCACCGTCCTCGACTTTATCGGGCAACACCGGGCCGAGTTCCGCTTTGAGGAGCAGTTCCGGGCCCTGACCAACCTGACCCGGAACCGGCTGGTCGATCACATTGAGCATGACTTCCCGCAGCTCCCATCGGGCTGCCAGATCATCCTGGAGGGCAAGTCCAAGGACTTCGTCCTGGACAATATCCGGACGCAGCTTGGGGCCACGGTGAAGACGCTAGTCAAGGAGGTGAAGTCCTACCACACGCCTCTTCTGGCCGACTACCTGCGAGAGAGTAGGCGCGAGATCAAGGAGCTCTATAAGAGCGACAACTCTTGGACGGCGGTCCTGCGCCGCGCGGGGTTCCTCGAAGAGACCGCTCCCCCTGCGGAGGCGGCCCTGCTTAAGCGAGTCCACGCCTTTCTGCACGTCGACGACCCGGAGCGGGCAGACGCCTACCAACGGCTGCTCCAGGATGACGCTCCTACTTATGCGGAGCTAAGTCCCCTCGATCAGGCTTACGCCCGCATGCTGTTCTTCAACATTTGGGATAACGCTGGCGGCTTCACCAGCTACCAAGAGGGCCTTGAGTCGCTGCGTCCGTTGACAGAGTTCCGTGACGAACTGCGTCAGCTCCTTACGTATGTCATGGAGCTAACGGACCACTTCCCCATCTCCCTCTCCGGGCGCTTGAGTCAGGTACCGCTGAAGGTGCACAGCGCGTACAACCGCTCGGAGATCCTTGCCGCGCTTGGTGTGGCTCGTCTAGGTGGCCAGATGCCGCGCTCGTTTGCCCAAGGGGTGCAGTGGGTTGATGAGTTGCAGACAGATGCGCTGCTCATCACCCTGGAGAAGAACGAGAAGGACTTCTCCCCCACCGTTCGATACCGGGACTACGCGCTTAGCCCGACGCTCTTCCACTGGGAGTCACAGAACGCTACGGCTGCCGACTCTCGCACAGGTAAGCGTTACCAGCAGCACGAGGCGTTGGGCAGTGAAGTCCTTCTCTTCATGCGACGGTACAAGAACACCGACATAGGCAAGTCTCAGCCCTGGATGCTGCTCGGACCGGCCACGTACGACACGCACACTGGCAGCAAGCCGATGGCCATTACCTGGCGGCTCAAGCACGATCTGCCGGCTGACGTCTGGACCTACTCCGCAGCCGTCACGGCAAGCTGACTCGTACTGCTCGCGCAGAGGAGGCGGCGGCTAGGCCACCGCCGCCAAATCCGCCAGGCCGAACAACAGGGCGTAGCCGGGCGGGAGTTGGCTGAGGAGGCCGGCTGTGTGGGTGGTGCCCAACTGCTGGGCCAGTGCTGTCAGGACTGAGGTTACGTGCCAGCGGGCTGTTGCCGGGGTGGCGTTTTCGATGTGGGGGGCCAGGGATTCCACGAACTCGCGTGCCGTTAGGGGGCGGGGGGCGAGAGGGCTGGACAGGGGGGCTTCGATGGGGAGCAGGGCGCGTTCGGCCGCGGGGAGGTGAGCGGCCAGGGCCAGTAGGACGGTGCGGGTGACCGACTCCGCTTCGGCGGCGCTGCGGTACTGGCCCACCTCGCGGACCGCTTCCGTCAGGGGTCTCGGCTGCACGGTCGTCACAGTCATCGTCGGGGCTCCTCTTCCGGCACGTCGGGGCGGCGAAGCCCGGATGCCCCGGGTTCGCTGGGGCATGGGGGAGGTTTTCGGTCAGTTCGGGGGAGGGTGACCCGGTCGCCGGGGGCGTCGTGCCGCGCGTTAGCCTCGGCGGCAGGCATACCGAACAAGGCATACCAAGGCATACGGGGACGACAGGAGACAACTCATGGCCAAGATTCCTGGCGCTGTGGCCGCCGCCACCGGGCTCGTCGGTGGGTACGGCGTCGCTCGTTGGACCAAAAAGCGCCCGCTCGGCGGGGTCGTGCTGGCCGCCGCCGGGGCGCTGGCCGCTCGGGAGTGGAACGCTCGGGCCGGGGCTCCTACGGCCGCCGCGCTCACCGGTGCGTACGTCGCCGGGTTCGCCGGCTCCCACCCCCTCGCCAAGAAGGTCGGCGCCTGGCCGTCCGTCCTCGGCGTGGCCGGTGCGGTCGCCCTCGCCTCCTGGGCCCTCGCGGACCGCCGGGGCTGAACCTCAGGGCACCGGCGCCGCCGCTCCACTCCGACCCCGGCCGGGCGCCGGCGCTGGACACCAGGCGGGCGGTGCCGCCGCTCTGCTCAGCCTGGGCGACGGCGAGGCCCAACCCCACGACGCCTGCGCCGCCGCCCCGCTCCGACCCCGGCCGGGCGCCGGCGCTGGACACCAGGCGGGCGGTGCCGCCGCTCTGTTCAGCCTGGGCGACGGCTAGGCCCCAACACCACGACGCCTGCATCGCCGCCCCGCTCAGCCCTGGCCGACCGCCAGCACGGAACGCCAAAGGCCGGGCGCCGTCGCCCAGCCGCTCCCAGACCTCCGGGGTTGAACACACCCGCCCAGCCGCTGCCAGACCGCCGAAGCTGAACACACCCGCCCAGCCGCTCCCAGACCGCCGAAGCTGAACACACCCGCCCAGCCGCTCCCAGACCTCCGGGGTTGAACACACCCGCCCAGCCCCTCCCAGACCGCCGAAGCTGAACACACCGCCCCGCCCGGTCTCAAGCCGCAGAGGCCGCCCGGCCACACCCGGGCGGCCCCACCGTTCAAGAGCCCCTACCCCACAACAGCCCCTGCCCCCAAGACCCCCTACCCCACCCCCACCCCCTTCTCCCCCGCCCCCGAAGGCGAAGCAGAGGACAGTGGGGTGGCGATGTCCTCCAGGGACCGCCCCTCCGCCCGTACCGCCAGCACCGCTGCCACCAGGCCCGCCACGCACATCAGGGACGCGCCGATCTGGAAGGCCAACACCGTGTCCCCCACCCGGCCGGTGCCCGTGAGGTCGGCGAAGAGGAGGGGGCCGCTGATGCCGCCCGCGGCCGTGCCCAGGGCGTAGAAGAAGGCGATCGACATCGCCCGGGTCTCCATCGGGAAGATCTCCGAGACCGTCAGGTACGCGCTCGACGCGCCCGCGGAGGCGAAGAAGAGGACCGCGCACCAGCAGGCCGTGAGGGTGCCCGCGCTGAGGGTGCCGCGGTCGAAGAGCCAGGCCGTGGCGAACAGCAGGACGCCGGACAGCAGGTAGGTCGAGGAGATCATCACCCGCCGGCCCACCGTGTCGAACAGCTTGCCCAGCAGCAGCGGCCCGAAGAAGTTGCCGACCGCGATGACGGCGAAGTAGTAGCCGGTGCGGTCGGCGGGCACGTCGTAGAAGCGGGTCAGGATCGCGCCGAAGCCGAAGGTGATGGCGTTGTAGAGGAACGCCTGGCCGATGAAGAGGGAGAAGCCGAGCACCGCGCGCTTGCGGTAGCGGCCGAAGACGGTGCGGGCGATCTCGAGGAAGGTGACACTGCCCCGGCGGTGGATCTCCAGCCGGCCCTCGGGGGCGGGCAGCGCCTCCCCCGTCTGCTCCTCGATCTTCCGCTCGATCCCGGAGACGATCTCCTCCGCCTCCCGGTCCCGCCCGTGGATCAGCAGCCAGCGCGGGCTCTCCGGTACGTGCCGTCGTACCAGCAGGATGACCAGGGCGAGGACCGCGCCGAGGGCGAACGTCAGCCGCCAGCCGATGTTCTCCGGCAGGAAGGCGGTGTCCAGCGCGAGGACGGACAGCAGGGAGCCGCCCACCGCGCCCAGCCAGAAGCTGCCGTTGATCATCAGGTCGACCCGCCCGCGATAGGCGGCCGGGATCAGCTCGTCGATCGCGGAGTTGATGGCCGCGTACTCCCCGCCGATGCCGAAGCCGGTCAGGAAGCGGAACAGGAAGAACCACCATGCCTCGGTCGACAGCGAGGTCAGCGCGGTCGCCGCGAGATACACGCCCAGCGTGATCAGGAACAGCTTGCGGCGCCCGAAATGGTCCGTCAGGCGCCCCCAGAACAGGGCCCCGAGGCACGCCCCGGCCACGTACAGCGCCGCCGCGGTACCGGTGACCTGCCCGGAGCTGATGGACAGCCCGCTGCCGGGCTCGGAGAGCCGGCCCGCGATGTTGCCAACGACCGTGACCTCCAGGCCGTCCAGAATCCACACCGTGCCCAGCCCGACCACGATCGTCCAGTGCCAGCGGGACCACGGCAGGCGGTCCAGCCGGGCCGGGATGTCGGTGGTGGTCGAACCGCCTCCGGCCGAACCGCCCCCGACCGAACCGCCCCCGACCGAACCGCCTCCGGGCGAACCGCCTCGGGCCGAACCGCCCCCGGCCGAACCCCCGCCCCGCGACGGCGTCCCTGCTCCCGTGCTCATCGGCACCCCTCGCTCCTCGGCACCCCTTCTTCGTCGAAGGACGAGTTACGGGTGCCCCCGCCGGACGGGATCAGACCGGGCCGTCCGGCAGGCTCACCCCGCCGGACGAGCCGGTCAGCCGCCCAGCGCCCGCGACACGGTGTAGATCACCAGCCCGGCCAGTGAGCCCACCACCGTGCCGTTGATCCGGATGAACTGGAGGTCGCGCCCAATGTGCGCCTCGATCTTGCGGGTGGTGTGCTCGGCGTCCCAGCCCGCCACCGTCTCGGTGATCAGGGAGGTGATCTCCTTGCGGTAGGTCGTCACCACGTGCACGGCCGCGCCCTCGATCCAGCGGTCGACCTTGCCCTGCATCTTCGGCTCGGTCGCCAGCCGCTGCCCGAGCGACAGCAGCCCCGCCCGCACCCTCAGGCGCAGCTCGCTGTGCTCGTCCTCCGCCGCCGCGACGATCATCGACCGTACGGCGGTCCAGGCGGACGCGATCAGGTCCTGCACCTCGTCCCGCGCCAGCACCTCGCTCTTCAGCCGCTCCACCCGCGCCCGTGTCTCGGTGTCGGACTGGAGGTCGGAGGCGAAGTCGGTGAGGAAGCGGTCCAGGGCGGCCCGCGCGGGGTGCGAGGGCATCTCCTGCATCTCGGTGACGAAGCGCAGCAGTTCCTTGTAGACGCGGTCGCCGACCTTGCGGTCCACGAAGCGCGGGGTCCAGCCGGGCGCGCCGCCCTCGATGGCCACCATCACGTCGTCCCGGTGCCGCTCCAGCCACTCGTGGGCGCGGCCCACCACCAGGTCGACCACGCGCCGGTGCCCGCCGTCGGCCACGATCCGGTCCAGCAGCTTGCCCACGGCCGGACCGATCTCCCGCGCGTCGGCCCGCCGGGTGATCGCCTCCCCCACCACCGCCTGCACGTCCGAGTCGCGCAGCACGGTCAGCGCGCCGCGCAGCGCGGTGGCCAGCTCGGCGGTGACCCGGTCGGCGTTCTCGGGCTCGGCCAGCCAGTCACCGAGCCTGCTGCCGATGCCGACGGCGGCGAGCCGCTGGCGTACGACGTCCTCGGAGAGGAAGTTCTCCCCGACGAACTCGCCCAGGGAGACGCCGAGCTGGTCCTTCTTGGTGGGGATGATCGCGGTGTGCGGGATGGGCAGGCCCAGCGGGTGCCGGAACAGCGCGGTGACCGCGAACCAGTCCGCGAGCGCGCCGACCATGCCGGCCTCGGCGGCCGCCGCCACATAGCCCGTCCAGGCGCCCGCCCCCGCGTGCCCGGCCCAGGTGGCCAGGACGTAGACGACGGCGACGAACAGCAGCAGTCCGGCCGCCGTGAGCTTCATGCGCCGTACGCCGCGCTGCCGCTCCTCGTCGGCCGCCGTGAAGGCGGTCATGGTCCGGTACGAACCGGCCCGCCCGGCAGCCGTGGGCCGGGGGGTGCGCCCCGGCTGCGCCTCTTCCGTTTGCGCGCGTTCCATCTCGCTCCGCCCGATCGGTGATCCCGCACACACATTGTCCCTTCCCGCCGGCTCGCGGAACGTACGGGAGGCCCACGGCGTCTGACTGAAGGAGGGCCGGGGGCGGGTCCCGTCGAACGGGGTGCCCGTCAACTCCGTTCCCCCATATGCCGCATCATGGTGAATCGATCGTCCGGCTTCCCGTCTCCCGAGGAGAACAACGCCAGCGTGACCAAGCGCCACGGTTATGCCCTGCTCAGTGCGTTCGTCGCACTCGTCGTCGCCCTTTCCGTCACCGTCCTCATCAGGTCGGCGGCCGGCGACAGCACCTCGGGGTCCACGGCCACGGGCCGGCGCCCCCACGGCTCCTCCGCCGCACCCGCCTCCGCGGGCACCTGGGTCGGCTCCTGGGCGGCCTCGCCCGTAGGCGCCGAGCCCGGCACCGAGGCCACCGGTCTGGCGGGCCGCTCGGTACGCAACGTCGTGCACGCGAACACCGGCGGTACGAGCGCCCGCGTCACCCTGTCCAACCTGTACGGGCAGGCGCCGCTGACCATCACTCACGCCTCGGTGGCCCTCTCGGCGGGACCGGGCACGGCCGCCGCCCGTGCGGAAACGATGCGGCGCCTGACGTTCGACGGCGCGTACGCGGTCACCATCCCGGCCGGGGAGCAAGTGCTCAGCGACGCCGTACGGATCGTCGTCCCGCACGACTCCGACGTGCTGGTCACCACGTACGCCGCCGACCCGTCAGGCCCGGTCACCTACCACCCGCACGCCCGTCAGATCTCCTACGTCGCGGACGGTGACCGCACCGAGGAGTCGACCGGGGTCCCGTACGCGGAGCAGACCACCTTCTGGCGGTACCTGACCGCGCTCGACGTGCTCAGCAACGAGGCGCACGGCACGGTCGTGGTGTTCGGCGACTCCATAACCGACGGCATCACCTCGACCACGGGCGAGAACCGCCGCTGGCCGGACCTCCTGGCCTCCCGGCTGCGTTCCGCCGCCGGCCTTCGGGCCGACGCGCCGCGCTACTCCGTCGTCAACGAGGGCATCAGCGGCAACCGCGTGCTCACGGACGGCCTGGGCAGGCCCGCCGAGAACCCCAGCGGGCTGAACCGGTTCGGGCGGGACGCGCTCGGCCACGCCAATGTGAAGGTCGTCGTCATCGACCTGGGCATCAACGACATCCTGCACGCGGAGACACCCGGCGACCGGACGAAGATCCTGGACGGCCTGCGCACCCTGGTCCGGCAGGCGCACGCGCGCGGCCTGAAGGTCGTGGGCGCCACCCTGACGCCCTTCGAGCGGCGCAGGGGCTGGACCCCGGCCCGCGAGGAGATGCGCCGGCAGGTCAACGCGGAGATCCGCTCCGGGGGGATCTTCGACGCCGTGATCGACTTCGACAGCGCGCTCAGGGACCCCGCCGCGCCGCAGCGGCTGGCGAAACCGTACGACTCCGGCGACCACCTGCACCCCAGCGACCTCGGGTACCGCAAGATGGCCGAGGTCTTCGACCTGCGACTGCTCGCGGGCGCCGGACAGGCGGAGCTCTGACCCCTCGCGGGGAAGCGGACGGGGGCCGGGGATACTGGCCCCCATGACCCGCCTGATCCTCGCCACCCGTAACGCCGGAAAGATCACCGAGCTGAGGGCCATCCTGGCCGACGCCGGGCTGCCGCACGAGCTGATCGGTGCCGACGCCTTTCCCGAGATCCCGGACGTCAAGGAGACCGGCGTCACCTTCGCGGAGAACGCCCTGCTGAAGGCGCACGCGCTCGCCCGGGCGACCGGGCTTCCGGCTGTCGCCGACGACTCGGGCCTCTGCGTCGACGTGCTGAACGGCGCCCCCGGCATCTTCTCCGCCCGCTGGGCCGGCCGGCACGGCGACGACACCGCCAACCTCGACCTGCTGCTCGCCCAGCTCTCCGACATCGCGGAGGAGCACCGGGGTGCCCACTTCGCCTGCGCGGCCGCGCTGGCGCTGCCGGACGGCACCGAGCGGGTGGTGGAGGGGCAGCTCCGCGGCACCCTGCGGCAGGCTCCGGCGGGTACGGGAGGCTTCGGCTACGACCCGATCCTGCAGCCGGAGGGCGAGAGCCGTACCTGTGCCGAGCTGAGCGCGGACGAGAAGAACGCCATCAGCCATCGCGGGAAGGCGTTCCGGGCCCTGGTCCCGGTGGTGCGGGAGCTGCTGGGCTGAGCCCCTGCCTCTGCATGCTGGTGCGGCCGGAGGGACTCGAACCCTCACGGGAGTTACCCCACTGGGACCTAAACCCAGCGTGACTGCCAATTCCACCACGGCCGCCTGCTGCTGCCCGGCCATGCTAGCGGCCGGGCGGCGGCTTCAGATGCCCAGATCCTTGATGATCTTCGCCACGTGGCCGGTGGCCTTGACGTTGTACAGCGCCCGCTCGACCTTGCCGTCCTCGTCCACGACGACCGTGGAGCGGATGACCCCGGTGACGGTCTTGCCGTAGAGCTTCTTCTCGCCGAAGGCGCCGTACGCCTCCAGGACCTTCTTGTCCGGGTCGGCGAGGAGAGTGACCTTCAGGTCCTCCTGCTCACGGAACTTGGCCAGCTTCTCCGGCTTGTCGGGCGAGATCCCGATGACGTCGTACCCGGCACCGGCCAGCAGGGCGAGGTTGTCGGTGAAGTCGCACGCCTGCTTGGTGCAGCCGGGGGTAAGTGCCGCAGGGTAGAAGTACACGATGGTCTTGCGGCCCTTGTGGTCCGACAGGGACACCTCGTTCCCGTCGGCGTCGGGCAGGGTGAAGGCGGGGGCAACGTCCCCGGGCTCAAGTCGCTGGCTCATCCGGCCAGCCTAACCGGGTGCCCCTGCCGTGCGGTGTGGTGAAGAGCTGACAGACTGTTCGGAACAGCACCAGGAGATTTCGGAGGCCGTACGGTGGCGGAGACGTCGGACACCAGAACACCGGCGCAGATCGAGGCGGACATCAAGCGCCGTCGTGAAGTGCTGGCCGAGACGCTCGACGAGATCGGGGTGCGAGTGCACCCCAAGACGATCGTCGGGGACGCCAAGGCGAAGGCCGTCGCCGGCGTCGACCGGGTCTTCGGACGGGCGTACGTGCAGGTCAATCGCGTGATGACCGAGGTACGGGACCAGTTCGTGGACGACGACGGCGCGCCCCGCAAGGAGCGCGTCGTGCCCGCCGTGCTCATCGTGGCCGGGACCGTCGGGCTGATCGTCGCCGGGTCGCGCAAGCGCAGGCACCGGCGCCGGCGCTAGTTCGGCCGATCTCTGCGACCGGGTCGCCGCGGCGGGTGCCGTGGCGACCCGGAGGCGTGTCCGCGCCGCGCGGGCAGGTAGGTTCAAAGGCGTGAGCGCCAACAGAGACGAGCAGAGCACCCCCCACCACGACAAGCTGCCCATCCGGATGCTGCACGACCGGGTCCTCGTGCGGCAGGAGACCGGTGAGGGCGAGCGCCGTTCGGGCGGCGGCATCCTGATCCCCGCGACCGCGGCGGTCGGGCGCCGGCTGGCCTGGGCCGCGGTCGTCGCGGTCGGGCAGAACGTCCGGACCGTGGAGCCCGGCGACCGGGTCCTGTTCGACCCGGAGGACCTGGCCCAGGTCGAGGTGCGGGGCGTGGCGTACGTGCTGATGCGCGAGCGTGACCTGCACGCGGTGGCCGCGGACCGGTTCGAGGGGTCGGAGGACTCCACCGGGCTGTATCTCTGAGCCGAGCCGCCGCCGGGAGAACGTGAGAAGGGGCTGACGACCGTGGTCGTCAGCCCCTTCCCGTGTTCTCCGCTACTCGCGCCGGGCCGTCTGCGGGGCGATGAAGCCGCCGGGCAGACCGGTCGTGCCGGGGTCGGCGCCGCCGCCGGTGCCGCCCGTGCCGGGCTGGCCGCCGGGGCCGCCGCCACCGGTGGCGCCCCCGTCGGCGGCCCCGCCGTCGGTGGTGGCCGGACCGCCGCCGACGCCCCCGTCGGTGTCGCCGCCGCCCGTGGTGGTCGGGTCGGCCGGGGTGGTGCCCTGGGTCGGGGTGCCGGTGGTGCCGCCGTTGCCCTGGCCGCCGTCGGTGGGCGTGGTGCCCTCGCTCGGGGTGCCGGTGGTGCCGCCGTCGCCCTGGCCCGCGTCGGTGCCGGGCGAGGTGGAGGGCCGGGTGCTGGGCGCGACCACGTCGGCGCCGGCCTGGAGTTCCAGGTCGAAGCTCGCGGCGGGCTTGCCGCGCAGCGCGTCCCGCGTGTACTGGGCCCAGATCTCGGTGGGCGGACCGCCACCGTTCATGCGGGCGACGCCGAGGGCGCCGTACAGCGGCTTGTGCTTGGCGGTGACCGGGTCCTGGCCCATCACGGAGACCACCGTGGCGAGGTCGGGGGTGTAGCCCGCGAACCAGGCGGCGGTGTCCTCCTCGGCGGTGCCGGTCTTGCCCGCGGCCGGACGGCCGGCGGCCTGCGCGGCCGTGGCGGTGCCGCCCTCGACCACGCTCTTCAGCACCGAGGTGGTGGTGTCCGCGGCCTCGCGGGTCACGACCTGCTTGGTCTGCCGGCCGGGCAGGTCGACCGGGACGTTGTCCTTGCTGATCTTCTCGATGATCGTGTACGTGCCGTGCCGCCCGTGGTTGGCCAGGGTGGCGTACGCCTCGGTCATCTCCAGCACGCTGGCGGTGGCGGTGCCGAGCGCGATGGACGGGGACGGGTAGAGGTCGGGGGTGTCGGCCGGGATGCCGAGGGAGATCGCCGTCTCCTTGACCTTGTCACCGGTGACGTCGGCGGCCATCTGCGCGTACACCGCGTTGACCGACAGGTCGGTGGCCTTGCGGACGGTGATCTGGCCGTACGACTTCTGGTCCTCGTTCTCCGGCGCGTACCGGCCGCCCGACCAGCCCTGCACGGGGCGCATGTTGGTGCCGTCGTAGTACGCGTTGGGCGTGATGCGCTGGCCGTCCTGCGTGCTGGAGGAGTTCTGCACGGCCGAGGTGAAGACGAACGGCTTGAAGGTGGAGCCGACCTGGTAGTCGCCCCGCGTCGCGCCGTTGGTGTACTGCTGCACGTAGTCGATGCCGCCGTACATCGCGACGATCTTGCCGGTCTTCGGGTCGATCGAGGCGCCGCCCGCGCGGACGTAGGTGTCGGCCTTGCGGTTCTTCTTGTCCAGCTTGGAGATGAGCTGGTCGTCGACGGCCTTCACGAAGGCGTCCTGCTTGGGCTTCTGGATGGTGGTCGTGATCCGGTAACCACCGGTGGCGAGCTGCTCCTTGGTGAGGATGTCGTGCCCGACCAGGTACTCCTTGACGGCCTCGACGAGATAGCCGCGCTGGCCGGACATGCCGGTGGAGACGGTCTGCTCCTTGGGCATCGGGAACTTCATCCCGGTGCGCTCGGACTGGCTCAGCCAGCCCTTGGCGACCATGCCGTCCAGCACGTAGTTCCAGCGGCCGAGCGCGGAACCCTTGTTCTCGGGGTGTGCGACGACGTCGTACTCGCTGGGCGCGTTGACCAGCGCGGCGAGGTAGGCGGCGCGGGCCGGGTCGAGGTCGATCGCGTCGACGCCGTAGTACGCCTGGGCGGCGGCCTGGATGCCGTAGGCGTTGCGGCCGAAATAGCTGGTGTTGAGGTAGCCCTCAAGAATCTCGTTCTTCGACTTCTCCCGGTCCAGCTTGATCGAGATGAAGAACTCCTTGGCCTTGCGGGTGACCGTCTGTTCCTGGGCCAGGTAGTAGTTCTTCACGTACTGCTGGGTGATGGTGGAGCCGGACTGCTTGCCCTTGCCGAGCGCGGTGTTCCAGCCCGCGCGGAGCATCGCCTTGGGGTCGACGGCGGACTCGGTGTAGAAGTCGCGGTCCTCGGCGGCCAGGATGGCGTGCTGGGCGGGCTTGGCGATCTGGGCGAGGCCCACGTTCTCGCGGTTGACCTCGCCGTCGCGGGCGAGCTGGGAGCCGTCGGCGTACAGGTAGACGGTGGCCTGCTTGGTGGCCAGGGCGTTGGCGGCCGGGATCTGGACCATCGAGTAGCCGAGGAACAGCAGGCCGATGATCACGAGCACGCCCAGCACGAAGGTGCCGAGCACCATCCGCCAGGTGGGGAAGATCCGCCGCCAGCCGGTGCGCTTGGGGCGCTTGGGCTTCTTGCCGCCGCCGTCACCGGTGCCGCCGCCCTGGCCGCCGTCGCTGCCGTTGCCGCTCGCCTGCGGGGTCGCGGTCGCGGCCGGCTCGGACGGGGTGCGGGGCAGAACGCTGGTGGCCCCGGCCGCGGCGACCGGGGCGGCCGGGGGCTTGGGCGCGTCGGCGCCGGGCCCCGCGGCGCCCCCGGACCGGGGCGCGTTGACCCGGCGGAGCACCTGCGTGCTCTCGGCGGGCGGCGGCTGGTCGGCCTTGACGCGCCGGAGCACCTGGGTGTTCTCGGGCGCCTGCTCCGGCTCGGCACCACCGGTACGGGGCTTCGCGGCCCCGGCGGGGGCGTTCACCCGGCGCAGCACCTGGGTGCTCTCGGCGGGCGGCGGCTCGGCTGCCGGGTTCTTGGCAGCCGGGGGCTTGACGGCCGGGTTCTTGGCGGCCGGGTTCTCGGCGGCCGGAGGCTTGGTGGCCGGGGCCTTCGCCGCCGGGTTCTTGGCGGCCGGGGCCTCCTTGGCGCCGGACTGCGCGGGCACGGCCGGAGCCTGCCCGGCCTCCCTCGCGGCCGGAGCGCTCGGGGCACCCTTGGCACCCTCGCCCGGCTTCCCCGCCTCGGACTTCCCACCTGTCGCCGGAGAACCTGTCGCTGAAGAACCCGTCGCCGGAGAACCCGTCGCCGAAGCTCCCGTCGCCCGGGGGGCGTTCGGGGTCGCGGAGTCGCGCGCGGGGGCGCTCTCCGGCTTCGGCCCGGTCTTGGCCGGCGCGCGGTCGGCCGGACCCTTCGCCGGTTTCGCCTGCGGTTCCGCTGCTGCGGGCCCCTCAGCCGGCTGAGGATCTTCCGGCGCCCCGCCCTCGTTCGGCTGCTGCGGCTGCGGCTCGTCGCTCATGTCGTGCACGGACTCCTGTTTCGTCGTACGTTCCCGTACGCCTCGTACGCCTTCTGCGCCCCCTGGTTGAAGACTCTCGCACCTGGTGAACCGTTCCCGGATTCCGGCACGCTTCGGTCACGGAAAACGCGTGGCCGTTCGCGGGGGCCGGGGCTAGGCTCCTGCGCTTCGGTGTCGAGCAGTCCGAGGAGGTGGACCGGCGTGGGCGCTGGACGGTTGTACGTGGCCGTCGCGGCAGGGGGATTCAGACGGTACGCGACCTACCGCGCGGCCACGGCGGCAGGGGTGTTCACCAACACCGTCTTCGGTCTGATCATCGTCTGCACCTACCGTGCCCTGTGGGAGGCCCGCCCGCACTTGGGCGGATATGACCAGGCGCAGGCCGTGACCTACGTATGGCTCGGTCAGGCCCTGCTGTCCACGCTGGCGATCGGCGGCGGGGGCGTCGAGGAAGAGTTGATGGAACGCATCCGTACGGGTGATGTCGCGGTGGATCTGTACCGGCCCGCCGATCTGCAACTGTGGTGGCTCGCGGCGGACCTGGGCCGGGCTTCCTTCCAGTTGCTCGGGCGCGGGGTGCTCCCCTTCCTCTTCGGGATGCTCTGCTTCCACGCCTACCTGCCCTCGGACGCGGGCACCTGGCTGGCGCTGCTGGTGACGCTGGCCCTGGCGATGCTGGTCGGCTTCGGCATCCGGTACCTGCTGGCGCTGAGCACGTTCTGGCTGCTGGACGGCTCGGGGATCTCCCGGATCGCCTGGCTGGCCGGGCACTTCTGCTCGGGCATGCTGCTGCCGCTGAACGTGTTCCCGGGCACCCTCGGCGAGGTCGTCCGGGCGCTGCCCTGGTCGGCGCTGCTCCAGGCCCCGGCGGACGTGCTGCTGGGCCGGGCCGACCCGCTGGGTGTCTGGCTGTTCCAGGCCGGGTGGGCGGTGGCGCTGCTGGGCGCGGGGCGCCTCCTGCAGTCGGCGGCGACCCGGCGGGTGGTGGTCCAGGGTGGCTGAGTACGGCCGGGTCCGCGAGGGGGTGCGGGCGTACGGGCTGATCGCCGGGATGTGGGTGCGCTCCACGATGGCGTACCGGGCGTCGTTCGTGATGACCACGCTCGGCAACTTCGCGGCGACCTTCCTCGACTTCGTCGCGATCATGCTGATGTTCTCCCGCGTGGACTCGCTGGCGGGCTGGTCGCTGCCGGAGGTGGCGTTCCTGTACGGGCTGTCGGCGGTGGCGTTCGGGGCGGCCGACCTGCTGATCGGGTCGATGGACCGGCTGGGGCGCCGGGTGCGGGACGGCACGCTGGACACCCTGCTGGTGCGTCCGGCGCCGGTGCTGGCGCAGGTCGCGGCGGACCGGTTCGCGCTGCGACGGCTGGGGCGGCTGACGCAGGGGGCGCTGGTGCTGGGCTGGTCGCTGAGCCGGCTGGACGTGGCCTGGACGCCGCTGAAGCTGCTGCTGATGCCGGTGATGGTGGTGGGCGGCTGCGGGATCTTCTGCGCGGTGTTCGTGGCGGGCGCGGCCTTCCAGTTCCTGGCGCAGGACGCCTCGGAGGTGCAGAACGCCTTCACCTACGGCGGTACGACCCTGCTCCAGTACCCGCCGGCGGTGTTCACCGTGGAGCTGGTGCGCGGGGTGACCTTCGTACTGCCGCTGGCCTTCGTCAACTGGGTGCCCGCGGCCTATGTGCTGGGGCGCCCGTATCCGCTGGGGCTGCCGGGGTGGGCGGCGTTCGTCTCCCCGCTGGTGGCGCTGGCCTGCTGTGCGCTCGCCGGGCTGGCCTGGCGGGCGGGACTGCGTTCGTACCGGAGCACGGGGAGCTGAACTGATGGCGGACGGCGAGGGGTTCATCGCGCTGGAGAAGGTCGGCAAGGTCTTCGAGGTGCGCCGGAAGACGGGGTTCCTCAAGCGGGAGCGGCGCGAGGTGCGGGCGGTGGACTCGATCTCGTTCACCGTGGCGCGGGGCGAGATGGTCGGCTACATCGGGCCGAACGGGGCGGGCAAGTCGACCACGATCAAGATGCTGACCGGCATCCTCACCCCGACCTCGGGCCGGCTGCGGGTGGCCGGGATCGACCCCTCGCGGGAGCGGACCCGGCTGGCGGCGCGGATCGGGGTGGTGTTCGGCCAGCGGACGACCCTGTGGTGGGACCTGCCGCTGATCGACTCCTACCGCCTGGCGCACCGCATGTACCGGATTCCGGACGCCCGGTTCCGGGAGAACCTGGCCCGCTGCGTCGAACTGCTGGAACTGGGCGACCTGTTGGACGTGCCCGTACGGCAGCTCTCGCTCGGCCAGCGGATGCGCGGCGACATCGCGGCGGCCCTGCTGCACGACCCGGAGGTGCTGTACCTGGACGAGCCGACGATCGGCCTGGACGTCGTCTCCAAGGCGAAGGTGCGCGGCTTCCTGAAGGAGCTGAACGCCGAGCGCGGCACCACGGTCCTGCTCACCACCCACGACCTGACGGACATCGAGCAGTTGTGCTCGCGGGTGATGGTGATCGACCACGGCCGCCTGGTGTACGACGGTTCGCTGACCGGGCTGCACGCGGCCGGGGACGGTGAGCGGACGCTGGTGGTGGACCTGGAGCGGGAGCTGCCGCCGGTGGAGGTGCCCTCGGCGCGGGTGGTGCGGGTGGAGGGGCCCCGGCAGTGGCTCGCGTTCCCGGCCGGGCAGTCGGCGGCACCCCTGGTGGCCCACATCGCGGCGGCGTACCCGCTGGTGGACCTCTCCGTCCGCGAACCCGACATCGAGGCGGTCATCGCCAAGATGTACGCGGAGAAGGCCGTCTCGTAGTCTGCTGTCATGACCGACGACGCCGCCCCGGACCGCCGCTCCCCCGGTCCCGTCCCGGACCTGCGGGCCTCCGACGCCGACCGGGAGCGGGTCGCCGAGATCCTCCGCGACGGCCTGGCCGAAGGCCGCCTGGACATGGCGGAGTTCGAGGAACGGCTGGAGTCGGCGTACAAGGCCCGCACCTACGGCGAGCTGGCCCCGCTGACCAGCGACCTGCCGGCCGCCGGGGCCGCCGCCGCACCGGTTTCCTTCATCAAGCAGCCGGTGGACGACGGGAGTTGGGCGTCCCGGATCGTCGGCGGCGAGGGCACCTCGACCCGGGCGGTGGCGGTGCTGTCCGGGTTCCAGCGCAAGGGGCGCTGGACGATGCCGAAGAAGTTCACCTGCTTCGCCTTCATGGGCGGCGGCGAGATCGACCTGCGCGAGGCGTTCTTCGCGGACCGCGAGGTCGAGATCAACTGCGTGGCCGTGATGGGCGGCCTGGAGGTGATCGTGCCGCCGGGCGTCGAGGTCGTGGTGCGCGGAATCGGCATCATGGGCGGCTTCGAGCACCTGGACCGGGACGAGCCCGGCGATCCGGGGGCGCCGCGCGTGATCATCAGCGGGTTCGCGTTCTGGGGCGGGGTGGGCGTGGAGCGCAAGCTCACCCGCGCCGAGCGGCAACGGCTGAGGGAACTGCGCCGCCAGGAGCGCCTGGACCGCCGCGAGGCCCGGCAGGAACTCCGCCGGGGCCGCCGGGAGGACCGCGACCGCTAGGGCGTGCAGACCTTGGTGAGTTCGCCGGCCGCGTCCGTGACCGGGCGGACGTCCGGGGTGCTGTCGCCGTTCCTGATGGCGGTGCGGACGTTGGAGACGGCCGAATTCAGGTCGTCCACCGCCTTGTTGACGTCGGCGTCGTCCGTGTGGTCGCCGATCCGGTCCAGGTTCTTCTCTATGGAGTCCAGCGAGGCGTCGGCCTGCGCGGGGTCGTTCGCGGCGTTCTCCACGGCCTGCTGGAGGTCGGTGACGCTGTCCGCGATGGAGTCGGCGGTCTGCACACAGTCCAGGGCCTTGTTCACGGCGTCGCAGCCGGTGGTCAGGCCCATGGTGAGCGCGGCGGCCGCGAGTGCGGCGATGGCGGTGGTACGGCTTCGGCGGCCGGCGGCCATGCGGTGTCCCTCCCCAGGTACGGCTGGCCGGGCGCGCGGGATCGAGCCGCGCGCCCGTACCGTCCAAGACGCCGTCCGCCGGGGCGGGGTTGCCTGTGCGGGCGGGGGTTTTTGAAGTGCCCTTTACCCGGCCGGCGCTACGCGGGCAGGGTCAGCGCGAGGGCGGCCCGCTGGAACTCGGTGAGTTCGGCGCAGCCGGCCACACCCAGGTCGAGCAGG
This sequence comes from Streptomyces sp. NPDC018263, assembly GCF_055562575.1. Classification (NCBI taxonomy): domain Bacteria; kingdom Bacillati; phylum Actinomycetota; class Actinomycetes; order Kitasatosporales; family Streptomycetaceae; genus Streptomyces; species Streptomyces sp. NPDC018263. Next base: position 424,471 of record NZ_JBVHFA010000006.1, read on the forward strand.
GCGTTCAGTTCCTCGCGGGCGAAGGGCTCGGCCTCGGCGGTGCCCTGGATCTCGACGAACCGGCCGTCGCCGGTGCAGACCACGTTCATGTCGGTCTCGGCGCGCACGTCTTCCTCGTAGCAGAGGTCGAGCAGCGGGACGCCGTCCACGATGCCGACCGAGACGGCGCCGACCGTGCCGGTGAGCGGCTGGCGGCCCGCCTTGATCAGCTTCTTGCGCTGGGCCCAGGCGATCGCGTCGGCGAGGGCGACGTAGGCGCCGGTGATGGCGGCGGTACGGGTGCCGCCGTCGGCCTGGAGGACGTCGCAGTCCAGGACGATGGTGTTCTCGCCGAGCGCCTTGTAGTCGATGACGGCGCGCAGCGAGCGGCCGATGAGGCGGGAGATCTCGTGCGTACGCCCGCCGATCTTGCCCCGGACCGACTCACGGTCGCCTCGGGTGTTGGTGGAGCGGGGCAGCATGGAGTACTCGGCGGTGACCCAGCCCTCACCGCTGCCCTTGCGCCAGCGGGGGACGCCTTCGGTGACGCTGGCGGTGCAGAACACCTTGGTGTCGCCGAAGGAGACGAGGACGGAGCCCTCGGCGTGCTTGCTCCAGCCGCGTTCGATGGTGACGGGGCGGAGCTGTTCGGGGGTGCGGCCGTCGATGCGAGACATGCGGATGAGCCTATCGGGAGTGACGCGAGGGGCTCCTCCCCCGTGGGAAGAAGCCCCTCGTGCCGGTGAGGCTCCGGTGAGCCCCGGGTGAGCGCGAGGCTCACATCATGTCTTCGATCTCCGCGGCGATCGGGTCGGCGTCCGTACCGATGACGACCTGGATGGCGGTGCCCATCTTCACGACACCGTGGGCGCCCGCGGCCTTCAGGGCGGCCTCGTCGACGAGCGACGCGTCGTGGACCTCGGTGCGCAGGCGGGTGATGCAGCCCTCGACCTCGTCGATGTTGTCGATGCCGCCCAGCCCGGCGACGATCTTCTCAGCCTTGGTGGCCATGTTCTATCTCCCTGGTCCGAACCGGTCCGAACGAGAACCGTCCGAAGACTGGTCTACACCACCAAGGGGAACCCCACCAAACCGCCCCCGGACCCCGACAGGTCCCGCACTCCGTGTAGCCCGGCGATCGCTATTTCACGGGTTCCTTATATCCGTGCCATCGTGCTACAACAGGTCTACACCACAAGTGGTGTAGACCACAGACGCCGCCGTCCCCTTCCATGGTCCCAGGGCGGCGCCCTGCCCATCTGGAGGAAGTTGTGACCACGGCCAGCGCCGCGCCCCCGGCCGAGAAGAAGACGGGCGCCAAGGTGATGGGCGTTCTCCAGCGGATCGGCCGCAGCCTGATGCTGCCGGTCGCGGTGCTCCCGGCCGCCGCCCTCCTGGTGCGGCTCGGCAACACCGACATGCTGGGCGACCCCACCTTCCCGGCGTTCCTGACCAAGATCGCCTCCTTCATGGCCGCGGGCGGCAACGCGATCCTGGACAACATGCCGCTGCTGTTCGCGGTGGGAATCGCCATCGGCTTCGCCAAGAAGTCGGACGGCTCCACCGCGCTCGCCGCGGTCGTCGGTTACCTGGTCTTCAAGAACGTGCTGGCCACGTTCACCGACAAGAACCTGCCGAAGGTGGCCACCGCCGTCGACGGCAAGGTCGTCATGGTGGACGCCCCGGTGGACGCCAAGGTACTCGGCGGCGTGGTGATGGGCATCGTCGTCGCCCTGCTCTACCAGCGCTTCTACCGCACCAAGCTGCCCGACTGGGCCGGCTTCTTCGGCGGTCGCCGTCTGGTCCCGATCCTCTCCGCGCTCGCCGGTCTGCTCATCGGCATCGTCTTCGGCTACATCTGGCCGGTGCTCGGCACGGGCCTGCACAACTTCGGTGAGTGGCTGGTCGGCTCGGGCGCGGTCGGCGCCGGCATCTTCGGTGTCGCCAACCGCGCGCTGATCCCGATCGGCATGCACCACCTGCTCAACTCGTTCCCGTGGTTCCAGGCCGGTGACTACCAGGGTAAGAGCGGCGACATCGCGCGCTTCCTCGCCGGTGACCCGCACGCGGGCCAGTTCATGACCGGCTTCTTCCCGATCATGATGTTCGCGCTGCCCGCCGCCTGCCTCGCCATCGTGCACTGCGCCCGCCCCGAGCGCCGCAAGGTCGTCGGCGGCATGATGTTCTCCCTCGCGCTGACCTCCTTCGTCACCGGTGTCACCGAGCCGATCGAGTTCACCTTCATGTTCATCGCTCCGGTGCTGTACGCGATCCACGCGGTGCTCACCGGTGTCTCCATGGCGCTGACCTGGTCGCTGGGCATGCGGGACGGCTTCGGCTTCTCCGCCGGCGCGGTGGACTTCGGCCTGAACTGGGGCATCGCGTCCAACCCGCTGGGCCTCATCCTGGTCGGCCTGTGCTTCGCGGTCGTCTACTACGTGGTCTTCCGCTTCGCCATCACCAAGTGGAACCTCCCCACGCCGGGCCGCGAGTCCGACGAGGAGCTGGCCGAGCTGCAGAAAGCCGAGGCCAAGTAACCCGGCCGAAGCACGCGTAAGGCCCCGGAACCTGTTGAGGTTCCGGGGCCTTCGTCGCGTTCAGGGCCTACAGCTCGTAGGTCATCCGGGGCACCGCCAGCTCCACCGGACCGGGGAAGGTCTCGCGGGCGTGGGCCAGGTTGACCTCGGGGTCGGTCCACGGCGGGATGTGGGTGAGGACCAGCATGCGGGCGCCCGCGCGCGTGGCGGTCTCCCCGGCCTCGCGGCCGTTGAGGTGCAGGTCGGGGATGTTCTCCTTGCCGTGCGTGAACGCCGCCTCGCACAGGAACAGGTCGGCGTCCCGCGCCAGCTCGTCCAGCGCCTCGCTGACCCCGGTGTCCCCGGAGTACGTCAGGGACTTGCCGTCGTGCTCGATCCGGATCGCGTACGCCTCGACCGGGTGCCGCACCCGCTCGGTGTGCACGGTGAAGGGGCCGATCTCGAAGGTGGACGGCTTGACCGTGTGGAAGTCGAAGACCTCGCTCATCGAGGACGCGGACGGCGTGTCGGCGTACGCCGTGGTCAGCCGGTGCTCGGTGCCCTCGGGACCGTAGACCGGGATCGGCTCGCAGCGGCCGCCGTCGTGCCGGTAGTAGCGCGCCACGAAGTACGCGCACATGTCGATGCAGTGATCGGCGTGCAGATGGCTGAGGAAGATCGCGTCGAGGTCGTACAGACCGATGTGGCGCTGCAACTCGCCCAGGGCGCCGTTGCCCATGTCGAGAAGCAGCCGGAAGCCGTCGGCCTCGACGAGGTAGCTCGAACAGGCCGATTCCGCGGACGGGAACGACCCCGAGCAGCCGACGACGGTGAGCTTCATGGAGCGGAAACCTCCGTGGGCAGAAGCGGGTCGGGAAGCAGCAGGGCATGGTTGTGCGGTTTGTCGAGCGTAAGGCGCCAAAGCACGGGTCGCTCCTTCGCCAGGGGCCGTTGTGGGCGAACTCACCTGTGCTGTCACCGGTTCGGCTGGACCGGGGGCGCATGGGGATGACCAAGGGCGCGCGGCGGGCGGCGCGCGCCGGTAACGTCCTCCGCATGGACACGACCTGGTGGCTCGCGCTGGTGGCGGTGCTCCTGCTGGCCCTGGTCGCCACGCTGGTGGACGGCTGGGGACGCGGTCACCGTCCGCGCGGGCGGCGGCGGCCACCCGGCCGGCCCGCCCCGCGGTCCCGACCGCGGGAGCGGACACGGACTCTGACGGACCGTCCGCGACCGGGCGACATCTGGTGGGCCGACGTGCCCTACGAGGACCGGCCGGAGTCCAAGGACCGGCCGTGTCTGGTGCTGTCCGTACGCGGCGACCGGGTCACGGTCGCGAAGATCACCAGCAAGGACCACGACCAGCGCGCCGGGGTCATCCCGCTGCCGCCCGGCTCGGTGGGCGACAGCCGGGGCCGCCCCAGCTTCCTGCGCACCGACGAGCTGCGCGAGGTGCGCGTGAGCGACTTCCGGCGCCGGGTGGGCACCGTCGACCCGGCCCTGTGGGACGAGGTGCGCCGCCTGACGCGCTAGGGGGTGTCTTGCCGCTCAGGCCGGATCAGGGAGCGGCGTCTGGTGCCGTGCATCGCAAGGCGGAGGAGGGAGTCGATGCGGAGCATCGGCGACCGACGACAACGCGGCGAGGTGCGGTGCCAGGCGTCGCGAGCCCGGCGTGAGCGGCAAGACGCCCCCTAACCGATCCGCACGGTGACGCGGAACTCCTGGATGCCCTTGCAGGAGACCCCGCCCGGTGTGGTGGGCCGGGCGCACAGCGGACGGGTGGAGGTCAGGTGGACCGTGCCGGTGGCGGAGGTGCGGTAGGCGGCGTTGGCGTCGCCGGGCGGGAGGACGATCCCGGCGTTGATCGGGGTCAGCGCGTCGCCGCTCGCCCGGACCGGCTCCCAGGGGCGCGACTCGGTGCCGTCGAGGGTGAGCCGCAGCTCGCCGCCCCGCTTGAGACAGACGGTCTTCCCGGCGGCGGCGGAGGTCAGCCGCACCTGGTCCGCGCAGCCGCCCGAGCGCGAGGGGACGGCGGACGGCTCGGCCGAGGCCGAGGGCGTGGACTCGCCCCCGCAGCCCGCGAGCAGCAGGAGCAGGGCCGTCGCCGCGAGGGCGCGGGACGTCGTACGGCGCATGGGGTCCGCCTCTCCGTCGTGGCCGGTGCCGTTCGGCACCGCGGGTGATGTGACGTGACACCGGCGCGATCGGCTCCCTGGAGACGCGCGCGTCCCGCGCGCGGACGGCTTCCGCGCGCGGGACCGGAGGTGCTGGTGCGGTTCAGCTCGTGGTGACGGCGGTGTCGTCCACGACGAAGCTGGTCTGCTGGGAGGAGTCCTCCACACCGCTGAACTTCACGGTGACCGTCTGGCCCGCGAAGGACGACAGGTCGAAGGTCTTCTGCGCGTACCCGGAGGCGGCGTTGACGTTCGAGTACGTCGCCAGGGTGGTCGAACCGGCGGTCACGGTCAGCTTGTCGTACGCGGTGCTGCCCGTCTCGGCGGTGTCGATGTGCAGGTAGAAGGTGAAGCTGGCCCGGCAGCCGGCCGGGATCGTCACCGACTGGGAGAGCGTGTCGGTGTGGGCCGAGCCGTAGCCGTCGAGCCACGCCTTGTACGAACCGGAGTGCGCGGCCTCGCCGGTGTCGGAGTTGATGACCCCGCTGCTGGCGGTCCAGGTGGTGCCGCCGGACTCGAAGCCGGGGTTGCCGAGCAACTGCGCCGGGGTGCAGGTGCCGCCGCCCCCGCCACCGCCGGAGGTGAAGGCGGCCGTGCCGTTGGGGGTGCCCCAGCCGGTCGGGCCGTCGTAACCGGCGCGCGCGGTGCAGAAGTACGAGGTGGCGCAGGAGCCGTTGCTGCCGCTGGTCACGTCGTTGAGGTTCGCCGTGTGGCTGTAGGGGTACTGCGCCGGGTAGTCCGTGGCGCCCGGGGTGCCCGCGAGGGCGTAGACGCCGGCGATGATCGGGGCGGAGGCGCTGGTGCCGCCGTAGACCGCCCAGCCGGAGCCGCCGAAGGTGTCGTAGACGGCGACGCCGGTGGCCGGGTCGGCGACGGCGGAGACGTCGGACTCCATGCGCTTGGCGCAGCCGGTGTCGGTCTGCCAGGTGGGCTTCGGGTCGTAGGCGGAGCAGCCGGAACCGGTGCCCTCGGTGGCGCTGGTGTGCCAGACGGACTCGCTCCAGCCGCGGGAGTTGGACGCGGTGGTGAGCGCGGTGCCGCCGACGGCGGTCACGTACTGCGAGGTCGCCGGGTACTCGGCGCCGTAGGCGGAGTCACCGGCGGAGACGGTGATGGCGACGCCCGGGTGCTTGAAGTACTGGGTGTCCTCGGTGGTCTGGTTGGACGCCTCGGAGCCGCCCCAACTGTTGGAGACGAACTTGGCGCCCAGCGAGACGGCCTCGTTCTCGGCGATGCCGAGGTCGGTGTCGTTGGCGGAGTTGGCCTCGACCAGGATGATCTTGCAGTTGGGGCAGACCGCGCTGACCATGTCGATGTCCAGCGCCTCCTCACCCGCCCAGCCCGTGTCGTTGGCGGGCAGCGAGGTGGTGGAGCCGGTCTGGCTGACCTGCTTGAAGCAGCCGTTGGCCTTGGTGCAGGAGGACAGGCCGTAGGTGGAGCGGTACGTGCCCAGGTCGGCCTCGGCGTTGGGGTCGTTGTAGGCGTCGACCACGGCGACCGTCATGCCGGAACCGCCGGTGGAGGGCAGGTTGTAGGCGCTGTGCAGGTTGGCCGGGGAGAGGCCGGAGGGGGTGGCGGCGGCGACCGCGGAGGCGAGCCGCTGCTTGATGTCCGTGCGGCGCTGGGCGAAGCAGGAGGCGTGGCCGGGTTGCGCGGTGGCGCACAGATGGGTGGTGGGGACCTTCTGGCCGGCCTTGCCGGTGGGGTGGAAGGTCTGCCGGCCGGGGTCGGTCAGCGCCTTGTGGTTCTGGGTGATGCGCGAGGTGGCGGGGGACGTGTCCGGGGTGGTGGGTCGGGCCGAGGCCGTGGGGGCCGCGGTGAATCCGGCCACGGAGAGGGCGAGGGCGGGGAGGGCGACGGCGAGGAGTCTGGGCAGACTCCGTCTCCGCCCGCCGGTGCGTGAGTCACGCATGGGGAACTGCCTCCATGGGGAGTGGGGGTTTCTCGCGCTGGATCGGCAGGCACGTGACGCGTGTAGCGGTGGCAGGGCACACGCGTCATGAGCATGACATTCTCAGCCGTCCGGCATGCCAGTGAACGTGACATGACAGATCGCGGGAGGAACGTAGCTCCGGGATGCCGAGGCCCGGCAGTACCGCACGGAATTCTTTGCCCCGCCATAGAAAGCGGTTGGCCCCCTCATAGGAGGGGGCTGACGCGATCTTGTGGGCTTCCCGGGTTTGACCGGAAGAAGCCTTGCGGGGAACGGCCGGAGGAGGATCAGGCCCAGAGCTGGCCGTGCAGCGCCTCGACCGCCTCCTCGGTGGTCGCCGCGGTGTAGACCCCGGTGGAGAGGTACTTCCAGCCGCCGTCGGCGACGACGAAGACGATGTCGGCGCTCTCGCCCGCCTTGACCGCCTTGCGGCCCACCCCGAGCGCCGCGTGCAGCACCGCGCCGGTGGACACGCCCGCGAAGATGCCCTCCTGCTGGAGGAGTTCACGGGTACGGGCCACCGCGTCCGCCGAGCCGACGGAGAACCGGGTGGTGAGCACCGAGGCGTCGTACAGCTCGGGCACGAAGCCCTCGTCGAGGTTGCGCAGGCCGTACACCAGGTCGTCGTAGCGCGGCTCGGCGGCGACGATCTTCACGTCCGGCTTCTGCTCGCGCAGGTAGCGGCCGACGCCCATCAGGGTGCCGGTGGTGCCGAGACCGGCGACGAAGTGGGTGACGGAGGGCAGGTCGGCCAGGATCTCGGGGCCGGTCCCGGCGTAGTGGGCGCCCGCGTTGTCGGGGTTCCCGTACTGGTAGAGCATCACCCAGTCGGGGTGCTCGGCGGCCAGTTCCTTGGCGACCCGGACGGCAGTGTTGGAGCCGCCGGCCGCCGGGGACGGGATGATCTCCGCGCCCCACATGCCGAGCAGGTCCCGGCGCTCGCGGGAGGTGTTCTCCGGCATCACGCACACCATGCGGTAGCCCTTGAGCTTGGCGGCCATGGCGAGCGAGATACCGGTGTTGCCCGAGGTGGGCTCCAGGATGGTGCAGCCGGGGGTGAGCCGGCCGTCCTTCTCCGCCTGCTCGATCATGTGCAGCGCGGGCCGGTCCTTGATGGAGCCGGTCGGATTGCGGTCCTCCAGCTTGGCCCAGATCCGGACGTCGGGGGACGGCGAGAGCCGCGGCAGGCGCACCAGAGGGGTGTTGCCCACCGCGGCCAGCGGGGAGTCGTAACGCATCGGAGCGCGGCGGCCGGTCAGACCATGCCGCCGGCCACGGCCGGCAGGATGGTCACGGTGTCGCCGTCGGACAGCTTGGTGTCGATCCCGTCGACGAAGCGGACGTCCTCGTCGTTCAGGTACACGTTGACGAAGCGGCGCAACTGCCCGCCGTCCACCACGCGGCCCTGGATGCCCGCGTGCCGGGTCTCGAGGTCGGCGAACAGGTCGGCGAGGGTCTCCCCGCTGCCTTCGACCGCCTTCCGGCCGTCGGTGTACTGGCGGAGGATGGTCGGGATGCGGACCTCGATGGCCATGGTTGCGGGCTCCTGTTCGAAGGTGTTCGTCGGGGCTGCGGCTCGGTACGTCAGCAGAAGGCGCGCACCACAGTCAGAACCATGGGCTCATCGTATCGATTCCCGGTCCACCGACCGGAATCCCGTCCCGGATGGCGGACGGTTTCCGACCGGGGAGTGGGATCAGTACGCCTCGACGACCTTGACCTCCTCCTCGGTGACCTCTCCGTCCAGGATGCGGAACGAACGGAACTGGAAGTCGCCGAGGCCGTCGGCGTCCGCCGTGGAGACCAGGACGTAGTGCGCGCCGGGCTCGTTGGCGTAGCCGATGTCCGTGCGCGAGGGGTACGCCTCGGTGGCGGTGTGGGAGTGGTAGATGATCACCGGCTCCTCGTCCCGGTCGTCCATCTCCCGGTAGAGCTTCAGCAGGTCCTGGGAGTCGAACTCGTAGAACGTGGGCGAACGCGCGGCGTTCAGCATCGGGATGAACCGCTCGGGGCGCCCGGCGCCCTCCGGCCCGGCCACCACACCGCACGCCTCGTCGGGGTGGTCCTCGCGGGCGTGGGCGACGATCCGGTCGTACAGGTCCTGGGTGATGGTCAGCATGCGGGCCAGGATAGGGGGACGGGCCGTCCCGTACCGCAGTGCGGTACGGGACGGCCCGCATGGCGGACGCCTTGAGCGGCGGCCGCCGGGGGTGCCACGAGTACTCCCGGCGGCCAGACGTCCTGGATGGTCCCTCGGTGGGTCTGGCGGTGGGTCTAGCCCACCTTCTCCAGCGCCGGCTCGTCACGCTCGCCGCTCTGCGGCGTGCGGGACTTCATGACCTTCCAGCCGATGCCGAGCGCGACGGCCCAGACGGCCATCACGTACAGGCAGACGCGGGAGTCGGCATCGTACGCGATCAGGCCGGTGACGAAGAGCAGGAAGGCGATGGCGACGTACGAGCAGACCGAGCCGCCGGGCGCCGGGAAGGACGAGGCGGGGAGCTTGCCCGCGACGACCGCGCGGCGGTAGAGCACGTGGCTGATCAGGATCATCAGCCAGGTCCAGATGCCCGCGGCGGTGGCGACGGAGGTGACGTAGCCGAACGCCTTCTCCGGGACGATGTAGTTCAGCACCACGCCGATGCCCATGAACAGCACCGAGACGGTGATGCCGAGCGCCGGGGTCTTGGTGGAGGACAGCCGGGCGAAGATCCGCGGGGCCTCGCCGTTGTCCGCCAGGGTGCGCAGCATGCGGCCCGTGGAGTACATGCCGGAGTTGCAGGAGGACAGGGCGGCGGTGAGGACGACGAAGTTCACGATGCCCGCGCCGGCCGGGATGCCGATCACCGCGAACGCCTTCACGAACGGGCTGACACCCGGCGCGAACTCGGTCCACTTGACCACGCAGAGGATGACGGTGAGGGCACCGACGTAGAACAGCGCGATACGCCAGGGCAGGGTGTTGATCGCCTTGGGCAGCGTCTTCTCCGGGTCCTCGGACTCGCCGGCGGTGACGCCGACCAGCTCGACCGCGAGGTAGGCGAACATGACGCCCTGGAGGGTCATCAGCGAGGAGCCGATGCCCTTGGGGAAGAAGCCGTCGAACTGGTACAGGTTCGCCACCGAGGCGGTGTCACCGGCGGCGCTGAAGCCGAAGGTCAGCACGCCGAGGCCGATGACGATCATGCCGATCAGGGCGGTGACCTTGACCATCGAGAACCAGAACTCCAGCTCGCCGAAGAGCTTGACGGAGATCAGGTTGACGCCGAACAGGACCACCAGGAAGACCAGCGCCGTGACCCACCTCGGGACGGCCGGGAACCAGTAGTTGACGTAGATGGCGGCGGCCGTCAGCTCGGCCATGCCGGTCACGACCCACATCAGCCAGTACGTCCAGCCGGTGAAGTAACCGAAGAAGTCGCCGAGGAACTCGCGCGAGTACTCGGCGAACGAACCCGACACCGGGCGGTAGAGCAGCAGCTCGCCCAGGGCTCGCATGATGAAGAAGATGATCACGCCCGCGAGGGCGTACATGAGGATGAGGCTGGGACCGGCCTTGGCGATGTTCGCCCCGGCTCCCAGGAACAGGCCGACTCCGACGGCGCCACCGATGGCGATCATCTGGACCTGCCGGCTGCCGAGCCCTCGCTCGTAACCCTCTTCAGGGGCTTCGGTGACCTTCTCAGAGGCCATGGTGGTGCGCCTTTCTCCATGCCGACCCGTGGCCTTCACTCGGCCTCGGATCGGGTCTCGATCCCCCCGGAACTGATGGAGTGAGCAGGTCAGCGACCCGCTCGTGCCTGGCCGGCGGTCGCCGGCTCGGTGGCGCACCCGGCCGAACATGGGTGGTGTTCGCCGGGCGGTCGTGAAGATTTATCACGGCCGCAATATTGAGCAAAGAGGGGTCCGAGGGCGTGCTGTGGCGCACCACACAGGAAGAACCGGACAAAGTACGCCCAAATGCGCCAAAAGCGGCCGCAACGGTAATGCGATCGTTATCCGGAGTTGAGCGTCCTCTGAGCGAACGCGAAAGCGACGTATTACGGCATCAGTGTCGAGACGAGGGTCTCCTGAAGACCGCCGAGCCAGAGATAGGCCAGCACCATGGGCTTGCGCGGGTCGTGGTCCGGAAGGCGGTACAGCGGGTCCGTGTCCTCCTCGTCGGAGATCTCCAGCCGGGACCCGATGGCCAGGCGCAGATCGTTCAGCGCGGAGAGCCACTGCCGGGACCGCTCCGGCGACAGCTTGAGCACCGCCTCGCCGCCCTCGGCCGACGACGCGACCTGGTCCAGGGTGCGGATGACCGCGAGCGCGTTCTCCCGCTTCCCGGCCCGGAGGTCGTTCTCGGTGTAGCGGCGGAACTCGGCGGAGTGCGCGCGCCGCTCCTCGGCGTCGGCCGGGTCGGCCGGCTCCTGCTCCGGGTCGGTGTAGGCGTCCGGGAAGAGCCGGCGCAGCACCGGGTCGGCGGGCGGCTCGGTGGGGCCCTCCGCGAACAGCTCGGCGAGCGGGTCGCCGCCGGCGTCCTGGGCGGGGCCGGGTCCGATCAGCTCCAGGAGCTGGACGGCCAGCGAGCGGATGATGGAGATCTCGACGTCGTCGAGCGCGACGGTCGCGCCGCCGCCGGGGAGCGGTTCGAAGTGTCCGGGCATCTGTGTCGGTTTACTTCCGGTCCTGCTGGAGGGTGGCCCACAGTCCGTAGCCGTGCATCGCCTGCACGTCGCGCTCCATCTCCTCGCGGCTCCCGCTGGAGACGACCGCCCGGCCCTTGTGGTGGACGTCGAGCATGAGTTCGGTGGCCTTGTCCTTCGAGTAGCCGAAGTACGTCTGGAAGACGTAGGTCACGTAACTCATGAGGTTGACCGGATCATTGTGGACGATCGTGATCCAGGGGACGTCCGGCTCGGGTACGGCGAAGGTCTCCTCCGCCGATTCGGTGCGTTCGATCTCTACGGGCGCGGGTGACGTCACACAGCCATGCTGCCACGCACCCCAGAAATCGTCACACTGACGAAATGGGAGTACGCTTCGTCGTCATGAACACAGCGGACCTTGGGCTGCCGGTGGAAGTCCCGTCGACGGCGCTCTTCACGGACCAGTACGAGCTGACCATGCTGCAAGCCGCCCTGAAGGCCGGGACGGCCGAGCGGCGCAGCGTGTTCGAGGTCTTCACCCGGCGCCTGCCGCACGGCCGCCGCTACGGCGTGGTCGCGGGCACCGGCCGGGTGCTGGACGCGGTGACGAACTTCCGTTTCGACGCGGCGATGCTCGCCTTCCTGGGCGAGCGGGGGATCGTCGACGAGCCGACCCTGAAGTGGCTGGCGGACTACCGCTTCCAGGGCGACATCTGGGGCTACCCGGAGGGCGAGGTGTACTTCCCCGGCTCGCCGCTGCTGCGGGTCGAGGGCAGCTTCGCGGAGTGCGTGCTGCTGGAGACGGTGATCCTCTCCATCCTCAACCACGACTCGGCCATCGCGGCCGCCGCCTCCCGGATGGCCTCCGCCGCGGGCGGCCGGCCGTTGATCGAGATGGGCGCCCGCCGCACCCACGAGCTGGCCGCGGTCGCCGCCGCCCGCGCCGCCTACGTGGGCGGTTTCGCCACCACCTCCGACCTCGCGGCGGGCTTCCGCTACGGCATCCCGACCGTGGGCACCTCCGCGCACGCCTTCACCCTGCTGCACGACCACGAGCGGGACGCCTTCCGCGCCCAGGTCGACGCCCTGGGCGCGGACACCACGCTGCTGGTGGACACCTACGACGTCGCGGAGGCCGTCCGTACGGCGGTGGAGGTGGCCGGGCCCGAGCTGGGCGCGGTGCGCATCGACTCCGGCGACCTGCTGCTGGTCGCGCACCGGGTGCGGCAGCAGCTCGACGACCTCGGCGCGACGGACACCCGGATCGTGGTCACCTCCGACCTCGACGAGTACGCCATCGCCTCGCTGGCCGCGGCGCCGGTGGACGCGTACGGGGTGGGCACGCAGTTGGTCACCGGGTCCGGGCATCCGACCTGCTCCATGGTGTACAAGCTGGTCGCCCGCGCCGAGTCCGCCGATCCCTCCGCCGAGCTGGTGCCGGTGGCGAAGAAGTCCAGCGGCGGGAAGACCTCCATCGGCGGGCGCAAGTGGGCGGCCCGGCGGCTGGACGAGTACGGGGTCGCGGAGGCCGAGGTCGTGGGCACCGGACCGGTGCCGGACGAGCTGGCCGACCGGCAGTTGCTGGTCGAGCTGGTCAAGGGCGGCGAGGTCGTCGCCCGCGAGCCGCTGGACGCGGCGCGCGAGCGGCACATCGCGGCGCGCGGGAACCTCCCGCTCTCCGCCACCCAGCTCTCCCGCGGCGAGCCCGTCATCCCGACGGAGTACCTGCACCTGCCCTCGGGTAGCTAGTGCGGGAGGCCGGAAGTCTCTAGGCTCGATTCCTTGGACCCCACTCGAAGGACACCACCATGCGCCGCGCCTTGATCGTCGTAGACGTGCAGAACGACTTCTGCGAAGGGGGCAGTCTCGCGGTGGCCGGCGGGGCGGACGTGGCCGCCGCGATCACCGAGCTGATCGGTCAGGCGGCCGGGTCCGGGTACCGGCACGTGGTGGCCACCCGCGACCATCACATCGCGCCGGGCGGTCACTTCGCGGACAACCCGGACTACGTCCACTCCTGGCCCGCGCACTGCGTCGCGGGCACGGAGGGCGTGGGCTTCCACCCCAACTTCGCCCCGGCGGTCGCCTCCGGCGCGGTCGACGCGGTCTTCGACAAGGGCGCGTACTCCGCCGCGTACAGCGGCTTCGAGGGCACGGACGAGAACGGGCAGTCCCTCGCGGACTGGCTCCGCGCCCGAGACGTCGAGGAGGTCGACGTGGTCGGCATAGCCACCGACCACTGCGTACGGGCCACCGCCCTGGACGCGGCCTCCGAGGGCTTCCGCACACACGTCCTCCTGGACCTGACAGCAGGCGTCGCCCAGGAGACCACGGCCCGCGCCCTGGAGTCCCTCCGCGAGGCCGGAGTCCAACTGACCGGCAAGCCGGTGGTGAACGCGTAGTACGCGCCCGCGGGCCCGGCTGTAGCTGGTCGCGCAGTTCCCCGCGCCCCTGGGGTGGCGAGCCTGGGCGGAGTCACGTGCGTGAACCGGCGTCCGCCTGAAAGGCTCGGGCACAGATGTCTCGCCCAAGGGGCGCGGGGAACTGCGCGAACGGCCACTACGCACCCGCGGTCGAACGCTGACGCCCAAGGATCTCCCGCGCGAGCACACGGGTACGGGCCCACCCCTCGTCCTCGGCGAGAGCCGCCTCGCTCCAGTGGTCCACCGTGCGGTCGGCGGTCATCTCGTCGAGGATCGCGTCGATGGCCCGCAGGCCGGCCAGGTCCTCACCGGTCAGCTCCCCCTGCGGAGCCCGCCAGGCGTCGTCGAACACGAGCGCGATCTCATCGGGTCCCACCCGAAGCCGCCGTACCCACTCCGCCTGCTCCTCCGCGGAGGACGCCACCAGTACGAGCGCCTCCACCAACGCCGGTCGCAATGCCATGCCGGCACGCTATCGCTGAACCGCAGAGGATCGCAGGGCTCGGATCGGGCGCCACAGGCCCGTGCCCTCCACCGGGGCCGTGCGCCATATGAGGCCGTCGGGGTGGTGGAGGACCGCTGTCACCTCGTCGGGGGTGGGCGGGGCGGTGTTGCCGCGGAGGAAGACGGACCACCGGCCGAGGTTTCGCAGGCGGGTCAAGGCTTTCGCGCGATTCCCCGCGTGGACGAGGACCCGTACGCCGGCGGTGCCGTGGGGCAGGTTCACCGCCACCACGACCGTGCCTCCCGGCAGCTTGCAGAAGCCTCCTGCGGCCATGCGGTCACATCCCCGTCCAGTCAGGTGTCAATAAGCGGTCCACAGGACGCACCTAAACACGATCGGCGGCGACCCGCTAGGGGGTCACCGCCGATACGTCTCTGACCTGCGAAGATGCTATTTACTTCGTCGCGGGCCCGACTTCCAGCTCGATCGTGGAGCCGTCGTCCGCCTGCTTCTTGATCTTGATCTTGGTGTTGGTGTCAGTGACCTTCACACCACCGGTGGGGTTCGACGGGTCCCAGTACGTGTGGGTGCGGTCGTTGAAGACCGACACCCCATTCTGCGCCTTGATCTTCGTCGCCGCGCCCGCGTTGTGCAGCGTGATCCCGTCCGTCGGGTCGAGCGAGAACGGCGAGTCGTACGCCTGCATCCGGTTCCGCAGCAGCGTCCCGTCGGACCACTTCAGCGCCTTCGGGTGGGCGTCGACCGGCAGGATCAGACCGGTGCCCGGGTGCGCGTCGGCGTTGGTGTTGTTGTCCGCCTGGGAGGTGTCCCACTTCCAGATCAACAGGCCGTCCTGGTACGGGTAGTGCTCCACCCAGTCGGGCCGGTCGGTGCCGGTGAAACCGAAGTTGTACGGGCCGACCTTCAGCGTCTTGTCGTACGACACGTACTGACGGTTCTCCGCGAGGTAGTACTGCTTGTAGTCCTTGGTGAAGGACGCGCCGACGCGGGAGAACCCGGTCGCGGCCCAAGCGGCGTCCGCGGCCTCGGCGTTGTCCAGGAACAGCGGGGCCCCGTCCGCGGTGACCGTGATCTCGTCGGCCGCGAAGCCCTTCAACGCCACGCCGCTGTCGGTCTGGTAGCGGAAGCGGAGCTGGATCTTCTTGCCCGCGTACGCGTCCAGCGAGTACGACAGCTTCTTGTAGCCGTCGACCGTGCCGGTCAGCGCGGGCTTGTCGGAGCCGTCGCGTCGGATCGGCTGGCCGTCCACCGTGCCGTCCAGGGCGGTCCAGTTGGCGCCGTCCGTGGAGACCTCGGTGTAGAGGTAGTCGTAACCGGCCTCGATGTCGTACCAGCCGTCCAGGCCCAGCGTGGCCTTGGACTTGCCGGTCAGGTCGACCGAACGGGTCAGCGTGTTCTTGAGGTTGTCACCGCTGCCGCTCCACCACTGGGTCGCGCCCTGGGCCGGGGTGACGATGTCGGTCTTGACCGCCTTGTCGGGCAGCGAGACCAACAGGGCCTGGCGGTACTTGGTGTTGTACTCCGCGACACCGAGCTTGTGCCAGGAGGAGACGCCCGCCTTGGCGGTGTCGTAGGTCAGCCAGCCGAGCTGGAGCTTGTCCCACGCGTTCATGTCGCCGGGCAGGTCACCGATGGAGTCCTTGCCGGTGCCGAGCCAGGAACCGGAGGACATCAGGGTCCAGAAACCGGTGGAGTTGTCGCCGCCGTCGGTGTCGTACTCGTCCGGCAGACCGAGGTCGTGGCCGTACTCGTGGGCGAAGACCCCGAGTCCGCCGTTCTCCGGCTGGATGGTGTAGTCGCCGACCCAGACGCCGGTGTCGCCGACCGGGGCGCCGCCGAGCTTGTTGCCCGCCGGGCCGGTCGCGCCCGCGTCGGTGCCGAACGCGTACCAGCGGTGCGCCCAGATGGCGTTCTCGCCCTCGGCGCCGCCGCCCGCGGACTCGTCCTCACCGGCGTGCACGATCTGGAAGTGGTCGACGTAACCGTCCGGCTCGTTGAAGTCGCCGTCGCCGTCGTAGTCGTAGCGGTCCCACTGGTCGTACTGGGCCAGGTCGGCCTTGATGGCGGCGTCGGACTTGCCGGCCGCCTTCTGCCCGGCGACCCAGGAGTTCAGACCGTCGCTGACCACGTTCCACACGCTGGTGCAGTTGGTCTGGCCACAGGCGTTGTTGCCGTAACGGGCCTCGTTGTAAGGGACCTTGACCCAGTCCGAGACCTCGCCCTCGACCGAGTAGCGGCCCGAGGACTGCTTCTCGTAGTACTTCTTCAGCGACTCGGTCTGGGCGCCGGTGCCGAAGTAGAGGTCCTGGTAGTGCTTCTGGTTGTAATCCGCCTGCCAGGCCGTGGAGTTGTCCTTCTTGCGGTCCGGTGCGGCGATCTTGTTGTGCAGCGGGCCGGGGGTGCCGCCGAACTTGGGGTCAGTCTGGTCCCCGAACTCCACCAGGATGGTGAAGATCTTGTCGGTCTTCTCCCGGCTCAGCTCGACGTACTTGCTGTCGCCCTGCTTGCTCTTGAGCTGGACGACCTTCGAGCCGTTGCGCTCCTTCGCCGTGGCCTTGCCGGCGATGAGCTGGTTCAGGGCCTCCTGGCGCTGAGCCTCCTGGGTCTTGCTCAGCGGGCCGTCGAGGTCGTGCTCCCGCTGTCCGGCTGGGGCCGGGTCGTGCCGGTTCTCGGCCGCCGGGCGGGCCATCGTGTCGGCCTCGGCCACGGCGAACGTGGCGAAGGCGGCGGACGACGCCGCGAGGGCCACGCCTATCGCCGCGGCTCTGAACGTCCAGGGTCTGCTGGTCACTTGAGATCCTCCCCCGCGCCGCGCGCACGGCAGGAGGGTTCCGGACCTTGGAAGATTCCGTGCGCGCACGATCAACGCGTGTATTCAAGTGCCGCAATTTGACTAGAGGTTCTCTGGAAAAGACAGACCTTGACTTGAACAGGACAAGTGCACTATGCGGAGTTGGCGTCCGCTTTACGAACACGTGCTATGGCGGAACGGGCGCGTGCATCACCCCAGTTGAGGTGGACCATGACTCCGTGCGCCCCCTGTGCACCGCCGGCCGGGGTGAGGCGGGGCTTACCTGGCACAGGACTCGGGCATGCACGCGAATAGAGTCGAATCGGCGCCCCAGCTCGCCCCTGCCCCCGTCTTCCGAGGACACGATTGCCATGCCTCGTCCGACCGTCGCACAGCTCGCCTACGGTTCCTGCACCGTGATCCTCTCCACCGTCGCCATGCTGGCCCTGTCCCGAACCAGTTCGGGCATCGGTGTCGCCGTCATCGCGCTGGCCGCGCTCGCGCTCGGGCTGCTGGTCGCCATGACGGTGCCGCTGCCCCGGCCGCGCCCCACCCGGTCGGCCGCTGCCACCGGCCCGACGCCCGCCGAGCCCGCCCGGCTCTCCGAGCGCCGCCGCCCGGTCGGCGCCTCGGCGGAGTCGGTACGCGGCCGCGCGGCGTCCTGAGAGCGGCCGCCCCGCACGACCACACGCCGGAGCGGCGGGCCGGGGACTCCTCTCCCGCCCGCCGCTCCGGTGCGCCGCGCCCCGGCCCGGTCAGGTGGTGGCGACCACCACCGTCTTCGCCGCCTTGTCGTGCAGGCCCTGCTTGTACGGGCGGTCGAAGTAGCTCCAGCCGCCGCAGATCGCGGTCCAGACGCAGGCGCAGCAGAAGGCGAACGGCAGCCACAGCACCAGCGCCCGGATCAGCGAGGACTGCGCGGAGGGGGTGGCGCCGTCGCGCAGGTTGGCCACCCGCATCTTGAACCAGCGCATGCCGAGCGTCTGCCCGGTGCGGGCGATCAGGATGGTGTCGTAGGCGACGTACAGCACGGCGGCGATGATCGACTGGCCGAGCGACTTGCCGACCTCCATCCGGTCGCCGTTCACGTCGTACTGGTGCACACCGAAGGCCCAGGTCAGCAGCCAGACGGCGATACCGACGATGATCATGTCGATGATGCGGGCGACGGTGCGCTTGCCGCTGTCCGCGAGCGGGGGCATGCCGGCGAGGGGGTCGCCGGGGCGGCCGGGACCACCGGGGCCGCCCCCGTAGGGGCTGTCGCCGTAGGGACCGCCGCCCCCGTAGGGGCCACCTCCCCCGTAGGGGCCGCCGGGGCCCTGAGGACCGCCCCCGTAAGGGCCGCCCGTCCCGTAGGGGCCGCCGCCCTGGGGCGGGGGTTCGCCGCCGGGCGGCGGGGGCTGCTGGGCGCCGTACGGACGGTCGTACGGCGAGCCCGGCCCCGGGTCCGACGGGGGCCGCTTCCGCAGCGGGTCGTCGTCGGGGGGCTGCGGTCCGGAGCCGGGGGGCGGTTCACTGCTCATGGCACCGAGTCGACCGCGAACGCGGGGCCGCCGCACCCGGCGGGCGACCGTCCGGGGGACGTTATTCGGCCACGAAGGTGTGTGCCGCCTTGTCGTGCCAGCACTGGCGCCACGGCCGGTCGAACAGCCCCCACAGCACACCGATCACGCCGATGACGAGGACGCCGGGCACGCTGTAGACCAGCCAGCGGCGCAGCGCCGCCCCGAAGGACGGGGGCTCGTGCCCCTCGATGTCCCGCACCTGGATGCCGCACAGCCGCTTGCCCAGGGTGCGGCCCCAGCGGGCGGTCGGCAGCACCTCGTACACCACCCCGAAGACCAGCAGGACGCCGAGGACGATGGCGAGCGAGACGCCGGTGGTGCCGTCGAGCAGCCAGACGGTGACGGTACGGCCGGAGAGGCGGGCCGCCTCGATCTTGCTCTGGGTGTGGTCCACGGCCCGTACGCCCAGGGGTACGGCTGCGGCTGCCGTGACGGCGCCGATGAAGAGGTTGTCGATCAGGCGGGCGGCGAAGCGCTTGCCGAGTCCGGCCGGGCGGGCCTCCGCCTGGCGCCGGGCCGCCGCGAGGAACAGGTCCTCCACCGGCGGCTTCCACGGCGCCACGGGCTGCTGCTCCTCGCCCGCCCCGGCCAACCGGTGCACCTGCTGCGCCCAGGACGCCTGTCCGCCGCCGGGTCCGGGGGCGAGGGGGCCGCCGGTCCGGGGCGGGAGTACGGGGTTCGCCGGGGCGGGGGCGGACGGCTGCGGGAACCCGGACTGTCTGCGGGGGTCCGCCTGCGGGGCGGGCGTCCCCTGCCCCGGCACCTGGGGTGCGACGGCGGCCCCCGCCGCCGGTCGGGCGGCCGCGTCGGCGGCGGTACCGAATCCCGCCGGTCCCCCTACGGGTCCCTGAGCCGCGCCCGCCACGGGCCCGGTGGAACCCTGAGCGCCCTGCCCCGGCGCCCCCGCGCCCTCCACGGCGTCCCCCGCCCGCACCCGACGGAACGTCATCGTCCCGTCGTCCCGCTGGACCCCCGCCGACGGACCCGCCGCCGGGCCCGGAGTCGGCCGTCGGAACAGGAACGTGTCCAAAGGCGCCTCGCCCTGGGCCCCCGGAGCGTCGGCGGAGCCGCCCTCTTCGAAGAAGTGCGGACCCGTCTCCTCCACCGGGGGCGTGTCGGGGCCGGAGGTTGACGGCGCGGTGAGCGGTTCGCCGTCCGCGGGGGCGGGGCGGCTGGTGCCCGGCACCCAGGCGGTGCCGTTCCAGTAGCGGACGTAGCCGGGGATGGACGGGTCCGGGTAGTAGCCCTCACGGGGCCTGTCGTCACCGTGGGCCGGCGTAGGGGCGCTCATGTCCGTCGTCCCGTATCTGCTCGGGGGTGGAAGGGAGCCTCCACATCTATCAGACCCGAGGCGCCCCTTACCCCTCTCCGGCCGGAGCCGACCCCTTCCGGGCGATGCTCAGGGCGCGCGACGCCGGTTGGAAAAAAATTTCCGGGAACCCGCGTAATGACCGCGCCCCTGCCCCCTCTCTCCTGGCACGGGCCCGTCCGAGCGGCCCGCGGTCAGATCGAAGGAGACAGGTCATGGAGCACACGGTCGTGGAGCGCGAACTGGAGCTGCGGCTCATCCTCTCGCCCGAGCGGAGCATCCCGGTACCGGCCCGGCTCGCGTACCGGTCGGACGACCCCTACGCCGTCCACATCACCTTCCACATCAACTCCGACTTCCCCGTGCACTGGACGTTCGCCCGCGAGCTGCTGGTGGAGGGCGTGTTCCGGCCGTGCGGGCACGGGGACGTGCGGGTGTGGCCGACGAAGGTGAACGGCCGCAGCGTGGTGCTGATGGCGCTCAGCTCGCCGGACGGCGACGCCCTGCTGGAGGCGCCCACCCCGCAGGTGTCCGCCTGGCTGGAGCGGACGCTGCGGGCAGTGCCGCCGGGCGCCGAGGCCGCCCAGCTCGGCATCGACGACGCGCTCGACCAGTTGCTGGCCCGGTGAGGGGCCCCGGCGCACAAAAGCTCAGCTCAGAAGAGCTTGCCGGGGTTGAGGATGCCGAGCGGGTCGAAGACGTCCTTCACGGCCCGCTGCATCTCCAGTCCCACGGGCCCGAGTTCGCGCGCCAGCCACTCCTTCTTCAGCACGCCCACCCCGTGCTCGCCGGTGATGGTGCCGCCGAGTTCGAGGCCGAGGGCCATGATCTCGTCGAAGGACTCGCGGGCGCGCCGGGACTCGTCCTCGTCCAGGGCGTCGAAGCAGACGGTGGGGTGGGTGTTGCCGTCACCGGCGTGCGCGCACAGGCCGATCGTCAGGTCGTACTTGGCGGCGATCCGCTCCACGCCCTCCAGCATCGCGCCGAGCTTCGAGCGGGGCACGCACACGTCGTCGATCATCGTGGTGCCCTTGACCGCCTCCAGCGCGACCAGCGACATCCGCCGTGCCTGGAGCAGGAGTTCGGACTCGGCGGCGTCGTCGGCGACGACCACCCCGGTGGCCCCGGCCGCCTCGCACAGGGCGCCGACGGCGGCGAGGTCGGCGGCGGGTTCGGGGGTGTCGAAGGCGGCCAGCAGCAGCGCCTCCGTGGTCTCCGGCAGGCCCATCCGGGCGAAGTCGTTGACCGCCTTGACGGTGGTGCGGTCCATCATCTCCAGCAGCGAGGGCACATGCCCGCCGGCCATGATCGAGCACACCGCGTCGCAGGCGTCGGCGGCGGTGGCGAACTCGGCGGCCAGCACCAGTTGCCGGGGCGGCTTGGGCCGCAGCCCGAGCACGGCGCGGACCACGATGCCGAGCGAGCCCTCGGAGCCGACGAACAGCCGCGTCAGGTCGTACCCGGCGACGCCCTTCGCGGTGCGGCGGCCGGTGGACATCAGGCGGCCGTCGGCGAGGACGACCTCAAGACCCAGGACGTACTCGGCGGTCACCCCGTACTTGACGCAGCACAGGCCGCCGGACGCGGTGCCGATGTTGCCGCCGATGGTGCAGGTCTCCCAGCTCGACGGGTCCGGCGGGTAGTACAGCCCGTGCTCCTCCACCGCGCGGGAGAGGACGGCGTTGACGACGCCCGGTTCGACGACGGCGATCCGGTCGACGGGGCTGATCTCCAGGATGCGGTCCATCTTGGTGAGGGACAGCACGATGCAGCCCTCGGTGGCGTTGGCCGCGCCGGACAGCCCGGTGCGGGCGCCCTGCGGGACGACCGGCACGCGCAGCGCGGTGGCGGTGCGCAGCACGTGCTGGACCTGTTCGACGGTGCGTGGCAGGACCACGGCGGCGGGGGCCCCGGCCGGGCAGAAGCTCGCCATGTCGTGCGCGTAGGAGGCGGTGACGTCGGGATCGGTGAGCACGGCCCCGGCGGGCAGCCCCGCCAGCAGCGCTTCGATGAGGGGGGTCTCGGCGGGCGCGGTGTCGCCGTCGCGGGGTGCTTCGATACGGCTCATGATCACAGCGTGTCACTCGGGGCCATCGGTGTGAACCCCGCACGCGCCGCCCTTGGGCCACCCGGATGTGCTCGTCATATTGACGCACAGTGAACGGCATGGCGAAGAGACAGTACGGCGACGCGCGGCCCGGTACGTCCCTGGTGGCCGAGCCCCCGCCCCGCCGCCCCCGGCGCTGGCTGCGCCGCACGCTGCTCACCGTGGCGGCGGGCGGAGCCGCGGCGGGCGTGGCGCTGACGCTGCTGCCGCAGGAGGCGCCGCAGCGGGCCCGGCACCGGCCCCCGGCACCCGCGCCCGGACCGCAGGCGCGGGCGCTGACGGCGGTCACCACCGGCGTCCCCGCGGCGCTGCCCGACCTGGCGGAGCTGATCACCCGGCAGGAGAGCGGGGTACGGGCCCGCCCCGCCGACGCCCGCGCCTGGGCGGTGCTCGGCGCGGCCTACGTGGCCCGGTCCGCCCGCACCGCCGACCCGGCCGACCTCCCCCGCGCCGAGCGGGCACTCGGCACCTCGCTGAAGGCGCGCGCCGCGAGGAACACCGAGGCGCTGGCCGGGATGACCGCGCTGGCCAACGCCCGCCGGGACTTCGCGGCGGCCAAGCGGTACGGGGAGCAGGCGCTGAAGCTGACCCCGAAGCGCTGGTCGGCGTATCCCCCGCTGATCGACGCGTACAACGGGCTCGGTGACTACACCGCCGCCCGGAGCACCCTGGACAAGCTGATGGCGCTGCGCACCGCACCCGCGGACCGCCCGGCCGTGATGGCGCGGGCGTCGGCCGTGTACCGGGACCGGGGCTGGCGGGAGGACGCGCTGGCCCAGCTCACGGACGCGGCGGCGGCCGCCGGTACGCCCGCCGAGCAGGCTGCTTACCGTGCCGGGGTGGGCCAGTTGGCCTGGGAGCGCGGCGAACTCCCAGAGGCCCTGCGCCAGTTCACCGAGGCACTGCGCCTGGACCCGGCCGAGGCCACGGCGGGCGCTGGCAAGGCCCGTACCCTCGCCGCCCAGGGCCGCACCGCCGACGCGCTCACCGCGTACCGCGAGGCTCTGGCGAAGCGGCCGGACGCGGAAGTCACCCTGGAACTGGCCGAGTTGTACGAGTCGCTGAACCGCACCCAGGACGCCGAGGCGCAGTACGCGCTGGTGCGGAAGCGGGCGGAGAAGTCGGCCTCCGACGGGGTCGACGAGGAGCTGCTGCTCGGCCGGCTGGAGGCGGACCACGGCGATCCGCAGGAGGCGGTGACCCGGCTGCGGGCGGAGTACAAGCGGCAGCCCGGCATCGAGGTGGCCGACGCGCTGGGCTGGGCGCTGCACCGGGCGGGCGAGGACGAGGAGGCGCTGAAGTACGCGACCATCGCGACCGACCGCACCAAGGGCGGCGGGGTGCGCAGCGCGCCGCACGCCTTCCACCGGGGCATGATCGAGTACGCGCTGGAGCGGTACGGCAGCGCCCGGCGGCAGTTGGAGGACGCGCTGCTGGTCAACCCGGCGTTCTCGCCGCTGTGGGCGCCCGAGGCGCGAGCCGCGCTGGCGGACATGGGTGAGGTGACCGAGGGGCCACTGCCCGCCGACGTGCTGTGAGTCGGGGGCGCGACCGCTCCTCGCGCCCCCGACTCAGCTTGTGTGGAGCCGGGTTACAGGTTGCCCCGCTTCTCCTGCTCCCGCTCGATGGCCTCGAAGAGGGCCTTGAAGTTGCCCTTGCCGAAGCCCATCGAGCCGTGGCGCTCGATGAGTTCGAAGAACACCGTCGGCCGGTCCTGGACCGGCTTGGTGAAGATCTGGAGCAGGTAGCCGTCCTCGTCGCGGTCGGCGAGGATCTTCATCTCGCGCAGTGTCTCGATCGGCACCCGGGTGTCGCCGACCCACTCGCCGAGGGTGTCGTAGTAGGAGTCCGGGGTGTCGAGGAACTGCACGCCGGCCGCGCGCATGGTGCGTACCGTCTGCACGATGTCGTTGGTGGCCAGCGCGATGTGCTGGACGCCGGGGCCGCCGTAGAACTCCAGGTACTCGTCGATCTGGGACTTCTTCTTGGCGACGGCGGGCTCGTTGAGCGGGAACTTCACCTTCAGCGTGCCGTCCGCGACGACCTTGGACATCAGCGCGCTGTACTCGGTGGCGATGTCGTCGCCCACGAACTCCTTCATGTTCGTGAAGCCGAGGACGTTGTTGTAGAACGCCACCCACTCGTCCATCCTGCCGAGTTCGACGTTGCCCACGCAGTGGTCGATGGCCTGGAAGGTGCGGCGGGCGGGCGGCTCGACGATCGGGGCGGCGGCTTCGAAGCCGGGGAGGTACGGGCCGTCGTAGCCGGAGCGCTCGACCAGGGTGTGCCGGGTCTCGCCGTAGGTGGCGATGGCGGCCAGGACGACGGTGCCGTGCTCGTCCTTCACCTCGTGCGGCTCGGCGAGGGGGCGGGCGCCGTGCTCGACGGCGTAGGCGAACGCGGCGCGGGCGTCCGGGACCTCGATGGCGAGGTCCACCACGCCGTCGCCGTGCTCGGAGACGTGCCGGTCGAGGAACTCGCCCCAGGGGGTGGTGGGGCGGATCACCGAGGTGAACACGAACCGGGCGGCGCCGTTCTCCAGTACGTAGCTCGCCGTCTCGCGGCTGCCGTTCTCCGGGCCGGAGTAGGCGACCAGGCGCATGCCGAAGGCGCTGGAGTAGTAGTGCGCGGCCTGCTTGGCGTTGCCCACGGCGAAGACGACCGCGTCCATTCCCTTGACCGGGAAGGGGTCGGCCCGCCGGGCGGTTTCGGGAGTGTGCTGAGTGGTCTGCGTCATGCTCGAAGGGTGGCCCCGCCCTGCAAGGTGCGCAATAGTTCGCGTATTCGCTGGTCACTGTGTTCAGCCTTACGGCGGTACCGGCGCGCTTTCTGTACAGGATGACCATCCGGGGAGGACGTCGTGGCGATCGATCATCTGGACGGCCGGATCATCGTGCTGCTGGCCGAGGAGCCGCGGATCGGGGTGCTGGAGATGTCCCGGCGGCTCGGGGTGGCGCGCGGCACCGCCCAGGCCCGGCTGGACCGGCTGCGCTCGCGCGGGGTGATCCGGGGGTTCGGCCCGCAGGTGGACGCCGCGGCGCTCGGCTACCCGGTGACCGCGTTCGCCACGCTCCAGATCCGGCAGGGGCAGGGGGCGGACGTACGGGCGTACCTGGACGGGGTGCCGGAGGTGCTGGAGCTGCTCACCACGACCGGCACCGGGGACATGCTGTGCCGGCTGGTGGCCCGCTCCAACGCGGATCTGCAACGCGTCATCGACCGGGTGGTGGGCTTCGAGGGCATCGTGCGGGCCTCCACGGCGATCGTGATGGAGAACCCGGTGCCGCTGCGGATCATCCCGCTGGTGGAGCAGGCGGCCGGGGAGTTCGGCGAGGTCTAGCAGCTCGGGATCTTGCCCGTGCCCTTCTCCAGCGCGATGAGGGAGTCCACCGCGCCGTCGAGGGTGGTGACCGGGATCAGGCGCAGGCCCCTGGGCAGATTGGTGTGGGCGTCGGCGCACTCGGCCTTCGGCACCAGGAAGACGGTGGCACCGTCGCGCCGGGCGGCCTGCGTCTTCAGGGCCACCCCGCCGACCGCGCCGACCTTGCCGTCCGCGTCGATCGTGCCGGTGCCGGCGATGGTCCGGCCGCCGGTGAGGTCGCCCCCGCTGCCGTCACCGGCCAGCTTGTCGACGATGCCCAGGCTGAACAGCAGGCCCGCGCTGGGGCCGCCGACGTCGGCGAGGCGCAGGGTGACCTTCACGTCGTCGGGGTCCTTGCGCAGATGGTCCAGCGCCGCGGTGGTCGCCGCGTCCTGCGACTGCCGCATCTGGGTCGTGTTGTGCTTCTCGATCTCCTTGACGGTGTCCCCGGTCGGGTACACCGCGTCGTACGGCATCACCGCGCGGTCGGTGCGGAACCAGTTGTCGACCACCTGTCCGAGCGACACCCGCGTACCCGGCGAGGTCGCCTCGATGGTCGTCATCCGCAGCTCGCCCGACGTCTTCCGGGTCGGCGCCCCGGCCACCGTGATCACCGGCGTGCCGTCGTTCTTGCCCAGCACGTTCGCCGTCATCCCCGGCTGAGCCACCGAGAACGGCAACGGCGCGAACACCGCGACCCCGATCAGCCCCACGACGGGCAGGGAGCACAGGGCGATGATCCGGGAACGCGAGAGACGTGAGAGCACGGGGTAAATCTAACGCGCGGCTCCTGTGCCGAGCGGTGCCGGTACGCGCTACCTCAGCGCATCGGCGACCTCGCGCGCCGCTTCCACCACCCGGTGGCCCACCCGCTCCGGGACCGCGTCGCTCAGCATGACCACACCCACGCTGCCCTCCACGCCGGTGACGCCCAGGAGCGGGGCGGCGGCGCCGCTCGCGCCGGCCTCCAGTTCGCCGTGGGTGAGGATGTAGCCGGGGCCCTCGGCCGGGGAGCGGCGGGCGGCGAGGATGGCCTTGCCGGCGGCGCCGCGTTCCAGGGGATGGCGGAAGCCCGCGCGGTAGGCGACGTGGTAGTCCGTCCAGGTCGGCTCCACCACGGCGACGGCGAGCGCCTCCGTACCGTCGACCAGGGTCAGATGGGCCGTGGCGCCGATGTCCTCGGCCAGCGAGCGCAGTGCGGGCAGGGCCGCCTCCCGTACCAGCGGATGCACCTGGCGGCCGAGCCGCAGTACCCCCAGCCCGACGCGGGCGCGGCCGCCGAGGTCGCGGCGGACCAGCGCGTGCTGCTCCAGCGTGGCCAGCAACCGGTACACCACCGTCCGGTTCACCCCGAGCCTGCCGGACAGTTCGGTGACGGTCAGGCCGTGGTCCGTGTCGGCGAGCAGCTTGAGGACGCGCAGTCCCCGGTCGAGCGTCTGGGAGGTCTCCGCGGTCACGACGCCCCCTCCTTCTGCGGTGAGGTCGGCGCCCTCCGAGCGGCGCGCGTCACCGAGCCCCGTCGGCGACGCGTATCAGAGGCCGCCGATCGGCAGGACGGCCCGGCGGCTGTCGGACCCGTCGCTTCACGGCTGCGCTCCGCGGCGGCGCTGCCACGGGGCGTGTGCGTAGCGGGACAGTAGCGAGCCGGTTCGCTCAGCGGAAGACTCGGTCCAGAATCCGGTCAGGGCCCGTTCCGGCCTGCCAGTGTTCGTCCGCATACGCGCCCCGGGCGCCCGCCTCAGCGCATCCGGGTCGCCCACTCGCCCATCTTGGCGATGCGCTGCTTGAGCTGGCCGGCGGTCGCCTCCGCGCTCGCCGGGCCGCCGCAGACCCGGCGCAGCTCGGTGTGGATCACGCCGTGCGGCTTGCCGCTCTGGTGGACGTAGGCGCTGACCATGGTGTTGAGCTGCTTGCGCAGCTCCATCATCTCCTTGTGGCTGACCACCGGGCGGCGCTCGGCGGGCAGTTCCAGCAGGTCGGCCTCGGTGTCCGGCCGCTTCTTGCTGTGCGCGATCTGCCGGGCCTGCCGCTTCTGGAGCAGCAACTGCACCTGTTCGGGCTCCAGCAGTCCGGGGATGCCGAGGTAGTCCTGCTCCTCCTCGCTGCCGGGGCGGGCCTGCATGCCGAACTCGGCGCCGTCGTAGAGGACGCGGTCGAAGACGGCCTCGGACTCCAGCGCCTCGAAGGAGAACTGCTCCTGCTCGCCGGTGTCCTCGTCCTCCTGCCGGTTCGCCTCCTCCATCTCCTTCTCGGACTCGGCGTACGGGTCCTCCTCGCCCTGCTTCTTCGGCTTGTCGAGGGCGTGGTCCCGCTCCTTCTCCATCTCGTTGGCGAAGGTCAGCAGGTCGGGGACGGTCGGCAGGAACACGGACGCGGTCTCGCCGCGCCGCCGGGACCGTACGAAGCGGCCGACGGCCTGGGCGAAGAACAGCGGGGTGGAGATGGTGGTGGCGTACACGCCGACGGCGAGGCGGGGCACGTCGACGCCCTCGGACACCATGCGGACGGCGACCATCCAGCGGTCGTTGCTCGCGCTGAAGTCGTCGATGCGCTTGGAGGCGCCCGCGTCGTCGGAGAGGACGAGGGTGGCCTTGGTGCCGGTCAGCTCGCGGATGAGCTTGGCGTAGGCGCGGGCGGAGTCCTGGTCGGAGGCGATGACGAGGGCGCCGGCGTCCGGGATGGCCTTCCTGACCTCGGTGAGCCGCTGGTCGGCGGCGCGCAGCACGCTCGGCATCCATTCGCCGCGCGGGTCGAGCGCGGTGCGCCACGCCTGGCTGACCGCGTCCTTGGTCATCGGCTCGCCGAGCCGGGCGGCGATCTCGTCGCCCGCCTTGGTGCGCCAGCGCATCTGGCCGCTGTAGCTGAGGAAGATGACGGGGCGCACGACATGGTCGGCGAGCGCGTTGCCGTAGCCGTAGGTGTAGTCGGCGGAGGAGCGCCGGATGCCGTCGTTGCCCTCCTCGTACGTGACGAAGGGGATCGGGTTGGTGTCCGAGCGGAACGGCGTACCGGTCAGCGCCAGGCGCCGGGTCGCGGGCTCGAACGCCTCCAGGCACGCCTCGCCCCAGGACTTGGAGTCGCCGGCGTGGTGGATCTCGTCCAGGATCACCAGTGTCTTGCGCTGCTCGGAGCGGTTGCGGTGCAGCATCGGGCGTACGCCGACACCGGCGTAGGTGACCGCGACCCCGTGGTAGTCCTTGCCGACCGGGCCCGCGCTGTACTCCGGGTCGAGCTTGATCCCTATCCGCGCGGCGGCCTCCGCCCACTGCTTCTTCAGGTGCTCGGTCGGCGCGACGACGGTCACCTGCTGCACGACGTGGTGGTGCAGCAGCCAGGAGGCCAGCGTCAGCGCGAAGGTCGTCTTGCCGGCGCCGGGGGTGGCGACGGCGAGGAAGTCACGCGGCTGCTCCTGGATGTACTTGTCCATCGCCCCTTGCTGCCAGGCACGCAGCTTGCTGGCGGTGCCCCAGGGGGCCCGGCCGGGAAAGGCGGGGGACAGATGGTTCGAGGCGGAAGCGGCGGTGGTAGTCACGGTCTCCGGGGGTGGGGGCGTAGGGCAACTCGGCTACGTATGACAACCGGGCCACCCTACCGGCGCCACCGGCTCCGCCGTGCTCGGACGGGGCGGGGGGCGGGGCGGGTGGGACTGACGTCACAGTGGGGGTTCGGCCAAGTCGCGCAGTGCCTCGGCGATGGCCTTGATCTCGTCCATGCTCCCGGTCGCCACACCGATCACGAGCCGCTCACCGGCGTCGATGTCCGCCCGCAACTGCCGGCCGTTCATGCCGGGTATTGATGGAGTGCGGCAGTCTTGTCGGTACAGGTCAGTGCAGACCTCTTGCCCGAACATCGCAAACCACGGCCGGTGTACGCCGGACGGACCCCAGCAGCCCTAAGTCGCTGACAAAGGTGTCTCGGTCATCACCCTCGACCATGGACACGACATCCTGGGCTGAGAGATGGACCCAGGTCACTTGAGCCGATTCAGCAGCTCGACCCACTTGGCGGTCTGCTCCTTCGCCGCCTGACGGACCAGCGCTTCGTGCGCCGTCCGCGCCAGATAGGCGTCCACGGCCCTCAGGATTACGGCGTGCATGCTGATCCCCTCCAACTCCGCCCGCAACAACAGGGCTTCCGTCTGGTCATCCCGTAGACGCAGCTTTATAGCCATACAAAACGGTACCGTTCGGCGGAGTCGGATTGATACCGCTTACTCCGCCGGCGTCCGCAGCCGCGTCGTCACCCAGGCCCCCACCAGCGCGACCGCCGCCATCGGCAGGAAGACCGCCGCGAAGGCTTCGGCGCCTGTGGAGCCCAGGGCCGCGAAGGCCGCGCCCGCTGTGGCGAGGAGGACGACGTTGGAGAGGGCGTCGGAGATCTGGAGGGCGGCGGAGTTGGCGCCGGCCTCGGAGGGGGCGGAGAGCTTGAGCAGGAGCACGCTGGTGGAGGAGATCACCAGCCCCATCCCGAAGCAGCCGAACCCCCACGCGACCGCGACGGTCCACACCGGCACGGCGGGGACGAGCACCGCGGGCGCGACGGCGATGGCGGCGGCCACCAGCACCATGCCGAAGGTCATCAGCCGCTCCCGGTACGGCTCCATCCGGTCCCGCGACTGCACCCACGACGCCGCCGCCCAGGTCAGCCCGCCCGCGGCCAGCGAGAACCCGGCGAGCGTCGGCGACAGCCCCCGCTGGGTGACGAGCATCAGCGGTACGAAGGACTCCGCCGCGATGAACGACCCCGCCGACAGCCCGCGCAGCAGCACGACCGACGGCAGCCCGCGCACCGCCCGGTACGTCCCCTTCGGCAGCAGCCGCAGCACGGCGGGCACCAGCAGGGCGGCGCCGAGGATGCCGGGCACCAGCGAGAGGGGCCGCAGGTCCTGGGCCGCGTACTGCACGAGTCCGGCGCCCAGCGAGACGGCGAGCGCCAGCCGGACGCGGCGCCGGTCGAAGGCGGGGGTACCGGCGTCGTGGTCCACGGGTCCGCCCGCCCGGCGCCGGATCTGCGGCAGGGCGAGCCCCAGCGGGAGGAGTACGAGCAGCGGGATGCCGAGGAAGACCCACCGCCAGCCGAGGTGCTCCGCGACGGCGCCGGAGGCGAGCGGTCCGACGATGGAGGGCACGACCCACGCGGCGGCGAAGCTCGCCATGATCGCGGGCCGCAGCCGCTCGGCGTAGGCCCGGCCGACGACCACGTACACGGCGACGA
The DNA here is from genome assembly GCF_055562575.1 of Streptomyces sp. NPDC018263. Classification (NCBI taxonomy): domain Bacteria; kingdom Bacillati; phylum Actinomycetota; class Actinomycetes; order Kitasatosporales; family Streptomycetaceae; genus Streptomyces; species Streptomyces sp. NPDC018263. The sequence continues at coordinate 454,940 of NZ_JBVHFA010000006.1, forward strand.
TCACCAGCCCGCCGCCGAACCCCTGCACCGCCCGCCCCAGGATGAACACCCACATCACCTGCGCGGTCCCGGACACCACGAGCCCGGCCGCGAACGCCCCGATCCCGGTGGCCAGCGCGGCCAGCGGCCCCCGCCGGTCCGCCCACTGCCCGGCGAGCACCATGCCGGTGAGGCTGGTGGTGAAGTACCCGGAGAACGCGAACGCGTACAGCGACACCCCGTCCAGTTCCCGCGCCGCGACGGGCATCACGGTCCCGATGGCCGTCGCCTCGAAGGCGATCAGCAGGACGACGGAAACGATCCCCACGCTGAGCGCCCGATGCGCCCGCCCCAACACCCCGCCCTGGTCTTCCGGGCGGGCTGGGTCGACGACAACACTGTCGGAAGAATCAAGGGCGGCCATAGGGGCCAGAGTAAGGCCCGTAGCCCAGGTTGACCCCTGTCCGAAGCCCTACCTGTCCTACGACCTTCGCCGTAGGCCCCCACCCCCTGTGAACACCACATGGCAGTCACATTGCACCCCTTGCCCCCTTTCTCCACCCCGCCCTACGGTCATTCCACAACACACGGCCGTGTGCCCGAGTGGCTCAGGGACTCGCCTGCAAAGCGAGTTACGCGGGTTCGATTCCCGCCACGGCCTCCGGCGGTTGACCAGGCAAAACGGAAGGGCGGCACCCTCACGGGGTACCGCCCTTCCGGGCCATGCCCGCGTCGCAATCGCACGACCGCCCCGTTCGCCCCAAGAGTCTGGGCAGCCGCTTTCCAAGGCCGCGCGGGAAGCCGCACCGGCCGGGGAGAAAGAGCGGAAGGGCCTGAACTACTCGTGCCTCCCCGCTCGGCCGGCCACTCCATCAGCTTCAAGCATGTCCACCGGCACGCACCTCCGTGCTCCGGTCGGCCGTGATGACGGTGAGGAGAGGGAAGGCGATGAGCAGCGCCATGGCGACCAGGAGTCCGCTCGCCCAGAGCGGCCCGCGGGTCCCGGCTTCGGTGCTGAGGGCGGCCCCGGCGATGACGGGCCCGATGGCAGCGCCTGCGTTGAGCGCCGCAGTCGCGTACGAGCCTGCCATGGTGGGGGCTCCTGCGGCCTCGTAGAGGACCCGCGCGATCAGGGTGCTGCCCAGCGCGAACGACAGCGCGCCCTGCACGAACACGAGGACGAACAGAGTGACCGGCTCATCGGCGAGCACCGCCAGGGCCGGCCAGCCGATGAGCAGCAACGGACCGCCGACTGCGATGACCGGGCCGGGACGCCGGTCGGAGAGCCGTCCGGCGACAGTGACGCCTAAGAAGGAACCGGCGCCGAAAAGCACCAGCGCGACAGGAATCCACCACTCGCCCAGCCCGGCCGTGTCGGTCACCACGGGTGCGAGGAAAGTGAGGCTTCCGAACGTCGCCGCGTTCACCAGCGCACCGAGCAGCATCACCAGGAGCAGCGGCGGCCTGGTGAGCTGGACGATTTCCGCCCGCAGGGCCGGCCTGCCGGGCTCCCCCTCACGTCCTGCCGGGATTCCCGTCAGGATACCGAGCGCTGCGGGCAGGCAGAGAGCGGCGACGGCCCAGAAGGTGGCGCGCCAGCCGAGGAGCGTGCCGAGCACAGCCCCACCCGGAACTCCGGCGATCGTGGCCACCGTGGTGCCCGACAGCAGGACGGCCAGCGCGCGTCCCTTTTTGCCGGGCGGGACCGACAGGGCGGCAGCCGTCAGAGCGACGGCAAGGAACCCCGCGTTCGCGAGTGCGGCGACGACCCGGGTGGCGAACAGGAGGGCGAAGCTCGTGGTGAGGGCGCCCACGGCGTGAGCTGCCGCGAAGGCGAGCACGAACCCGAGAAGGGCGCCGCGCCGCGGCCAGTTACGGGCAAGCGCGGCCACGAGAGGGGCCCCGACGACCATGCCGATCGCGAACGCCGAGGTGAGGACGCCCGCTGTCCCGACTGTGACGTCAAGATCTGAGGCGATGTCCGGCAAGAGGCCGGCGAGCATGAACTCCGAGGTCCCCATGGCGAAGACCGCCATGGCAAGCAGATACAGAGGAAGAGGCATCGAGTCGCTCCGAGGTGAGAGAAGCACGAGAAGGTCATCTCGTCACCGCGGCCAGCCCCACGCGCACACGCGTCACACCGCGAGAGCGGCGCGACGACAGGGCTACGGGCTCAGTGGTCCAGGGGGCTGACGGCGTGACCGAAAGCCCCCACCGTGTCTGACTCAGGACTCGACATGGCCCGCACGCTACCCGCCCGGCACCCGTCGGGGCATCTCGGTTTCCCGGGCATCGGCCTGTGCCGTCAACGTCATGTCCCGCGACGACCAGTGAGTGCCCGTCTGATGGCCGACACCGCACCCCACAGGCGCCGCCCCTCCGTCCTGCGACCGTGCCGCGCCCCTCAGAGGACCCCGCCCGCTTCCCCCCGCAGCAGCTCCGTCCAGTAGTGCCACGAGCTCCCGGCAGACGCCCCCGTCGGGTCCAGGACCGCGAGCGTGTCCAGCATCGCCGCCGCCAACTGGTCGTAGGCCAGCGTCGTCAGCTCGTGGGACAGGTGGGCGTCGATGGTGCGTTCGTGGTGGAGGAGCCAGAGGGTGTAGGCGAGGGTGGAGATGTCGGTGTTGAGGGGGTGGAGGGTGGAATTCGCGTAGGTGAGGACCGCGCCGGTGCGGCCGTCCAGGACGAGGGTGGTGTCGGGGGTCAGGGCGCCCAGGCGGATCAGGTGGTCGGCGTGGGCGGGGAGCGCCTCGTACTCCTCGGCGTGGTACTCCGTGAGCGTCGGCAGCAGCAGCTCCGTGTCGACCACCTCCTCCGGCAGGCCCGTCTCGCGGAGGAAGCGGCGCGTCGGGCCGTGGGTGAGGGTCGGCGGGAAGTCGGTCTCCTCGAAGCGGGCCACCCGCCCGTGCCCGAACTCCTGGTCCAGCAGCCGCCCCGGCATCTCCAGCACCAGCCCGGCCGACCCCGGCCCCGCGACCAGGGACAGCGGGCGGATCAGCGCCGCCGCCTTCCAGTACGCCGGGACCGCGCCGTCCGTCCCCGCCTCGAACAGCGCCAGCAGCCGGCGGGACGCCTCACCGGCGACACCCGGCCCGTACTGCCCCGCGAGGGAGGCGAACCGGCCGCGCAGGCCCGCCAGTTCCTCGGTGACGGCGGCGAAGCGGAGCATCGTGGTGAGCGAGGGCGCGAAGGGGCGCGTACGGGACGGGTCGACGAGGTACGCAGTCGTCACCTCGCCCGTCGCGCCGTCGAGCAGTATCGACTCGCGCTCCAGACCGGCCGGGTTGAGCAGTTCCCCGATGACCAGACGGTCCCGCAGCTCGTCCGCGAGCCGGCACGGGCCGTCCGTCGCGTCGGCCAGGCGGCGCAGCCCGTGCGCGCGCAGCGGGGCGAAGGTCAGCGGGCCGGTGTCCGGGGGCAGTCCGGGACCGGCGAGCAGGCCGCGCGTCGGCGCGTGCGTGACCCAGCGGTCCAGCTCGGCCTCGGTCAGCGTGATCGCCGTGACCTCGGCGTCGGTCATGCTCATGGCTCGCTCCCCCGCGATCGGACTCGGTACGGCGGGCTCCGCGTGCGGCGGCCGTCCCCCGACTCCAAGAACCCTCGGACTCCAAGAACCCTAGACCGCACCACTGACAACGCCCCGAGCCGGAAGACGCACGGGGACGCGTTCGCGTTGCCTCGCCGGAGCGAGTTCAGCCGAACAGGCGACCCCAGCCGGACGGGAGGCAGCCCCAGCCGAGCAGAAGGCTGCCCCAGCCGAACAAACCTCAGCTCACCGCGCGTTGACCACAGCCGCCTGCGGCCGGATCGGCAACCGGTTCACCGGACGCCCCGTGGCCGCCCGCACCGCCGACGCGATCGCCGCCGGCGACGTCACCACCGGCACCGCGCTGACCGGCTTCGCGCCGAACGGCGCCACCACGTCCCGCTCCTCGACCAGCTTCACGATCCGGATGTCCGGCGCGTCCAGCGCGGTCGGCAGCGCGTACCCGGTGAGGTCGGGATGGCGGATCAGCCCGCGCGGCGTACGGAGGTTCTCGGTGAGCGCGATGCCCACGCCCTGTGTGACCCCGCCCTCGATCCGCGCCGCCAACTGGGCGGGGTTGAGCACCCGGCCCACGTCCTGCGCGACCGCCAGCTCCACCACCCGTACCGAGCCCAGCTCGACGTCGACGTCGACGACCGCGCGGATCGCGCAGAAGGCGAGGCCGACGAAGGCGTCACCCTGCCCGGCGCCGTCCAGCGGCTCGGTGGGGTGCGGGCGGCACTGCGCGGTGGCCCACAGTTCCTTGCCCTCCAGCGCCTCGGTGACGGTGGTGGAGAGCACCCCGTCGTACGAGGTGATCTTGCCGTCGGCGATCTGGAGCAGCTCGGTGGACATGCCGAACTGGTGCGCCAGCGGCTGGAGGAGCTGGGTGCGGACCATCTTGGCCGCCCGTTCCACCGCCCCGCCGGAGACCCAGGTGTGGCGGCCCCGGCAGCCGGGGCCGGCCGGGGGCTGGTCGGTGTCGACCGGCGCCACGTGCACCTCGTCGATGCCGAGCGTCTCCTGCACGATCTGCCGGGCCAGCGTGGTGAACCCCTGCCCGGACTCCACGGCGGCGCAGAGCACGGTGGCGACGCCGTCGTGGACGCGCACGGTCGCGGTGGACACCTCGTCGGTGCCCTCGGCGCCGAGCATGTGCACCATGCCGAGGCCGTAGCCGACGCCCCGGCGCACCGCGCCCGGCTCGCCCGCGCCCTCGGGGCCGCCGGGCAGCAGCCAGTCCTCCTCCGGGCCGTCCTTGGGCAGCGCCGGTAGCGGGAAGTCCCGTACCGCCGTGAGGAGTTCGGCGACCGGGGCCGGGCAGGTCACGGTCTGGCCGATGGGGAGCACGTCACCGGTGGCCAGGACGTTGCGCAGCCGCACCTCGGCCGGGTCCAGGCCCAGCTTCTTGGCCAGCTTGTCCATCTGCGCCTCGTAGGCGGCGCACACCTGCATGGCGCCCTCGCCGCGCACATGGCCGGAGGGCGGGTTGTTGGTGCGGACCGCCCAGCCCTCGATGAAGGCGTTCGGCACGACATAGGGGCCGCACGCGAAGGAGACCGCGGCGGCCAGGGCGTCGGCGGAGGTGTCGGCGTAGGCGCCCGCGTCCAGCAGGATCTGCGCCTCTACCTTGACGAGTCTGCCCTCGGCGTCCGCGTGGTGGCGGTAGCGCAGCAGGGTGGGGTGGCGGTGGGCGTGCCCGAGGAAGGACTCCTCGCGGCTCGCGGTGAGCTTCACCGGGCAGCCGGTGCGCAACGCGAGCAGGCCGAGCGGCAGTTGGAAGCCCTGGTCCTCGCGGTCGGCGGTGGCGCCGGGCACACCGGTGACCACGATCTTCACCAGGTCGGCGGGCAGCCCGAAGCAGGCGGCGGCGGTGTTGCGGTCGCTGTGCGGGTCGGTGGAGGCGAGGTACAGCTCCACCCCGCCGTCCGGGCGCGGTACGGCGAGCCCGGCCTCGGCGCCGATGGGCGCGGGGTCCTGGCGGCCGATGCGGTACAGGCCCTCCACGACGATCTCGCCGGCCGCGTCGGGGTCGCCGTGGCGCAGCGGGATGTGCCGGATCAGGTTGCCGTCCGGGTGCAGCGGCTCGGCCTCGAAGGCGCGCTCGGGGTCGGTGACCGGGTCCAGGGGCTCGTACTCGACGATGACGGCGGCGGCGGCCATCCGCGCGGTGTCGGGGTGGTCGGCGGCGACGGCGGCGATGGGCTCGCCGTGGTGGCGGACCACCTCGGAGGCGAACACCGGCCGGTCGGGGGTGCCCCGGCCGTGCCGGGAGGTGCCGGGCACGTCCTCGTGGGTGACGACGGCCCGTACGCCGGGCATGGCGCGCGCGTGCGTGGTGTCGATGGAGACGATGCGCGCGTGCGCGTGCGGGGAGCGCAGCACGGCGGCCCACAGCAGGCCCTCGGCCCACAGGTCGGCCGCGTACGGGAAGGTGCCCTCGGTCTTGGCGCGGGCGTCGGCATGGGGCAGGGAGGCGCCCAGGCCGTGCGGCAACGGCTCGGCCGCGGGGGCTGTGGCCGCCGTGGTCGCGGTGGCGGCTTCGTCGCTCACGCCTGGCCTCCGTCCTGGCCGTGGTGCGGGTCGTGCGGGTGGTCCTGCGGGGCGCCGAACGCGTCGAAGGCACCGGGCGCCTCGAACGCCGAGGGGTGCACGCCGCCGGAGCCGGGGCCCGCCTGGTGCGGGATGCGCGCGGCGGGGTCGTCCGGCTCGGCCTCGGCACCGAGGCCGGCCTCGCGCTCGGCGACGACGTCCCGTACGGCGTCGAGCACGCCCCGGTAGCCGGAGCAGCGGCACAGGTTGCCGCAGAGCGCCTGGCGGGTCTCCAGCTCGGTGGGGGCGGGGTTGCCCTCCAGCAGGTCGTGCAGGGTCATGGCGATGCCGGGTACGCAGAAACCGCACTGCACGGCGCCGCACCGGGCCAGCGCCCGCTGGACGTCGGAGGGGTGGCCGCCGCTCGCCAGGCCCTCGACGGTACGGACCTCGCTGCCCGCGGCGGTGACCGCCGGGACCAGGCAGGAGGCCACGAGCCGGCCGTCGACCTGGACGTTGCACGCCCCGCACTCGCCCTGCGAGCAGCCGTCCTTGGCGCCCGCGAGGCCGAGGCGTTCGCGCAGCACGTAGAGCAGGGACTCGCCGATCCAGGCGTCGGTGACGGGCCGGTCGGCGCCGTTGACGCGCAGCACGTAGGAGGCGAGGGGGTGTTCGTCCTGGGGCGGGGGTGGCGGTTCCTCGTCCTCGGCCTCGCCGGATTCGCTCGCCTCGTCGGCCGCGAGGGGCTCCTCCACGGCCTCGGGAGCCGCCTCGGGCTCCCCGGCCGCGTCCTCGCTCGACGGCCCGTCAGAGGCGCCCTCAGGGGCCGCCAAGGGGCTCTCGTCGGCCTCGGAGGACTCGGGAGACTCGGTGGACTCGGTGGACTCGTCGTCCGGCTCGGCCTCAGCGACGGGCGCCGCGGGCTCCTGCGGCCCCCACGCCCCCCCGATCGTGTCCGTGACCCAGGGCGCGGCCGCGCCGCCGGGCAGGACGGGCGGGGCCGCGCCCCACTGCTCGGCCAGCGCGGAGGTGGTGAACTCGCCGGACTCGTCCGGCAGATCGCCCCCGGCGACCGGCACGGACCACTGCCCGGTGACGTCGTGGCCGGGCGCGGCGGCGGTCTCCTCGGGAGCCCAGTGCCCCTGCGCCTCGGGCTGGTGGGTGAACCGGTCGTCGCCGTGCGGCTGCCGGTCCGGGACAGCGTCCTGGGCGGGCCACTGCTCCTGGGCGCCCCACGCGTTCTCGCCCTCGGGCGGGGTCGTTATCCGGGGCGGCACATAGCCGTGGCCGGGCGCGGCCAGCGGGCTGTCGCCGGCCAGCAGGGCGTCGATGCCGCCCTCGGGGAGCTGGACGAAGGCGGTCGCGCCGTCGTCGTACTCGCCCTGGGGCAGCGGGTTCCAGCGGCCGCCGCCCTGGGACGTGTCGTCCTCGTGTCCGCGCTGGTCGTCGGTCACGACAGCGCCCTCCCCAGTGCTCGTCGTGCCAGCGCGGCGACGGTACGCCGCAGGTGCAGTACCGCGGGCGGCAGCGGGACGACCGTGCCGTCCGGCTCCGGCACCGGGTCGGGGATGCAGGCCGCGGCGACGTACTCGCCGAACGCCTGGAGGGCTTCGGGGACGAGGGCGCGGTCGTTGTCCCAGTCGATGAGCTGCGCGACCCACTGCTCGGCGTCCAGCGGGCGCAGCGGCATGGGCGCTATGGCGCCCACCGCGCACCGCACTCCGCGCCGGGCGGGGTCGAGGACGAGGGCGACGGAGGCGAGGGAGCGGCCGGGCCCGGTGCGTCCGGTGGCCTTGAGGAAGACCTGGGGGGCGTGCAGCAGCGGAACCCGGACGTAGCCGATGAGTTCGCCGCCGCGCAGCATCTCGACCCCGGCCAGCAGGTGCGAGACGGGGACCTCGCGGCGGGCGCCGTCCGGTCCGGCGACGATCAGCGTGGCCTCCAGCGCGGCCAGCACCGGCAGCGCGTCGCCGGTGGGCGCGGCGGAGGCGATGTTGCCGCCGAGGGTGCCCGCGTTGCGGATGTGCGGCGGCCCGGCGGCGCGCGCGGCGGCGGCGAGCGCCGGGATCAGCGCGGCGAAGTCGGGGCGGCCCATGCGGGCGTGGGTGAGGCCGGCGCCGAGCAGCGCGTGGCCGTCCTGGTACTGCCAGCCGCGGATCTCGCTGATCCGGCCGAGGCCGACCAGCGCGGCGGGCCTGAGCTGCCCGGAGTTGACGGCAGCCATGAGGTCGGTGCCGCCGGCGACGGGGACCGCGGCGGGCATGGCGGTCAGGGCCGCCACCGCCTCGTCCAGCGTCGTGGGCAGCGTGACGGCCTGTGCCGCCTGCGGTGCGTGCGTGGTCAAACCGGCTGCCCCTTCCCGCTGCCCCACCTGGTCGCGCCTGTGCTGCCGTACGGTACGTGCTGACAGGGCGGACGTGGCAACTCTGGCACATCTTCGCAAGGCTCGGACGCGCGGGTCGGCCAAGGGGTGTTGACCCACTCCATCGGGCGGATGGTCCCGTTTACACCAGCATCTTCGGGTGGGTCCGATTGACCCTCTTCGGTGATGCCCGGGTGGTTCTCCCGTTACGCGTTCGGCTGGGCGTTCGAGGGCACGGGGGCCGGGGTTCCCGGTTCGAGGGGCGGTCCGGCGAAGGGCCGTCCCGGCACTCCGGGGCGCTGCTGCCAGGGGTGGGGGCCGCCGGGCGGGCGGTAGGCGACACCGAGGGCGTCGAGTCGCCGGTAGTGGGTGCCCATCCGGCGCTCGAAGTCGGCGAGGTCCCGCTCGGCGGGCGTGGGCAGCCGGCTCCAGGCGACCTCGGCGAACGCGGCGAGCCGGGGGAAGACCTGGTAGTCCACGCGTGGGGCGTCCTCGGTCACCTCGGTCCACACCTGGGCCTGGGCGCCCAGCACATGGCGGGTCTCCTCGGCGGTGAGGCCGGCCGGCACGGGCTCGAACCGGTAGACGTCGGCCAGGGTGCGGACGTACCCGACGGGCACGGGTTCGTCCTCGCCGGGCGCCTGCCGGTGGTCGAGGTAGACGTGCTGCTCGGGGCACATGACCACGTCGTGCCCGGCCCGCGCGGCGATCTCCCCGCCCCGGTGTCCGCGCCAGGAGGAGACCACGGCGCCGGGCGGCAGCGGGCCGTCGAGGATCTCGTCCCAGCCGATCATCCGGCGCCCGCGCGCGGCGAGCCAGGCGCCGAAGTGGCCGGCGAACCAGGAGCGCAGCCCGTCCACGTCCGCGAGCCCGAGTTCGGCGGCGCGGGCCCGCGCGGTGGCCGACTCGCGCCACTGGTCCGGCGGGCACTCGTCGCCGCCGAGGTGCACGAAGGGCGACGGGAACAGCTCAAGCACCTCCTCCAGCACGCCCTCGTAGAACCGCAGCACGGCCTCGGTGGGGGCGAGCACGTACGGGGAGATCCCCCAGTCGTCCCGGACGGTGACGGCTTTGGTGTCGACGGCATCGGTGTTGCCGAGTTCCGGGTACGCGGCGATGGCGGCCTGGGAGTGGCCGGGGAGATCGATTTCCGGGACGACGGTGATATGCCGTTCGGCGGCGTAGGAGACGATCTCCCGGATGTCGTCCTGGCTGTAGTGGCCGCCGTGCGGTTTCGCCTCCCATAAGGGGGACGAGCGGTGGCCGAATCTGGTCCGCGCGCGCCAGGAGCCGACCTCGGTGAGGCGGGGGTACCGCTCGATCTCGATGCGCCAGCCCTGATCGTCCGTCAGGTGCAGGTGCAGCACGTTGAGTTTGTGCGCGGCCAGCAGATCGAGATAGCGCAGCACGCCTTCCTTGGGCATGAAGTGCCGGGCCACGTCGAGCAGCAGGCCCCGCCAGCCGAACCGGGGCGCGTCGCTGATCCGCACCGGCGCCAGCAGCCAGGTACGGCCGGCCAGCGGGGCGCGGCGGAAGGCGTCGGGGCCGAGCAGTTGCCGCAGCGTCTGGGCGCCCCAGAACAGCCCGGCCGGGCCCCCGCCGCGCAGGTCGACACCGGTGGGCGTGACGTCGAGCCGGTAGCCCTCGGCGCCGAGTTCCCCGGCGAGTCGCGGGTCGACGGTGAGCCGTACGGCGTTCTCACCGGTGCCGTCGGCCGGGGGCAGGGGGAAGCCGGTGGCCGCGCCCAGGGTGCCGCGAAGCCGGCGCGCGGTGTTCTCGGCGCCCTCCCCCGAGGCCGCCAGAGCGGTGCCGGGACCGAGCACGAATCCCTCGCCCGGTCCTCGGTACGCCTCCATCGGCGCCGGAATCACATCAGGAATCACACCGGTCACTTCAGCCCCCGCAATACCTCGGTGCACGGCCCGGAATCCGTATCAGGGGGACGTTGCCCCGGCGCCCGGTGAAACACGCGCGAAATTCACGGGGAAGGGCGCCGGAGGCATTCCGCGAGGGAGCGGGGCGGGGCAGGACGGGTTACTTCTTGTCCTTGTCCCCGCCCTTGTCGCCACCGCTGCTCATGGACTCGTAGATCTCTTTGCACATGGGGCAGACGGGGTACTTCTTCGGGTCGCGGCCCGGCACCCAGACCTTGCCGCACAGCGCCACGACGGGGGTCCCGTCCAGGGCGCTCGCCATGATCTTGTCCTTCTGGACGTAGTGGGCGAAGCGCTCATGGTCGCCGTCACCGTGGGACACCTGCGGCGTCGGCTCGACGAGGGTCCCCGTACCAGTCCCGCGCTCGGGCTCAAGAGTGCTCATAGGCCCAAGGGTACTGAAGCTCACGGGCATCAGTTGAGCGACGGGTCGTCCGGATACGTGGCCACCATCGCGAGGTCTCCGCGCTGCCGTCGCAGCACCTCGCGCCACAGCCGTTCGGGCGCCGGGGAGGAGATGTCGCCGGGCTCGGACTCGACCACGTACCAGGCGCCCTGGTCCAGCTCGTCCTGGAGCTGGCCCGGTCCCCAGCCCGCGTACCCGGCGAAGATCCGCAGCGCGCCGAGGGCGGAGGCGACCAGCTCGGGCGGGGTCTCCAGGTCGACCAGGCCGATCGCGCCGTGCACCTGCCGCCAGCCCAGCGGGGCCGCGCTCTCCCCCTCGCCCCCGCCGGGGACCACGGCGACGCCGAGCGCGGAGTCCAGCGAGACGGGCCCGCCCTGGAAGACCACGCCGGGCTCGCCCGCCAGGGACGCCCAGCCGGCCAGCACGTCGCGCACGTCCACCGGGGTGGGGCGGTTGAGGACCACACCCAGGGAGCCCTCCTCGTCGTGGTCGAGGAGGAGCACCACCGCGCGGTCGAAGTTCGGGTCCGCCAGAGCGGGGGTTGCCACGAGCAGCCGCCCTGTGAGCGAGGACACCTCGGTCATGCCAGACATGATCCCGCATCTTGGGCCCGCGTGGGGGCCGGGAGGCGCATGAACAGGAAGCACGTCCGTACGCGGGGGCGGCGCCGCGGTGACCGGACGTACCCGCGGGGAAACCGTTCGTGTTGTGACACGGCTGGCGGGTAGTCGGGCTTACGGGCGAAGGGTGATCGGCGATTACCCTGTCTCTCCGGCCCCTGCGCAAAGTGATCGGCCGACCCCTGCCCGACTCATCGGAACGCGAGATTCATGACCGTCAACGACGATGTCCTGCTTGTCCACGGCGGAACCCCGCTGGAGGGCGAGATCCGTGTCCGCGGTGCGAAGAACCTCGTGCCGAAGGCCATGGTCGCCGCCCTTCTGGGCAGTGCGCCCAGCCGCCTGCGCAACGTCCCGGACATCCGAGACGTGCGGGTCGTGCGCGGCCTGCTCCAGTTGCACGGCGTGACGGTGCGGCCGGGCGAGGAGCCGGGCGAGCTGGTCCTGGACCCGACCTACGTCGAGAGCGCGAACGTCGCCGACATCGACGCCCACGCGGGTTCCAGCCGTATCCCGATCCTGTTCTGCGGCCCGCTGCTGCACCGCCTGGGCCACGCCTTCATCCCGGGCCTCGGCGGCTGCGACATCGGCGGCCGCCCGATCGACTTCCACTTCGACGTGCTGCGCCAGTTCGGCGCGACCATCGAGAAGCGGGCCGACGGCCAGTACCTGGAGGCCCCGCAGCGGCTGCGCGGCACGAAGATCGAGCTGCCCTACCCGTCGGTGGGCGCCACCGAGCAGGTGCTGCTGACGGCCGTGCTGGCCGAGGGTGTCACCGAGCTGTCCAACGCGGCCGTGGAGCCCGAGATCGAGGACCTCATCTGCGTACTGCAGAAGATGGGCGCGATCATCGCCATGGACACCGACCGGACGATCCGCATCACCGGTGTGGACTCGCTCGGCGGCTACAACCACCGCGCCCTCCCGGACCGCCTGGAGGCCGCCTCCTGGGCTTCCGCGGCGCTCGCGACCGGCGGCAACATCTACGTCCGGGGCGCCCAGCAGCGCTCGATGATGACGTTCCTGAACACCTACCGCAAGGTCGGCGGCGCCTTCGAGATCGACGACGAGGGCATCCGCTTCTGGCACCCCGGCGGCCAGCTCAAGTCCATCGCGCTGGAGACGGACGTGCACCCCGGCTTCCAGACCGACTGGCAGCAGCCGCTGGTGGTGGCCCTCACCCAGGCCACGGGCCTGTCCATCGTCCACGAGACGGTGTACGAGTCCCGGCTCGGCTTCACCTCGGCGCTGAACCAGATGGGCGCCCACATCCAGCTCTACCGCGAGTGCCTGGGCGGCTCGCACTGCCGCTTCGGCGCGCGGAACTTCCTGCACTCGGCGGTCGTCTCCGGCCCCACCAAGCTCCAGGGCGCCGACCTGGTCATTCCCGACCTGCGCGGCGGCTTCTCGTACCTCATCGCGGCCCTGGCCGCCGAGGGCACCTCGCGGGTCCACGGCATCGACCTGATCAACCGCGGCTACGAGAACTTCATGGAGAAGCTCGTGGAACTGGGCGCGAAGGTCGAGCTGCCGGGCAAGGCGCTCGGCTAGAGGCCCCACGCCACAACGCGAAATGGGCGGCCCCCCGATCGGGGGGCCGCCCATTTCGCGTTGTCGGGGTTACTTACCCTTTGCCGCTTCCTTGAGCTTCGAGCCCGCGGAGACCTTCACGCTGAAGCCGGCCGGGATGTTGATGGGCTCACCGGTCTGCGGGTTGCGCGCGGTACGAGCGGCACGGTGGGTGCGCTCGAAGGTCAGGAAGCCGGGGATGGTGACCTTCTCGTCGCCCTTGGAGACGATGTCGCCGACGACCTCGGCGAACGCGGCCAGCACGGCGTCGGCGTCCTTGCGGGTCACCTCGGCGCGGTCGGCCAGCGCGGCCACCAGCTCACTGCGGTTCATGTTCTTACTCCCGTGTTCTTCTTGCCAATGAGGCGTGAGGTGAGATCGATGCCGATGCGCTCGCGCCCAGAGACGCATCCTGCCCCTACCTGCGGCGGGAAAGCCAATCCGGCACCCGTAGGAGTCATGAGACCACCCTGGGGAGTCACAGGAAAGCGCCTGCCCCGCCGACACCCTAGAGGGCGTCACGACCGGGGAACCGACGACTCGCCGTAGGGGAGGCCGCGTCGGTGCCCACAACCTCCCCGACCCTACGGCAAGCGCTGCTAGGACGCCGCAGCCGCCGCTCCGGCCGCCTTGGCGGCCTCCCGGACGGCCCCGGCCACCGCGCCGGCGACCTTGTCGTTGAAGACGCTGGGGACGATGTAGTTCGGGTTCAGCTCGTCCTCGGTCACCACGTTGGCGAGCGCCTGCGCGGCGGCGAGCATCATCTCGGTGTTGACGGTGCGGGACTGGGCGTCCAGCAGGCCCCGGAAGACTCCGGGGAAGACCAGCACGTTGTTGATCTGGTTGGGGAAGTCCGAGCGGCCGGTGGCGACCACGGCGGCCGTACGGCGGGCCACCGCGGGGTCGACCTCGGGGTCCGGGTTCGCCAGTGCGAAGACGATCGCGCCGTCCGCCATGGCGGCCACGTCGGCGCCGTCCAGGACGTTCGGGGCGGAGACGCCGATGAAGACGTCGGCGCCGCGCACGGCCTCCTTGAGGGTGCCGGTGAGGTTCTCGGGGTTGGTGTTGTCCGCGATCCAGCGCAGCGCGGAGTCCGGGTGGGCGTCCACCAGGTCCTCGCGGCCGGCGTGCACCACGCCGTGGATGTCGGCGACCACGGCGTTCTTGACGCCGGCGGCCAGCAGCAGCTTCAGGATGGCCGTACCGGCCGCTCCGGCGCCGGACATGACCACCCGGATGGACTCCATCGAGCGGCCGGTGACGCGCAGCGCGTTGGTCAGCGCGGCCAGCACCACGATGGCGGTGCCGTGCTGGTCGTCGTGGAAGACCGGGATGTCCAGGGCCTCGCGCAGCCGGGCCTCGATCTCGAAGCAGCGGGGCGCGGAGATGTCCTCCAGGTTGATGCCCGCGAAGCCGGGGGCGATGGCCTTGACGATCTCCACGATGGCGTCGGTGTCCTGGGTGTCCAGGCACAGCGGCCAGGCGTCGATCCCGGCGAACCGCTTGAACAGGGCCGCCTTGCCCTCCATGACCGGCAGCGCGGCCTTGGGGCCGATGTTGCCGAGGCCGAGCACGGCGGAACCGTCCGTCACGACCGCAACGGAGTTCCGCTTGATGGTCAGGCGCCGGGCGTCCTCGGGGTTCTCCGCGATGGCCATGCAGACGCGGGCCACACCGGGCGTGTAGACCATGGAGAGGTCGTCACGGTTGCGGATGGGGTGCTTGGACTGCATCTCGATCTTGCCGCCGAGGTGCATCAGGAACGTACGGTCGGAGACCTTGCCGAGCGTGACGCCCTCGATGCCCCGCAGCTCTTCGACGATCTCGTCGGCGTGCGCGGTGGAGCTGGCCGCGATGGTGACGTCGATCCGGAGCTTCTCGTGCCCGGAGGCGGTGACGTCGAGGCCGGTGACCGAGCCTCCGGAGGACTCGACGGCGGTGGTGAGCTGCGATACGGCGGTTCCGCTCGCGGGCACCTCCAACCGGACCGTCATCGAGTAGGAGACGCTGGGCGCCGTTGCCATGGCCGACTTCCTCTGCTTTCACCGTGTCGCGTGTTGTGCCGTCCGATCGTCGCACCTACCGCCGAGTACGTGGTAGTCGGCTCCGATTGCGGACGTTGTGTTCTCGGGCCACTGCCCGGGACGACTCGGGCCGCTGGCCAAGACGAGAGGCCCACGTCACAGGGACGTGGGCCTCTCGCTCACACTCATGACACCGACCCGCCATGCTCGCCTCGCGGCAAGTGGTCGCTCGTAGCGACGAAGGTTGGGCCCGGGGGCTTGGATCGGGCCGGTGCCACGTCAAGGCTAACAAACGCACCCCCAGGGGCATTCCCCCGTGCACGGGGTTGTGGAGAACAGCCCCCGTTCAGTCCCGCGTCAGTCCCGCAGCAGGTCCGGCACGCGGGCCGCGTCCGGCTCGTCGCGGTCGCCGGAGACGACGGTGAGCTGCTGGGTCGCGCGGGTGAGGGCGACGTAGAGCACGCGCAGCCCGGCCGGGGACTCGTCGGCGATCTCGGCCGGGGAGACGACCACGGTCGCGTCGTACTCCAGGCCCTTGGCCTCCAGGCTGCCGAGGGCGACCACGCGGTCCCCGAGCCCGGCGAGCCAGCGGCGGGCCTCCTCGCGCCGGTTCATGGCGACGACGACGCCGACGGTGCCGTCGACCAGGGAGAGCAGCCGCTCGGCCTCCGCGCGGACGGTGTCGGCCAGGGAGTCCCCGGCGACCTCGAAGCGCGGCCGGACCCCGGTGGAGCGGACGGCGCGGGGGGACTCGGCGCCGGGCATGGCGAGGGCGAGCACCTTGGCGGCCAGTTCGGCGATCTCGGCGGGGTTGCGGTAGTTGACGGTCAGCTCGAAGCGTCGCCGGGGTCTGGTGCCCAGGGCCTCGTCGCGGGCCCCGGCCGCCTCGTCCGGGTCGGACCAGGAGGACTGGGCGGGGTCACCGACGACCGTCCAGGTGGCGTGCCGGCCCCTGCGGCCGACCATGCGCCACTGCATCGGGGTGAGGTCCTGCGCCTCGTCCACGATGACGTGCGCGTACTCGGTGCGCTCCTGGGCGAGCCGCTCGGCGCGCTCGCGCTGGGTCTCCTCGCGCACCGGCATCAGCTCGTCCAGGCCGGTGAGCTGGTCCAGCGGGTCGAGTTCGCGCTTCTTGCGGGGGCGGGCCGGGGCGCCGAGGATCGCCTGGAGTTCGTCCAGCATGGCGATGTCGTGCACGGAGAGGCCGTCCCGCTTCAGCGCGCGGGCGACCTTGCGGACCTCGCCGGGGTTGAGCACGCGGCGGGCCCAGCGACCGAGCCGCTTCTCGTCGGCCATGGCCGCCAGGACGCCCTTGGGGGTCAGCTCGGGCCACCAGGCGTCGAGGAAGGCGATGAAGGAGTCCTCGTCGGTCACGTCCTCGTCGAAGGAGGCGCGCAGCTCGGCGGCGAGTTCCGGGTCGGTGTGCCGGGAGGCGGCGCCGGACTTGGCCCACAGGGCGTCCAGCAGCAGCTTGCGCGCGCGGGGGCGCAGCAGGTTGACCGGGGCGGTGCCGCCGAGCGCGGTGCGGCGGACGTTCTCCAGCTCCCCGGACTCCAGTTCCAGCCGGCGGCCGAAGGCGACGACGCGGAGCCGGTCGGGCAGCGCGTTGCCTTCGGTGCCGAGTTCGAGGGCGCCGCGCGCGGCCCGGCGCAGCACCTTCAGCATCCGGTACGAGCCCTTGGCGCGGGCGACGGCCGGTGAGTCGTGGAGGGTGGCCTCGACACCGTCGACGAGTGAGCCGATCGCGCGGATGGCGACCTGCCCCTCCTCGCCGAGGGAGGGCAGCACGCCCTCGGTGTAGGCCACCAGCAGCGGGGTCGGCGAGACGATCAGGATGCCGCCCGCGTAGCGTCTGCGGTCCTGGTAGAGCAGATAGGCCGCGCGGTGCAGGGCGACGGCGGTCTTGCCGGTGCCGGGGCCGCCCTCCACGTAGGTGACGGAGGCGGCGGGGGCGCGGATGACCTGGTCCTGCTCGGCCTGGATCGAGGAGACGATGTCCCGCATGGTGTGCCCGCGCGCCTGGCCGAGGGCGGCCATCAGCGCGCCGTCACCGATGACGGGCAGTTCCTCGCCGTCCAGGGTGGCCTTCAGCTCGGGGCGCATCAGGTCGTCCTCGACCCCGAGGACGCGGCGGCCCTTGGAGCGGATGACCCGGCGCCGCACGACCCGGCCGGGTTCGACGGGGGTGGAGCGGTAGAACGGCGCGGCGGCCGGCGCCCGCCAGTCGATGACCAGCGGCGAGTAGTCCTCGTCCAGGACGCCGATCCGGCCGATGTGCAGGGTCTCGGCGATGTCGGCAGTGTTGTCGGGGCGCACGGCCCCCTCGGCGGGCTCGACGGCGGTGTACGCGCCGTCCGGGCCCTTCTTGCCGTCCTTGCCCTGGAGCAGGTCGACCCGGCCGAAGAGGAAGTCCTCGAACTCGTTGTTGAGCCGGTTGAGGTGGATGCCGGCCCGGAAGACCTGGGCGTCCCGCTCGGCCAGCGCGCCCGGCGTGCCCACATGGCCGCGCTGAGCCGCGTCGTGCATCAGGAACTCGGCCTCGTGGATCTTCTCCTCGAGCCGGCGGTACACCCGGTCCAGGTGTTCCTGTTCGACACTGATCTCTCGGTCCCGTACGGAGTCGCTTGCGCCGTGTACCGAGCCGACCGCGGAATGCTGAACCTGAGCGGCCACCGGGCCCCCTTCTGACGTGCTGGGCAGCCGTCAACCGTACGCGAAGAGGACCCGGCAAAGCTACGCGGGCGTGATTCTGAGCACCTGCTAGGCGTCCACTTGGACCAGCTTCCTGCCGTCCAGGGTCATGACGTCGAAGTGGTCGATGTCGCCGGGCTGGAGAGCGGTGCCGCCCCCGATGAACAGCGGGTTGCGTGCCTGCTCGGTCTTGGCGTCCGGGAGGCCGTAGCCGTCCTTGGGCACGCTCCAGGAGCCGAGCGTCTGCCGCTCGCCGTTCTTGCCGACCGCGATCAGGGAGCACTTCTGGTCGCCCTTGACGCCGCCGAGCCGCAGTACCGCGTCGGTGCCCCATGCCTTGCCCTGGAGGGCGATGGTCGCGGAGACGCCGGTGCCGGCGTCCGTGCCGGTGACCTTGGTGGGCAACTGGTCGAAGTGGTCCTTGGCGGAGGCGGCCAGCGGGGTCGCCGTCTGACTCGTGCCACCACCGCTCACCGACATCACGGCCACCGGTCCGCCGATGATCAGCGCGGCCGCGGCGGCGACCAGGTAGAAGCCGCGGCGCCGCTTGCTCGCGCGCCGCTCGGCGACCTCGTCGACCAGCTTCTCGACGAGCCTCGGTGTGGGCCGCGCGGACAGCGACTCCCCGATGACCGGGGTGCTGCCGGTGCCCGGCAGGTCGGCGAGGGCGGCCAGCATGGGCTCCATCCCCGCGAGTTCGTCCAGTTGCTGGGCGCACCACTCGCAGCCCGCGAGGTGCGTCTCGAACGCGGTCGCCTCGGTGTCGTCGAGAATCCCCAGCGCGTAGGCGCCGACGGTCTCGTGCTCGTTCGGCACCGGAGATCCCTGCATGGGGCCAGACATACCCGTACTCCCCGCGCCGAATCCTCGCATTCCCCCGTACACACTCATCACGCCGTCACCCCCCGCTCCTCCAGCGCCAGCTTCATCGATCGCAGGGCGTAGAACACCCGTGAGCGGACTGTGCCGCTGGGTATCCCGAGGGTCTGGGCCGCCTCGTTGACGGTACGCCCCTTGAAGTAGGTCTCGACGAGCACCTCCCGGTGGGCCGGGGTCAGGTCGTCGAGCGCGTCCGTCAGCGTCATCAGCCACAGCGCCTTGTCGATCTCGTCCTCCGCGGGGATGACCTCCAGCGGCGACGGATCGACCTCCTGCGGCCGGGCCTGCCGGCTGCGGTGGCCGTCGATGACGATGCGCCGGGCGACCGTCACCAGCCAGGGGCGTACCGAACCGGTCGCCCGATTGAGCTGGCCGGCGTTCTTCCAGGCACGGATGAGCGTTTCCTGCACGACGTCCTCGGCGCGCTGCCGGTCACCGGCGACCAGCCGGAGGACATAGGCGAGGAGCGGTCCGGCGTGCTCCCGGTACAGGGCACGCATCAACTCCTCGTCGGGTTCCGACGACTGTGAGGGCTGCGAGGACATGCGATGTCGGGCCCTCGATCCACGTTCATTGGCCACGGCCGCATCCTTGCGCACGCCCACCTCCGGTGTCCGGGGCTTGCCCCCGTCGGTCGCTCGCCCCTTCGTACGGGGCGGGAGGCGTGGTTGTTCAAGGTGAGGTGGTGTTTTTCTCAAGGCCGGTGTGACGAGCGGGACATGCGCACACATTCCCACCGCGCTATCTTTACATTTCCGACACGACGTCAAAGGTGGCGGAGCCGCCCTGACTTGCAGTCAGACAAACCTGCTGTAGCGCAGATCACACATCTCAAATCCGTGCGCCTTTCCGGCACTTCGGCCGTACCCGGACGTTCAGGGCCGGGCGAGCGCGGCGCGCCTGCGGTGCCGGGCGACCCGCTCGCGGTTGCCGCAGACCTCACTGGAACACCATCGCCTGCGGCGCCCGCGCGAGGTGTCGAGATACAGCAACGGGCAGCCCTCCCCCGCGCATTCGCGCACGGCCGCCCGCGCGAGGGGGTCGGTGAGCAGGTCGATCGTGTCGCGGGCGAGGAGGGAGAGGAGGGCGTCGGCGGTGGGCACCTCGGCCAACTCCCTCACGAGCGGCCCGTTCTGCTGGGCGACGGCCCGGACGGCCGGGGGCGCGGCGGTGCGGGCGGTGCGGTTGACCCGGTCCAGGGAGTCGGCGGGGGCACGGGGTGCGCGCACCAACCGTGCGATGTTCCGGCGGAGTTCGAGGAATCCGGCCACCCAGCACCCGTCGACATGCCCGAGCGGAGTCCCGCGCGGGACCAGCCCGGCCCCCACGACCCAGATCCTCAACTCCCCCGCTGTACCGATCCGTTCCTCCGGGTGCGCGGTGGCCAGCAGGTCCAGGCAGGTTCGTCCGGCGTCGAATCGGGGCGTACCGAGGGCCATGCGCTGCGTCACCGCCTGGGCAGGAGGGCGTCTTGTCGCTCCCCTCCACAGTGCCCCTCCTGCCGGGCGGCCGGAACCCCCCGTGCCCGTCAGGCCGCGCGGTGGCGGCTGGCCGCGCGCGGGCGTCCGTCCGGCCAGATGCGGGGCCTGCGTTTCGCCGCCAGGTCCTCCGCCCAGCCGAAGGTGACGACGCAGGCGCAGATCAGGGTCCAGGTGAGGGCGAGGACGGGCCAGGGGCTCTCCAGGAGCCAGGGGCAGTTCTCGTCCAGGACGTCGTAGCGCCAGAGCTGGTCCCAGAGGGTGGAGGCGATCAGGATGCAGAGGTTGTGCCAGAGGTAGACGGTCACCGCGCGGGAGTTGAGCAGGGTGACCAGGCGGTCGAAGGGGCGCAGCAGGCGGGGCCACTCGGTCCAGGTCGGGCTGATGTGCAGCAGGAGCAGCACGGTGGCCAGCGACCAGAGGGACTGGGCGAACGGGATGTCGTCCAGGTCGTGCCCCTGCCGGAAGCCGTGGGTGAGCGCGTACCAGAGGCCGAGTCCCGCGACGACGGGGGTGACGGACGGCACGACGTAGCGCGGGATGCGTCTCAGGACGCCCTGCTGGTGGGCCATGCCGAGAATCCAGCAGGCGCCGAAGGTGCTGAAGTCGGTCAGCGCCGACGGGACGCGCTCGCCGGGGAGCTGGAGGTGGCCGAACTCGAAGGCGGCAGCCAGCGCGACCGGCGCCAGCACGGTGGTCCACGGGATCGCCCTCAGCGCCCGCAGCAGGAGCGGGGAGAGCAGCACGAACCACAGGTAGGCGCGGATGTACCAGAGCGGTCCGGCCAGTTCGGCCGCCCAGTCCGGGCCGAGCACCCCGTGGACGCCGGGCAGCGTGCCCGCGTACGGCGGGTCGCTCAGCGGCAGCACCCAGAAGCCGAGGTGGGCGAACCACCAGCCGGGGTGCCCCTCGGCGTCCGGACCCCAGCCCTGGAGCACCATGCCGGACACCCCGAGCGCGCCCAACAGCCAGAGCGGGGGCAGCAGTCGGCGCAGCCGGCCGCGTACGACGTCCACGGCGGGGCGCTTCAGGGAGCGGGCCATCAGGTTGCCGGCGAGGGCGAACATCACGCCCATGGACGGGAAGACGACGGGCAGCCAGGCCCAGCCCATGAGGTGGTAGAAGACGACCCGGAACAGGGCGACCGCGCGGAGCAGATCGAAGTAGCGGTCCCGGACCGGGGCGCGCCGCCGTACCGGTTCGGGAGCCACCTCGTGAGTGAGGGCCGTGGTCATCGCAGCGCTCCTTCGGCCGGGACCGGGGCCGACACCCCGCCCTTGCGGCGCAGCTTCTGCCAGCGCAGCCGGCCGCCGGTGAGTGCCGTGATCCAGGACTGGAGCAGCACGACGTACATGAGCTGGCGGTACAGGAGCTGCTGGAGCGGCAGGGAGATCAGCGGGGCGAGCCGCTCCCGGTCCAGCCCGAAGGCGTAGGCCGCGCACACGGCCTGGACGGCCAGGACGGCGAACCAGGACGCGATGGTCTTGCCGGTCGGGCCGAAGACCAGGCCGTAGACGAGGAAGAGGTCGATCAGCGGGGCCAGCAGCGGGGCGACCACCATGAACAGGGAGACCAGGGGCAGTCCGACCCGGCCGAACCGTCCGGAGGGCCCGCGTTCCAGCACGGCCCGGCGGTGTTTCCAGATGGCCTGCATGGTGCCGTAGGACCAGCGGTAGCGCTGGGACCAGAGCTGCCGTACGGACTCCGGGGCCTCGGTCCAGGCGCGGGCCTTCTCCGCGTAGACCACCCGCCAGCCGTCGCGGTGCAGGGCCATGGTGATGTCGGTGTCCTCGGCGAGGGTGTCGTCGCTCATCCCGCCGGCCCGTTCCAGCGCGGTGCGGCGGAACGCGCCGACGGCGCCGGGGATGGTGGGCATGCAGCGCAGCACGTCGTACATCCGGCGGTCCAGGTTGAAGCCCATCACGTACTCGATGTGCTGCCAGGCGCCGATGAGAGTGTCCTTGTTGCCGACCTTGGCGTTGCCCGCGACGGCGCCGACGCGCGGGTCGGCGAAGGGCTGCACCAGCTCGCGGACGGTGGACGGCTCGAAGACGGTGTCACCGTCCATCATCACGATCAGGTCGTGCCGGGCGTTCGCCAGGCCCCGGTTGAGGGCGGCGGGCTTGCCCGCGTTGTGCTGCCTGACGACCCGGACGCCCGGCAGCGCGAGTCCCTCCACGATGCGGGCGGTGCCGTCGGAGGAGCCGTCGTCGACGACGATGACCTCCACCGGATGCTCCCCGCCGACCAGCGAACGCACCGTGTTCTCGATGCACTTGGCCTCGTTGTACGCGGGCACCAGCACGGTCGCCGGTTCGGTGACCGGCTCCGGGCCCCAGCGAAAACCCCGGCGCCGGGTGCGGCGGGCGTGCGCGGCGGACAGCAGCAGCATCAGCCCGAACCGGCCGAAGACCAGCACGCCGATGACGGCGAGGCCCACGACGAGCACGGTGGTGATGCCGTCGGCCGCCTTGACCAGCGCGATCCACGCCTTGCCGGTCCACAGCCCGACCCCGGTGACCGGGGTGTCGGCGCTCGGGGCGTCGAGTGCCTGGGTGAGGGTCTGGAAGCGGTAGCCGTCGGCCTGGAGCCGGGGCAGCAGGGTGTCGATCGCCTGGATCGTCTGGCTCCGGTCGCCGCCGGAGTCGTGCATCAGGACGACGGCGCCCTCGCCCTTCTCCGGCGTGGCCCGGCGGATGATCTCCTCGACCCCCGGCCTGCGCCAGTCCTCGCTGTCCCGGTCGTTGAGGACGATCAAGTAGCCCCGCCCGCCGATGTACTTGGCCACCGGCCAGGACCGGTCGTCCATCGCGGAGGCGAAGGAGGAGTACGGGGGCCGGAACAGCGAGCTGCGGATGCCGGCCGCGCCCGCGAGGGCCAACTGCCCCTGGGACAGCTCCCAGTCGACCCGGCGCTGGGACTGGTAGGAGAGGTCGGGGTGGTTGAAGGTGTGCAGGCCGACCTCGTGCCCCTCGGCCACCATGCGCCGGACCAGCTCGGGATGGCGGGAGGTCATCGTGCCGGTCACGAAGAACGTGGCCCGCGCGTGGTTCCGCTTGAGCGCGTCGAGGACCCTGGGCGTCCAGGTCGGATCGGGGCCGTCGTCGAAGGTGAGCACGATGCGCCGCTTCGGCACCCGGAGGCTGTCGGTGCGGCCTCCCCGGGTGTCGACGACGGGACCGCCGTCAATGACCTTCGCCGGCACGTGCCCGGCGGGCGCCTCGGGCCGGACACGGTGGTCGGCGAGGATCTCGTTGTGGACGTAGCCGCGCAGCATGAGCACGGCCAGCGTGGCGAGCAGGAACAGGAAGGCCAGCAGCGGGCGCAGCGGGAGACGGCGGCGCCGGGGCAGCGCCCGGCGGGCGGTTCGCGGAGTCATCGAAGGGTTCTTCCGGTGTCAGGACGCGGCGGGCCGGCCGGCCGAGCCCTGGGGCTGCGGGCCGGCGCCACCTGCCGGGGACTCGGTGGCGGCCGGGCTGGGCGCGGTGGTGCTGGGCACCGGGGACGCCTCGGTGGTCGCGGTCGCGGTGGGCGTCGGCTTTGGGCTGCCCCCGCCAGGCGCGGGCGGCGCGGACCGCCGGGGCGTCGGACTCGCCGCGGCGGGCGGCCGGGCCGCCGTGGTGCCGGTGGCGGCCGGACTCTTCCGTCCGGGGACGGGTACGGCGGCGACGGTGGCCGGCGCGGTGCCCGGCGCCGCCGGTTCCGTGCCGCCGCCGCTGCCGGTGCGTACGCCGCCGCCGGGCGCGGCCGAGGCGCTGGGCACGGGCGGGGAGTCGACCCGGCTCGCGGGCTTGTCCTCCTTCCGCGGCACCGGCAGCCAGGGCGCGTCGGAGCTGCCGGAGAGCAGGGTGACGCCGATGACGACGGCGTACCCCGCGCAGAGCCCGGCGACCAGCAGGCCGAGGCGGCGGAAGGTACGGCTGCGGCGGCCGGACTCGTCCACGAACACCGGGCGGTCCGAGGCGTCGGCACGGTCGGCGGGCTCGGGGCCCTCGGCCCGGACGGAGTCGAGCTGGACGGTCACCTCGTGCGGATCGTGGGCCCCGGCGCCGGGTTCGGCGGGCGGCATCGCCGTCCCCTCGCCGGAGGGGCGGAACTCGGCCGCCACGTGTGGGCTCCCGGAGCGCGGGAGCAGGGCTGTGGCATCGGCCCCGGCAAGGGCGGCCGGGCCACCCCGGAGTATCGCCGTCGCCGCGAACACCCCTGCGTCGGACGGGCGTACGACGCGCGGGAAGGCCGCGCGTCCCCCGCCCGGTCCGTCCCCGCCCGGTGGCTTCAGGTCCGCCTCCGCGACGGTTCCGGTTTCCGGAAAAGCCTGCGTCGAACCCCCTGCCACCTGCATGTCTCGTGCCGCCGAGGCCACGTCGGGCCATTCCGGTCGGCGTCGGTCCCGCCACTGTTCCATGTGCGCGCATCCCCCCACGGGACTGTTCCGGGGTGCGCCGGCGACCCCGAGCACGCGCCGGCCGGACCAGGCCCCCACCCGGTCCGAGCGCCCCCCTCTACCCCAGTGCTCGGGTCCCCG
Organism: Streptomyces sp. NPDC018263; assembly: GCF_055562575.1. Taxonomy (NCBI): domain Bacteria; kingdom Bacillati; phylum Actinomycetota; class Actinomycetes; order Kitasatosporales; family Streptomycetaceae; genus Streptomyces; species Streptomyces sp. NPDC018263. The sequence goes on from NZ_JBVHFA010000006.1 coordinate 479,465, forward strand.
AATGTAGCGCAAGGTGAGTTCGCGTGTGCTCGGAGTGTCAGAAAGGGCGGCTCATGACCTCGAAATCGGTGGCCGGAATCCATCGGTCGCCGGGCGGCGAAAGCCACCTTTCGGCGCGCGCCAGCTCGGCCGCCGCCGCCTTCAGCGCGTCCAGCGCGGGATGGACCAGCCCCTTCCGCCACACCAGCGAGACGGGCGACAGCGGAACCGGGTCGACCAGGGGCCGCAGTGCCGCGCCCGACATGGCCGGAAAATCCACCACCGCGAGCACCGGCATCCGGCTCGCCGCCATCACGCGGGTGAACTCCTCGGCGCCGAGAACCACCGGATGGGGTGGCGCGAGCCGGATGCCGCGTCCCTCGAAGAGCTGACGCGCCAGCTCGGTCCACTCCCGGGTGCCGGGGTTGCCCGCGCCGGCGTACACCGTCTCCCCGGCGAGCGCCCCGAGCGGCACCTCCGGCAGCGCGGCCAGCCGGTGATCCTCGGGCAGCAGCACCGCCATCTGCTCGTAACGCACGGGCTGTTGGGCGAGGCCGGCGCGCAGCGCGGGGTCCAGACCGGCGTAGCGGCCGAAGGAGACGTCCAGGTGACCGGCGAGCAGCGCGGCCGCCGCTCCGGTCAGCCCGCGCTCGTAGCGGGCCAACAGCTCGTGCTCCGCCGCGAGTTCGCGGGCCCGGAGCAGTACCCGGTGGGCGGTGAGGGGGCCTTCGGAGTTGACGTCGACCAGTAGCGGGCGGGCGGTGCCGAAGGCGGCGAGGAGGTCGTCCTGGGCGGTGAGCACCCGCCGGGCGTGCGGCAGCAGGCGCTCGCCGTCCGCGGTGAGCGTCACCTGCCGGGTGGTACGGACGAACAGCTCGGCACCCAGCTCCCGTTCGAGCCGCCGCACGTCCCGACTGAGCGCCTGCTGGGCGACGTAGAGCCGAGCGGCGGCGCGGGTGAAGTGCAGTTCCTCGGCGACGGCCACGAAGGCGCGCAGCAGCCGGGGTTCGATCGCGGGAGGCATGGCGGCGAACTTACAACGCGGACGCGTGAATCGGCGCGGAACAGGTGTTGGACCGGCGTCCGGCGCACGGGAGAGCGTGAGCGGCATGTCCCCGCAGACCGCACCCGCCTACCGCCGGCTCTTCACCCGCCCCGGCACCCTCGCCTTCACCGCCGGCAACCTGCTCGCCCGCCTCCCGGTGGGGATGGCCGGGGTGAGCGCGGTGGTGATGATCGCCGGTGCGCGCGGCTCGTACGCGCTGGCCGGCGCGGTGAGCGCGACCGGGCTGGTGGCGAGCGGGCTCGCGGGCCCCTGGCTGGCCCGCCTGGTCGACCGGTACGGGCAGGCCAGGGTGGCCCGGCCCGCGACCCTGGCGGCGGTGCTCGGCGCCCTGGCCCTGCTGCTGTGCGTGCGGTACGACGCCCCCGACTGGACGCTGTTCGCCGCGTACGCCTCCTGGGCGGCCACGCCCAACGTCGGCGGACTGTCCCGCGCCCGCTGGGCGCATCTGCTGCGGGACGATCCCGAAGCCCGGCACACCGCGAACTCCTTCGAGCAGGCCGCCGACGAGCTGTGCTTCATGCTGGGCCCTGCCCTGGCGTCCTTCCTGACCGGCACCTTCTTCCCCGAGGCGGGCACGCTCGCCGGGGCCGTGCTGCTGGCGACCGGGATGCTGCTCTTCACGGCCCAGCGCGCGACCGAGCCGCCCCCCAGCCCCCGCACCAGGGCCCCCTCCCCGCTGCGCGCCCCCGGCATCCGGGCCCTGCTGGTCTGCTTCACGGCGACCGGGGCGGTGTTCGGGTCGATGGAGGTGGTCACCGTGGCCTACACCGACGCCCAGGGACAGCGCGCGCTGGCCGGGGTCGTGCTCGCGCTCCAGGCCGCGGGGTCCTGCGCGGCGGGCCTGCTGTACGGAGCGCTGCCGCCGGGGCCGGCCGCGCGGCGGCTGGGGCGGTGCCTGCCCGCGATGGCCGCGCTGATGACGCTGCCCTGGCTGGCGGCCACCACCGGGTCGCTCTGGGTGCTGGCCGGTGCCCTGCTGGTGGCGGGCACGGCGACCGCGCCGACCATGGTCACCGCGATGACGCTGGTCCAGGAGCGCACCCCGGACGGCCGCCTCAACGAGGGCATGAGCCTGGTGGTGACCGCGCTGCTCACCGGCATCGCCTGCGGCTCGGCGTCCGGCGGCTGGGCGGCGGACCACCTCGGCCCGGGCACCGCCTACGCGATACCGGCGCTGGCGGCCTCCACGGCCTGCGTGCTGGGCTGGGCGCTGCGGGGCACCCGGTGAAGCTGCGGGGCACCCGGTGAAAAAGCGAAGGCCCCGCCGCTTGTCGCGACGGGGCCTTCGCCCACATGGGTTCCGGAGGCCCGAGGGCCTCCCGATCGTGGAGATGGCGGGAATCGAACCCGCGTCCACCGGTGCAGAAACAGGGCTTCTCCGTGTGCAGTCCGCTTCGATTTTCTCGGCCCCGGAGATCACGCGGACAAGTCTCCGACGGGCTCAGTCACTGTTGGATTTCCCTCTTCACCCCGTGACCGGGATCAAGGTTTAGTTCCCTAGCTGATGCCAGGATCCGGGTCGGGAACAGCCCCGGGCTGACACTTCGCAAGTCGCTACTTAGGCAGCGAGGGCGAAGGAATCGCGCTTGGTGTTGGCGATTATTGTTTGCGACATATGGTTTACGAGATCATTGCCGCTTCCTCGACACGCTTCCCCTGCTTCGACATCCGCTGTCGAAACCGATCATCCCCATGTTGTTTTTTCAATGCCCCCCGCAGGAGGCGGCGCACCCTCGATGGAGTGCTGTGCCATCGTACGTGACCAACGCGGGAGTGTGCCAGCCTATTCCCGCGGGCCCCGTCAGGTGCCGCGCTGCTTGCGCTTGGCGGCCGCGATGGCCCGGTCCGACTCGCGCCGGTCCTGCTTCTCGCGCAGGGTCTGCCGCTTGTCGTACTCCTTCTTGCCTCGTGCCAGTGCGATCTCCGCCTTGGCACGGCCGTCCTTGAAGTACAGGGCGAGGGGCACGATGGTGTGGCCCGTCTCCTGGGACTTCGCCTCCAGCTTGTCGATCTCCTCGCGGTGCAGCAGCAGCTTGCGCTTGCGGCGCACGGCGTGGTTGGTCCAGGTGCCCTGGCTGTACTCGGGGATGTGGGCGTTGTGCAGCCACGCCTCGTTCCCGTCGATCTGGACGAAGCCGTCCGCCAGCGAGGCCCGGCCCTGGCGCAGCGACTTCACCTCGGTGCCGGACAGCACGATCCCGGCCTCGTAGGTGTCGATGATCGCGTAGTCGTGCCGGGCCTTCTTGTTCTGGGCGACGAGCTTGCGCTTGCCGTCCTTGACCTTGCCCTTGGCGGAGGCCGCCCCGCCCTGCTTGGGCTGGGACTCCTTCGGTACGTACATTCCCTTACTCATAGTGCCGCCATTTTCGCACCATGGAGGGGGGCGAAGGGAAGCGGATTAGGGGGCAGGTCAGGGGCCGGTCAGGGGGTTATCGGGGGTCGCCCAGGCCGGTGAGGACCGTTTCCGCGCGCTTCAGGGCGCTCGGGCCCGGGTCCAGGTCCGGGGTGATGCCCCGGCCGTCGACGGCGTGGCCGGAGGGGGTCCGGTAGTGGCCGACGGTGAGTTCGGCCACCGAACCGTCCGGCAGCGCGGTCGGCATCTGGACCGAGCCCTTGCCGAAGGTGCGCGAGCCGATCACCACGGCCCGGCCCCGGTCCTGGAGGGCGCCGGTGAGCAGCTCGGCGGCGCTCATCGTGCCGCCGTCGACCAGGGTGACCAGCGGGCGGGCGGTGTCGCCGCCGGAGGCCGCGTGCAGGGCGCGCTGGGCGCCGTCCACGTCGTAGGTGGCGACCAGGCCGCCGTCGAGGAAGCAGGAGGCGGTGGCGACGGCCTCGGTGACCAGGCCGCCGGAGTTGCCGCGCAGGTCGAGCACGACACCGGTGCCGGCCGGTGCGCGCCGCACGGCGTCCCGTACGGCCTTGGCGGAGCCCTTGGTGAAAGCGGACACCCGGACCACGACGACCCCGGCGACCGGGTCGGTGACGGTCACCGGGTCGGTGGAGAGGCGGGCCCGGTGCAGGGTGCGGGACCAGGAGGCGGCGCCGCGCTGGATGCCGACGGTGACCGGGGTGCCGGCGGAGGCGTCCTCGGCGTCGCCGCGCAGCAGGGAGACCACCTCGGTGACCGGGCGGCCGTCGACCCCGCGCCCGTCGACGCTGCGCAGCCGGTCGCCCTTGCGGATGCCGGCGTCGGCGGCGGGCGAGTGGGACCGTACGCGGCTCACGGTGACCTGCCCGTCGCGGGCGCGCTTGGCCCACAGCCCGACGCCGGTGTACTCGCCGTCCAGGGCGTCGCGGAACTCGGCGTACTCGTCCTCGGAGTAGACGGCGGCCCAGCGGTCCCCGCTGCGGCTGACGGCCTGTTCGGCGGCCTCGGTGGGCGACTCGCCCTTTGCCATCGCCTCGGCGGCGGCCCGCCGGACGTCCTCGGGGCGCGGCTTCCCGGTGGCCCGAATGCCCTCCGCGGACCGGGCGTTGGCGTCCAGGCGGCGGGCCTGGGCGGTGTCGGGGAGGGAGCCCGTGACGGCCCCCGCGGTGATCGCTCCGGCGAACACCAACGTCAGGGCGGCCCCGCGGCGTTTGCGGCGGGGCTGGCGGAACAGGGCGCGGCCTGACATGGCGGTGAGTCTAGGACAACGCGAAGGGCCGTACAGACGGATGCCCGTACGGCCCTCTTGGCATGTGTCACACCTTCAGATACTTGCGCAACGCGAAGAACGCCGCCAGGGAAGGCATCAGCACGCTGGTCGCGAGGATCAGCGGCAGCTTGGTCAACACCGAGTCCCAGCCGATGAAGTTGATGAGCGTCAGCTTGCTGGACAGCGCCATGCCGTGGTCGATGGTGAAGTACCGGCCCAGCACCAGGAAGACGCACGCGAGGCTGCCGCCGATGAGTCCGGCGACCGCGGCCTCCATGATGAACGGCGCCTGGATGTAGAACCCGGAGGCGCCGACCAGCCGCATGATGCCGGTCTCCCGGCGGCGGCTGAACGCCGACACCCGCACGGTGTTGACGATCAGCAGCAGCGCCACGAACAGCATCAGCGCCATCAGGAACAGCGCGGCGCGGTTCATCAGGTTGAGCAACTGGAAGAGGTTGTCGAGGATGCTCCGCTGGTCCTGCACCGACTGCACACCGGCCCGCCCGTTGAACGCGGTGGCGATCACCTGGTACTTCTGCGGGTCCTTGAGCTTGATCCGGTACGACTCCTGCATCTGGTCCGGCGTCAGCGAGCTGGCCAGCGGGGAGTTGCCGAACTGCTCCTTGTAGTGCTTGTAGGCGGTGTCCTGCGACTCGTAGGTGACCTTCTCCACGATGGAGGACATCTTGCCGAGGTCGGACTGGATCTGCTTCTTCTGGTCCTCGGTGGCCGCGCCCTTGGCGCAGTTGACGTCCGACTGGGCGTCGCTCTTGTTGCAGAGGAAGATCGAGACGTTGACCTTGTCGTACCAGTAGCCCTTCATGGTGCTCACCTGGTCGCTCATCATCAGGGAGCCGCCGAAGAGGGCCAGGGACAGGGCGACGGAGACGATGACGGCGAAGGTCATCGTCAGGTTGCGGCGGAGACCGACACCGATCTCCGACATGACGAACTGGGCGCGCATGGCGTCTGGTCAAGCCTTTCCGTCGTGAACTTGTTTAGTGCTGGTAGCCGTAGACGCCGCGGGCCTGGTCGCGGACGAGGCGGCCCTTCTCCAGCTCGATGACGCGCTTGCGCATCTGGTCCACGATGTTCTGGTCGTGCGTCGCCATGATGACGGTGGTGCCCGTCCGGTTGATGCGGTCGAGCAGCTTCATGATGCCGACGGAGGTCTGCGGGTCGAGGTTGCCGGTGGGCTCGTCCGCGATCAGCAGCTTGGGCCGGTTGACGAACGCCCGCGCGATGGCGACGCGTTGCTGCTCACCGCCGGACAACTCGCCCGGCATGCGGTCCTCCTTGCCGCCGAGCCCGACGAGGTCGAGCACCTGGGGCACGGACTTGCGGATCTCGCCGCGGGACTTGCCGATGACCTCCTGCGCGAAGGCCACGTTCTCCGCGACCGTCTTGTTGGGCAGCAGGCGGAAGTCCTGGAAGACCGTCCCGAGCTGGCGGCGCATCTGCGGCACCTTCCAGTTGGACAGCCGGGCGAGGTCCTTGCCGAGGACGTGCACCTGGCCGTGGCTGCACCGCTCCTCGCGGAGGACGAGCCGGAGGAAGGTCGACTTGCCGGAGCCGGACGACCCCACGAGGAAGACGAACTCGCCCTTCTCCACTTCCAGGGACACCTCCCTGAGGGCGGGGCGGGTCTGCTTGGGGTAGACCTTGGAGACACTGTCGAATCGGATCACGGATGCACCACGGGTCGCCGGGGGATGATGAGCGTGACCATACGCGAACCGGGAGTGCCTACGCAGGGCCCGGTCGCCGTTGGGAGAGACTTGTGCGTTTTTGTACGGGCCTTTGTACGGGCGGCTCTCCCCGCTTTTCCGGAGCGCCCGCGCTCTTTCGGGGGGAACCTGGCAGAGTGGAGGGGGAACGTTCTCGTTCCCGTCGGCGTTGTACGGGGTTGAGGGCCTGGCACGAGGAGGGCGAGCGCATGACGTACGACCGGTTGGTGTGCGCGAACTGCGCGGCGCCCGTGAGTGAGGGCCGCTGCCCCGTGTGCCGGGCGAGCCGTGAGCGACTCCAGCAGCAGGCGGGGTTTCTGGGCGGGGTGAGCCCGGCGGCGCTGGTCGCGTTGCTGGTGGTGCTGATCGCGCTGACGGCGCTGCTGGCGCACCAGACCGTCTAGGTGTCCCTAGGGACACCTAGGGACACGAAGAAGGGCCCGGAGCGGGTGCTCCGTGCCCTTCTCTTCATCCGCTCAGGTTGCGCGGAGTGACGTTGTGGCTACCCTCAGGCGGCCGTGCCGCCGCGGTTGCCCGCCAGGCGCGGCAGGACGCGGAAGGCGACGCCGCCCGCGATCATCGTCGCGGCGCCCACCAGCAAAAAGGTGGTCTGGCCGGCACCGGTCTCGGCGAGCTGCTTGCCGCTGCCGGTCTGCTGCGGAGCGGCGTCCGAGCCGGTGTCGGTGAGGGCGGAGGTGCCCTCCTCCTGGGAGACGTTGTCGTTGCCGCCACCGTCGGGGGTGGTGCCGCCGACGCCACCGCCGGCCGTGGAACCGCCGGTGGAACCGCCGGTGGAGTCGTGGCCGCCGGAGGTGGAGCCACCGGTGGAGTCGCCGCCGGTGGAGGAGGTGCCGCCACTGGTGGACGTGCCACCCGTGGTCGAGGTACCGCCCGTGGTGGAGGTGCCACCCGTGGTCGAGGTACCGCCCGTGGTCGACGTGCCACCCGTGGTCGACGTGCCACCTGTGGTGGACGTGCCACCCGTGGTCGACGTGCCACCTGTGGTCGACGTACCGCCCGTGGTCGACGTGCCACCCGTGTTGGTCGAACCGCCGGTGGAGGTGCCGCCGATCACGCCACCGATCACGCCGCCGATGGTGCTGGCGCCGCCCTGCGCGCCGGTGCTGGTACCGCCCTGGGCGCCGGTGCTCGTGCCACCCTGCGCTCCAGTGCTCGTGCCGCCCTGGGTGCCGGTGCTCGTGCCGCCGTTGGTGTCGGCCGGGCCCGGGTCGGTGCAGGCACCAAGGGTGCACGAGGGGTCGGGCTCGCCCGGGTCGGCCGAGGCGACGCCGGCCACCATCAGCGAGGCGCCGGCCGCGATCACGGCGCCGGCGGCTATACGGGCGACGCGGACGCGCGTCTTCTTCGTCATATGTCTGCTACCCCCAGTAGCTGTTGTCGATGTGGCGGCGCATGGGGCGGGCCGTGCTCGACGGAGGTAGCTGACGACACCGGTACCGACTCTCGGCCGGCACCTGGCGCTCTCCCGTTCCCCCGGTTCACATGCGCCCCACTGATACGCATGCCGCGCTTCACCTTTCCCATTTTTTTAAGCAACGTCAAGGCCGTTGCGGGCGCAATGTCCCATGGGGGTGCGTTTGGCGGGAGTTGGCTGATGTGACTGTGACCTAATCCCCACACACAAAAGCAACTGCCGCCCATCGGACGGCAGTTGCCCTACGTTGTCATGTCGACAAACTTACTTCTCCTGCTGCTTGCGCCAGCGAATTCCGGCCTCCAGGAAGCCGTCGATCTCACCGTCGAGCACGGACTGCGGGTTGCCGACCTCGAAGTCGGTGCGAAGGTCCTTGACCATCTGGTACGGGTGCAGGACGTACGAACGCATCTGGTTGCCCCAGGAGCTGCCGCCGTCGCCCTTGAGGGCGTCCATCTTGGCGCGCTCCTCCTGGCGCTGGCGCTCCAGCAGCTTGGCCTGGAGGACGTTCATCGCCGTGGCCTTGTTCTGGATCTGCGAGCGCTCGTTCTGGCAGGAGACCACGATGCCGGTGGGCAGGTGGGTCAGGCGGACCGCCGAGTCCGTGGTGTTCACGCCCTGGCCGCCGGGGCCCGAGGAGCGGTACACGTCGATGCGCAGGTCCGACTCGTCGATCTCGACGTGGTCGGTCTGCTCCACGACCGGGAGCACCTCGACGCCCGCGAAGGAGGTCTGCCGGCGGCCCTGGTTGTCGAACGGCGAGATGCGCACCAGGCGGTGCGTGCCCTGCTCGACGGAGAGGGTGCCGTAGGCGTACGGGATCTGCACGGCGAAGGTGGTCGACTTGATGCCGGCCTCTTCCGCGTACGACGTCTCGTAGATCTCCGTCTTGTAGCCGTGGCGCTCGGCCCAGCGGAGGTACATGCGCTGGAGCTGCTCGGCGAAGTCGGCGGCGTCGACACCGCCCGCCTCGGCGCGGATGTTGACCAGCGCCTCGCGGGAGTCGTACTCGCCGGAGAGGAGGGTACGGACCTCCATCTCGTCCAGCGCCTTCTTCACCGAGGTCAGCTCGGACTCGGCCTCGGCGCGGGTGTCCGGGTCGTCCTCCTCCTCGGCCATCTCGAAGAGGACGGCGAGATCGTCGATCCGGCCGCGCAGCGCTTCCGCCTTCCTGACCTCGGCCTGGAGGTGGGAGAGCTTACTGGTGATCTTCTGCGCCTCGTCCGGGTTGTCCCAGAGGGACGGCACGGCCGCCTGCTCCTCGAGCACGGCGATGTCTGCCCTCATCTTGTCGAGGTCCAGGACGGCCTCGATCGACTCCATGGTCGAGGAGAGGGACTTCAGCTCTTCGGATACATCGACGACTGCCACGCCCCCAGCGTAACGGCTCCGCCGGGTGGGGTCGGTCCTCGGCGGTCGGTACCACCGGGGTGCGGGGTGCTGCACCGGGCGTACCAGGGGCTCCGCCCCCGGACCCCCGCTGTCGGCCCCCAAGGGGCCTCGTCCTCAAACGCCGGACGGGCTGAATGATGCCGGCCTTGGCCGCATGGCCCCGGCCGGGACGGCTGGATATGCCTGACCTGGGCTTCACGGTGCCGAAGTGCTGCTCTGCGCCGGAGGCGGGGTCTCGTCCCCTCCGCTCGTCGCCGCCCAGGCGCCCGCTCCGACCCCTGCTGCCAGCAGGACCCCGGCCACGGTCAACGTGATCCTCCGGCGCCGGGCCGCCGCCCGGTGGCGGGCTGAGCCGGGGCGGGGGGCGCCGGGGGTGCGGGGGGCGCGGGCTGTGCCGTGGGCGCCGCCGGCCAGCTCGTCGGGGGCCGGGACTCGCATGGAGGTGTGGGTGTCGCGGTTGGAGTCGGGCTTGGGGCCGGGGACCAGGGAGACGGCACCCCGGCGGCGGACCGGTTCGCCGGACGGGAGGGGGGCGGGGGGCTCCTCGGGGGCGGCCTCGGGGTCGGGCTCGTCGACCTCCAGGGGAGGGATGCCCACGAGGGTGGGGAGCTGTTCGCGGAGGCGGGTGGCGAGTTCGGAGGCGCGCAGCCGGGAGGCGGGTCCCTTGGCGAGGCACTGGACGATGAGCTGCCACAGCTCCTCGGGGATGCCGGGCAGCGGGACGACGGTCTCGGTGACGTGCCGGCGCAGCACCGCGCCGGGGTGGCCGCCGCCGAAGGGGGTGAAGCCGGCGAGGAGTTCGTACAGGACCGTGGCGAGGGCGTAGATGTCGACGGCGGCGCGCGGCGGCAGCCCCTCGACGATCTCGGGCGCGAGATAGTCCGGGGTGCCGATGATCTTCGTGGCGCGGGTGCGCCGGGGCGAGTCGATGAGCTTGGCCACGCCGAAGTCGGTGAGCAGCGCCGGGTGGGCGCCGCCGGGGCCGAGCGGGCCGCGCATGTCGAGGAGGATGTTCTCCGGCTTGACGTCCCGGTGGACGACCCCGGCCGCGTGCGCGGCGGCGAGCCCGTCCGCGACGTCGGCGACGATCGCCACCGCGGCCTCGGGCGCGAGACGGCGCTCGCGCTCCAGCCGGGTGCGCAGATCGGTGCCGCGCACGATGTCCATGACGAGGGCGAGGTCGTTGCCGTCGACCACGAGGTCCCGCACGGTCACGATGTGCGGGTGCTCAAGGCCGAGCAGCGCGGTCCGCTCCTGCACGAAGCGGCCGACCAGCTCCTGGTCGGAGGCGAGGTCCTCGCGCAGCATCTTGATGGCGACGGGCCCGTCCGGTCCCTCGCCCAGCCACACTGTCCCGGCGCTGCCCCGCCCCAGGATCTGGTTGGCGGTGTACCGGCTGCCGATCTTCCGTGCCAAGACTGCTCCCACAGACGCGTGTTGCCCCGGTCGACAAAACTACGCGCCCGTGGGGCCCACCTTCACCGCGGAGCCGGAAATCACCCGCTGGGTGTCGACAAGTCCCCAGAACCGGCTCCGCGAGCGGCTGTTCAGTTGCCGCCGGAGGAACTGTCCAGGCTCTTGAACCAGTCGGAGACGGAGCCGACCCAGTCGCTGATCTGGTCCCAGTAGCCCTTGCCCTGGCCGACCCAGGTGTGCAGCGGGGTCAGCTCCCAGATCAGCCAGCTCGCCACGACCAGGATGACGATCGTGAACAGGCAGCCCTTGAGGCAGCCCAGGCCGGGGATCTTCATCGGGTTGGCGCTGCGCTGCCGGGGCGGACGGGGCTCGCGCGCGGGCCGCTGCCGCTCGGGCGCGTACCGCTGGGGCTGCGGCGGCGGGGAGTACTGCTGCGGCTGCGGGGTGGAGCGCCGGGGCTGCGGGCGCTGCTGCGGCTCCTGGTGGCGCGGCGGCTGCGGCTGGTGCTGCGGGCGGGCGGCCTGCCGCTGGGGGCGGCGGCGCAGCGGGTCCTCGTCGGGGTCGAGGTACTGGACCTGGGTCTGCTCGTTGCGGTCGCGGGCCGCGCGGAGCTGGGTCTGCCAGGGGTGCGGCTGGTCGGGGTTCTGGGGGTTCTGCTGGTTCTGCCCGTAGGGGTCCTGGGAGCCGTGCGGGCCCGGCCGGCCCTGCGGCATCGGGGGCATGACCGTGGTGGGGTCGGCCGCTCCGGTGCTGGGGAGGACGGTGGTCGGGTCGGCGGCGCCCTGCGGGCCGGCGGTGTGCGGCAGGAAGCTGGTGGCCGCGTTGGGGTCGTAGGCCGCCTGCGCGGTGTTCGGGGGCAGTACCTGGGTGGCGGCACTGGGGCCGGGGGCGCCGGGCACGTCCGGTACGGGGGCCGGGGCGGGGTCGGGCGCGAGGAGAGCGGCGACGCCCTCGGCCGCGGCGATCTGCGCCGGGTTGGCGTGCACCCCGACACCCTCGGCGACCACGCGCAGGGCGCGGGCGAGGTTCTCGGCGCTGGGCCGCTCGTCGGGGTTCTTGCGCAGGCAGCGCTCTATCACCGTCCACAGCGGGTCGGGGATGGTGGAGGGGCGGCGCGGCTCGGCGCTGAGGTGCTGGTTCAGCACCTCCAGGGCGGTGGCGCCGGAGAACGGCGGACGCCCGGTGACCAGCTCGTACAGCAGGATGCCCGCGCCGTAGACGTCGACGGCGGAGGTCTGCGGGCGGCCCTCGGCGGACTCCGGGGCGACGTAGGCGGGGGTGCCGACGAACTCGTGGGTGCGGGTCAGGCCGGGTGAGTCGGCCAGCCGGGCGATGCCGAAGTCGGTCAGCATCGGGTACATCTGGCCGTCGTACTGGCGCAGCAGCACGTTGGCGGGCTTCAGGTCGCGGTGGACGACGCCGTCGGCGTGGCTGGCGGCGAGCGCGTCGGCGACCTGGGCGGTGAGCAGGGAGGCGGCCACGGGCGAGAAGGTGCCGTTCTCCCGCAGGTAGCGGTGCAGGTCGGGGCCGTCGACCAGGTCCATGACGAGCGCCAGCAGATCGCCCTCGACGACCAGGTCGCGGACCCGGACGATGTTGGGGTGGGTGAGCCGGAGCAGGACGGAGCGCTCGCGCAGGAAGCGCATCACGATGTCCGGGTCGCTCGCCAGCTCCTCCTTGAGGACCTTGATGGCGACCGTCTCGCCGGGCTGGCCCGCCACGGCCGCCTCGGCGCCCGCCGTCTCCCGCTGGCGGGCGCGCCATACGGTGCCCGTGGCGCCGCGTCCGAGCGGCTCCTCGAGCAGGTACTTGCTGCCGACTGGCCGCACGTCACGCGCTCCCTGCTGCTTGTTCGGCTGCTTGTTCGCCGATGGCCCGCCGGGGTGTCCCGGCGTTCCGACCACTGTAATGGCCCCTCGGGAAGCCGCCCCCTGAGTACTACGTGCGGCTTCCGGTCCGCGTTCGTCCGCGTTCGGAGGAAAGACGCCCACCTCGGTCCACTGGTTGCCGCTTCCGGTGCGTGACCGATCTCAAGTGATCGCCGCCGCGTGACCGGTCAGGCACTTTTGGGGGCAGAGCTGACCAATCAAGATCACTTCGTACCGGGACGCGGGCGGGAGGGCCGTGACAGGTGCGAGGATGCGTGCAGTACTGGCCTACGTGCCCGTGCGGAGTGGGGGACCTCCGCGGCCGGGCGGAAGGGACCGCTGACGGCGATGCAGATCCGGCTGACCGTCGTAGATCCGCAGGGCGCGTCCCCGAGGCGGGGTGGCGCCGCGACGCGCGACGTGCTGGTCACCGCGCCCACCGGCACCGAGCTGGCGGCGGTGGCGCCCGCGCTGGCCTCGGCGGTCACCGGGGAGAGCGGGGCCGGCCGGGACGGCGGCGGCGCCGCCGTGGCGCTGTACGCGGGCACCGACCGCCTGGACCCGCGCCGCCACACCCTGGGCGAACCCCCGCTGGTCGACGGCGCGGTGCTCTCGCTGGGCGCCCCGGCGGCCCCGGAGCCGCATCCCGAGCTGGACGACGCCCCGACCCAGCTCCATGTGGTCGCGGGCCCGGACGCGGGCGGGGTCCATCTGCTGCACGGCGGCCGGATAACGGTGGGCCGCTCCGCCGACGCCGACGTACCCCTGGACGACCCCGACGTGTCCCGGCTGCACTGCGCGGTCACGGTCACCGCCGAGGGCCGGGTCTCGGTGGCCGACCTCGACTCCACCAACGGCACCACGCTGGACGGCGTCCGCGTCGGCGACCGCCCGCTGCGCTTCCCGTCGGGGGGTCTGCTGCGCCTGGGTGAATCCGCGCTCAGGGTGACCCCGTCGGGGGGACCCGGAGCCCGGGTGCGCACGGTGCCGGACGGCGAGGGCTGCGTCCGGGTGCCCCTCGGGGAGGACCCGGACGCCGGCCCCCGGGAAACCCCGGACACCACCCCGGCCGCGACCGCCCCGGACGGCCCGGCCGGCCCGACCGGTCACGCCTACGGCACCGCGGAGCGGGTCGGCGCCGAGCGTGTCGAGCGGGCCGCCGTGCCCGAGCAGGGCCGGGCGCCCCGCATCGAGAGCCGGGCCGCCCCCGGCCACCTCACCGGCGGGTACCGGGAGCACGACACCCACGCCGGCCACCGGCCCGACGACGCGCACCCCGACGAGCTGGACTCCCCCACCCGCAAGGGCACCCCCGTACGGGGCACCGACCTGCCCGCCCGGCGCCGGGGCGGCATCGGCGCCTGGGCCCGCAAGCTGACCGGCGGCCGGGGCGAGCACCTCCCCGCCGAGGAGGCGCCGTACGCCGGGGCGGCCCCTGTCGCGCCGCCCGAGGCGTTCCGGCGCCCGGAGACCTGGCCCGACCCGGCCGCGCTGCTGCTGACGGCGCTCGGTCCGGGCCCCCGGCTCTGGGAGCGGGGTCCGGGACACCGCGAGGCGCTGGCCGTGCGGCTCGGCACCGCCGACCGGACCGCGCCGGACGGCTCGGCGCTGCCCGCGGTGCCGGTGACGGCCGCGCTGCGCGAGGCGGGCGCCCTGGGCCTGGCCGGCCCGCGCCCCCGGCTCGCGGGGCTGGCCCGCGCGGTGCTGTCCCAGTTGGCCGCGCTGCACTCGCCGGACCTGCTGGAGATCGTGCTGATCAGCGCGGACCGCGCCCGCCCGGTGGAGGAGCGCACCGCCGAGTGGTCCTGGCTGGGCTGGCTGCCGCACGTCCGGCCGGGCCACGGGCAGGACTGCCGGCTGCTGCTGGCCTACGACCGCGAACAGGCGGCCGCCCGCACCGGCGAGCTGCTGCGCCGCGTCGAGTCCCACGCCGACCCCGCTTTCTTCCGGCCCGGCCCGGACGGGCATCCGGGGCCGTACACGGTGGTCGTGGTGGACGGCGACCCCGGCGGCTCGGCGCTGCGCGAGGACGTGGCACGGCTGGCGGTGAGCGGGCCGCGCGCCGGGGTGCACGTGGTGTGCCTGGCCGAGACCGCGCCCGCCTCTCCCGCCTCCCCGCTCATGGAGACCTACGAGGCGGCCTGCGCGGTGACGCCCACCTTCCGCGAGTGCGGCGCGGTGGCGCTGCTCAGCGGGGACGTGGCGACCGCGCTGCGGCTGATGCGGGTGGCGCCGACCGGCCCGGTGGGACCGGGCACCCTCGCCGCCGTGGACGCGGTGTCGCCCGCCTGGGCGGAGCGGTTCGCGCGGGCGCTGGCCCCGCTGCGCCCGGACGCCCCGGACGAGGACCGGCACACGCGCGTGGCGGTGCCGCTGCCCCTGTCGGCCCGGCTGCTGGACGAACTGGGGCTGGCCCGTGCCACCCCGGCCTCGCTGATGGCCCGCTGGGCGGACGCGGCCGACGACACCGAGTCGCTGGGCGGCCGGGCCCGCGCGGTGCTGGGCGCCGGTCCGCGCGGCCCGGTCACCGCCGACCTGGTGGCCGACGGCCCCCACCTGCTGGTCGAGGGCCCGCCCGGCAGCGGCCGTACGGAGCTGCTGCGGGCGGTGGTGGCGTCGCTGGCCGCCGTCGAGCGCCCGGACCGGCTCGGCATGGTGCTGATCGACGGCCGGGACGGCGTGGGCACGGCGGCCGGGGCCGGCGAGGGGCTGCGCTCCTGTACCGACATACCGCATGTGACCACCCATCTGATCGCCAACGACCCCGTACGCATGCGGGAGTTCGCGCAGTCGCTGAGCGCGGAGCTGAAGCGCCGGGCGGAGCTGGTCGGGCTGACCGACTTCGCGCACTGGCACACCGCGCACGAGGTGTCCGGCCGGATGGTGGCCCAGCGCGGCCCCGGCGGGCGCGGCGCGGGCAACGGCGACCTGGAGGCGCCGCCCAGCTCCACGCTGCGGCTGCGGCCCGGTGCCGCCCGGCAGCACACCGAGGCGGCGCCCCCGCTGCCCCGGCTGGTGGTGGTCGTGGACGACCTGGACGCCCTGGTCTCCCCCGCGCTGGGTTCGCCGGGCCGGCCCGCCGCCGGTTCGGTGGTCCGGGCGCTGGAGGCGGTGGCCCGCGAGGGCGAGCGGCTCGGCGTCCATCTGGTGACCGCGACCGGCACCGGCAGCCGTGCGGCGGAGACGGAACCGGCGCGCCGGGCCACCCTGCGGGTGACGCTGGACGCGCCGGCCGGCGGACGCGGTACGGGCGCGGCCGAGCGGGGCGCGGAGGGCGAACCGGCGCCGGGGCGCGGGGTGCTGGCGTACCCCGACGGCCGGGTCACCGGGGTGCAGGGCGGCCGGGTGACGGGCCGTATCCCGCGCACCGCGACCCAGCGGCCGACCGTGCTGCCGCTGGACTGGGAGCGGATGGGCGATCCCCCCACCCGGCGCCCGGTGCGTGAGCTGGGCAACGGCCCCACCGACCTGGCCCTGCTGGCGAGCGCGGTGGAGCGGGCGGCCCGGCAGGTGTCGGCCGGTCAGGTGCCCTCGCTGCTCTGACCGCCGGGCACCTCGATTTCCGGTGCCCGGTGCGCATACCCCGATGATCACGAGCCGGTCACAATGCGTGGTCAGAGCATGCAGGTGCTCTTGCCGCGGCGGGGCGGCCCGGCGTACACCGGAGCGCACACGCAGAGTTCAGGCGTTCAACGGAGAACGACGAACGGGGAAGTGATGCGCAAGCCGAGCGACACCATTCGAGGGCACCGGGCCGGCGCCGCCGTCGCCGCGCTGCTGGCGGGAGCCCTCACGCTCACCGCCTGCTCCGGCGGTGACGGCGGGAAGAAGGACGCCGACGAGGGCGGCGGACCCACCGGCTCCACGGTGACCCTGCCGAAGCTGAACGGCACGGAACTCGAGGTCGCCGCCGTCTGGACCGGCACCGAACAGGCGAACTTCAAGAAGGTGCTGGCGGAGTTCGAGAAGCGCACGGGCGCGAAGGTGACGTTCGTGCCCGCGCAGGACCCGATCATCAACTTCCTCGGTTCCAAGATCGCGGGCGGGCAGCCGCCGGACGTGGCGCTGCTGCCGCAGCCGGGCGCGATCAAGCAGGCGGTCGACAAGAAGTGGGCCAAGCCGCTCGGCCCGGACGCCGTGAAGGAGCTGACGAAGAACTACTCGCAGGGCTGGCAGGACATCGGCAAGGTCGACGGCAAGCCGTACGGCGTCTACTACAAGGCCGCCAACAAGTCGCTGATCTGGTACAACGCGCCGGTCTTCGAGAACGCGGGCGCCAAGGAGCCCAAGACCTGGGCCGAGCTGCTGACCGCCGCGCAGGCGGTGTACGACTCCGGTGTCACCCCCTTCTCGGTGGGCGGCGCGGACGGCTGGACGCTGACCGACTGGTTCGAGAACGTCTACCTCTCCCAGGCCGGACCGGAGAAGTACGACCAGCTCGCCAAGCACGAGATCAAGTGGACCGACCCCTCGGTGAAGCAGGCGCTCACCACGCTCGCCCAGATCTGGGGCAAGAAGGACTATGTCGCGGGCGGCGCGGACGGTGCCCTGCAGACCGAGTTCCCGGCCTCGGTGACGCAGACCTTCACCGGCGGCGACCAGCCCAAGGCCGCGATGGTCTACGAAGGCGACTTCGCGCAGGTCAACATCGGTGAGACCAAGGCGAAGGTGGGCGCGGACGCCAAGGTCTTCCCGTTCCCGTCGGTCGGCTCGACCGCGCCGGTGGTCTCCGGCGGTGACGCGGCGGTGATCCTCAAGG
This sequence comes from Streptomyces sp. NPDC018263, assembly GCF_055562575.1. Classification (NCBI taxonomy): domain Bacteria; kingdom Bacillati; phylum Actinomycetota; class Actinomycetes; order Kitasatosporales; family Streptomycetaceae; genus Streptomyces; species Streptomyces sp. NPDC018263. The sequence continues at coordinate 496,748 of NZ_JBVHFA010000006.1, forward strand.
ACTCCAAGGGCGCCCAGGCGCTGGCGACCTTCCTGGCGTCCCCGGACGCGGCGACGGTTCAGGCCAAGCTCGGCGGCTACCTCTCGCCGAACAAGAACGTGCCGGACTCGGCCTACCCGAACGAGACCCAGCGCACCATCGCCAAGGCGCTCATCAAGTCCGGCGACGACTTCCGCTTCGACATGTCCGACCAGGCGCCGCAGGCGTTCGGCGGCACGCCCGGCAAGGGCGAGTGGAAGGACCTCCAGGACTTCCTGAAGAACCCGAAGGACGTCGCGGGCACCCAGGCGAGGCTGGAGAAGGACGCGGCGGCCGCGTACGGGAACGGGGGCTGATCCGGTCATGGCATCGGCAGCGGCGGCCGGCGCCCCTGCGGGCCCGGCCGCGCCGAAGAGCCGCAGGAGCGTGACCGGGACGCGCAAGGTGGTGGCGGCGCTGTTCCTGCTGCCCGCCCTGGTGCTGCTCGGCGCGCTCGTGCTCTACCCGATCGGGTACTCGCTCGTCCGCAGTCTCTACGACTTCTCGGGCGACCGGTTCGCCGGGTTCGACAACTACCAGGCGCTCTTCACCGACGACGGCATCCGCACCGCGCTGAAGAACAACGTGATCTGGGTGGTGTTCGCGCCCACCGTCTCCACCGCGCTCGGCCTGGTCTTCGCCGTGCTGACCGAACGGGTGCGCTGGGGAACGGCGTTCAAGCTGGTCGTCTTCATGCCGATGGCGATCTCGATGCTGGCGGCCGGGATCATCTTCCGGCTGGTGTACGACCAGGACCCGGACAAGGGGGTCGCCAACGCGGTGTGGGTCGGGGTGCACGACTCCTTCGCCCAGTCGTCGGCGTTCCCCAAGGCGCACCCCGGCCGCGAGTCGCCGCTCGTCGGCCAGGGCGGCGCCTTCGTCACCAAGGACCCGGTGAAGGCGGGCACCCCCATCGCGCTGCCCATGGTCGGCGTGGCCCCGGACCAGTTCCCGGACGACGCGAAGCGTGCGGTGGCCGCCCGGCCGGAGCCGGGGAAGGTCACCGGCACGGTCTGGCAGGACTTCACCCGCGGCAAGGGCGTCGGCAGGCTCGGCGCCCCGGACCCGGCCGAGCGCGGGTACGCCGGGATGCGCGTCGAGGCCGTGAAGGACGGCAAGGTGGTGGCCTCGGCGAAGGCGGCCGCCGACGGCACCTTCACCCTGCCCGCCTCGGCGGACGGGGCTCGGCTCAGGCTTCCGGCGGCCAACTTCAAGGAGGCGTACAACGGCGTCGACTGGCTCGGCCCGGCCCTGGTCACCCCGGCGGTCATCGGCTCCTACGTCTGGATGTGGGCGGGCTTCGCCATGGTGCTGATCGCGGCGGGGCTCGCCGGGGTGCCGAGGGAGCTGCTGGAGCAGGCCCGGGTGGACGGCGCCAGTGAGTGGCAGGTGTTCCGCAAGGTGACCGTGCCGCTGCTGGCGCCGGTGCTCGCGGTCGTCACCGTCACGCTGATGATCAACGTGCTGAAGGTGTTCGACCTCGTCTACATCATCGCGCCGGGCTCGTCCCAGGACGACGCCAACGTGCTGGCGCTGGAGCTGTACCGGAAGGGCTTCTCCGAGGGGCGGCCCGGTGTGGCCAGCGCCATCGCGGTGTTCCTGCTGCTGCTGGTGATCCCGGTGATGCTGTTCAACATCCGCAGGCTGCGGCGGGAGGGCCGGCGATGAGCACGCACACCGAGAGCGCGGGACGGGTGCGCGAGGTGCCCGCCAAGGACAGCGTGCGGGGCCGGCGCTCACTGGGCGCCCGGCTGGTCCAGGGGCTGGGCGGCGGACTGGTCCAGTTCGTCCTGGTCGTGGTGGCGCTGTTCTGGCTGGTGCCGACGATCGGGCTGCTGATCTCCTCGCTGCGCTCGCCGGAGGACATGAACGCCGGCGGCTGGTGGACGGTGTTCACCGAGCCGTCCAAGCTCACCTTCGAGAGCTACGGCAAGCTGCTGGAGAACGGCGACATCACCCACTCGCTGGTCAACACCGTGCTGATCACGGTCCCGGCGACGCTCGGCGTGGTGGTGATCGGCTCGCTGGCCGCCTACGCGTTCGCGTGGATGGAGTTCCCCGGCCGCGACTGGTGGTTCCTCGGCGTGGTCGCGCTGCTGGTGGTGCCGGTGCAGGTGGCGCTCATCCCGATCGCCGAACTCTTCGGCAAGATCGGGCTGTTCGGCTCGATTCTGGGCGTGGTGCTGTTCCACATCGGTTTCGGCCTGCCCTTCGCGGTGTTCCTGCTGCGGAACTTCTTCGCGGAGATCCCGCGCGAGCTGCTGGAGGCGGCCCGGCTGGACGGCGCGGGCGAACTCCGGCTGTTCGCACGGGTGGTGATGCCGCTCGCCGCGCCCGCCATCGCGAGCCTGGGCATCTTCCAGTTCCTGTGGGTGTGGAACGACATGCTGGTGGCGCTGGTGTTCACCAAGTCCGGCTCCCAGCCGGTCACGGTGGCGCTCCAGACCCAGGTACGGCAGTTCGGCAACAACATCGACGTGCTCGCGCCCGGCGCGTTCCTGTCGATGGTGATCCCGCTGGCCGTGTTCTTCGCCTTCCAGCGGCAGTTCGTGTCCGGGGTGATGGCGGGAGCGGTCAAGTGACCGTGTCCGCACAGGTGTTGCCCGGGGGAATCCAAACGGTTCTCCCGGGCGTCCCCCGTATGCCTTAGGAGCCGTAACCAAGCCACCCAGGCGGCCGTTGCCGGGCAGAAGGCCCGCGCCGACCGACCCATGGATGTGCCTTGCCCAGGTTCAGCGTCATCGTCCCCGCGTACGAGGTACAGGCGTACCTCGCCGAGTGCCTGGACTCGGTGCTCTCGCAGTCCTGTCCGGACTTCGAGCTGATCGCGGTGGACGACCGCTCCCCGGACCACTGCGGGGCGCTCATCGACGAGTACGCGGCCCGCGACCCCCGGGTGAAGGCCGTGCACCTCGCGGAGAACGCCGGTCTGGGCCCCGCCCGCAACGCCGGGATCGACGTGGCGAGCGGCGACTACCTGCTCTTCCTCGACGGCGACGACACCCTCACCCCGCACACCCTGCGCGCCGTCGCGGACCGCCTCGCGGCGACCGGCGAGCCGGACGTGCTGGTCTTCGACTACGCCCGCACCCACTGGGACGGCACCACCCTGCGCAACCGGCTCGCGGACCGGCTCACCGAGGACGGACCGGCCCCCTTCACCCTGGCAGGGCGGCCGGGGCTGCTGCGGGTGCTGATGGTGGCGTGGAACAAGGCGTACCGCAGGGAGTTCGTCACCCGCGAGGGTTTCCGGTTCCCGCCGGGATACTACGAGGACACCCCATGGACCTTCCCGGTGCTGATGACGGCCGGGTCGCTCGCCACGCTGGACCGGGTCTGCGTGCACTACCGCCAGCGCCGCCAAGGCAGCATCCTGCGCACCACCAGCCCCCGCCACTTCGACGTCTTCGACCAGTACGACCGGGTCTTCGCCCACCTCGCCGCGAGACCCGAACTGGAGCGCTGGCGCCCCGAGTTGTACGCCCGCATGCTCGACCACCTCACCACGATCGCCACCCGCCGGGACCGTCTCCCGCGCGGCAGCCACCCCGCGTTCCTGCGCCGCGCCCGCACCCACTGCCGCCGCCACCGCGCCCCCGGCGGTCTGCGCCGTGCCCTGGTCCGGCACGGCCTGCACCGCACCTTCCGCACCCTGCGCCTGGCCGCCGCGCTCCGCCGCCACGCCCGCGCCTCGGCCCGCCGCTGGACCCACGTCCTGCGGACGGCGGCGCTGCGCCTGCACTACCGGGTCCAGCGGCATCTCCCCCTGCGCGCCGACCGCGCCCTCTTCGCCGCCGACCCGGCGCCCGACCAGGGCTGCGACCCGAGCGCCCTGGAGGCGGCCTTCCGCGCGCACGCCCCGCACATCCGCACCGCCTGGCTCGGCCGCCCCGGCACCGCCGCCCACTTCACCGCGCTGGCCCGCTCCAAGTACCTGGTGCACAACGCCGGTTTCGGACCCGGCCTCGTCAAGCGCCCCGGCCAGGTCTATGTGCAGACCCGGCAGGGCACCCCGCTCGCCCACACCGGCCTCGACCTCCGGGACCGCCCGGCGGCGGCCCCCGGCACGGACTTCGCCGGGCATCTGCGCGAGGTCGACCAGTGGGACTACGTCCTCTCCGGCAACCGGCACTCCACCCTGACCTGGGAGCGGGCCCACCCCGGCGGCTACACCACGCTGGAGTACGGCAGCCCGCGCAACGACGCCTTCCGGCAGGCCACTTCGGCCGACGTGGCCCGGCTGCGCGCGTCCCTGGGCGTGCCCGAGGGGGCGGTCGCCGTGCTGTACGTGCCCGCGCGCCGCGACCACCGGCGCATCCAGGCCCCGCCACTGGACCCCGCGCGGCTGCTCGGCCTGCTCGGACCCCGGTTCACCCTGCTGACCCGCACCCCGATCGATGCGCCGGGGAAGGGCGCCCGGCTGGTCGACGTCTCCGGCCATCCCGGCCTGCCGTCCCTGTGCCTGGCCTCGGACGCGCTGCTCACCGACTTCTCGCCGCTGCTGTTCGACTACGCCGGACTGGACCGGCCGGTGGTGCTGCACACCGGGGACTGGGACACCTTCCGCACGGTCCGGGGCGCCTATCTCGACCTGCTCGCCTGCCCGCCGGGACCGCTGGCCCGCACCGAGGAGGAGGTCGCGGAGGTGTTCGCCTCCGGCCACTGGCGCGGGGTGCGCTCGGCCCGGCTGCGGGCCGCGTTCCGCGAGCGCTTCTGCCCGTACGACGACGGCGACGCGGGCGAGCGCGTCGTACGCCATGTGGTGCTGGGGCAGCCGACGGTGCCGCCGGGTGCGCGCGGGCCGGTGCGGCCGGCGGCCGAGGCCCAGGTCAGGGCGCCGCTGGCGTCCGTGCCGCAACCTTCCGGCCCGCTCCCCGTCACCGAGAGCCGCTGAACACCGTTGGACCTACCGGGAGTTTCCATGCCCCTCGGCACGACGCGGCCCACGCCGACCCGGCCGTCCACCTGGCGTCCCGCCGGGCGGCCGGGCCGCGTCCGCAAGACGACAGAAAGAACAGCATGCCCCGCTTCAGCATCATCGTCCCCTCCCACGGGGTACCGGGCCGGCTGTCGCAGGCCCTCGACTCGGTCCTCGCGCAGTCCTTCGGCGACCTGGAACTGATCCCGGTCTGCGACTCCCCCGACGCCCCGGCCGCCGCCGTGGCCGCCGGGTACGCCGAGCGCGACCGGCGGGTGCTCCCGGTGAACTCGCCGCCCTCGGCCGGACTGAGCGGGGCGCGCAACGCCGGGCTGCGGGCCGCGCGCGGCGGGTACGTACTGTTCCTGGACGGCGACGACCTGCTGCTGCCCGGCGCGCTGGCCGCGCTGGACCGGAGGCTGACCGAGACCGCGGGCGTCGACGTGCTGCACGCCGAGTACGAGCGCGTGCCCTGGTGGGAGGGCGAGCCCGCCAACCCGGCCGCCCCGCTGCTGGCGAAGGCCCCCCAGGGCGCCTTCGCGCCCGGCGCGGCCCCCTGGTTCACCGCCGCCCAGCTCCCCGCCTGGAGCGCCTGCTACCGCCGCTCCTTCCTCACCGAGCACGAACTCACCTTCCCCGAGGGCCATTCCACCGACCTCGGCTGGGGCGGTCTGGTCACCGTCGCCGCCGGGCGGATCGCGGTGCTGCGCCGGGCGGTCGTCCGGCACCGGGCCCGGCGCCAGGGCAGCAGACTGAACGCGCCCGGACCGCACCAGCGCGACCTGCTGGACCAGGTGGACCGGGTGCTGCGCCGGGCCGCCGAGTCCGGGCTCCCGGCGGAGCGGGCCAGGGCCCTGTTCGGTCAGCTCTTCACCCAGGTGCTCAAGACCGCGTCCCGCCCCGAGCGGCTCACCGAGGGCCACCGGGCGTTCTTCCGCCGCGCCGGACGGCTGTACCGCAGGCACCGCCCGGCCGGGTACCGGGTGCCCGGCGGCAGCCTCGGGGTGCAGCACCGGCTGCTGGCGACGGGCGCGTACACCGCGTTCCGCGCGCTGCGCGGGGCCAACCGGGTGACCGCCGGGGCGCTGCGCCGGCTGCCGAGGCCGCGCATGCTGCGCACCCGGCTGCGCTACGCCCGAGCGCTGCGCCGCCCGCTGGACCCCAACCTCGCGGTCTATTGCGCCTATTGGGGCCGGGGTTACGCCTGCAACCCGGCCGCGATCCACGCCAAGGCCCGCGAACTCGCCCCGCACATCCGCTCGGTGTTCCTGGTGGAGGCCGACCAGGCGCACACCGTGCCCGAGGGCGTCGAGTACGCGGTGATCGGTTCGCGCCGGTACTGGGAGGTGCTGGCCCGCGCCACGTACCTGATCAACAACGCCAACTTCGCCGAGGGTGTCGTCAAGCGCCCCGGCAGCACGCATCTGCAGACCCAGCACGGCACCCCGCTGAAGAAGATGGGCGTGGACCAGTCGACGTACCCGGTGGTGGCCGCGCGGTCGGGCAGCTTCACCAAGCTGCTGGGCCGGGTGGACCGCTGGGACTTCAACCTGTCGTCCAACCGGCACTCCACCCAGATGTGGGAGCGCGCCTTCCCCGGCTCCTACGAGCAGTTGGAGTACGGCTACCCGCGCAACGACGTGTACGTGACGGCGACCGCCGACGACGTGGCCCGCGTCCGCCGCGAGCTGGGCGTCCCGGAGGGCGCGACGGCGGTGCTGTACGCCCCCACCCACCGCGACCACGCCACCGGCTTCGAACCCGGCCTGGATCTGGCCGCGTTCTGCGAGGCGGCCGGGGACGACGTGGTGGTGCTGCTGCGCGCCCACTACTTCTACGACCAGGGCACCGCCCGGAGTTCGGACCGGATCATCGACGTCACCGCGCACCGCTCGGCCGAGGACGTGTGTCTGGCGGCGGACGCGCTGATCACGGACTACTCCTCGATCATGTTCGACTACGCCAACCTGGACCGGCCGATCGTGGTGTTCGCGGACGACTGGGAGGTCTACCGCGAGACGCGGGGCGTGTACTTCGACCTGATGGCCGAGGCGCCGGGCCCGGTGGCCCGTACGCCCGAGGAGCTGGCGCGGGTCTTCCGCGAGGGCGAGTACCGGGGCGCGGAGTCCGCCGCGCGCCGGGCCGTCTTCCGGGAGCGGTTCTGCGAGTTCGACGACGGGCGCGCGGCCGAGCGGGTCGTACGCCGGGTGCTGCTCGGTGAACCGCCGGAGGCGCTGCCGCCGGTGGTGCCGCTCGCCGGGCGTGTGCCCGCCCCCGCCGCCGCGTCCCTCGTGAGGAGCTGATCCGCCGTGCCCCGCTTCAGTGTCATCGTCCCCTGCTTCAAGGTGCAGGGCTTCCTGCGCGAGTGCCTGGACTCGGTGCTCGGCCAGACCTTCGGCGACCTGGAGGTGATCGCCGTGGACGACCGCTCACCGGACGGCTGCGGCGCGATCCTCGACGAGTACGCCGCACGCGACCCCCGCGTGAAGGTGCTGCACCTGCCGGAGAACGTCGGTCTCGGCCGGGCCCGCAACGCCGGGATGCCACACGCCACCGGCGACTACCTGCTCTTCCTCGACAGCGACGACACCCTCACCCCGGGCGCCCTCGCCGCCGTCGCCGGCCGCCTCGCGGAGACCGGGGACCCGGACGTGCTGGTCTTCGACTACGCCCGCACCTACTGGTGGGGCGGCACCCGTCGCAACGTGCTCGCGCACGTGCTGGCGGCCGGGGACGGTACCTTCACGGCCGCCGAGCGGCCGGAGATCCTCGATCTGCTGATGGTGGTGTGGAACAAGGTCTACCGCCGCGACTTCGTGGCCCGGCACGGCTTCGCGTTCCCGCCGGGCTACTACGAGGACACCCCCTGGACCTTCCCGGTCATGCTGAGCGCCGGCCGCATCGCCACGCTCGACCAGATCTGTCTGCACTACCGCCAGCGCAGGCAGGGCAACATCCTCTCCACCACCAGCCGCAAGCACTTCGACGTGCACGACCAGTACGCGCGGGTCTTCGCGTTCGTGGAGCGGAACCCGGAGCTGTGGCGCTGGCGGCCGTATCTGCACCGCAAGATGGGCGAGCACTGCCTGGACATCCTGGCCAAGCCGGACCGGCTGCCGCCGGGTGACAGGGCCGAGTTCTTCCGGCGCACGGCGGAGATGTTCCGCACGCACCGGCCGGAGGGCACCCGCGCCGAGGGCGAGACCCGTGTGCTGGAGGGCGGTTACGGGGCGTACCTCCTGCGGCGCCGGGCCGCGCAGGCGGGCCGGGAGGCCGGACGCCGGGCGGCGCGGCTGCGGACGGCGGCCGGGACACGGGCCCGGCGCGGCTGGTCGGCGGTGCAGTCGCGCCGCCCGCTCGACCCCCATCTGGTGGTGTACTCGGCGTCCTCGCACCGGGGCATGCTCGGCGATCCGGCGGCGGTGTACCGGGCGGCCTCGGTGATCGCTCCCCACCTGCGCGGGGTGTGGGTGGTGCGGGACGAGGAGACCGCGGCGACCCTGCCCCCGGACACCGAGTACGTGCTGCTGGGCTCGCGGCGCTATCTGGAGGTCACCGCGCGGGCCTCGTACTTCGTCAACGACGTCAACTGGCCCGGCGCGCTGGTCAAGCGGCCCGGTGCCACGCACATCCAGACCCACCAGGGCACCCCGCTGAAGTACCTGGGCGCCGATCTGCTGGACCGGCCCGGCGCCCGGCTCGGCTTCGACGTGCCCCGGATGCTGCGCCGGGCGGACCGCTGGGACTACGGCCTGGTCGCGAACCGGCACGCGGAGCTGGTGTGGGAGCGGGCGTTCCCCTGTCACTTCACCTCGGTCCGCACCGGCAGCCCGCGCAACGACGTCCTGGTGGGCGCGGGCGCCTCGCGGGGCCGGGAGTTCCGCCGACGGCACCGCATCCCCGAGGACCACACGGTGGTGCTGTACGCCCCGACCCGGCGCGACTACGTGCGGGGCGGCCATGTGGACCGGATCGACCTGGCGGCCTTCGCGGCGGACCTGGGCGAGGGGCACACGCTGGTGGTGCGGCTGCACCCGTCGCTGGCGAACGGCCCGGCGCGCGGCGCGGGGCTGGCCGAGCTGGCCCGGCGCGGGGTGGTGGTCGACGCGACCGACGAGCCGGACGCGGCGGAGGTGATGCTGGCCTCGGACGCGCTGGTCACGGACTACTCGTCGATCATGTTCGACTACGCCGTGCTGGACCGGCCGATCGTGGTCCACGCCGACGACTGGGACACCTTCCGGGCGAGCCGGGGCGCCTATCTGGACATCACCGCCCGGCCGCCGGGTCATGTCACGTACTCGCAGCGGGAGTTGGCCCGGCTGTTCGAGTCCGGGGCGTGGCGGGACGGGGAGTCGGCGGGGCTGCGGGCCGACTTCCGGGCGCGGTTCTGCGAGTTCGAGGACGGCCGGGCCGCCGAGCGGGTGGTGCGCACCCTGCTGCTCGGCGAGGCGATGCCCGCCACCGGTGCGGCGCGCATCCCCGGCCCGGCCGTGGGAGCCGATCAGCTCACCCGGTCCCCGTGAGACGTGAGGCGGGGGCTCACTCGACGACGAGGGTGACCTCGATGTTGCCGCGGGTGGCGTTGGAGTACGGGCAGACCTGGTGGGCGGTCTCGACCAGCTTGCGGCCGGTCTCCTCGTCCACGGTGTCGGGCAGCTCGACGCGGAGCGTCACCTTGAGGCCGAAGCCCTCGCCCTCCTTGCCGATGCCGACCTCGGCGGTGACGGCGGCGTCGGAGACGTCCACCTTGGCCTGGCGGCCGACCAGGCCGAGGGCGCTGCCGAAGCAGGCGGCGTAGCCGGCGGCGAAGAGCTGCTCGGGGTTGCTGCCCTGGCCGTCGCCGCCCAGCTCCACCGGCATGGCCAGCGGCAGGTCGATGCGGCCGTCGGAGGAGACGGCACGGCCCTCGCGGCCGTGGGTGGCGGTGGCGACGGCGGTGTAGAGCGCGTCCATGGGGAGACCGGTCCTCTCGAAGAAAGTCGGTGGCGGCGGACCGGGGAGGACCGCCGCCCTCGATCCCGAGTCAAGCACACAATTAAATTGTGCACAACCAAACTGCCGTCGTCCGGCTATCCTGGACGCCATGAGCGCCTCGCCCACCCCGTCGGCCGACCCCGCCACCGACGCCGCCGAAGCGGACTGGCTCCGCCTGGACCGGCAGATCTGCTTCTCCCTGAACGCCGCCTCCCGCGCCTTCAACGGCGTCTACCGGGTGCTGCTCAAGGACCTCGGGCTCACCTACCCGCAGTACCTGGTGATGCTGGTGCTGTGGGAGCGCGGCGCGCTGCCCGTCAAACAGCTCGGCGAGCATCTGCGACTGGACTCCGGCACCCTCTCCCCGCTGCTCAAGCGGCTGGAGGCCGCCGCCCTGGTGCGCCGGGAGCGCAGCGCGAGCGACGAGCGCTCGGTACGGGTGACGCTCACCGGCGAGGGCACGGCCCTGCGCGAACGGGCGCTGGAGGTGCCCCGCCGCATCGCCGCCGCGACCGGGGCCGACCCGGCGGAGATCGGCGAGCTGCGGGAGCGCCTCGACCGGCTCACCGGCGCGCTGGACGCTGCGGTGCGGGAACTGGAGCAAGACCCGGCAGTGCGCTGAGGGCGACCCGGCGGACATAGAGCCGTACGCTCGCGTCGCCGTCGGCCGACTCCCCGGCCGGCATGAACTCCTGGGCCAGTACGGCCATCTTGGCCCGCTCGGCGGGGCCGGCCGGGCTCCAGCGGCCGGCCAGCAAGTCCCGGTCGGCCACCACCCACACCCGGTCCAGCCCGGACAGCCGCCGGCGCAGTTCGGCCGCGTCGGCCTCCCTGCCGTACAGCGTCCCGGACTCGGGGGCGGCCTCGTCGAGGGCCACGTCGCGGACGCCCGCGAAGGCGTCCGGGTAGGCGAGGGCGGCGTTGCGGGCCTGGGTGGGCAGGAACAGCACCGGCTGGCCGGGCCTGACCTCGCGCGCCGCGACCCGTGCGACGGCGGCCAGGTCGTCCGGGCGGCGGGCCGGGTCGCGGTCCTCGCTCATCAGCGGGAGCTGGAGGCACAGCGCCAGCACGGCCAGCGCGGCCCCGCTCAGGGCCAGTACCGGGGGCCGGGGCACCCGCAGCCGCAGCCGGGCCGCGAGCCGGGCCAGCCGGTCGGCACCGGCGGCGACCAGCAGGGGCGCGCCGGAGAGGGCGTAGAGGACGTACCGGTCGACGTAGAGCGGGGAGAGCTGCGAGACCAGCATCAGGGCGGCGGGCGGCACCAGGGCGAGCGGCAGGCCGATCCGCGCGCAGGTCAGCCGTCCCGGCGGCCCGGCGAGTCCGGCCAGGCCCAGGGCGGCGAGCACCAGGCAGGCCCAGTACACGCCCTCACCCGGTCCGAGGAACCAGCGCAGCAGGCTGTCGGCGGTGGCCCAGGTCGGCGGCCGCACCCAGGCCAGTTGGGCGGACTGGGCGTGCGAGACCAGGATCATCGGCAGCAGAGTGAGCGTCACGGCCCCGGCCGCACTCCCCCAGCCCCGCCACACCCGGGCGCCGACGCGGGCGAGCGCGAGGGACGCCGCGTGGGCGAGGAGCAGCAGCACGGCGAACTCGTGCAGCCAGCAGGTGACCGCGAGGACCGTGCCGTAGGCCCGCCAGGCGCCGGTGCGCACCCCGCGGACGAACAGCAGGGTCGCGCCGGTGGCGCCCGCGGCGACGAGCGCGTACGAGCGGCCCTCCTGGGCGTAGTGCCCGGCCAACGGGGAGACGGCGTACAGGAGCCCGGCCCACAGGCCGACGCGCGGCCCGGCGAGCCGGACGCCCAGTTCGCCGACGAGGGCGGCGGTGACGGCCGCCGCGCACACCGACGGCAACCGGAGCACGACCTCGTTCGGGTGAAGGGCGAGGACGGCGTGCATCAGCAGGTAGTACAGGCCGTGCACCGCGTCGACGCCGTGCAGGAGCTGCCAGATCTGCGGCACCGAGCGGCGGGCGACCTGGAAGGTGACGGCCTCGTCGCGCCATATCCCGCCCCGGTCCACCCCCCACAGCCCGAGCCCGAGCATCACCAGCGCGGGCAGGCACACGGGCGCGCCCCACCGGACGCGCCACGGCACCCGGCCGGTCCGCTCCGCGTCCGCGCCGCCCGGCACGACCGCCGTTCTTCCAGCCGCTCGGGGCGGCTGCGTTTCCACCAGAGGCCCGACGTCCACCACGGCCCGATCTTTTGCGATGTGACAGTCTTTTCCGATCATTGACGGCGTATCGGCAGAGATACACCATCCGCGCGGATTAGGCTCCCACGCGATGAACCGTCTCCGTGTCACCTCCGGTCCGGTCCTCGCCCTCGTCGCCGGCTGGCTCGCCACCCGCGCGCTGATGCTGGGGCTCCTCGTCCTCGGCTCGGCGCACGTGCTGGGCGGCGGCTCGGTGTCGCGCGAGGTGTGGCGGCTGTACTTCCACTGGTACGGCGTGCTGGCGCAGGGCACGTTCCCCACGCACGACACGCTGTGGCAGTACCCGCCGGGCGCGGGGCTGGTGCTGCTGGCGCCGGGACTGCTGCCGCGGCTGTCGTACTTCGAGGCGTTCGTGCTGCTGACGCTGGTGACGGACGCGGCCGTCACGGTGGCGCTGGCCGTCGCCGGGCGGCGCACCGGGCGCAGTCTGCGCGGCGCCGCGCTCTGGGTGGGCGGGCTCCCGCTGCTGCTGCACATGCCGCTGGCGCGTTACGACGTCCAGGTCACCGCGCTCGGTGTGGCCGCCCTGCTGGCGCTCGGCCGGTCGCCGCGCGCGGCGGGGGTGTTCGGCGCACTCGGCGCGGTGGTGAAGGTGTGGCCCGCGCTGGTGCTGCTCGGCGTGTCACGCGGACGGGCGACCCGCTCGGCGTGGTCGTGGGCGACGGCGACCGGCTGCGCCTGTCTCGCGGTGCTGGCGCTGCTGTTCGCCAACCCCTTCGGCTTCCTGCGCGAACAGGGCGACCGGGGCGTCCAGTTGGAGTCCCTCGGCGGTACCGCGCTCAACCTCGCCCGGCACGCGGGCTGGTCGGGCACGGTCCGCTACCAGTACGGCTCCATGGAGCTGGTCGGTCCCCGGGTGCACACGGTCGCCACCGTCTCCCTGGCGCTGACGGCGGTCGCCTTCGCGCTGCTGGTGGTGTGGCGGCTGCGGGCCCGGCACTTCTCCCCGGCGACCCCGTACGACGCGGCGCTCACCGCGGTGCTGCTGTTCACCGTCACCAGCCGGGTCATCAGCCCGCAGTACCTGATCTGGCTGCTGGGCCTGGCCGCCGTCTGCCTGACCTCGCGGCACACCCGCCAGCGCCCGGTGGCCGTGCTGATCCTCCTCTCCACCGGGGTGAGCACCCTGGTATTCCCGATGAACTACGGCGCCGTCATCGACGGGACCTGGCCGGGCTGCCTGCTCATCCTGGCCCGCAACGTGCTGCTGCTGTCCGCCGCCGTACTGTCCTTCGTCCGCCTGTGGCAGTCCACCCGGTCCCCGGCCAATGTGCCCGCGAGCCGCGCCCGGCCGGAGTCCGGCCGGGTCCCGGACCGCGCCTTGACCGGCTCCTGACGGCCCGGCACCCACCATGGACCCCATGCCCGAAACCGCGCCCCGGGTGGCCGTCGTGGTCATCGGCTACAACGACGCCGCCCATGTCACCGACGCCGTGCGCTCCGCGCTGGACCAGGGTCCGGCGGTGGGCGAGGTCATCGCCGTGGACGACCGCTCCACCGACACCAGCGCCGAGATCCTGGACCGGGTCGCGGCCGGCGAGCCTCGGCTGCGGGTGATCCGGCACGCCGTCAACAGCGGCGGCTGCGGCACCCCGCGCAACACCGGCATCGACGCGGTGACCCTGCCGTACGTGATGTTCCTGGACAGCGACGACCTGCTGCCGCCCGGCGCGGTGGACGCGCTGCTGCGGGCGGCGACGGAGGCGGGCGCCGAGGTGGCGGCCGGGCTGTGCGTGCGCCGGGAGCTGCCCTCGGGGCGCGAACACCCTTGGCAGCCGGGCCTGTTCGCCGAGGCGGCGCTGATCGGCCACCCCGCCGGGCGCCCGCACCTCGTCCACGACACCCTGTGCGTCAACAAGCTGTACCGCACCGACTTCCTCCGGGTGAATGGCATCCGCTTCCCCGAGGGCCGCTACCTCTACGAGGACTTCGTCTTCACCGCCCGCGTCCTCGCCGCCGCCCCCCGCCTCGCCCTCGTCCCCGACCTCGTCTACGTCTGGCACGTCCGCCGGGCCGCCGAACAGCTCTCGCTCTCCCTGAACCGGGAACACATCGGCAACTGGCACTCCCGCACCCGCGCCTGCGCCGAGGCGTACGAGATCCTGCGGGACGCCGGGGAGACGGAACTGGCACGGGCGGCACGGACGAAGTTCCTCGACCACGAACTGCGCATGTACCTGCGCGAGTTGAGCCTGCGCGACCCGGAGTACCAGCGTGCCTGGTGGGCGCACACCCGCGCGTACCTCGCCGGGTACGACGAGGAGGACTGGGCCCGCGACCCCGCGGCGCCCGGCACCCTGCTGGGCCGGTTCGTGCTCGCGTCCCCCGAGCCGCGCGACCTGCCCCGGCTGCGCGAACTGGCCGCCCGCCCGGCCCGCCTGCTCCCCCCGTACGCCCGCACCCCCGAGGGCACCCCCGTCTGGTCGGACGCGCATCCCGGCGTCGACCTGACCCCGCTGCTGGCCTGCCCGACCGAGGCGCTGCCCTGCGCGATGGACGCCGAACTGGTCCCGCACGGCCGCGGCGCCCGCCTCCGGCTGCGCCTGCACGAGCTGTACGGCCGGCTCGCCGAGGCGGGCCCGCTGGCGGTGACCGCCCGCTGGCACGACCGTACGACCGGGCGCCCGGTCCGGCACATCACGCTGCCACTGGTCCCCGCGCCGCACGGCATCTGGACCGCCGAGGCGGTCGTCGACCTGAACGCGCTGGGCGCGGGCGTCTGGGACCTGTGCCTCACCGTCCACTACAAGGACGGCGCCCACCGGGACATCACCGCCCACGCCCGCACCGACAGCCCCCACCTGCGCAGACGCGCGCTGCCCAGCCCGCGCCACCTGGTCCTGCTGGCCCACCCCTACGCCACCCACTCCGGCTCCCTGTCCCTGCGCGTGGCGACGGGCCCGGCGGGCGCGGCCCGGGTGGCGCGGGGTCGGCTGCGGAGGCTGATCGGGGGCTGATCGGGGGACGGCCGACGGCTGAGCGGGCTCTAGAGCGCCTTCAGCGCGCCCGCCGTCGCCTTCGCCAGGTTCGCCAGGTAGCCCTTGGGCAGCTTCGGGCTGCGGATGATCACCGCGCGCCAGTAGAGGGGGCCGGAGATCAGGTCGAGGGCGAGGTCCAGGTCGAGGTCCGCGCTCACCTCGCCCCGCTCCCGTGCCGCCGCCACGATCCTGGAGGCGACCCCGTCCTGCCCGTCCCGCACGGCCTTCTGGAGGGTCTCGGCCATCTCCGGGTTGCGGGCGGCCTCCGCCTGGAGGTCGGGGATGATCTGCGAGGCGACCGGGTGGCGCAGGGCGCGCGACATCACCTCGTACAGCAGCCGGAGGTCGCCCTCCAGGGAGCCGGTGTCCGGGGCGGGCAGGCCGAGGACCGCCATCGCGGAGACCACGTCCAGCACCAGGTTCAGCTTGGAGCGCCAGCGCCGGTAGACGGCCGTCTTGCCGACGCCGGCCCGGCGCGCGATGCCCTCGATGGACATCCGCGCGTACCCCACGGCGGCCAGTTCCTCGAAGACGGCCGCGCGGATCGCCTCCGTCACGTCCTCCCGGAGCACGGCGGCCCCGGCCGGGGCCCGGCGCGGGCGCGCCGGGGGTTCGTCGGCGTTGGTCGTCATGCCCACCAGCATAGGCGGGAGGACGCAACGGTTGCGTTCCGTCGCTGGATGGGCCTACTCTCCCGTTACGACGATACGGTCCCGTCCCGACGTTGGTAAACGGACGGAAAAGCGCGCGGAGACGGCGGGCAACCGGCGGACCGCGCTTCCCCCACCACCCGATTCGAAAGCAGCGGATGTGAGCCAGGTCCTCGACGCACCGCCCCCCATGAAGGCTCCGGCCGACGGCGACCTGGCGGCTCTGGCCGCCCGGCACGGCCTGACCGTCAGCGGCGCCCGCCCCTCCGTCCCGGCGTACGTCCGGCAGCTCTGGGACCGGCGGCACTTCATCACCGCCTTCGCCACCGCCAAGCTGACCGCCCAGTACAGCCAGGCGAAGCTCGGCCAGCTCTGGCAGGTGATGACCCCGCTGCTGAACGCGGCGGTCTACTACTTCATCTTCGGCGTGCTGCTGGGCACCAAGCGCGGGGTCTCCGACTTCATCCCGTTCCTGGTGACGGGCGTGTTCGTGTGGACGTTCACGCAGAGCTCGATCATGGCGGGCACCCGCGCCATCTCCGGCAACCTCGGGCTGGTGCGGGCGCTGCACTTCCCGCGCGCCGCGCTGCCGATCTCGTTCTGCCTCCAGCAGCTCCAGCAGTTGCTGTTCTCGATGCTGGCGCTGATCGCGATCATCCTGTGCGTGGGCGTGCCGGTCTCGGTGTCGTGGCTGCTGGCGCTGCCCGCGCTGGTGCTCCAGTTCGTGTTCAACGCGGGCGTGTCGATGGTGCTGGCCCGGATGGGCGCCAAGACCCCGGACATCGCCCAGCTCATGCCGTTCCTGCTGCGCACCTGGATGTACGTGTCCGGCGTGATGTGGAGCATCGACCAGCACACCGCGGACCAGCCCCGGGCGCTGTCGCTGCTGCTGGAGTACAACCCGGCCGCGCTCTACATCGACCTCATGCGGTTCGCGCTGATCGACAGCTTCGGCGCCGACAAGCTGCCCCCGCACGTGTGGCTCGCGGCGGCCGGCTGGGCGGTCGCCGCCGGGATCGGCGGCTTCATCTACTTCTGGAAGGCTGAGGAGACCTACGGCCGTGGCTGAGCAGACCATCTCCCCCGTCCCGACCGCGCACGGCACGAGCGCCGAGCCGGTCCCCACCGTGGTCGCCGACCGCGTCGACATCGTCTACCGGGTCAACGGCACCGGCGCGGGCCGGGGCTCGGCCACCGCCGCCCTCAACCGCATCCTGCGCCGGGGCAAGGCCGAGAAGGCGGCGGGGGTGCGCCGGGTGCACGCCGTGAAGAACGTGTCCTTCGCCGCTTACCGCGGTGAGGCGATCGGCCTGATCGGCTCCAACGGCTCCGGCAAGTCCACCCTGCTCAAGGCGGTGGCCGGCCTGCTCCCGGTGGAGAACGGCCACATCTACACCGACGGCCAGCCCTCCCTGCTGGGCGTCAACGCGGCCCTGATGAGCGACCTGACCGGCGAGCGCAACGTCCACCTCGGCGGCCTCGCCATGGGGATGTCCCGCGAGCAGATCAAGGAGCGCTACCAGGACATCGTCGACTTCTCCGGGATCAACGAGAAGGGCGACTTCATCACCCTGCCGATGCGCACCTACTCCTCCGGCATGGCGGCCCGGCTCCGCTTCTCCATCGCCGCCGCCAAGGACCACGACGTGCTACTGATCGACGAGGCGCTGGCCACCGGCGACCGCTCCTTCCAGAAGCGCTCCGAGGCCCGCATCCGCGAGCTGCGCAAGCACGCCGGCACGGTCTTCCTGGTCAGCCACAACAACAACTCCATCCGCGACACCTGCGAGCGGGTGCTCTGGCTGGAGCGCGGCGAGCTGCGCATGGACGGCGCCACCGAGGACGTGCTCAAGGAGTACGAGGCGTTCACGGGCGACCGCAAGAAGAAGTAGACGAGGGGGCCTCCACTTCACGCGTGGATATCCCTTTCAGTCATGTAATGACAGTATGTTATGAAAGGTGACCGCCGGGACGAAGAGCCGAAGGAGCCCCTCCAGATGCCCCAACTCAGCGTCATCGTCCACGGGCCCAACACGCAGGGGCATCTGGCCGAACTGCTCGACTCCCTGGACGCCCATCCGCTCCCGGACACCGAGGTGATCGTCGCGGCGGTCGGCGACTGGGCGCGGGAGACGGCCGAGGGTCACGCCCCGGAGACGGTCACCGTGCCGCTGCCCGAGGGCACGCCGGACGCCGAGGCCCGGGCGGCGGGGGCGGCGCGGGCCTCGGGCCGCTGGCTGCACTTCGTGCACGCCAAGGACGGGCTGCCCGCCGGAGCCCCCCGGCTGCTGGCCGAGCGCACCGCCGAACTGGACGAGCGCACCGACGTCGTCCTGCTGGACCACGTCACCACCACCTGGCGCACCACCGCCGTCCCCTCCCGCGACGGCCGCCTGCTGGCCGGGGCCGGCCGCGCCGCCGTCGCCCTGGACGACTCCCCCGACCTGCTCCGCCTCACCCCGCTGCTCGGCACCCGCGCGGTACGCGCCGCGTTCTGGCGGGCGCACGAGGCGGAGTTCTCCGGCGGCGACGAGAACTTCATCGCCCAGGCCGCCCTGCTCCGCGCCGACCGCGTGGCCTGCCTGGACCAGACGGCGTACGACGACCGCCGGCTGCGCCGGGAGAGCCTCCCGCCGCGCACCCCCGAGGACCGCTACGCCCTGATCGACCGCTACGAGCGCCTGCTCGCCCTCACGGAGGGCCGCCGCCCGGTGCGGGCGGTGCTGTACGGGCTGATGGTCCGTGACCTGGTGCGGGTCTTCGCCCGCGAGGGCATGCCGGAGCCGGTGGCCCGCGAGTTCTTCCGCCGCGCCTCGGCCGCCGCCGTCCGCTGGCGCCCCGAGGGCCACCAGCGCCCGGCGGGCCTGGAGGGCGTACGGCACGCGCTGCTGGAGGAGGGCGCGTACACCAGGTACCGGGCGCTGCAGACCGCCAACCGCACCCGGCGCTCCGCCCGCAAGGCGGTCCGCGCCCGCAAGCGGCGGCTCGGGGTGCGGCTGCGCGAACAGCAGTACCGCAGGGCGCTCAGCCGGCCGCTCGATCCGAATCTGGCCGTGTTCGCGGCCTACTGGGACCGGGGGGTGGCCTGCAACCCGGCCGCCATCGCCGCCAAGCTGGCCGAACTCGCCCCGCACATCCACCCGGTGTGGGTGGTGACCAAGGAGAACGCGGCCCTCCTCCCCCACGGCACCGACCACGTCGTCCCCGGCACCCGGCGCTACTGGGAGACGCTGGCCACCGCCAAGTACCTGGTCAACAACGTCAACTTCCCCAACGCGGTGGTCAAGCGCCCCGGCTCGGTGCACCTCCAGACCCACCACGGCACCCCGCTCAAGCGCATGGGCCTGGACCAGCGGGAGCACCCGGCGGCCGCACAGGGTCTCGACTTCGCGGCGCTGCTGTCCCGGATCGACAAGTGGGACTACAGCGTCAGCGCCAACAGCCACTCCACCCGGATGTGGGAGCGCGCCTACCCGGCCCGCTACACCTCGCTGGACCACGGCTATCCGCGCAACGACGTCTTCTACACCGCCACCGCCGACGACGTGCGCGCCGCCCGCGAACGCCTCGGCATCCCGCCCGGCCGCACCGCCGTCCTCTACGCGCCCACGCACCGCGACTACGAGGCCGGGTTCACCCCGCGCCTGGACCTCGCCACCCTCGCCGACCGGCTCGGCGAGGACACCGTGCTGCTGGTGCGCGCCCACTACTTCTACGGCGACGGCGCGGCCTCCCCGCTGACCGGGCTGCGCCGCACCGGCCGCATCATCGACGTCTCCACCTACGACCCGGTCGAGGAACTGTGCCTGGCCGCCGACGTGCTGGTCACGGACTACTCGTCGATCATGTTCGACTACGCCAACCTGGACCGCCCGATCGTCGTGCACGCCGACGACTGGGAGACCTACCGCACCACGCGCGGCGTCTACTTCGACCTGATGGCCGAGGCCCCCGGCCGGGTCGCCCGCACCCAGGAGGAGCTGACCGAGATCCTCACCTCGGGCGCCTGGCGCGACGAGACCGCGACGAAGGCCCGCACGGCGTTCCGGCGCCGGTTCTGCGAGTACGACGACGGGCGGGCCGCCGAACGGGTCGTGCGGCGGGTGTTCCTCGGTGAGCCCGAGGAGGCGCTGCCGCCCGTCCTTCCGCTGGAGGAACGTATCCCCGCCCCGACGCCCGAGGAGCTCCAAGGATGACGACCCCCGATGTCACGGTCACCGTCATCGTCTACAACGACGCGGCCCGGCTGCCCCGCGCGGTCGCCTCCCTGCGCGCGCAGACCCACGAGAACATCGAGATCGTCATCAGCGACGACCACTCCACCGACGACACCCCCGAGGTGGCGCGGAGGCTGGCCGCAGAGGACAGCCGGGTGCGCTACCTGCGCCTGCCGGAGAACAGCGGCGGATGCAGCGCCCCGCGCAACCGGGCCATCGACATCGCCCGCGCCCCCTACCTGATGTTCCTCGACAGCGACGACGAACTTCCGCCCCGCGCCATCGAGTTGCTGCTCGCCGCGCACCGGGAGCGCGAGGTCGACTTCACCATGGGCGCGGTGCGCCGGGTCCGGGTGGACAACGGCCGCCGCACCACCTGGATGCCGCACCTGGTCCGCGAGCGCCGCACCCTGGACGGCATCGCGGCCGACCCCCGGCTGCTCTTCGAGCACCTGTCGACCAGCAAGATGTACGCCCGCGCCTTCCTCGACCGCCACCACCTGCGCTTCCCCGAGGGCATCCACTACGAGGACCAGCTCTTCTCGGCCCAGGCGTACGGCCTCGCGCGGGCCTTCACGATCATCCCGGACCCGGTCTACACCTGGTACATCGAGCCGTACGCGGCCGAGTCCAGCGCCTCCATCTCCAACCAGCGGCACAAGATCTCCAACGTCGCCGACCGGGTCCACGTGCAGCGCCTCATCGACGCCTTCCTGGTGGAGAGCGGGCAGGCGGGGCTGCGCGAGGACAAGGACTTCAAGTTCCTCAAGCACGACTTCCGGATGTACGCGGGCGACCTGCCCTACCGGGACGACGCCTGGCTGGCGGAGTTCGCCGAGATCATGAACCCGTACCTGGACACCCTCGCCGAGGGCGCCTACGCCCGGCTGCCCCGGCCGGAGCGGGTGGTGCTGGAGCTGCTGCGCGAGGGCGACCTCGACGGGGTACGGCTCGCCGCGCGCGGCCTGGGTCACCCGGTGGCGCCCCCCGAGGTCACCGCCGGCACCGACGGCACGCCCTACTGGGGCGGCTCGGTACCCGCGACCGAGCGGGGGCGCCGGGAGCTGGACCTGACCGACCTGGACCTGGAGACCCGCCCCTTCTCCACCGCCTTCTTCCGGCACGAGATCACCGACCTGCGGCCCGGCCCCGGCGCCGCGCTGACCCTGACGGTGCGCACCTACGACCCCGGACTGCGGCTCCCGGTGGGCCCGCAGCGGGCCGGGCTGCTGCTCTCCCCCGGCCGGCGGCGGCTGACGGTGCCGTTCCGGCTGGACCCGGTGCGGCCCGGCGTGTTCGAGGGGCGGGTCCATCTGGACCTGACCCGGGCCCGGCTCCCCCTCCAGGGCTTCGAGGGGGTCCGGCACCCGCAGGTCCGGCTCCAGCAGCAGGGCCTCGCGCACTCGGGGCTGCTGCTGGCACCGCTCGCCTTCCCGGCCCTGACCGCGCGGGTGGAGTCGGGCGGCGCCGCGCACCGGATCACCGTGGAGCCCGAGGGCCGCAACCCCGGCCGGCTCCAGATCCGCTGGCAGCCGGTGGGGGTCACGGCCCGGGTGCTGCGGCCGGTGGTGCGCAGGATCGACCGGCCCCGGGTGCGCAACGCCTTCCGGCTGGTGACGAGCGCGCTGAAGTGAGGGCGCGCCTGAAGTGAGAGTGCGCTGGAGTGAGAGCGAGCTGAAGTGAAAGCGAGCTGAAGTGAGCCCCGCTCAGCCGCGCACCTCGTAGAGCACCTGGCCGGCCGGGCCGGTCGTCACCGGGCGCAGCCACGGCTCCGCGTCGGCGGCCGGCCCGATCACCCAGCGCACCCCGTACCGGCGCGCTATGGCCCGCCGGGTCTCGGAGGAGGTGCCGGCGTCGAAGTACCGCTCCACCGCCGCCTCCCGGCCGCCCTGGTCCGGCAGGAAGACGTCCGGGTAGCCGGGCGCCACGGTGTACGGGCCGTACGCGGGGATCTGCCGGGACGGCATCGTACGGGCCATCACCACCTGTCCGTAGCCGACCCAGGGCGTGATCCAGTGGTAACCGACCCACGGCGGGCGGTACTTGGCGGCGAGCGGGGCGGGCAGCGCGTCGCGCGGGACGACGTAGCCGAGCATCCCCGCCTGGCCCCAGGCGCCCACGGCCAGGGCGACACCGAGCACGCAGGCCCAGCCGAGCCGGAACGCCCGCCGCCCGGCCGACACCGTCTCCAGCGCGGCCGCGAGCTGGGCCGGGATCAGCGCGGCGGGCGCGGCGCGGCCCCACGAGTAGTGCCCGGTGAGCCCCCCGGCCGCGAACAGCAGGGCGCCGAGCGCGAAGAACAGCACCAGCGGGTCCCGGTGATCGCGCCGCCAGCGAAGGACGAGGGCGACGACCCCGAGCAGGGCCAGCCCGAACCGGCCGAGCAGGTCGGAGTAGAGCGAACGGTGGATCGCCTCAAGCCCGGTGCCGGCGGAGAACAGCGCGAAGAAGTCGTAGTACGGCCACAGCCACAGCAGGACGATACCCACGGCGAGCGCGGCGGCGAGCCTCGGGAGGAGCCGGCGGTCCGGGCGGGCGGCGAGGACCGTGGCGAGCGCGCCGAGGGTGGCGACCACGCCGGTGAACTGGTGGCAGAGCAGGATCAGCGCCCAGAGCACGCCGAGGCCCGCCCAAGGGGCCCAGCCCGCGGGCGTGCGGAGCGTGGTCGTGAGCCAGGCCCAGAAGTGGAAGGACAGCCCGAGCGCGAACACGCTGGGGTACGCGACCGTCAGCGCGAGGCTGTTCAGGCCGAGGAAACCGCTCCAGTTGAGCAGGTCGGGGCCCCACAGGAGAACCAGGCACAGGATCGCCACCGCGGGTGCCGCCCGGTGCGCGCTGAGCGTGCGGACGTACCGCCACACCCCGGTGAACAGCAGCCCGAGCCCCACCAGCGCGCCGATCCGCAGCACCACGAACACCGGCAGGCCGGTCAGCCGGGCGAGCAGGCCAAGGACCAGCATCCAGGGCGAGTAGTACGGGCTCGGGGTGTCCGCGTCGACCAGCGGGTTGCCGGGGTTCAGCAGGCTGTGCCGGAGCCGCTGCACGGTCGCCGCGTGTATGCCGAGGTCGCCGGCCCAGGGCAGCCGGACCACGGCCAGCAGCATCAGCAGCGGGACGAGCGCGGCGAGGGCGACCGCCACCAGTGACGGGGTCGCCGGCGACGGACGGCCGTCCCGCGCGCGGGACCCGGTGAGGTTCGCTGTCACGGGCCAGACCCTATCCGAAACGGACAGACCACCCCGAAGGCAACAAGGGCGCCCCCGCACCGGGTTCTCCGGTCCGGGGGCGCCCTTGGCTCAGGCGGCGCCGGTCAGGCGTGCGTGCGCAGCAGCGTCCGCATCGTGCGCATCGCCACCGAGAGGTTGGCGAGGTCGAACGCGTCCGAGCTGCGGATCTCCTCCAGCGTGGCGCGCGCCCGGCTCAGGATGGGCGCGTTCTTCTCCTCCCATGCCTTGAACCGCTGCTCCGGCGTGGAGGTGCCGTCGCCCGCCGCGAGCACGTCCGCGGTGAGCGCCGCGTGCGCCGCGTACAGGTCCTCGCGGATGGAGGCGCGGGCCATCGACTGCCAGCGGTCCGCGCGGGGCAGCTCGATGATGCGGTCCATGAGCTGGGTGATGTGCAGCCGGTCGGCGAGGTCGTAGTACACCTCGGCCACGTCCAGCGGCTCCTTGCCCGTGCGGTCGGCCACCGAGACGATGTCCAGCGCCGGGAAGGCGGAGGAGAACCCGGCCACGCGGGTGGCGAGTTCGGCCGGGACACCGGCGGCGGACAGCTCGTCGTACACGTGCTGGTACCACTCGAGGTCGGCGCCGCGCAGCATCTTCGGCATCTGCTGCCAGACCTGCTCGACCCGGTCCGCGAAGAACTCCACGGTCTCGGCGAGCTGGAGCGGCTGCGGCCGGTTGTTCAGCAGCCAGCGGGTGCCGCGCTCGACCAGCCGGCGCGAGTGCAGCCGGATGCGGGTCTGCACGGCCGCGTCGACCTGGTTGTCCAGCGCCTCCACCGCGTCCCACACCGGGGACGAGGAGAAGATCGCGCGGGCCGCGGTCTGGGCGCGGACGATCTCCTCCAGCGAGGCCCCGGTCTCCTCGCGCAGCCGGTGCAGATAGGTGGTGCCGCCGGTGTTCACCGTGTCGTTGACCAGCACGGTGGTGGTGATCTCGCGGCGCAGCGGGTGGTTGTCGATGAACTCGGCGAACCGCTCGCGCAGCGCGGTCGGGAAGTACGCGTGCAGCAGCCCGCGCAGGTAGTCGTCGTCCGGCAGCGAGGTGTGCAGCAGCTCCTCGGCGACCGTGATCTTCGTGTACGCCAGCAGCACCGCGGTCTCGGGGCTGGTGAGGCCCTGGCCCTGGTTCAGCCGCTCCCGGATCTGGCGGTCGGTGGGCAGGAACTCCAGCGCCCGGTCGAGGTGGCCCTCGCGCACCAGGTGCCGGATGAACCGGGCCTGCGCGTGCAGCATGTCCTTGGACTGGGCGAGCGCGTTGGCCAGCGCGGTGTTCTGCGCGTAGTTGTTGCGCAGGACCAGGGCGCCGACCTCGTCGGTCATCTCCGCGAGCAGCTTGTTGCGCTGCTTGACGGTCATGTCCCCTTCGGTGACCAGGCTGTTGAGCAGGATCTTGATGTTCACCTCGTGGTCGGAGGTGTCCACACCGGCGCTGTTGTCGATGGCGTCGGTGTTGATCCGGCCGCCCTGGAGCGCGAACTCGATCCGGCCGAGCTGGGTCAGGCCCAGGTTGCCGCCCTCGCCGACGACCTTGACGCGCAGGTCGGCGCCGTCGACGCGGATGGCGTCGTTGGCCTTGTCACCGACATTGGCGTCGGTCTCCGCCGAGGACTTGACGTAGGTGCCGATGCCGCCGTTCCACAGCAGGTCGACCGGCGCCTTCAGGATCGTCTTCATCAGGTCGGCCGGGGTCATCTTGGAGACCTTCTCCTCGATGCCCAGCGCCTCCCGGATGTGGTGGTTCAGCGGGATCGACTTGGCGCTGCGCGGGAAGATCCCGCCGCCCGCCGACAGCAGCGAGGTGTCGTAGTCGGCCCAGCTCGACCGGGGCAGCTCGAACAGGCGGCGGCGCTCGGCGTAGCCGGTGGCCGCGTCCGGGACCGGGTCGATGAAGATGTGCCGGTGGTCGAAGGCGGCGACCAGACGGATGTGCTCGGAGAGCAGCATGCCGTTGCCGAACACGTCACCGGACATGTCACCGATGCCGACGACCGTGAAGTCCTCGGACTGGGTGTCCAGGTCCAGCTCGCGGAAGTGCCGCTTCACCGACTCCCAGGCACCGCGCGCGGTGATGCCCATGCCCTTGTGGTCGTAGCCCGCGCTGCCGCCGGAGGCGAAGGCGTCCCCGAGCCAGAAGTCGTAGGACTGGGCGACCTCGTTGGCGATGTCGGAGAACGTCGCGGTGCCCTTGTCGGCCGCGACCACCAGGTAGGTGTCCTCGCCGTCGTGGCGCACCACGTCCTCGGGCGGGACGACCTCGCCGGCCACCATGTTGTCGGTGATGTCGAGCAGGGCGGAGATGAACGTCTTGTAGCTGGCGATGCCCTCGGCCAGCCAGGCGTCCCGGTCCACGCTGGGGTCGGGCAACTGCTTGGCGACGAACCCGCCCTTGGCGCCGACCGGCACGATGACGGTGTTCTTCACCATCTGCGCCTTGACCAGACCGAGGATCTCGGTACGGAAGTCCTCGCGCCGGTCCGACCAGCGCAAGCCCCCGCGCGCGACCTTGCCGAAGCGCAGGTGCACGCCCTCGACCCGCGGCGAGTACACCCAGATCTCGTACGCCGGGCGCGGTGCGGGCAGGTCGGGGATGGCCTGCGGGTCGAACTTCATCGACACGTACGCGTGCGGGCCGCCGTCGCGGGCTTCCTGGAAGAAGTTGGTGCGCAGGGTGGCCTTGATGACGGTCAGGAAGGAGCGCAGGATGCGGTCCTCGTCCAGGCTCGCCACCTGGTCCAGCGCGGCGTCCAGCTCCTCCAGCAGGGCGTCGGTGATCTCCAGGCCGGCCTTCTGCCGGTCCGGGGACATCCGGGCCTCGAACAGGGACACCAGCAGCCGGGTGGTGTGGACGTTGTTGCGGAGGGTGTCCTCCATGTAGTCCTGGCTGAAGGTGGAGCCGGCCTGGCGCAGGTACTTGGCGTAGGCGCGCAGCACCATCGCCTGGCGCCAGGTCAGCCCGGCGCTCAGCACCAGTGAGTTGAAGCCGTCGTTCTCCGCCTGGCCGGTCCAGGTCGCGGCGAACGCGTCCTGGAACCGCTCGCGGCCGTCCTCGCCGAGCTGGTCGGCACCGCCGGCGGTCTGCGGCAGGCGCAGGCCGAAGTCGTAGATCCAGGCGGTGCTGCGGTCGGTGCGGCGCAGCTCGTAGGGGCGCTCGTCGACGACCTCGACGCCGAGCCGGTTGAGGACCGGCAGCACGGCGGAGAGGGAGACCGCGTCGCCCTTGCGGTAGATCTTGAAGCGGCGCTCACCGGGGGCGGCGCCCACCGGCTCGTACAGGCTGAGCGAGAAGTCGTTGCCCTTGTCGTCGCTCAGCCGCTCCAGGTGCACCAGGTCGGAGACCGCGGCGCGCGGGGAGTGGTCGGCCTTGTAGCCCTCGGTGAAGGCGTTGCTGTAGCGGCGCAGCAGCTCGGCGGCGCGTTCCTCGCCGCACTCGGCGTTGAGCGCCTCGGCGAAGCCGTCGGACCAGGAGCGGGTGGCCTCGACCAGGCGGGCCTCGATGCGCTCCTTGTCGGCGTCGGAGAGGTGGGGCAACTCGGTGCCGGGCGGGACGCGGACGACGAAGTGCAGCCGGGACAGGATCGACTCGGTGTTCCAGGCGGTGAAGTCGACGCTGATGCCGCCCAGTTCCTCCTTGAGGATGTCGATGATCCGCAGCCGGACGCCGGTGGTGTACCGGTCGCGCGGCAGGTAGACCAGGGCCGAGTAGTAGCGGCCGTATTCGTCCTGGCGCAGGTAGAGCCGCAGCCGGCGGCGCTCCTGGAGGTACAGCACGCTCGTGGCGATGGACTGCAGCTCGGCGGGCGGGGTCTGGAACAGCTCGTCGCGCGGGTAGGTCTCCAGGATCTGGAGCAGGTCGCGGCCGTCGTGGCTGTTGGGCGAGAACCCGGCGCGCTCCAGCACCTCGGCGACCTTGCGGCGGATCACCGGCACCCGGCGCACGGACTCGGTGTACGCGGCGGAGGAGAACAGACCCAGGAAGCGGCGCTCGCCGACGACGTTGCCGTCCGCGTCGAACTTCTTGACGCCGATGTAGTCCAGGTACGACGGGCGGTGCACGGTGGCGCGGCTGTTGGCCTTGGTCAGCACCAGCAGGCGGTGCTCGCGGGCCTTGGCGCGGGCGTCGGCCGGGAGCCGCTCGAAGGAGGGGCTGACCGGGTGCTCGTCGTCCTCGGAGTGGTGCGGGTCGGAGCGCAGGATGCCGAGACCGGTGCCGGCCTTGGCGCTGAGCGAGTCGTCGCCGCGCAGCTCGTACTCGCGGTAGCCGAGGAAGGTGAAGTGGTCGGCGGAGAGCCAGCGCAGCAGCTCGCGGGCCTCGTCCACCTCGGCGGCGGGGAGGTCGGCCGGGCGGGGCTCGTCGCGCAGCTCGTCGGCGATCCGGACGGCCGCCTCGCGCATCTTCTCCCAGTCCTCGACGGCCTCGCGCACGTCGGACAGGACGCGCAGCAGGTCGGCGGAGATCTGCTTGAGGTCGGCGCGGTCGGTCTCGCGGTCGGTCTCGACGTGGATCCAGGACTCGACGTGCGCGTCGTGCGGCAGCTCGCCGTGCGGGCCGGTGGGCAGGACCTCGATCAGCTTGCCGGTGACGTCACGGCGGACGACGACCTGCGGGTGGATCACGACGTGGATGCCGCGGCCCTGACGGGTCAGCTCGTTGGTCACCGAGTCGACCAGGAACGGCATGTCGTCGGTGACGACCTCCACGACGGTGTGGCTGCACGTCCACCCGTTCTCTTCCACGGTCGGGGTGTGCACCCGCACGTTGGCCGTGCCCTGCGGGCGGGTCTCGGCGAGACGGTAGTGGGAGACCGCGGCACCGAAGACGTCGACCGGGTCGCGGTCGGCGAGGTCTTCCGGGGCGGTGTGCAGGTAGTAGCGCTGGAGGAACGCGAGCACCGCTTCGCTGTCCGGGGTGCCGGAGGTGCCCTCGCTCGTGGTCCCGGTCGGTAGATGCCCCCCGACCGGGCTGTTCTCAGCTACCCGAGCGGCCCGATCGAGCAGCTCGGCCTTGGCTTCGTCCAGCTTGGTCTGCATTGTCCTCTGGCTCCTGTCGCGCGCCGTTGCGTGACGTAGAAGGAAGTACGGTTTCTTCCCCTCCGGTATGACGCCACGGCCCGAGGTGTCCGGTCCGTTCCGACGCTATGCCGCGAGGCGAGATGGGCGGGGGGATTTCGGCCATTGTCGACAGACTTGTCGGAAGCGACGCTGCTCTCCGCACCGTCGTGCCGGAGGCCGTCCCCGGTGTCCGGGGGGCTGCGGCGCCCCCGTCCCGCCCGAGAGGACCAGCGACCGCCGCCCGGTCACGGAGTTCGTCCGTGCGGTCCGGGCGCAGGGCAGGGACTGTGGCGTCCCCGCGAGATATCGCGCTGATCACGCCACAAGGCTATCGCTCCCGACGGGGGCCCCGTCATGAGCCGTATGTGTACAAAACCGGGGGGTGAAGTTTGACGTTCTGCACAGCGGCGGCGAGGGGCTCGGTGGCGTATTCGCGCCAGGGCCCGAACGGCCGCGACGCCGTCACGATGCTATTCGCCGGGCCTCCGCGACGGCCTCGGCCAGGCTGTCCACCACGGGTGCGCCGGCGCCGCGCAGGCTCTCCGGGCCGTGCGAGCCGCCCGTGTAGAGCACGGCGTGCGCGCCGACGTGCCGGGCGGCCAGCGCGTCGTCGGCCGCGTCCCCGATGACCACGGTCCGCTCGGGGTCGACCAGGGTGCTCATCGCCTTGAGGTGGCGGACCATGTGCTCGGCCTTGCTGCCGCCGGAGGGGCCGGTACGGCCGTCCACGCGCAGGAAGTGCGACTCGATGCCGAGGCCGCGCACCAGCGGGACCAGCTCCTCGTGCCCGTACATGCTCAGCAGGGACTGGCTGTGGCCGTCCGCTCCCCAGCCGGCCAGCAGCTCGGCCGCGCCCTCGGTGAGCCCGCAGCGCACCCGGTGCTCGGCGTAGTGCCGCTGGAAGGCGCCGTCCATGACCTCCCACTCCAGGTCACTGGGGAGCCGGCCCATCAGGCGCTCGTAGAACTTGGGTACGGGGACGCAGTACAGCGCGCGGTACCGCTCCAGCGTGATCGGCTCCAGGCCCAGCTCGGCGAAGGCCGCGTTGGTCGCCCCGATGATCGCGTCGTTGTCGTGGAACAGGGTCCCGTTCCAGTCCCAGACGATGTGTGCGCTTCGTTGCATCCCCATGCGAAGACGGTACCGGGGGCCACTGACAGTGGGTAAGGGCGAGGGGGTCCGCGCAGGTCAGGGGGTTGTGAGCAGGGCGGGGATCTCCTGCGTGGCGAACCACAGCAACTCATGGTCCTCGGCGGTGTCCACGGCCGTGCGGGCCGCGTCGTCGCCGGCGCCGGCCGCCTCGACGGCCCGTGCGGCGGCGGTGACGTCGGCCTCCGCGTCGTCGGCGTCGGCGTGCACGGCGGCGGCCTTGGCGAGCCGGGCCGACGCGGCGACCGTCACCTCACCGAGGCCGTCCGGGTCCGGGGTGACGGCGCCGTCGGCGACATCGACCGCGACGACGACGCGGCGCGGGGCCGCCTCCGGGTCGGCTGCCAGCAGCCACAGCGAGGCGCTCGCGGCCTCGCCGAGCGCGGTGTACTCCAGCTCCTCCAGGTCGTCCGTGCCGCACCACTCGCGCAGCGCGGGCGTCACGGCGTAGGCGGCGAACGGGTCCGCCGCCAGCACACCCGTCTCGTGGGCCTTGGCGAGACCGGGGAGGGTCATGGGTACGTAGACGCGCATGCGGGCCGCTCTTTCCTGGGCACTTGCCTGGTCGCTCTCCTGGTCACTCTCCTGGTCAAAGGAGGGCCTCCAGAATACGTGCGGCCGTCCCCTTTCGAGTCCCCGCCCGACCCCCCTACGGCGTCAAGCCACCGCACCGCACATCACCCTGCCGCACTGGGCAGGCACCGGGTTCACGAGCCGTCCGTCACCCGGATAAGTGAACCCCGTGCGGCCCGCGACACCGGCCGGACATCCTTGCCGGGCCGGTCCCCGCCCCCGTACAAGGTCCCCACCTACTTGAGTTACCGCCCGGTATCCGCCGGGCCGGCCGAACGGGGACTTCCATGAACAAGGTCATGAGCCGCAAGCCGCAGACCCGGCCGCACCACCGCCCGCCGACCCGCCACGACACCCGCCGCCCCGGCAGCACCCCCACGCGCGGCCGCACCACCACGGCGCGCCCCACCGACCTCTTCGCGGACCGCCTGCTGGCGGTGCTGAGCGGCCAGCGCCCGGTCCACTGGATGCTCCGCCACACCGCGGGCGCCGCCTACGACGACCTGGTCCGGCTCGCCGAACGCACCCCGCTCCGCACCCGCGGCCCCCGCCCCGCCGTCCACGACCTCGGCTGGTTCGTCCCCCGCACCGGCGCCCTCGAGGTCTTCGCCCGCATCGCCGCCGGCGACCACCTC
This sequence comes from Streptomyces sp. NPDC018263, assembly GCF_055562575.1. NCBI lineage: Bacteria > Bacillati > Actinomycetota > Actinomycetes > Kitasatosporales > Streptomycetaceae > Streptomyces > Streptomyces sp. NPDC018263. Next base: position 527,354 of record NZ_JBVHFA010000006.1, read on the forward strand.
CGCGCCCTGGCCTTCCGCCTGGAACAGTCGGAAGACCTCCGCTGGCGCTGCACAGCGGTGGAACTGGCCACTCCGTCGGGCCGTCGCCCAGCCGCGCCTTGAAGGGCCCCTGGAGCGCGTCAGGGGCCCTTCAGAGCGCGGCTGAGCTGTGCCGCCCGGTCCCCCCTGGAGCCGGTACGAAACGGCTCCGGGGCCGGGCCCCCGTTTGGGAGGGCCCGGCCCCGGAGCACTGCTGAAGCGGCGCGCGCTACTTCTTGCGGCGCCGGCCGCCCTTGGCCTGGCGGCGGCGTTCCGCGCGGGTCAGGCCGTCGGACTCGGAGCGGATGGGCTCGTCGTCCTCGAGGTCGCGCTCGATGACGCCGCCCTCGCCGTCCACAGTGGGCGCGGAGAAGTGCAGCTCGCGGCGCTGCGGCACGTCGAGGCCCTTGGCCCGGATCTCCGGACGCGCCCCGGCGGGGACCTGCGCGGGCACGGTGTCCTGGACGCCCTCGCCGACCGGCTGGGCCTCGACCGGGACCTCCTCGACCTGCTGCTCGACCTGGACCTCCAGGTTGAACAGGTAGCCGACGGACTCCTCCTTGATGCCCTCCATCATGGCGGTGAACATGTCGAAGCCCTCGCGCTGGTACTCCACCAGCGGGTCCTTCTGCGCCATCGCGCGCAGGCCGATGCCCTCCTGGAGGTAGTCCATCTCGTAGAGGTGCTCGCGCCACTTGCGGTCCAGCACCGACAGCACGACCCGCCGCTCCAGCTCACGCATGATCTCGGAGCCGAGCTGCTCCTCACGCGCCTCGTACTGGGCGTGGATGTCGTCCTTGATGGACTCGGAGATGAACTCCGCGGTGAGACCGGCCCGGTCGCCCGCGGCGTCCTCCAGCTCCTCGATGGTGACCTTCACCGGGTAGAGCTGCCGGAAGGCGCCCCACAGCCGGTCCAGGTCCCAGTCCTCGGGGAACCCCTCGGCGGTCTCGGCCGCGATGTACGCGTCGATCGTGTCGTTCATGAAGTGCTGCACCTGCTCCTGGAGGTCCTCGCCCTCCAGGACGCGGCGCCGCTCGCCGTAGATGACCTCGCGCTGCCGGTTGAGCACCTCGTCGTACTTCAGGACGTTCTTGCGCGTCTCGAAGTTCTGCTGCTCGACCTGCGACTGCGCGGACGCGATCGCGCGGGTGACCATCTTGTTCTCGATCGGCACGTCGTCCGGCACGTTGGCCATGGCCATCACGCGCTCGACCATCTGCGCCTTGAACAGCCGCATCAGGTCGTCACCGAGCGAGAGGTAGAACCGCGACTCGCCGGGGTCGCCCTGCCGGCCGGACCGGCCGCGGAGCTGGTTGTCGATACGGCGCGACTCGTGCCGCTCGGTGCCGAGGACGTAGAGGCCGCCGCTCCGCTCGACCTCTTCCTTCTCGGCCTTCACCGCCTGCTCGGCCCGGGCCAGCGCGGCGGGCAGCGCGGCCGCCCACTCCTCGATGTGCTCCTCGGGGTCGAGCCCGTGCTGGCGCAGCTCGGCCTCGGCGAGGTCCTCGGGGTTGCCGCCGAGCTTGATGTCGGTACCGCGGCCGGCCATGTTGGTGGCCACCGTCACGGCGCCCTTGCGGCCCGCCTGCGCGACGATCGACGCCTCACGCTCGTGGTGCTTGGCGTTCAGCACCTCGTGCTGGATGCCGCGCTTGCTGAGCTGCTGGGAGAGGTACTCCGACTTCTCCACCGAGGTGGTGCCGACCAGGATCGGCTGGCCCTTCTCGTGCTTCTCCGCGATGTCGTCGACGACCGCCTCGAACTTGGCGACCTCCGTGCGGTAGATCAGGTCCGACTGGTCCTTGCGGACCATCGGCCGGTTGGTCGGGATCGGCACCACGCCGAGCTTGTAGATCTGGTGGAACTCGGCGGCCTCGGTCATCGCCGTACCGGTCATGCCGGAGAGACCCGGCATTTCCTTGCCCTGCTGGTCGTGGCGCTTGTAGAGGCGGAAGAAGTTCTGGAGGGTGATCGTGGCGAGCGTCTGGTTCTCGTCCTTGATGTCCACCCCTTCCTTCGCCTCGATCGCCTGGTGCATGCCCTCGTTGTAGCGGCGGCCGGCGAGGATACGGCCGGTGTGCTCGTCGACGATCATGACCTCGCCGTCGATGACGACGTAGTCCTTGTCCTTCTTGAACAACTCCTTGGCCTTGATGGCGTTGTTCAGGTAGCCGACCAGCGGGGTGTTGACCGACTCGTAGAGGTTCTCGATGCCCAGCCAGTCCTCGACCTTGGAGACACCGGACTCGTGGATGGCGACGGTGCGCTTCTTCTCGTCGACCTCGTAGTCGCCGGTCTCCTCGATGCCCTTGAGGGGGTTGCCGGCCTCGCCCTTCTTGAGGCGGGTGACCAGCTTGGCGAAGTCGCCGTACCACTTGGTGGCCTGGTCGGCGGGGCCGGAGATGATCAGCGGCGTACGGGCCTCGTCCACGAGGATCGAGTCCACCTCGTCGACGATGGCGAAGTTGTGGCCGCGCTGCACCAGCTCCTCCGACGCCCACGCCATGTTGTCGCGGAGGTAGTCGAAGCCGAACTCGTTGTTCGTGCCGTAGGTGATGTCGCACGCGTACTGCTCGCGGCGCTCGGCCGGCGTCATGTTGGCCAGGATGCAGCCGACTTCGAGGCCGAGGAACTTGTGGACGCGGCCCATCATCTCGGAGTCGCGCTCGGCCAGGTAGTCGTTCACCGTGATCAGGTGGACGCCCTTACCGGAGAGGGCGTTCAGATACGCGGGCAGCGTGCCGACGAGGGTCTTGCCCTCACCGGTCTTCATCTCGGCCACATAACCGAGGTGGAGCGCCGCGCCGCCCATGATCTGCACGTCGTAATGACGCTGGCCGAGGACGCGCTTGGCGGCCTCGCGGACGGTGGCGAACGCCTCGGGGAGCAGATCGTCCAGGCTCTCGCCGTCCGCGTACCGCTGCTTGTACTCCTCGGTGAGAGCCCGCAGCTCGGCGTCGGAGAGGTCGACGAAGTCCTCTTCGATGGAGTTGACCTGGTCCGCGATGCGGTGCAGCTTGCGCAGGATCTTGCCTTCGCCTGCACGCATGATCTTCGAGAGGACGGACACGGGGGGTGGTCTCCTTGCCGGTCGGGCCTGGGACGGTCGGTTTCCATAAGACTTGATTGAGCAACGGCCATCGTATGCGAGGACCCCGCCGCGCCGGGAGGCCCGGCGGCGCAGTGGTCCCTCCACTCCGGACAACGTCCGGGGACCACGGATGGTGCCGCGCCACGCCGATGATTTGCGCGAATGGTGATACGTCGCTCACGCAGGGCGAAATGCGCTGGCACGTAATGTCCGCTCCGCGCACACTCGCCGGATGGACCCCGTCGTACTGACCACCGAACGCCTGCTGCTGCGCGCCGTCCGCCCGGACGACGCCGAGGCCGTGTTCGCGGCGGCCCAGGACCCCGCCATCCAGCGCTGGATCTCCTCCTTCCCCTCGCCCTACCTGCCAGAACACGCCGAGGCGTTCGTCGGCGGCACCGCGCCGGAGGGCTGGGCGGACGACTCGATGTACACCTTCGGCGCCTTCCTGCCAGCCGGGGAGCTGACCGGGATGCTCAGCCTCTCGATGCGCGGCCCCGGCCACGGCGAACTCGGCTACTGGGCCGCGCGCGAGCACCGCGGCCGGGGGTACGTCACCGAGGCCGCCTCCGCCGTCGCCCGCTGGGCCTTCACCGCGCTCTCGGTGGACCGGCTGGAGTGGCGCGCCGAGGTGGGCAACAGCGCCTCCCGCGCGGTGGCCGAACGGCTCGGCTTCACCGTCGAGGGCGTGCTGCGCGCGGGCGTGGGCAGCAGGGGCATCCGGCGCGACTCGTGGGTGGGCTCGCTGCTCCCCTCGGACGTCGGGCTGCGCTCCTCGGTGCCGTATCTGCCCGCGCCCGCCCGGCCGTCGGAGGGGAAGGCGCAGGTCGGCGGGGACTGTCAGTGGCACCCTCTATCGTCCCCGTCATGACGACCCTGCCGCGCCCCGCTGTCACCCTCACCGCGGACGACGCCCGCCGACTCGCCCTGCGGGCCCAGGGCTTCCTCGGCGCCCCCGACCGCCGCTCGGGCGCGCGCGGGGTGCTCCGGGCACTGGGCGCGGTCCAGCTCGACACCATCTCGGTGCTGGCCCGCTCCCACGAGCTGATCCCGTACGCACGCCTGGGCGCGATCGGCCGTAAGTCCGTGGAGTCGGCCTACTGGCACACCCCGGCCTCCGGCGCGCCCCACGCCTTCGAGTACTGGTCGCACGCCGCGTGCATCCTCCCCGTCGAGGAGTGGCCGCACTTCGCGTTCCGCCGCCGCGCCTACCGCGACCGCCCGCACTGGAACCACCAGTTGCCCGAGGGGGTCTACGACCAGGTGATCAAGCAGCTCCGCGCCGAAGGCCCGCTCACCGCGACCGAGCTGGGCGGCGCGAAGCGCACCAGCGACTGGTGGGACTGGTCGGGCACCAAGGTCGCCGTGGAGCGCGCGCTGATGTACGGCGAGGTGGTCTGCGTGGAGCGCCGGAGCTGGAAGCGGGTGTACGACCTCGCCGAGCGAGCGATCCCCAAGGAGCTGCTCCACGACGACCTGGACGACGCCGAGTGCCTGCGCCGGCTGGTCCGGCTGGCCGGCGAGGCGCTGGGCGTGGGCACCCGCGCGGACATCGCGGACTACCACCGCCTCAAGGGCGAGCAGGTCGACGCGGTGATCGCCGAATCGGGTCTGGTGCCGGTCGAGGTCGAGGGCTGGGGCAAGCCCGCCTGGGCCGACCCGGCCGCGCTGGCGACACCCCCGCGCGGCCGCCACCGCACCACACTGCTCTCCCCGTTCGACTCCCTGGTCTGGGAACGGGCGCGCACGGAACGGATCTTCGGCTTCACCCACCGCCTGGAGGCGTACGTCCCCAAGCCGAAGCGGGTGTACGGCTACTTCGCCATGCCGGTGCTGTCCGGCGGGCGGCTGATCGGCCGGGTGGACCCGGCGCGCGAGGGCCGCACGCTGGTGGCCCGGCAGGTCACGCTGGACGGCCCGAAGGCGGTACCGGGCGTGGCGCAGGCCCTGGTGGAGGCCGCGTCCTGGGTGGGCTGCACGGACGTACGGGTGGAGCGGGTCGACGCCCCCGAACTCCGCGCGCCACTCACGCTGGAGCTGGCCCGCGCCGTCTCCTAGCCGGGTGCCGCTAGCGGATCTCCAGGATCTTCTCGCGCATCGCGTAGACGACCGCCTCCATCCGGGAGTGCAGTTGCAGCTTCTCCAGGATGTTGCGGACGTGGTTCTTCACGGTGTTCTCCGAGATGAACAACTCCTTGGCGATGTCCCGGTTGTTCATCCCGGTGGCGACGAGCTTGAGCACCTCCAGCTCCCGGTCGGTCAGCCGGGGCGCGGGCACGAGCCGCCGCTCGTCGGTGCGCTGGATCATCGACTTGAACTCGGTGAGCAGCTTGGACGCCATGGAGGGGCTGATCTGCGACTGCCCGTCCGCGACGGCACGGATCGCGGTGGCCACCTCGTCGGTGGAGATCTCCTTGAGGAGGTAACCGGTCGCGCCCGCCTTGATGGCGTCGTAGAGGTCGGCCTCCTCGTCGCTGATCGTCAGCATGATGATCTTCGCGCTGGGGGCGACCTCCTTGATGGAGGTGCACGCCTCGATCCCGCCCCGTCTGGGCATCCGCACGTCCATCAGCACGATGTCGGGCAGCAGATCGGCCGCCTTGTCCACGGCCTCGGCCCCGTCACCGGCCTCGCCGACGACCTGGATGTCCTCCTCGGCCGCGAGCACGATCTCCAGACCTCGGCGGAACAGCGCGTGGTCGTCGACCACCAGCACCCGGATCGGCTCGTCGCGTTCGGGCTCCGGGTCCGGCTCCATGCCGATGACGCCGTCGTCGGCGCCCGCACCGCGCATCGGTCCGAAGGTGTCCGCCATCGTTCCTCCCCCTGAAGGCTGTGGCCCGTGATTCCGTGCCATCGCCAACCCAAGGCAGCGGCCCACCGGTTGGGCCGGTGCGGTCATGATTTCATGCTCCGGCGCCCGAACGGTGACGCAGAGGGGGCGAACCGGTCGCACACCGGTGCCCCTGGGGGCGCACACGCGTCCCAGGGGCACCGTCTCCGCTCCCGCCGGGCAGGTCAGCCGCCCAGCGTGTCACCCGCCGCGGGCGACTGCGCCTCCGCCACCATCGGGTCCGTGTTGAGGTGGATGACGCCGTAGTCGTATGCGTGTCGCCGGTAGACGACGCTCGGCTCCTTGGTCTCGGAGTCGACGAACAAGTAGAAGTCGTGGCCGACCAGTTCCATCTCGTAGAGGGCCTGGTCGAGGCTCATCGGGGAGGCGACGTGGGTCTTCTCGCGGACGATCAGCGGGCCTTCGCCCTTGACCTCCAGCGAGCCGATCTTCTTGGTGGGCACCCCGTCGGACTCGGCGGTCGGCACGGGCTCACCGTCGGGGTAGAGCGTCGCCACGCCGGGGACGACGTCGGGTACTTCGGCGGCCGGGGTGCGTCGTGCGCCCCGGCGCACGACTCGCTTGTCGTGCTGCTTGCGCAGCCGTGCGTCCAGCTTCTCCGCGGCCATGTCGAGGGCCGCGTACGGGTCGCTGGCCGATGCCTCCGCCCGGATCACCGGACCGCGGGAGTGGAGGGTGATCTCCACCCGGTCACAGCGGTCGGCCTGACGGGGGTTGGGCTCCTTGGACACCTCGACGTCGAGGCTGATCACCTTGCCGTCGAGCCTCTGGATCTTCTCCAGCTTCAGCTTCTCGGCCACGTGCTTGCGGAACCGCTCAGGTACTTCGGTCTTGCGGCCCTTGACGACGATGTCCACGCAGAACTCCGTTCCCGGATCGCTCACGCCCTAGGCGGAGCGTCTCCCTTTCGCACCAGGTCCCGGTGAGCCCCGGAACCTCGGACTCGGTGACTTCCACCTCCTCCTCCCCCATGGGCGAGATCTCCATCCCCGTCGCGCGGGGGTTTACGGAAAACCCACGGCGCGGCAATCGGATATGAGGGGTGCGGCCCTGGGCCTTTCCTCACCACCGAACATATCTCGCCCGGACGGATGTCGTCACCCTCTACTGAGGCGTACCTCCGATCAGGTGAATTACTCCCCTCGCTACCTGCAACGACGCACGTTCTCGGTCGGTTCCCCGCTTATTCGAAAGAATCACGGGGTGCGGCGATCACCGCTGCCCGGAGGGCACTTCCGATGATGTTCACCGGCCTCATTTCCGGTGCCCCATGCACCGACTTTCCTCTCTGTGATCGTGGCCCGGTCTGTCGTTCCTCCCTACCTTCCCGAGTTGCGCCGCGATACACAGGCATGTCCTGCTCCCAGCGTGTTCCGGCCGTCGCGCCGAGGGCCCGCGCCGCCTCGGCCAGGCTGGCGCCGGTGGTGATCAGGTCGTCGACGAGCACGACCCGTCCGCCGGCGAGGAGCTGTGCGCCGCCCGCGCGCACCTCCAGCGCTCCCGCGAGGTTCTCCCGGCGCCGCCGGGCGTCCAGCCCCGCCTGGTCGACCACCGGCCGCCGCTGCCGCAGCACGGCGGCCACCCTCGCCGAAGTACCGGCCCGCCGCAGCCGTCCGGCCGCCACGAGCGCCATCCGCCGCACCGGGTCGTGCCCCCGCCGCCGCACGGCCCAGCGGGCGGACGGCACGGGCACGAGGATCACCGGCCCGGCACGTGACTCCACCCTGCCTCGGCCTGGCTCCGGCCCCATCCCGGCGCGCACCGCTCCCGCCAGGGCCGCGCCCAGTGCCCCGGTGAGCGCCAGGGCGCCCCGCTCCTTGTGCGCGAGGAGGAGCGCCCGTACCTCCCGTGCGTAAGGCGCGGCGGCGTGCACCACCGGCAGGCCGGGCGGCTCGGGCACCGGCCGCACCCGGCGCGGCTCCGCGCGCTCCAGCAGCGTCCGGCACCGTGCGCACAGCACAGCCGGTGGTGACCCGCAGCCACCGCACTCGGTCGGCAGCGCAAGGTCGGTGAGGTCCCGCATCCATCCCCGCATGCCCACCACTGTGCCGAGGCCCGGCCGACCCGGCCACCCCTGTGGAAAACGCCCCTGTGGACAACCCGCACCGGGGTCCGGCACCGCTCACCCGCAGGAGTGACGAGGGTAAGGAACCCCCAGCTCAGCAGGTGTCAACCGGGATAGACCGGCGCCGTCCCGTCCTTGTCCAGCTTCTGCCACTGCGCCCCCGAAGGCAGCCGGACGATCCCGTCCTCCGAGTAGGCCACCAGCGGCACCCGGTCGTCCTCGGCGGAGGCGATCGCCCTCACCTGGGACAGCGCGGCCGGCGCCGGACCCTCCAGCGCGGAGCCGTCCACCTGCACATAACGCATCTGGTGCACCCCGCCCTGCTCGCGGCCGACCACGACGAGGCGGCTGTCACCCGCCCAGGACATGGCGGTGACCTGCTCCATGTCGGGCGCGGCCGGACGCGGATCGACGACGGCCGGAGGCTCGGCCGAGGTTCCGTCCCCGCTCCGCACGTCGGCGCTCACGCTGTCACCGCCCTCGATCCGGCCGATGAGCAGCGACTGCTTGTCACCCTTGGCCGCCACCACCAGCGCGACCCGCGCGCCGTCCGCGGCGACCCGTACGTCCCGGAGCGGACCGGGCAGCTCCGGCAGCGTCACCGCGACCGGCTTGCCGGTGCCCTGCGGGACCACGTAGAGCTGCGGCCGGGCCGGGTTCAGGTCGGCCACCCACAGGTCGCCCCGCGCGTCCCAGCCGGGCCGGCTCAGCCGGGTGTCCACGCCGGGCCCCTGGCTGGTCAGCACCGGCGGCTCCAGCGGAGCGGCGGCGGCCAGCGGGGTCACGTACAGGGACCTGCCGTCGGCGCCGACCCCGGCCGCCGTGCGCTCGTCCCGCGAGACGGCGACCGACCCGAGCTGCTTGGTGCCCTCGCCGAACGCGCCCGGCACCGGGGTTCCGCCGGTGCCGGCGCCGGAGGCGGGCAGCCTCGTCAGCCGGTGCTTGCCGTCCAGGTAGTAGAGGTAGTCCGGGCTCTGCGCGGAGGCGTGCCAGGCCACGGAGTCCGCGCGGCTCTCGGTCAGGTCGCACAACTGGTCCCCGCCGGGCCCGCGCAGGTCGACCGATTCCAGGGTCGGCGCCAGGTTCCGCAGCGTGAACAGCAGTTGGGTCGCCATCTCCGTGCAGCGCGCCGGGCCGACGTGGGCCGCCTTGGCGTTCAGCGGCACGGTCAGCCTGTTCTCGTCGTCCGGGGCCAGGTCGGTGGTGCCGCTCTTCAGCGCCGTCCCGGTCGGGAAGCTGGACCTGACCACGGGGCCGAGCCAGGTGGTGGGCCCGCGCAGCAGCGACCGCACCAACTGGGTCATCGGGTCGACCTTGCTGCGCATGAACACCGGGTCGGCCACGGCCACCGGGTCGCCGGTCGTCCCGGCCCTGGTGTGGTTGGCGAAGTAGTACTTGTCGACGGACGTGTAGTTGCGCTGGAAGTCCGACTTACCCATCACCACACCGTCGGGCAGCGCGTCGATGCGCCACTGCCCGCTCTTGGGGTCCTGGATCAGATGCACCCTGGCGCGGTAGTCGCCGTGCGCCGGGGCGTACGCCTGCTGATCGTCCACCGTGGCCACCCGGTCACCCGCCAAGGCGTACGCGCGCCCGGTGTTGGGCTCCCGGCCGGCCGGCGGGGTCTCGGCCACGATGCCGGGCCCGTCCGCGAGCACGGTGGCCGACCTCTCCGGCTGCCAGGCGCGCGCCGCCTGCGCGGTGAGGTACTTGCGCGCCGTGTCGTAGTGCGGATCGTCGCTGGTCAGCGCCTCCAGGAAGCCCTGCATGATCTCGGGCGGGGAAGCACCCTCGGCGGGCGGCACGGCGAAGACCCGTACCCCCGTGTCCTGGCGGGGCGTGGACTCCACGTTGCGCAGATCCCCGCTGTCGGGCATCGAGGCGCAGCCACCGAGCAGTACGGCCCCGCAGACCGCGTATGTCACCGCGCGCCCCGGCGTACGCCGGGCGCCCCCCTCGCGGTCAGCGACCACGGAACGCCTCCCCTGCCTCGGTCGAGTCCTGCCCTGCGGGTTCCGGGCCCCCCGCGGCACGCGGGTCGGGCACCTGGGTGCCGGTCCTGTCGTCGGGCCGCCGTCCGCCGTTCGCGGGCCGGGGCACGACACGGTTGCCGTTGCCGTTGCCGGGCAGCGCCGTCGGATCGGCCACCGGCGTGGCGGCACCCTGGCGCGGCGGGAGGGCGGACCCGCTGCCGCCGCTCTGCTGCACCGGGACCGTCGCCAGCTTCTCCGCTCCCCCACGCGGAGTGCCGCCGTCGTCCAGGCCACGGTTGCGGCGCGAGTCCTTGGGCTCCAGCGGTATCGGCGAGCCCCGCAGCGGCTCGTCGGCGGTACGCGGCAGGGTCAGCCGGAACTGTGAGCCGCCGCCCGGCTCGCCCCACGCCTGGAGCCAGCCGCCGTGCAGCCGGGCGTCCTCCAGCGCGATCGACAGTCCGAGCCCGGTGCCGCCGGTGGTGCGCGCGCGTGCCGGGTCGGCCCGCCAGAAGCGGCTGAAGACGCGGGTGGCCTCGCCGGGCTTGAGCCCGACGCCGTAGTCCCGCACCGCGACGGCGACCGCGCCGCCCGCGCTGGCCAGCTTGACCACCACGTCCTTGCCGTCACCGTGCTCGACGGCGTTGACGACGAGGTTCCGCAGCACCCGCTCCACCCGCCGGGCGTCCGCCTCCGCCACGACGGGCTGGAGATCACCCACCACGCGGATACGGCTGCCCTTGCGCTCGGCGAGCGGCTCGGCACCGCCGACCACCCGCCGGACGACCTCCCTGAGGTCGATCGGCTCCGCCTCCAGCGCGGCCGCCCCCGCGTCGAACCGGCTGATCTCCAGCAGGTCCGCGAGCAGCGATTCGAACCGGTCGAGCTGGTCCGCGAGGAGTTCGGCGGACCGCGCGGTCATCGGGTCGAAGTCCTCGCGGGCCTCGTGGATGACGTCGGCGGCCATCCGTACGGTGGTCAGCGGGGTGCGCAGCTCGTGCGAGACGTCGGAGACGAACCGCCGCTGCATCCGCGAGAGGTCCTCGAGCTGCTGGATCTTGAGCTGGAGGTTCTGCGCCATCTTGTTGAAGGCTTCGCCGAGGCGCGCGATGTCGTCCTCGCCGGTGACCTTCATCCGCTCCTGGAGCCGCCCGGCCGACAGCCGCTCGGCGATTCCGGCCGCCATCCGCACCGGCGTCACGACCTGCCGCACCACCAGCCACGCGATGGCCCCGAGGAGAACGACCACGAACAGGCCGGCGGTCGCCAGCGTGACCTTGACCAGGCTGAGCGAGTTCTCCTCCTGGGTGAGCGGGAAGAGGTAGTACAGCTCGTACGGGTGCCCGTTGGGGTCGTTGACCTGCTTGCCGATGACCAGCGCGGGCTGGGACTCCTTGCGGTTGCTGTAGACGATCCGCGTGTAGCTCTGGGCGGCGGCGGTGCTGGAGCTGCTGTTGACCCGGTCGCGCAGGCTCGCGGGCACGCTCTCGGCCGGGCTGACGTACCCGGAACCACGCGGGCTGCGGCCACCGCCGCTGTCGTCGCCGACGGGCAGCGTGACCACGTCGAAGGCGCCCGAACCGCCGCTGGACAGCGACTCCACGAGGTCGCTCATCCACTGGATGACGTTCTGGGACTGCTGGCCGTCGGTGCCGTTGCCGGCCGTGGCGCCGTGGGTGGCGGCCGCGGTCTCGTCGGCGCTCTGCCGGGCCACGGCGAACCCGCCGGAGGCCTGGCTCTGCGACGCCTTGACCTTCGCGTCCAGCAGACCGTTGCGCACCTGGCCGATGACGACGAAGCCGAGCAGCAGCACGACGCCGAGCGACATCAGCAGGGTGGTGGCGACGACCCGGAGCTGGATGTTGCGCCGCCACAGCCGCATGACGGGCAGCAGCGGACGGCGCACCCAGCGGATGAGCAGCCGGACGACCGGACTGCCCTGGACACCGCCGCTCAGCAGGGCGGTGAAGAGGCGGCCCCGGCGCGGACTTCCCGCACCGCGGCCGGACGCGCGTCCCGGACCGGCGCCGGGCCGGCCGGGAGCCGAAGCGGCGCTGTCCCCGGACATGTCAGCTCGGTCCGGCCTTGTAGCCGACACCTCGGACGGTCACCACGATCTCCGGCCGCTCCGGGTCCTTCTCGACCTTGGAACGCAGCCGCTGCACATGCACGTTGACCAGGCGGGTGTCGGCGGCGTGCCGGTAACCCCAGACCTGCTCCAGCAGCACCTCACGGGTGAACACCTGCCACGGCTTGCGCGCGAGCGCGACGAGCAGGTCGAACTCCAGCGGGGTCAGCGCGATCGACTGCCCGTTCCGCTTCACGGAGTGTCCGGCCACGTCGATCACCAGGTCACCGATGGTGAGCTGCTCCGGCGCCGGCTCCTCCGACCTCCGCAGCCGCGCCCGGATACGGGCCACCAGCTCCTTCGGCTTGAACGGCTTCACGATGTAGTCGTCCGCGCCCGACTCCAGGCCCACGACGACATCGACGGTGTCGCTCTTGGCGGTGAGCATCACGATCGGCACCCCGGACTCCGCCCGGATCAGGCGGCACACCTCGATGCCGTCCCTGCCGGGCAGCATCAGGTCCAGCAGCACCAGATCGGGCTTGGACTCCCGGAAAGCGGCCAGCGCCTTGTCCCCGTCGGCTACGAAAGACGGCTCAAAACCTTCACCACGCAGCACGATGCCGAGCATCTCGGCCAGTGCGGTGTCGTCGTCGACGACAAGGACTCGTCCCTTCATAAACGACATCATCCCATTCTCATAACGACGACAGAGCCGCAGGTGAGGCACGTCACTGACCTGTGACGATAGTCGTACCGACCGGTCACTGTCTGCCCCTGTCCCGCAGGGGCCGGCTACCGGGGCCGGTCGGGCAAGGTGGCTCCGGCAGCCGGGGGGGTTCTCAGGCGGTCGGCGTGGCCCGCGCCGTCGCGCAGAGCGCCGCCAGCGCCTCGGCGGTCACCGGAGAGACGGTGCCCTCCTCGGTGACGATCGCCGTCACCAGTTCGGGCGGTGTCACGTCGAACGCCGGGTTGTACGCCTGCGTCCCCAGCGGCGCCAACGGCACGCCGCCGCCTCCGCCCACCGCGGACGCCTGGGGCGTGAGGATCTCGGTCACCTCGAAGCCCGGCCGCTGCTCGACCTCGATGGACGCACCGTCCGGGGTGTCCGGGTCGATGGTGGTCACCGGCGCGACCACGATGAACGGCACGTGGTGGTAGCGCGCCAGCACCGCCAGCGGATAACTGCCGACCTTGTTCGCCACCGAGCCGTCGGCCGCGATCCGGTCCGCGCCGATCAGCACCGCGTCCACCTCACCGGCCGCGAACAGCGAACCGGCCGCGCTGTCGGTGAGCAGCGTGTACGCCATCCCGCTGCGCGCCGCCTCCCACGCCGTCAGCCGCGCCCCCTGCAACAGGGGACGCGTCTCGTCCACCCAGAGCCGCCGCAGCCGCCCCACCCGGTGCGCGGCCAGCGCCACCGCGAACGCCGTACCCTCCCCGCCAGACACCAGCGCACCGGTGTTGCAGTGGGTCAGCACCCGGTGGCCGCCGCCCGGCATCAGCTCGTCCAGCAGCGCCAGGCCGTGCGCGGCCATCCGCGCGCTCGCCTCCGCGTCCTCCCGGTGCAGCGCCTGCGCCGCCGCGAGCGCCGCCGTCGCCGCCGCCGTGGGGTCGCCGGTCGCGGCCAGCGCGTCCCGGTACGCGGCCAGGGCCCGACGCACACCGACGGACAGGTTCACCGCGGTCGGCCGGGCGCTCTCCAGCGCCTCGGCGGCATCGTCCACCTCGAAGCCGCGCGCGGCGGCCAGTGCGACGCCGTACGCGCCCGCGATGCCCAGCACCGGCGCCCCGCGCACCGCGAGCGACCGGATCGCCTCCACCAGCGCGGACGCGTCCGTGCACACCAGCTCGACCTCCTCGGACGGAAGCCTCGTCTGGTCGAGAAGGATCAGTACGGGCCCTTCGGGTGGTTCCTCCCATCGGATGACCGGTATCTCGCTCGGCCGCTTGTCCTCACCGGGTCGCGCCTGCTGATCAGCCATGCGGTGAGTCTGCCCCGTATCCGGCGGAGAATTGATGGAGTCAGGGGCCCACCGCACCAGGTCACACCGCGACCTGGCCATGGCACGATGGCTGCCAACCTGCCGCCGCGACCGCGGACGGGCATCGTGAAGGAGCTTCGATGAGTGACACGCCGGGCTGGGCTTCGCCCGGACCCGACCCGTCGTCCGAGGAACGGCAGACCGGAGCGTCCGGCGCCGCCCAGCCCACGCCCACCGACAAGCCCGTACCCGCCGCACAGCCGGGCGACGCTCCGCAGAGCCCGGACGCGAAGGGCCCGGAGGCCCCGGAGGCCAAGGCCCCCGAGTCGAAGTGGGCAGAAGGCCAGCCGCCGCCCGGACAGTGGTCGGCGCCCACCGGCGCACCCGCACCGGGCCAGGCGCCCCCGCCGCCACCATCGGGCGCGGGCTGGGGCGGCCAGCCGCCCGCAGGGTGGGGCGACCCCGCCGCGTGGGGCAACGGCTGGGGCGGGCCCCCGCCAGCCGCGAAGCCCGGTGTCATCCCGCTGCGCCCGCTCAGCATCGGCGAGATACTCGACGGCGCCATCTCCACCATGCGCGCCTACTGGCGCACCGTCCTCGGCATCTCGCTGACGGTGGCGGTCCTCACCGAGCTCTGCGCGCTCCTGCTCCAGGGCGTCCTTCTCAAGGACACGACCAGCACGCTCAGCGACCCCGACGTCAGCCCGACCGAGGTGCTGCGCTCCCTCGGCTCGGTCACGGCCGGTGCGCTGCTCGTCGGCGTGGTCTCCGTGGTCGGCACCATCGCGGCCACCGCGCTGCTGACGACCGTGACCAGCCGCGCCGTCCTCGGCAAGCCGATCAGCGTCGGGGAGGCGTGGCGCGAATCCCGCGGCCAGCTCCTCAAGCTGCTCGGCCTCCTCATGCTGCTGGCCCTCATCACCGGCGGCGTCCTGGTAGTCGGCCTGCTGCCGGGCCTCGTCCTGGGGTTCATCGCGGGCTTCGACGCACCCGCCGTGATCCTGATCGTCCTGGGTGTCCTGGCGGCCGTCGTCGTCATGATCTGGCTGACCGTCCGCTTCTCCCTCGCCTCGCCCGCGCTCATGCTGGAGCGGCAGGGAGTGCGGAAGTCGCTG
This sequence comes from Streptomyces sp. NPDC018263, assembly GCF_055562575.1. NCBI lineage: Bacteria > Bacillati > Actinomycetota > Actinomycetes > Kitasatosporales > Streptomycetaceae > Streptomyces > Streptomyces sp. NPDC018263. The sequence continues at coordinate 542,523 of NZ_JBVHFA010000006.1, forward strand.
AGCCGGTCGGCCAAGCTGGTCCAGGGCTCCTGGTGGCGCGTGCTCGGCGTGCAGTTCCTCGCCGGGCTCATCGCCAACATGGTCTCCTGGATCGCGGTGATCCCCTTCACCATCATCGCGTTCGCCGTCAACGGCGAGAACATGACCTCCCTGATGGGCACCGGCGCCCAGCCGGCCGGCTGGTCGTTCCTGCTCATCACCGGCATCGGCTCGGTGATCGGCGCCACGCTCACCCTGCCGGTCAAGGCCGGGGTCACGGTGCTCCTCTACATCGACCAGCGCATCCGCCGCGAGGCCCTCGACCTCGAACTGGCCCGCGCCGCCGGCGTCCAGGACTACGCCCCCGGCGCCACGCCCGGCCCGGTGCCGGGGAGCTGATGCGGTGAGCATGACGGGGGGAATTCTCACGGCGGCGTCGGTCATGTCCGGCGCCGCCCGCCTCACCACCTTCGCTGCGGGCGGCTCCGGCGACGAGCCGCCCGTGACCGTCCCGCGCGATCCCGCCCGCGAGGCGGCCCGCCGCGAGCTGGCCAAGCGGATGTACCACGAGAACGACCCCAGCCTGTTCCAGCGCGCCCTGAACGCGTTCTGGGAGTGGCTCGGCAGGCTCCTCGCCAAGGCCGCCTCCGCGACACCGGGCGGCTCGCTCGGCCTCCTCGTCGTGGTCCTGTGCGTCATCGCCGTCCTGGCCGCCCTGTGGTGGCGGCTGGGCACCCCGCGCCGCAGCCCCGTCGCGGCCGCCCCGCTGTTCGACGAACGCCCGCGCACCGCCGCCGAACACCGGGCCGCCGCCGAGGCGCACGCCGCCCAGGGCCACTGGAGCCAGGCGGTCCAGGAACGCATGCGGGCCATCGTCCGCGCGCTGGAGGAACGCGCCCTGCTCGACGTCCGCCCCGGCCGCACCGCCGACGAAGCCGCCGCCGAGGCGGGCCGCAGCCTCCCCGCGCACGCGGACGGACTCCACGCCGCCGCCCGCCACTTCGACGACGTCACATACGGCGGCCGCACCGCCGACCAGCAGACGTACCAACGCGTCGCCCAGCTCGACAGCGCCCTCGAACGCGCCCGCCCCACCCTGGTGAGCAGCGCCGCCCCCGACGGGAACGCCGGATGACCACTTCGTCCGCGCTCACCGCCCGTCAGGTCTGGACCCGCACCCGGGGAATCGTCCTCGCCCTCGTCGTACTGCTGGTCGGTGCCGTCGCCATCGCCGTGGTCCGCTCCCAGACCAAGCACGGCGACCTCGACCCCCGCTCGGCCGACCCCCGCGGCAGCCGGGCCGTAGCCGAACTCCTCGCCGACCGAGGGGTGTCCACCCGCGTGGTCACCACCCTCGACGCGGCACGTCAGGCCGCCGGCCCGGACACCACTCTCCTGGTCGCCGTACCCGACCTGCTGAGCCGTCGCCAGCAGACCCGGCTCACCAAGGCCACGGCGAACTCCGGCGGCCGCACCGTGCTCGTCGCCCCGGGCGACTGGTCCGTCGGCCGTCTCGCCCCCGGCGTCACCGCGAGCCCCGTCACCACCCTCAAGACCACTCTCGACCCCGACTGCACCCTCCCCGAGGCCCGGCGGGCGGGCAGCGCCGAGACCGGCGGCATCCGCTACCGCACCACCATCGACGGCGCCGACGCCTGCTACCCCAGCGAGCGACGCGCCACCCTCCTCCGCCTCCCGGCGGCCACGGGCACCGGCGACACCGTCCTGCTGGGTTCGCCCGACATCCTCCTCAACAACCGTCTCGACAAGCAGGGCAACGCCTCGCTCGCTCTGCAACTCCTCGGCTCCCGGCCTCATCTGGTCTGGTACCTCCCCTCGCTCGCCGACGCCTCCGCCACCGACACCGATGGCCGCAAAAGCCTCTTCGACCTGCTCCCGACAGGCTGGCTCTGGGGCACCCTGCAACTGTTCGTCGCAGCGGTGGTCGCCGCCTTCTGGCGCGGCCGCCGCTTCGGCCCCCTGGTCCCCGAGAGGCTGCCCGTCGTCATCCGCGCCTCCGAAACCACCGAGGGCCGCGCCCGCCTCTACCGCAAAGCCGACGCCCGTGACCGCGCCTCCGCCGCACTGCGCTCCACGGCCCGCACCCGCCTGGCCCCGCTCGCCGGCGTCCCCACCGCCCGGGCACACACCCCGGAAGCCCTGCTCCCCGCCCTGTCCGCACGTCTCCCCGACAGAGGCGAACCGGCCCTGCACTCCCTCCTCTTCGGAGCGCCGCCCCGCGACGACGCGGCCCTCATCGCACTCACCGACCGACTCGACGCCCTCGAAAGAGAGGTACGCCGTTCATGATGGCCCCGACCACTGACAGCGCCGGGAACACCGAGGACGCGGCCGCCGCCCGTGCCTCACTGGAGACCCTGCGCACCGAGATCGCCAAAGCCGTGGTCGGCCAGGACCCCGCCGTCACCGGACTCGTCGTCGCCCTGCTGTGCCGAGGCCACGTCCTCCTCGAAGGCGTCCCCGGCGTCGCCAAGACCCTCCTGGTCCGCGCCCTGGCATCGACACTTGAACTCGACACCAAACGCGTCCAGTTCACGCCCGACCTGATGCCGAGCGACGTCACCGGCTCCCTCGTCTACGACACCCGCACCGCGGAGTTCTCCTTCCAGCCCGGCCCTGTCTTCACCAACCTCCTCCTCGCGGACGAGATCAACCGCACCCCGCCCAAGACCCAGTCCTCCCTCCTCGAAGCCATGGAGGAACGACAGGTAACGGTCGACGGCATCCCGCGCCCTCTCCCCGAGCCGTTCCTGGTCGCGGCCACCCAGAACCCCGTCGAGTACGAGGGCACCTATCCCCTCCCCGAGGCCCAACTGGACCGCTTTCTGCTCAAGCTGACGATCCCGCTGCCCTCCCGCGAGGACGAGATCGACGTCCTCACCCGCCACGCCTCCGGCTTCGACCCCCGCGACCTCCACGCCGCCGGTCTGCGCCCCGTCGCCGGCCCTGCCGACCTCGAGGCCGCCCGCGCCGCCGTGGCCGAGACGACCGTCTCCGCCGAGATCACGGCCTACGTCGTGGACATCTGCCGCGCCACCCGTCAGTCCCCCTCACTCACCCTGGGCGTCTCCCCCCGAGGCGCCACCGCACTGCTCGCCGCCGCCCGCGCCTGGGCCTGGCTGACGGGCCGTGACTACGTCACCCCCGACGACGTGAAGGCCCTGGCCCTGCCCGCCCTGCGGCACCGGGTCCAACTGCGCCCGGAGGCGGAGATGGAGGGCGTGACCGCCGACTCGGTCATCAACTCGGTGCTCGCCCAGGTCCCGGTACCCCGCTGATGCCGCTCACCGGACGAGCCGCCCTCGTCGCGGCCCTCGGCTCCCTCCCCGTCGGCCTGCTGGAGCCCAGTTGGACGGGCATCCTCGCGGTCAACGGCTCCCTGGCCCTTGCCTGCGCCTGTGACTTCGCACTCGCGGCGCCCGTACGGCGCCTGATCCTCACTCGCTCCGGAGACACCTCCACTCGTCTCGGCGAAACCGCCGACATCACCTTGACCGTCACCAACCCGTCCCGCCGCCCGCTGCGCGGACGGCTGCGGGACGCGTGGCCACCCAGCAGTTGGGAACCGGGCACCGAGGTCGAGGGCTCCCGGCACCGCCTGGACATCCCGGCCGGCGAACGACGCCGTGTGACAAGCCGGTTGAGCCCCACCCGCCGCGGCGACCGCCAAGCCGACCGCGTCACGATCCGCTCCTACGGCCCCCTCGGGCTGTTCTCCCGCCAGGGAACCCACCGAGTGCCCTGGTCACTACGGGTTTTGCCCCCTTTCACCAGCCGAAAGCATCTCCCGTCGAAACTCGCTCGATTGCGTGAACTAGACGGTAGGACAAGCGTTCTGACACGCGGTGAGGGCACCGAATTCGACAGCCTTCGCGAGTACGTCCCCGGCGACGACACTCGCTCCATCGACTGGCGAGCCACCGCCCGCCAGTCCGCCGTCGCCGTACGCACCTGGCGTCCGGAGCGCGACCGGCGCATCCTGCTGGTCCTCGACACCGGCCGCACCTCGGCCGGCCGCGTCGACGACGTGCCTCGCATGGATGCCGCCATGGACGCGGCCCTCCTCCTGGCGGCCCTCGCCTCCCGCGCAGGCGACCGCGTGGACCTGCTCGCCTACGACCGCCAGGTACGCGCCCTGGTCCAGGGCAAGTCCGCCGGCCAGCTCCTGCCGTCCCTCGTGACCGCGATGGCCACGCTGGAACCGGAACTGGTCGAGACGGACGCCCGTGGTCTCACGGCAGCGGCCTTGCGTACAGCACCGCGCCGCTCGCTGATCGTCCTACTGACCTCGCTCGACACGGCCCCCGTGGAGGAGGGCCTCCTGCCGGTGCTCCCCCAGCTCACCCAACGCCACACCGTCCTCGTCGCCTCCGTCGCCGATCCCCACATCGCGCGCATGGCACAGGACAGGGGAGACATCGACGCGGTGTACGAGGCCGCGGCCGCGGCACAGAGTCAGCACGAGCGGCAGCGCACTGCCGAACAGCTTCGTCGCCATGGGGTGACGGTGGTCGACGCGACGCCGGAGGAACTGGCACCCGCATTGGCAGACGCGTATCTGGCGCTGAAAGCGGCAGGCCGTCTCTGAGACGTATTCACGCTCCCCCCTCTTCGGAGGGAAAACGGCCCTGAACGCAGAAAACCCCCGCACCAAAGGTGCGGGGGTTTCCCATTCAAAATTAGTTCGGCGGCGTCCTACTCTCCCACAGGGTCCCCCCTGCAGTAC
>NZ_JBVHFA010000007.1:0-515436 GCF_055562575.1 Streptomyces sp. NPDC018263
GAGGTCGGGGTGGTGCCGGGGGTACGGGGGGCCGAGGTCGGGGTGGTGCCGGGGGTACGGGGGGCCGAGGTCGGGGTGGTGCCGGGGGTACGGGGCGTCGAAGTCGGGGCGGTGACGGGGGTGCGGGGTGCCGGGGCCGATGTGTTGCCGGGGGTGCGCGGTGCCGAAGTCTCCGTGGTGCCGGGTGCGCTGGGCGCCTGCCGGGTGGGCATGCCGGGGTGCGTCGAGGCTGCCGGGGGCTGGGCGGTACCGGGTGCGGGGGTTGGGGCGCCGGGACGTGCCGGGTTCTGATCGGTACGGGAGGTCTGGACGGTGGGCGTGACCGGGCGGGCGGGGATCAGGGGGACCGAGCCTTGGCCGGTGCCGGATGCGTCGCCGGGTGCGCTCGGACGTGCCGAAGCCGGGGACGCGGAGCCTTGGTCGGCGCCGGACGCCCGAGGGGTTGACGTGCCTGGACGCGCCGGGGTCAGGGGTACCGGGTTCTGGCTGACGCCGGGGGAGGCGGCCGGGCGGGCGGAACCCTGGTCGCTCGGCGCCGTGGCTGGGGATACGGCACTCCGCCGCTCCGGCGCTCCGAGGGTCGGCCGCTTGGAGGTGCGGGGCGTGGCCGGGGTCGCCGGGGCGCGCTGTGCCGTACGAGGCGTGTCGTCGGGTGCCGACGTACGGCGTGCGGGGGTGCCCTGGGGGCCGGTACCGGGTGCCTCGTGCGCGGGGGTGCTGGTCCGGGCCACGGTCAGGGGCGCCGAGTCGGCGGAGCCCCCGGCCGACGCGGATTCCGTGGTCGTACGGCGCTGGACCAGGGGGTCGGCAGGGGTGGGGGCGTGAGGCGTCGGCCCGCTGGAGGCGTCCGGCTGCCCGTCGCCCAACAACGGCTTCTGTGAGGGCGGTTGAGGTCTCGATGTGCTGGACCGCTGCACCGGGGCCCGGCCAGGCCGCTGCCGGCCGCCGGGCACATCGGCCGTGGGCGGCAGCTCCGCCAGCGGTGCGCCCAGACCCGTCCGGGTACGCGGAGCCGAGGGTGCGGCCCGGCGCTGGACGGCCTCGGTGGACGGCGCCTGCCGCTCCCCGGTCGAGGCTTCCGCCCGACTCTGGACCACAGGAAGCGCGGGCCCCGGAGTGTCCCCCTCCACCGCACCCTGCTTCATCGGCACAGCGGTGGGCGGGAGTTGGGACAGAGGCTCACCCAACGGCGGACGGCTCCCCTCGCGCCGCTGAACCGTGGCCTGCTCCGCCTGAGTGACCCGATCAGCCTGCCCTCGCGACTCAGGCGCGGCCACCTCGGGAGCGGCCATCGGTACAGGAGTCACCCGCCGCACAGGACCGACCGGCCGCCGGGCGACGACCAGCGAGCGGCCCACGGGAAGCGGACGCACGGAAGGGGCAATCGCGCGCCGACTCTCCGTACCGGAAGAAGCCGAACCGCTCTCGGTGCGCGAGCCGGTGCGGGTCGGCGTGACAGCCGGTGCCGCCCCGCCCGTACGCGGATCCACCACCGCGACGCGCCGCACCACGGGGAGCGCCTTCGGAGCCGCTGCGGCCGTCGCCCGCTGCACCGCAGGGAAAGCCGTCGATGTGAGCCCCCGCTGCTCCTCGGCCGAGTCGGCGCTCCCCCGCCGCCGTACCGCGGGCACGCCAGACGCCCCGGACTCGGCGCCCTTGCCGGACGGAGAGCCGGGACCCGCCGTACGCGCCGTCTGCCGGGGACGGCCGGCCACGACCCGCTCCCGCCGTTCTCCGGCCTCGGGCCCGGCCTCCTCGGGTTCCTCCCGCCGCACCGCACGCAACAGCAGTGGCCCGCCCCCGCTGAACGTCTCCCCGGACCCCGAAGCCGGCCGCGCGACACCCCGCACCAGACCGGCCGGAGCCGAAGGCAGCACCCCGTGCGCGAGCCCCGTGTCGAAGGACGGGTCGCGCCAGGCGGCCAGCCCCGCACGGAAGCCGAGCCCGTCGCTGACCGCCAACGGGGCGCGGGAAACCGTCAGTTCGGGCGTGGCAGCCGCACGCCAGCCGCCGTCCCAGCCTTCGGGCACGCCGACGCCGGCAGGCGCCCGCTCCACTGGTGCGGAGCCGGCGCTGCCGACGTTCCCGGCGGCGGGCGGTCGGGAACGACGTACCCTGTCTCGCCATCCCATGCGGTCAACCGCCTTCGTTCACGCGGGTGTTGATGCGGGCGATCTCGGTGACCCACTCCCGGCGCTCGGCATGGGTGAGGTCGAGGATCTCCTCACGGGTCCAGTGGAAGTGGTAGGCGACGTACGCGATCTCCTCCCGCAGCCGGGGGAGCGCGTACGTCACGATTCCCCCAGGCGCCCACCCGAGAGGTCCACCTCGAAGCCGCCCTCGCAGTGCGGGCAGGTGACAGCCGCGCGCGTGTGGCCCTCGCTGTTGACACGCCGGTAGAAGTCCTGGAGGAACGCGACGTCGGTCGCGTACATCCGCTCCACGATCCCCGCGTGCACATCGGTGACCGTGCCGATCCGGGTGATCACCTGGCTGAGCAGCACGACACTGAGGTACGCGGGGTTCTCCTTGACCCGCAGGTCGATCTGCGGGCGCAACTCGTCGCGGGCCGTGGCCAGCCGCATCGAGCCGTGCCGGTGCACGGTGCCCGCCTCGTCGACGTACCCGCGCGGCAGCTCGAACTCGAACTCCGTGCGCAGCGCGGGTTCCTGGCGCGGCGGCGCCGCGGGCGTGAACGGCTTGGACACCGCCTCCGCCTCGTCCTTCGCGGGAGCCGTCGCCTGGAGGATCTCGTCCAGGTTGCCCGCGGTCACCGTACGGCGCCTCATTCGACGATGATCTCCTCGAACACGATGGTCACGGACTCGGTGGCGGCCGACGACTCGCCCGCCTTGAGGGACGGGCCCTCCCACTTGGACGCCCAGCCCTGCATGAGCTGGATGCGCCGCACGGTCTCACCCGTGGAGTCCTTGATCTCGATGGTGAGGTTCTGCCGCGCCGTGTCCACCGCGCCGTTGTTCAGCGTCTCCTTGATCCAGGAGGTGAACTCGCTGCTCTGGTCGAGTCCCCGGGTGATCGTGATCTCGCCGGCCTGGCGGGCGCCCGGCTGCTTGCGGATGATCTGCTTGCCCTCGGAGCTGACCTGCCGGACCTCGACCACCTCCTCCTCGACGCTCAGGCCGCTGATCTCCTGGATGGATTCGACCAGGTAGCCGCCGAGCTGGACGCCGAAGATATGGGTGGAAAGAGCATCGCCCTCAGCCATGACTGTCTGTCACCTTTCTGGGTGGATAAGTGCCGGAAGCGACGGGGGTCACTCGTCGACGAGGCTGGTGCTGTCGGAGAACTGCGCCAGCCGGAACACCACGAACTCGGCCGGCTTGACCGGCGAGACACCGATCTCGCAGACCACGCGTCCCTGGTCGATGGACTCCTGCGGATTGTTGTCCCGGTCGCACTTGACGTAGAACGCCTCGGCGGCCGTCCGCCCGAACAGCGCGCCCCGGCGCCACTCCTCGGTGAGGAAGGCGCTGACGTTGCGCCGGATGCTCGACCAGAGCCGGTCGTCGTTCGGCTCGAAGACCACCCACTGGGTGCCGAGCAGGATCGACTCCTCCAGGTAGTTGAAGAGCCGGCGCACGTTCAGGTACCGCCACGCCGGGTCGGAGGAGAGGGTGCGCGCACCCCAGACCCGCACACCCCGGCCGGGGAAGGTACGGATGCAGTTCACGCCGATCGGGTTGAGCAGGTCCTGCTCGCCCTTGCTCAGCCGCAGCTCCAGGTCGACCGCGCCGCGGATCACCTCGTTCGCGGGCGCCTTGTGCACCCCGCGCTCGGCGTCGCTGCGGGCCCACAGGCCGGCGACGTGGCCGCTCGGCGGAACGGTGATGTTGCGCCCCGCGGCCGGGTCCAGCACCCGGACCCAGGGGTAGTACAGGGTGGCGTAGCGGGAGTCGTAACCCGCCTCGTCGTTGCGCCAGTTGCGGACCGCCTGCGCGGAGAGGCCGGGCGGGGCGTCCAGGACGGCGACGCGGTCGCCCATCTGCTCGCAGTGCGAGATGACGGCGAGCTGCACCGTGCGCAGGCCCTCGGCGTCGATGTCACCGCGCTGGTAGGCGCTCATCAGGTCGGGGACGGCGACCATCGTGATCTCGTCCACGCTCTCCAGGCCGGCGAAGCCGGTGCGCGCGTCGGCGTCACCGACGTACTCGGCCGGGTCCAGCCGGGCCACCTGGCCGGAGCCGGAAGGGGCGGGCGCGGCCGGGGCGTCCGGCACGGCGATCGTCTGCGCGGCCGGCCGGGTCTGGTTCCCGCCGCGCTGCTCGGTCACCTCGATCAGCTTCGAGTTGCGGGCCTGGGTGGGCAGGTAGCCCTTGACGTTCCGGCGGGTCGAGGCGTCGTAGGTCTCGGCCACCTGCTCGCCCTGGCGGACCAGGACGCGGAAGCGGTCCTCCGGCGGGTTCTCGCCCTCCGGGTCGGCGATCTCGATGGACACGCCGGTCACGCCGGGCTTGGCCGCGATCTGGAAGCCGCCCACCTCGACGGCGAGCGCCGCCTGCTCGCGCCGCGCGCCGTCACCGTTCCCGGCCGGGGCGGAGGAGTCCTCGGCGGAGCCGCCGATGCGCACCACGTAGGCGGAGCCGCCGCCGTTGGCGAAGTAGCCGTAGACGGAGTGCGGCAGATACGCGCCCTGCACGAAACCGCCGAAGATCCGGCTGTACTGGTCCCAGCTCGTCACCAGCGTGGGCTCGTGGAACGGGCCGTCCTCGGCGAAGCCGACGAACGCGGCGACCGCGGTGCCCACACCCTCGATCGGGCGAGCACCGGACTGCACCTCCTCCACGTAAACACCTGGGGTGAGGTACGTCGGCATGCTCGCTCCTTCACGGGTCCTGCGGTCCGGGTCTGCTTCACCCTTTCCCCGGACCCTGACCGGCGGCAGGGGACATCGGGCCCTGACCGGGGGCAGCCCGCCTGCCCGCACGGACGGACAGGCCGCACCGCGCGTGCACGGTCAGGCGGCCGTGACCTGCGCGAGCCAGGGACCGAACTCGGCGGCCAGCACCAGCCGGCCGAGCTTGCGGTACTCCTGCGCGACCGACTCCACGACCTGCCGCATCGTCAGCTCGTTCCCCGAATCCGCCGCGAGATACGCGGCCGTCACCGCACACGACCGGATCGAGCCGCCCGCCAGCTCGAAGCGGTCGGCGCAGAACTTCAGGTCGACGTCCGCCGCGCGCGGCAGCCGCCCGCCCAGACACCGCTCCCACAGCGCGAGCCGCTGCGCCGCGTCCGGGATCGGGAAGTCGGCCACCACGTCGAGCCGCCGGGTGAACGCCTCGTCCAGGTTGGCCCGGAGGTTGGTGGTCAGCACGGCGATGCCGTCGAAGGACTCCATGCGCTGGAGCAGGTACGCCGACTCGATGTTGGCGTGCCGGTCGCGGGCGTCCTTCACCTCGGAGCGCTTGCCGAAGATCGCGTCGGCCTCGTCGAACAGCAGCACCGCGTTGACCGCCGACGCCTCGGTGAAGATCCGCTCCAGGTTCTTCTCGGTCTCCCCGATGTACTTGTCCACCACGGTCGACAGATCGACAACGTAGAGATCCATGCCCAGGTCGGTGGCGACCACCTCGGCGGACATCGTCTTGCCGGTGCCGGACTCCCCGGCGAACAGTGCGATCACGCCCCGCCCCCGGCCCCCGCCCGGCCGCATCCCCCACTGGCCGAGCACCTGGTCGCGGTGGCGGGCACGTACCGCGAGTTCGTGCAGGCCGCGCAGGGTCCTCGGCGGCAGCACCAGGTCGTCCCAGCCGACCGCCGGTTCCACCCGGCGCGCCAGCCGGGCGAGCCCCGCGCCGTTCTGCGCCCGTACGGCGGCCCGTACGTCCTCCGCGCCCACCGGGCGCCCGGCCAGCACGGCCGTGCGTACCGCGGCGTCGGCCGCGCGTCGGAGCTGGCCCGAGTCGAGCCGGTGCGCGGCCACGGCACGCGCCAGGTCCGCACTCGCCGAGCCGTCCGGGGCCCCGGCCGCCTCCAGCGCGAACCGCCAGCGCACGGCCTGCTGTTCGGGCGAGGAGATGCCCACCGTGCAGGACACCGGGGTACGGGCGGCCCACGCCGGGTCCCACACCTGCGCGCCGTAGGTGAACAGCGGGATGCCGGACAGCGCCGCGCACACCGTGCGCAGCACGTGGGTCCGCTCGGACGGCTTGTCGGGGAGGTCGTCGAGCGGGCCGAGCACCACCCCGGCGCCGGTCAGCCGGGCCTCGCGGGCGGCGGCAGCGGCCAGTTGGGGCAGGTCACGGGTGTGCCGGGCCAGGGCGACCGCGTCCAGGACCAGTGGGGTGCGGCCCGCCTCCCGCAGGGCCGCGTCCGCCAGGCCCTCGGGGGCACCGCCGACTGCCCGCAGGTGCACATGCCCGGTGCCGCTGCGGACCCCGGCGGCGGCCCGCCGGACCAGCGCGGGGTCGGCGGCCGGGTCGGCCGTGTGCTCCCCGAGCACCGACCCCAGCCGGGCGTCCGGCGCGGTGTCGCCCAGCAGATGCGCGGTCACCCGGTCGGGCACCGCCAACACCCTTGAGAGCGGCGGCCGTTCCGGCTCCTGGACCTCCAGCAGTCCGCCCGCGAGCAGGGGAGCGCCGGGGGAGAGGCGGAAGCGGGCCGGGGAGAGCCCGGTGTGCCCGCACAGTTCGAGGGCGAGCCCGACCGTGGGGCGGCGCCGGGTGAGGTCGTCGTTCAGGTAGCCGTAGAGCTGCTCGAAGCGGGCGTCCACGTCCGGGGCCAGGGCGACCAGCAGCAGGTCCAGGTCGAGCGGGGTGAGGCCGAAGTCATGGGCCAGGCGGCCCAGGGGGGAGTCCTCCGCCGACGGTTCGGGCTCGGCGGCGGACGGCTCGGCGCGGGTGTCGAGGACGCGCTGGGCCGCCTCGGGGGTGAGGTACTGGCCCCGGTAGGGGTCGTCCGGGTCCGGGTCGACGGCCCGCCGCGCGGCGACGGCCTTGCGCACCCGCTCCTCCACGGTGTGCAGCCGCCGCCACAGCTCCGGTTCCACGGTGTGCGTCATGGCTGTCGGTCACCCCTCCTGCGGCGCCGGGCGGGCGCGGGCCGCCGCTCGCGGGACCCGCCGAAGCCCTCCCCTCCGGGGTCGTCGATCTCCGTGTAGCGCAGCCGGCGCGTCGACTCCGGCTCGTCCGGCGGGGAGTGGGGGACCGACCGGACGACCAGGCCCTCGGTGACCGGGGGCGCGGCCACCCGCTCGATGCCGGCCAGCGGGGCGCGTACCCGTACCCCGAGCGACGGCTTCAGCTCGCCGCCCAGCGCGGACCACACGTCGGAGGCGGCCGGGGCGTCCAGACCGGTGCCGCCCGCGTCCAGGCCCACGATCAGGCCGAGTTCGGCGAGCGTGCCGGTGAGCAGGTGCGGGGCGAGGGTGTCCGTGGACGCCAGGGTGGACAGCACCTGGGACAGCAGCCGGTGCTCGTCCTGCGGGCGGCTCGCCCACGCCGTGACCAGATAGGTCAGCTCGAACCAGCGGGCGGGCGAGCGGCGGGCGACGACGAAGCCGTCCTCGTCGTAGATCTCGCCCGCGCTGCTGTTGCGCCGTGAGTTGTCCTCCCGGATGTCGTACAGGAACGCGCACACCGTGGGCGCGCTGCGCCGGGCCGCCCAGTCGCTGGTCGGCGCGTCGAAGACCACCTCGACGCCCGACGCGGCAAGGCCGGACTCCTCCAGCAGGCCCCGCAGGGCCTCGTCGACCTCGTGGATCACCGGCGGGTCACCTCGTCCGGGGGCTGCACACTGCCGTTGACGACCAGGAAGTCCGTCTTCACCGGGGAGAAGCCGGGGCCGCTCGCGGTGATGGTGCGCGGGCCCGTCTGGTCCTTGAAGAGGATCAGGAGCTGCCCGATGAACGTGCCGTCCGGCAGCGGCACCGTCGGCGCGGCGGCGGCCGTGATGCCGGGCTTCCAGCGGAACCGGACCGGCACCCCCGGAGGGAAGTCCTTGCCGCGCACCGAGGGCACGAAGCCGGGCTTGCCGACCGGCGGCACGGCGACGATCTTGGGCTGGAGGACGCGCAGCCGCTGCCGGGCGGAGTTGTCGCCCCGGTCTGCGTCCGTGCCCGTGGTGGTCAGAGTGCCGGTGACCTCGGCGGTCAGCGCCCTCTTCGGGCTGAGCACCACCTGGAGGGTGCTGCGGGCACCGGGCGCCAGATCGGGCAGCGCGCACAGCCAGTCGGCGTCACAGCCCGGCGGGCGCCCGTTGTTCGGGATGCCCGAGGGCAGCCCGATGCGCAGCCGGAGCCCGGTGGCCAGGGCGTTGCGGCCGTTGCGCACGGTGTACGTGACGACCACGCGGCCGCCGACATAGCCGGGGTTCGGGTTCGCGGTGACCGTCACGCCCGGACCGGCCTTCGGCGCCGGGGGCTCCGGAACCGGCGGCGCCGGGGGCGCGGGCGGTACCGGGGGCGTGGTGGGCGGCGTTGGAGTGGGCGGGGTAGGAGTGGGCGGGGTCGGGCTCGGCGTCGGGTCGGGCGGCGCGGGCGCCTCGCGCACCGGGACCACCGTGCGGTCGGTGTTGTCACTCGGGTCGGGGTCGATCACCGCGCCGGTCACCGACCAGTCGAGGGGCTGGTCGCCGGGCGTGACCCCGGTGACGGTGACGGTCACCGGGACGGTGGCGCCGGGCGGCACCACGCCGAGGTCGCAGGTGAGGCCGCGCACGTCGCAGCTCCGGCCGGGCGCGGTCAGCCCGGTGACGGTCGCCCCGAGGGGCGGCGCCACGGTGAACCGGGTGCCGGGCGAGGCAGCCGGGCCCTGGTTCACGACGTCGACGCGGACGGTGCCGGTACGGCCGACGGTCACCTGTCCCGAGGTGTCCGGAGCCTGGACCGCCAGGTCCACGGACTGCTGCACCGAGGGCTCCTTCTGACGGCCCCCCAGCCCGGTGGTCAGCGGGGTCAGGGCACCCGACTCCACATCCACCCGGCTCAGCTTCTCCGGGCTGTTCGCGGCGAGTTCGGCACGCGAGCTGAACACCAGACCGGTGCCGTCGGCCGTCCAGGCGGCATCACGCGGCTGGAACGGGCCGGTGGCCGAGGCGTCCGGCAGCTCCCGGCCGCAGGCGCCCGGAAGACCGCGCCCGGCGGCCGGCAGCAGCACCCGGCAGTCGTCGCCCGACACCGAGGTGAGCAGAAGCCCGCCCTGCTGGTCGACACGGCCGCCGCCCGCCTTGCGGTTGAAGGCGATGGTCTGCCCGTCGGGCGAGAAGGCCGGGCTGTCGTCGATCACGTCGCAGACGCCGGGGCAGTCGGCGGCGCTGAGGTCGCGCTGCCGGTCGAGATGGTCGACCGGGACGGTCCAGATGTGCTTGTTGCCGCTGCCCCCGTTGATGACCTGCGTCCGGGTGAAGGCGAGGCGGGTGCCGTCCGATGACCAGGTCGGCTGGGCGTCGGTGCCCTGCGCCTGCCCGGCCGGCGGGGTGATCCTGCCCCGGAGCGCGCCGGTGGCCACGTCCGCGATGAGCACCTGGCCCGGCCCGGCCGCGTCGCCGGTACCGCCGGGCGAAGTGCGCCGGAAAGCGAGGGACTTGCCGTCGGGGGAGAAAGTCGGGTCGGTGTCCCAGTCCTTCGCGCCGCGCCCCGCCAGCGGCAGGGGCCGCGCGTTGGAGCCGTCCGCGTCGGCCAGCCAGATCCGCTCGATGCGTCCGGCGTCGGAGTCCTCGAACCGGGTCAGCACGATCTGCCGCCCGTCCGGGGTGTAGTTCTGCCGCTCCGTCCACGGGTCGGACCCGGCGGCGGGCTGGAACAGCGGGTCCTTCGCCGGGTCCGTGTTGGTGTCGGCCGCAGGGTCCTCGTTCAGGATCGTCAGCCCCAGGTCACGCGGGTCGGAGCCGTCGGCGCGGGCGTCCTGGAGGGTCACCACATGCGGTCCGGCGGCGGTGGTGCGGTCCACCACGGCGCCACCGCCGTCCACCGGTCCGAGCCAGGTGACCGTGCCGACCTCGCGGTCCTCGGTCAGGACGAGCGACCGGTTGGCGTCGTCGTCGGAGTGCACGACCGTCCTGAAGACGTGGTCGAAGTCGCCCTCGCACGTGCAGTCGCGGTCCGGGCTGAGGAACAGCACCTGGTTCCCGTCGGGCAACCAGGCTGCCCCGTGGGTACGCCAGCCTGCCTCCGTGGCCCCCAGCAGCGGGCCACCCTCGCCCGAACTCGCGTATACGTAGCGCAGCTTGGGGCCGTCGGCGTTGGTGGCCGTGTACGCGATGATGTCGCGCTTGCCGGCGGTGTCCAGCGGGTTCCACGCCGGTTCGCCGGCCGTGCCGTTCGCCGGACCGGTGACCCGGTTCGCGGTGCCGCCGCCGAGCGGGCGGACGTAGATCTGCTGCCCGACCAGGGGATCGGCGTCGCTGGAGTACGCGAGTCGCCCGCCGTCCGGGGACACCGTCGGGCACTCCTCGTCGGCCGGGGTGTTCGTCAGCCGGGTCAGGCCCGTGCCGTCGGTGCGCACCAGCCACAGGTCGCGCTGGGTGGCGCCGCCGGGGCCGCCGGGCTCGGCCGAGTCGAAGACGACCGACCGGCCGTCCGGCGTCAGCCGCGGGTGCGCCGCGTCCCGGCCGCGGGTCAGCTTGGTCACGGAACCGTCGGCGGCCCGGAGGTAGACCTGCGGGTTCCGCTCGTCCCGGCGGCTGGCGAACACCAGCCGGTCGCCCAGCGCCGAGGGTTCCACGTCGTAGTGGGTCGCGCCCGCGCCGAACAGCGGGGTGCTGGACTTCGTCGTCACCACCCGGCCCAGGCTGCGGTGCCGGGTGCCCGCGAAGGCGATCCGGGTCACCGCCGCGTCACCGGCGCGGGGGCGGGCCTTCGCCGTACCGGGACCGGCGGCCGCGGTCACCGCCAGCAGGGGGACCAGCAGCAGCAACGCCAGGCCGATCCGCTCCAGCGGGTACCGCCACCCGCCGGCCTTGTCCGTGCCCGTCACGGGCCCACCTCACCGTCCGCACTCCGCTTTCGCACAACCGTCCGCCATCCTGGGCGTCGCCGTCCCTGGTGCGGCAGGGCCGACGGGACGCTCCCGGGGGAAGCGGCGGAGGGGCTTTCGGGCAGTGTGCCGACAGCCGGTGGTCAGTACACCTGTCAGATCAAGCCGTTGCGCAGGGCGTAGCCGACCGCGTGAGCCCGGTTGCGGAGCTGCAGCCGGGTGATCACCTCGTGCAGCACGTTCTTCACGGTGCGCTCGGAGTACGAGGTCTTCCGGGCGATCTCCCCGGTGTCCAGGCCCTCCGCCACCAGCCGCAGCATCTCCGTCTCGCGGGGCGCCAGCGTGGACAGCGAGGCCGCCCGCGGGTCGAGCGGGGAGGAGCGCTGCATGCTGCCGACGTGGGTGAGGAGTTTGGCGAGCAGATCGCCGGGCAGCATGCCCTCGCCGTTGGCTATGGCGAGGACCAGGCGCAGCAGCCGGTCCTGGTCGGCCTCGGCGCGGCGGAGCACGGCGGCGACCCCGTTGTCGATGGCGCGCTGGAGAGCGTCACCCGACTCGAAGGTGCCGACCACCAGGCCGGTACGGGTCGCGGAGTTGTGGCGCAGCCGGTTGAGCAGCGCCGATGTCTCGTCGTCCACCGTGTCCACGGTGATCAGGGAGACCTGGGCGCTGTCGGCCGCCCCGGCCTCCACGAACTCGATCTCGGGGCGCTGGCGCAACTGGTGCACGATGCCGACGTAGAGGACGGGGTCGGGGGCGTAGACGGTGACGGACACCCGCTCGGTCCGCCGGGCCGAGGTGGTCCAGGGGGCGTTGTGGTGGGCGGCGGGCGCGGGAGGGTCGGCCTGAGGGCAGCTCGTGGTCATGAGTCCTGTTTCCATCGAACGTGTGGGGGTGGTGCGGCGCGCCGGTGGAGCAACGTGCGGGACCGAGCGGCGGAAGTCGGCCCGCGCAGGGTCTTCGAAGGTCAACTGGTGCTATCTCAAAGGGAGTAGAGGAGCGCTGTCCGGGGCACGAACGCTGCCCGCGGGCTTGCCCTCGCGTCTCTCCGAGGGGCAGGGGCCGCGTCATACGGTCACCGGGTGACGTCTCCAGCATCCACCCCCAGCCCCGGCGCGCCCGGTTCCGACATCCCCGCGGTGTCGGTGACGCCCGGCGGAACCGCCACCACCACCCTGACCGTCCGCAACGACAGCGACATCGTCGAGGCATACGGCCTCGAGGTGGTCGGCGACTGCGCGGCCTGGGCCACGGTGGAGCCCGCGCGCGTGTCCCTGTACCCGGGCACCTCCGAGACGGTGACCATCCGGCTCGAACCCCCGAGGTCCCCCGAGATCCGGGCCGGCGAGGTGCCGCTCGCCGTGCGCGTGCTGCCCACCGAGCACCCCGAGGCGGTACGGGTGCCCGAATCGACCGTACGGGTCGAGGAGTTCCGGGAGCTGCGCGCCGAGATCGCCCCGCGCCGCCGCCGGGGCTGGCTGCGCGGCCGGTACCGGCTGGCGCTGCGCAACGAGGGCAACACGCCCGTCACGCTGGGCTTCACGCCCGCCCAGCCGGGCGAGGAACTGCGCTTCACCGTCAAGCCCGCCGAACAGGCCCTGGAGCCCGGCGAGTCGGCGGAAGTGGCCCTGCGGGCCCGTATCGGCAGGCCGGTGTGGTTCGGCGCCCCCGTCACCTGGCCGTTCACCGTCACCGTGGCCGAGACGGCGGAGCCGGAGGCGACGCGGCCGGAGCCCGCGGACGCCGTCCGCACCCCGCTGGACGCCGAGTTCGTCCAGATCCCGGTCTTCCCCAAGTGGCTGCTCGCGGTGCTCGCCGCGCTGATCGCCCTGCTCCTCGCCTGGTTCACCCTGGTACGGCCCGCCGTGCGCAGCGCCGCTAAGGAGGCGGCCGACGAGGTCGTCCAGCAGCGGCCCACCCCCGGCGGCAGCGAGCAGGCCGGCCAGGGCACGGGGGCCGACGACGGGCGGCCCGGCACCGGCAGTGGCGGCGCGGGCAGTCAGCCGGGAACCGGCGGCGGCGGCGACGGCACGGGCACCGGGACCGGAACCGGCGACGGTGGCGGTGGCGGCGCGGCCGGGGGCGGCGGCCAGAGCTCGGCCACCATCGACGTGCAGACGGGCGGCGGCTCGGAGAAGACCGGCACCTACACGGTCCCCGCGGACAAGGTCTTCCAGGTCACCGACATCGTCGTGGCCAACTTCCAGGGCGACGAGGGGGTGCTGACCATCAACTTCGGTGACCGCAAGATCACGACGATCGCGCTGGAGACCTTCCGCAACCAGGACTATCACTGGGTCACCCCCATCAGGATCGCCGCGAACGACACGGTCACCGCTCAGGTCACCTGTGCCAAGCCGGGCACCCCTGCCACCGGCAGGCGGGCACAGGAGTGCCATGAGGTGCTCAATGTCAGCGGAGTGCTCAGCGACACCAGGTGACGTGGGCGTCGTGCCCATGCTCTTCGAGACGCGCCGCGATGCAAAGCCGCGACAGGGCCGGGCGTCCGGAAAACGGACCCCCGGCCCTGCCGGGCAAGTGCCCCAATTGCGCGACTATGTTCGAGTGTCTTGCCTGAATTTCTCTCGGTAACCGTGCGTAGGCGTCATTGAATACGAATCAAACTTGGCTGGATCTTCTCCAAGCACCGGAGCGGGGTGAGGGAGCAACGACGAGGCCGGCGTGAAGGCCGGCCGGCCCGCCGGCATCCACTCGCCCGAGGGACGGCTCAGGGGGAGGTCGACATCTGGTCGTCGGACCCCGTGTACTCGTCCCCGCTGCTCTGCGAGTCGAAGGTCATGGTCATGAACGGCTGCCCCGGCGACTGGGACCCCTCGGACATCTCCACGTCCGAACTGCTGGAGGAGCTGGAGTCGCTGTCCGGCGACGGACCCGGAGCGTCGTGCAGCGTGTAGGTGGCCTTGTCACCCGTACCGTGCTGGGTCACCAGGCCCGCCGCCACGTACCGTTCGAGCTGCTTCTTGCGGCGGTCGGCGGGGATGGCCGACTTGGACATGCCCGCCGCGTGCTGCTCGGCGGCATCGGCGGCCGGTGTTCCGCCCTGGGCGCGCGCGTCGTGGTAGTCGTTGTGCGAGAGCATGTCGGCCCGGTCCGCACCGAGCGCGAGCAGCACGAAATCGTCCATCTCCGCGTGCGTCAGGGTCTCGCCGGCACGGCGGTCCAGGTCGTCCATGGCCTTCTCGTAGAAGAAGAACAGGTCGCTCGGGTCGGCGCCGGACCGGATCAGGTCATTGGTGTCCGGCTCGTTGTTCCACTGCTTGTACGGCGCTCCGTCGTGGTAGACGTCGATCCGCGTCGGCACCATCACCGCACGGTGGTTGCCGCTCGCCGACGCGTAGTGCACCACGAAGCGCACGGTGCCCGCGTCGATGTCCGCGAGCGCCTGCTCCATGCGCCGCCACATGCCGGTGCCCTGGTTGAGGGACCACTGCGGGACGATGTTCCGGGGGTCGTCCACACCGCCGACCTCCAGACCCATCACATGCCCGCGGTCGTACCCCGCGCCACCGAACAGGTCCCGCCACACGTCCGCCTCACTGGGCACCTTCCACTTGTTGGCGGTCGCCTGCCCCTTGTACGCCTGCTGGAGCTTGCGCACCGCGATCGGGTTGGGTGCGGCGGGCCTGCCCTTGGTGCCGGTCTTGCTGACCGGGCCGCTCACCTCGTGCGGACGCTCGATCCGCAGGTTCTGCGCGGTCTCCGCCCCCTTCTTCGAGGGCGTGTAGTGCGAGACCTGCGCGTTCTCGAGGTCCATGGTCAGGGCCCGCTGCACCGTGTCCGGGTCCGTGCCCACGGCCCGCTGCACCGGCCCGGCCGCGCCACCGCCCTCCGGAACCGGGCCGGACATCACCCGGTGCGCGTTGGCCTCCGCCGCCCGCTCGAACCGGTCACCGGGGTCGGACAGGGCGAACCCGTGCCCCGAGTCGGTCCCGGACACCGGCCCCTGCCGCTGCTGCACGACGTGCGTCAACTCGTGCGCCAGGGTGTGCTTGTCACCACCCCCGCGCCCCAGGACGACATGGCTGCCCGCGGTGTACGCACGGGCACCGATCTCGGTCGCCGACCGCTCCGCGTCCGGCCCGCTGTGCACCCGCACATCCCCGAACCCGGTCCCGAACCGCGCCTCCATCTCGCCGCGCACCGAGGCGTCCAGCGGCCGCCCGGCCCCGCGCAGCACCCGGTTGACCGAGGACCGCTGCACGGCCGCTGCCGCCGCGGCGTTCCCGGCGGACCGCTGGAGCGCCGCGACACCGGCCGGACTCACCGCCCGGCCGGGCCCGGCGGGCCGCACGGCGTCCGTCCGGCCCCCGGACGCCGAACTCCGTTCCTCCGCCGAGTCGTTCCCGGCTTCCTGCCGGCTCCGCCGCTGGTGTGTCGCCATGTCCCGCCTTCCGTCGGTCTGGCCATGGTGCGCAACACGCACGGGGGACGCCAGGGCAGGTGAGGCACTTCGCGGGCATCGCCGATGCCCGAAAGGGGACCACGCCGCCGGCCGGCCGGAGCGTGTGGCCCCGCGCGAGGACGCGACCACGCGCTGAGCCCCGGCGCCGTACCTCAGGCCGGTCCTGTCCAGGCGGTCATGTGGCCGACGGGGCCGGGGAGTTGGGGTCAGGGGTCGGTGCCGTGCCCGTGCGCAGGAGACCCTCGATGCCGTCCAGGAACGTGTCGCAGATCAGCGCCGGGTCGAAGAGGCAGCCGGCGGCCATGGCGCCGTCCCGGAGCATGACGAAGTGCCGGCCGGTCACCTCGGCGGGAGAGCAGCCGGCGTCCTCCATGAGCTGCGTGGCGGTTTCCAGGAACCATTGCCGGTGGGCCAGCACGGCCTGGTGGACGGGGTGCGCCGGGTCGGGATACTCGGCCGCCGCGTTCAGGAAGGCGCAGCCGCGGAAGCCGGGGGACTGGATGCCCTCGGCGATGGACCTGCCCACGGCCCGGACCGTCTCGGCCGCCGGGAGACCCTGGGCCCGGATGGCGGCCACCTGTCCCCGGATGCCGTGGTCGGCCTGCTGGAGGTAGGCGAGGATCAGCTCGTCCTTGCCCTTGAAGTGCCGGTACAGCGTGGCGCGGGTGACCTTCGCCTCCGCGATGATCCGGTCAACTCCGACGGAGTGAATCCCCTCGGCGTAGAAGATCCGGGTCGCTGTGTCGAGCAGGCGCGCCCTGGCTTCGGACGTGCTCTTGCCTTCTGTGCCCGCGGTCATGGGGGCCACGGTAGCAGGCAGGGAGGGAGAACGTTCGGTCTTGACGGGGGGAGGGGGAGCCCCTTAGATGGACACAGGGAGACCGAACGTTCTCCCTCTTCTTCGACTTCTGGTGGAAGACCCGATTTCGCCGAAAGGGCATCCCATGGCCTCATCCCTCGCCGCCCCCACCAAGAGCGACACCGGGGCGCTGCGCCGCCTGTACTTCCTGCGCTTCGCATTCGCCACGGTATGGGCGGCCCTCGTGTTCGCCTCCGCCCACACCCTGAGCCCGCTCAGCGCGACGCTGCTCGTGATCTACCCCTTGTTCGACGTGGCGTGCGCGGTCATCGACATCAGGTCCGCCAGGGCGGCCCACGGACCGGTGCGCGGTCTCTGCGCGAACATCACGCTCAGCGCTCTCACCACCGCAGGTCTGGTCGCCGCAGCCGCATCAGGCATCCCGGCGGTCCTGCGGGTCTGGGGCGCGTGGGCGATCACCGCCGGAGCCGTCCAGTTGATCGTCGGCGCCCTGCGACGCCGACGCGGCATGGCGGGGCAGTGGCCGATGATCCTCAGCGGGGCCATCTCGACTCTCGCCGGAGCCTCGTTCATCGCCCAGGCCGGCAAGGCCGATGCCTCCTTGGGGGCGCTGGCCGGGTACGCCTTCCTCGGCGGGGTGTTCTTCCTGGTCTCCGCGCTCCGTCTGGGACGGGCCGACAGGTCCGGCCGAATCGCCGCGTGACGAGCCGGCGTCGGTCGCGGGGGAGTACCGGGAAGTGGCCGTACCGTCCGTCGGCAGGACCCCCACGACTCACGCCGCCCAGGGCCTGTTGCGAAAGTGGATCTTGTTCGTCGATGGTCACGTCCGGGGGGACGTGGGGATCTGACGAACGGGCAGCGGGGCGATTCCCGCACTGTTCCAGCCGCAGCGATCAATGAGTGGCTGTGACGGTGCTCTAACAGGACATCGGAAGCCATGCCAGCGCCTCACGCCAACCCTGGCGATCGTGCGCCCAGTCCATCATCACTTTGGCAATCGGCTCTGGGCCGATGACCTCACGTGGCCTCGGGACATGAGCCTGGAAGTGCTTGTCCGCGCTGCCTTCGCGGTACTCCACCTGGTAGCTCATGTCGTCATTCAGGTACACCTGCATGTAGTGCTGATCCACAGGCTCCAGGTCGAGCCTGCTGAGGATCACGAACCGGTGACTCAGGTTCATATCAGCCAACAGGTCGTGCAGGGCGTCCTCGCTCGGATCGTCCACAACGCGCCCGTCATCTTCGATTGCCCGCAGCACTGGTTTCACCATGCCCGCGACTGTACTGGCCTACCAGGATTCAGTCGCCCACCAGTGCACTTTCACAACACTCCTCAGGCGTTGCTCCACCCGGTCGTGGGGGAGTACGAGTCCAGCAGATCCACCACGAAGACCAGGGTGGAGCCCGCCGGGATCAAGGGCGACGGCGACTGATTGCCGTACCCGAGACGCGGAGGAACGATGATCTCGCGCCGACCGCCGACCCTCATCCCCCTCACCCCCCGGTCCCAGCCCTTGATGACCTTCCCGCTGCCCAGCGCGAACTTGTACGGCTCGCCCCGGTCCCAGGAGGCATCGAACTCCTTCCCGGACTCGAAGGTCACGCCCACATAGTGGACCCGGACCACCATGCCCGGCTTGACCTCGGCCCCGTCCCCGACGACCAGGTCCCGGATGGTCAGCTCGGCAGGAGCGGCGCCCTCCGGGACATGGACCTCGGGCTTCGTCAGTTCACTCACCGCAACCTCGTCACTCTTCGCCGAAAGCCGTCGGACGGACCGGCCGACCGTACGGACGCTCCACGTATCCACTGCTCACGCTACCGAGAATGCCGACCCGGCAGCGCGCCGGCCTGCCGGAACGCCACCGCGTACCGGCCGGCCGCGATCCGCTCCCGAGGCTTGGGTCGCGGTAGAGCTGTCGTGACGTTGCCGAGCGGCAAGCGCGGCCCGTACTCCCAGCCTTCGGGGTGAGTAGCGGTCAGATTCCGGTACCCGAGCCGGGCGGTGGCATGAGCCGCTCGACGGTCCGCCGCTCGGTGTCGTAGCTCCGCGCCTCGGTGAACGTCCCCTCCCAGGGCTCGGCCAGCTCGCTGGGCAGAAGTTCCGCAGGCCATGAGCCGGCCCCGGACCGTGTCCGCCCGAGGGTGAGATGGGGCACCCAGTTGCCCGGCTCGAACAGCGGATTCCCGCCCCCGGCCACCAGTTCCCACACCCGCCGCTGAAGCGCGGCCAGCCCGGCCTCGGGTACAACGCGCCACGCCAGTATCGAAGTTCGCCCCTCGAACCGCAGGGTCCCCTCCAGCCGCAACGGCAGGGGAAGCGCCGAAAGCGCCACCGCCGGCGCCTCCCGCGGCAGGTCGGGCGCGGTCGTCAGGGTGAGGTGCGGCCGATTCGTCGGATGCCGGTGCCCAGCCAGACTGGGCATTCCCGCCTCCGCGAGCCGCCCCCAGACATCCCGAACCCGCGCCTCGGATGCGTCGTCGAGCAGCAACTCCACTGTGCGCACAGGACCAGCGTAGGTAGCGGGCGAGGCGGCCGCCGCCAGGCCACCACCGATCCGGTATTCGGCGCTTCAGGCCGAGGGCCGGCTGCTGCTGATCATCCGCAGGGGCAAGCCGACCACCGCCGGTCGGCAGGGTATTGACAAATCATTCAGCGGGCCAGAGTCTGCATGGCAATATGCAGGGCGGTGGGTGAGCGCGGAGGGCGGACGATGGCCAGGGCAGGTCGTAACGAGCAGACGGACGCGCGCATCCCGGAGAGCCCCGGCCGAGCCGCCGGCGTGATCGAGCGGCACTCGATCGACGTGGTGCCGGACGGTGAGCGACACGGCCGGGCGTTCAGCCAGTTCACGCTCTGGCTCGGCGCGAACCTCCAGATAACCGCCATCGTCACCGGCGCCCTCGCCGTCGTCTTCGGCGGCGACGTCGTCTGGTCGCTCGTGGGCCTCGTCGTCGGCAACCTGCTGGGCGGCACCGTCATGGCGCTGCACTCCGCGCAGGGCCCGAAGCTCGGACTCCCCCAGATGATCCAGTCGCGAGCGCAGTTCGGCGTCCGGGGCGCCGCCGTGCCACTGCTCCTGGTCATCCTGATGTACATCGGGTTCTTCGCGAGCGGCAGCGTGCTCGCCGGCCAGGCCACCGCCCGGCTCACCCACACCGACGACACCACGGGCATCGTCGCCTTCGCCGTGCTCACCGCCGTCGTGG
This sequence comes from Streptomyces sp. NPDC018263, assembly GCF_055562575.1. Lineage (NCBI taxonomy): Bacteria > Bacillati > Actinomycetota > Actinomycetes > Kitasatosporales > Streptomycetaceae > Streptomyces > Streptomyces sp. NPDC018263. Next base: position 19,388 of record NZ_JBVHFA010000007.1, read on the forward strand.
CCGCGATCGGCTACCGCGTCATCCACGTCGTGGGCCGAGTGGCGAGCGTCGTCTGCGCCGTCGCCTTCGTCTTCCTGGGCATCCGGCTGCTCGACCGCGTCGACGTGGGCGCGCTGCTCGGCGACGCCCACTTCTCCCTGCCGATGTTCCTGCTGGCCATGTCGCTGTCCGCGTCCTGGCAACTCGCCTTCGGCCCGTACGTCGCCGACTACTCGCGCTACCTGCCGCGCACGACCAGCGCCCGGGCGACATTCTGGTGGACGCTGTCCGGCTCGGCCCTCGGCTCCCAGTGGTCCATGACGTTCGGCGTGCTGGTGGCGGCGACGGCCGGGGAGAGGTTTCTCGACGACCAGGTCGGTTACGTCGTCTCGCTCGGCGGCGCCGGAGCGGCCGCATCGCTCCTCTACTTCGCCATCGCCCTGGGCAAGCTCACCATCAACGTCCTCAACACCTACGGCGGATTCATCTCCATGGTCACGGGGATCAGCGGCTTCCGCGGCCGGCGGACGCTGTCGCCGCGCGGCCGGGCCGGGTACATCGCCGTGATCATGGTGACCGGCACCGCGCTGGCCCTGCTCGGCAAGGACAGCTTCCTCGTCTCGTTCAAGGACTTCCTGCTGTTCCTGCTGACCTTCTTCACCCCCTGGTCGGCCATCAACCTCGTCGACTACTACCTGATCTCCCGCGAGCGCTACGACATCCCGGCCCTCTTCGACCCGAACGGCCGCTACGGCGCCTGGCGCGCCAACGCCCTGAGCGTCTACGCGGTCGGCGTCCTGGCCCAACTCCCCTTCCTCGCCACGTCGTTCTACACCGGCCCCCTCGTCGCACCGCTCGGCGGCGCGGACGTCTCCTGGATCGTCGGCCTCGCCGTACCGGCCACGCTGTACTGGCTGCTGGCGAGGTCCGACGGGCGCGCCATGGACCCCGCTCCGGAATCGGACGTGGCGGCGCGAGGCGACGAACTCGCCGCAACGCCGCCACCGGCCGACCGTTGACCCCTTCCGCTTGCCGTGGCACCCACTGTCTTGCCATGTCGGACACAAAACCGCAGGTCATGGCGTTCACGCGGTGCAGAACGCCTGCCCGGGCCGCCGTCCTCCGGCACGGAGGTACTCCCCGGTGCGAAATACTGTCCCGATGAGTCCACGCACTTCCTCGATCCGCCAGCCGGTCACGATGCGGAGGGCCGTGGCGGGGGATGCCAAACGGCTCACACGGCTCGTGCGTGGCTCAGGGGCCTACGAGGGCAAGTACGCAGCCGCAGTCGCGGGCTACCGGGTCGGTCCCGATTACATCGAGGCCCACCGCACCTTTGTGGCCGTCGGCGCCGACGAGCGCGGAGGCCGGGTCCTGGGGTTCTACTCGCTCGTCCTAGCTCCACCGGAACTCGACCTGCTGTTCGTCGCCGACGAAGCGCAAGGACGGGGTATCGGACGGCTGCTCGTCGCGCACATGCAGTCCGAGGCCCGTGCCGCCGGCATCGACCGTGTCAAAGTCGTGTCGCACCTCCCCGCCGAGGGCTTCTACCACCGCGTCGGTGCGGTACGGACCGGGACCGCGTTCGCGAACCCGCCCGCCATGCCGTGGGACCGTCCCGAATTCGAGTTTCGCATCCCTTCGGAATGACGCGGTCGCCGACCGGCGGGGCACCGGCTCCGCTCGCATGGCGTCCGGGAGGGGTTTGGCCTGCGTCTGACGCCGCTTGTCGAGCAGGTGTGCGGGATGCGGGCAGGCTGCTCGTGACAACCTTCAAGATCATCTCCCGTCCGTTGCCCCCACAGGCTCGCCGGCTCAGGCGAGGTGCTTGCTGAAGAACTCGACCAGCCTGGCGACGGCAGGAGTCACGTACTCGTCGCGGTCGTACAGGTCGACGTGGGTGGCGCCGTCGACGAGGAACAGTTCGGCGTTGCCGGGGCTGTCGGCGACGGCCTTCTCGGAGAACCCGCGGGTCACCGCCTCGGTACCGGCGATCATGAGCAGCGGGCGGGGCGCGATCCTGGCGACATCGGCGAAGGAGTCGAACTGGTCGAGGAGGTCCGCGCTGCGCACGACCACGTCACCCGTGGAGCGCGGGTGCATGCCGCGAGGCGTCTTGGAGTAGTCGACGAACTCGGCCGTCGGGGCGGGGGTGCCGGCGTCGGCCGTCTCGGGCAGCACGGCGAACGTCGCCGCGGGCTCGCCGGCGGCCTCGGCGCTGCGGAGGTTTCCGGAGTTCGCCACCATCTGCTGCCAGCCCTCGGGGTCGGCGCCGCGGAAGAAGCTGGGAACGTCCGTCCCGGACACACCGGCCACGGCCTTCATCCGGTGGTCGGTCTGAGCGGCCGTTGGCCGGGAAGCGGACGTCAGTCCTCATGTTCTGCTCCTGCGGAATCATGGGTGGCCGGCGATCTGCGGGCCTGTTCCCACTTTCCGGCCGGTGGCCCGGCGCAGGAAGGTCGCGTTGCTTCCTAGGAAGGATCTTTCCCAGGCAGAGCCTTCTCCTCGGTGCCATGCTGAAGGAATGGCTGGTTCCGCGCACCTTCGTGAGCTCGGTGAGTTCCTCAAGCACCGCCGTGGCGAACTCACACCCGCACAGGTGGGGCTCCCCGAGCGCGCGCACCCAGCGCCGAGTGCAAGGGCTGCGCCGCGAGGAGGTGGCCGAGCTCGCCGCGATCAGCACTGACTACAACGTACGCATCGAGCAGGGCCGGCTGGCACCGTCACCGCCGGTGCTCGACTCCCTCGCGCGGAAGCTGCGGCTGGACGGTGACCAGAGGACGTACGTGGAGGGACTGGTCGCCCAGGCCGCGCGGGCCGGGCACCGCAAGACGCCGCGTCGGTCCGCCCGCCCCAAAGCACACCCGCACCTGACCCGCCTGCTCGCCCAGCTCACCGGCACACCCGCCATCGTCTTCGGCCCGCGACTCGACATCCTCGCGTGGAACCCGCTGGCGGCGGAGCTGCTGTGCGACTTCGCAGCCGTGCCCGAACCCGAGCGCAACTACGTCCGCATGGTCTTCACCGACCCGGTGATGCGCGACATCTACCCGGAGTGGGAGGACGTGGCCCGCACCTGCGTCGAGGTCCTGCGGATGGAGGCCGGAACGAACCCGACCGACCCGGCCCTCACCGCCCTCGTGGGCGAGCTGGCCGTCGCCGACCAGCACTTCCGGGCCTGGTGAGCCGAGCACCGCGTCGCACACCAGGACTTCGGCAGCAAGCGCATCGCCCACCCCACCGTCGGCGAACTCACCCTCGACTGGGACACCTTCCGCTACGCCGGTGCCCCAGAACAGCAACTCGTGCTCTGGTCAGCCAACCCCGGCACTGCGGACGCGGAACGACTCGCCGCTGACCGCCCATAAGCGGCTGTTGCGTTGGGCGGTGGATGGCACGTGGGCCCGCGTCTTCGCTGCTGTCCTGGCGGTGGCGGACGCGGACGGCGACGTCGGGTGGGTGGTCTCGGTGGACTCGACAGTCTGCCGGGCCCATCAGGACGCGGCCGGCGCCCGCAATGGGTGACTCCGGCCGGGGCGAGCTGGCCGACCACGCGCTGGGACGCTCGCGAGGTGGCCTGAGCACGAAGGTTCATCTGGCTGCCGACTCCAACGCTCGTCCCCCGGCGATTGCGCTGACGGCTGGTCAGGCTGGTGACGCGCCCGCGATCACCGCGGTGATGGCCGACATCCGTGTACCGCGCTGCCAGCGCGGGCGGCCGCGGACCCGGCCGGACGTGGTGCTCGCGGACCGGGCCTACTCCTCGCGCGCGTCCGCGCTCACCTGCGCGAGCGGCACGTGCGGACGGTGATTCCACAGCCGGTGGACCAGGCCCGCACCGTCGGCGGGGCGGCTCGAACGGCGGGAGGCCGCCGACGTTCGACCCAGAGGCGTACAAGGGACGCAACAGCGTTGAGCGGTGCATCGCCCTGCTGAAGCAGTGGCGCGGTCTGGCCATGCGAACGGAGAAGCTCGTCATCGCCTACCAGAGGGCTCTCCACCTCGCCGCGATCCTCATCTGGGCCCGGCGATAGCTGCCGTCAGCGGTCGACCACCCACTCGCGTCCGCGGGCGAAGTGCCAGTACCGACGTGCTGCACGCACGTGGGGGCGGTGATCTCATCCGGGCGTCAGGTGGCTAATCCGTCTCGACGGGCAGGAGCGCCCAGGCGTTCTGGAGGGCGGAGTCGGAGGGCGCCAGTTCGAGCTCAGGCGGGAAGATCGTCTTCGACGACACCACCAGATGCAGGTCCTTGTCGGGGACACGGATGAAGTAGGGGGCCGGCTGCGGCACCTGCGGGGCCGGCTCGACCTTCCACTCACGGGTGGGGAAGTCACTCAACGGCCCCAAGATCACCCTCTCGCCCTTCTCCGGCTCCTTGTAACTCAGGGAACGCGAGGGGAAGAGCCGGGCGGGAACCTGGATGGCGCAAGTGCCGTCCTCCCGGACCTCCACGCTGAACTCTTGCTCCCGTTCCGGCGCAGCCCCGGGAGCCATAACGGTCACACCGTTTTCCCCGGCTGTGAGGACCCGCGCCTCGGGGCCGGTGGCGTCGGGCCAGCCGACGATTCGATAGACGCCGGAGGACAGGGTTCCCATGGATGACTCCTTTATTTAGTGATTGCTACGGCCGACTCAGGTCGACGGCCTCCTGCGGCGACGACCGGGCCGGACCGCAGATCGACCGGACCACCAGGCAACACTGCCGAAGCTCTGAAGATGCGCCCCAACACGGCAAACCACCCGAAGGCGGGAAACAATAAGGAGACACGCTCTAGGGCCGGATCGTGGGCGACTTTGGCGGCGGGCCGCCGCGGTGGCGGTGCTGAGGAGGTGTGGCCGCGTTTGTCGTAGCGAGTGGCGACCGCGCGGGACTGCTTGAGGCAGTTGCTCGCCCGCTCGACGGTGTTGCGCTTCTTGTAGCGGTCCTCATCGAAGCAGGGCGCTCGTCCGCCACATGCGCCTTTGTCCAGGCGGGCGGCCTGGTAGTCGGACTTCTCCGGGACGGTGTGGGATTTCCCCCGCCGCAGGCACGCGCGGATGGAGACGGTTCGGTAAGCCTTGTCGGCCGTCAGGCTGTCTGGCTTCTTGCGTGGCCGTCCCAGGCCAGGTCTGGACAGCCGGGATCTGGGAACGGCCGCAGCCGTTACCGCTCGGCATTCGTCAGATCACCGTGCCCCCTGCCAGTCTCAGATCGCGCACCGATGAGTTTCCCGTGCCGCGCCGGTCCGTGCGTGTGCGACCGACTCCCGGAAGGCTGACGCCATGCGGAAATTGACCTACGGCATGAACCTGACCCTGGACGGCTACATCACCGCTGCCGGCGACGACATCGGCTGGAGCGTGCCGAGTGACGAGCTGTTCCAGTTCTGGTCAGATCGGGTGCAGGCGACCGACCTGTCGCTGTACGGGCGCAAGTTGTGGCAGACGATGAGCTCCTACTGGCCGACCGGCGACCAGCAGCCCAACGCGACCCCCGCGGAGATCGAGTTCGCGCGCCGCTGGCGGGACATGTCGAAGGTGGTGTTCTCCTCGACGATCGACGAGGTCGACTGGAACACCCGCCTGGTAGCCGGCGACGCGGTCGCCGAGATCACCCGGCTCAAGGCCGAGGGCGACGGCCCGATGGACATCGGCGGCGCGACGCTCGCCGGTGAGGCCATGCGGGCCGGGCTGATCGACGAGTACGTGCTGGTGACCGCGCCGGTCCTGGTGGGCGGCGGCACACCGTTCTTCACCGCGCTGGACAACTGGGTGAACCTGAAGCTGGTGGAGACGCGGGCGTTTCCGTGCGGCGTGATCCTGACCAGGTACGAGACGACGCGCTGAGCGTCCCGCCCGGCAGTCACGGCCCATGCTCCGCCCGTGACGTCGGCGTGGCGACCCGCATCAGCCGGAGGAGCAACTGGCCGGCCGGGCCGAGACGAAGACGGCCCCCGCGGGGCGGCTGTGGGGGCATTGGAGCGGCATCGCCCTCACGCCTCGCGCTTCCACGCTGGGGCATGCGTGGCCGGCCGGCCGAGCGCCCGAGCGCGGATCAGTCATGACCGGTACGGCGACGCGGGGGCGTGGGCAGGAGTCAGGGATGGTCGAGGTCGCCGCCGGCGGGGGAGAGGGCCCAGTCGAGCGCGAGGCCGACGAGGCCTCCCAGCCGCGCTCGCCGCAGGTGCAGCGACTGCGGCCGTCGAAGAGCTTGTACGCGCAGATGGCCTCCGAGCGCAGTGGTGGAGCAGTTACGAGGGAGCCGGGCGCCCCTGCAACACCCGGTAATCATCGGCCCCGTGCGGCCGGGGACGGGGCCGTCAGCTTTCTACGGCCATCCGGATGCCGAGAACGAGTAGGACACCGCCGGAGATCTGTTCGAGCCGCTTGCGTACGTTGGCTCGGGCAATGACCTTCTTCAGCCGGCCGACGAACCATACGTACAGTCCGTAATAGCCGATCTCGTACACCGCCCAGACGGCCGCCAGTCCGATCATGGTGGCAAGGTGAGGCGCGCTTGCGGGCACGAACTGAGGCAGGAAGGACATCGCGAAAACCGCGGCCTTGGGGTTGGCGAGGTTGAGCAGCAGACCTGAACGGTATGCATTCCATCCTGTGCGGTATGCCGGAGCCTCGTGTTCGGCTTCCTCGCCCTGCCCTCGGTGGGCATGCACCAGCGTCTTGACGCCGAAGATGATCAGAACCGAGGCGCCGGCGATCCTCATGACGTCATAGGCCAGTTGAGATGCCGCAAGCAGTGCTGTGAGTCCAAGTGAGGCGACGACACCCCAGAGAAAGACACCGCTCTCGTTGCCCAGCACAGTGAGCAAACCAGCGCGCCTGCTGCGCAGGGACTGCTGAATGATCAGCATGGTACTGGGGCCGGGCGAGGCCGCGACCAAAGTGCAAGCGCCGAGGAAGGCCAGGAGGGTACTGAACATCCGCCTATCGTCGATCTCGTGACTGGTCGTGTCCACAGTTCAGACTCAAAGAGCGGTGGGAGGCGCGGGTAGCTACGAGAAACGCGCGGCTAAGAGTTCCCGGCCGTGCATCTTGCGCGGGCGGCCATTACCCGACGCTGCGTCATCGCGCAGGCCGAGGTCGGATCGCCAGGCGACCACTTCCTGTCGGCGCGCGGTTTCACGAAGGCCCTCACCATGAGGTGCTCCCGCTTGCCGTTCGCCGACGCGGACACCACCACCCTCGACCGCACCATCGAGCGCCCGCATCCCGGCTACCGGCTGATGTCATGTCAGGGAACCGTTCCCGACGGCCTCGCCGAAACGTTCGCCGCCTCGCGTCGCGCCATGGACGACATGCCCATGGACGACCTTTAGCCGCTGACGGACGGGCCGGACCGGGACATCACCTCGTCCGGCCCGTCCATGTTTTAGATAGACGGCCTAGAAGAACCCAAGTTTCTTAGGGCTGTAAGAGCAGAGGATGTTCTTCGTCTGCTGGTAGTGCTCCAGCATCATCTTGTGGTTCTCCCGGCCGATCCCGGACTGCTTGTAGCCGCCGAAGGCCGCGTGGGCCGGGTAGGCGTGGTAGCAGTTGGTCCAGACGCGGCCTGCCTGGATGGTGCGGCCGGCGCGGTAGGCGGTGTTGATGTCACGAGTCCAGACGCCCGCGCCGAGGCCGTACAGCGTGTCGTTGGCCAGCTTCATCGCGTCGTCGAAGTCGTCGAAGGAGGTCACCGAGACGACCGGGCCGAAGATCTCCTCCTGGAAGATCCGCATGCGGTTGTCGCCCTCGAAGATGGTCGGCTGGACGTAGTACCCGCCCTTCAGCTCGCCGTCGTACTCGACGCGTTCGCCGCCGGTGAGCACCTTGGCGCCCTCCTGACGGCCGATGTCCAGGTAGGAGAGGATCTTCTCCAACTGGTCGTTGGACGCCTGCGCGCCGATCATCGTGTCGGTGTCGAGCGGGTGCCCCGGCTTGATCTGCTGGGTGCGGGCCACAGCCGCCTCCAGGAAGTCGGTGTAGTGGCCGCGCTGGACGAGCGCCCGGGAAGGACAGGTGCACACCTCGCCCTGGTTGAGCGCGAACATGGTGAAGCCCTCGAGAGCCTTGTCCCGGAAGTCGTCGTCGTGCGCCCACACGTCGTCAAAGAAGATGTTGGGGGACTTGCCGCCCAGCTCCAGTGTCACCGGCTTGATGTTCTCGGAGGCGTACTGCATGATCAGCCGCCCGGTCGTGGTCTCCCCGGTGAACGCCACCTTCGCCACCCGGGCACTGGAGGCCAGCGGCTTGCCCGCCTCCGCCCCGAAACCGTTGACGATGTTGAGCACGCCTGGCGGCAGCAGGTCGGCGACCAGGCTCATCCAGTAGTGGATGGACGCCGGGGTCTGCTCGGCGGGCTTGAGGACGACCGCGTTGCCCGCCGCGAGCGCGGGCGCCAGCTTCCAGGCAGCCATCAGGATCGGGAAGTTCCACGGGATGATCTGTGCGACCACTCCGAGCGGCTCGTGGAAGTGGTACGCCACGGTGTCGTCGTCGATCTCGCCCAGCGACCCCTCCTGCGCGCGGATCGCCCCAGCGAAGTAGCGGAAGTGGTCGATGGCCAGGGGGATGTCCGCGGCCAGCGTCTCGCGGACCGGCTTGCCGTTCTCCCAGGTCTCGGCCACCGCCAGCGACTCGAGGTTCGCCTCCATGCGGTCGGCGATCTTCAGCAGGATGTCCGAGCGCACCGTCACCGACGTACGGCCCCAGGCGGGCGCGGCCGCGTGCGCCGCGTCGAGGGCCCGCTCGACGTCCTCCGCGGTACCGCGCGCGATCTCGGTGAACGGCTGCCCGTTGACCGGCGACGGGTTGTCGAAGTACTGCCCCCGCGCCGGCGGCACGTACTCCCCGCCGATGAAGTGGTCGTAGCGCGGCTGGTAGGAGACGATCGAGCCCTCAGAGCCGGGCGTCGCGTAACGGGTCATGCTGGTGTGCCTCCCGGTGCAGCGCTGCCCGCCATTGGGCAGCTCCCGTCGTGCACGCTAGACGGGCGGACGTTGCGAATATGTTGCACGGCTGGTCACCCAGGGTGTCTGACGGATCTGAGGGCGCCGGCTCGGTATCCCCGGCACCGCCAGCTCGGCCTCCAGCGCCGCGACGCGCGCCCGCACCGAAGGGGTCGGTCGCACGGCTGCCAGGGCCCGCCAGGCCGACAGGTCGTGCTCACCCCACGGAGCGTGGACCCAGTCCGCCAGCAGATCCGGGTCGCCGCGGGTGATCAGTGCCGTGCGCAGAGCCCCGGCGAGCCGATGCCGCAGCCGCACCACAGCCGGCGCCTGAGAGTTCGGCAGGAGGGGACCGCGATAGGCCCGTACGGCGGCCGTGAGTGAACCCGCTTCCAACTGCCGCTCCACCAAGGCCGCGTCACACTCGACCGGCACGGAGAGCCGATAGGGCCGGGACGCCAGCAGTCCTGGCGGCAGCAGCGGGCGCAGCCTGGCCAACTCGGCGCGCAAGGTCACCGGTGTCACCGACTCGTCCGCGTACAGCGCGCACAGCAGCTCGTCCCCGGTCATGCCCTCTGGATGGCGGGCCAGGAGCACGAGAACCTCGCTGTGCCGACGGCTCAGCCGGATCCGGCGCCCGCCGTCCGGACGCAGTTCCGCCTCGTCCCGGCCCAGCACGCTCAGCGTGACCGTGTCCTCCGCCTGCCGGGGCGGAGTGAGCAGGCTGAGCTGTGACTCGGCCGCGCGTGCCACCGCCTGCACGAAGCCCAGGCTGTGCGGATGTGCCAGACCGTCCCCTCCGGTGATGTCGACGGCCCCCAGAACCCGGCCGGTGTGCGGATCGTGGATCGGCGCGGCGGCGCAGGTCCACGGCTGAACCCGCCTTATGAAGTGTTCCGCAGCGAAGACCTGCACCGGCCGGTCCACCGCCACCGCCGTACCGGGCGCGTTGGTCCCGACAGCCGCCTCCGACCAGCGCGCTCCGGGCACGAAGTTCATCCGGTCCGCCCGCCGCAGCGTCGTCGGATGGCCCTCGACCCACATCAGCCTGCCGTGCGCGTCGCACACCGCGAGCAGATGCGAGCCGTCGGCGGCGAACGTGCCCACCAGCTCCCGGACCAACGGCATGACCCGGGCCAGCGGATGCTCGGCGCGGTATGCGCCGAGGTCGTCGTCGGTCAGCTCCACGCTCGCGGTGCCGTCCGGCCCCACGCCGGCCCGCGCGCTGCGCCGCCAGGACTCGGCCACCACCGGCCGGACCGGACGCGGAACGGTGCCGACGGTCGTGAAGGTCTCATGCGCCCGGCGCAGCGCCCGCGCTCTTTCGTCTGGGTCGGCTCCCGGCTCCAGAGCCACCCACTGATCGGTCAACTCGTCCTCCCTGCCAGGGAATCAACTGGGCCATCGTCACGCGCGGCTCCGCTGCGGACAACCAGGCCGACGTGAGGTCAGGAGAAATTGACGAGTCTGATGTAGCGGACCCAGTCCCAGTTCACCCCCGGGTCGGTGTGATCGGTGCCAGGCACCTGGTAGTGGCCGATGATGTGCTCCCTGTCCTTCGGGATGCCGTACTTGTCGCACACCGCGGCCGTGAGTCTCGCGGACTGCTCGTAGAGCGCGTTGGTGAAGTAGGCCGGCTGGTCCACCCAGCCCTCGTGTTCGATGCCGATGCTCCGGGTGTTGTAACCCCAGTCCCCCGCGTGCCAGGCGATGTCCGCCTCCCGGACGCACTGGGCGACGTGGCCGTCCGCCGAGCGCACGAGATAGTGCGCGGACACCTTCTTGTCGGGGTTCCGGAAGATGGCCAGGGTGCTGGTGTAGGTCTCCTGGGTGACATGGATGATCACCCGGTCGATCCTGTAAGCCGCCGGCCGGCTGGACACCGTGTAGTTCCCGCTGCTCGCGGGCTGCCATTCGCCGGGCGGGTAGTCGACCGCCGTCTGCGCGGCCGCCTGTGGGCCGGGGAGGAGCGCATAGGGGACCGCGGCGAGTGCCGCGCCCTTGAGGATGCCGCGTCGGGTGAGGTGGGTACGGGGCTGGTTCGTCTCCATCGTCGGCTGCCCTTCAGCAGTATGGGGGTGTCATCTGCCGTGCCTCAGCCGGCAGTTGGGTGGCACTCAGGCATGCGCCGTTGCCCCGATACGGGCGGGGCGCGCGCAGCTCAGCGAAACCCTGTACGTATGACCGACACAGTGTCAGCTCCGGTCAGCGGGAACCGGGAATGGTCGTGGTGGTGTCGGTTGTGGCGTCGTGCGCCGGTCGATTCCGCGTACATGTATCCCCCGGTGCATGTGTCAGATGGTGCTGAGCAGGTGTGCGGCCTGCACTTCCGCCGTTGAGGTCCGGCGGTTGCGGCTCGCGTGAATCACGGTACGGCGCGGGGGAGTTGGGCAGAAGGGTGAGCGTCGAGTCCGTGGACAACTGGCGGATTGTGGATATCTCGGCCACCCGTTCGAGGGACTTCGGGTGTCGGTGGGCGTGGCGGCTTTCGCCACGGGCATCCGCCGAAGTGTCAGGGCCGTTCCGCCACCATCGCCGGATCATCCAGCACGGCCCGTACCACCGAATGCGCGGCACCGAGCAACGGACCTTCCGGCCCCAGCTCGGAAACCGCGACAGGACATGCCGGACCGGCTGTGCGGCTGCGCAGCTCACGTTGCAGAGAGGGGACAAGCCATGGTGAGAGCGCCGCCAGTGCGCCACCCAGGACGACCGTCTCGGGGTCCAGGAGATTGACTGCTCCGGTCAGGGCGATGCCGAGCGCTGTACCTGCCTCACCCAGCGCCGAGCGGACGTCCTCGTCGCCCGCTTCGGCCCGTTCCGCGAGCACCCCCATCACGTTCTCGCGGGGTTCGATCCCGGCCGCCCGCAGTACGGCCTCCTCTCCGGCGTACTGCTCCAGGCAGCCGCGACCCCCACATGGGCAGGGCGGCCCGTCCGGCCGGACCGGGACATGGCCCAGTTCGCCGGCGAAGCCACGGGTGCCACGGAGCAACTGCCCGTTCACGACGATCGCCGCGCCGATGCCGATCTCCGCAGACACATGGAGGAAGTCGGCCGTCGGGCCGGCGCCGAGCCACAGCTCCGCCAGCGCGCCGAAGTTGGCCTCGTTGTCCACGGTCAGTGGCACCCCGCCGGGCAGCACGCTACCGAGGTCGGTGTCGTGCCAGCCGAGGTTGGGGGCGCGCACGACCGTACGGCCGTCGCGGGCGATCAGCCCAGGGACGGCGACCGCGAGCCCGGCGATCCACAGGCCGTCCTTCTCCACCTCGGCCGTGACCTGCTGGAGGAGCGGGGTCAATTCCTCGGCCACGGCTTCGGGGGAGCGACCGCGATGCGCGCCGTGCCGCAGGGCCCGCGCACGAACCACGCCGCGCAGGTCGACCGCGCACACCGCCAGATGATCCACGCCGATCTCCGCCCCGAGCCCCGCCGGGCCGCGCCCGCTCACCGCGAGCGCGGAGCCGGGCCGGCCCACCCGGCTCGGTCGTTCGGGGCCCAGTTCCTCTAGCAAGTCCCAACGGATCAGCTCGTCCACGAGGGACGACACGGCCGCCCGCGTGAGACCGATGCGGGAGGCGACCGTGGCGCGCGACAGTGGGCCGTCCGAGCTGACGGTGCGCATGACCCGAGCCAGGTTGCGGCGGCGCATGCCCTGCTGGGTGTCCGGCAGGGCGCGTCCGCTCCCCGTCCCTCGGCTGTCGTTCGGCGGTGCGGTCATGCCTCCGTCGATCCTCGATGTCCGTGGTCTGTGAGCGGCTTGTGGTTCGGTCGCTCGCTGCTGGATCTGGTGCGCCACCCTCTGGGCAGCCCAGGGGTGCGGGGTCAGAGGGAGTCCGGACCCCGCTCCAGCAGCGGGGACGCGTCGGAGAGTACCCCGGCGATCCGGTTCAGGGCTTCGTCGTCCCGTTCCACGGCGTCCAGGACCCGTCCGTCCGTCGTGTTCCAGCGGCGGGCGACGGCCGCCGGGTCCTCACCGGTCAGCAGCCCTGCGGCCTGCGCTGCCGCGCCGAGCGCCACCAGTTCCTTCGCTTCGGGGATCTGTACCGGCCGCCCGGACAGTCGGCGCACCGTTTCCTGCCAGGCGGTGCCGCGGGCGCCGCCGCCGATGAGCAGCAGGGGAGCGCTGCGGTCGGCGTCCTCGTCGAGAACCAGGTCGAGTGCGCCGAGCAGCGAGTGCACCGCTCCGTCATAGGCCGCCTGGAGCACCTGGCCGGCGGTCGTGTCGTGGCGGAGACCGTGGAGGAGACCCGAGGCATGGGGCAGATTGGGGGTGCGTTCACCGTCGAGATACGGCAGCAGGGTGACGGAGGTGCCGGGCTCCACGGCCTCCCGGTCCAGCCCCAGCAGGGCCGCGACCCGGTCCACGGCGAGGGTGCAGTTCAAGGTGCAGGCCAGCGGCAGCCAGTCGCCGTGCGCGTCGGCGAAGCCCGCCACCGTGCCGGTCGGGTCCGTGGGACGGTGCTTGGAGACCGCGTACACCGTGCCCGAGGTCCCGAGGCTGAGCACCGGAGTGCCGGGCCGCAGGCCCAGGCCAAGGGCGGCGGCAGCGTTGTCCCCCGTACCGGGCGCCACCAGCGTGCCCTTGGAGAACGGCAGGTCATGGCCGTCGCGTACGGTGCCTGCCACCTCGCCGGGCCGCACCACCCGGGGCAGCAGCGCCGGGTCGAGTCCCACGTGCGCGAGGGTCTCCTCGTCGTAGGACTCCGTCGCGGACGCCCACCAGCCGGTGCCGGAGACATCGCCGCGGTCGGTCGTGCCGAGTCCGGTGAGGCGCTCGGTGAGGTAGTCATGGGGGAGCCGCACGGCCCTGGTGGCGCGGACCGCGTCCGGCTCGTGCTCCGCCAGCCACGCCCACTTGGTCACCGTGAACGACGCGCCCGGCACGCTGCCCGTGCGCTCAGCCCAGGCGTCCGGGCCGCCCAACTCTTCCACGAGTCGGCGTGCCTGCGGCGCCGAGCGGACGTCGTTCCAGAGGAGCGCGGGACGCACCGGCTCGCCGTGCGCGTCGAGCGTGACCAGGCCGTGCTGCTGGCCGCCGATCGACACCGCCGCCGCCTCGTGCGCCGCGTCGCCGCACTGGCGCAGCGCCTCGCACAACGCGTCCCACCACTGACGCGGATCGCTCTCGCGCCCCACGCCCGATGTCACCGTGTGCGCGGCCTGGCCGCTCGCCACCACCCGCCCGGTGGACGCGTCGACGACCAGTGCCTTCGTGGACTGGGTGGACGTGTCCACACCGACGACGAGCGGACCCTCGGCTGCTGACATCGGGCTCTCCCTCTTCCGCGGCGTCATCGACCGGCAGCGACGCCGTTCATCGATGGCGCCCCGGCGTCGAGGACATCGGGTCTCTTTCCAGAGGCGCCTTCGCATACTAATTTGTAAACGGCCATGACGAAATAGTCGTACGCATCAAGGAGCCGCGGCATGAACTACCAGCCCACCCCCGAAGACAAGTTCACCTTCGGCCTGTGGACCGTCGGCTGGCAGGGGAGGGACCCGTTCGGCGACGCCACCCGCCGCGCCCTCGACCCGGTCGAGTCGGTGCAGCGCCTGGCCGAGCTCGGCGCCCACGGCGTGACCTTCCACGACGACGACCTGATCCCGTTCGGCGCCTCCGAGACAGAGCGCGAGTCCCACATCAAGCGCTTCCGCCAGGCACTGGACGCGACCGGCATGGCCGTGCCGATGGCGACCACCAACCTCTTCACCCACCCCGTCTTCAAGGACGGCGCGTTCACCGCCAACGACCGCGACGTGCGCCGCTACGCGCTCCGCAAGACGATCCGCAACATCGACCTCGCCGCCGAACTCGGCGCCAAGACCTACGTCGCCTGGGGCGGCCGCGAGGGCGCCGAGTCCGGCGGCGCCAAGGACGTCCGGGCGGCGCTGGACCGTATGAAGGAGGCGTTCGACCTCCTCGGTGAATACGTCACCGCCCAGGGCTACGACATCCGCTTCGCCATCGAGCCCAAGCCGAACGAGCCGCGCGGTGACATCCTGCTCCCCACCGTCGGTCACGCCCTCGCCTTCATCGAGCGCCTGGAGCGCCCGGAACTGTACGGCGTCAACCCCGAGGTCGGGCACGAGCAGATGGCCGGGCTCAACTTCCCGCACGGTATCGCGCAGGCGCTGTGGGCGGACAAGCTCTTCCACATCGACCTCAACGGCCAGTCGGGCATCAAGTACGACCAGGACCTGCGGTTCGGGGCCGGTGACCTCCGGGCCGCCTTCTGGCTCGTCGACCTCCTGGAGAGCGCCGGCTACGAGGGGCCCCGGCACTTCGACTTCAAGCCGCCGCGCACCGAGGACCTCGACGGCGTCTGGGCTTCGGCCGCCGGGTGCATGCGCAATTACCTCATCCTGAAGGACCGCGCCGCCGCCTTCCGTGCCGACCCGGAAGTGCAGGAGGCGCTGCGCGCGTCGCGGCTGGACGAGCTGGCCCAGCCCACGGCTGCCGACGGCCTCGACGCCCTGCTGGCCGACAGCTCGGCCTTCGAGGACTTCGACGTCGACTCCGCCGCGGCGCGGGGCATGGCCTTCGAGCGGCTCGACCAGTTGGCGATGGACCACCTGCTCGGCGCCCGCGGCTGACGGGATCACGCGTGGCCAGTCCGCAGCGGCGGGTCACGCGCGTCCTGCGGTGGCCTTCGACCTGGGTCTCAGGGGTTCCTCAGGGTCGGCTTCAGGGATGTCTCAGGGGCGGCGGCCGGAACCGTGAGGCGCTGGGGACCGTTTCCCATGCAGAGAGCGGCAGTGGGTCGTGACGTAGGAGGCGGAGTTCATGTCCAGAAACGCGAAGATCGCCGTGGGTGGCGTGGCGGTCGGGTTGATCCTGTTGTTCTGGCTGCCCTGGTGGGCGGCGCTTCTGATCATCGTGGGCGTGCCCGCCGCGGCGTACCTGACGTTGGACCCCTCCCAGCGGCGCAGGCTGCGCCGGGTGGCGCGCAAGGAGATAGGCCGCTGAGGCCCTTGGGCGGCGCTTCGCGCTGAGTCACAGCGGACGTACGGCGATCTTGTCCAGCCCGTCCAGGAGGCCGGGTAGCTCCGGGCCCCGTCCCACGGGGATGACCTCGCCGGGTTCCGCGTCGAGCAGGATGAACGCGATGTCGTCGGTGCGGGCCACGATCGACCAGCCGGGACCGTCGGCGCGCAAGGTCCGCGCGTCCCCGGGGGCGAACGACGAGCGAACACGTCCGAGGGGCGGCGGGGCGTCGATGTAGGCGCGTGCCTCCGCGAGCACCCGGCGGACGCCAGGACGGCCGGGCTTGGCCGTACCTTCAGCCTCGGTCACGGTCTGCGGTGCTGCTTCGGTCTCCGCGGCGGGGACCTCGGTTCCGGAAGCCTGCGTGTTCGTCAGGACGTCGGCGTCATCGAGCCGTCCGCGCCATTCGGCCCACTGGAGCGCTATCTCGTCGGCGCCGAGCCGCCGCTGGGCCGGCCCCCAGGTGCTGGTGTCGGGCGGGGTGAGAGGAGGTGGGTCCGTGGCCTCGGTGGCCGGGTCGTGCGGGGCCGGTACGTCGGGTGCGGCGACGGCCAGCGCCAGGGGCCAGCCGGGCAGCGCCGCCACGAGCGTGCGCTCGTCGGGGGACAGCTCGTACTCCATGCCGCAGTCCCAGGAAGCGATCGCCACCGCCACCAGGGACACGTCGTTGATGACGGCCGTCCACCGGGCTCCGTCTCCGTCCTGCCCGAGAACCAGGCCGTACCCCTCCTCGAGCGGATGGAGGCCCAGCGCCGCGCAGGCCGCTGGATAGTCGTCACCCAGCACGCTCGGGAACTGCGCCGGTGTCAGCAGCACCGCCGTCAATACGTACAGCGCCTCGTCAGCGGCAGACACGGGTGCATCGTCCGACCCGGCCATCTCAGCCTCCCCAGTGGTTCGTCCGTCGGCGCGCACCCTAGTGCGCGGGGGAGAGGCTTGTCACGAGTCCGCGCACCGGGCGGAGCTGCGGTTTTCCTGCCGGACAGGGGCGAAACACCCTCTGGTCGTCAGGAGTCTCCTCCGTCCGCCGGCAGGCCCAGCAGATCCCGGGCCACCGCCCGAGGGGTCGTGGAACGCTCGCGAGCGAGAGCGACCACGGCCCGACTCGCCAACTCGCCCACACCGAAGGAGAGTGCCTCCGGTGACACCCACGACGACGCCTCTTCGACTCCGTCCTGGTCGTCCCGCGCGCGGGCCGCAACGTAGGCGGCCGCGGCTTCGAACAGGTTGTGCCCACGCTGCTTCTGTTCGGCGGGTTCCTTCCCGTGCGGGGAAGTACCCAGCCTGGCGGCGTACTTGCGCACCATGTCGAACATGCGAACCGCCTTTCCCCGATCCGGGGCCCGCTCATCACACATGTCTCGTTACTCAAAGTAGAGTCGGAACTTCCGCGACAGAAGGGGGCTCCCGGTGAAACGCTTCGAGCGGCTCGACCAGATCCGGCGGATGGACCCGGTGGCCGACGCCCCGGAGATCTACCGGCTCAGTGCCGCGTTCGAATTCCCCTGGGACTACACACGAGCGCTGGAACTGGCCCTCTACCGCACCTACGCCGTCCCCGCCATCGGCCGGCTGCTCGCGGAGACGGCCGAACTGACCGACCGTGCACAGCGGCGGTACGACGACACCGCCCTGCTTCTCGACGCGGTCATGGAGCACGGCTTCGCCGCCCGCGAAGGCCGTACCGCGATCCGGCGCATCAACCAGATGCACCGCAGCTACGACATCAGCGACGACGACATGCGCTACGTGCTGTCGACCTTCGTCGTCATGCCCAGACGCTGGATCGACACCTATGGCTGGCGGCGGCTGTCCCGGCACGAGATCGTCGCCACCACCGAGTACTACCGCACCCTCGGGCGCCACATGGGCATCCCCGACATCCCGGAGACGTTCGACGAGTTCGAGGCTCTCCTCGACGTCTACGAGAAGGAGCACTTCGCCTGGGACGAACGGTCCCGGCAGGTGTCCGACGCGACGCTCGACCTCATGGTCTCCTGGTACCCCGGCCCGCTCGCACCGCTGTTGAGGACGGCGACTCTCGCCCTCCTCGACGAGCCCTTGCTGCGTGCCTTCCGCTACGAGGCGCCGAGCGCGACCGCCACCTCCCTGGTACGCCGTGCCGTAAGGGCCCGCGGACGACTGGTCAGGCTGCTGCCTCCGCGCCGCGCCCCGCACTTCGCCCGCCAGAACTGGGAGATCAAGAGTTACCCGAACGGCTACCGCACCGCCGATCTGGGCACGCACCCGGTGCCGGGAATGGGCGGCTGCCCGGTGAGGCAGGTGAAGTTGACCGACGCGGTGGACTGAGGCGAGCAGCCGCAGCCGGTCCGGCCTCAGGACTCGCGAACCGCCAGCGCGAGGAAGTAGCCGGGCTCGTCGACGTACGACGTCATGCGCCACCCGGAACGCGCCAGGAGAGGACCCAGGTTGGCCTCGGCCCGCAGGTCCTGGGGTGTGAGCTGCCTGCCCTGACGAGCGGCCAACGCGGCCCGGCCGATGGGGTGGAACAGCGCCAGCGTGCCCTCGGGCCGCACCACGCGGGCCAGCTCGCGCAGGTTCTCGCCCGGCTCAGGAAGGTGGGCGATCAGACCCGCCGCGAAGACGGCGTCCAGGGACTTTGTCCGCAGGGGCAGAGCCGTGACGTCCGCGAGCAGTAGGGCACCCTCCCGGTCGCGCCCCGCCTGCGCGGCGGCCTGGAGCATGGCCGGGGTGAGATCGGCGCCGATCACCGTCCCGGACGACCCCACGGCGGCGCGCAGCGACGGGAGCGCGCGGCCCGTGCCGCACCCCGCGTCGAGCACCCGCTCGCCCGCGTCCAGCCCCATCTCGGACACCGCCGCCGCATAGGCGGGCCCGTCCTCGGGAAACTTGCTGTCCCAGTCCGCCGCCCGCGCGGTGAAGAACTCCTGCACGTGTGTGTGGTCGTCACTCATACTCCGATGATCTCTCACCGTCCCCGTTGACGCCGCGCGCACATGGATAGGCCGCGAGGTGGTCCTTTCACCGCAACTCCACGTCATGTTCGGACACCCGCTGTGTCAAGTTGTGACGGCTTTCGAAACGCGCCCCCTATGTACGCCCCTGCCCCGGCTAGCGTCCGTGGGCCATGGGACACCTTGACCACGCGGCCTTCGGCTGGCTCACCCCCGCGCTCTCGTATGCGATGGCCTGCATCGGCGCCGCACTCGGCCTGCGCTGTACCGTGCGCGCGCTGGCCACGACCGGCCGGGCCCGCCGCAACTGGCTGATCACGGCCGCCTCGGCGATCGGGACCGGCATCTGGACCATGCACTTCGTGGCGATGCTCGGCTTCCGCGTCAGCGGCACCGACATCCGCTACGACGTGCCCCTGACGATCCTGAGCCTCGTCGTCGCCATGGTCGTCGTGTGCGCGGGCGTCTTCGCCGTCGGCTACAGCAAGGACCGCAACCGTGCCCTCCTGCTCGGTGGCCTCACCACCGGCCTCGGCGTCGCCAGCATGCACTACCTGGGCATGGCCGCCGTCCGGCTGCACGGGGACGTGACCTACGACCCCGTGCTCGTCGGGCTGTCCATCGTGATCGCGGTGGTCGCCGCGACGGCCGCGCTCTGGGCGGCCCTGAACATCAAGTCCCCGCTCGCGGTCACCCTCGCCTCCCTGGTCATGGGGGCGGCGGTCAGCAGCATGCATTACAGCGGCATGTTCGCGGTGAGCGTCCAGGTCGACCCCTCCGGCGCGACCCTGCCGGGCGCCACGGCCATGCAGTTCATCTTCCCGCTCGCCGTGGTCCTCGGCTCCTACCTCTTCATCACCTCGGCCTTCGTCGCCCTCTCGCCCTCGGCGGACGAGCGCCAGGCGTCCGCCACCGCCCAACGGCCCGTCGAAGGCGCCGCCCGCTAGCGGAGACCCCGCCCGAGAGCCCCGACCCACTGCCCGAGCGAGGAGGCCATGCGCCCACCCCGTAGCACCCCGAAGGCCGGACCACCGGCGCAGTCCCCGATCCCGCCGCGCGGCCGGCGCGCCCACGCCGGGCCCCCGGCCGACGAGGGGCCCGAGGCGTACCTCGACATGGCACCGGACTACGCGCCCCCGCGCGCGAGTCGCTGGCACATGCGCCCCCGGACCGTTCGCGCCAAGGTGGTCTGTCTCCTGATGGTGCCGGTGGTCTCGCTCCTCGCGCTGTGGGCGTACGCCACCGTGACCACCGCTCAGGACGTGGCCAAACTGCGCCAGTCCCAGCAGGTCGACGCCGAGCTGCGTACGCCCGTCGCGGTCGCCGTCGCCGCGCTGCAAGCCGAACGGGCCGCCGCCGTGCGATACGCCGCCGGACCGGACGCGGCACGCGCGAACGACCTTCGCGGGCTCGCGGCCACCACCGACCGGGCGGTGGCGAAGCTGCGACTCGGTGACGACAGCACCGTCGCCGCCGGACAGCAGCTCCCCGCGGGAGTCGGCAGCCGTCTGGAGACCTTCGTCGGCGGTGTCGAGCAGCTCCGCCCACTGCGCAACGCCGTGCTGGGCCGCGAGGCGGACTGGTCGAAGGCGTACGACCGGTACTCCAGGACCATCGACGCCGCGTTCGCCGTGGACGGAGCGCTCTCCGGTATCCAGGGGGCCGACGCCGGTTCCGACGCGCGCGTGCTGCTCGAATTCTCCCGGGCAGCCGAAGCGCTGGCCCAGGAGAACGCCGTCCTCGGCAGCACGCGCCCGGACGACACGCTCGGCGGCCGGCGCATCCTGCTGCTGGACGGTGCCGTCGCCAACCGGCGCGCCCTCACCCAGGTGGCCGTCGCCGACCTGCCCGCTGCCCAGCGCGCGGCCTGGAACCGCGTCGCCCACAGCAGTGCCTACCTCGCCCTCACCACCTCCGAGGACCGCGTCCTTGCCGCCGGCTCCGGCGTCAAGGGGGTCGACACGGCACCCGGTTCGGCGTGGGCCACCGCCCACGCTCGCGTGCAGGCCGACATGAGCAGCATCGCGGCGGACACGAGCCGGGCGGTCGCGGGCCGCGCCGACCCGTTCGCGCACGGCGTGCTGAGCCCGGCCGGCGCCGCCGTGCTCTTCGGCCTGGCCGCGGTCGTCGCCTCGCTGGTGATCTCGGTCCGGATCGGCCGCGCGCTCGTGATCGAGCTGGTGAGTCTGCGCAACGACGCTTTGGACATCGCCCGCCGTAAACTCCCGACGGCCATGCGGAAACTCCGGGCCGGTGCGGAGATCGACATCCGGGCCGAGGCGCCCGCCGGACCACCCGCCGAAGACGAGACCGGACAGGTGGCGGAGGCCCTGACGACGGTGCACCGGGCCGCCCTGCACGCCGCGGTCGAACGTGCCGAACTCGCCAGCGGCATCTCCGGGGTCTTCGTCAACCTCGCCCGTCGCAGCCAGGTGCTGGTCCACCGACAGCTCAGTCTGCTGGACAGCATGGAGCGTCGCTCCGACGACCCGAACGAGCTGAGCGACCTGTTCCGGCTCGACCACCTCACCACGCGCATGCGGCGCCACGCCGAAAGTCTGATCATCCTCTCCGGAGCCGCACCCGGCCGGGCCTGGCGCATGCCGGTGTCCCTGACCAACGTCGTCCGCGCGGCCGTCTCCGAGATCGAGGACTACGCGCGCGTCGAGGTCCGTCAGCTCCCCGAGGCGGCCGTCATCGGGGCGGCCGTGGCCGACCTCACCCACCTGCTGGCGGAACTGGTCGAGAACGCCGCCCAGTTCTCACCGCCCCACACGCGCGTGCGCGTCTCCGGCGAACCGGTCGGCAACGGCTATGTCCTCGAGGTCGAGGACCGGGGCCTCGGCATGAGTGCCGAGACGCTCGTGGAGGCCAACCGGCGCATCGAGCAGTCCGAGGCACTCGACCTCTTCGACAGCGACCGCCTCGGCCTCTTCGTGGTCAGCAGACTCGCGGCCCGCCAGGGCATCAAGGTGCACCTGCGCACCTCCCCGTACGGCGGTACCACCGCGGTCGTGCTGCTGCCCACCGCCCTGGTCCACCAAGGAACCGCGGAGCAGCCCGCCGAGCCAAACCCGGTACCTCAGGAGCGGGAACCTGAGTACGCGCGCGTGCCCGAGGTGCCCGCCCCTGCCGCGGTGACCACCCCGACCGAGCGACCCGCGCTGGCCGTCACCGTGCCACCGCCCGCCGAACCCGCCCCCGACACCCCGCCTCCCGGAGTCACCACCTTGAGGCCCCACCGCCCGCCCACCGACTCCGATACCTCGGACGACCTCCCACGCCGCGTGCGCCAGGCGAGCCTCGCACCCCAGCTCCGCAAGGAGCGCCCCGCCGAACCGGCAGCGGACCCCGAACCATCCGGCGACGAGGGACGCACCCCGGAAGTCGTGCGGGACCACATGGCGGCCTACCGCGACGGCTGGGTGCGCGGCGGCGGCCGCCGTCCCGGCCGCGTCGCACCAGCGCCCGCAACGGGCAGCGAAAGCACCGAAGGAGAACCGGCATGATCCAGGAGCCGAACACGACCGCGAACCAGCGATCCGGCGAACTCGACTGGCTTCTGGACGACCTGGTCAGGCGGGTGGGCGAAGTACGCCACGCCGTCGTGCTCTCCAACGACGGCCTGGCTGTCGGCGCCTCCACCGGCCTCGGCCGCGACGACGCCGAACATCTCGCCGCCGTCGCCTCCGGCTTCAACAGCCTGGCCAAGGGCACCGGACGCCACTTCGGCGCGGGCGGTGTCCGGCAGACCATGGTGGAGCTGGACGACGCCTTCCTCTTCGTGGTCTCCGCCGGCGACGGCTCCTGCCTCGCCGTCCTCACGGCCGCCACCGCCGACATCGGCCTGGTCGCCTACGAAATGGCACGCCTGGTCAGACGCGTGGGCGAACACCTCTACGCGGCACCGCGCATCGCCTCACGGCCGCCCGCGGCAGGCTGACCGGGAAGGCCGAAACGGATGACCGAGAACCCACCGGGCGACCTCCGCGACGAGGGCAGCCAGTGGTACGACGGCGAGGCCGGGCCCCTGGTGCGCCCCTACGCCATGACCGGCGGCCGCACCCAGCCAGGCCCGACCGGGGTGCCCTTCGACCTCATCGCACTGGTCACCCTCGACCCCGCCGCGCCGGTAATGGACGACGGCAGCGCGCTCGGCCCGGAACACCGGACGCTGATCCAACTGTGCCGCACCGAGACACAGTCGGTCGCGGAACTCGCGGCCGACGCGGACCTGCCCGTCGGCGTGGTCCGCGTACTCCTGGGCGATCTGCTGGAACTGGGCTGCGTCACCGTCAGCCGCCCGGTGCCGCCCGCGCATCTGCCGGACGAGCGGATTCTGCGCGAGGTCATCGAAGGGCTGCGGGCCCTGTAGATGAACGTCCACGACCGGCCTGGCGCCTCTCCGGCCACCGTTCCGCACGCTTCCGGTGATCGATCGGCCGGAAGTCAGTCATATCTGGTGCTTTTCAGTCCGAACCCCCGAGGCGGTGTCGAAGTTGTCATGATGCTGACCTCACGCCCGAGCACGTCGACCGCAGCCGGCCCTCCCGAGAGAAGTGATCATGGCCTCTGAGCACGTCGAAGCCGCCGACGACATCTCCGCCCTGGCGCTGAAGATTCTGGTGGCGGGGGGATTCGGCGTCGGAAAGACCACGCTGGTCGGCTCCGTCAGCGAGATCCGGCCGCTGCGCACCGAGGAACTGCTCAGCGAGGCGGGCCAACTGGTGGACGACACCGACGGCGTGGACCACAAGGTCACCACCACCGTGGCGATGGACTTCGGCCGCATCACCATCCGCTCCGGCCTGGCGCTCTACCTGTTCGGCACACCGGGACAGGACCGCTTCTGGTTCATCTGGGACGAACTCTCGCAAGGGGCTCTCGGAGCGGTGGTCCTCGCCGACACCCGCCGCCTGGAGGACTGCTTTCCGGCGGTCGACTACTTCGAGCACCGGCGCATCCCGTTCGTCGTCGCCGTCAACTGCTTCCCAGGCGCACGCCCCTACGGCGCCCACGACGTCTCACGCGCCCTCGACCTGGACCAGGGCACGCCGGTGGTGCTCTGTGACGCACGCGACCGCGACTCCGGCAAGGAAGTGCTGATCCGCCTCGTCGAGTACGCCGGGCGCATGCACACCGCCCGGCTTCTCGACTCGGTGAGCTGAGGCCGCCTCAGTCCGCGAGGTTTTGCACGGCCACCACATGGTCGATGTGCACCCTCACCAGCAGTTCACCCGGAACGCCGTTGCGGGCGCCGAACTCCTCGGCGCGGTCCTCGCCCATGTACCGCGCGGCGATCCGGGTGGCCCACCGGTGGATCTCGTCCAGATCCTCGGACACCCGGGCCTGACCGTTCAGCACCACGAACGAGAACGGCGGCCGGTCGTCGTCCACGCAGAGCGCGACCCGCGGGTCACGGGCGAGATTGCGCCCTTTCACTGTCTCCTCACCGGTGTTGAAGACCAGCTCGTCACCGTCGAGCAGGAACCAGATCGGGGCGATATGAGGGCTTCCATCGGCCCTTACGGTTGCCAGCTTGCCGGTTCGGGTGCCGTGCGAGACGAATGCCCGCCATTCCTCGTCGGTCATCTTGTGTGCCATGAGCCCATCCTGCTTGCCCGGACGCCGGAGGTGGGGAAGGCTTGCGGAAAGCTCCTCCAGCCAGGGGGAGAGGCCACACGGGGAGAACGAACATGGCGCAGAACCAGGGACTGGGTTGGCTCCTGGACGATCTCACCCAGCGCGTGGACCACGTGCGGCACGCGCTGGTGCTCTCGAACGACGGACTGGTCACCGGGGCGAGTACCGGACTACGGCGCGAGGACGCGGAACATCTGGCGGCCGTGTCCTCCGGACTGCACAGCCTCGCCAAGGGCTCGGGGCGCCACTTCGGCGCGGGCCGCGTCCGGCAGACCATGATCGAGTACGACGACGCCGTACTCTTCGTCACCGCGGCCGGCCCCAGCAGTTGCCTGTGCCTGCTCAGCGGTGCGGAGGCGGACATCGGTCAGATCGCCTACGAGATGACCCTGCTCGTGAACCGGGTCGGCGAACACCTCGGCGTGAATGCCCGGCAGCCCGAACACTCGCCGGTGTCCGAACTCTGACCTGCGGATTCGGGAGTCCGGAGGGTTATCCACAGGCCCGACACGGATTGCATAGAAATGGCTACGGTGTGTGCACGGCGAACGCGCAGGGCGTGAGCCGACCACTCCACGGGGGAGCACAGCCATGCCGGGAACCACCATCGCAACCGTGACCACCCTGACCCCGGAGCGCCCCGCGCTCTGCGCACCGAGCCGCGCCGCCCGGGAACTGGGTCTCACGCGCTACGAGTTCGACCTGGCCGTCGAGCTGGGCCGCATCCGCACCGTGTCCGACGGAGGAAGCGGCGGCCGACGGGTCGCCCGGACCGAGATCACCCGCCTCCAGACGCAGCCCGGCTTTCCCCGGACACTCCGCGAGCGGGTACGGGTGGTGGGCACCAAGGAGGGCGCCTCGCTGATGGGCGTCTCCGAAGGCAGGTTCGCCAGGCTCGCCCGCCTCGGACTGCTGGTGCCGGTGCGCTTCTACCTCAACCGGTACCGAGCCGTGGTGTGGCTGTATCTCGCCGAGGAACTGCGGGAATTCATGGCGAATGGTGAGCACACCGATCTGATCACGGGCAGGACGCCCGAGACACTCAGGAGCCAGTTGACGGCCGGGCTCGACCTGCGCCCGAGGAACTGGCGGGGGCGTCACCTCGGATTCCTGCTCCGGCAGGCCGAAGACCCCTGGGTGCGAGCCGGAGCCATCGCCGCCTTCCTGCCGGGCGAGGAGATCGCGAAGATCGTCAAAATCCCTTATGAACGGGCCAGGTTGGACCGCCTGGGGCCCACCCTGCCCGAACACGGCGCGCCTGGCTCACCCTCCGCGCTCCTCGCCGAGCAGATCATGACCGCGCAGGACGCGGACGAGATCGCCTGGCTGAGCGCGGACCTGGCGCGGCAGTTGGAGGCGACGCGGGCCCCTTGGGCCGCGACATGCTCCGACGCCCCGGTCTCTCCGCTGCCGCGAAGCGGTCACGCGGCCGGAGCCAACGGCCCGCGACCGCACCGGGGGCTGCTGACCTGGCTACGCCGCAGAAGCCCCCGGAGCGCACCGGCCGGCCATCACGCTAGAGAGACCTGAACAGGCCCTCCTGGACGACCGACACGAGCAGTTGCCCGTGCACGTCGTAGATGCGCCCGCGTGCCAGGCCGCGGCCGCCGATGGCGATCGGGGACTCCTGGTCGTACAGGAACCACTCGTCGGCGCGGAACGGACGGTGGAACCACATGGCGTGGTCCAGCGACGCCATGTCGAAGTTCCGCTGCCCCCACAGCGGTTCCACCGGAATGCGGACCGCGTCGAGCAGGGTCATGTCGCTGGCGTAGGTCAGCGCGCAGGTGTGGATCAGCGGGTCGTCGCCGAGCGGCCCGACCGCCCGCATCCACACCGCGCTGCGCGGCTCGGCACCCTCGATCTCGTCCGTATTCCAGCGCAGCCGGTCGACATAGCGGATGTCGAAGGGCTGGCGGCGCGCCATCAGTTCCAACTGCTCCGGGAGCGCGCCCAGATGCTTCCGGATCTCCTCGGCGACGGGCGGCAGCGACTCCGGGTCCGGCACCACCCGGGCGGGCGGAAGCTGGTGCTCGAACGGTCCTTCCTCAGGCTTGTGAAAGGAGGCGGTCAGATTGAAGATCGTGCGACCCTGCTGCACGGCCGTGACCCGGCGCGTAGTGAACGAGCGTCCGTCACGGACCCGCTCCACCTGGTACACGATCGGCACGCCCGGCCGGCCCGGACGCAGGAAGTACGCGTGCAGGGAGTGCACGGGGCGGTCGCCTTCGGTGGTGCGCCCCGCGGCGACCAGCGCCTGGCCCGCCACCTGGCCGCCGAAGACCCTCTGGAGGGACTCCTGCGGGCTGCGGCCGCGGAAGATGTTGACCTCGATCTGCTCCAGGTCGAGCAGATCGACCAGGCTCTCGGCCGGATTCGTCATCGGTGGGTTTCTCCTGTGCTCACAACTGGCCGACATCGGTGACACGGACGACCGCACGGCCCTCCGCGTCGGAAGCGGCGAGATCGACTTCCGCGCTGATGCCCCAGTCGTGGTCACCATTCGGGTCGTCGAAGATCTGACGGACGCGCCACAGCTTGTCCTGCGGCTCCTCCTTGATCACCAGCAGCTTCGGGCCGCGGGCGTCGGGGCCGGTTCCGAGGTCCTCGTACTCGTCCCAGTACTTGTCCATGGCCTCGCCCCACGCGTCCGCGTCCCAGCCGGAGTCTGCGTCCATCTCGCCGAGTTCGTCGACCTGGTCCAGAGCGGCCAGCTCCACGCGGCGGAAGAGGGCGTTGCGGACGAGCACGCGGAAGGCGCGGGCGTTGGTAGTGACGGGCTTCACCTCGTCGGCCTTCTCCTGGGCCTCCTCGGCGGTCATCACCTCCGGGTTGGCGAGCTGCTCCCACTCGTCCAGGAGGCTGGAGTCGACCTGGCGGACCATTTCACCGAGCCACTCGATGAGGTCCTGGAGATCCTCGGACTTCAGGTCGTCCGGGATCGTGTGGTCCAGGGTCTTGTAGGCACTGGCGAGGTAGCGCAGCACGATGCCCTCGGTGCGGGCCAGCTCGTAGAGGGAGACCAGTTCCGTGAAGGACAGGGCGCGCTCGTACATGTCGCGGACGACCGACTTGGGCGACAGCGGGTGGTCGCCGACCCAGGGGTGGCTCTTGCGGTAGGTGTCGTAGGCGTGGAAGAGCAGCTCTTCCATCGGCTTGGGGTAGCTGATGTCCTGGAGCCGCTCCATGCGCTCCTCGTACTCGACACCGTCCGCCTTCATCAGGGCCACGGCCTCGCCGCGTGCCTTGTTCTGCTGGGCGGCCAGGATCTGGCGCGGGTCGTCCAGGGTGGACTCGACGACGGACACCATGTCGAGGGCGTAGGACGGCGACTCGGGGTCGAGGAGTTCGAAGGCCGCGAGCGCGAACGTGGACAGCGGCTGGTTGAGCGCGAAGTCCTGCTGGAGATCGACCGTGAGACGGACGATGCGGCCCTCGGCGTCCGGCTTGTCGAGCTTCTCGACGATGCCGCCGTCCAGCAGCGAACGGTAGATGGCGATCGCCCGGCGGATGTGCCGGAGCTGCTGCTTGCGCGGCTCGTGGTTGTCCTCCAGCAGATGGCGCATGGCCTCGAAGGCGTTGCCCGGGCGGGCGATCACCGACAGCAGCATGGTGTGCGTCACCCGGAACCGCGAGGTCAGGGGCTCGGGCTCGGACGCGATCAGCTTCTCGAAGGTATTCTCCGTCCAGCCGACGAAGCCCTCCGGAGCCTTCTTGCGCACCACCTTGCGGCGCTTCTTCGTGTCGTCCCCCGCCTTGGCGAGGGCCTTCTCGTTCTCGATCACGTGCTCGGGCGCCTGCGCGACGACGAGTCCGGCGGTGTCGAAGCCGGCGCGTCCGGCCCGTCCCGCGATCTGGTGGAACTCGCGAGCACGCAGCGTGCGCACCCGGTTCCCGTCGTACTTCGTCAGGGCGGTGAACAGCACCGTGCGGATGGGCACGTTGACGCCGACGCCGAGCGTGTCCGTGCCGCAGATGACCTTCAGCAGCCCGGCCTGGGCCAGCTTCTCCACCAGACGCCGGTACTTGGGCAGCATGCCGGCGTGGTGGACGCCGATGCCGTGCCGTACGTAGCGGGACAGGTTCTGGCCGAACTTGGTGGTGAAGCGGAAGTTGCCGATCAGCTCGGCGATCCGGTCCTTCTCCTCGCGGGTGCACATGTTGATGCTCATCAGCGCCTGCGCGCGTTCCACGGCCTGCGCCTGCGTGAAGTGCACGATGTACACCGGAGCCTGCCTGGTCTCCAGCAGCTCGGTGAGCGTCTCGGTGAGCGGGGTGAGGCGGTACTCGTAGGAGAGCGGTACCGGACGGGTGGCCGAACGGACGACCGCGGTGGGACGCCCGGTGCGGCGGGTGAGGTCCTTCTCGAAGAACGACACGTCACCGAGCGTGGCCGACATCAGGATGAACTGCGCCTGCGGCAGCTCCAGCAGCGGGATCTGCCAGGCCCAGCCCCGGTCGCCCTCCGCGTAGAAGTGGAACTCGTCCATCACGACCTGGCCGATGTCGGCGTCCTTGCCGTCCCGCAGCGCGATGGACGCCAGCACCTCGGCCGTGCAGCAGATCACCGGCGCGTCGGCATTGACGGAGGCGTCGCCGGTCAGCATGCCCACGTTCTCGGTGCCGAAGATCTTGCACAGCTCGAAGAACTTCTCCGACACCAGGGCCTTGATCGGAGCGGTGTAGAAGGTGACCTCGTCACGGGCCAGCGCCGCGAAGTGCGCGCCGGCGGCGATCATGCTCTTGCCGGAACCGGTGGGCGTCGAGACGATCACGTTCGCCCCGGACACGACCTCGATCAGCGCCTCTTCCTGGTGGGGATAGAGGGTGAGGCCGCGATCCTGGGCCCACGACTCGAAGTTTTCGTACAGGGCGTCGGGGTCGGCGGTCCGCGGGAGCTGATCGATGAGGGTCACGACCCCATCTTGCCTGCCCATGCCGTCAACCGGGGAATCGGCTGCGGACGTCAAGATCATGGAGGCTACGCTATGTCGCCGACGGAGCATCAGCACCGCAGGTCAACTGGACAGCGGCACACGAGGAATGGGGCGGGACGCGGCCATGATGGGACCAGCACACTCACTGTCGGGGGCCGCGGCCTGGCTTGGTGTCGGAGCGGCGGCCGCCGCCTTCGGGTACCCGATGCCCTGGCCGGTCCTGCTCGTGGGTTCCCTGGTCTGCGCGGGCGCTGCCCTCGCCCCCGACCTGGACCACAAGGCGGCCACCATCTCGCGGGCCTTCGGACCGGTGTCCCGCTGGATCTGCGAGATCGTCGACAAGCTGTCGTACGCCGTCTACAAGGCCACCCGGAAGCCGGGAGACGCGCGCCGAACGGGCGGTCACCGCACGCTCACGCACACCTGGCTGTGGGCGGTCCTGATCGGGGTGGGCAGCTCCGTAACAGCGATCACCTGTGGCCGCTGGGGCGTCCTGGCCATTCTGTTCGTGCACATGGTGCTGGCCATCGAGGGTCTGCTCTGGCGGGCGGCACGTGGTTCCAGCAGCGATGTGCTGGTCTGGCTGCTCGCGGCGACCAGCGCCTGGATTCTGGCCGGGACGCTGGACAAGCCGGGTCAGGGTGCCGACTGGCTGTTCAGCGAGCCGGGCCAGGCGTACATGTGGCTGGGGCTGCCGGTGGTGCTGGGGGCCCTGGTCCACGACATCGGCGACGCGCTGACCGTCTCCGGATGCCCCGTCCTGTGGCCCATCCCCGTCGGCCGCAAGCGCTGGTACCCGATCGGGCCGCCGAAGGTGCTGCGCTTCCGGGCGGGGAGCTGGGTCGAGCTGCGCGTGCTGATGCCCGCGTTCATGCTGCTCGGCGGAGTGGGCGGCGCGGCGGCGCTCAACTTCATCTGATCCGTCGCATTCATCTGGTCCGTCGGGCGGACCGCTCCCCGTCAGGCGCCCGTGTCGGGGCGCTGCCCTCCGTACCGGCGCTCGAACCGGTCGATGCGGCCCTCGCTGTCCAGCGTGCGTGCCTTGCCGGTGTAGAAAGGGTGGCTCTCGGACGAGATCTCCACATCGATCACCGGGTACGTCTCGCCGTCGTCCCACTCGATGGTCTGCTCGCTGCCGGCGGTGGACCGGGTGAGGAAGGCGTAGCCCGCCGAGCGGTCGCGGAAGACGACCGGACGGTACGCGGGCTGTTTGTCCTGCTGCATGGCGGCTCCTCGCACGAATCGGTGGGGCGGGAGGCTTCCGGATCAGCCGGGGAGGGAGTCCTCGTCGACGATGTGGACGGCGGCCTCCTCGGCGGATGCGGCGGCGCCGTCGATGCCGACGTCCGTGGCCACGAGCGCGCTCTCGTCGTCCTCGTGCGCGCCCTCGTCGGGAGCCACCAGGCGGCCGGAGCGCCGGAGGCCGACCTCGTTGTCGATCAGTTCGCCGTCGGTGTCCTCGACGTCGCCCAGGCCGTCGCCGTCGGGGGCGGCCGCATCGGGCAGCTCCTCGGCGAGCCGCTGGTCGAGGGTCTCGCCGGCCGCGCGTTCCGCCGCCGTCACCCCGTCGTGCTCGACCGCCCAGGGCCGCTCGGGAGGGGACCAGCCCCGGTCGAGGGGATCGTCGACACCGTCGACGTCCAGCGTGTCCTCGACGTCGAGCACCCCCGAGTCCTCCTGGATCTCGTCGGTGTCGGGCTGGTAGACGTCGTCACCCCATCCGTCGGCGCTGTTCACGTAGACCTCCATCCGGTAAGCACGACCCGACGCCGTGAGAACGGGCGCGGGCCCATCGGCACACACGACCCTGCTGTCCCACGGAACGGCCGGGAAAACGTCCCCCGGATTCCGGGTCCGGTGCCTTCATCCAGCCTTCCACCCCGGTTCGGGACCGCGCAACGGCAACGCTCGGTAGTGGGGGAGAAGCGGCCGCCGACCCGCTACACCCCCCAGCTCCGGCCGGGCCCGGTGGACCGTCTCTCACCCGTGCCAGGAACGCCAGAGCGCCGCGTAGGCCCCGTCCGCCGCGACCAGGTCCTCATGGCTGCCCAGCTCGCTGATGCGGCCGTTCTCGACGACCGCGATCACGTCGGCGTCATGAGCGGTGTGCAGACGGTGGGCGATGGCGACCACTGTGCGTCCGTCGAGGACCCGGGACAGCGAACGCTCCAGGTGACGGGCGGCGCGGGGATCGAGGAGAGAGGTCGCCTCGTCCAGCACCAGCGTGTGCGGGTCGGCCAGCACCAGCCGGGCCAGTGCGATCTGCTGGGCCTGCGCCGGAGTCAGCGGCAGACCACCGGAACCGACCTCGGTGTCCAGCCCCGCTTCCAGCGCCCGTGCCCAGGTGTCCGCGTCGACCGCGCCCAGTGCCGCCCACAGCTCGGCGTCGCGCGCCTCGGTGCGGGCCAGCAGAAGATTGTCGCGCAGGGAGCCGACGAAGACGTGATGCTCCTGGTTGACGAGGGCGACATGCGACCGGACGCGTTCGGCCGGCATCCCGGACAGCTCGGCGCCGCCCAGGGTGACATGGCCGGCCCGAGGCGCGTAGACACCGGCGAGCAGCCTGCCCAGCGTGGACTTGCCCGCGCCCGAGGGGCCGACCAGCGCCAGCCGGGTGCCCGGCGCGACCCGCAGGGAGACTGCGCGCAGCACGTCGACGCCCTCGCGGTAGCCGAAGTGCACCCGGTCGGCGTCCACGTCCCGCCCGTCCGGCACCAGCGAGGCGTCACCGGCGTCCGGCTCGATGTCCCGTACCCCGACGAGCCGGGCCAGTGACACCTGGGCGACCTGCACCTCGTCGTACCAGCGCAGGATGAGATTGATCGGGTCGACCAGCATCTGGGCGATCAGCGCGCCCGTGGTGAGCTGCCCCACGTCCATCCAGCCCCGCAGGACGAAGACACCGCCGACCATGAGGACGGAACCCAGCACGATGATGTGGACGGCGTTGATCACGGGGAACAGCACCGAGCGGAGCCACAATGTGTACTGCTCCCAAGCGGTCCATTCCTTGATACGCCGGTCCGAGAGAGCGACCCGGCGAGCGCCGAGGCGGTGGGCCTCGATCGTGCGGCCCGCGTCCACGGTCTCGGCGAGCGAGGCGGCGACGGCCGCGTACCCGGCGGCCTCCGAGCGGTAGCCGGAGGGGGCGCGCCTGAAGTACCAGCGGCACCCGGCCACCAGCACCGGCACCGCCAGCAGGACGGCGGCCGCGAGCGGTGGGGCCGTGGCGACGAGGCCGCCGAGCAGCAGCAGCGCCCACACGACACCGATTGCCAACTCGGGAACCGCCTCCCGCATGGCGTTGGACAGACGGTCGATGTCGGTGGTGATGCGGGAGAGCAGGTCGCCCGTCCCGGCCCGCTCCAGCACACCCGGAGGCAGCCGGACCGAGCGGACGAGGAAGTCCTCGCGCAGATCGGCCAGCATCTGCTCGCCGAGCATCGCCCCGCGCAACCGCACTTGCAGCGTGAAGAGCGCCTGTACGACCGACGCGAGCACGAAGAGGCCGATGGTCAGGCCCAATTGAAGGTGGGAAGCCCGGTCGGCGACCCGTTCGACCAGGCCGCCGAGCAGGTACGGGCCCACCATGGAGGCGACGACCGCGATGGTGTTGACGCCGATGAGCAGCAGGAAGGCCCGGCGATGGCGGCGGAACAGCTCCGACACGTAGTCGCGCACGGTCGATGCCGCGCCGACCGGCAGGGTGGTGGCGGTCGTCGGGGCCGCTGGATCGTAGGCCGGTGGCGCTACGCCGATCATGCGCTTTCCTCGATCTCTTCGAGCGGTTCGAGAGCGCCCAGGAGAGCGGCTCCGTCGGAGGTGCCCTGCCGTTCCCGTGGGGGAGGCGGGGGCGAGGTGTCCTTGGCTGCTGTCTCGCGCTGCTCGTCCTCGGTCTCGCGCGTGACGACGGCGCGGTACCGGGGTTCGGTGCCGATCAGCTCGCGGTGTCCGCCGGTCGCCGCGACCTCGCCCTCGTGGAGGAAGACGACGCCGTCGGCGCGGTCCAGCAGCAGCGGTGAGGAGGTGAGCACCACGGTCGTGCGGCCCGAGCGCAGCCGGCGCAGCCCGTCCGCGATCCTCGCCTCGGTGTGCGAGTCCACGGCGGAGGTCGGTTCGTCCAGCACCAGGACCTCCGGATCGGCGACGAGGGAACGGGCCAGGGCGAGACGCTGGCGCTGGCCGCCGGACAGGGAGCGTCCGCGCTCGGTGATCCGCGTGTCCATCGGGTCCGACGCGTCGAACGACCCCTGCACCAGGGCGTCCAGTACATCCGCGCACTGGGCGGCCGCCAGCGCGTCCTCAGCGCGTACGGCACCGGAGGCGGGTACGTCGAGGAGCTCGCGCAGGGTGCCGGACAGCAGCACCGGGTCCTTGTCCTGGACCAGGACGACGGTGCGGGCCTGGTCCAGAGGAAGCTCGTCCAGCGGCACTCCGCCCAGCAGTACCGACGGGCCGGGGTCGGCGGCGTGGCCGCCCAGGCGATCCGCGAGCCGCCCTGCCAAGTCGGGGTCGCCGCACACCACCGCGGTGAACCCGTGTGCGGGCGCGCGGAGGCCGGTGGCCGGATCGAACAGGTCGCCGCGCGGCATCTCGGTCGCGCGTGAGCCTTCGGTGTCCGTGAGGCGTTCCAACGACAGCACCCGCGCGGCCCGTTGGGCGGAGGGCCGGGAGAAGGAGTACGCCATGGCGATCTCCATGAAGTGCCGCAGCGGATAGTTGACGATCATGACGGCGCTGTAGACGGTGACCAGTTCACCGACCGTGATCCGGCCCTCGCGGGCCAGTTGGACACCGCGCAGGACGACCACGATCAGCAGCAGGCCCGGCAGCAGTACCTGGAGGGCGGAGATGACCGACCACATCCGGGCGCTGCGTACGGCGGCATGGCGTACCTCCTGCGAGGCGCGGCGGTAGCGGTCGAGGAACAGCTCCTCGCCACCGATGCCGCGCAGTACCCGCAGGCCCGCGACGGTGTCCGAGGCCAGCTCGGTCGCGCGGCCGGCCTTCTCTCGCTGGATGTCGGCCCGGCTGGTGGCCCTCGGTAGCAGGGGCAGTACCGCGAGCGCGACCACCGGCAGGCCCACGGCGACGACCACGCCCAGAGCCGGCTGGTAGACCAACAGCGCGACGCAGACCGCGACGACCGTCAGCGCGGCCGCGGTGAAGCGGGACACCGCCTCGACGAACCATCCGAGCTTCTCCACGTCACCCGTCGACACGGTGACCACTTCACCCGCCGCGACCCGTCGGGTCAGCGCGGACCCTAGGTACGCGGCCTTGCGTGCCAGGAGTTGCTGGAGGCGGGCGGCCGCCGTGATCCAGTTGGTGACGGCGGCGCGGTGCAGAAAGGTGTCGCCCAGCGCGATGGCCGTACCGCACAGCAGCATCAGGCCACCCGTCAGGGCGAGTCGGCCGGCGGATCGGTCGACGGCCGCCTGGACGGCCAGGCCGACGCAGAAGGGCAGGGCGCAGACCGAGGCGAAGTGGAGCATGCCCCACAACAGCGCCCTGCACTGCCCGCCCAACTGGTTGCGGCCGAGCCACCACAGCAGGCGGGGACCGGACCGCGCGTCGGGTACGCCTGGATCTGAGTACGGAAGGTC
Source organism: Streptomyces sp. NPDC018263 (assembly GCF_055562575.1). Lineage (NCBI taxonomy): Bacteria > Bacillati > Actinomycetota > Actinomycetes > Kitasatosporales > Streptomycetaceae > Streptomyces > Streptomyces sp. NPDC018263. Next base: position 54,407 of record NZ_JBVHFA010000007.1, read on the forward strand.
TTGGATCTGCATGGCGTCCCAGTGGCTCGTGTCACGGAAGGGCATGCTGCGGCGGCACCCGGAGGCGGCGGCGAGCCGTGAAAGGTTCGCCTTGCGCGGAGGTGAATTTCAAACGGTTTTTCCGGTGTGGCACGACCCGCACCGGGTTCCGGCCAGGCGCCGCAGCCCCGCTACGCCCGGGTCATCGGGGTAGGGGAACGGGGATTCACCGCGTCGGGATCTACCCGTCGACCAGGGTGTCCAGCAGGACACCGAGCACCTGCCGCTCTTTCTCGGTGAGCGGGGCGAGGATCTCCTCGGCGGCGGAACGGCGTGCTCCGTGCAGTTCGCTCAGGGTGGCGCGGCCCTCGTCCGTCAGCTCGATCCGGGTGACTCGCCGGTTGGAGGGGTCCGGCACCCGGCGCACCTTTCCGTGCGCTTCGAGGCCGTCGACCAGGGTCGTCACCGCACGGGGCACCACTTCGAGGCGCTGGGCGAGGTCGGCCATGCGCGGCGGCGAGTCGTAGTGCGCGAGCGTGCGCAACAGGCGGGACTGGGCGGGAGTGACGCCCAGATCACGCCACTCGAGATGGCGCTTCTGGATGCGGTGCACCCGGCGGGTCAGCCGTAGCAACTGCTCGGCGAGCACGCCCTCGGGGTCTGGGGTCGTCATGCGGGAACAATATCAGGACCCCGTTCATTGTGAGTATGGGTAACAATGAGCTATGCTCATCGAGCCAGAGTCGGCCGCCCGTCGGTCCGGCCCTTCTCGCTTTCCTAGGAGTCCTTTGAACCACGAACGAGAAACGTCCTGGACGCCGCCACCCGACACCGTGGAGCAACCCCGGCAGGTGCGCCGCATCCTCGAACTCTTCCGTCCCTACCGTGGCCGGCTCGCCGTCGTCGGCCTGCTGGTCGGCGCCTCCTCGCTGGTGTCGGTGGCCACCCCCTTCCTCCTGCGCGAGATCCTCGACGTCGCCATCCCGCAGGGCCGCACCGGACTGCTGAGCCTGCTCGCGCTCGGCATGATCCTCAGCGCTGTCCTCTCCAGCGTCTTCGGCGTCCTCCAGACGCTGATCTCGACCACCGTCGGCCAGCGCGTCATGCACGACCTGCGCACCGCCGTCTACGGCCGCCTCCAGCGGATGTCCCTCGCCTTCTTCACCCGCACCCGCACCGGCGAGGTGCAGTCCCGCATCGCCAACGACATCGGGGGCATGCAGGCCACCGTCACCTCCACCGCCACCTCCCTGGTCTCCAACACCACCAGCGTGGTCGCTACGATCGTGGCGATGGTCGCCCTGGACTGGCGGCTCACACTCGTCTCGCTGGTGCTGCTCCCGGTGTTCGTGTGGATCAGCCGCCGGGTCGGCGACGAGCGCAAGAAGATCACCACCCGGCGGCAGAAACAGATGGCCGTCATGGCCGCCACCGTCACCGAGTCGCTGTCCGTCAGCGGCATCCTGCTCGGTCGCACCATGGGCCGCAGCGACTCCCTGACCGCCGGCTTCGCGGAGGAGTCCGAGCGTCTGGTCGACCTGGAGGTCAGGGCGAGCATGGCGGGCCGCTGGCGCATGGCGGTGATCACCATCGTCATGGCGGCGATGCCCGCGTTCATCTACTGGGCGGCGGGTCTGGCCCTCCAGTTCGGCGGCCCCGGAGTCTCGCTGGGCACGCTGGTCGCCTTCGTCTCGCTCCAGCAGGGTCTCTTCCGGCCCGCCGTGAGCCTGCTGTCCACCGGCGTCCAGATCCAGACGTCGCTCGCGCTCTTCCAGCGCATCTTCGAGTACCTCGACCTGCCCATCGACATTACCGAGCGGGTGGACCCCGTCCACCTCGACGAGATCAAGGGCGAGGTCCGCTTCGAGGGGGTCGAGTTCCGGTACGACGACAAGAGCGGACCGGTCCTCGACGGCATCGACCTCACCGTGCCCGCCGGCGGGAGCCTCGCCGTGGTGGGGCCGACCGGTGCCGGAAAGTCGACGTTCGGCTGTCTGGTGCCCCGGCTGTACGACGTCACCGGAGGCCGCGTCACCGTGGACGGCGTGGACGTCCGTGACCTCGACTTCGACACCCTGGCCCGCGCGGTCGGTGTCGTCGCGCAGGAGACCTACCTCTTCCACGCCTCCGTCGCCGACAACCTCCGCTTCGCCAAGCCCGACGCCACCGACGACGAGCTGTACGCGGCGGCCCGCGCCGCCCAGATCCACGACCACATCACCGCCCTGCCGGACGGGTACGACACCGTCGTCGGCGAACGCGGACACCGGTTCTCCGGTGGGGAGAAGCAGCGCCTGGCCATCGCCCGCACCATCCTGCGCGACCCGCCCGTACTCATCCTCGACGAGGCGACCAGTGCCCTCGACACCCGGACCGAGGCGGCCGTCCAGCAAGCGATCGACGCCCTGTCGGCCGACCGGACGACCATCACCATCGCCCACCGGCTCTCGACCGTCCGGGACGCAGACCAGATAGCCGTCCTCGACTCCGGCCGGGTCGCCGAACTGGGCACGCACGACGAACTGCTGGACAGCGACGGCCGCTACGCGGCCCTGGTGCGCCGGGACGCTCAGCTCGAACCGGCCGACCGAATTGCCGTCATGACGGGCGATCAGAAACCGACAAGCTGAATATATGTCGGGTTTGCGGTCATATGCGTATTACCGTGCCCGCATGCAGACGAAGACTCGGTCACGGAGCATGATGCGACTGACCCGCCGGGGCAGACTCGCCCTCGTCGGGGTCGGCGCCGTCCTGGCCGGCACCGCCGTGGTGGTGCCGCTGAGCCTGGGAGGATTCGGGGACGACGAGCCCAGGACCCTGCTCATCCCGGAAGGCTGGCGCGCGAGCCAGATCTACGACGCGATCGACAAGGCGCTCACACTGCCGCCTGGCAGCGCCCAGAAGACCGTTGCCAAGGCGGGGCTCAAGCTGGAGTCCGCAGCGGAGGGAAACCCGGAGGGTTACCTCTTCCCGGCGACCTACACCCTCACCGACGACACCACCGCCGAGTCGCTGCTCCGGCAGATGGTCGAGACGGCCAACCGGCGGTTCAACGGCGCACCGGTCGCGGCGGGAGCGCAGCGGAACGCGATGAACGTCTACGAGGCGGTCACCGTTGCGAGCATCGTGCAGGCCGAGGCGGCCACCAAGAGCGACATGGGGAAGGTGGCCCGCGTCGTCTTCAACCGGCTGGAGCGCGGGATGCCGCTCCAGATGGACTCGACCCTCAACTACGCCCTGAAACGCAACACCATCCACACCAGCATCAACGACACCCGGATCGAGAGCCCGTACAACTCCTACCAGCGCATGGGGCTGCCGCCGACGCCGATCGACAACCCCGGCGAGGACGCGATGCGGGCGGTGGCCAACCCGCCGAAGGGGGACTGGCTGTACTTCGTCACCGTCAAGCCCGGCGACACACGCTTCACCGCCGACTACACCCAGCATCTGCGGAACGTGGCCGACTTCAACGCCCAGCAGAAGGCGGAGACCCGGTCCGGCACGCCGACCGGGAGCCACAGTCCGGTCACCCGGCCGCCCCAGTGAGCGGCCGGGGCGGCCAGGCGCGAGTGCGGCCCGCAGGGCTCAGCGGCCGCGGGCGACGAGTAGCGGGGCCGGGCGCCCGGTGACCCGGGACGCGGTGTCGGGGGACAGCAGCCCGCGGGCGGCCAGCTCGGGGATCACGCCCTCGCCGAACCAGTACGCCTCCTCCAGGTGCGGATATCCGGAGAGCACGAAATGTTCGACGCCGAGGGCGTGGTACTCCTCGATCCGGTCGGCGACCTCCGCGTGGCTGCCGACCAGGGCGGTGCCCGCGCCGCCCCGGACCAGGCCGACGCCTGCCCAGAGGTTGGGGTAGATCTCCAACTGGTCGCGGGAACCGCCGTGCAGCTCCAGCATCCGCCGTTGGCCGACGGACTCGCTGCGGCCCAGGGCGGCCTGGGCGGCGGCGATGGTGTCGGAGTCCAGGTCGTCGAGGAGCCGGTTCGCCGTGGACCACGCGTCGGCGGAGGAGTCGCGGGAGATGGTGTGCAGCCGGATGCCGAACCGGACCGTGCGCCCCTCCCGCTCGGCCAGTGACCGAATCCAGTCGGTCTTCTCCTTCACCTGGGCCGGCGGCTCGCCCCAGGTCAGGTACACGTCCGCATGGCGGGCGGCCACTGGACCGGCAGCCTGGGAGGAACCGCCGAAGAAGATCTCCGGCACCGGGTCCGGCGGGAGCGAGGTGAGGCCGCCGTCCACGTCGTAGTGGGCGCCGTGGAAGTCGTAGGGCTCGCCCTGCCAGACGCCGCGTACGACGGACAGGAACTCGTCGGTGCGTTCGTAGCGCCGGTCGTGGTCGAGGTGGTCGCCGAAGCGGCGCTGTTCGGCCGAGTCGCCGCCGGTGACGACGTTGAGCAGGAGCCGGCCGCGGGTCAGGCGCTGGTAGGTCGCGGCCATCTGGGCGGCCAGAGTGGGCGAGAGGAGGCCGGGACGGAAGGCGACCAGGAACTTCAGGCGTTCGGTGTGCTGGGCGAGGGCCACCGTGGTCAGCCAGGCGTCCTCGCACCGGGTGCCGGTCGGGGTGAGCACCGCCTCGAAGCCCAGTTGCTCGGCCGCCTTGGCTATCTGCGCCAGATACTCGATGTCGGGGGTACGCAGACCGCGGGTCTCGCGGCCGATGTTGGAGCCGTAGGCGTGCCGGTCGACGAGGGTGCGGCCGTCGCCGCCGGTCGGCAGGAACCAGTGGAGTCGTACGGTCATGAGGGGGGCCTCCCGTGTCAGTGCTTGGCCGGAGTGGTGGAGGGCGGCAGGTCGCCGTTGAAGCGGGGGTCCACGAAGTCGCCGAAGTCGACCTTCTTCGGGATGAGGTTCAGCTCGGTGAAGGCGTCGGCGATCCGCTGCTCGGAGGCGATCAGGGGCTTGTCCACGGCGACGGCGACACGCGTGGCGTTGGTACGGCGTACGGAGGCGAGCGCCACGTCGTACGGCAGACCGGTGTCCTTCGCCCACACCTTGGCCCACGCCTCCTGGTGGCCGTGCACCCAGTCCTGTGCGCGCCGCAGCCGGGCCAGGTAGTCCTTGACGGCGGCGGCCTTCTTGGAGTTCCGCAGCGCGGCGGGCGCGGCGACCTGGAAGGAGAGGCCGTTGGTGACACCGTCGCCGGTGGTGAGCACCCGGCCCTGCTTGCCCTGGAGGACCTGCGAGGTGTACGGGTCCCAGACCGCCCAGGCGTCGACCTTGCCGGAGTTGAACGCGGCGAGCGCGTCGGCCGGCTGGAGGTACTTGACCTTGATGTCCTTCAGACGGAGCCCGGCGGCTTCGAGGGAGGCGACCAGTTGGTAATGGGCGGAGGAGCCCTGGGCGACGGCCACGGACTTGCCCTTGAGCTGTTTCGGACTGGTCAGCTCGGAGTCGTTGCGGACCAGGATGGTGTCGCCCCGTGACGTGCCGTGCCAGGCGGCCACCACCGTGATCTTGGAGCCGGCGCCCGCCGCGAAGACGGGCGGGGTGTTGCCTACGCCACCGACGTCCACGGCCCCGGCGTTGACCGCCTCCAGCAGGGGTGGGCCGGAGGTGAAGGTCGACCACTTGATCCGGTAGTCCAGGTTCTTCAGCTCGCCGGCGGCCCGCAGGATGGCCTCGGAGCCGCCCTTCTGGTCGCCCACGGAGAGGGTGACGGAGCCCGAGCCGTCGGTGCGCGCGCCCGTGTCGGCGGCGGATTCCCCTCCGCAGGAGGTGAGCAGGAGGGTCAGGGGGAGGAGCAGCGCTGCGGGGACCAGGAGTCGTCGCATGAGGATTCCGTTCATGGTGCGAGGTCATGGTGCGGGGGTCATGGCGCGAGGAAACGGGGAAGGATCAGGCCGCCTCGGCCGCCGGTGTGACACCGAGGCGGGCCAGCAGATCGGCGCGGATCGCGGCGAAGCGAGGATCGGTGAGTTCACGGGGCCGGTCGAGTTCGACGCGCTGCTCGTGCGCGATGCGGCCGCCGTCCATCACCAGGACGCGGTCGGCGAGCAGTACGGCCTCCTCCACGTCGTGCGTGACCAGCAGGACCGCGCAGCCCCGGCGCTGCCACAACTCGCCCACCAGACGCTGGGCGGTGATACGGGTCAGCGCGTCCAGCGCGCCGAACGGCTCATCCAGCAGCAGGAGATCGGGCTCGCGGACCAGGGCACGCGCGAGGGAGACGCGCTGGGCCTCGCCGCCGGAGAGGGTCTTCGGCCAGGCGTTCAGCCGGTGGCCGAGCCCGACCTCCACCAACGCCCGTTCGGCCAGAGCGCGTTCGGGCTTGCCGGGCAGGCCCAGCAGGACGTTGCGCCACACCGGCTTCCACGGCATGAGCCGGGGTGCCTGGAAGGCGACCGCGCGGCGGCGGGGGACCAGTACCGTGCCGTCGATGTCCCGGTCGAGCCCGGCGAGCACCCGGAGCAGCGTGGACTTGCCGCAGCCGCTGCGGCCGAGCAGGGCGACGAACTCACCCGGCACGAGGTCGAGATGGAGGTCGTCGATGACGGCGCGGCCGTCGAAGGCACGGGTCAGTCCTTCGACATGGACGGCCTGCGCGACCCTCGTGGTCGCGGGGCTCAACGGCCCGTGAACGTCGGTCGCCATCGCAGCAACAGCCTTTCGAGGGAGCGGACGATGAAATCGGCGAGGAGGCCGAGGAAGGCGTAGACGATGAGGCAGACCACGATGACGTCGGTCCGCAGGAAGTCGCGGGCCTGGACCATCAGGAAGCCGATGCCGGAGTCGGCGTTGACCTGTTCGGCGAAGACCAGGGCGAGCCAGGCGATGCCGAGGGAGTAGCGCAGACCGGTGAGCGCGCCCGGCAGGGCCCCCGGCAGCACGACATGACGGACGAGGCCCCAGCGGGAGAGCCCCAATGACTCGCCCGCTTCGATGAGTTGGCTGTCGACGCCGCGAATGCCCGCGTAGACGTTCAGGTAGAGCGGGAAGGTCACGCCCAGCGTGATGATGGCGATCTTGGGGGTCTCGCCGATGCCGAACCAGATGATGAACAGCGGGATCAGGCCCACGAACGGCACGGTGCGCAGCATCTGCACCGGCGCGTCGATCACGTCCTCGCCGATGCGGAACAGCCCCGACATCAGGGCGAGTCCGGTGCCGACGACCGTGCCGAGGACCAGTCCGGCGGCGACGCGTCGCAGGGAGATGCCCATCGCGGAGGGCAGCGAACCGTCGGCTATCAGGTCACCGGCGACCTGGGTTATCCGTCCCGGTGAGGCGAGTACATCGGGTGCCAACGCGCCTGTGGTGCTGAGCACTTGCCACAGCACGAGGAGGGCGAGCGGGCCAGTGGTGCGGCGCAGCCAGCGGGGGAGCCGGGTGCGCCGGGAGGAGGCGGGAATGAGGCGTTGCAGAGTGGGGGAGGCGGGCAGCTCGGCTGCGCCCGCCGTGTCGGATGGATGCGGTGGGGCATGGCTGATGCTCATGGGTGCTCCACACGGTGGAGAGCGGGAACGAGGGTGCGCCCGTCGCCGCCACGGCGCCCTCGGCTCAGCGGAGGGTCACGTGCGGCGGGCGGGGAACGCGAGGCAGCCCGGAAGAAGGGCGGAGGTGGAACGGGAGAAAGGCGTCAGCGGCCGGGGCGACACGCGGCGGAGGCCACCCGCAGCAGGTCGATGTGACCGCGCGTGGTGAGCAGGGCTGAACGCGACATGCCGGTGAACGTAGCCAGGTGGGCGTTCGCCGGTCAACGGTGTCTCGGTCAGTGGACTTCCCGTCTCGGGGGACAGTCGTGCCGAAAGGCGTGAAACGCGAACGGTGGGTGAGGATGGAGACATGTCAGATGCCTTCACCACGCGCGTGATCGATGTCGCCACCGGGTCCCGTGAGCGGGTCGTGGACCTCACTCAGGAGTGCGAACACTTCCTGGGCGAGGTCGCGGCAGGCCGCGACGGCCTGCTCAACATCTTCGTCCCCCACGCGACCTGCGGCGTCGCCGTCATCGAGACGGGCGCCGGCAGCGACGACGACCTGCTGACCGCCCTGCACACCCTGCTCCCGGCCGACGACCGCTGGCAGCACCGCCACGGCAGCCCCGGCCACGGCCGCGACCACGTCCTCCCGGCGATCGTCCCGCCCCACGCCACGATCCCCGTGATCGGCGGCAGCCTCGAGCTGGGCACGTGGCAGTCGGTGTGCCTGGTCGACACCAACAAGGACAATGTCAACCGTCGGGTCCGGTTGAGCTTCTTCGGCTAGCGATTCGCTCGCCCCGAGTTGGTCCACGCGGTCCTGGACCACACCGGTGTCCGCTCGCGGCGGGTGCGGCCGCTTCCGGCGCGCGTCGTGGTGTAAGTCGCTGCGTCACCTGCTCTCTGTCCCGGCTGGCTCCGTGGCCGAGCACAACTGACGCCTGCTACGACGCGTTCGACTCCCTTCAGGCCGTGCAGAACGCCGGGCCCCGCTTCGTACTGCGCGAGACCCGCAAGTGACGCCCGGCTGTGCGCCACCCGCTGCCCGACGGCGCCCACCTCGCCGCGGTCCTGCCGCGCCGCCACCTGACAGTGCGAGCGGGTAGCGGATGGTGGGGTCGGTCGGGACGCGCCGGCCGACCGTCTCACCGAACAGCATGAAGATCCGGACACAGCGTCTTGACGCCCTGTTGGGCGATCCCTATGGTCCTCACTTAATGAACGTTCGATACATGACCCCGGCTCCGCAGGACGACGGGTCAACGAGGGCGAGCTGCTTGTCCAGGCTGCGTGTCCGTGCCGCCTCGTGCTGATGGGCGACCTATCGCGACTCCCGCCGGGAAGCCCGTCACAGGCAGGTTCCCCGACCGCTGACCGCCCCCTGTGACGACGACAGGCTCAACGAGGAGGAGAGTCCATGCGGATCAAGGCTGCGGTGCTGCGCGCGCCGGACGCCCCGTACCGGATCGAGGAGGTCGAGCTCGCGGAGCCGGGGCCCGGCGAGGTCCGGGTGCGGATCGTGGGCGCCGGACTGTGCCACACCGACCTGTTGCCGCGAGCGCCGGAGTTCATGGCCGGGCCGCCGATCATCCCCGGGCACGAAGGCTCCGGTGTGGTCGACATGGTGGGTTCGGGCGTGGAGGGGTTCGAGCCCGGTGATCACGTCGTGCTGTCCTACGACTCCTGCCGGTCCTGTGCGAACTGCCTGTCGTCGCACACCGCGTACTGCGACACGTTCTTCCCACGCAATCTGAGCGGGACCGGACTCGACGGTTCGAGCCCGGTCCACGACGGCGACGGGCAGCCGGTCGCCGCGCGCTGGTTCGGGCAGTCGTCCTTCGCCACCCACTCGCTGGTCGCGGCCCGCAACTTGGTGAAGGTGGACAGGGAACTGCCGCTGGAGCTGCTCGGCCCCCTCGGCTGTGGCATCCAGACGGGCGCCGGGTCTGTGATCCTCGCGCTCGGGGTGACCGCCGGTGCGAGCGTCATCGTGTTCGGCGCCGGGGGAGTGGGGTTGAGTGCCGTCATGGCGGCGAGGGTCGTCGGCGCGGCCACGATCATCGCCGTCGATGTCAATCCCGGTCGCCTCGAACTGGCCCGCGAGCTCGGCGCGACGCACACGCTCGACGGTGCGCAGGAGGACTTGTTGGCGAGGCTGCAGCAACTGACCGGAGGTGGCGCGCAGTTCAGCCTGGACACCACCGGCCTGCCCGCAGTGATCACGACCGCGATCCACGCGCTGCGGCCCACCGGAACCTGCGGACTCGTCGGGGTCCAGCAGGGCGACCTCGTACTCGGCCCGCGAGACCTGGCGGTCGGCCGCAACGTCATGGGGATTCTCGAGGGTGACGCGGTGCCCCAGGTGTTCATCCCCCGGCTGATCGAGTTGTGGCGGCAGGGCCGCTTCCCGTTCGAGAAGTTGATCAAGACGTTCCCGCTGGATCGGATCAACGAAGCCGAGCAGGCCACCTTGAAGGGCGAGGTCGTCAAGCCCGTCCTCATGCCCGCCCTCTGATTACCCGCGTTCTGCATGCCCGCGTTCTGATTACCCGCGTTCTGAGTGGAGCGTTCGCAATGAAGATCACTGTTGACTACGGCAAGTGCACCGGGCTGGGCATCTGCGAGTCCTTCGCACCGGAAGTTTTCGAAGTGGACGACAACGGAGACCTGGTGCTCCACACCGAGACCGTGCCGGAAGGGATGCTCGATGCGGTGCGGCAGGCCGTGGACGGCTGCCCGACCGAGGCGTTGAGGCTCGAGCGATGACGCGTCGTCTGGTGGTCGTCGGGGCGTCCTTGGCGGGGTTGCGTGCGGTCGAGGGTGCCCGCAAAGCGGGATTCGACGGTTCGGTCACGCTGGTCGGCGCCGAGGAGCATCTGCCCTATGACCGACCCCCGTTGTCCAAGGGGTTCCTGGACGGTGTCGCGGAGCCGCCTTTCTACCGCGGCGAGGACGTGCTGGTCGGCGAGTTGAACGTCGATCTGATGCTGGGCACCTCGGCGACCGGCCTCGATCCGCGGCAGCGCCTCGTGTACGCGGGTGGGCGGGAGATCCCGTACGACGGCCTGGTCATCGCCACCGGCGCGAGCGCGCGGCGCCTTCCGGGGGCCGGGCATCTCGCCGGGGTGCACACGCTGCGCACGCTCGACGACGCGTTCGCGGTCCGCGAGGCACTGGACGCCGGAGCCCGCACGGTGGTGGTCGGTGCCGGGTTCATCGGCTCGGAGGTCGCCTCCGCCGCACGCAAGCGCGGCCTGCCGGTCACCGTCGTGGAAGCCCAGCCGACCCCGCTCGTGCGTGCCGTCGGTGCGGCGATGGGGGAGGTCTGCTCGGCCCTGCACCGGGCGGGCGGCACGGACCTGCGGTGCGGTGTCGGCGTCGAGGCCCTCGAAGGGAACGGGCGCGTCGAACGCGTACGGCTGGCTGACGGGTCGGTGCTCGACGCGGACCTCGTGGTGGTCGGCACCGGCGCCGAACCGGCGACCGGGTGGCTGGAGGGATCGGGCCTCACCCTCGACAACGGGGTGGTCTGCGACGAGACGCTGGCCACGGGGGCGCCCGGCGTCTATGCCGCCGGTGATGTCGCCCGGTGGTTCAACCCCCTGTTCGGCCGCCACATGCGGCTGGAGCACTGGAGCAGCGCGGCGGAACAGGGCGCCGCCGCGGGAAGGGCCGCGGCGATCCCGGGTTCCGCCCAGCCGTACGAGACCGTGCCGTACTTCTGGTCCGACTGGTACGACACCCGGATTCAGTTCGTGGGCGTACCGGACGCCGAAGAGATCGAGGTCGTGCTCGGCGATGACGCGTCCGGTCGGTTCGTCGCTCTCTACCGCTCAGCCGACCGCCTGGTCGGCGCACTGGCGGTGAACAGGCAGCGGGAGGTCATGAAGTTCCGGGCCTTGATCGCGCGCCGGGCCGGTTGGGCCGAGGCGCTGGAGTTCGCCGCAGAGCGGCGCGAGCTGATCCACGGAGGAGTGCGATGAGGCACACATACGATTCCCTCTACCTGGGCGGGGAATGGCGCAGGCCCGCGAGCGGCAGGACGATCACGGTCGTCTCGCCCACCGACGAGCAGCAGCTCGCCACCGTCCCCCTCGCCGAGCCGGCCGATGTGGACGTCGCGGTAGCGGCGGCGGGGAGCGCCCTGCGCTCGCCCGACTGGGCCGGCCTCGCGCCGCAGCGGCGAGCCGAACTGCTCGAACGGTTCGCCGACGAGCTGGAGAAGAACGCCGCCGAGCGCGCGGCGCTGACCAGCGTCCAGAACGGCATGCCGATCGCCGTCGCCACCGCGTCCGAAGGCGCGGCTCCCGTGGGCCTGCTGCGCTACTACGCCGCCGTCGCCCGCGCCACCCCGATCGAGGAGCGCCGGCCCCGGATCGACGGCAGGGGCGAGACCGTCGTGCGGCGCGAGCCGGTCGGCGTGGTCGCCGCCGTCGTGCCGTGGAACTTCCCGCAGGCGCTCACCATGTTCAAGCTGGCTCCGGCGCTGGCCGCAGGCTGTGCAGTGGTGCTCAAGCCGGCACCGGAGACGACCATGGACGCGCTCGAACTCGCCTCGGCGGCCGAGCGCGCGGGCCTGCCTGCCGGCGTGCTCAACGTCGTCACCGGCGGTGCGGACATCGGCGCGTACCTGGTCGCCCACCCCGGGGTGCACAAGGTCGCCTTCACCGGCTCCACGGAGGCCGGGCGCCGCATCGGCGAGGTGTGCGGCCGGCTGATGCGCCCGGTGACACTCGAACTCGGCGGCAAGTCGGCGGCGATCGTGCTCGACGACGCCGATCTGGCGCGGACGGTGCAGGGGTTGGCCACGAGCTCGCTGCTCAACAACGGCCAGACCTGCTATCTGTCCACCCGGATCCTGGCCCCGCGTGCGCGTCACGACGAGGTCCTCGACGCGGTCGCGGGGTTGGCATCGTCGCTCACCGTGGGCGACCCGCTCGACCCCGCCACGCACGTCGGCCCGCTGGTCAGCCGGCGGCAGCGTGACCGCGTCGAGTCGTACATCGCGCTGGGCAAGGAGGGCGGTGCCACGCTGGCCGCCGGTGGCGGGCGCCCGGACCGCGACAAGGGATGGTTCGTGCAGCCCACGGTGTTCGGCGGCGTCAGCAACGAATCCCCGATCGCCCGGGAGGAGATCTTCGGCCCGGTGCTCGCGGTGATCCCCTACGACGGCCTGGACGAGGCGGTGGCCATCGCCAACGACTCCGACTACGGGCTCGGCGGCACCATCTGGACCTCGGACGAGGACAAGGGACTGGATGTCGCCCGGCGCGTCGAGACGGGCAGCGTGGGCGTGAACTTCTACGCGCTGGACATCGGCGCGCCCTTCGGCGGAGTGAAGAGCAGCGGCCTCGGCCGCGAACTCGGCCCGGAAGGGCTCGCCGCCTATTTCAGCCTCAAGTCCATCTACCTTCCGCGATAGAACGGCCATGACCGTGACCACGACCCACCAGCGTCCCTACGACGCGATCGACCTGTCCTCCGCGGCCTTCTGGTCCACCGACGCGGCAGACCGGGAGCGCAGCTTCGCGGTCCTTCGTGCGCATCGGCCGGTGTCCTGGCACCCGCCGGCCGAGTCCGGGCTGCTCGCCGATCCTGACGACCCGGGGTACTGGGCCGTCGTCCGCCACGCCGACATCGTGGAGGTGAGCAAGCGCAGCGACGTGTTCGTCTCCGGCCAGGGCGTGGCGTTCAGGAACGTTCCGCCGGAGTTCCAGGAGACCGCGCAGTCGTTCCTGGCCATGGACGCGCCCCGCCACACCCTGCTCCGCAAACTGGTGAGCGCCGCGTTCACGCCCAAGCAGGTCCGGCGCATCGAGGACCAGATCAAGGCCAACGCCAAGGACGTCGTGCGCGAGCTGGCCGCGGTCGGCAGTGGGGCCGACTTCGTGCGGCACTGCGCCTCCCGGCTGCCGATACGCACCCTTTCCGAGATGGTCGGCATCCCGGAGGCCCAGCGTGACGACGTGGCGCAGGCTGCCGAGGCCATGGTCTCGTACGGCGACCCGGCCTACACGAAGGGGCGCGATCCGCTGCGGGTCCTCGCCGAGGCGCAGACGCGCCTTCACCACGTCGCGGCCGCGCTGGCCGCCGAGCGTCGCGAGGACCCGCGCGAGGACCTGATGACCGCTCTTGTGCAGGCCGAGGTCGACGGCGAGCGGCTCACCGACCTGGAGATCGCCGCGTTCTTCGTGCTGCTGTCGGTGGCCGGCAACGACACCACCCGCCAGACCACCAGCCACGCGCTCAAGGCCCTGACCGACCACCCGGACCAGCGGGCCTGGCTGCTGGAGGACTTCGACGGCCGGATCGGCCGGGCGGTCGAGGAGTTCGTGCGCTGGGCGACGCCCGTGATGACCTTCCGCCGGACGGCCGTCGCGGACTTCGAGCTCGGAGGGCGCCGAATTCGGGCCGGGGAGAAGGTGGTCATGTTCTACTCCTCGGGCAACCGCGACTCCGAGGTGTTCACCGCCCCGGGTGCTTTCGACCTGAGCCGCGATTCCAACCCGCACGTCGGCTTCGGCGGCGGTGGCGCCCACTTCTGCCTCGGCAACCAGGTGGCGAAGACACAGCTTCGAGCCGTCTTCCGTGAGCTGCTGCACCAGCTCCCCGACATCAAGGCCGGCGAACCGGAGTACCTGGCGGGCAACTTCATCCACGGCGTACGGGCCATGCCCTGCCACTTCACCGCGGCCTGAACGGCTCCGATCAGCGCGAGCAGGGAGTACCTCCATGGAAGAGAACATCAAGCTGGACGGAACCCAGGGGGCGATCGCCGCGCGCGTCACCCGGCACCCCGTCGCCGCGTACATCGCGGTCATCGCGCACGGATACGGCGAGCACGGCGGCCGCTACGGCCACGTGGTCCGGCGCCTGCACGCACAGGGGGCGACGACGGTCGTACCCGATCACCTCGGGCACGGTCTCTCGGACGGCGCGCGGGCGCTGATCGAGCGGATCGACGATCCGGTCGCCGATCTGCACACTGTGATCCGCTGGGCGGCCGACACCCAGCCCGGACTGCCCGTCGTCCTGGTGGGGCACTCCATGGGCGGTGTGATCGCCACCCGATACGCCCAGACACATCCGGGTGAGCTGGCGGCGCTGGCGCTGTCCGGCCCCGCCGTCGGCGGCAACCCGGTCTTCGAGGCGCTGCTGGAGTTGGACGATCCGCTGCCCGACGTGCCCATCGACCCGGCCACGCTGTCCCGGGACCCGTCGGTAGGACCGGCTTACGCCGACGACCCGCTGGTCTGGCACGGCCCCTTCAAGCGGCCCACGGTGGCCGCCCTGTTCGACGCCGTAGCGGCCATTGCCCAGGGTCCGCGCTTCGGCACCCTGCCCGTGCTGTGGATGCACGGCGAGGCGGACGCGCTCGCCCCCTTGGCCGTCACCCGCGAGGCGCTGGAGCGCATACGCGGCGATCGCTTCCAGGAGCGGGTCTATCCGGGCGCGGCGCACGAGATCTTCAATGAGACGAACAAGGAGGAGGTCCTGGACGACCTCCTCACCTTCCTCGGCGAAGCTCTCGGTGTCCCGCGTCGGAACGCCTGAGACGGGCGGGGCGCCACACGGGGGCCCCGCCCGTCGGACTCAACCGGTCACCGCATAACTGCGCAGGGCCGGCTCATGAGGCGTGTAGGGAACCGTGACGAACGCGCTCAGGCCGGCGATACCGGTGGCCAGCAAGGAGGTTCGGCCGATCGGGTCGATGCCCGGATAGTCGCCTCGCAGGCACACGCCCCTGCCGATGCGGTCCTTGTCGGCCGGGCCGGGGTGCGTGAGCGCGTCGGTGACCAGTTCGTAGGTGACAGCGTCGGAGAGGATGCCGATATGGCCGACGGGGCGCAGCGGACATACGTCCTGGACCATCACGTTGGTGGCGCCCGGGAGGATGGTCGAGGCCGGCGCCGGGTAGACGAGCTCGTCGGACCAGGTGCCGATCGAGGTGATGGAGACGGCGGGGTCGACGGGGTGGCGGCGCATCGCCGTCATCCAGTCCGATCCGCGCGCCAGTTGATGCGCGACATCCGGGCATGTCCCGAGTACGCACAGGCCGTTCGCGAATCCCGTGCCGTCCATCGGCCCGGCCAGGCCGATCATGTCGTCGACGCGGGTGGCCAGGTCGGGCCAGAAGCGCAGCGCCCAGACCGGCAGGACGGCCCCCTGGCTGTGCCCGATGACCGCGACCCTGCGCCCGCTCACCTCGTTGGCATGGCGGATCGCGTGGACGACGTATTCCACCGAGGTCTGCATATCGACCCCGGCGCGCTGCGGAAGCGCGATCGTACACACCGGATGACCCTGCGCGGCAAGCACCCGCTGATAGCCCCAACTCCAGCTCTCGACGGGGTTGGTGAACGTGCCGTGCACCAGCACGACGGGGGTCGTGGCGGCACTGGCGAGGTCGGCGGAGCAGCTCACCGCCTGCTCCAGGGTGGCGGTGGGCGTCTGCAGGGCTGGACCCGGCTCGGCTGCGGCGGCCGGGGACACCATGCCGGCGATCACGGCCGCCAGAAGGGCGGCCGTGGTGCTGATGAGTCGGGTGAACGGGAATCTCATGCGCGGCCCCTGACGGTCGAGGGATGAGCGAGAGCCATGAACGGCCGTGAGCGTACGAATGGTTTCCGGGAGGTTTCCATGACGTGTCGGGCCACGTCGGTGACAGTTGCGGCCACGGCCGCCGCAGTCGGGGTGAGTGGCCGATGAACGGGCCGGAGGGCGTCCGAGGCGCGGCCGGCGCGCGGATTCTGCTCGCGTTCGCCCGGTCACGCGGCATCGACATCAGTGCGTGCCTGCACGGCACCGGTCTCGACGCCGGGGTGCTGACGGGCGACGCGGAGGAGATCTCCTCCTGGCAGGAACTGCAACTGATACGCAACGCCGTCGCGGCCCTCCCGTCCGTCGAAGGGCTCGGGCTGCAGCTAGGCCGGCGCTACCATCTGGCCGCGTGCGGCACCGCCGGGCTCGCGCTGATCAGCGCAGCGGACGTCCACGCGGGCCTCGCGTTCATCGTGCGGTTCCGTCGGCTGTTCCACGGCCTGTGCCGTGCGCTGCCCGAGGAATCCGGCGTGCGTCTCGAGGTCAGCCGGATACCGGCCGACCTGCGGGAGTTCCTGATCGAGCGCGACCTGGCTCTGATGATGAACGCCGTCACCGACTCGGGGGCGCCCCCTGATCTCGTACAGCGGATCGAGCTGACGCGCGGCGAGCCGGCAGATCCCGAGGTTTTCCGCAGCGCGCTGGGATGCGAGGTGCACTTCGGTCGCCCGGCCGATCGTCTCGTCTTCGACCCCGCGGCGATGCGGGTCCCGCTGCGCCAGTCGGACCCGTCGACGTTCCGGTACTGCGTGCGAGAGTGCCAGGAACGTCTGGAGCGCCGCCGCGAGTGTGACGGGCCGGCCGGGCAGGTGCGCAACCTGCTCCTGGCCAGACCCGCCGCGATGCCCGGGCTCGCGCAGGTGGCCGCCGAGATGCTGACGACTCCCCGGACGCTGCGCCGCCGGCTTGCCGAGGCCGGGACCTCCTACCGCGAACTGCTCGGCGAGTCACGGGTCTTCCTGGCGAAGGAGATGCTGGAGTCGAGCCGGCTGACCGTCGAGGCGATCGGCGAGCGGCTCGGGTACTCCGAGTACGCCGCCTTCAACCGGGCCTTCAAAAGCCGGACCGGCGTCACGCCGCACGTCTACCGGCAGCGAGCGCTCCTGCCACGGCGCTGACCATCGTGGAATACGGGTTCCGCAGCCACGCGCGGTCGGCTGAACGGGCCTTCAAACCGGCCGGTACCGCCGCGTCACCGCCGGACGGGCCTGCGCGGACTGCGGGGCCGGTACTCCACGATGGTCAGCGCGAGGGAGACATAGCGCTCGACGAGGTCGTCCTCGGAGAGCTCACGCCCCGGCCGGTACCACTGGGCCACGGCGTTGCACATGGCGATGACCGCACGACGGGCATCATCAGGGTAGGGCGTGAGGAAGGTCCCCTCCGTCACCCCGCGCTCTATGACCTCACGGAACTGCTGGGTACCTCGTGCCTCGTTCTTCCGGTAACGCTGCAGGTGCTCCGGTTCGAGGCTTCGCTCCTCGGTCAGCAGGACGCTGCTCTTGACCGGGTGGGTGGCGCGGTATCGGATCGTGGCCGCGACGAGGGCTTCAAGCTGCGCCGCCGGGTCCTCTCCTGCCTGCTCCAGGGCTTCTTCGCAGGTGTTGAAGTAGGTGTCGTGCGCGTCGTCCAGGATGGCTACGAGCAGCTCTTGCTTGCTCTTGTAGTAGTAGTACAGCGCCGACAGGCTGACACCGGCACGCTGTGCGATGTCCCGGATCGAGGTCGCACCGTAGCCTCTCTCGGCGAACTCCTCGCGGGCCGCCTCGATGATGGCCGTATAACCTGCTGGTCGCGTGCGCAACAGTTCTCCGATCACTGGCGGCGGACCGGGATCGTCCCGAGGTGGCCGAACGTTCGAACAGTAGTCAAATGATAGCGCCGTGCCCGTCGCCCCCTGGCGCAGAGCGTCACTAACCTCGTAACCTTTCGATCATTCGATCAGTTTGCTGCCTTCGGGACGTTCACGCCCGCGGGCCCGGGCAAGGAGTGATCACATGGCGGCAGCGTGGCCCCAGGGCCTGCCGACCTCCCTGCGGTATCCGGACGTCGGCATCGGCGCGGTCCCGGCCGGAGCCGCCCGGCGCTTCGGCGACCGCGCGGCCTTCGTCGACGGCGAACAGGCGCTGACTTACCGGCAGTTGTACGAGCAGTCGCTCCGGTTCGCCGCCGGGCTGCGGGAACGCGGCGTGCGCGAGGGTGAGACCGTCGCGCTGCTGCTGACGAACAGCCTGGCCTTTCCCGTCGCCTACTACGGAGCGGTCCTGGCGGGAGCGGTGGTCTGCCCGCTCAACCCGGCGCAGCCGGCCGCGGTGCTGCGCGAGCAGCTTCAAGACGTACGGGCGATCGCAGTCGTCGCCGACTCCGCCTGCCCCGCCGCCCTGGAGGAGGCCGACGCTCCCACGGTCGCACTGACGGTGCTCGTGCCCGCGCACGGGCACCGGCCGGCACCCGCCTCGGGCCTGGCGTCCTTCGACGAACTGCTCGGCCGAGAACCTGCCGTGCCGTCGCGACGCCACGGAGAAGCCGTCGCCCACCTGACCTTCACCGGCGGCACCACTGGACGCTCCAAGGCGGTCCGAGTCCTGCACCGCAACCTCGTCGCGAACGTCCTGCAGGCAGCCTGCTGGCGCTCGGGCGCCGTCCCCGAGCTCGACGCCGAGGGCGGACTCGGACTCGGCGTCGTCGCGGAGGCGGCGAGCGTCCACAGCGTGGAGCCGGGACGGGGTCTGAGCGTCGCCGTGGCACCGTTCTTCCACGCCATGGGAATGATCTCGCTCAGCGTCTCGGTGCTGCAGGGTACGACGGTGGTGCTCGGCGGCCGCTTCGAGCCGGACCGGTTCCTCGACCTGGTCGCCCGTCACCGGGCCACCGCCGTCGTGGGCTCGCCGCCCATGTTCCGTGCGCTGCTCGCAGTCCCCGGGGCGGGGCATCGCGACCTCTCGACGGTGCGTCTGGTCAACTCCGGTGCCGCACCCATCGACCGGGTGACCCTGGAGGGCCTGCGTGTCCTGTTCCCGGCCGCCCAGGTGACCGAGGGCTACGGCCTGACCGAGGCCACCATGGGGCTGACTCTCGGGCCGGTCGGCCCGACCGAACCCGCGCCGCCGTTCGGCACGGTCGGGCTGCCCGTCTTCGACACCGAGGTCGAGATCCGGGACCTCGGCGACGGTGTCACGGTGCTCGGCCCCGACCAGGTGGGCGAGGTGTGGGCCCGTGGCCCGCAGATCACCGACGGCTACCACGGTCACCCGGACCTGACCCGGCAGCAGTTCCGCGACGGCTGGCTGCGCACCGGGGACCTCGGGCGTCTCGACGAAGCCGGCTACCTCTTCCTGGAGGGCCGGGCGAAGGACATGCTCATCTACAAGGGCTACAACGTCTATCCGCAGCACCTGGAGGAGATCCTGTGCGCGCACCCCGCGGTGGCGCAGGCATCCGTGGTCGGTGTGCCGGCCGAGGGGGTCGGCGAGATCCCCGTCGCCTACGTCGTCCCGCGTCCCGGTGTCGCGGTCGACGAGGACGCGCTGCGGGCCCACGTCTCCGAGCGGGTCGTGCCCTACGCCCGGCTGCGTGGTCTGCGGGTGGTGGGCGAACTGCCCGTCTCTCCCGCGGGCAAGATCCTCAAGAACCGGCTGCGGGACCAGTGGACCACCCGGTGACCTCACCTCGGGCGGTCAGCCGGAGGACTTCGGCCTCGCGGTGCGGCGCGCGGCGCGGGGCCGGTACTCGACCAGGGTGAGCGCCAGGGCGACGTAGCGCTCGGCGAGGTCGTCCAGGGTCAGCGGCCCGTCCGCTCGATACCACTGGCCGATCGCGTTGCACATCGCGATGATGGCGCGTCGCGCGTCCTCGGGATAAGGGGTGTTGAACAGACCCTGGGCGACGCCGTCCTCGACGATCGCCTGGAACAGCCGGGTGCTCTCCCCCAGCCGGCGCTGGTAGCGCTCCTGGTTCCCCGGCTCCAGGCTGCGCTCCTCGCTCAACGTGATCGCGCTCTTGACCGGGTGCTCCGCACGGAACCGCACCGTGGCGGTGACCAGCGCCTCCAGGCGCTCGGCAGGATCGTCGCCCGCCTCGGCGAGTGCCTCCTGGCAGGCCGTGAAGAACGCGTCCACTCCTTCGTCGAGGATCGCCATCAACAGAGCCTGCTTGCCGGGGTAGTAGTGGTACAGCGCCGACATGCTCATGCCCGCGCGCTGGGCGATGTCCCGGATCGACACGGCCGCGTAGCCGCGCTCGACGATCTCCGCGCGCGCGGCTTCGATGATGGTCTTGTGGCGAGAGGGGCGCATCGGTGGATCATCCTCGGTCGGCGTTGGCGCGATCGCTGCCTGCGACTCCGATCATAGGTAGGGCCGTGCCGCGCGGGTGGACACCGCGCCCCGGGCAGCATAACTTAACGAATGTTCGAAAATGATGAGGTTGTCTCTGCCGCGCCCGCGGAAGGTCGAAGGGGCCGCGGCCGTCATCCGCACTCACAGGAGCTGAACCGTGCTGCCACTCGACGGAGTCACCGTCGTCTCCCTGGAGCAGGCCGTGGCCGCTCCCTTCGCCACCCGCCAGCTCGCCGATCTCGGCGCCCGCGTCATCAAGGTCGAGCGCCCCGGCGGCGACTTCGCCCGAGACTACGACCGTGCGGCCAAGGGCCTGTCCGCCTACTTCGTGTGGTGCAACCGCGGCAAGGAGTCCGTCGTTCTGGACCTCAAGGCCGATGCCGACCGCGCACTGTTCGACCGGCTCCTGGACCAGGCCGACGTGTTCGTGCAGAACCTCGCTCCGGGCGCGGCCGAACGCCTCGGGCTCGGCGCGGAGGCGCTGCGCGCCCGTCGGCCGCGTCTGGTCGTGGCCGGCATCTCGGGATACGGGGACCGTGGGCCCTACCGCGACAAGAAGGCATTCGATCTGCTCGTCCAGTGCGAGACGGGCCTGGTCTCACTGACCGGCACACCGCAGCAGCCGGCTCGGGCGGGCGCCTCCATGGCCGACATCGCCGCCGGGATGTACGCGTTCAGCGGCGTTCTCGCCGCTCTGTACGAGCGTGAGCGCACCGGTCAGGGCAGCGCCTTCGACGTGGCGATGCTGGACGCCCTGGGGGAGTGGCTGGGGCAACCCTTCTACACCGCCCTCTACGGCGATGCTCCGCTCACCCGAAGCGGGGCACGCCATCCGTCGATCTCGCCCTACGGCCACTACACGGCCGGTGACGGAGGGCAGGTGTTCCTGTCCGTGCAGAGCGACCGCGACTGGGTCGCCCTGTGCGAGCAGGTCCTGGAGCGGCCCGACCTGATCCGCGACCCGCGCTTCGCCGACAACCCCACCAGGTTCGCCCACGACGCCGAGCTCACCGCCGTCCTGGAAGAGCACTTCTCCCGGCTGACCACCGAACAGGCGCTGGAGCGGCTGGAGGCCGCCGGTATCGCCAACGCGAGGCTGCGCACCATGGCCGAGTTCATCGACCACCCCCAGTTGGCCGCCCGGGACCGGTGGCGCAGTGTGGACACCCCCGTCGGCCCACTGCGCGGGCTGCTGCCTCCCGTCACCTTCCGCGACCGCGACGCGGCCATGGGGGCGGTGCCGGCGCTCGGCGAGCATACGGCGGCGATCCGCGCCGAGTTCGCAGCCGGGCAGGGGGAGGAGTGACGCCGACGACGCGCCTGCGCTCCATGCTGTCCGTCCCCGGGAACCGCGAGCGCTTCCTCGACAAGGCGGCCGACAGCCCGGCCGACGCGCTGCTGCTGGATCTGGAGGACTCCGTCCCCGACACGGAGAAGTCCGCCGCCCGCGTCCTGGTGGCGAGCCGCGTCCCCGAACTCGCGCGTACCGGCCGTCAGGTCTGGGTCCGGCCCAACGCCCTCGACAGCGGCTTGCTGGAGGACGACCTCGATGCCGTCGTCCGAGCCGGACTCGACGGCGTGCACCTTCCCAAGGCCGACAGCCCGGACGTCCTGCTCACCGTCGACCACTACCTGACCCTGCTGGAGCGCCAACGCGGCCTGCCCTCCGGCCGCGTCCGGCTCATGGCCTGGATCGAGTCTCCGGCCGCGCTCACCCGGGTCGAGGAGATCTGCGCCGCCACACCGCGCCTGGCGGGCGTCGCGCTCGGGGCGGAGGACTACACCGCCGCGCTCGGCGTCCAGCGCACGAGAAAGGCCGAGGAGTTGGCCCACCCGCGGGCCCGGATCGCCACCGCGGCCGCGGCGGCCGGGATCGGCGCCATGGACGGACCCGAGGCCGACTACCGCGACCTGGAGCTGTTCACGGCCCAGGCGCGGTGGGCGCGCACCCTCGGCTTCCACGGCAAGTTCTGCATCCACCCCGACCAGGTCCCGCTGGCGAACGAGGCATTCACCGCGGGCGCGGCCGAGCGGGAGTGGTCCCGGCGCGTCGTGGACGCCTTCGAGGAGGGGGAGCGCGGCGGACTCGGCTCCGTGGGCCTGGACGGCGTCATGGTCGACCGCCCGGTCTACCTGCGCGCCCTCGCCGCCCTCGGGCTGCCGGTGCGGTGACACGACGGGCGCGGCGCCCTGACGGTTCCCCGTCCGGGCGCCGCGCCCGCCGCGTGATCAGTCCAGGAAGATGTCCACGGCCAGCGGCTCGGAACCGGCGGGATCGGCCCGGTAGCGAGCGAAGTCGGTGACGCCGGCCTCGCGGAGCACCTCCTCGTCCACGAAGGTGTTCCCGGTGCAGTCGGCAGCCGGTCTGGTGAGCACCTCCCAGGCGGCGTCGGCCATGATCTGCGGCGTCCGGCTGACCCGGCGCACAGCCTCCTCCCCGCGCGTCAGCGCGCTCGCCGCGGTGGCGACGACCGTGCGCGGCCACAGGCAGTTGGCCGCCAGGGAGGTGCCACGGTGTTCCTCGGCGACACCGAGGGTGATCATCGTCATCGCGAACTTGCTGACGGTGTACGGGGCGTGTGCGCGCAGCCAGCGCCGGTCGGCGGAGAGCGGCGGCGACAGGGTGAGCACGTGCGCGTCGCCGGAGCGCAGCAGGTGCGGAAGCGCGTGCGAGGTCAGCGTGAACGTGCCTCGCGCGTTGACGTCCATCATCAGGTCGTAGCGCTTGAGCGGGAGTTCGCCCGGGTTCTGCAGGGTGATCGCGGACGCGTTGTTGACCAGCACGTCGATGCCGCCGAACCGCTCCACCGCGGCGGCGACGGCCGCGCGGACGTGATGCTCGTCGCGGACGTCGCCGACGTGGGCCAGCACCTGGCCGCCCGCGTCGCGGATCGCCTGCGCGGCGGTGTGGATCGTGCCGGGAAGGCGTGGGTCGGGGGTGTCGGTCTTGGCGAGCAGCACGATGTTCGCGCCGTCGGCGGCGGCGCGCAGGGCGATGGCGAGGCCGATGCCCCGGCTGCCGCCGGACATCAGCACGGTGCGCCCTTTCAGGGAGCGAGGGGTCGACATGACGAGAGCCTTCCGGGGAGGGGCACGGGGACCTTGAGGAGGGGGGCCGGGGTGAAACACCTCACGCCGCGGCGAAGCGCCGACGACCTGGACAGCCTTGTCAGCCGAGCGTAACTTATCGATCGTTCGAATAGATTGAGTCGGCGGCCACATCCCGGCCGTGTCGACCGTCTCGTTCTGGAACAGGGAGCCGACAGCATGCAGATCAGCGGAGCCTCAGCCATCGTCACCGGGGGAGCCTCCGGGCTGGGCCGGGCCACCGCCGCGCGACTGGTCGCGGACGGCGCCCACGTCGTCCTGCTCGACCTGCCGACCTCCGCGGGAGAGGAGACCGCGAAGGAACTCGCCGCCCAGGCTCCCGAGGGCACCGGCGTCCAGGTCCGCTTCGTGGCCGGCGACGTGCGCAGCGAGGAGGACGCCGCCCACGCGGTCGCCACCGCGGCCGCACTCGGGCCGCTGCGCGTGACGGTCAACTGTGCGGGGCTCGGCAAGGCCGGCCGTACCGTGGCCCGCGACGGCTCGGCCTATCCGCTGGAGGACTTCCGCCGCGTCGTCGAGATCAACCTGATCGGCAGCTTCAACGTGCTGCGCCTGGCCGCCGCCGAGATGGCCCGCAACGAGCCGGTCGACGGACAGCGCGGCGTCATCGTCAACACCGCCTCGGTCGCCGCCTTCGACGGCCAG
The DNA here is from genome assembly GCF_055562575.1 of Streptomyces sp. NPDC018263. Lineage (NCBI taxonomy): Bacteria > Bacillati > Actinomycetota > Actinomycetes > Kitasatosporales > Streptomycetaceae > Streptomyces > Streptomyces sp. NPDC018263. The sequence continues at coordinate 78,504 of NZ_JBVHFA010000007.1, forward strand.
ATCGGCCAGTGCGCCTACTCCGCGTCCAAGGGCGGCCTCGTCGGCATGACCCTCCCCATCGCCCGCGACCTCGCCGGCATCGGCGTCCGCGTGCTGACCATCGCCCCGGGCCTCTTCGACACCCCCTTGCTCGGGCGCCTCCCGCAGGAGGCCCGCGACTCGCTCGGCAAGCAGGTCCCGCACCCGGCCCGGCTCGGCCGTCCGTCCGAGTACGCCGGGCTCGTCGCCGCGATCGTCGCCAACGACTACCTGAACGGCGAGGTCATCCGTCTGGACGGCGCGATCCGGATGGCGCCCAAGTAGCCCGTCGGCAGGACACCGGCACCGACCACTCTTCGAAGGAGCAGCCCCTCATGCGTGACGCAGTGATCGTCGACGCCGTGCGCACCCCGGTCGGGAAGGGCAAGCCCGGCGGCGCCCTCTCCTCGATCCATCCCACCGACCTGTCCGCCCACATCCTCAGGGCGCTGGCCAGCCGCAACGCGCTCGACCCGGCCACCGTCGACGACGTCGTGTGGGGCTGCGTCTCCCAGGTCGGCGAGCAGGCCGGCAGCATCGGCCGCTACTCCGTCCTCGCCGCCGGCTGGCCCGAGCACGTACCGGGTCTGACCGTCGACCGCCAGTGCGGCTCCTCGCAGCAGGCCGTCCACCAGGTCGCCGCCGCCGTCATCGCGGGCCAGTACGACATCGCCGTCGCCGGCGGCGTGGAGTCGATGAGCCGGGTCCCGATGGGCGCGACCCGCGCCGGCGGAGCGTTCGGCGAGCCCTACGGTCCGCTCGTCGCCGCCCGTTACGACAACTACCGCTTCAACCAGGGCATCGGCGCCGAGATGATCGCCGCCGAGTTCGGACTGAGCCGCACCGACCTGGACCAGCACGCCCTCGACTCCCATGCCCGCGCCGCCCACGCGATCGACGAGGGCCGCTTCAAGGGCCAGATCGCCCCGGTCACCCGCGACGACGGCACGATCGCCGACACGGACGAGGGCGTCCGCCGCGGCGGCACTCTGGAGCAACTCGGGGCGCTGAAGACGCCGTTCAAGGAGGACGGCGTCATCTCGGCGGGCAACGCCTCCCAGATCTCCGACGGCGCCGCCGCACTGCTCATCACGACCAGCGAGATCGCCGCCGCCAACGGCTGGGCCCCGATCGCCCGCTTCCACACCGGGGTGGTCACCGGCGTCGACCCGATCACCATGCTCAAGGGCCCGATCCCCGCCACCGAGAAGGCGCTCAAGCGCGCGGGGCTGACGATCGACCAGATCGGCGCTTTCGAGATCAACGAGGCCTTCGCCTCCGTCTCGCTCGGCTGGCAGCGCGCCACCGGCGCCGACTACGAGCGCCTCAACCCCAACGGCGGCGCGATGGCGCTCGGCCACCCCCTCGGAGGCTCGGGCGCCCGCCTCATGACCACCCTCGTCCACCACATGCGCGACCAGGGCATCCGCTACGGCCTGCAGGCCATGTGCGAGGGCGGTGGGATGGCCAACGCCACCGTTCTCGAACTGATCTGACGGACGCTTCCCCCCCACCCGCGACCGACCGCCACCCAGCCCACCCGGAGAAAGGCCCATGGAAGCAGCCGAGTTCAAGGACGTGCTCGACGCCGTCCGCCGCTTCGTGCGCGAGTACGTCGTCCCGCGCGAGGACGAGATACAGCAGACCGACGCGATCCCGCCTGACATCCGGCGCAAGGCCGTCGACATGGGCCTGTTCGGGTACACCCTCCCCGAGGAGTTCGGCGGCCTCGGGGCCACCCTCACCGAGGACGTGCGACTGGCCTTCGAGTTCGGCTGGACCACGCCCGCGTTCCGCTCCATGTTCGGCACCAACAACGGCATCGCCGGCAAGGTGCTGGTCAGCGCGGGCACCGAGGAGCAGCAGCAGGAGTGGCTGCCGCGCCTGGTCGCCGGCCAGGTGGCGTCCTTCGCGCTCACCGAGGCCGAGGCCGGCTCCGACCCCTCGGGCCTGACCACCCGGGCCGTCCGCGACGGCGACGGCTGGGTGATCGACGGCGCCAAGCGGTTCATCACCAATGCGCCGCTGGCGGACCTGTTCGTCGTCTTCGCCCGGACCGGCGCGGAGTCCCGAGGCGCGAAGGGGATCTCCGTCTTCCTGGTCGACGCGAAGCTGTCCGGCGTGACCGTCGGCCCCAAGGACCACAAGATGGGCCAGGCCGGCGCCTGGACCGCCGAGGTCTTCTTCGACCAGGTGAGGGTCGAGGCGAGCGCGCTCGTCGGCGGACGCGAAGGCGCCGGGTTCTCCGAGGCCATGAAGTCCCTGGTCCGCGGGCGGGTCCACATCGCCGCGCTGTGCGTGGGCATGGCCCAGCGCCTGCTGGCCGAATCCGTCGCCCACGCGCGGACCAACCGCCAGGGCGGCACCCCGATCGGCGAGTTCCAGCTCGTCCAGGCCATGCTCGCGGAGATGCAGACCGGCCTGTACGCCGGACGCGCCATGGTCCTGGAGGCCGCCCGCGCCTACGACAGCGGCGAGGACCGCAAGGTCGGGCCGTCCGCCGCCAAGCTCTTCTGCTCCGAGATGGTCGGCCGCGCCGCCGACCTGGCCGTGCAGATCCACGGCGGCATGGGCTACATGCGCGAGGTCCCCGTCGAGCGCATGTACCGCGACGCCCGCCTCTTCCGTATCTACGAGGGCACCAGCGAGATCCAGAAGCTGATCATCGGCCGGTCCCTGATCAAGGACGGTGTCCGATGAGCATGACCGAAATCCCCGTCAGCGCCCGCCTGTCCGACGACGAGCGAGAGATCGTCGAGGTCGTCGCCGACTTCGTCGATCGCGAGGTCCGGCCCGTGGCCCAGGAGTTGGAGCACGCCAACGCCTACCCCGAGCGACTGATCGAGCAGATGAAAAGGCTCGGTGTGTTCGGCCTGCTCGCCCCGGCCGAACACGGCGGCGTCGACGTCTCCACCGGCTGCTTCGCCCTGGTGGCCCAGGAACTGGCCCGCGGCTGGATGTCCCTGTCCGGTGCCATGGGCGGCCACTCGGTGGTCACCTACCTGATCCGCACCTTCGGCACCCCCGAGCAGCGGGCCGCCTACCTGCCCCGCCTCGCGACCGGGGAACTGCGCGCCACCATGGCCCTGACCGAGCCCGGCGGCGGCTCCGACCTCCAGGCCATGCGTACCAAGGCGGTCCTGGCCGACGGCGGTTGGACCATCGACGGCACCAAGACCTGGATCACCAACTCCCGCCGCGCCGGGCTCATCGCCCTGCTGTGCCGCACCGAGCCGAGACAGAACAAGGGCTACTCCATCCTGCTGGTCGAGCAGGACGCCGGCTACCAGGTCTCCAAGGACCTGCCCAAGCTCGGCTACAAGGGCGTCGAGAGCTGCGAGGTCGTCTTCGACCAGGTCCGCGTCCCCGAGACCGCCGTTCTCGGCGGCGCCTCCGGTCTGGGCTTCGCGCAGATGATGCGCGGCCTGGAGATCGGCCGCATCCAGGTCGCCTCCCGCGCCCTGGGCGTCGCCCAGGCCGCCCTGGACGACGCCACCCGCTACGCCCAGGAGCGTCACACCTTCGGGCAGCCGATCTGGCAGCACCAGGCCATCGGCGGCTACCTGGCCGACGGCGCCACCAAGCTCCGGGCCGCCCGCCTGCTCACCCTCGACGCCGCCGCGCGCGTCGACGCGGGGGAGCGCGCCGACATGGAGGCCGGGATGGCGAAGCTGTTCGCCTCCGAGGTCTGCATGGAGATCGCCCTCAACGCGGTGCGCATCCACGGCGGTTACGGCTACTCGACCGAGTTCGACGTCGAGCGCTACTTCCGCGACGCCCCCCTGATGATCGTCGGGGAGGGCACCAACGAGATCCAGCGCAACGTCATCGCCAAGCAGCACATCGCCCGCAACCCCGCCGACGGCAGGGGTCGCCGATGACCGCCCCCGCCCTTGGCTACGCCGACGGCCTCGCGGCGGGCGAACTGCGCTTCCAGCAGTGCGCCGACTGCGACCGCCCCGTCTTCCACCCCCGCGTGCTGTGCCCCGTCTGCGGCGGCGAGAAGCTCACCTGGCACACCAGCGCCGGGCGCGGCACCGTCTACGCCACCACCGTCCTGCACGCCCGCGGCCGCGAACCGTACAACGTCGCGCTCGTCGACCTCGACGAGGGCTTCCGGATGATGACCCGCGTCGAGGGCGTCGCGCCCGAGCGCGTCGCCATCGGGGCCCGGGTCCGCCTGACGGTCGTCCAGGAGGACGGAGCGCCGCTCGCCGTCTTCCACCCCGAGTACGCCGACAGCGATGAGGAGACCGGCCGATGACCGACCGCAGCCTGCGCGGCAGGTCGGCCGTCGTCGGCGTCGCCGAGTCCGACCTCGGGCAGGTCGCCCCGGGGCTCACCCACTTCGACCTGATCGGCCAGGCCGCCACCCGGGCCCTGAAGGACGCCGGCGTCGCCAAGTCCGAGATCGACGGCTTCTTCTGCGCCTCCTCCTACCTGCCCTTCGCGACCCTGGACGTCGCCGAGTACCTCGGCATCCGCCCCCGCTACAGCGACTCCTCCAACATGGGCGGCTCCTCGTTCGTCTCCCACCTGCTGCACGCCGCCGCCGCCATCGAGGCCGGCCTGTGCACGACCGCGCTCATCGCCTACGGCTCCACCCAGCGCTCCGACGGCGGACGCCTCGTCTCGCCGACCAAGCTCCTGCCATGGGAAGAGGCCTACAAACCGCGCTACCCCGTCTCCATGTACGCGCTCGCGGCCTCCCGTCACATGCACGAGTACGGCACCATCCGCGAGCAGCTCGCCGAGGTCGCCGTCGCCGCGCGTGCCTGGGCGCAGCTCAACCCCGCCGCGTTCACCTACGGCCGCGGCCCGCTGACGGTGGAGGAGGTCCTCTCCTCGCGGATGATCAGCCACCCGCTCACCTCGAAGGACTGCTGTCTGGTCACCGACGGTGGCGGATCGGTGATCCTCACCAGCGCCGAGCGGGCCCGCGAGCTGCGAGGCGACCCCGCGTACCTGCTGGGCGCGGGCGAGGCGCACTGGCACCGCTCGATGTCGCAGATGCCCGACCTCACCACCACCGCGGCGGTCGAATCCGGCGGCCGGGCGTTCGAGATGGCCGGGCTCAAGCCCGCCGACGTGGACGTGGTCCAGCTCTACGACGCGTTCACGGTCAACCCGATCCTGTTCCTGGAGGACCTCGGGTTCTGCGCCAAGGGCGACGGTGGCGCGTTCGTCTCCGGCGGGCGGATCGCCCCCGGCGGCGAACTTCCGGTCAACACCAACGGCGGCGGCCTGGCCTACTGCCACCCGGGCATGTACGGGATCTTCCTCGTCATCGAGGCGGTCCGGCAACTGCGCGGCGAGGCGGGCGCGCGCCAGCAGCGTGACGTCCAGGTCGCGCTCGTCAACGGAAACGGCGGCGTACTGTCCAGCCAGGCCACCGCACTGCTCGGCACCGCGCAGGCCCTCGGATGAGCGCCCTGGACCCGCGCGAGCAGCCCCCCGCCCTCTTCGCCGACCTCGCCGAGCACTGGCGACCGGAACCGGTCGAGGTGACCGGCCTCGTCACCAGCGCGCCTGTGCCGGCCCTCGCGGGCCTGTTCGACCAGGAGCCGCCCGCCGGCGCGGTCGGCGATCCGCTGCCGCCGCTGTGGCACTGGCTCTACCTGCTCGACCAGCCCGCCCAGGCCGAGCTCGGCGAGGACGGCCACCCCCGCGACGGTCTCTTCGTGCCGCCGCTTCCCGAGCGACGTCGCATGTTCGGCGGCGGACGCCTGGAGTTCCGCGCGCCGATCCGCGTCGGGGACCGGCTCACCCGCCGCTCGGAGGTGACCCGGGTCCGTGTCACCCGAGGCGGCAGCGGCTGGCTGCTGCTGGTGACGGTCCGCCACACCTACACGGTCGACGAACAGATCCGCACGGTCGAGGAGCAGGACCTCGTGTACAAGCAGGCCGACATCTACAAGCAGGCCGACGCACCCGCCCGTCCTGCCGTCGCGGCAGAGACCGAGGCACCCGCTCCCGAGCCGGCGGCCCAGCCGTGGAGCTTCACGCTCGCGCCCGAACCGACGCTGCTGTTCCGGTTCAGCGCGCTCACCTACAACGCCCACCGCATCCACTACGACCGCGACTACACCACCCGCGTCGAGGGCTACCCCGGCCTCGTGGTCCACGGCCCGCTGCTCGCGCTCTCCCTGCTGGAGGTGGTGCGCCGCTTCGCTTCCCACCGGTCCGTCGCCTCGTTCAGCTACCGGCTGCGCAGCCCCCAGTTCGCGCCCGCCCCCGTACTCGTCGCGGGCACCCCGCACGACGACACCGTCCAACTGCAGGCCGGTACGCCGGGACGTGCACCCGGCTGCAGCGGCTCGGTCGTCTTCGCATCCAGGGAAGGAAGACCGTGAGGACCTTCGGCTCGCCCGCCGAACTCGCCTCCGCCGTCGGCACCACGATCGGGACCGGCGAGTGGACCGAGATCGACCAGAAGCGGGTCGATCTGTTCGCCGACGCCACCGGCGACCACCAGTGGATCCACGTCGACGTCGAGCGTGCCGCGGACGGACCCTTCGGCGCGACCATCGCCCACGGCTACCTCACCCTGTCGCTGATCCCGGCGCTCACCCGCGACGTCTACCGCGTCGAGGGCGTCCGGATGGGCGTCAACTACGGCCTGAACAAGGTGCGTTTCCCCTCGCCCGTGCGGGTCGGCGCCCGGACCCGGCCGACCGTCGCCGTCACCGCGGCCGAGGAGGTCGCGGGCGGCTTCCAGATCACCACCACCGTGACCATCGAGATCGAGGGCTCGGCCAAACCCGCCTGCGTCGCCGAGACCGTCGTACGCCTCTACGCCTGAACACCTCCCCCTCGTAGCCCGTCTGGAGTCTCCCGTGTCCGACAGCAGCACTTCCCCGCGCGTCGCCATCGTCACCGGAGCCGCGCGCGGCATCGGCGCCGCCACCGCGCGGCGTCTGGCCGGCGACGGCTTCGCGGTCGCCGTACTCGACCTGGACGCCGACGCCTGCGCCGAAACCGTCGCCGCGATCGAGAAGGACGGTGGCCGCGCCGTCGCCCTCTCCGTGGACGTCGCCGACGCGGGCAAGGTCGCCGCCGCCGTCGACGGCGTGGTAGCCGAGCTCGGCGCCCCGACCGTGCTGGTCAACAACGCCGGGATCACCCGCGACAACCTCCTTTTCAAGATGACCGAGCAGGACTGGGACGCCGTCCTCGGAGTCCATCTGCGCGGCGCCTTCCTGATGAGCCGCGAGGTGCAGAAGAACATGACCGCCGCCAAGTGGGGACGCATCGTCAACCTCTCCTCCACCGCGGCCCTCGGCAACCGCGGGCAGGCCAACTACTCCGCCGCCAAGGCCGGCATGCAGGGCTTCACCAAGACCCTCGCCATCGAACTCGGCCCGTTCGGTGTCACCGTCAACGCCATCGCGCCCGGATTCATCGTCACGGAGATGACCGCCGCCACCGCCGAGCGTGTCGGCCTCTCCTTCGAGGACTTCAAGAAGGCAGCCGCCGAGCGCGCCGCCACCCGCAGCGTCGGGGCGCCGGAGGACATCGCCGCCGCCGTCTCCTACTTCGTGCGCGGCGAGGCCCGGTTCGTCACCGGACAGGTCCTCTACGTCGCCGGCGGCCCGCGCGGCTGACACCGCGCGGTCACCGGACCCGTCATGGGTCCGCGCACGCGCGCCGGGCGCACCGCACGTGGGTGCGCCCGGCGCGCGGGATCACCCGCTCAGCCGCTCCTCCCCGCCCACGACGAACGAGGGAGCCCCATGGGCCGCCACCTTCCCGAAATGGTCCGCCTGCACGCCCGTGAGCGCGGACACCGCCCCGCCCTCAGCACCGAGGGACGCGTCCTCGACTACGCCGAGCTCGACAGCCGCACCAACCGCCTGGCCCGCGCGCTGCTGGGCGCGGCACCGGCCGGGGCCCGTATCGGCTCTCTGCTCACCGCCCGCCCCGAATCCGCCGAGTTGCTGATCGCCGCCGCCAAGTCCGGCCAGGTCGCGGTGCCGCTCAACTGGCGCCTGGCCGCCCCCGAACTGGCCGCCGTCGCAAGGGACGCACAGCTCAAGGTCCTGGTGACCGAACCCCGGTTCCTGCCGCTGGCACGGCAGGTGCGCGACGCGATGCCGGAGCTCGTCCTGGTCGCCGTCGGCGAGGCCCCCGGGGAGCACATCGACGCTGCCGCAGACCTGCTCGACTACGAGACCTGGCTCGTTCAGGCACCCGACGACGACCCGGGCCACGGCACCGACCCGGAGGCGGTCTTCCTGCAGCTCTACACCTCCGGTACCACCGGCGTGCCCAAGGGTGTGCTGGTCAGCCACGGCAGCTTCTGGACCTCGGCGGACATCAGCGCCGTCCACGGCTGGGACGAGGAGTCGGTCACGATCAACTGCCTGCCGATGTTTCATGTGGCGGGCACGGGCTGGCTGGGCTCGGCCCTGAGCGCCGGCGCCCACACGAGGATGCTCGCGGAGTTCCGCCCGCCCGCTCTGGCCGAACTGATGGAGAGCCTCGGGGTGACCCACGCCTTCTTCGTCCCGGCGATGCTCCAGATGATGACCGGGCTGCCCGACATCCACGACCGCGACTTCTCCCGTATGAAGACCGTCGTCTATGGCGCCTCCCCGATCACCCCGCCCCAACTGCGGCGGGCCATGGCGGTGTTCGGCTGCGACTTCGTGCAGAGGTACGGCCTGACCGAGACCGCCGGCTCCATCACCTTCCTGCGGCCCGAGGAGCACGACCCGGACGGGCCGCGCCGGCACCTGCTGCGGTCGGCCGGCCGTGCGATGCCGGGCGTCTACCTGGTCATCGCCGACCCGGCCACGGGCGAGCCGCTCCCGCCGCGCGAGGTGGGGGAGATCCGGACCCGCTCACGGCACAACACGACCGGCTACTGGAACCGGCCCGAGGAGAGTGCCGCGCTTCTCGACGCGCAGGGCTGGCTGCACACGGGTGACGCGGGCTACCTCGACGAGGACGGCTTCCTCTACATCACCGACCGGATCAAGGACGTGATCATCACGGGTGGCGAGAACGTCTACCCGATCGAGGTCGAGTCCGTCCTCGCCGAGCACCCGGCCGTGGCCGACGTGGCCGTGATCGGCCTGCCGCACGACAAATGGGGCGAGCAGGTCACCGCGGTCGTCGTGCGGCGGCAGGGGGTTCCCGCGCCGACGGAGGAGCAACTGATCGACTTCACCAGGGGGAAGATCGCCTCCTACAAGAAGCCGCGCCGCGTCGTCTTCGCCGACGAGCTTCCCCACACGCCCAGCGGCAAGATCCTCAAGAGGGATCTGCGCTCCGCGCTGTCCTGATCGCCTGCGGGTGCCGCCTTCGGCGTCAGTCCCGCCAGGGCAGGTAGTCGGGCAGGTCGTGCGGCACCTGGCCGGGGAAGTCGGGCTCGCGTCGCTCGAAGAACGAGCGCACGCCTTCCCCCGCGTCCTTGCCCCGCACCAGGTCGAAGACCAGGCGCGAGTCGAGTCGGTGGACCTGCTCGGGCGACTCGGCGAAGGCCATCCGCAGTACGAGCTGCCGGGTGATCGCCACCGCGACGGGCGCCGTGCGAGAGACCAGCTCCGCTGCCAGGGCGTAGGCGGCGTCCAGGAGTCGCTCCGGCTCGTGGAGGCTGTGGACCAGCCCCGAGGCCAGCGCCTCATCGGCGCTGACGGTGCGTCCGGAGACCAGCCAGTCCATCGCGCGGCCCATCCCCACCAGGCGTGGCAGGAACCAGGCGGAGCCCCCCTCGGCCACGATGCCGCGCCGCGTGAAGGGGAAGCCGAACTTGGTGCCATGGGCGGCCAGCCGGTAGTCGCACGGCAGCAACATCGTCGAGCCGACCCCGACCGCCGCGCCTCGCACGGCGGCGATGACCGGCTTGTCGAGCGCGAACAGTTCCCGGGTGACGCGGCCGGCCGGCTCCTGATAGGTGCCGTTCGCGACGGCGGACAGGGTCTCCTCGTCCGTGTCGGTGCGGAAACCTCTGCCCTGGCCCGGCCCGCCGCCCAGGTCGGCGCCGACACAGAACACGTCCCCGGCACCCGTCAGCACCACGACGCGCACCTCGGCGTCGGCGTTCGCGAGGCGCAGGGCGTGCGCGAGCTCGTCGGCCATCTGTCGGGTGTAACCGTTGCGGGCGGCGGGCCGGTTCAGTGTGAGCGTCGCGATCCGGTCGGCCACGGAATAGGCGATCTGCGCGTAGGGCGGGGCGGTCTCGGACACCTGGGGCTCCTCGTCGAGGGCAGGGGCATGCGGCGGGCGGACGATGCACACGCGGCGGCAGCCGTGGCTGCGCGCCTCTTCAAACTGAACGAACGATCGAAAAGTTACCTGACTCGTGTCTGGTTGCCTGACTCGTGTCTACAGGCCGAGGTCCTTCGCGATGATCGTTTTCATCACCTCGCTCGTGCCGCCGTAGATCCGCGAGACCCGGGTGTCGGCGTACAGGCGGGCGATCGGATACTCGGTGATGTAGCCGTATCCGCCGTGCAACTGCAGGCACTTGTCGATGATCCGGCCCGCGGTCTCGGTGCAGAAGAGCTTTGCCTTGGCGGCGTCGGCGATGGCCAACTGCCCGGCGTCGTGCAGCTCCAGCGCCCGGTCGACCAGGACCTGCGCCGCCTCCAGCTCCGCGGCGCACTCGGCCAGCACGAACTTGGTGTTCTGAAAGGAGGCCACCGGTTTACCGAAGACCGTGCGCTGCTTCACGTAGTCGGTCGCGAACCGGACCGCGGCGGCCGCGGCCGCGGTCACACCGATGGCGATGGTCAGGCGCTCGCGCGCCAGGTTGTGCGACAGGTAGGAGAAGCCCTCGCCCTCCTCACCGAGGAGGTTCTCCACCGGCACCTTGACGTCGGTGAAGGACAGCTCGGCCGTGTCGGAGGTCTTCAGGCCGATCTTCTGCAGCTCGCGGCCCACCTCGAAGCCGGGCGACGCCGACTCCACGCACAGGATCGACAGCCCGGCCCGCCGGTCCTCCGGGGTGGCCGGCGAGGTGCGGCACACCACCAGCACCAGGTCGGCCAGCGCCCCGCCGGTGATGAAGGTCTTCGCGCCGTTGAGCACGTAGTGGCTGCCGCCCGAGGACAGTTCCGCGCGGGTCGTCATGCCAGCGAGGTCCGAACCGGTGCCCGGCTCGGTCATCGCGATGGCCGTCATGATGTCCCCGCTGGCGAAACCGGGGAGCCAGCGGCGCCGCTGTTCCTCGTTCGCGTAGCTCATCAGGTACGGGAGGATCAGGTTGGCGTGGACGGAGTAGTTGCCGAAGGACACGGCCGCGCGGGCCAGCTCCTCCATCACCACGGCCTGGAACTTGTAGCTGGTCTCGCCGGCCCCGCCGAACTCCTCGGGCACCTCGATGCCCAGCACGCCGAGATCGCCGAGCCTGCGGTAGAAGTCGCGCGGAGGGTGGCCGAGCTGCTCCCACTCGTGGAAAACCGGGACGACCTCCTTCTCGATGAAGTCCCGGACGGTAGCCCGGAATGCCTCGTGGTCCTCGTTGTAGACGGTGCGCAGCACGGCGTCCTCACATTCGTCGGTCGTCGGGGGAGGGTCGGGGGTCAGGCCAGGACGCCGAGACGGATGAGTGCGTCGACGTCGTCATCGTGGAAGCCGTGGCGAAGCAGCGTCGCGCGGGTGTCGGCGCCGATCAGCGGCGCGGCCTTCGGCGTCGCCAGGGGAGTTCGGCTGTAGCGGGGCGCGGGTGCGGGCTGGACCGAGCCGTCGATGTCGGTGGTGTAGGTGCGCCGGGCCTGGTTGTGCGGATGGTCCGGTGCCTCCGTGAGCGACAGCACCGGGGTGACACAGGCGCCCTGACCGTCGAAGGCATGGGCCCACTCGTCGCGGGTCCGGGTGGCGAACGTGGCCTCCAATCGCTTGCGCATGGCGGGCCACGCGCACCTGTCGTGCTGCTCGCTGAAGTCCGGGTCCTCGGCGAGTCCGAGGCCCCGCAGCAGCGCGGCGTAGAACTGGGGCTCGATCGCGCCGACGGCGACGTGCCGGTCGTCGGCGCACCGGTACACGCCGTAGAACGGTGCGCCGCCGTCGAGCAGGTTGACGCCGGGGCGGTCCTGCCAGCGGCCCTGGCCGAGGAACCCGTAGGTCATGGCGAGCAGGAGTGCCGAGCCGTCCGTCATCGCGGCGTCGACGACCTGGCCGGCTCCGGTCGCCCGTGCGTGCACCAGAGCGCCGAGGACGCCCAGCGCCAGCAGCATGCCGCCGCCGCCGAAGTCGCCGACGAGATTGACCGGCGGCACCGGGTCGCCCCCTGCCGGGCCGACGGCGTGCAGGGCTCCGCTCAGGGCGATGTAGTTGATGTCGTGTCCGGGTTCCCGGGCCAGCGGTCCGTCCTGACCCCAGCCGGTCATCCGGCCGTACACCAGTGCTGGGTTGATCGAGTGGAAGTCCTGTGGCCCGAGCCCCAGGCGCTCGGTGACCCCGGGGCGGAACCCCTCGATCACCGCGTCGACGCTTTTCGCGAGGGCGAGGACAGTGGCCGCCCCTTGCGGGTTCTTCAGGTCCACCGCGATCGAGCTCCGGTTGCGGTGCAGCGTGGGGTGGCGGGTCACCGACCCCGCGTCGGCAGGCCGGTCGACGCGGATCACCTCGGCGCCCAGATCACCGAGCAGCATCCCGCAGAACGGGGCCGGCCCGATGCCGCCGAGCTCCAGAACGCGGACGCCGGACAGGGGACCGCGTGCCGTGCTCATCGCCCGGTCCAGCGGGCCCGGCGCTTCTCGGCGAAGGCGCGAGCGCCTTCCGTCGCGTCCTCGGACGCGAACACCGTTTCGGCGATGGCCCGTTGGCGGTCCCAGACCTCCTCGGACGGCCAGGAGGCGGCCTCGGCGACGATCCGCTTGGTCGCCCGGACGGCGAGCGGCCCGTTGGCGGCGATGGAGTCGGCCAGCGCGCGGGCTCCGGCCAGCGCGTCGCCGGTGCCGGTGAGACGGTTGACCAGGCCCAACTCGTGGGCCCGCGGAGCGCCGAGGAACTCGCCGGTCAGCGCGTACTCGAGCGCCACCTGGTAAGGGATCCGCTGTGGCAGTCGCAACAGCCCTCCCGCTGCTGCCACCAGGCCCCGCTTGACCTCGGGGATGCCGAAGCGAGCGGTGCCGGCGGCGACGACGAGGTCACAGGCGAGCGCGATCTCGCAGCCGCCGGCCAGCGCGTGGCCCTCGACCGCGGCGATCAGCGGCTTGGACGGCGGCGCCTGGGTCAGCCCGACCAGGCCCCGGCCGGGAATGCTCGGGCTCTCGCCGCGCAGGAACGCCTTGAGGTCCATGCCCGAGCAGAAGGTGCCGCCCGCGCCCGTGATGATCCCGACGACGAGGTCGTCGCGGGCCTCCAACTCGTCGAGGGCGGCAGCGACGCCGAGCGCCACCTCCCGGTCGAGAGCGTTGCGTGCCTCCGGCCGGTTGATCGTGATCACCGCGACGCCGCCGGTGAAGTCCGTCAGAACCGCATCGGACATGAGGGCTCCAAGTTCCAAAGAATTCGAACGATCGTTAAGTTACGATGTGGCGTGCCGCTCTGTCCAGAAGGGCGATGTCGCCGGCGCTCGACGGGCAATTACTTGTCGAGCGCTCGAACGGAATCCGGGAGTCCGCCGTGCCCTATCTCGCCGAAGAGCTTGCCGCCTGGGCCCATGGGCTCCAGCCGGGGCCTGCCGACCTGGCACTGGCCGAACGCCAACTGAAGGACACGCTCGCCGTCACGCTGGCCGCGCGTTCGCAGCCGATGGCCACTCTGGCCGCGGGGCTGCCCGACGCGGCCCGGTGGGCGGCCGTCGGCCACGTCCTGGACTTCGACGACCTGCACCTTCCCTCCACGACGCACATCAGCGTCGTCTGCGTCCCCGCCGTCCTTGCCACCGGCGGCGACGCCCGCGCGTATCTGGCGGCAGCGGGTGTCATGGCCCGGCTGGGCACGGCGCTCGGCTGGAACCACTACGCGGCGGGCTGGCACGCCACCTGCACCGCCGGCGCCCCCGCCGCCGCCATCGGGGCCGGGCTGGCGCTCGGGCTGGATACGGACGGCCTCACCCGAGCCCTGTGTCTGGCCCTCCCGGCCGCAGGAGGCGTCCAGCGGGCCTTCGGCACCGACACCAAATCCCTGCAGGTCGGGTTCGCCGCCGAGGCAGGTGTCCGGGCCGCACGCCTCGCGGCCGCGGGGGCGCAGGCCGACCCGTCCGCGCTGGACGCCTGGTTGGTGCTCGTGGGAGGTGATCCCACGGCTCTGGCGGCGCTGCTGCGCGAGCCCGGCCCAGAAGCCGTTCCCGGCGGGCTCGCGGTGAAGATCTTCCCCTGCTGCTACGCCATGCAGCGGCCCATCGGCGCCGTGCGGCGACTGCTCACCGAGGGTGCGCCCGATCCGGAGGACATCGCGTCCGTCACGGTCCACACGCCCGCGGCCGCAGTCCACCCACTGATCCACCACGAGCCGACCACCGGGCTCCAGGGCAAGTTCAGCCTGGAGTACGCCGTCGCCACCGCTCTGCTCGACGGGCACCCCGGGTTCGCGTCCTTCACCGACGACAGCGTCCGGCGCGCGCAGGCTCAGCGCCTGACACGACTCGTCCGGACCGATACCCAGGCAGGCGGCAGCGGTCTGCTCGTCGGCGAGACGACGGTCACCCTCACACTGGCCGACGGGACGGAGCGGCGGGCGACCCTCGCGGTTCCACCGGGAGCACCGGAACTGCCGCCCACGGGCGATGAGTTCGCCGCCAAGCTGGCCGACTGCGGCGCCGACGTTCCCGCGCTGCTCGACGGAATCGACTGGCCCGGCGCCGCCGCACTGCTGCGCGAGACCCTGCCGGGCTGACAGCCGACGATCGTCGGCGGCTCCCGCGGAGGCAGCCGACGCAGATGGTGCCGCCTTCCTCCCCCATCACAGGTGCACAGGCAGGGAACTGAGCGAAGTGCGGTTGATCGGCGGCAGTTCAGCCGGCGCGCTCGCGGTGGGTGTCGCGGCGGTCTTCCTCGTACGACGCCGAGGGGCGACCGGGGTGTGCCCCGCCTCTCCAAGCGCACGTTCGTCACCGCGGCGGCGGGCGCGCTGCTAGTGAGCTGTGGCGGCCACGACGGGGCATCCGCCGCTCGCTCCGGCGGCACGCATCTGACACCCCCGGCCCTCCGCAGATCCGTCCAAGACGTCGGCCACGCAACGCCGTTCGGTCGCGGTGCGACTGCGGATTCCCGGTATCGGCGTCGACACCCCCGATCATGCGGCTCGGGCCGGCGCAGGACGGCACCGTGCGGCTGCCGCGCGAACACCTCGCACCTCCGCCCGGCCGGTACGCGGAGATCCGCCGTGGCGCGGCCCGGCGCCGCATGCTGCGCACCGCAGTCGTGGCCGCTGCGGGCTGCGCGGTCGCCGCCCTGCTCGCCGTACCCTTCCTGCGCGGCGCGTCGCAGGGCCCCGTCCCCCGGGGGTCCCCCTCGCTCCGCTCCCGGCGGGCAGCTCCACGGCCCCGCCGACCCGGACCGAGCCGGTTCCCGGGAGTCCGCGCCCCGACGCCCGCTCCTCGGCCAGTACGTCGGCACGGCCGGCAGCCACGGCCTCGCCGTTCGCCGTTCCTTCGGCCACCCCTGCGGAGCGCCGGCCGGCGCCCCCGCCCCGCGCTCCCCGTCGACGGCGCCGACGCGCTCCGGAGCCGCGACGTCCGCCGGGAGTTGGGCAACACGAACCGTCAGGTCCAGCCACCCGTGTCGCCGTGCCCGACTGCCGTGCGGTTAGCTTGGGCGGGTCAGGTGGGCAGGTCCTGGGGCAGAGGTGCACGTGGAGAGCGGGAAGTCGGGAGCGGTGTCGCTGCGCGCGGGTGATCCGGCCGAGATCGGCGGTTATCCCCTGGAGGCGCGGCTCGGCTCGGGAGGCATGGGCACGGTCTACCTGGCCCGTACGGCTTCGGGGCGGGCGGTCGCCGTCAAGCTGATCCACCGCCACTTCGCGGAGGACGACGAGTTCCGGACCCGCTTCCGGCAGGAGGTGGCGGCCGCGCGGCGGGTGAGCGGTGCGTTCACCGCCGCCGTGGTCGACGCCGATCCCGAGGCCGAGCAGCCGTGGATGGCGACGGCCTACATCGAAGGGCGCACGCTCGCCCAGCACTGCGCGGCAGAGGGCCCACTGAGCGGGGCGAAGCTGCGGAACCTCGCCATCGGGCTGGCGGAGGCGCTGCGCGACATCCACCGGGCCGGTGTCGTCCACCGCGACCTGAAGCCCTCCAACGTCGTCCTCTCGCCCGAGGGTCCGCGCGTCATCGACTTCGGCATCTCGCGTGCCGCGGACCAGGAGACGCTCACGATGACCGGGCGGATCATCGGCACGCCGCCGTTCATGTCGCCGGAGCAGTTGCAGTCACCGCGCCACGTGGGGCCCCGGTCGGACGTCTTCTCGCTGGGCACCCTGCTGGTGTACGCGGCGACGGGCAGCGGGCCCTTCGGGGCCGACAGCCCTTACCTGATGGCGTATCAGGTGGTGCACGAGGAGCCGTCGCTCGGGGCCGTGCCGGAGGCGCTGCGCGCGGTCGTCGAGCCCTGCCTGGCCAAGGAGCCGGGGGAGCGCCCCTCTTCGGACGAACTCCTCGTGCTGCTGCGGAACCTGCCGGTCGACCTCGGCGGGACCGAGGCGGACGGAATCGGCTCGGGGCGGCCCGGTGACATGGTCACCCAGCACCTCGCCCTGACGCCGGACACCCCTGCCGGTCCCGCCGTGACAAGCAGTCGCCGTCTGCGATGGCGGCCCGCGCTCGCGGCCGCCGTCGCGGTGGCGGCGATCGGCGGGGCCGTCGCCGCGCTGGACGCGGTCCGCTCCGGGAGCGACGGCGACCAGGGCAAGGCCGTCGTGGCAGCGGGAGCCCCCCTTCCGGACGGTTTCAAGCCCTGGCGCGGGGTCGTGCTGGGCGGCCGCGAGGACATCCCGGACGAACTGCGCTGTGTCGCGCGCGGCGACGCGGTGTACTGCGGTGGCGGTGGTGTCGTCGCTGCCCGTCTGCGGGTCCGCGACGGCTCGCGGGTGTGGACGGTGAAGAGTCCGGGTGTCCCCGCCCAGGGCATGCACCTGGTGGGCGCGACGGACGACACGGTCCTCGGCTACCGCATCGCCGCGCAGGACGACCCCAAGTCCCCTCTCACCGAGGTGGTGGCCGTCGACGCCAGGACGGGCCGGGAGCTGTGGTCCGCGCCGTCAGGCGCGCAGTCGCAGGCCGTCACCGGCCGGACCCGGGACGCCGTCGTGGTCGGCTCCGCCGTCGTGATGGTCGACGGCGCCAACTCCCGCTTGGAGGCCCGGAGCGCGCACAGCGGTGCGGTCCTGTGGGCGACGCCGTTCCCCGCCGGCGCGCAGTGCGCTCCCGTCCCGGCCGGCCCGCGGCTCTTCGCGATGTGCGCGACGGACGAGGAGGTCAATGCCGTGGCGGTGCTCCACCCCACCCTGTACGAGGTCGACCGGGCCTCGGGCAGGCTGGGCGGCCCCATCGCGGTCGACGGGCCCGCCGTGCCGATGGACGTCGCGGGCGGCAGGCTCGTACTCCTCCGGGAGCGCTTGGACGGAGTCGCGTGGGACGGGTACGACGGGGTGGCGCGGGTCGACCCGGCCTCGCGCAAGGTCACGTACTCCCGGCTGGCCAGGACGTACGCGGGGACACCGGGCATGGCGGACGGCACCGTCTATGTGAGCGGGCAGACCGGCCTGGTCACGGCCATCGATCCCTCGACCGGCCGGAGCCGGTGGTCGCGTCAGACGGACGTGGAGGGCGCGTCGGGTCCGGTGGCGGGCGGCGGGGCGCTGTACTTCAGCTCGGCCACCGGCCGGGTCGTCGCCCTGTCGCCGCGCGACGGCACGCCCCTGTGGACGACGGGGCCGCAGGCCGATGGCCTGACCGGTGAACAGGGGGCGAGTCCGCGCGTCATCGTCGCGGGACGTGCGCTGATCGGGGCCGCGGCGCACAACACGCTCTTCGCCTTCGACACGCGGAAGCCGCCGAAAACCGGCTGACCCCCGCCCTAGGACGCCGAGCGGAGTACGAGCAACGTGATCTCGCTCGGGGCGAAGACCCGGAACGGCGGCCCCCAGAAGCCCGTTCCCCTGCTGGTGTAGAGCAGGGTGCGGGGGCCGTGGTGGGTGAGGCCGGCGAGGGCGGGCTGGTCCAGGCGGACCAGGTGGTGGAAGGGCCAGATCTGGCCGCCGTGGGTGTGGCCGGAAAGCTGGAGGTCGATGCCGTGGGCCGCCGCGCGGTCGATGAACTTGGGCTGGTGGGCGAGGAGAAGGACGGGAAGGCCGGGATCGGCGCCGTCGAGGGCGTCGGCGAGGTTCGCGCGGTGGCCCGGCAGGCCGGAGGACTCGGCCGTCACGTCGTCCACGCCCGCCACCACGAGGGTGTCACCGCCGCGCTCCAGCAGCACATGGCGGTTGCGCAGCGGCTCCCAGCCCAGCTCGTCCATCAGGTCGACCCAGCCCTGGGCCTCGCTGTAGTACTCGTGGTTGCCGGTGACGTAGACGCGGGCCCGAGTCGCCTCCACGGTGCCCAGCGGGGCGGCCTGCGCGCGGCGGCGTTCGGCCGTGCCGTCCGCGATGTCGCCGGTGTGGCAGACCAGGTCGGCCTCCAGGGTGTTCACCGTCTCGCAGACCCGTTCCGACCAGCGGGCGCGGTCGAGCGGGCCGTAGTGGGTGTCGGTGATCAGGACGACCCGGGTGCCGTCCAACCCGGCGCCCAGGCGCGGGAGTTCCACGTCGAGCCGGCGTACGCGCGGCACGCGCCGGGCCTCGGTGTACCCCCAGGCGAGCAGCGCGGCGGTCACCCCGAGGACGGCCCAGGTGACGATGCGCGCCCGGTCCTGTCCGTCACCCACCCCGGCCACGGTCAGGGCGAGCCGCAGCAGGATGCCGAGCAGGACGGACCAGACGAACAGCACCCACGCGCTCCCCAGCAGCGTGTCCCCGATGATCGCCGCCCAGTCCTGCTGGCGTCGGCCGTGGCCGCGCGCCATCGCCAGCGGCATGCCGATCAGCCCGAGGACGAACAGCGCGGTGCCGGTCAGCGTCACCGGGAGCGGCCAGCGCTGGCCGGTGTACAGAAGCACCCCGCACGGCACGGCCCACAGCAGGACCGGGGCGACCAGGGGGAGGTAGCGCATCAGGCGTTGCAGTCGGCCGCGCGGCGCCTCGTGCGCGTCACCGGCGGTGGACGGGGTGCTGCTGGTCTCGGTCACGCTTCCCCTTCACTGAAGTCTCCCGTGGAGCCCATTGTCCGCCGCCGCGAAACGGGCCGCGCTCCGGGGCTCGGTCGGTCCGTTTCGCGGCGGCGGAGGGTCAGCGTTTGGCCGACAGCGACTTCCAGGCCACCGGGAAGTCGAAGTACGTGTTCGGGTACGGCTCCGGCCGGTAGGTGTAGTGCCACCACTCCTCGGCCAGGTTCACGAAGCCGAGCTTCTCCAGAGTGCCCTTCAACAGCAGCCGGTTGGCCCGCTGTTGGCCCTGGATGCGCGGGTTGAGGGTGTGGGCGAGCGGGTCGAAGCAGTCGAAGCCGGTGCCCATGTCCAGGGAGTTGTCGGGGAAACGCTGCTGCTGGGGGGCGTAACAGGGGACGAGGGGCCGGCCGGGAGTGTACGGGCGGGTCGGCCGCGCCGGAAGCCGGACGACCGTCAGGTCCATGGTCGAGCCCCGGCTGTGGCCCGACTTCTCCGCGATGTAGCCGTCGGCGAAGAGCCGGGTCTTGTCGACCTTCGGGTAGAACTCGGCCTTCATGGTCTCGTCGTCCAGATCCTCGGCCCAGCGGACGAAGTGGTCGACGGCGCGCTGCGGCCGGTAACAGTCGTACACCTTCAGGCTGTAACCGTGGCGCAGGAGTTGGCGCTGTGCCTGGTGCAGGGCCTCGGCGGCCGGGCGGGTGAGGATGCAGACCGGCTGCCGGTAGCCGTCGATGCGCTCGCCGACGAAGTTGTGCCGGGTGAAGTAGCGCATCTCCTGGATGATCGTCGGGTCCACCGTGCTCAGGGCCACGAAGTCCTTCGGCGCCTTGTGTTCGGGCGTGGCACGGGCCGTGGCGGAGGCGGCGGTGACGGTCAGCAGGGCGGCTACGGCGGTGATGACACCGCGTGCGGCGCGGGAGAGTCGTGTCATGCCTCCTGCGTCTATCAGGAGTGGACCACGGTGGGGAAGTACCGGTGGCCCGATCAGAGCGGCTTGCGCCAGACCGAGATGTGGTTGGTCGAGGCGTCCGTGAACGGGGTCCCGGACCAGTCCGCCACCCGTCGCTCCAGGTCCAGGCCGGCGATGCGCGCCATCAGGTCCAGCTCGGCCGGCCAGGCGTAGCGGTGGCGGGACGCGCCGCGGCGGTACCGGCCGTCCTCGCCGTCCTGTGTGAGGTGGTGCGAGACGAGGATCTGGTCCACCAGGTCGAAGGTGTCGAAGCCGATGTGGTGCGCCGACACATCGAACGGCACCGCCACCTGTGTGGGCGGAAGCAGCCGCAGCGGAGGCACCCCCAGCTCGATGACGAACCGGCCACCGGGCGCCAGATGCCGGGCGGCGTTACGGAAGCACTCCACCTGCTCGTCCTGTGTGAGCAGATTGGAGATCGTGTTGTAGACGAGGTAGACCAGGCTGAACTCGCCCGGCACGACCGTCGTGGCCATGTCCCCCAGCGTGACCGGCAGGGTCTCCTCGTCCACCTTTCGGCGCAGCACCGCCGCCATGTGCGCGGAGTACTCGATCCCCGCCACCGGCACCCCCCGCTCGCGCAACGGCACCGCCACCCGCCCCGTCCCGACGGCGAACTCCAGCGCCCGCCCCTCCCCGGCAAGCCCGGCGAGGAAATCGAGGGTCGGCCCGAGCACCGCCGCCGAGGACATCTCCGTCTCCTCGGCGTCGTAGCGCTCGGCACTGGCACGGTCCCACAGCTCGCTGCTCGTCACGGGCGGCCACTCTGCCGGGGCGGCGGGGGATTGTCGACGCAATAAAACGACGCGGCCGCACCCGGGGGCGCGGCCGCGTCGTCGGTGTGGGAGCGTCAGCTCTCCTTGGCTTCCTTCTTCTCCTGCAGCTTCTTGATGCGCGCGGCCTCCTTGCGGACCTCGGCCTGGGTGGCGCGCTCCTTCTCCAGCCACTCGGGGCTCTCCTCACGGAGGTCCTCGATCTGCGCGGTGGTCAGGGGCTCGGTGACGCCGCCGCGGGCCAGGCCCGCGATGGAGACGCCGAGGCGGGCCGCGACCACCGGGCGGGGATGGGGACCGTTCTGACGCAGCTCGCGCAGCCACTCGGGCGGGTTCGTCTGGAGCTCGTTCAGCTCGGCGCGCGAGACCACACCCTCCTGGAAGGCGGCGGGCGTGGCGGGGAGGTACACACCCAGCTTCTTCGCCGCGGTGGCGGGCTTCATCGTCTGGGGGCTCTGCTGCGAACTCATGAGGTCAAGGGTATCGGCCGTGTGCGTGGCAGCCGACCACGGCCGGTAGCCTGGCCTGGTGACAGGCTCGGAAGAATCACCGTCGTTCCGGCTCGCGTACGTCCCCGGAGTGACGCCCGCCAAATGGGTGCGGATCTGGAACGAGCGCCTGCCCGGCACCCCCCTCGTCCTCACCCAGGTCCCCGCCGCCGAGGCGGACGCCCTGCTGCGCGCGGGGGAGGCGGACGCGGGCTTCGTACGGCTGCCCGTCGACCGCGACTTCTTCAGCGCGATCCCGCTGTACACCGAGGACACGGTGGTCGTCGTCCCCAAGGACCACGTGATCACCGCGGCCGAGGAGGTCACGCTCGCCGACCTCGCCGACGAGGTGCTCTTCCACCCGCTGGACGACGTCTTCGACTGGGACGCCCCGCCCGGCGAACCCGGCTTCGAGCGGCCCGCCACCACCCCGGACGCCCTGGAGTTGGTCGCGGCCAACGTCGGCCTGCTGATCGTCCCGCAGTCGCTGGCGCGCCTCTACCACCGCAAGGACCTCACCTACCGCACGGTCGTCGACGCCCCGCAGTCCCAGATCGCCCTGGCCTGGCCCGAGGAGGCCACCACCGACCGGGTGGACGACTTCATCGGCATCGTCCGCGGCCGCACCGTCAACAGCACCCGCGGCCGCGCGACGCCCCCGGCGGCCAAGCAGGAGAAGAAGAAGCCCGCACAGGGCGCCGCCCGGCAGAAGGGCGGCAAGCCCACCGGGCGGCCCGTGCGCGGGCGCTCCGGCGGCCGTCCGGGGAAGCCGCGCCGCAAGTAGCCGCAGGCCGGGCGCTCACGCCTTCGACGGCGTGCGTTCCACCGGCTCCGGCGCCGGGCCCCCACCCATCGGCGGCTCCGGGTGCGCCTGGCGTTCCCGCAGGTCGGCGATGGCCAGCACGAGCGCGACCAGGATGATCCCGACCGCCGTGAGCAGGCCCAGTTGCAGCGCCCGGGTGGAGGTGCCGTGGTTGGCCAGGTGGGCGAAGTACACCGCGCCCACGGCCGCGATACCGGCCGCCGAGCCGATGCGCTGGGCCGTCACCAGGATGCCGCCCGCCGCCCCGGCCCGGCGTACGGGGACGCGGGTCAGGGTCAGCGTGGTGTTGGGGGAGATCGTCACCCCGGAACCCACCCCCGCGAGCAGCAGCGGCAGCGCCGCCGCCCACGCCGCGCCGGGCCCCTGGACGAGCTGGACGGCGCCGATCACGGCGAGCAGGCCCACCGCCACCCCGACCAGCCCGACGACCACCAGTTTCCGCCCGTGCCGCACCACCAGCCGACCGCCCAGCGCCGCCCCGGCCGCCGAACCGATGGCGAACGGCAGCGAGGCCAGCCCCGCCGCGAGCGCCCCGTAGCCGAGGCCGTTCTGCAAGTACAGCGTGTACACGAAGAACACCGTGGTGAAGCCGCCGAAGTACACCAGGTTCAGCAGCACGCCCAGGGTGAAGGAGCGCAGGGAGAACAGCTCCAGGTCGACCAGCGGATCGTTTCCGCGCCGGCCCTGGCGCCGCTCCCACTGCCAGAACGCCGCCAGCAGCAGCGCGGCCACCGGCATCAGGGCCCACTTCGCGCGGCCCGTCCACTGCTGCTCCTGCACCAGGGGCAGCATCAGCGCCAGCATGCCCGCGCCGAGCAGCAGGACGCCCGTCAGGTCCGCGCCCTCGCGCCGCTTCTCCGCGACCGGGGTGCGCGGCAGCAACCGCAGGGCCGCGCAGAACGCGGCCACGCCGATGGGCAGGTTGACGTAGAACACCCAGCGCCAGCCGTCGTCGACGCCGAACGCCTGGATCAGCAGGCCGCCCGCCGGGGGGCCGACCGCCGTGGAGATCCCGACCACGCTGCCCAGCATGCCGAACGCGCGCGCCCGCTCGGCGCCCTGGAACATCTGCTGGATCAGCCCCGTCGTCTGCGGCGCCACGATGCCCGAGGCCGCGCCCTGCACCAGCCGGAACACCACCAGCCAGCCGGAACTGGGCGCCAGCCCGCACGCCACCGAGGCGAGGGTGAACAGCGCGAGCCCGAACAGGAACGCCGCCCGCCGCCCGCGCACGTCACCGAGCCGGCCCGCCGGGACCAGGGCGAGGCCGAAGGTGAGCGCGTAGCCCGACACCACCCAGGACACGTCGGCCGCGTCGGCGCCGAGGCCGCGTTCCATCGAGGGCAGCGCGACGTTCACGATCGAGCTGTCGAGCAGCGTCATGAAGCCCGCCACGAGACAGACCGCGAGCGCCTGCCACCGCCGTCGGTCACCGGCGGCGGCAGGGCGGGTCTGGACTGTAGTCATGGACTCACGCTATGCAGCGGCGATCACCTCCGCACCACGGGCAACCGGCCCGCGCGGCCGGTCAGGGCCTGGCCGCCGACCGGCCCACCGACTCCACCAGGGGCAGCAGCCGGTACGGCACCCGCTCCCGCAGGGCCACCTCGGTCCGGGTGCGCACCACACCGGGCACGCTGATCAGCTTCTGGATCACGTCCTCCAGATGGGCGTTGTCCCGGCCCACCACGCGCGCCAGCAGGTCCCCGCCGCCGGTGGTGGAGAACGCCTCGACGATCTCCGGAACGGCCGCCAGCGCCTCCCCGACGTCGTCCATGTGGCCCTGCGTGACCTCGATGTGCACGAACGCCAGCACGGGGTGGCCGAGGGCGGCGGGGGAGAGGGAGGGGCCGGTGCCCGTGATCACGCCGTCCCGCTCCATCCGGTCCAGCCGGGCCTGGAGGGTGCCCCGGGCGATGCCGAGGAGACGGGCGTACTCGCGCACGCTGGTGCGCGGCTGCTCCAGCAGCAGGCGCAGGATGCGGGTGTCCAGCTCGTCCACGGCCATCGCGTTCCGGCCTCCTCGCGGTTCTTCGACCAGCGGTGACTGTACCAATGGCTCAGTGTCTCCCCGTGGGCACATGCCGTGCGACCTGGTCCGTTGGTCCGTGGGACCACTGTCGTGGCTCGGCCTCCCTGGACCAATGGCCCAGTGAAAAAGGAGACAGTTGAGCCAAACGGACCTGAGGTGCTGTCATAGGGGTGTCGATGGCGCTGCGGATTCCGCGGCGCCTTTTTCGTGCGAACGGCCACCAGGGGAGCGGACGAGCAGTGCTGAAGAAGGTGTTCATGGCGCCGGACCCGGGGCGGGTGCGGCTGCGCTTCGCCGCGCGGGCCGTGCTCGGGATCGGGCTGGCCGTCGTCGTGTGCGGGCTCGCGGGGCAGTCCTTGACCGGCATGGTCGCGGGCGGGCTCGCCGCGCTGCTCGCCCTGTTCACCGTCGCCGACGCCACCGTGCGCGGGCAGGGCGTCACCACGGCGCTTCTCCCCGGAGTCGGCGTCCTGGTGCTGGCCGTCGCCGCCGAGCTGCACGCCTACCCGGTCGCGCGTGACCTCGCGTTTCTCACGGTCGTCGGCGCGGGCGTGTACGCGCGCCGGTGGGGGCCGCGCGGGCACAGCCTCGGGGTGTTCGCCTTCATGATGTTCTTCGTCGGGCAGTTCCTGCACGTCACCCCGGCGCAACTGCCCGAGCGGTACGCCGCCGTCCTGCTGTCCGTGCTCACCGCCGCCGCGGTGCGCTTCGGGGTCTGGTGCTACGAGCGTGGGCTCCCCGTACCCACGGCGCCCGTCCCTCCGGCGGGCACCGGGCTGGCCCGCGTGACCACCCGGCAGGCCGCGCAGGCGGTCGCCGGCGCCGGATTCGCGCTGGTCCTCGGGCAGGTGCTCTCCGGGCAGCGCTGGTACTGGGCCGTCGGCGCGACCTGGTGGGTCTTCGTCAACACCGCCTCGCGCGGGGAGACGCTGGTACGGGGGTTCCGGCGCGTTCTCGGGACGGTGCTCGGGATCGGGCTCGGGCTGCTGGTGGCGCTGCCGGTGGACGGTGCGGTCGTACCGTCCGTGGTGCTGGTCGCGGTCGCGGTGTTCGGGATCTTCTACTCCGCCGCCGTTTCCTACACCTGGATGATGCTCTGGGTGACTCTGCTGGCCGAGGTGCTCTACGGGCTGCTCGGGGTGCTCACGCCCGCGCTGCTGGCGCTGCGGGTGGCCGAGACGGCGGTCGGGGCGGTGGGGGCGATGCTGGCTGTGCTGTTCGTGCTGCCGGTGACCACGCACGCCACCACCGATGCGTGGATTCAGCGGGCGTTGCGGTGCGTGCACGCGTGCACCGCTGAGGCCGCGGCTCGGCTCGCGGGGTCGGCCACGGCTGATCCCGGTCCGCTCGTGGCCGAGCTGGAGCAGTTGCTCGGGCGGGTGCGGATGTCTGTCGCGCCGCTGGTGCATCCGTTGAATCCGCTGGTGGGGCGGAAGAGGCGGGCTCGGCGGGTGCTGATGCTTCTGGACGAGTGTGCGCGGGAGGTTCGGGGGCTGGTTGCCGTCGCGGCTGATCCCGAGGCTTCTCATGACGCTCGGCTGGCGGCTGCCTGCTGGCGTGTGGAGGCGGCGGCGGAGGCGCTCACGGAGGGTCGCTCCGAGCCCTTGCACCGGCCCGGTGAGGCTCCGGTGGAGCCGGCGCTGGTTCATATGCATGGGCTGGAGCGCGCCCTGGCTGATCTGGCGGAGCCGTTGCGGGGGGCGGAGGGGGCGGGGCGGCTGGTGGGGGCCTG
Organism: Streptomyces sp. NPDC018263; assembly: GCF_055562575.1. Classification (NCBI taxonomy): domain Bacteria; kingdom Bacillati; phylum Actinomycetota; class Actinomycetes; order Kitasatosporales; family Streptomycetaceae; genus Streptomyces; species Streptomyces sp. NPDC018263. Next base: position 104,494 of record NZ_JBVHFA010000007.1, read on the forward strand.
AGGGTGCGGGTGTGTGGGGGCTTGTCGCGCAGTTCCCCGCGCCCCTGGGTGGGCTTGGGCGGGGCTTGCTGAGTAGTGCTGGTGCGCTGTGGCTAAGTGCGCGGTTCCCCGCGCCCCTGGGTTGGTAGGACTCAGGCTTGCCGGGAAGTGGACGTAGCGCGAAGGGCCCGCTCCGGGGTTGCCGGGGCGGGCCCTTCTTTGTGCGGGGGCCGTCAGAAGGCCGGGGCGCCCTGGGGCTGCTGGGCGATGCCCAGGGAGGCCGTGTACTTGGCGAGGGCCAGCTTGCCGATGGCCGGGTAGGCGCCGAGGGCCTCGGAGGTGGCGCAGTCGACCTCGGCGGCGGCCGCCGTCAGCAGCGCGGTGTCGATCTCCGGGCCGATCAGGTACGGCGCGAGCGCGAGCTGCTGGGAACCCGAGGCGCGGAGCTGCTCGGCGATGGAGGCGATGGAGCCCTCCTGGTCGAGCGCCGCGGCCATCACCGGCACGGCGAGGCGCGCGGCGAGCAGCATGCCGGTGATGCCGGCGGCCTGCACGGCCTCCTCGCCGCCCACGGACGCCAGGATGATGCCGTCGGCCGCGGTCGCCACCGTGAAGAGGCGGGCGCGGTCGGCACGGGCGAGGCCCGCCTCCGACAGCCGCACGTGCAGCCCCTCCGCGAGCAGCGGGTGCGGGCCGAGGACATCGGTCAGCTCGGCGGCGACCCGGCTGTCCATCACGGCCTGGCGGGTCTGCCGCAGCAGAGCGTTGTCGGGACCGGCCAGCAGCGGCACGACCACGGCCACCGGGCCGTCCGGCGCCTTGGCGTCGGAACCGGCGGCGACGGCCTGCTCGTGGCGGGCAGTGCGCTCCTCGGCGGCGCGCGCCAGGATGGCGCTCAGGGTCGGGAATTCGTCGTCGTCCCCGTCCAGGTAACCGATCCGCGCGTCGAGGCCGGGCAGCTCGGAGCGGGCGATGCTCACGACCTCCTCGGCGAGGCTGCGCGTGGCGGCGCTGGGCGCACCGGGCACCGCGAGGACGAACGCGGGCGCGTCCTCGGGAGCCACCAGCGGCTCCGGACGGCGGTGCCGTCCGGGCTGGCGGGGTCGCGGCATTCGTACTGGCAGGCCGGACTCGGGTCCAGTGGGGGAGCTCATGGCGCCGCATGTTACTGGTTTCCCGAGCGCCCCTGTTCGGGGAGGGTGCAGGTGAGCGGTATCCGTCCGGTTTTGTCGGATGAGTTGCGTACATGGGGTGGCCGATCCGGTCCCCTATTGGGTAGTTGAGGGCCCGGTGGGGCGGATTTCCCTTTATGTCGCTCTCTTGTGGGCGCCGCTCACATACAGCAGGTGCGGGTCCTCGGGCCATACGGCGTCCCCCGTCGCCAGCGCGACGGCGAGCCGGACGCAGCCGTGCAGGGGATCGCCCTCGGCCAGGGTCTGCCGGGCATGCGGTATCTGTCGGGTCAACTCCTCGTGGAGAAAGGTGAGGAGGGGGTCGGCCAAGTTCAACAGGCCACCGGTGCAGGCCACTTCGGGCATGCCGGACGCCGGACACGCGGCGGCGACCGACTCGGCCATGTGCCGGGCGGCGGTGCGCAGGATGCCGGTGGCGACGGGGTCGTCCGGGGCGCAGGCGGCGACGTCCGGGGCGAAGGCGGCGAGCAGGGCCGCGCGATCGGGCCGGGGATAGATCAGGCCCGGCAGCTCCGGAGGCTCCCCGAACCGTTCCCGCGCGCGTTCCAGCAGCGGTACGGAGCCGCCCGCGCGGCCGTCGTACGCCCGTAGCGCCGCCTCCAGACCGGCCCGTCCGATCCAGGCGCCGCCGCCGCAGTCGCCCAGCAGGTGCCCCCAGCCGTCCGCCCGGCGCCAGGTGGTCAGGTCGGTACCGATGGCGATCAGGCCGGTGCCGGCCGCGAGTACGGCACCCGGACGTGGTCCGAGGGCACCGATGTACGCGGTGACGGCGTCGGCGGCGAGGGCCACGGTGCGCACGCCCAGCGTGCCGGTCAGCGCCTTTGGCAGTTCGGCGCGGAGGGCGTCGCCGAGGGTGGCGAGGCCGGCGGCGCCGATCACGGCGGTGGTCAGGTCGTCCACCTCGGCTTCGACGGCGAGGGTGCGGGCCAACGGGAGTACCAGCTCCAGCAGATGGGCCGGGTCGATGCCGCGTTCCCCGGTGCGTACCGGCCCGGCGGACCTGCCCTCGGCGGGTGCCGCTCCGCCGTACGCGCCCACGGCCACACGCAGGCCCGAGCCCCCCGAGTCGACCGCGAGGAAGCCGGAGTTGGGTGGGTGGGCGGTGCTGCCGTCCGGGAACAACGGGATTCCCCTTTCTCGCCGGAGCGCGTGCGACGGAGGCAGGGTAGCGGGGGAGAGGGGGTGCGCGGAGGTCGGTCCACAGCCGTTCGGGTGATGTCGGTGGTGGCCAGTAGAGTGACTTGACGTGGCACGACGACCGTTGAACGAACTTGTAGAGGCCGGCTGGGCGAAGGCCCTTGACCCGGTGGCCGACCGCATCACGGCCATGGGCGACTTCCTGCGTGCCGAGGTGGCGGCGGGGCGGACCTATCTGCCGTCCGGGGCGAACGTCCTGCGGGCCTTCCAGCAGCCCTTCGACGATGTGCGGGTGCTGATCGTGGGTCAGGACCCGTATCCGACACCCGGCATGGCGATCGGGCTGAGCTTCGCCGTGGCGCCGGAGGTGCGGTCGCTGCCGGGCAGTCTGGAGAACATATACCGGGAGCTGAACACCGACCTGGGCCTGCCCCGGCCCTCCAACGGTGATCTGACTCCGTGGACCGCCCAGGGTGTCCTGCTGCTCAACAGGGCCCTCACCACCGCGCCCCGCAAGCCCGGCGCCCATCGCGGCAAGGGCTGGGAAGAGGTCACCGAGCAGGCCATCCGTGCCCTTGCCGCCCGCGGCAAGCCCCTGGTCTCCATCCTCTGGGGCCGCGACGCCCGCAACCTCCGCCCCCTCCTGGGCGACTACCCGGCCATCGAGTCCGCCCACCCCTCACCCATGTCCGCCGACCGCGGCTTCTTCGGCTCCCGCCCGTTCAGCCGGGCGAACGAGCTGCTGAACAGCCAGGGCGCGGAGCCGGTGGACTGGCGCCTGCCGTAGGGCACCGCGAGGTGGGCCGGCGTACCCGCGCCGGCCCACCGGGCTCGCTCACGCCTGACCTCCGTCCGCAGCGGACGCGCCCCTCACCCCACCACCGCCGCCCGCACGCACAGCACATCCGGCAGGTGTGACGCCAACTGCTGCCATGTGTCCCCGTCGTCCGCGGAGGCGAACACCTCGCCGTTGCGGTTGCCGAAGTAGACGCCCGCCGGGTCCGCGTCGTCGGTGCAGAGGGCGTCGCGGAGGACGGTGCCGTAGTGGTCGTCCTGGGGGAGGCCCCGCGAGAGGGGTTCCCAGCTCTTGCCGGCGTCGGGGGTGCGGTAGACGCGGCAGCGGTGGTCGGCGGGGACACGGTCGCTGTCGGCGTTGATGGGGAAGACGTAGGCCGTGCCGCCCCGGTGCGGGTGGGCGGCGACGGCGAAGCCGAAGGTCGAGGGCAGGCCCTCGCCGATGTCGGTCCAGTGGGCGCCCGCGTCGTCACTGCGGTAGACGCCCCAGTGGTTCTGGAGGTACAGGCGGTCCGGGTCGTCCGCGTCCCGGGTGACCTTGTGCACGCACTGGCCGAACTCCGGGTCGGGATCGGGGAGGAACACCGCGGACACCCCGGAGTTCGACGGCGTCCAGCTCTCGCCGCCGTCCGTCGTGCGGAACACACCGGCCGTGGAGACCGCCACCGTCACCGCGCGCGGGTCGCGGGCGTCGGTCAGTACGGTGTGCAGTCCCTCCCCGCCGCCGCCCGGCACCCACTGCGAGCGGGTCGGATGCTCCCAGAGCGGGCGCACCAGCTCGAAGCTCTCGCCCCGGTCCTCGGAGCGGTACAGCGCCGCCGGTTCGGTACCCGCGTACACGACGTCCGGCTCGGCGGCGGCCGGGTGCAGTTGCCAGACCCGCTCCAGCGAGGCTCCCGTGTCCTTGGGGAACTTGACGGCGGGTCGGGCCGGCTCGGACCAGGTGCGGCCCAGGTCGTCGGAGTGGAACACCGACGGGCCCCAGTGCGAGCTGTCGCCGCTGGCCAGTAGCCGGGGGGTGGCGCCGCGTGTGTCGATGGCGACCGCGTAGACCGCTTGGGCGTTGAAGCGGGGGCCGTCGTCGAACTCCCAGACGCCTTCGCGTCGTCGGCCGATGAACAGGCCCTTGCGGGTTCCCACGGCGAGCAGTACCTCGGTCATGACGACCACCTCCGGGACTTCGTTGTCCACTGTGCGTCCACTGTGCCGCGTCGGCGGACGCGGCATTTTCCGACTCCGCCCAGTCTGCACCCCACCACTGACAGTGACCCTGAGCAACGGGCGCCGGGCGTCCGTATCGGAGGGTGGTCCGGTCTTACGGTGCGCTCGGGAGGAGGCTGGCCTTGAGGACGTTCCGCGGTCCGCGTCGGTGGCTCTGGCGATGGCGGAGGAATCCGCTGCGGCGCCGTGCCGACGTGGTGGAGGGGTGGGTACTGGCGGGCGCCTGGCTGCTGACCCTGCTGGCCGGGACGGTCGCGGGACTCGTCACCGCGCGGGCGGTCGAGCACGACCTCGCCCACGACCGGGCCGCCTCGCACCCGATGGTCGCCTACGTCGTCGCGCACGCTCCCGGCCGCTCCGGCGCCCGCAGCTCCACCGGCGAACGCGTCTGGGCGCGGGTCCGCTGGACCGCAGCCGACGGCTCACCCCGCACCGGACAGGTCCGCGTCACGCCGGGCGCGGCAACGGGCGCCCCGGTAGCCATCTGGACCGACGGTCACGATCGCCTCGCCAACCGCCCCGCCACCCCCACCGAGGCCACCGTCCGTGCCGCCTTCATCGGCACCCTGACCGGCACCGCGGCGGCCGCCGCCCCCTACGCCGCCGGCCGCCTCGTCCTCACCCACCTGGAACGCCACCGCCTGTCCCTCTGGGCCACGGAGTGGTCCCGCCTGGGCCCCCAATGGGACCGCAAGACAGGCTGACACCCCACCCACCCAAGCAGCACCCACCTCCGGCCGGCAGCGCCCACCTCGGTCGCTCAGCTCCAGGCCCAGGCACGGCCGGCCCGGCAAGACAGCACCCGACCAGGCCGGGGCACCCGGCCGCAGGCAAAGCAGCACCCCTCCCCGGCAGGCAACGCCTCGGCCCGGCAGGCAACGCCTCGACCTGGCAGGTAGGGCCCAGCCCAGCCGTGCAGTGCCATCCCAGCCACGCAGCGCTCGCCCCAGTCGTGGGGCGCCGCCCCCGCAACCCACCCATGCGGCGCCCGGCCCAGTCGGACACCCCTCACCCCAGGCAGACCTGCGCGCCCCGGCAACGCAAGCACCCGCCCCGGCGAACTGCGCGCGCTCAGGCCGGCAGCGCCCGCTCCAAGATCGCACCCAGGTCGGCCCCCGAAGGCAGCGTTCCGAAGGAGTGGCCCCAGTCGCCCCCCAGCCGCGTCGCGCAGAAAGCGTCCGCCGCCGGCGTCGGAGCATGGCGGACCAACAGCGACGCCTGAAGGGCCAGGGCCATCCGTTCCACCACTCGCCGCGCGCTCACCTGGTCCGCCTCCGCCAGTTCCCGCTTCAGCGATGTCACCGTCGCGTCCAGGTGCGCGTTCGCGCCGCGCGCGAGAGTCAGCTCGGCGAAGAACGACTCCGCGCTCCTGGGGGACCGGCCCAACGCCCGGAGGACGTCGAGGGCGTTGACGTTGCCGGAGCCCTCCCAGATGGAGAGGAGGGGGGCCTCGCGGTAGTGGCGGGGCATGCCGGAGTCCTCGACGTAGCCGTTGCCGCCGAGGCATTCGAGGGCCTCGGCGGTGAAGGCGGGGCCGCGCTTGGTGACCCAGTACTTGCCGACGGCGGTGGCGATGCGGCGGAACGCCCGCTCGCCCTCGTCGCCGCGTACCGCCCGGTCCGCCGCGCCCGCGAGCCGGAGGGTCAGGGCCGTTGCCGCCTCGGACTCCAGCGCCAGGTCCGCGAGGACGTTCCGCATCAGGGGCTGGTCGAGCAGGCGGGCGCCGAAGGCGCTGCGGTGGCGGGCGTGGTGGCCCGCCTCGACCAGGGTCTTGCGCATCAGGGTCGCCGAGGACATCACACAGTCCAGCCGGGTGCAGTTGACCATCTCGATGATGGTCTTCACCCCACGCCCCTCCGGCCCGACCAGCCACGCCACCGTACGGTCGAACTCCGGCTCGGAGGACGCGTTGGAGCGGTTGCCGAGCTTGTCCTTGAGGCGCTGGATGCGGAAGGTGTTGCGGGTGCCGTCCGGCAGGACTCGCGGCACCAGGAAGCAGGAGAGCCCGCCCGGAGCCTGCGCCAGCACCAGGAACACGTCGCACATCGGCGCCGAGGTGAACCACTTGTGCCCGCGCAGCGTGTACACGCCGGGCTCGTCCGTCGGCGTGGCCGCGGTGGTGTTGGTGCGGACGTCGGAGCCGCCCTGCTTCTCGGTCATGCCCATCCCGGCGAGCAGCCCCCGCTTCTCGGTGGGCACCCGCAGCCCCGGCTCGTACTCCCGGCTGGTGAGCAGGGGTTCGTACACCTTGGCCAGCTCCGGCTGGGCGCGCAGGGCCGGGACGGCGGCGTACGTCATCGAGGTCGGGCAGCCGTGTCCCGCCTCGGTGTGGCCCCAGACCAGGCCGCCCGCCGTTCGTGCCACGTGCGCGCCGGGACGGTCCTGTGCCCAGGGCGTGCCCGCCAGGCCCTCGGCGACGGCGGTGCGCATCAGGTGGTGCCAGCTCGGGTGGAACTCGACCTCGTCGACGCGGTTGCCGTACCGGTCGTGGGTGCGCAGCTCCGGCTCGTGCCGGTTGGCCAGCTCGCCCCACTCCTGCGCCTCGGCCCCGCCCGCCCGCAGCCCGAGCCGCCGGACGTCCTCCTCGGCCCACCCGGCCCCCTCCCGGCGCAGCCCCTCCAGCAGGGCGGCGTCGGCGGACGCGTCGTAGGGAGCCAGTGGCGGCGGCTGGTTGGTGACGTCGTGGGTGGCGAACGGCGGCGACTGCTCGGGCATCGGGACCATACGGCCATGTTGCACTCTCTGTACGATTGTAGCAATGACGCAACACGGATCGGCGCACGTACAGTACGTCCCCATGCGCATCAACCCGTCGGCCGAGCCGGTGACCAGGCCGTTGTCCGCGCGGTCGGTCGTGCTCAGCCTGCTGCTCGGCGCGCATACGCCCCGGCTGCCGGTACGCGAACTGGTGCGGCTGGTCGAGCCGTTCGGCGTGGGCGGCTCCACGCTGCGGGCCGCGCTCAGCCGGATGGTGGCCGCGGGCGACCTCCGCCGCACCGACGCCGTGTACGGGCTCAGCGACCGCCTGCTGGCCCGCCAGCGCCGCCAGGACGAGGCCGTACGGCCTCGCACCCGCGCGTGGGACGGCGACTGGGAGATGGTCGTGATCACGGCGACCGGACGCGGCCCGGCCGAGCGTGCCGACCTGCGCGCCCGGCTGACCGCGCTGCGCCTGGCCGAACTCCGTGAGGGCGTCTGGCTGCGCCCCGCCAACCTCGCCCGCCCGCTGCCCGACGAGCTGACCGGGGTGGCCCTGACGTACACCGCCCGCCCCGACGAACCCGCCGCCGAACTCGTGGCCCGGCTGTGGCCTCTGGACGCCTGGGCGGCCGAGGCGCGTACCCTCCTCGGCCGGGCCACCGGCGCCCGGCACCCGGCCGACCGCCTCACCGCCTACGCGGCCGTCGTACGCCATCTGCTCACCGACCCGGTGCTGCCCGCCCCCCTGCTCCCCGCCGACTGGCCCGGCGAGGCGCTCCGGACGGCCTACGGCGGATATCAGCGGGAGCTGGCCTCGTCCTAGGGAGCGGTTCCGGCCGAGTGGCGCGGGCCCGGCGGTTGGCGTCTCCTGGGAGTGGAGGGGGTGACCAGCGTGCGCGTGCTCACGGGCACCGGGAGGGGCACGGCAGGCGATCTCGTCCGAGGAGAGTCATGGCTGAGCACACGTCGTCGTCGGTCCTCACCGCGCCCCTGCGCGGCGCCGCCTCCCTCCTGAGCAAGGTGCCCGGCGCGTCGATGGTCAACAAGGCCGCCCAGGACACGCTGGACGTGATCGGCGTGGTCTCGCCCCGTGGGCGGCGCCTCGCCGTGTACACCGGGGCGGGCGTGCTCGGCGTCGCCGGAGTGGTGGAGTGGCCCGTGGCGCTGACCGGGGCCGCCATCGCCTGGCTGACCCAGCCCCGCCCGCCGCTCGTGACCCCGGTGGCCGAGACCACGGAGGTCGTGGTCGAGGAGACCGCTCCCGCGAGCGAGGCCGAGGTGGGCGAGGCGGCCCTGCGGACCGGGCACCACGACGCCCCCGGCCCGGTGAAGGCGACGGACACCGAGCCCGCGCACCCGGAGCCGCACAAGAAGCACGGCAAGAAGTCCGGCAAGCAGCCCAAGGGCGCCACCGGCCATCTCGGGCCCACCGCCCGCCCCGAACGCACCAGCCTCTGACGGCCCCGATGGTCCTCAACCTCCTCACCGCACCCTCCGCCGCCGCCCGCCTGCCCCGCCTCCTCGCGGAGGCCGCCGCCCCCCTGATCGGCGCGGCGGCCGGCGCCGCGGCGGGCACCGCACGGGCGGGCGTACGCGGCGCGGACGCGGCCGTACGCGTGACCCGGGTCGCCCGCACCGCGCTGCCCGGCGGCCCCGCCCACTGGCGCTCCGGCGCCCGCGTCCACCTCCCGCTGCGCACCGCCGAACCCGACCGGGTCCGGGGCGCGGGCGGCCGCGCCCACCTGGCCCGCCGGATCGCGGCGGCCCTCGCAGAGCGGCCCGACGTGCTCCTCGCCTACTGGGACGACGGCCTCGCCCGCCTGGTCGTGACCCTGGCCGAGGACGCCGCCGGCGACCGGGTCGTGGACCGCGCCGCCGAACTCGCTCTCAGCGACGGGCTCCTCGTGGCCGGCGGCGACCCCGAGGAGTACGACCACCCCGCCGACCCGGCCGGCGTACGCGCCGCCGCCACCACCCTCGGCGTCGACCTGATCGGCATCGGCGCCGCCCTCACCGGCTACCTGCTGCGGCTGCCCCCCACGCCCCGCGCGGTCACCGCCTGCGTCACCCTGCTGCGGGAGAACCCCCGCGTCCGAGCCCTGCTGCGCGGCCGGATCGGCGCCTCCCGCATGGACCTCCTGCTGGCCAGTGCCAACGCGCTCGTGCACGCCGCCGGACAGACGCCCACCTCGCTCGTCCTCGACGGCACACTGCGCACCCTCCAGCTCACCGAGACCGTGGCCCGCGCCGCCGCCTTCGACTCCCTGCACGACGAACTGTGCGGCCCCGAGCGCCTCAGCGTCGCCCCCACCGGCTGCCCGCGCCCCCCGCTGCGGGAGTCCCCGGCCCAGGTGTACGCCGCCCACGCCTCGGCGGGCAGTGTGCTCGGCGCGCTGGCCGCGCTGCTGGTCAAGCGGGACCTGAGCTCGGCCGCCGAGGCCGCCCTCTCCGGCTCGCCCAAGGCCGCCCGGTACGCTCCGGCCGCCTTCCACGCCGTACTCGGCACCGCCCTCGCCCGCGCCGACGTGCTGGTCCGCGACCCGGAACGGCTCAGACAACTGGAGATGGCCGGGACCCTGCTGCTGCACTCGAGCGCGCTGCGCACCGACGAGGGGCTCCCCGACCCGTGGACCGAGGCCGTGCTCGACGCGGCCCGCCGCGCCCGGCTGCGCGTCGTCCTCGTCGACGACCCGGCGCTGGAGGACTTCACCGGCCTCGCGGACCAAGTGGTCGACGCCAGAAGGCCGTTGGACGACGTCGTACACGCCCTGCGCGGGGAACTGGACGCCGAGGACGCCGAGGACGGGGCGGCCGGCGAGGAACGCGTCGTCATCACGGTCGCCCGGCCGCGCGCCCTGGAGGAGGGCGACGTCCTGGCCGGACTCGACGCAGCCGACATCGCCGTCGCGCTCACCGACCTGGAGGGTGCCGTCATCTGGGGCGCCGACATCCTCGCCCCGCACGGCCTGCCCGACGTGTGGCGGCTGCTCACCGCGATCCCGGCCGCCCGCACCGTCGGCAGCCGGGGCCAGGTCCTGGCCCGCTCCGGTGCCGCGCTCTCCGGGCTGCTGGTGGCCATCGGCGAGGCCCGGCGCGGCCGGGGGCGCCGCTCGGTCCTGCCCGGACTGCGGCACGCCCCCGTCGACACCGGCGCGCTCACCGCGCTGGCGTACGGCGTCTGGGCCGCGCTCAGGGTGGCCGCCGTCTCCGCCCCGCACCCGCGCGCCCGCGTGCGCTGGCACGAACTGGACCCCGACGAGGCGGTGGAACGCCTGGACCGCGAGGCACCTCCCGAGCCGGGCGTGCTGGAGCGGGCCGCCACCGGCGCCCGCAAGACGGCCGGCCGGATCGCCCGCGTCCCCGCCCTCGCCCCGGCCCGCTTCACCTGGCAGCTCGGCCGGGCGGTACGCGGCGAACTGGACGACCCGCTCACCCCGGTGCTGGCCGTCGGCTCCGCCGCCTCCGCGATCCTCGGCTCGGTCGTGGACGCCCTGCTCGTCGTCGGCGCCCTCGACCTGAACGCCCTGGTCGGCGGGGTCCAGCGGCTGCGCGCCGAGCGAGCGCTGTCCGGGCTGCACGCCGAGCAGCAGCGCAAGGCACGGGTCGCGCCCCCGCCCGAGGAGGCGCCCGCGGGCGGCACCCGCACCGTGGACGCCGGGCAACTGCTGCCCGGCGACGTGATCGAGCTGAAGGGCGACGACGTGGTCCCCGCCGACGCCCGGCTGCTCCGGCAGGACGGCCTGGAGGTGGACGAGTCCGCGCTGACGGGCGAGTCCCTGCCCGTGCACAAGCACGTCGGGGCCACCCCGCACGCCGCCGTCGCCGACCGGCGCTGCATGGTCTTCGAGGGCACCACCGTCGTCGCCGGCACCGCGTACGCCGTCGTCGTCGACACCGGCGAGCGCACCGAGGCCGCCCGCGCCGTCCACCTCGCCGCCCGCACGCCCCCGGCCGCCGGGGTGCAGGCCCGGCTCCAGGAACTCACCCGCAAGGCACTGCCGTTGACCCTCGCCGGTGGCGCGGCCGTGACCGGGCTCGCCCTGCTGCGCGGTACGCCGGTGCGCGAGGCCGTCAGCGGTGGTGTGGCCGTCGCGGTCGCCGCCGTGCCCGAGGGGCTGCCGCTGGTCGCCACCGTCGCCCAGCTCGCCGCCGCCCGCCGGCTCAGCCGCGACGGCGTCCTGGTCCGCACCCCGCGCACCCTGGAGGCGCTGGGCCGGGTCGACACCTTCTGCTTCGACAAGACCGGCACCCTCACCGAGAACCGGCTCCGGGTCGTCCGGGTCTCCGACGCCGAGGGCGCCGAATGGGCCGCCGGCGACGCGGGCGAGCCGGGCCCCGCCGCCACCCTGCGCCGTGCCGCACGGGCCTGCCCGCGCGTCAACGGCGGCTCCGGGCGCCCGGTGCACGCCACCGACGAGGCCGTCATCGACGCGGCCGCCCCCGACCCCGGCTGGACCCAGCTCCGCGGCCTCGCCTTCGAGGCCGCGCGGGGATACGCCGCCGCCGTGGGCCGCGACGGCGACGGCCCCCGCACCCTGGTCGTCAAGGGAGCCCCCGAGACCGTACTGCCCGGCTGCGCGGACCTCTCCGACCGCGCCCACGACTCCGCCCACTCCCTAGCCGGTGCCGGACTGCGCGTCCTCGCGGTGGCCATGCGACGGCTGGACGAGGGGGAGTCGGAGTCCGACGCCCTCCAAGGTCCGCTGCACGGGCTGGAGTTCACCGGGCTGCTCGCCCTGTCCGACGTACCCCGCGAGACCTCCGAGGCGCTGGTGCGCGGCCTCTACGAGGAGGGCGTACGGCCCGTCATGCTCACCGGCGACCACCCGCAGACCGCGCGTGCCATCGCCCGGGAACTGGGCTGGCCCGAGGACACCGAGGTGGTCACCGGCGACGAGCTGGCCGCCGCCGACCGGCGCACCCGCGCCCGGATGCTGCGGGACGCCGGGGTCGTCGCCCGCGTCGCCCCCGAGCAGAAACTCCAGGTCGTGGAGGCGCTGCGGGATGCCGGCCGGGTGGTCGGCATGGTCGGCGACGGCGCCAACGACGCCGCCGCGATCCGGGCCGCCGACATCGGCGTCGGCATCAGCGCGCGGGGCTCGGCCGCCGCGCGCAACGCCGCCGACATCGTCCTCACCGACGACGACCTGACCGTCCTCATCGACGCCATCGGCGAGGGGCGTTCGCTGTGGCACAGCGTCGCGGACGCCATCGCCATCCTCATCGGCGGCAACGCGGGCGAGGTCGGCTTCGGCATCCTCGGCACCCTGCTCTCCGGCACCGCCCCGCTGTCCACCCGGCAGATGCTGCTGGTCAACCTCTTCACCGACCTCTTCCCGGCCATGGCGGTGGCGGTGACCCCGAAGGGCGGCGACGACACCGAGGTACGCAGCCGCACCGCCTCCCCGGAGGACGCGGCGGGCGGGGTCCTCGGCACCCCGCTGATCCGGCAGATTCGGCACCGCGCCCTGACCACCGCGCTGGGCGCCCTCACGGCGTGGCTCATCGGCCGCTTCACCCCCGGCACCGCCCGCCGCGCCAGCACCATGGCCCTGTGCGGCGTCGTCGGCACTCAGCTCGCCCAGACCCTCCTCGACCGCCGGGACAGCAACCTGGTCCGCGTCACCGCCCTCGGCTCCGCCGCGGCCTTGGTGGCGGTCATCCAGACCCCCGCCGTCAGCCACCTGGTCGGCTGCACCCCGCTCGGCCCGGTGGCCTGGGCAGGCGTCGCCCTTGCCATCGCCGCCGCCCTGGCGGCTCAGCGGACGCTGCCCCGGCTGGAGGAGATCGTCGCGGGACTGGTGCCGACGGAGGAACCGGCCTAGACGCGTTCCTCGGCCGGTACGGGCGCGGGCGCCTCCTCGGCCTGCCGGCCGGGCAGGTGGTTGAACAGCAGGTTCAGCACGATCGCCGTCAGGCACCCCGCGCTGATCCCGCTGTTCATCACCGTCTGGAACCAGTCCGGGAACTTGGCGTACACCGTCGGCACGCCCACCGGCAGCATGCCGACGGCGACCGAGACCGCCACGACGGTGAGGTTGTGGTTGTCCCGGAAGTCCACGCGGGCCAGGGTGCGCAGGCCGCTCGCCGCGACCGTGCCGAACATGACCAGCCCCGCCCCGCCGAGCACCGGCGCCGGTACGGCGGCCACGACGGCGCCCAGCTTGGGCAGCAGCCCGAGGAGGACGAGGAGGGCGCCCGCGGCGGCGACCACCCAGCGGCTGCGGACCCGCGTCATGCCGACCAGGCCCACGTTCTGCGCGTACGCCGTGTACGGGAAGGTGTTGAAGACCCCGCCCAGCACGGTCGACAGCCCGTCCGCGCGCAGCCCGTCCGCCAGCGAGCGCGGCTCGACCTCGCGGCCGGTCAGCTCGCCCACGGCGATGAGGTCACCGGTGGTCTCCGTCATCGTCACCAGCGCCACCACCAGCATGGACACGATCGCGGACACCCGGAACTCCGGCGCCCCGAAGTGGAAGGGCGTGCTGATCCCGACCCAGTCCGCGTCCGCGACCCCGCCGAAGTCCGTGAAGCCGAACGGCACCGCGACGGCCAGACCCACCACGATGCCGGTCAGCACGGCCACCCGCGCCAGGAAGGGCGGCGCGAAGCGCTGCACGGCCAGCACCACCAGCAGGACGAACGCGGCCAGCGCCAGGTTCCGCGGCGCCCCGAAGTCCTTCGCGCCCGCCCCGCCGGCCGCCCAGTTGCCCGCGACCGGCAGCAGGGAGACCCCGATGATCAGGATGACGGTCCCGGTGACCAGCGGCGGGAAGAACCGCAGCAGCCGGCCGAAGACCGGCGCCAGCAGCACGATCGCCAGCCCCGCCACGATCACCGAGCCGTAGATCGCGGGCAGCCCGCCGCCCGTCGTACCGATCAGCACCATCGGCGAGACGGCCGCGAAGGTGCACCCCTGCATGATCGGCAGCCTTACCCCGAACCGCCAGAAGCCGACGCACTGGATCAGCGTCGCCACCCCGCACACCAGCAGGTCGGCGGTGATCAGATACGCCAGGTCGGCGGGGGAGAGCCGCATGGCGCCGCCCACGATCAGCGGGACGGCGACGGCGCCCGCGTACATGGCCAGCACATGCTGGAGCCCGAAGGCCGCGAGCTGCCGTACCGGGGGTATCTCGTCGACGGGGTGCACTTCGGCGGTCGTGGCCATGGGGCCTCCTGAGCGGCGGGCGGTGAGCGGCAACCGGACAGCACGAGACCGTAGGGGCCTTGAACAATTTGTTGATTTCCGGTGCGTTGCCGCTGTGTGTCATGCCCACGTGAACCGTGGAGACACCCTCCGCCGCGCTACTCCGACCGGGCCGCCGCCCACAGCGCGTCCCAGTCGGACAGCTTGACCGTGTTCCGGCCCAGGCTCGCGCCCAGCTCCGCCTCGGCCCGCTCGATGGCCAGCCAGCCCGGCCACGCCACCGGGTCGGCGCCCGCCGCCCGCAGCCCCGGAAGCGGGTCCCCGGGCACCTCGCGGGACTCCAGCACGGGGGCGTCCTCCAGCAGGGAGGTCACCGTCTCCTTGGCGCAGGAGCGGTTGCTGCCGATCACCCCGGTCGGGCCGCGCTTGATCCACCCGGCCACGTACTCGCCGGGCACCGGTACGCCGTCGCTCAGCACCCGCCCCGCCAGATGCGGCACCGTCCCGGTCACCGGGTCGGACGGCAGCCCCTCCGGCGGCATCCCCCGGTACCCCACCGAGCGGAGCACCAACTGCGCCGGGACGTCCTCGAACGCACCCGTGCCCCGCACGCCGCCCTGCCCGTCCGGCTCGGTGCGCTCGAAGCGGACCCCGCCCACCCGGCCGTCCGCCTCCAGCACCTCCACGGGGCGCTGGAAGAACCGCAGGTGGATCGTCCGCCCGGTGTCCGGCGGAGAGGCGGCGGCCCAGTCGCGCAGCACCTCGGCGTTACGGCGCTGGGCGGCCGGCAGTGCGGAGAGGTCCGCGAAGCCGGGGTCCAGCGCCAGCTCCGCCGGGTCGACCGAGACGCCGACGCCCGGCAGATGCCCCAGCTCCCGCAGCTCCTTGGTGGTGAACCGCGCCTGCGTGGGGCCGCGCCGCCCGGCCATCCACACCTCGCCGACCCCGCCCCCGGTCAGCGTCTCCAGCGCCGCCTGCGGCATGTCCGTCCCGTGCAGCTCGGCCGCGCCGCGCATCAGCATCCGCGTCACGTCGACGGCCACATTGCCGACCCCGATGACCACGGCCGAGCGCACATCGCGCAGGAAACCCTCGTCGGCCGCGTCCGGATGGGCGCTGTACCAGGACACGAAGTCCGACGCCGACCAGCTCCCCGGCAGCTCCTCGCCCGGAATGCCCAGCGGACGGCCCGCCGCCGCGCCCACGCAGTACACCACCGCGTGGTACAGCTCCCGCAGCCGCTCCACCGGCACCCCGTCCGGGCCGCCCACGCCGACCCCGCCCAGGAACCGGACCCGGTCGTGCTCCAGCACCGTACGGAGGCTGCCCTGGAGCGACTTGATCTTCTCGTGGTCCGGCGCCACGCCGTAACGCACCAGCCCGAACGGGGCCGGCAGCCGGTCCAGCACGTCCACGTGCACGTCGGGGTGGCGCTCCACCAGATTCTGCGCGGTGTAGCACCCGCTCGGTCCGGAGCCGACGACGGCGACCCGCAGCACGGCGTACTCCTCACCCCGTGGGCATCGGGAGACAGCCCTGACGGCTCCAGCATGGCACCGCGCGGCGGGGTCGGCAGGGGGGCGGGCTACTCGCCCCGGCCGTCCGGCTGCTGCTCCGTCGCGAAGAAGCGGGAGAGGTCGCCCCGGCCCGGCTCGGCGCCCGTGCCGTCGCCCGGTGGCAGGCCCAGCTCGCCGTCGAGTCCGTACCGCTCGAACAGCTCCGCGCGCAGGACGGGGACCGGCATCGGCACGCCCGGTACGAGCGCCGCGTACACCGCGCCCATCAGCAGCGCCCGGAGCATCGGATAGCCGGAGGTGACGTCCTCCGCGCCGCTGCGGGCGACCGTGTCGCCGAGGAGTTCGGAGAGGCGCCGCTGCTCCGGGCACTGCACGAAGCCCTCCTCGTGCAGCAGGCCCGCCATGTGCTGGCGCATGAGCACCGGATGCTCCCGCGCGAGGCCCAGGATCGCGTCGATGGCACGGGCCAGCCGCTCCCGCCCGTCCTCGGTACGCGGCTCCCGCTCCAGCGCCTCCTCCAGCGTGCGGTGCATCAGCCGGTGCACGGCGGACTGGACGAGCTGGCGCTTGCCGGTGAAGTAGTACGAGACCAGTCCGCGCGCCGATCCGGCGCGGTCCGCGATGTCGCCCAGGGTGGTCGCCTCGAACCCGCGCTCGTCCACCAGTTCGACCGCCGCCTGGAGGAGGCGCTCGCGCGAACGCCGCCGCAGCTCTTCATTGACCGAGGCGCTGCGCGGGGACATTGTCGAACTCCTGCGTTGACTGGCTGTCAGCCAACTATACTCACGGCGTGAGGCACCGCATCGCGCGGGGCCTTCTCAGGGCTGCCGTTCGTCTGAGCGCCGCGGGGGAGCGCCTCAGACGGACGGCAGTTCCGCGTCGTCCAGCAGGTCCAGCACCGGCAGCAGTGCGTCCGGGCGTTCGTGCGCCGGCAGATGGTCCACGAAGTGCACCCGGCAACCGAGCGCGGCGGCGCCGCCGTCGGCGGTCCTGCTGTCCCCGACCATCAGCGTGCGCTCGGGCTCCGCCCCCAACTCCGCGCAGGCGATGCGGAAGAGCCGGGGGTCGGGCTTCCGTGCGTCGTGCTCGCAGGACAGCACGTACGCGTCCACGTACTGGTCCAGCCCGTGCTCCCGGAACACTGGCCGCAGGTCCCAGCCGATGTTGCTGACGACGCCGACCGCGGTTCCGCGCTGCCGCAACTCCGCGAGGACTCGGGCCGCGTCGGGGTACGGGGTCCATGCGGCGGGGGTCATGATGCGGTCGTACAGCGCGTCGTGGAGGGCCTGTTCGGGCAACGGCACCTGCCGGGACAGGCCGGTGTACGCCGCTCGGTGCGACGCGGCGTCGAGATCCCGCTCGGCCCAGGCGCCGGCCAACCCCGCCGGGACGGCGGTCGGTTCGGCGCCGCCGGGCAGCGCGCCCGCGCTCTCCAACGCGGCTGCCGCTTCGATGAGTCGGGGCTCCTCCATCCTGACGCCGGTCGCCGCGAGGGTGGCGCGCAGCCAGGACTCGGTGGACTCGATCCGGCACAGCGTGCCCGAGAAGTCGAACAGCACAGTGGTCATGCGCGGACCCTACTCGCGCGCTCATGGATCAGTACGGCGCATGCCACCACCGACGCCCCGAACAGCCAGCCCCCGATCACGTCCGAGAACCAGTGCACCCCGAGCCAGACGCGGGTGAGGCCGACGCCGAGCACGGAGACGAGGGCCACGGCGACCGCGCCGTACCAACGGGCCCCGCGCACCCCGTATGTGCGGATCAGCCACAGCAGCAACCCGCACACCACGGTGGCCGTCATGGCATGACCGGACGGGAACGCGGCGAACCGCGCACTGTCCACGGGGTCCGGCCACACCGGCCGCGGCCGCGCGACCCCCGCCTTCACGGCCTGCTGCACCACGGCCGCGACGGCGCAGGTGGCGAGCAGCCACAACGCCGTCCACCAGGCCGCCCTCCTCCACACCAGCCACAGCGCAACCCCGGCACAGAGCAACCGCATCGTCACCGGGTCCCAGACCCAGTCGGTCAGCACCCGGAAGATCTGGGTGAGCCCCCGATCCCTGACGGCCCAGCGGTGGGTGGTGCGGGCGATGTCCTCGTCCAGGGTGAGGAGGGGGGACCAGTGGAGGGTGACGAGGGTGAGGAGGAGAGCGGAGGGGAGGGGCAGGAGGAGGGTGGTTCGGGGGGATGGGTGGGGCATGGGGGGATCTTCGTTGATGAGGGGGCCGAGGCATCACCCGACGCGTCGGCGGGCGCCAGACCCTAATGCAACGCCCGCAGCCCCGGAACGAAAGCGACGAGCACCGGGAGTACCGGTACCAGGGCGGCGGTTGCCGTCAGGCGGAGGCGGTGCGGGGCCGGGAGGCGGGGCGGGGCGGTCAGGAGGCGGTTGACCCGGTGGGGGAGTTGCGCCTGTGGCGTCGGGGAGGGGCCGAAGACGCCTCGGTCCTCGTTGAGGTCGACCAGGGCGAGGGCGGTGGTGACGCGACCGAAGCGGCGGGAGGCGGTGTCGTCGGCGGCGAGTTCGACCAGGCGGTGCATCTCGTCGCGGAAGGCGGCGAAGACCGGGACCTGGGGGAAGCCGCCGGCCAGGGCGGCGGAGCAGTGCAGCAGCCAGTCGTGGCGGAAGCGGGCGTGGTCCTGCTCGTGGGCGAGCAGGGCGTCCAGGCGGCTGCCCTTGAGGCGGCGCAGGGCGCCCGTGGTGACGACGAGCTGGGGTGTGGCACCGGGGAGCCAGTACGCGTCGGGACGTTCGCCTTCCAGGACCACCAGGCGCCCGCCCGGTTCCTCTCCCGGCAACAGGGGCGCCCGGTGGACGAGTTCGGTCCGCTGCGCACGTCGGCGGCGCCTCGCGTGCAGCACCTCGCCGGCCAGCATCGTCAGGGTCCACAGCCCCCCGCAGGCCAGGGCCACGGCGGTCGGTGCGGCCCAGGGACCGGCGGCGCCGAGGGCGTACGCCTCGACGACACCGTGCGGAGCCCCGCTGAACAGGTGGCCGCGCACCTCCTGCCAGGCCGCCGCCGCGCTCAGTGTCATCGACAGCGCGCAGCACAGCAGGACGGCGGCCACCACGCACTGCCAGGCCCACAGCGCCACCACCGGCTCCCGGTCCGGCCAGTCGGCCCCGGCCAGCAGGCGCGGGGCGGCGACGGAGGTCAGGATGCCGAGCAGCAGCAGTGCCACGGGGACGGTCATGGGCAGCACCCTATGAGCAGCGGACCGCTCACCGGCGCCGAAGTGACGCAGGCAACTCCCGCCCGTCGCACACCGCTTGGGGTGTCACATCGTCAGAAGCATCGCCAGCATGCCTATCCCCATCGACAGCCGGCACACCCGCGACAGCTCGGGCCGGTCACCCCACCGCACCGCGCCGGACCCACCCCCCGCGCTGACGGGCACCAGGCGGGCGCCGGTCAGCAGGACGTAGCCGGTGAAGTACAGGAGCAGCGCGCCGGTCAGCCACGCCGGGCCGGAGCCGCCCGTGTGACGGTGGTGCGCCGGGGCGGCGGTCATCAGCACCGCCATGTACACCATCGCCGTACTGCCCAGCAGATGGTGCAGATGGTGGGCGCTCTGCCGCGCCGACCACAGCGCCCGGAGCGCGGCCAGCCCGAAGACCACCGCGTACAGCGGCCACACCCAGCGCGGCGGGGCGAACACCGCGGCCGGTACCGCCATCGCCGCCATGCCGAAGCCCATCAGCGCCTCGCCGCCCGCCGCGCGGCGCTGCTCCTCGACTCCGCTGCGCATCCGCAGCAGGCAGTAGGCGCCGGTCGCCGCGCAGAGCGCGACCAGCAGCCAGGCCGGTGACACCGGTCCGTGCACGCGCACCACCCCCGTTCGACGCCGTGTCGAGTGATGCGATGCCCACGCCACGCGCAGCGCACGCGAGCGCAAGGGGGTGTACGGGGAGCGTTCACCGGAGCACGGCTTGTGACCAGGGCGGTTGCGGCCCGTCGATAAGTCTTTTACTGGTGAAACACCTGTTAAGTTATTTGTATGAGCAGCCGCCGCCTCCCCCTCATCCAGGCGCTCCGCCTCCAGGGGCCCTCCGCCATCTGGTTCAAGCCCGCGCTCAGCGTGGTCGTGTCGGCGGCCCCGCCCAACCTCCTCCTGCTGGCCCTCGGCCACCTCGACGTCGCCCTCTACACGATGGCCGGGTCCCTCTGCGCGCTCTACGCCCACCAGCGCCCCTACGCGGCCCGCGCCCGCGTCCTCGCCGGGGTCGTGCTCGGCATGACGGCCGGACTCGGCATCGCCCTGCTCGCCTCGGCGCTCACCCCCGGCCCTGTCGTCCTGGTGCTCGTCGGCGCCCTGCTGGCCGCAGCGCAGAAGACGGTCTGCGAGGCCACCCGAGTCGGCCCGCCCGGCAATGTCGTCGTCACCTTCATCAGCTCCGCCGCCCTGTTCGTCCCGCAGACCCTCGCCCAGGTCCCCGCCCACCTCGGACTGGCCCTCGCGGCCGGCGCCTGGGCCTGGCTCGTCTGCATGGTCCCCGGAGTGCTCCGCCCGCACGGCCCCGAGCGCCGGGCCGTCGCCGCAGCCCTCCGCGCCGCCGCCGACCTCGCCGACCTCGCCGACCAAGGCCACGCCCCGGCTCATGCCGCCCTGCATACCGCGTGGCAGGCCCTCCGCGCCCCCGGCACCCGCCCCGACCCCACCCGGCGCGCCCTCGAGAACCTGCTGCTCCGCGCCGAGACCGCCGACGCCGACCCCGGCCGACTCCGCGCCTGGGCCCAGGCCCTGCGCGGCACCGGCCCGGTACCGCAGACCGGAACCGCTCACGAGGCCGTCGCGCATCCCCGCCCGGCCCGCGTCCCCTTCACGCACCTGGCCCCCCTGGCCACCCGCACCGCCCTGGGCTGCGCGCTGGCCGGTCTGGCCGCCCTGTCCCTCGGAGTGGGCCGCCCCTACTGGGCCCTGGTCACCGCCGCCTCCCTCTACCAGGCGAACGTCACCCTCACCTGGAACCGGGGCATCCAGCGCGTCGTCGGCAACCTCCTCGGCGTGCTCGTCTTCGCCGCGCTCACCCCGCTGACCCACCTCCACCCCGTCACGCTCGTCCTGTGCTGCCTGGCGTGCAGCTTCGGCGCGGAGGCGCTCATCGCCCGCAACTACTGGCTCGGCACGGTCTGCGTCACCCCCATGGCGCTGCTCATCACCGAGTTCACCCACCTCCAGGACCCCGGCACGCTGATCACCCAGCGGGTGCTGGACACCCTGGTCGGCGCGCTCGCCGGGTTCGCCGCCGCCGTGATGGTCACCAACCGGCGGGCCGGTGACCGCGTGGACGACGCGCTGACCGCCGTCGAAGACGCGACCGCGCACACCGGGCACCTGCTGGTCCACCCCGCGCCCCCGGCGCTGCCCGCGGCCCGCCGCGCCCTCGCCCAGGCCCTGACCGACCTGCGCGCCACCACCGACGCGGCGCAGGGGGAGTGGTGGCAGCGCCCCTTCCCCGCCGAACGCCTCGCGCTCGCCGAGCAGGCCGGACACCGTACGCTCGCCGCGGCGGTGCGACACCGAGGAGTCGCACCCTTGAAGCAGGACTGACACGGCACGACAGCGGGACCACGGAGGACACACGGCCATGACGGACACCGGAAACCAGCACCCGAGGGCCGACACCGTCGCCTCGGTCGTCCGGCAGTGGCGTGCCGTGCACCCCGCGCTGGACACCGGGCCCATGGAGGTCATCGGCCGCATCAACCGCTGCGCCGCCCTCCTCCAGCAGGCCGAGGACGCCCCGCTGCGCCGGGCCGGGCTCAGCCGGGCGGAGTTCGACCTGCTCGGCGCGCTCCGCCGCACCGGCCACGAGCTGACGCCGGGGGAGCTGGCACGGGAGACCTTCTCCTCCGGGGCCGCCGTGACCAAGCGGGTCAAGCAGCTAACCCAGCGCGGACTGGTCGAGCGGCGCGGCGACACCCGCGACCGCCGCGTCTCCCACCTCCGCCTCACCGACGCCGGACGCGACCTCGTGGACGGCATCCTCCCCGAGCAACTCGCTTACGAAGAGGCGGTGTTGGCTGTGCTGACCCCCGAGCGCCAGGACGAGCTGTCCGGTCTGCTCGCCGGCCTCCTCGACGGACTGGAGGGCCGGCTGGGCGCCCTGCGCGGCTGAAGCGCGGTGTCAGATGCCCGGCCGGTACCGCAGCGGATGGTCCGCAGGGGTCTCCACCAGCACGATCGGGAGGCCGTCCGGGTCGGCGATCCACATCTCGATCAGCCCCCACGGCTCCCGGACCGGCGCCCGCACGATCTCCACGCCCTCGGCCACCAGCTCGTCGTGCGCGGCGGCCGCGTCAGGCACCTGGAGCCACAGCCGCACCGACGGCGCGAGCGGGGTCTGCGACCGGCCGGACAGTTCGAGGAAGCCGCCGCCCAGGAAGTAGACGGTCCCGCGCTCGGGGCCCTCCCCGAACTCGCGGTACACGGCGAGCCCGAGCTGATCGCCGTAGAAGGCACGCGAGCGATCGGGGTCCGTGGGGCGGATGAGGGTCCGGCTGCCCAGTACATGCACCATGCGAGCGGAGCCTAGTCGCCCGGCTAGGCTCGTCCCTGTTCAGCCGCGCCCAGATCGGAGTACACCCCATGGACACCCCCACCGGACCGACGTTCCGCGACGCCACCGACGCCGACGTGGACGCCCTCGTCGCGCTCGTCGAGTCAGCGTACCGGGGGGACGCCAGCCGGGCCGGGTGGACCACCGAGGCGGACATCCTGGACGGGCAGCGCACCGACCCCGAGGGTGTCCGCCAGGTCATCAAGACGCCCGACAGCAGGCTGCTCGTGGTGGAGCGGGAGGGCCGGATCGTCGCCTGCTGCCAGCTCGAACACCGGGGTACGCACGCCTACTTCGGCATGTTCGCGGTCAGCCCCGCTCTCCAGGGGGCGGGCCTGGGCAAGGCGGTCATGGCGGAGGCGGAGCGGCTGGCGCGGGCCGACTGGGGCGCCACCGAGATGCACATGACGGTGATCTCGGTCCGCGACGACCTGATCGGCTGGTACGAGCGCCGGGGCTACCGCCGTACGGGCGAGACGACCCCGTTCCCGTACGGCGATGAGCGCTTCGGCATCCCGCGCCGCCCCGACCTGCGCTTCGAGCTGCTGGTCAAGCCGCTGGTTTGACGGCGGCCCGGCCCGCGCGCCGAAGCCGTGGGTGTGACGGTGTCCCGGTCTACGCGGTGAAGCGGCCGGTGCGCTTGATGTCCGGCAGGTCGGTGGTCGCGCCGTCCAGTTGCAGGGCGCGCACCAGCCGCAGCTCGTCCTGGGTGTTCACCACCCAGGCGAAGACCCTGAGCCCCGCCGCGCGCGCCTTCTCCACTACCTCCAGCGTCAGCCGGCGGACGTCCAGGCAGAGGGTCGCCGCGCCGACCGCGACCGCGCGGTCCACCACCTCGGGGCCGTAGTGCTCGGCCACCAGCGCGGTGCGCACCCCCGGCACCAGCCGGGAGATCCCGGCGAGCGCCTCGTCGTGGAAGGAGATGACCTCCACGCGGGAGACCAGGTCCCGCCGGAGCATCACCTCCGCCAGCGCCTTCGCGGCGGCCACGTCCTTGATCTCGGCCTGGATCGGCGCCCGGACCGCGTCCAGCACCTCTTCGAACACCGGCACCCGCTCGCCCCGCCCCGCGTCCAGGGCGCGCAGCTCCGCGAGGGTCTTCTCGGCGATCTGCCCGGTGCCGTCCGTGGTGCGGTCCACCGCGGCGTCGTGCATGACGATCAGCGCACCGTCCTTGCTCAGGTGCAGATCGAGTTCGATCAGGTCCAGCCCGGCCCGCTCGGCGGCGGCGAAGGAACGGAGCGTGTTCTCGGGCTCGACACCCATGACCCCACGGTGCCCGATGGTAAGGAAGTTCAAGGTTCAACTCGCTTCCGTCGACGGCGGATCGGCTTTCGCGGACCCGACGGAGTGTCGTCGTCCGCACGCCTGGCTCGCAGCCTAACGGCGATGCCCCCACCTGGGCGATCGCGGAGTTCCCGGCGCGGCGCCGGGCGCTTTATGGCCGGAACGGGGCGCCCGGTCACGCTCCTGGACCGCCTGAGGACTCCAAGTGAAAGTGAGCGTGGTCACGGTTTGAGGCGGGAAAAACAGCGGTCACCATGCGGCCGCGCAGAATAATTTCCCGATCCCCCTCTTGTTCGGCAAAACGGGGTATGCATACGGTGTCCATACGCGAGGTTCTCCCGTGGAGGATGGGACATGACGGAAATTCTTGTGCAGGCCGGTCCGGAGGGACAGGTTCCTTCGCTGACCAGGGTGGTCGAGCACCCGGCGTGGCCCGTTCTCAAGGCCGCGGTGGAGCAGATCCGGCCATGGCAGTCGAAGGACGGCTCGATCGACTTCACCGCCGAGGGCGCCCCCGGGCGGGCCGAGGCCGAGGCGGCCGTGGATCGGGTCGTGGACGCGGTGGAGGAGCTCTCTCCGCTGCTCCCGCACGACGCGGCCTACCACCACGCGCTGGTGGCCGACCTGCGTCGCTGGGCCGAGGGCGGCTTCGAGGTGCCGGACTTCCTGGACTCGCTGCTGGCGTTCCAGCCGGCGGCCGGCCGCGCGGACGGCCTCCAGCACCTGGTCGTCTTCCCGATGTACACGCAGAACGGCAACCCGGACCGCAATCTCGAGGCGGTCGTGCTGCGCATGGTCTGGCCGGACTGGCTGGCCGAGCTGGAGCGCACCCGGTACGACAACCCGCTGTTCTGCGGCATCACCTTCGAGGACTTCACGGCTGGCTACGACACCAACTCCGCCGTCCTCTTCCCGGAGACCATCGCCGTCCGCGAGGCGCCGGAACGTTTCTCCTGGGGTGGCATCTTCTGCGACCGCGAGGCCGCCCGCTTCCGCCGGGTCACCGACGCCGCCGTCGGCATCCTGGGCCTGGAGCTGCCCGAGGACATCGCCGCGATGGTGCACGACCAGAAGCGCTGCGAAGAGGCGTTCGTGCTCTGGGACATGGTCCACGACCGCACCCACAGCCACGGCGACCTGCCGTTCGACCCCTTCATGATCAAGCAGCGCCAGCCGTTCTGGATGTACGGCCTGGAGGAGCTGCGCTGCGACCTCACCGCCTTCAAGGAGGCCGTGAAGCTTGAGGCGGACGGCGTCCCGCAGGCCCGTGACGTGCAGTACGCGGTGCTCTTCGACCGGATGTTCCGCTTCCCGGTCACCGGCGACCGCGTCCGCAACTACGACGGGCTCGGCGGCCAGCTCCTCTTCGCCTACCTGCACAAGCACGACGTGGTCCGCTGGACCGACAACAAGCTCGCCATCGACTGGGAGCGCGCCCCGCAGGTCACCAACCAGCTCTGCGCCGACATCGAGCAGCTCTACCGCGACGGCATCGACCGCCCCAAGCTGGTCCACTGGTTCGCCGGGTACGAGCTCGTCGCCTCCTACCTCTCCCCGCACCCCGGCTCCAAGTGGGCCAAGGGCCCCGACGCCCTCGACCTGAGCCTGCCGCCGCGCAAGCTGGTCGACGACGTGCTCCCGGACGAGTTTCCGCTGAGCATGTTCTACGAGGCACTGGCCAAGAAGCTGAAGAATGTGATCGCCGAGACCAAGGGCATCACCGCGGACGGCGCCGAGCGGATCGCCGCGTGAGCGACCGCCGCGACGACACGGCAGTGGGAGAAGGGAAGACGATGCAGAACGGGGCTCTTCGGGGCGCGGTGATCGCGGTCGCCGGAGCAGGCGGACCGGCGGGACGGGCCACCCTGATCAGGCTCGCCGAGGCGGGCGCGACCGTGGTCGGCGCGGACAACGACCCCGCCCGGCTGGCGGAGGCCGTGGACGCGGCCCGCTACGCCAACGGCGGCGCCACGGTCACCGGCGAGACGGTCGACCTGCTGGACCTCGACTCCACCCGCGCCTGGGCCTCGGGCATCGAGAAGGAGTTCGGCCGCGTCGACGGCCTGGTCCACCTGGTCGGCGGCTGGCGCGGCGGCGCCAAGTTCGACGACACCGACCTCGCCGACTGGGACCTGCTGGAGAAGCTGCTGGTCCGTACCGTCCAGCACACCTCGCTGGCCTTCTACGACGCGCTCCAGCGCGCCGGTGACGGCCGCTACCTGCTGATCAGTGCCGCCGGCGCGTCCAAGCCGACCGCGGGGAACGCCGCGTACTCCGCCGCCAAGGCAGCGGCCGAGGCGTGGACGCTGGCCATGGCCGACGGCTTCCGCAAGGCGGGGGGCGAGGACGGACCGCGGGCCGCGGCTGCCATCCTGGTGGTGAAGGCGCTGGTGCACGACGCGATGCGCGCGGAGCGGCCAGGCGCGAAGTTCGCGGGCTTCACGGACGTCAAGGAGCTGGCCGAGGCCATCGAGGGCGTCTGGGACCGGCCCGCCGCCGAAGTGAACGGAAACCGTCTGTGGCTGACCGAGAAGCCGTGAACCCTCCCAGGACCGACGCCCGTCGCCACCACGACCCGCAGGTTCGCGGTTTCGCCAGCGACAACTACGCCGGGGCGCACCCCGAGGTGCTCGCCGCCGTGGCGCTGGCCAACGGCGGCCACCAGGTCGCCTACGGCGAGGACGAGTACACCGAGAACCTCCAGCGGATCATCCGCAGCCACTTCGGCGCCACCGCCGAGGCGTTCCCGGTGTTCAACGGCACCGGGGCCAACGTCGTCGCGCTCCAGGCGGTCACCGACCGCTGGGGCGCGGTGATCTGCGCCGAGAGCGCGCACATCAACGTGGACGAGGGCGGCGCGCCCGAGCGGATGGGCGGGCTGAAGCTGCTCACCGTGCCCACCCCGGACGGCAAGCTCACCCCCGAGCTGATCGACCGGCAGGCGTTCGGCTGGGACGACGAGCACCGGGCGATGCCCCAGGTCGTCTCGATCACCCAGTCCACCGAGCTGGGCACCCTCTACACGCCCGAGGAGATCCGCGCGATCTGCGAGCACGCCCACGCGCACGGCATGAAGGTGCACCTGGACGGCTCCCGGATATCCAACGCCGCCGCCTCGCTGAACGTCCCCATGCGGGCGTTCACCAACGCGGTCGGCGTCGACATCCTCTCGATGGGCGGGACGAAGAACGGCGCCCTGTTCGGCGAGGCGGTCGTCGTCATCAACCAGGACGCCGTCTCGCACATGAAGCACCTGCGCAAGCTGTCCATGCAGCTCGCGTCCAAGATGCGCTTCGTCTCCGTGCAGTTGGAGGCCCTGTACGCCAAGGACCTCTGGCTGCGCAACGCCCGGCACGCCAACGAGATGGCCCAGCGGCTCGCCGAGGGCGTCCGCGCGGTGCACGGTGTGGAGATCCTGCACCCGGTGCAGGCCAACGGCGTCTTCGCCCGGCTCCCGCACGACGTGAGCGTCCGGCTGCAGAAGCGGTTCCGCTTCTACTTCTGGGACGAGGCGGCCGGTGACGTCCGCTGGATGTGCGCCTTCGACACCACCGAGGACGACGTGGACACCTTCGTGGCGGCGCTCAAGGAGGAGATGGCCCGCTGAGGGCCCGCTCAAGACAGAAGAACGGCCCGGCCGGACGGGGAATCGTCCGGCCGGGCCGTCGTCGTCTCAGAGGGCCTCGGCCGCGCGCAACTGCTCGTTCGTCGGGGCCGTGCCGCCCAGGTGGGCCGGGAGCCACCAGGAGTCCTCGGCGCCCTTCGGGCGGGCCGGGTAGGCGCGCTGGGCGGCGTCCAGCAACTCCTGGACGCCCTCGCGCAGCCGGCGGGTGATCGCGCCCGCGTACTGCTCGCGCGACGCCTCCAGCGCCTCGCCGACCCGCATGGTGATCGGGGTGTGGCTGCGCTTGAAGTTGCGCGGCCGGCCCTTGGTCCACAGCCGCTGGGTGCCCCACACCGCCATCGGCACCAGCGGGACTCCGGCCTCCTGCGCGAGGCGCGCGGCACCGGACTTGAAGCTCTTCAGCGTGAAGGACTGCGAGATCGTCGCCTCGGGGAACACCCCGATGATCTCCCCGGCGCGCAGTGACTCCAGCGCGTGCGCGTACGCCGTCTCGCCCTGTTCGCGGTCGACCGGGATGTGCTTCATGCCGCGCATCAGCGGGCCCGACACCTTGTGCCGGAACACCGACTCCTTGGCCATGAACCGCACCAGGCGCTTCTGCGGCAGCGCGGCCAGGCCGTTGAAGATGAAGTCCAGGTAGCTGATGTGATTGCTCACCAGGACGGCACCGCCGGAGCGCGGGATGTTCTCCGACCCCTGGCAGTCGATCTTGAGGTCCCAGACCTTGAACATCGTCTTGGCGAGACCGACGACGGGACGGTAGACCAGCTCTGCCATAAGCGGGGTGGTCCCTTTCTGCTCTGCTCGGGAAAGGGGGCTCCCGGCGGGAAGTTACGGAGCCGTAGGTTTACGGCTCTCGCAGATCGTGCCCCAAGAACGGACGGGTGACCAGTCCTGGTGCCCCGTGGCGGCGAGATCCTCGTCACGTCCGCCCCTGACCCCCTCTTTCGGAGGCGGGGAATCCATTCGGCCCTCGATGTGCTGGTGTTGAGGACGGACCGGACGAGCGGCGCCGCCATGGCGGCAGGGTGGAGGAGACAGGTGGGCGGGGCGGACGACGTACGGCGGCTGACGGCGGCCGACCTCGGCGGCGAACCGGGGGAGCGGGCCACCCTCGTGCAGTTCTCCTCCGCCTTCTGCGCGCCCTGCCGGGCCACCCGGCGCACCCTCGCCGAGGTCGCCCGGATGGTGCCCGGCGTCGCCCACGTCGAGATCGACGCGGAGGCCCGGCTGGAACTCGTGCGCGAACTCGGCGTCCTGAAGACCCCCACCGTGCTCGTCCTCGACGCGAAGGGAGCGGTCGTGCGGCGCGCCCAGGGGCAGCCACGCAGGGCCGATGTCATCGCCGCGCTGGGCGACGCCGTCGACGGGCGGCACGGTGGCTGAGCGCTCCCGGGCGCCCCGGCGGCGACTTGACTGCGCCCGCCGTCTGTCGTCAGCCTGGCCCGGTGCCGATCGAACACCTTCTCGTCGGACCGGTCGCCCCCGGCGGACCGGTCGCCCCCGGCGGACCGGGCCGCCTCGGGAGCGCCCGCTGCCGGGCCCGTTGAACAGCACCGGACCTCACCAGCTCGCCCCCGTCAGCAGAAGGACGACCCCATGACGGCCACCCCCGGCCTCGGTTCCCGTCAGCCCGCCTCGCCGGACCTGCTGCGTTCCGTCTTCCGCCGGCACGCGGCCGGTGTCGCGGTGATCACCGCGCGCGGCGAGCACGGCCCGGTCGGCTTCACCGCCACCTCGCTCAGCTCGGTCTCCGCCGAGCCGCCGATGATCTCCTTCGGGATAGGCACCGGCGGGTCGAGCTGGCCCGCCATCGAGCGCACCGACCACGTCGGTGTGCATCTGCTCGCCGAGCACCAGAGCGACCTCGCCGCCACCTTCGCCCGCAGCGGCGCCGACCGCTTCGGGGCGGCCACCGCGTGGCGCGAGGGGCCCGAGCGGGTGCCGGTGCTGGACGACGTGCTCGCCTGGCTGGTGTGCCGGATCGTGGGCCGGGTACCGGCCGGGGATCACCGGATCGTGCTCGCCGAGGTACTGCTCGGCGACCCGTCCGGCCACGGCCGTCCGCTGCTCTATCACCAGGGACGCTTCAACGCCCTGCGGGACTGAGCGGGTTGGGCCCCGGCTCGGTGGAGCCGTCGAGTTCCGGTTACGCTGCGTTGCGAAGGTCACAGTTCAAAGCGCTTGCTTAGCGGGCAGGAACTGGATGTACTGACGAGTAATATTTCGGTCGGAGCGCGCGGACGCCCCGACCGCGATCGGCCGCTTGAGGCGCCTATGCTGCACTTCAAGAGGCAGCCCGGAAAAGACGATGCAGTAGGAGAGCCGGCGTGAGCTTGAGGATCGTTGTCACTGTGAAGTACGTGCCCGACGCCACTGGCGACCGGCACTTCGCCGATGACCTGACCGTCGACCGCGACGACGTGGACGGTCTGCTCTCCGAACTCGACGAGTACGCGGTGGAGCAGGCCCTGCAGATCGCGGACGAGGCGGACGACGCCGAGGTCACCGTGCTGACCGTCGGCCCCGAGGACGCGAAGGACGCGCTGCGCAAGGCGCTCTCGATGGGTGCCGACAAGGCGATCCACGTCGAGGACGACGACCTGCACGGCACCGACGTCATGGGCACCTCGCTGGTGCTGGCCAAGGCCATCGAGAAGGCCGGTTACGACCTGGTGATCTCCGGCATGGCCTCCACCGACGGCACCATGGGCGTCGTTCCGGCGCTGGTCGCCGAGCGTCTGGGCGTCCCGCAGGTCACGCTGCTCTCCGAGGTCTCGGTCGAGGACGGCACCGTCAAGGGCCGCCGTGACGGCGACGCCGCCTCCGAGCAGCTCGAGGCGTCCCTGCCGGCCGTGGTCTCCGTGACGGACCAGTCGGGCGAGGCGCGTTACCCGTCGTTCAAGGGCATCATGGCGGCCAAGAAGAAGCCGGTGGAGTCCTGGGACCTGTCCGACCTCGACATCGAGGCGGAGGAGGTCGGTCTCGAGGGCGCGTGGACCAAGGTCGAGACCGCGACCGAGCGCCCGGCGCGCACCGCGGGCACGATCGTCAAGGACGAGGGCGAGGGCGGCAAGCAGCTCGCCGAGTACCTCGCGGGCCAGAAGTTCATCTAAGGGCCCGCAACCCGCCGACCGCCCCTCAACTTCGTTACGCAGGAGAGCAATCCCATGGCTGAAGTCCTCGTCTACGTCGATCACGTGGACGGTGCCGTCCGCAAGCCCACCCTGGAGCTGCTGACGCTGGCCCGCCGCATCGGCGAGCCCGTCGCCGTCGCCCTGGGCAACGGCGCCGCCGACACCGTCGCCGCCCTCGCCGAGCACGGCGCGGTGAAGGTACTCACCGACGACGCCTCCGAGTACGCCGACTACCTGGTGGTCCCCAAGGTCGACGCGCTCCAGGCCGCCGTCGAGGCCGTCTCCCCGGCCGCCGTGCTGGTCCCGTCCTCCGCCGAGGGCAAGGAGATCGCCGCCCGTCTGGCGCTGCGCATCGGCTCCGGTCTGATCACCGACGCCGTCGACCTGGAGGCCGGGGCCGAGGGTCCCGTCGCCACCCAGTCGGTGTTCGCCGCGTCGTACACCACCAAGTCCCAGGTCACCAAGGGCACCCCGGTCATCACGGTCAAGCCGAACTCGGCCGCCGTGGAGGCCGCCCCGGCCGCCGGCGCGGCCGAGGCCCTGTCGGTGTCCTTCTCGGACCAGGCGACCGGCACCAAGGTCACCGGCCGCACCCCGCGCGAGTCCACGGGCCGCCCGGAGCTGACCGAGGCCGCGATCGTGGTCTCCGGTGGCCGTGGCGTCAACGGCGCGGAGAACTTCGCGCTGATCGAGGCCCTCGCCGACTCGCTCGGTGCCGCCGTCGGCGCCTCGCGTGCCGCCGTCGACGCCGGCTGGTACCCGCACACCAACCAGGTCGGCCAGACCGGCAAGTCGGTCTCGCCGCAGCTCTACATCGCCAACGGCATCTCCGGCGCCATCCAGCACCGCGCCGGCATGCAGACGTCGAAGACGATCGTCGCGGTCAACAAGGACCCCGAGGCCCCGATCTTCGACCTGGTCGACTACGGCGTGGTCGGCGACCTCTTCGAGGTCGTCCCCCAGCTCACCGAGGAAGTCAAGACCCGCAAGGGCTGACCCCCACGGCGCCGGACGAGGCCCCCGCGACCGACACGGTCGCGGGGGCCTCGCCCTGTTGTTGACCCGCCGGAATCGCCCTGGATAGCGTCCGTCGACGGTGTGTCGAGGCCGGAGGGTGCGGGATGGGTCGGCAGGAGCATGTGAGGACGAGTCTCGGCGCGGAGGTCGGCAAGGAGGTCGACGGGCTTCTCGCGCCCGTGGACGCCGAGTTGGCGCTCCGGTACCCCGGCGACCCCGGCACGCGTCAGCCCGTGCACACCGTGTACGTGCCCGGTGATGCCTTCGGCGCGGGGACCGTGCGCGAGTGGGGCGACCGGGCGCTGGCCGCGCTCGACGAACACGCCCCGGACGCGGGCTCGTTCGCGGCCGTGCTCGGGCTGGACGGGGAACTCGCCGGGCCGGTGTACGACCGGGTCCGGGCCAAGCTGGAGCGCGAACCCGTCGAGGATCTGCGCGTCGACTTCGAGGACGGGTACGGGCACCTGCCGGACGCCGAGGAGGACGAGGACGCCGCCCGTGCCGCCCGGCTGCTCGCGAAGGACGCGCCCCCGTACCTGGGTGTCCGCGTGAAGTGCATGGAGGCGGGGGTGCGGGAGCGGGGCATCCGTACCCTCGACGTCTTCCTCACCGGGCTGCTGGCGGCCGGGGGGCTGCCCGAGGGGCTGAACCTGACGCTGCCGAAGGTGACGTACGCCGAGCAGGTCGGCGCGTTCGCTCGGGTGCTGGACGCCTTCGAGCGGGCGCACGGGCTGGCGGCCGGGCGGCTCGGCTTCGAGATCCAGATCGAGACCAGCCAGGCGATCCTCGCCACCGACGGCACGGCCACCGTCGCCCGTATGATCCAGGCCGCCGGAGGCCGGGCCACCGGACTGCACTACGGCACCTTCGACTACAGCGCCGCCCTCGGGGTCTCCGCCGCCCACCAGGCCCCCGACCACCCCGCCGCCGACCACGCCAAGGCGGTGATGCAGGTCGCCGCCGCCGGGACCGGCGTACGCGTCTCGGACGGCTCCACCAACGTGCTGCCGGTCGGCCCGACCGCGCAGGTCCACGACGCCTGGCGGCTGCACTACCGGCTCACCCGCCGCGCTTTGGCCCGCGCCTACCACCAGGGGTGGGACATGCACCCGGGTCATCTGCCGACCCGGTACGCGGCCGTCTTCGCCTTCTACCGCGAGGGGTTCGCGGCGGCTGCGGCCCGGCTCGCTGCCTACAGCGCGCGCACCCAGGGGGCTGTGCTGGACGAGCCCGCCACCGCACGGGCGCTGAGCGGCTATCTGCTCCGGGGCCTGCACTGCGGCGCCCTGGACGGCGCGGAGGTGACGGCCGCGAGCGGGCTGAGCCGGGCCGAGCTGGAGGAACTGGCGGCCGTCCGCCCCCAGTAGCGCCCTCAGTCCGCCGGGGGCAGTTCGCCCGAGCCGCGCGTGATCAGCCGGGTCGGGAGTTCGAGGCGTTCCGGGGTGCCCAGGGCGCCGTCGAGGCGCTGGAAGAGACGGTCGGCTGCGGTGCGGCCGAGGGCGGCCGCGTCCTGGGCGACGACCGTCACGCCCGGCTGGAGCAGGTCGG
Organism: Streptomyces sp. NPDC018263; assembly: GCF_055562575.1. NCBI lineage: Bacteria > Bacillati > Actinomycetota > Actinomycetes > Kitasatosporales > Streptomycetaceae > Streptomyces > Streptomyces sp. NPDC018263. Next base: position 137,368 of record NZ_JBVHFA010000007.1, read on the forward strand.
CCAGCTCGAAGTCGTCGAACCCGACCAGGGCGACCGGCCGGGTGTGCTCGGCCAGGACCCGGATCACGGTGACCGTCACCCGGTTGTTGCCGGTGAAGACGGCGGTGACCGGGTCGGGTCCGGCGAGCATCTCCTCGGTGGCCCGCCGCACCCGCTCCGGATCGGTCGCCCCCAGCGACATCCAGCCCTCCGCGACCGGTATCCCCGCGTCCTCCATCGCCGCCCGGTAGCCGCGCAGCCGCTCGGCGGCCGTGTGGATGCGGGGCATGTCGCCGATGAAGCCGATCCTGCGGTGGCCGTGCGCGATCAGATGGGCCACCCCGTCGCGGGCGCCGCCGAAGTTGTCCGACAGGACGACGTCCGCGTCGATGCCCCCGGCCGGCCGGTCCACGAACACCGTGGCCACGCCCGCCCGGATCTCCGGCTCCAGATACCGGTGGTCGTCCCCGGCCGGGATCACCACCAGACCGTCCACCCGCCGCGCGCACAGCGCCAGCGCCAACTCCTGCTCCCGCTCCGGGTCCTCCGCGCTGGACCCGTTGATCAGCAGCGCCCCGTGCGCGCGGGCCACCTCCTCGACGGCGCGGCTGAGCGGCCCGTAGAACGGGTCCGCGAGATCCTCCAGCACCAGGCCGATGCTCGCGGTACGGCCCTTGCGCAGTACGCGCGCGCTGTCGTTGCGCCGGAATCCCAGCGCCTCGATCGCCTCCCGCACCCGCCGCTCGGTGTCCGGGGTGACGCCCGGCTCGCCGTTGACCACGCGGGACACCGTCTTCAGGCCGACCCCGGCCCGGGCGGCCACGTCCTTCATGGTGGGCCGGTTGCCGTAAGGGCTGCCGTTGGCGCGGTCTGCTCGGCGGGTGGTCTCGGGCACGGTGCGGTGTCCTGTCCTGTTGTCCGGGGGTGACGCGGGTTGTCCGGAGGGTGACGCGGGCTGGAGCGGGGTACTACGGGGTACTGCGGGGAATCAAAGGCCGGTACCGGCATGTGGCGTCGAGCATAGAACCTGGACAACGTTGTCAGGTGCGCGAGAGACTGTCCACCGCCGTCCCCGCCCGCGCCCCCACCGCGACCAGGCCGGGGACGCCCACCACATCACCACTTACGGCTCGACGGGGAGACCAGACTCAGATGCACACCGACCTCGTGGCGGCCCTGGACATCGGCGGTACCAAGATCGCCGGTGCGCTGGTGGACGGCCATGGCCGGATTCAGGCGCGCACCCAGCGCGCGACGCCCGCGCGTCAGGATGGCGAAACGGTCATGCGGGCCGTCGAGCAGGTGCTCGGCGACCTCGCCGCCTCGCCGTTGTGGGGACGCGCCTCCATGGTCGGCATCGGCAGCGCCGGACCGGTGGATGCCTCGGCGGGGACCGTCAGCCCGGTCAACGTGCCCGGCTGGCGCGGCTTCCCGCTCGTCGAGCGGGTGCGCGCGGCGACCGGCGGCCTGCCGGTCGAGCTGATCGGCGACGGCGTCGCCATCACCGCCGCCGAGCACTGGCAGGGCGCCGCGCGCGGCCACGACAACGCCCTGTGCATGGTGGTCTCCACCGGCGTCGGCGGCGGACTGGTCCTCGGCGGCCGACTGCACCCCGGACCCACCGGCAACGCCGGTCACATCGGCCACATCAGCGTCGACCTGGACGGCGAGCCCTGCCCGTGCGGCGCGCGCGGCTGTGTGGAGGGTCTGGCCAGCGGTCCCAACATCGCCCGCCGGGCACTGGCGGACGGCTGGCGGCCCGGCCCGGACGGCGACACCTCCGCCGCCGCCGTGGCGGACGCGGCCCGCCGGGGCGACCCGGTCGCCGTGGCCTCCTTCGAGCGGGCCGCGCAGGCCCTCGCGGCCGGGATCGCGGCGACCGCGACCCTGGTCGAGATCGACATCGCGGTGATCGGCGGCGGCGTCGGCAAGGCGGGCGACGTGCTCTTCGCTCCGCTGCGCAAGGCCCTCGCGGACTACGCCACCCTCTCCTTCGTCCAGCGGCTCACCGTGGTGCCCGCCCGGATGGGCACCGACGCCGGCCTGGTCGGCGCCGCGGCCGCCGCGCTGGCCCTCCGGCCGGACGCGACCGCCGCCGGAGTCTAGAAGCCGCGCGTGGCCACGGGGAACGCCCCCGTGGCCACGGCCGGTTCAGCAGCTCAGCCGGGCGTCCGCCCAGTCCGCGTGGTCGGAGTCGGTGCCGTCGCCGCCGTCGGTGACGACCAGCCGCACCACCCGCGCGCCGGTGACCTCGGCGGTGAGCGGCTTGGCCGAGTCGGCGTTGGTCAGCACGCCCGTCGAGGCGGCCTTCACCCCGTCCGCCCAGATCTCGAACGCCACGCTGCCCTTCACGCCCTTCTCGTCGTCCACGCCGACCTCGGCGGTGACCTTCTCGCAGTGCCGCCCGGCGTAGTACGCGACCTCACTGGCCGCGTGCACCCCGAGTCCCTTGGCGTACACCGTGGAGCCGACGGTGAGCGGAGAGCCGTCGCCCGCCGCGGCCTCCCCGTTGCTGGTGTCCCGCTCCACCGGCCCCCACCCGCTGACCGCCGACAGCCACGGCAGGTCGCTCGCATACGAGGTCCCGGCAGGCGGCGGCACCACCACGGACGCGGTGACCGGCAGCGCACTGGTGACCCGCTCCCCGGCGGGCGAGCGGTACCGCACGCGCAGCGAGAAGGAGTACGACCCGACCGGCGTCCCCGGCGGCGCCGTCACCCGCCAACGGGTGCGCAGCGAAGCTCCGTTGGGCAGGGTGGCCGCCGTGCTGGAAGAGAGGGCGCGTACGGCCCAGCCGTCCGGGCCGGTCAGTGCGGCCGAGACCTCGCGGGCCGGGGTGCGGCCCAGGCCGGTGACGGTCGTGGTGAGCGTGGCCGGAGTGTCCCGCTCGATGAACGGGGTCTCGGTAAGGCCGAGTTCGACGGCGGGCGGATGTTCCGCCCAGTGGCCGTCGGCCGACACCCGGAGCAGCACGGTGCCGTGGGCCGGGACGGTGGCCGCGATGGTGCCGGCCGTGTTGGTGTCGCGGTGCTGCCAGAGGTCGCGCTGGGTGTAGCCGGGGGCGCGGGGCAGTCCCACGGCGGCGGCACTGGTGGCGACGCGCTGTGCGGTTCCGGACTCGTTGAAGAGGGCGACCGCGCGGCTGCCGTCCGCCATCTCCTTGGCGACCACCCAGCGGCCGCCCTCGCTGGAGACCACCGTGCCCTGCCGGCCCAGCGGGTCCTGGTCGACCGCGATGACCTCCTTGTTGCCCAGGATGTCCAGGGTCGCGGGGGAGGCGCTGCGCAGGTCGGTGCCGATGAGCAGCGGGGCCGCCATGACCGCCCAGAGCGAGAAGTGCGAGCGGTACTCGGTGTCGGTCATCCCGCCGTTGCCGACCTCCAGCATGTCGGGGTCGTTGAAGTGCCCGGGACCGGCGTACGGGGCGAGGGGGAGGTTCTGCTTGAGGATGGAGAGCATCGAGCCCCAGTTGTCGCTGATGTCCCCGGTGGTGCGCCAGAGCTGGCCCACGTCGGAGGCCCACTCCCAGGGCTTGTTCTGGCCCCACTCGCAGATGCTGTAGACGATCGGGCGCCCGGTGGCCCGCAGGGCGTCGCGCATGGTGCGGTAGCGCTGCTGGGCGTCCACGCCCTGGTTGTTGCAGTTGTCGTACTTCAGGTAGTCCACGCCCCAGTCCGCGAACTGCCGGGCGTCGCTCTCCTCGTGGCCCAGCGCGCCGGGGAAGCCTGCGCCGTCGCAGGTCTTGGTGCCGGCGCTGGTGTAGATGCCGAGCTTGAGGCCCTTGGCGTGGACGTAGTCCGCGACCGCCGAGATGCCGTGCGGGAAGCGGACGGGGTCCGGGACGAGCTTGCCGTCGGCGTTCCGCTGGGGGAGCGCCCAGCAGTCGTCGAGGTTGACGTACTGGTACCCGGCGTCCTTGAGGCCCTCGGTCACGAAGAGGTCGGCGATGCCCTTGACCATGTCCTCGTTGAACTCGGCCCGGCAGTGCGTGGAGTTCCAGTTGTTGAAGCCCATCGGCGGGGTGGGCGCCAGGTCCTCGGCGGGGGCCGCAGGAGGGGGTGCGGCGGTGGCCGGGGCGGCGAGACCGCCCGCGCTCAACAGTGCCGTCAGGAGTAGGGCGGCTGCTCGGATGTGGTGCGTGCGGGGACGAGGGTGACGCATCGTCGACGTTCCTCCGGCTCGCGGTGGACAGGGACGGGCACCGGTGCGCGATCACGGTAGGACGTGTCCGAGTCTGTTGGAAGGGCTGGGACGGCCACGTTCGATCCTGTTGGTTCGACTGGCCGAAACCCGTACAGCGTGACCCCTCGGGCGGTCCGGCAGTTGATCACGGCATGAAGAAGCGCAGCATGCTCGCCATCGCCAGCCTCGCCACCGGATTCGTGGTGGCCGCCCTCACCCCGTCCCACGCCGCGGAGAACACCGGGCTCGGCGACCTCAAGGTGGACGACACCCTGAGCACCGTCGACCACATCGTGAGCCAGGACAGCTTCGACGTGGACGAGGGCGCGCTCGGCCAGTAACGGCCGGAACCGACCGCCGGCGCGGCGCCGGGACCCCTGCCCCAGGGGCCCCGGCACCGTGCTGTGCGCCCTCAACTGCGCGTGGTTTCCGTGACAGGGTGGAACGGGCAAGCCCCAGGGGGCCAACAGAAGAGGGGGAACCGTGACCGTCGTCTGGATCAACGGCGCGTTCGGTGCGGGCAAGACCGCCACCGCACGGGAATTGATCGAACTGATCCCGAACAGCACGCTCTTCGACCCCGAGCTGATCGGCGCGGCGCTCCCGCGCCTGCTGCCGGCCAAGCGCCTCGCCGAGGTCGACGACTTCCAGGACCTGCCGATCTGGCGCCGCCTGGTGATCGACACCGCCGCCGCGCTCCTCGCCGAACTGGGCGGGACCCTGGTGGTTCCCATGACCCTGCTGCGCCAGGAGTACCGCGACGAGATCTTCGGCGGCCTCGCCGCCCGCCGGATCTCCGTGCGCCATCTGCTGCTCACCCCGGCCGAAACGATTTTGCGCCAGCGCATCGCCGGGCGCGAGCCCTCGCCGGGCCTGCCCGACGCCGAGACGCGCGAACGGCAGTGGGCGTACGACCACATCGAGCCCTACCGCGCCGCCCTCGCCTCCTGGCTCACGGCCGACGCGTACCCCATCGACACCAGCCGGCTCACGCCGTACCAGAGCGCCGTCCGGATCACCGAGGCCGTGGGGAGCGGGGCGGCCCGGCCGTGCGAGATCGTACAGACGCCCGAGCCGACCGGGGAGACCCTGGCCGCCGGGGTGCTGCTCTTCGACGCGGAGGACCGGGTGCTGCTGGTCGACCCGACCTACAAGCCGGGCTGGGAGTTCCCCGGCGGCGTGGTCGAGCGCGGCGAGGCCCCGGCCCGTGCCGGGATGCGGGAGGTCGCCGAGGAGGTCGGGATACGGCTGCGGGAGGTGCCCCGGCTGCTGGTGGTCGACTGGGAACGTCCCGCCCCGCCCGGCCACGGCGGCCTCCGCCTCCTCTTCGACGGCGGCCGCCTCGGCCCCGACGAGGCCGCCCAAGTACTGCTCCCCGGCCCGGAGTTGCGCGCCTGGCGCTTCGCCACCGAACGCGAGGCCGCCACCATGCTCCCCCCGGTCCGCTACGAACGCCTCCGCTGGGCGCTGAGAGCCCGCGAGCGCGGGGCGGCGCTGTATCTGGAGGCGGGCATCCCGGTCGGGTGATGTGCGGTCGTGGAGGGTGCGCCCCTTCCCATGGTTGGGCGCACCCTCGTCAACTCGCTCAGTTCGCCGCGTAGTTGTTCAGGAACACGGCTTCCGCGACCGAGAGGCGCTCCAGTTCCTCGGGGGAGACGCTCTCGTTGACCGCGTGGATCTGGGCCTCGGGCTCGCTCAGGCCGATGAGGAGGATCTCGGCGTCCGGGTAGAGGCCGGCGAGGGTGTTGCAGAGGGGGATGGAGCCGCCCTGGCCCGCGTACTGCATGGTCTCGCCGGGGTAGGCGACCGCCATCGCGTCGGCCATCGCCTGGTAGGCGGGGCTCGTGGTGTCGGCGCGGAAGGGCTGGCCCTGGCCGACCTGCTCGACGCTGACCCGCGCGCCCCACGGCACATGGGCCTCCAGGTGGGCGGTGAGCAGCTTGGTCGCCTCGGCGGCGTCCACGCCCGGCGGCACCCGGAGGCTGATCTGCGCGCGGGCACTGGACTGCACGGACGGGGTCGCGCCGACGACCGGCGGGCAGTCGATGCCGATGACCGTCACCGCCGGACGCGCCCACAGGCGGTCGGCCACCGAGCCGTCACCGATCAGCTCGACGCCGTCCAGCACCTTGGCGTCGCTACGGAACTGCTCCTCGGCGTACTCCAGACCCTCCCAGCGGGCGTCGGCCGTCAGGCCGTCCACGGTGGTCGAACCGTCCTCCGCGCGCAGCGAGTCCAGCAGGCGGATCAGTGCGGCGAGCGCGTCCGGGGCGGCACCGCCGAACTGGCCCGAGTGCAGGTTCCCGGCCAGGGTGTCGACCTGGACCCGGAGCATCGTCATGCCGCGCAGGGTGGTGGTCGCCGTCGGCAGGCCCACCCGGAAGTTGCCGGTGTCGCCGATCACGATGGTGTCCGCCGCCAGCAGTTCCGGGTGCGCCTCCGCGTACCGCTCCAGGCCGCCGGTGCCCTGCTCCTCGGAGCCCTCCGCGATCACCTTGACATTGACCGGCACCCCGCCGTTCGCCTTCAGCGCGCGCAGCGCCAGCAGGTGCATGATCAGGCCGCCCTTGCAGTCGGCCGCGCCGCGCCCGTACCAGCGGCCGTTCCGCTCGGTCAGCTCGAACGGGGGCGTCGTCCAGCCGGCCTCGTCCAGCGGGGGCTGCACGTCGTAGTGGGCGTAGAGCAGCACGGTCTTCGCGCCCTCCGGGCCGGGCAGGTAGCCGTACACCGACTGGGTGCCGTCGGGGGTGTCCAGGAGGGCCACGTCGGTGAAGCCCTCGGCGGTGAGCGCGTCCACGATCCAGTTCGCCGCGCCCTCGCTCTCGCTCCGCGGGAACTGCTCGAAGTCCGCCACCGACCTGAAGGCGACCAGCTCGGTCAGCTCCGCCTTGGCGCGGGGCATCAGCGAGGCGACGGTCTCGGCGACCGGATTCGACGACATGGGCACGGCTCCTCGTGGGTTACGACGTTGAACTGCTGGAATACACCGATCCTCCCACAGCGGCCCACGCCGGGGACCAGCCGTAGGATGCGTGGGACATGGGGGTCCCCCGCCCCGTGTCAGCGGTGCACCGGGGGAGCGGCAGCGGCTTGATCGGAGCGATGGACCATCGTGAGCGGCGAGAACACTTCGGCGGATGATGAGCGACGGGTCTGGGACGTCGTCGTGGTCGGCGCGGGACCCGCGGGCGCCTCGGCGGCCTACGCGGCGGCCGTCGCCGGCCGCCGGGTGCTGATCCTGGAGAAGGCGGAACTGCCCCGCTACAAGACGTGCGGCGGCGGCATCATCGGCCCCTCCCGCGACGCGCTCCCGCCCGGCTTCGAACTCCCCTTCCAGGACCGGGTGCACGCGGTCACCTTCTCCCACAACGGCCGCTTCACCCGGACCCGCCGCTCCCGGCAGATGCTGTTCGGGCTGATCAACCGGCCCGAGTTCGACCAGCGCCTGGTGGAGCACGCCCAGAAGGCGGGAGCCGAGGTGCGCACCGGCGTCACCGTGCAGCGCGTGGAGCAGCACGGCTCGGCCGTCCCCGACCGGCGCACCGTCGCCGTGGTTCTGCAGAGCGGCGAGACGGTACTGGCCCACGCCGTCGTCGGCGCGGACGGCAGCGCCAGCCGGATAGGCGCCCATGTCGGGGTCAAGCTGGACCAGGTCGACCTCGGTCTGGAGGCCGAGATCCCGGTGCCGGACACCGTCGCCGAGGACTGGAAGGGCCGCGTCCTGATCGACTGGGGCCCGCTGCCCGGCAGTTACGGCTGGGTCTTCCCCAAGGGCGACACGCTCACCGTCGGCGTGATCTCCGCGCGCGGTGAAGGAGCGGCCACCAAGCGGTACTTGGAGGACTTCATCGCCCGGCTGGGCCTCGCCGGGTTCGAACCGAGCATCTCCTCCGGGCACTTGACCCGCTGCCGTGCCGACGACTCCCCGCTCTCCCGCGGCCGGGTGCTGGTCTGCGGTGACGCGGCCGGACTGCTGGAGCCCTGGACCCGTGAGGGCATCTCCTTCGCGCTGCGCTCCGGGCGCCTCGCGGGGGAGTGGGCGGTACGGATCGCCGAGGCCCACGACGCGGTCGACACCCGCCGGCAGGCCCTCAACTACGCCTTCGCCATCAAGGCGGGGCTCGGCGTGGAGATGAGTGTCGGCAAGCGGCTGCTGGCCGCCTTCGAGCGCCGTCCCGGTGTCTTCCACGCCGGGATCACCGGGTTCCGGCCCGCGTGGAAGGCGTTCCGGGACATCACCACGGGCGCGACGACGCTGGGGGAGATGGTCAGGTCCCGGCCGCTGGCCCAGCGGACGCTGGCGGCGCTGGACCGGGGGCGGACCGTGCCGGAGGTCCCGGCCGAGGAGCCGGAGCGGCCGGAGCAGGGGGACACCGTCAGTCCGTGACGGTGAGCACCGTCAGTTCGTGATGGTGATCCGGAACACCGGGTGGTCGGAGGCGGCCGCGAGGATCTCCGCGTCGGAGCTGCTCGCGGTCACCCCGGCGAAGAACTTGTCGACCTGCCAGCCCCAGCGCTCCAGGTAGGTCCGCAGGACGGGGAGCTTCTCCGCGTCGGGCAGCTCCACCGCGCTGAACGGCCTCACCTTCCGGCCGACCCGCAGCTCGCCGCCGTGCGCCGCGCGCATGTTGCGCACCCACTGGGAGTGCCCGCGCGCCGAGACCAGGTACCGCTCGCCGTCGTAGGTGTGCGGGTTGACCGGGATGCGCTGCATCTCGCCGCTCTTGCGGCCGCGCACCGACAGCTCCGCGCTGCCCGCGAGGCTGACACCGAGGCGGGCGAGCTTGCCGACCAGTCCGTTGAACCAGGTACCGAGCGGGCTTGCCTTCAGGTAGTACGGCGCGGACGACATGACGACCCCCAGGGGTTCGGGAGAGCGGTGCTCTCGCTTCGCTCTCCAGTGTGCCGAGATCGGTGCTCTCGCGCAAGAGCGGTGCTCTGCTTTGTGTGCACCGCTCCGCCGCATGGCACACTGACCCGCATGAGCACCGCAGAGGGCGCCCGTGCGCGGGCCAGGACCGAGGTCACCGCGGCCATCAAGGACGAGGCCCGCAGGCAGCTCGCCGCCGAGGGCGCGGCGAAGCTCTCGCTGCGCGCCGTGGCCCGCGAGCTGGGCATGGTGTCCTCCGCGCTCTACCGGTACTTCCCGAGTCGCGACGACCTGCTGACCGCGCTGATCATCGACGCCTACGACTCGCTGGGCGCGGCGGCCGAGAACGCCCACGCGGGCGTCCCCGAGGGGGAGTTCATGCGCCGCTGGACGGTCGCGTGCGAGGCGGTACGGGTATGGGCGCTGGCCCATCCGCACGAGTACGCCCTGATCTACGGCTCCCCGGTACCGGGATACGCCGCCCCCGCCACCACCATCCCGTCCGCGGCGCGGGTGGCCATGGTGCTGATCGGTGTGGTCCGCGACGCCGACCGGGGGCCCGGCCTCACCGGGCTGTCGCTCCCCGCCGAGCTGCGGCCCGAGGCCGAGCGCATGGCGGCCGACATCGCCGAGCTGCCGGTGGAGGCCGCGCCCGCCATGGTCGCCGCGTGGGCGGAGCTGTTCGGGCTGGTCGGGTTCGAGCTGTTCGGTCAGTTTGAGCGGGTGGTGCTCGACCGCGAGCGCTTCTTCCGGCACGCCGTGACCCGGCTCGGCGCGAGCGTGGGCCTGCCCGCCGCCTGATCCGGCCGGCCCGGACGGCCCGCGCGCCCGCAGTCTGATCGGGGGTGGCTCACGCGGCCGGCGCTCGCAGTCTGGTCAGGGTGGCTCACGCGGCCCGCGCCCGCAGTCTGATCGGGGGCGGCTCACGCGGCCCGCGCCCGCAGTCTGATCGGGGTGGCTCACGCGCGCCGCGCCCGCAGTCTGGTCGGGGTGGCTCGCAGGGCCGGCACTCGCAGTCCGGTCGGGGTGGCTCACACGGCCAGCACCCGCACGCCCGCCTCCTCGAACCGGCGCACCGTCTCCGGGGTGACCGCGGTGTCCGTCACGAGCGTGTCCACCGGCTCCGGGCCGCAGATGCGGGCGAACGCCCGCCGCTGAAGCTTGCTGGAGTCGGCCGCGACCACCACCCGCTCCGCGCGCTCGCAGAGCATTCGGTTGACCGCCGCCTCCGACTCGTCGTGCGCCGCCGCGCCGTGCACCGGGTCGAAGGCGCCCACCCCGAGCACCGCCACGTCCAGCGTGACCGCGCCGAGCACCCCGTCCGCGAGCGGCCCGACCAGCTCGAACGACTGCGGACGCGCGACCCCGCCGGTCACCACGATCTTGAACTGCGGCCGCACGGCGAGTTCCCCCGCGATGTTGAGCGCGTTGGTGACCACCGTCAACGCGGGCGAGCCGACGGCCAGATCGGGGCGCACGGCCAGGGCGCGGGCCACCTCCGTGGTCGTCGTGCCCCCGGTCAGCCCCACCGCCTCGCCAGGCGTCACCAGCTCCGCCACCGCCGCCGCGATCCGCTGCTTCTCGGAGGCGTGCCGGGCCGTCTTGTAGCGCAGCGGCAGCTCGTACGACACCCCGTGCGCCACCGCGCCACCCCGCGTCCGTACGAGCATCCGCTGCTCGGCCAGCCCGTCGAGGTCCCGGCGGATGGTCGCCGCCGACACCGCCAGTTCGGCCGCCGCCTCCTCGACCTCCAACCTGCCTCGCTCCGCGAGGAGTTCGAGCAGTGCCTGCCAGCGGGTGTCCCGCGCCATCGGGTCTCCGTTCCTGTGATCTCCCGGCGACCCTAACGCACGGACTGTTCACGTCCCGATGCTTGATTGTGCTCGAAAGTCGGCAGTATCTTGCACGAACGATCAGCCAGGGGAGGGTGTGGCATGAGCCATGTCGAGGACGAGCTGAGGAGCCAGCCCGAGTGCTGGGAGCGGGCGGCGCGGGAGGCGGGCCCGTACCGGGCGGCCCTGCCGGTGCCGGGGGAGCGGGTCGCGTTCGTCGGCTGCGGGACCTCGCACTTCATGGCGCGGTCCGCGGCCGCGCTGCGCGAGGGCGCGGGACAGGGCGAGACGGACGCCTTCGCCGCCTCGGAGTTCCCCCCCGGCCGGTCCTACGACCAGGTCATCGCCCTCACCCGATCGGGCACGACCACCGAAGTGCTCGATCTGCTGGCCCAGTTGAAGGGCACGACACGGACCACCGCGATCACCGCCGACCCCGAGACGCCCATACGCCAGGCCGCCGACGACCTCGTGGTCCTCGGTTACGCCGACGAACGTTCCGTGGTCCAGACCCGGTTCGCCACCACCGCCTTCACCCTGCTCCGCGCCCACCTCGGACTGCACACCCCGGCCGCCGTCACCGACGCCCGCGCGGCCCTCACCGTCCCGCTGCCCGAAGGGCTGCTGAGGCGACGGGAGTTCACCTTCCTGGGCCGGGGCTGGACCGTGGGACTGGCGAACGAGGCGGCGCTGAAGATGCGCGAGGCGTCACTGTCCTGGACCGAGGCGTACCCGGCGATGGAATACCGGCACGGCCCGATCAGCATCAGCACCCAGGACACCGCGACCTGGACGCTCGGCCCGGCCCCCGAGGGGCTCGCCGAACAGGTGCGCGCGACCGGCGCGTTGTGGATCGAGGGCGGACTCGACCCGCTCGCCGAACTGATCCGCGTCCAGCGTCTCGCCGTCGCCGTGGCCGCCGCCCGGGGACTCGACCCCGACCGGCCCCGCCACCTCACCCGCTCGGTGATCCTCACCCCCTGAACGCGGAAGGGACCAGCCGCCGTGCCCCTCACCACCACCGGTGAACTGATCACCCGAGCCGCCCGGCTGCGCACCGCCGTGGCCGCGTTCAACATCATCACCCTCGAACACATCGAGGCCGTCGTCACCGGAGCAGAGACGGCCGGAGCGCCCGTCGTGCTCCAAGTGAGCGAGAACGCGGTCAAGTTCAGGAACGGTCACCTCCGGCCCCTCGCCCGCGCCGCCGTCTCCGCCGCCGAACAGGCCGCCGTACCCGTCGCGTTGCACCTCGACCACGTCCAGAGCGACGACCTCCTGCGCCGCGCCCCGGACGCCGGTTTCAGCTCGGTGATGTACGACGCCGCCCGCCTGCCCTACTCCGAGAACCTGGCCGCCACCCAAGCGGCCGCCGACTGGGCGCATTCCCAAGGGCTGTGGATCGAGGCCGAGTTGGGCCAGATAGGCGGCAAGGACGGCAGACCCCCGCTGGACGCGCACGCCCCCGGCGCCCGAACCGACCCCGCCGAGGCGCGGGACTTCGTCGCACGGACCGGGGTCGACGCGCTCGCCGTGGCCGTCGGCAGCACCCACGCCATGACCACCCGTACCGCCGCCCTGGACCACGCCCTCCTCAAGCGGCTCGCCGCCGAACTGGCCGTGCCCCTCGTGCTGCACGGCTCCTCGGGCGTGCCGGACGACGAGCTGGTCAAGGCGGTGGAGGGCGGCATCGGCAAGGTCAACGTCGGCACCGCGCTCAACACGGCCCTCACCCGAGCGGTCCGCGAGCACCTCGGCCGGCACCCCGAGACCGTCGACCCCCGCACCTACCTCGCCGACGGCCGGGCGGCCATGGCCGACGAGGTGGCCCGGATCGTCCGCGTACTCGGCGTCAGCCCTTCTTGACCGCCTTCAGCACCACGAACTTCGGGTCACTGGCCACCAGTTCACAGTTGCCGAACAGCCGCTTCAGCTTCACGTGGTAGCCCAGGTGCCGGTTGCCGATCACCCACAGCTCGCCGCCCGGCCGCAGCGCCCGCTCGGCACCCGTGAACATCCGCCAGGACGTGGCGTCGCTGGTGGCCTGGTGGGAGTGGAAGGGCGGGTTGTTCAGCACCAGGTCCACGCTGCCGGAAGCCACCCCGGCCAGCCCGTCCCCGACCCGGAACTCCGCGTGCCCCGGCACGCCGTTCGCCTTGTACGTGGCCTCGGCGGAGGCGACGGCCTGGAACGACTCGTCCACGAACAGCACCTCGGCCTCCGGGTCGGCCAGCGCCACCGCCGTGCCCACCACGCCGTTGCCGCAGCCGAGGTCCACCACGCGGCGCCCGCGCGTCTTGGGGAGGTGCCCCAGGAAGAAGCGGGTGCCGATGTCCAGCCGGTCGGCGCAGAAGACGCCCGCATGGTTGACCACCGGCCGCCCCGACGCCGCCCCGACCCCGTCCGGCAGGGTGTAGCCGTACGGCCAGGGGTTGTCCGGCGCGACGAGCGACGGGTTGGGGGTGCAGAAGATCAGCCGGGCCTTCTGCTCGGCCAGCGAGGTGCGGGTCGGCCCGAGAATCCGCTCGAACAGCTTCAGCGTGGAGGTGTGGATCTCCTTCACCATGCCGGTGCCGACCACCACCGTCCCCGCGTGCACGGCGGGCGCCAGCCGCAGCAACTGGTCCTCCAGCAGCGCCAGGCTCTTGGGCACGCGGACCAGCAGCACGTCCACCCGCTCCGGCACCGGGTCCTGCGTGGTCAGCAGCCGTACCGCGCCGGGGCCGACGCCGGCCCGCGCCAGGTTGGCCCGGGTGGCCTCCTGACTCAGGAAGGAGTCGGTGATCTGCGTCGGCCGGTGCGCGGCGAGCGCCGTCGCCAGCGCGCCCCAGCGGTCGCCGAGCACCACGACCTCGCCCGACAGATCCACCCCTTCCCCGGCCAGATGCCGCAGCAGATACGCGTCGGAGGCGTCCCAGGCACGCAGCCGGTCGCGGGGATCATCGGGGAAACGGGACAGCTCGGTCTCGCCCCACGGAGTCGTCATGCGGTCGTTCATCGCCCCCCAGGCTAGCCGAGCCCCAGCTCAGGACCGTTCGGCCGCTTCTGGGGCACGATGGGGCGCATGGACGTGGAACTCTTCCCGAGGGAGCCTGCCGAAGCCGCTCCGGGCGCCGTGCACGTCCCGCACTGGCTGGACGCGGACCGGCAGCGCGCGCTGCTCACCGCCTGCCGCGAGTGGGCCCGCCCGCCGGCCGGACTGCGCACCGTCCACACCCCCGGCGGCGGCACGATGACCGCCCGGCAGGTCTGCCTCGGCTGGCACTGGTACCCGTACGCCTACGCCCGCACCGTGGTCGACGGCGACAACGCTCCCGTGAAACCCTTCCCGGCCTGGCTCGGCGAACTGGCCCGGAACGCGGTCGCCGACGCCCTCGGCCCCGACGCGGTTCCCGGCGACCCCTACGACATCGCCCTGATCAACTTCTACGACGGCGATGCGCGCATGGGCATGCACCGCGACGGCGACGAACGCTCCGACGCCCCGGTGGTCTCCCTCAGCCTCGGCGACACCTGCGTGTTCCGCTTCGGCAACACCGAGACCCGTACCCGCCCCTACACGGACGTGGAGCTGCGCAGCGGCGACCTCTTCGTCTTCGGCGGCCCCTCCCGCCTCGCCTTCCACGGCGTCCCGCGCGTGCACCCCGGCACCGCGCCGCCCGAGCTGGGCCTGACCGGGCGGCTCAACATCACCCTCCGGGTGAGCGGCCTGACCGCCCCCGCCGGCTGACCATGTCGCATCGGTCACGAGACAGGTCACGACCGGCGCGGATCATGCGAGACTCGCCCCCATGAGCGGCATGGCGGACCCCCGGAAGGCGGGGGCAGGACCCATCTCACGGGCGCGGCTGGACCGGGGACGCGGTGCCCTCGGCCCCGCGCTGGAGCTGGTGCACACCGGACGCGCCCCGACCCGCGCCGTGCTCACCGCCGAACTCGGCGTCACCCGCGCCACCGCCGGTGCCGTCGCCGCCGAACTGGAGGCGCTCGGCCTGATCAGGGTCGACGCCCGCCCCAGCGCCCCCGCCGGTTCCCAGGGCCGGCCCTCGCACCGCCTGGAGGTCGCCGAGGACGGGCCCGTCGCGCTGGCCGCGCAAGTGCACACGGACGGCTTCCGGGCCGCCCTGGTCGGCCTCGGCGGACGGATCGTGGCGACCACGCCCGGCTGCGAGACCGTCGACGCCGACCCGGCCAAGGTGCTGGGCGCGGTGGTGGAGGCGGGCGCCGACCTGCTGCGCGCCACGGGCCGCCGCTGCGTGGGCGCCGGGCTCGCCGTACCGTCCGCCGTCGCCGAACCCGACGGGCTCGCCCTCAACCCCCTCCACCTGGCCTGGCCCGCCGGGGAACCGGTGCGCCGCATCTTCACCGACCTCGTGCACGCCGCCGGGATCACCGGCCCCGCCTTCGCGGGCAACGACGTCAACCTCGCCGCCCTCGCCGAACACCGGCACGGCGCGGGCCGGGGCGCCCGGCATCTGCTGTGCGTGGCCACCGGGCACCGGGGCGTCGGCGGCGCGCTCGTCCTCGACGGCCGCCTGCACACCGGGAGTTCGGGCCTCGCCCTGGAGGTCGGCCACCTCACCGTCAACCCCGAGGGCCGCGTCTGCCACTGCGGCAGCCGGGGCTGTCTCGACGTCGAGGCCGACCCGCTCGCCCTCCTCACGGAGGCCGGCCTCGACCCCGGCCCCGAGGTGTCCCTCCTGGCCCAGGCCGACGACCTGCTGCGCACCCGGTACGCCGAGCCCGCCGTGCGCGCCGCCGCCGAGACCCTGATCGACCGGCTCGGCCTGGGGCTGGCCGGCCTGGTCAACATCCTCAACCCCGACCGCGTCATCCTCGGCGGCCTGCACCGGGGCCTGCTCAACGCCGACCCCGAGCGGCTGCGCGCGGTGGTCGCCGAGCGCAGCCTGTGGGGGCAGAGCGGCAGCGTGCCCATCCTGCCGTGCACCCTGGACCACGACAGTCTGGTCGGCGCCGCCGAACTCGCCTGGCAGCCGGTCCTCGACGACCCCCTCGCGGCCCTGCGGTGACGGGCGGCCCCGCGGTGACGGCGGAGCTGTGGGACGTCTCCCGCCTCCGCTTCGAGGAGACCGCCCCGCCCGTCCTCCCCGCCGCTCTGCGCACGACGATGGACCACCGCTGGGCGGCCGCCGTGCGCGCCAACCCGGCCCTGTTCGACGGTCCGGTGGCCGCACTCGCCGGCTTCGAACGCGATGGGGCCGGCGGCCTGTCGGTCTCCTGGACGAGGCTGACGTACCGCTTCAACGTCCTGCGCGGGCTGCCGGGCGCACCGGCCGTCGCGGCGCTGTTCGTGGCGGTGTTGCAACCCTCCGACGACGGGCGCCTGCTGGTGGGCCGGATGTCGGCCACCACCTCGTTCCCCGGCCGGTGGCAGCCGCCCGGCGGCACGCTCGAACCTCCGGACGACGGTGCCGTGTTGGACCTCGGCCTGCTCCGGCGCCACGCGGCGCGCGAACTGGCCGAGGAGACCGGTTCCGACACCCCCGCCGACGCCCTCGTGCCAGGACCGGTGGTCCGGGGAACTCGGGGCAGCGTGGGCTTCCTCTTCACCGCCCCGCCGCGCCCCGCCCGCGAACTGCGCGAGCGGCACGCGGAGTTGGCACGTGCCGAGCGGGCGGCGGGGGTGGACCCCGAGTTCGAGCGGGTCGAGTTGATCGGCTCGCTGTCCGAACTCCGGGCGCTGCCCGGCTCCTTGGCCTCCTACCTGGAGCTGGCGGCAGGGCGGTTCTTCGGGGCGTAGTGCGCCGCGGCCCGGTACGGCGCACGGGCGCGGTACCGGGCACGGCGTGCCGTTGGGTCAGCCGGGGACGGCCGATGTCGCGGGGGCCGCTGCCACCGCGACGGGTTCGGGCGCGGTGTGGGCGACGGCCGGTTCGGGAGCCAGGGGTTCGGCTGCCGCGTGGGCCAGGGCCGGTTCCGGTGCCGGGGTGCCTGCGGGGGCGTGGGCCACGGCGGGCTCGGGGGAGCGGGCCGGGCCGTGCGCCACCGAGGGCTCGGGCATCGGGGCGTGGACCACGACGGGTTCGGGTGCGCGGACCGGTGGCTGGACGGTGAGCGGCGCGGGCTCGGGCCGCTTCTTGGCCGCGCGGGCCGGCTTCGGCGCCGGTGGAAGCGGTGCCGGGGCGGCGGTCGTGGACAGCGCGAACCACACGACCTTGCCGTCCTCGCCGTCCGGCCGGCACCCCCAGCTCTCGCTGACGGCGGCCACCATCCCCAGGCCCCGCCCGCAGGTGGCGAGCGGACCGGCGTCCGCCGTCCCGGCGGTGTCGGCCACCACGGGAAGACGTGGATCGCGGTCGCGGACCGAGACGGTGAGCCGGTCGGACTGGAACTCCAGCTCCACGGTGCACGACTTGTCGGGCCGGGCATGTCGGTGGACGTTGCTCAGCAGCTCGGTCACACCGAGCGCGGCCCGGTCTATCAACGGGTCCAGACGCCAGTAGCGCAATTGCGCAGATACGATTCTGCGGACCTGGCCGATCCGCGACGGCAGGGCTTGGAGCTCCACCGTGCAGTGCCTGTTCGGGTAACTGATCACGGCTGCGACTCCCCGGTGTGAGGTCCGGATCGACCGGAGGAACACGGAGAACAACGGAAATCCGGGAGGGCGCCAACGTCCCTGTGACCGCCTGCCGTCGAGGCCGACGGGCTGGTCCGTAGCGTTACCTCCGGTAAACCCAGAGTGACGTGAGATCAGCGTGCCGCAGTGCCCGCCCTCCCGCAACTCGCCACGGTGGCCCGCAGGTCAGCCACCGCGACCGGCGGCGCGGCGCACCGCTTCGACGAACCGACGGGCGGCGGGCGGCCCCGGTTCACCGGGCGCGGTGTCACGCTCGGTGAGCGTGAGCTGGTAGCGGTGGCCGTTCAGCTCGGCCTGGGCCCGGTCCTGCGAGCCGAACCACGGTCTGCAGGCCCGTACGGTCCCGACGGGGGCGCTGTCGATCTCGCTGCCCGCACTGGTGAGCAGCTCCACCCTGCCGTCGCCGACCCGGACCCGGCCCGCCCGCGTCAGCGAGCGCACCCCCTTGCCGATGCGCACGCCTCTCGCCGTGAACTCCGGCTCCGCCATCCCGCACCGCCCCCTCGCGCGTACCGGTCCACCGGCCCCCGCGCGGCGGCCGGTCCGACGCGGTGCAGTCTGCCCCGGCGCGGACGGGAGCACCAGTGCGCGCGGACGGGGCGCACGTGGCGCTGGAGCACTCGCGCCAATGCGCCCCCGCGCCCCCTCGTACGGGTGTGCCCCAGGCTGCCTTTGGGTGGCTCAAAGATGCGTTGATGCAGGTGAGAAGCGGTGCGACTGATGCCTATGATCGGGCTGCCGACCGCGCCGGGCGTCGTCGGCGCCCAGCGTAAGGAGCCCCGCCGTGAGCAGCACCCCACCGGCCCGGACCGGCGCCACCCTCGATGTCGACCGCAGTGACGCGGCCTACCGCAACTGGCTCAAAGAGGCCGTGCGCAAGGTCCAAGCAGATGCGAATCGCTCGGCGGACACGCATCTGCTGCGCTTCCCGCTGCCCGAGGAATGGGGCATCGACCTCTACCTCAAGGACGAGTCGACCCACCCCACCGGCAGCCTCAAGCACCGCCTCGCCCGCTCGCTCTTCCTCTACGGCCTGTGCAACGGCTGGATTCGCCCCGGCCGCCCGGTGATCGAGGCGTCCAGCGGCTCGACCGCCGTCTCCGAGGCATACTTCGCGTCCCTGATCGGCGTGCCGTTCATCGCCGTCATGCCGCGCACCACCAGCGCCGAGAAGTGCCGGCTCATCGAGTTCCACGGCGGCCGCTGCCACTTCGTGGACGACCCGCGCACCATGTACGCCGAGTCCGCGCGGCTCGCGGCGGAGACCGGCGGCCACTTCATGGACCAGTTCACCTACGCCGAGCGCGCCACCGACTGGCGCGGCAACAACAACATCGCCGAGTCGATCTTCCGGCAGCTCGCGCTGGAGCGGTACCCGGTGCCCACCTGGATCGTCGCCACGGCCGGCACCGGCGGCACCTCGGCCACCCTCGCCCGCTATGTGCACTACCTCCAGCACGACACCCGGGTCTGTGTGGCCGACCCCGAGAACTCCTGCTTCTTCGAGGGCTGGACCACCGGCGACCCGGACGTCACCTGCGACTGCGGCTCCCGCATCGAGGGGATCGGGCGGCCGCGCATGGAGCCCAGCTTCGTGCCCGGCGCGATCGACCGCATGATGAAGGTCCCGGACGCCGCGAGCGTGGCCGCCGTCCGCGCGCTGGAGCGGGCGCTCGGCCGCAAGGCGGGCGGCTCCACCGGGACGGGGCTGTGGAGCGCACTGAAGATCGTCTCCGAGATGGTCGCCGAGGGCCGGAACGGCAGTGTGGTCACCCTGCTGTGCGACCCCGGTGACCGCTACCTCGACAAGTACTACTCCGACAGTTGGCTGGAGGAGCAGAACCTCGACATCGCGCCCTACACGGCCGCGATCGAGTCGCTGCTGGCCACGGGGGTGTGGCCGGACTGATCGCGGGGGCGCCCCCGGCGCGCCGTCAGTCCTCCTCGGGGCCCTCGGGCTCCTCGTCCTCCTCCGGCTCCCCCGCCACCACCAGGCGCCGCAGCCGCTCGGAGATCTCCGTACGGGCCTCGGCGGGCAGCCCGCCGTCCGTGACGAGCGTGTCCACGTCGTCCAGCGCGGCGAACGAACTCAGGCCCACCGTGCCCCACTTGGTGTGGTCGGCGACCACCACGACCCGACGCGCCGAGCGCACCAACTGCCGGTTGGTCTCCGCCTCGGCGAGATTCGGCGTGGACAGCCCGGCCTCCGCCGATATGCCGTGCACGCCGAGGAACAGCAGATCGAAGTGGAGCGCGGCGATCGCCCGGTCCGCGACCGGGCCCACCAGCGAGTCGGACGGGGTGCGCACCCCGCCGGTCAGCACCACCGTGGCCGCGCCCGGCCGCCGGCCCGAGGTGCGCTGCGCGGTGTGGAAGACGTCCGCGACCCGCACCGAGTTCGTCACCACGGTCAGATCGGGCACCTCCAGGAGCTGCCGGGCCAGCGTGTAGGTGGTCGTACCGCCGGACAGCGCGATCGCCGAACCCGGCGCCACCAGGCGCGCGGCCGCCCGCGCAATCTCCTCCTTGGCGGTCGGTTCCAGGCCCGACTTGGCCTCGAACCCCGGCTCGTGCGTGCTCGCCTCGACCACCGGGACCGCGCCGCCGTGCACCTTCTCCAGCACGCCCTGCCGGGCCAGCGCGTCCAGATCGCGGCGCACGGTCATGTCCGAGACGCCCAGTTGACGGGTCAGTTCATTGACCCGGACACCGCCCCGCCGCCGGACCTCGTCCACGATCAGAGCGCGCCGCTGCTCCGCGAGGAGGTTCTGATTCTCGCTCACGTACGCTCCGGTCCTTTCGCCACACCTGTCCGAGCCGACTGGCGCACCCGCGGTGACCTGCCCGTTCCCAAGCCCCGCCACATGCGCCAGCGTCTCATCTTGTCACGGGCCGCCATGGGGCGCGCCACTGGCTGTCACCATGCACCCATAGGGCGCGCGCACATGTGTGCGGCCACCATGGCGGCCATGGTCACCCGGATCGGGGAGATTCCGTGACAAGGCCGTTCGCCAGGTGTACGCCACCTCGTAAACGGAGAACCTGAAGCCCGCACGGACTTGAGACTCCTCAGGTGACAACGGAAGTGCGGACGACAAGTGGAACACGCGCGGGAACGCCTCACCGATCCCCGGCCGGACCTCACGGACCCGCCGGTCCCGGCGGCCGCCACGGCGGAACGCGGCCTGGAACTCCTGGTGCACGGCGTCGGTGGCACCACCCCCGAGAAGATGCTCGCCGACCCGCGCACGATCCGCGTCACCGGTGACGACACGGCCGCCGTCTACCGCCGCGCCGAGGACGTCCCAATGTCCGCCGGAGGCGCGGGCCCCGCACTGGACGAACGTCCCGGCGACGGGCCGGTCCGCGAGGCGTACGTCTGGTGCAACCTCACCTCCGGCAACGGCACCCGCGCCCTGTGGCTGTTGCTGCTGCCCTTCATGGTGGTCAACCTCGCCCACTGGATGCGCCCCTCCGTCGAGCGCCCCGGCGCCGCCGTCCGCCTCTACGGCCTCCTCGTCCGGCTGGCCGCGCTCACCCTGACCGTGCTCCTGGTCGCCGCCGCCTGCGAGGTCGCACTGGACCTGGTGGCCTGGCAGTGCGCCGGTGCCCCCGCCTGCGCCGGCCGCCACGCCTGGCTCACCTTCCTCTCGCCCACCCTCTCCGAGGGCGGCTGGTGGACCCCGCCCGGCCGCCGCCTCGCCCTCGCCGCCCTGGCGCCCACCCTGCTCACCGCGCTGCTCTGGTACCTCTCCCACCGCACCTGGAGCGCGTACGAGTCGCACCGGCCCCTGACCACCACCGCCGAACCGGCTCCCGACCAGGGCGCGCTCGCCCGCCCCGGCTTCTGGTACGGACGCCGCCTCGGCGCCCGCCTCCGCGCCGCGCACACCGCCGCCGGCCTCCTCACCGTCGCCGCCGCCGTCGCCCTGCCCGCCGTCCGCTTCGACCACCGCCCCGGCGGACCGGCCCTCCTCCACCTCCTCGGGGTGCTGCTCGGCACCGGCATCCTCGCCTGGGCCTGCGTGGCGGTCGCGGTCGTCTGCCGCCGGGGCCGCAGCGAACGCCAGCTCGACCAGACGCTCGACCGCCACCTGCTGCGCGCCCTGCCGCTCGGCGCCCTCGCCCTGCTGCTGCTCGCCGTCGCCTACGTCTGCTGGTCCCGGCCGGGCTGGGAGTCCGCCGGACGGCTGCCCGGCGACCCGGCCTTCGGCGCGATCATGCTGACCCAGGGCATCCTCGTCGTCGCGCTCGCGATCGTCGCCCGCCGGCTGCACCGGCGCCTGCCCGACCCCCGCGCCGCGATGCGCGGCCTCGGCGGACCGGCCGTCGCCCTGCTCGCCTGCGCGCTCGGCGGGGTCGCCTCCGGCGGGGTCGCCCAGCGCGTCGCCGACTGGCTGGACGGCACCCACGCCTCCATCACCGGGCCACCCGTCACCCTCACCTGGCAGGCGTCCGCGATCCCGCCCGTACTCGCGGTGCTGCTCGTGCTGATCGCCTTCCTGGCCCGGCGCACCGCGCGCCTCGCCCGCGCCGAGCGCCGCAGGGTGCGGGCCGAGCACCCCGGTGAGCCGGAGGACCCCCACCGCACCCGCCGCATCGCCCACGTCCGCGCCATGGCGACCCTCACCGACCGCGCGCCCCTGATCCTCGCCGTGGGCTCCGTCGCCACCCTGATCGCCGGCGCGGGAGCCCTCACCGGCGCCCTCGTCACCGGGCTCGCGCCCGCCCACGCCGCCCGGCACGCCGGTACCCCCGTCCGGGCCGCCGCCGAGGTCTGCCAGACGCTCGGCTCCTGGCTGGTCGGCGTCGGCTTCCTGCTCTTCGTCACCTGGGGGCGCCGCGCCTACAAGGACGCCTCGGCCCGCCGGACCATAGGCATCCTGTGGGACGTCGGCACCTTCTGGCCGCGTGCCGCCCACCCCTTCGCGCCCCCCTGCTACGCCGAGCGCGCCGTACCCGACCTGACCTGGCGCACCGCGACCTGGACCGAGCGCACCGGCGGCCGTCTCGTCCTCTCCGGCCACTCGCAGGGCAGCGTCCTGGTCGCCGCGGCGGCCTGGCAGCTCCCGCCCGCCGTACGGCAGCGCGTCGCCCTGCTCACCTACGGCTCACCGCTGGAACGGCTCTACGGGCGCTGGTTCCCGGCCCACTTCGGCCCGGCCGCCCTTGCCGCCCTGCACCGGGACATCTGCTGCTGGCGCAACCTCCACCGCCGCACCGACCCCATCGGCGGCCCCGTCCGGCTGCCCGCCAGATCCGGCCCCGAGGTCGACCACGAGCCGCTGCCCGACCCGCGCGCCTACGGCCGCACCCCCGAACACCCGCTGCCCGCGCCGATCCTCGGCCACTCCGACTACCAGGAGGACCCGGTCTTCCTCCGCGAGCGCGACCGGCTGCTGGCCCGTCTCCACCCCGACCTGCCCGCGCCCCGCCCGGAACCCGGCCGGAAGTGACGGCGTCTCACGGCAGTTCGGGCAGGTCCTCCGGGTACAGCAGGGTCAGGTCGTCGGTGCTCGGGTCGGGGAACTGCGCGACCCGGCTCGCGTGCCGCTCCACCATCGCCTCGAACGTCTGCCGCGCGGTACGGCCGTTGCCGAACGCCGGGCCCTTCGGGAGCGCCGTGAAGTACTTCAGCAGCGCCTCCGCCGTGCCGGACGCGAGCCGGTACTCGTGCTCGTCGGCCTGCTGCTCCACGATCCGCAGCAGCTCCTCGGGGCCGTAGTCCCCGAAGGTGATCGTCCGCGAGAAGCGGGACGCCACACCGGGGTTGACCGACAGGAAGCGCTCCATCTCCGCGGTGTAGCCCGCCACGATCACCACGACCGCGTCCCGGTGGTCCTCCATGAGTTTCACCAGGGTGTCGATGGCCTCCTTGCCGAAGTCCCGCCCGGCGTCCTCCGGCGACAGCGCGTACGCCTCGTCGATGAACAGCACACCGCCACGCGCCCGGTCGAACGCCTCCTGGGTGCGGATCGCGGTGGAACCGATGTGCTCGCCCACCAGGTCGACCCGTGACACCTCCACCAGATGTCCTGTCTCCAGCACCCCGAGCGCGGCCAGGATCTCCCCGTACAGCCGGGCCACCGTCGTCTTGCCGGTGCCGGGGGAGCCGGTGAAGACCAGGTGCCGCTTCACCGAGGCCGCCTTGAGCCCCGCCTTCTGGCGGCGTCTGCCCACCTCGATCATGTCGGTGAGCGCCCGCACCTCGCGCTTGACGCTCTCCAGGCCCACCAGCGCGTCGAGTTCACCCATCACGGCCTTCGGCGTACGGGCCTCCCGCTCCGGCACGGGCGGCGCCGCCGGCTCCGCGCCGACGGCACGCTGTCCCGGAATCGCGCCGAGCAGCCCGCCGGTGGACGCCGGAACCGTCTGCACCGCCGTGTCCTGCGCCGCCGGGGGCCGCAGCGCGCCGCTCTCGTCGCTGGAGCACTCCTCCACGACCGGCCCGGCGCCCGAGCCCGCGTCCGGGCCGCCCTC
The DNA here is from genome assembly GCF_055562575.1 of Streptomyces sp. NPDC018263. Taxonomy (NCBI): domain Bacteria; kingdom Bacillati; phylum Actinomycetota; class Actinomycetes; order Kitasatosporales; family Streptomycetaceae; genus Streptomyces; species Streptomyces sp. NPDC018263. The sequence goes on from NZ_JBVHFA010000007.1 coordinate 161,312, forward strand.
GGCGAACTCGTAACCACCGCGCACACACCGCTCCGTACGGCACTTGCGCAGCGTCGTGCGGCAGCCGTCGAGCACATGGAAGCCGTAGCCGCCGCTGCCCGTCACCCGGCAGTTGACGAAGCTGCCCCGGCCGCCCGCCGAGACGTAGAACCCCGCCTCGGCCGGGCTCTCCACCACGCAGCGGTCGATCGTCGGGTCGGCGCCCTTGGTGACGATCACGCCGGTCTGGGTGCCGCCCAGCGTGCAGTTGCTCAGGGTGCCGCCGCTGCCGTGGTCCCGGAACCAGGCGCCGGTCGCGGCGTCCCGGATACGGCAGTCGTCGAGCTGGGCGGTCGCGCCGTCGCTCACCGAGACCGCCGTGTTGCGCACCTGGGAGAGGTCGCTGTCCACCACGTCCGCGCGGGAGCCCCGGTCCAGCACGAACAGCGCGTCCGGCACGTCGTGCACCCGGCAGGAGTCCAGCACGGCCGTCGCGCCGTCGCTCACCCAGACCGCCGGGTAGTCGCCGGTGCTGTCGAAGATCTCGCACTGGTTGGCGTCCACGCGGGTGCCCGGGTCCCACACCGACAGGCCGTTGCGCCCGAACTGGCGCACCGTCGTGCGCGTCAGCGTCAGCACCGAGCGGGAGCGCAGGTCGACCGCGTTCTCCGGGATGTCGTGGATACGGCAGTCGGCGAGCGTCAGCACCGCGTCGGTGTCGAGGGTGACGCCGTCCGCCGAGGTGCGGTGCACCTCGCAGTCGGTGAGATGGGCGGTGGCCCGCTGGGTGACCTGCACCCCGGCCCCGCGCACCTCGTAGACCTCGCAACCGAACGCCTCCAGCGCGGAGTTCTCGCCGGTCGCGCTCAGTCCGGTGCCCGAGGCGTGGTGCACCCGGCAGCGGTCCAGCCGGGGATGCCCGCCGCCGCGCACCGCCACGCCCGCCTGGCCGGCCGAGACGACCTCGCACTCCTCGAAGATCCCGGCGGCGCCGTCGAGGACGAGGACGCCGATGCCGGCCGGGTTGTCCACCGTGCAGCGGCGCACGGTCGGCCGGGCCCCGCCGCGCACCTCGATGCCGGAGGCGGAACGGGTCACGATCCGCACGTCCAGCAGCTCGGGCGTGCCCTCCTCCACCAGCAGCGCCGGGGCGGCGCCGTCCTGGCCCTCCACATGCAGACCCTGCACCACGGCGGATGCCCGCACGGTCAGCGGGACGCCGTCCGCGGGGGCGATCCGCACCGAGCCCGGCGCGTTGTCGGGGCCGCGCAGTGTCACCTCCCGCCGCACGACGAGGTTCTCCCGGTAGGTGCCGGGGGCGACGGTGAGGACGTCGCCGTCGGAGGCGGCCTCGAGGGCGGCCGCCAGCGACGCGTACTCACCCGTGCGGCGCCGCCACCGCGATGTGCCGGTGTGCGTCACCTGGACCGTGCCCTGTGCCATGGCGTTGCCGTGCCCCCACCTCGTGGTACTTGTGCTCGTCCGCCTCAGGGGCTCCGCAGCCGGTGCCGGGACGGCGACCGCGGAGCGCCCGAAGGGCCTTCGCGTGTGCGCGTGTTCCGGACTCCGGCGCGGCCTTCGGCTCGCTCGCGCGCGGGTCGATGCCGAAAGCGAGTCGGCCGGTCCACCGTAGCGTGCGCGCGGGTGGCGGGCCGACCAGAGCCGGAACCCCGGCCCCGAGGTCTGCGAACGCCGGACCTAGCTGTTCGTACCGGCCTTGCCCCAGTCCGGGCCCGCCCGGTCCCAGGCGCGGTCCCAACTCGCGTACCGGCGGCGGACCATGCGCCAGACCACGAGGCGCCGCACGCTCTCGATGAGCCCGGCGGCCACCACGGCGGCGCCGAAACCGGCCAGCGCCGCGTGCGCCCGCGCGGTGGCGAAGTCCAGCGGCCGGGCTGTTATTCGCCCGGTCGAGTCGGTCCACAGCCGGAAGTGCTCACCCGCGCGGGGGGACTTGACGTCCGCCAGCACGGCGCCCTGCCGCCGGGTGCCGTCCGGCGCGGTCCAGCCGGCCACGACCCTGCTGCGTGAGGTACGGGCCGCGCCCGTGTCGGGATCGGCCTCGGGCGGAGCCTGCGCGAGGGTGCGCAGCACCGTGGCCGTGACGAGATGCCGGGTGTGCCGCTGCTCGCGCACCGACCGCCGCAGCGAGTCCTGGGTGGCGGACCCGGTGACGATGCCGACGACGGGCATCGCCACGAGCGTCAGCAACAGCGCCAGGAGACACACCCATGCCTCCGCGACATCGGTCGGGCGGCGCAGCGGATTGCCCCGCCAGCGCCACACACCGCTGATGGTCTGCACGTCCCCCCACCCCCTTCGCTCCGACGCCCCCTGTCCTGCCCCGTGTCGGCCCCGCTCATCCCCCGGCCCGGCGAAGAGGGCACGGGAGAGGGACATCACGTCCCGGCGGTTTCTCTCACGGATTTCTCATGTTCGCCCAACGACCCGGACGCGGCGGGAGTTCCCGGTTCCCGCGTCCGAACAGCCGACCAGTGGTGAAGGGGCGTCGGATGTGGACGCGCACCGGTCCGCACGGCCGGGAAAAGTGATCGGCATGTTCCCGGTGTGACGGGGTACGGGCACCGTCGACGGGGCGCCAGGGGAGAGGCAGGGGAGGGCGACCGGAGGGGGACGGACGAATGCCGCCGCCGGGCGACTGCTCGGCGACGGCACACGGGGGACGGGACGGCTCGGGCGGGGTGACGACCTTCCCCCCGTCGCCGAACCGGCACCACCGCTGGTCACGGTGGACGTCGATCGATCGCGGAGTCGCGTTCCCGGAGCCGGACGGCCGCTACGAAGAGCGGAACGGGCTCAGTAGCCGCGGTACTGCTGGTTGTTGTACGGCTCCTGGTACGGCTGCTGCGGCGGCCGGGGAGCGGCCGGGCGCATCGCCTCGTAGCCCGAGGGCGCCGGGCGCGGCGGCTGGGGCTGCGCGCCGGGGTAGCCGCGCGGGGCGCCTGCCTGCTGCGGGATGTACGCCGTGGGAGTCGGCTGCATCTGGGGCGCCTGCTGCGCCTGCGGGTAGCCGTACGCGGGCTGCGGCGAGGGGGCCGAGGGCAGCGCGGGGAGAGCGGAGGGCAGCGCGGGGAGGTTGCCGCCGGGGGAGGGCATGCCCGGGGCGGACTGCATGCCGAGACCGGTGTCATAGGCGGCCGGGACCCGGATCGGGGCGATCTGCGGGGTGCCCCGCTCGGCCACGAGCGAGTCGTAGATCGGGGTGTCCGGGAAGGAGGCGGAGTAGTAGCCGCCGCCATAGGTGGAGCGGGGGGAGGTCATGGCACATAAGTTAAGCCCACGATGTGCTGGTTGGGGAGACCGATAAGAGGGTTGTTTTCCGTGTCGGCGGCGATCTGGGATCGCTAATCCGAGCGAACTTGGCAAAAATGGACTCCATTCGGTGTCTGGATCGTGTAAAAGGCGAGTTCCTGCCCGGTTACCGGCGGTTGACGGAGCGTCGGGAGATGTACATATGGGGGCGGACATGTCAATGCCGCCGCCGCCCGGCGCGAGGGCCCGGCCGCACGTGAGCCGGGATCAGCCCTCGTCCGCCACGGCGTCGGGACGCGCGTAGGTGCGGCCCTTCCAGGCGGCGCCCCGGCCCTGGTAGTGCCGCACCGCCGAGTCGAGTGTCATCAGCAGATAGAGGAACGCTGTGAACGGCAGCAGGGGAGCGAGCCACAGCGGCTGCCGGTAGTAGCGCAGCATCGGCACGTACGTCGCCGCCATCACCGCCCACGCCACCGCGCCGAGCGCGCACGCCGGAGCATCCCCCAGGGCCGCGCCCACCAGCACCGCCACGGGCGGCACCAGATACACCAGCACCAGCCCCGCCACCGTGCCCAGCAGCAGCGCCGGACTGTGCCTGAGCTGGGCGTACGCGCTGCGCGAGACCATGCGCCACAGCTCGCCCAGCCCCGGATACGGGCGCACGCTGTCCACCCGGTCGGCCAGGCCCAGCCAGAGATGGCCGCCGCTGGCCCGCACCGCGCGCGCGAGGGCCACGTCGTCGATGACCGCGTGCCGGACGGCGTCCGGAATCCGGGCCCGCTCGGCCATGTCCGCCCGCAGCAGCACACAGCCCCCGGCCGCCGCCGTCGTACGGGCCCCCCGGCGGCCGATCCACCGGAACGGGTAGAGCTGGGCGAAGAAGTAGACGAACGCCGGGACCACCAGCCGCTCCCAGGGGCTCTCCGCGCGCAGCCGGGCCATCTGGGACACGAGGTCGAAGCCGCCCGTGCGGGCCGCCGCGACCAGTGAGCGCAGGCTGTCGGGGGCGTGCGCGATGTCCGCGTCCGTCAGCAGCAGGAACTCGGGGTCACGCGCGCGCGCCAGCGCGATGCCGTGCCGCACCGCCCACAGCTTCCCCGTCCAGCCGGCGGGCGGCTCGCCGGGGGAGTCCACCGTGAGCGGCAGCCCGCCCTGCCGCGCGGACAGCTCGCGGGCCAGCTCGCCGGTTCCGTCGCGGCTGCCGTCGTCCACCAGGAAGACCTCCGCCCGGCCCGGATAGTCCTGGGCGAGCAGCGAGGGCAGGCTCGCGGGCAGCACGGCCGCCTCGTCGCGGGCCGGGACCACCACGCAGACCGACGGCCACCGGCCGGGCTCGCGGCGGGGCGGGAGCCGTACATCGGTGCGCCAGAAGAAGCCCTGGCCCAGCAGCAGCCAGCACCAGACGGCGAGGGATACGGCGGCGGTCCACACGATGGCGCTCACGGCCGCAGTCTGCCCCACTGGAACGGCTCACCGACGGTCATCGACTATCGTGGCCGGGTGAAGATCGCGCTCATGGACTCCGGAATCGGCCTCCTCGCAGCCACCGCGGCGGTCCGCCGCCTTCGGCCCGACGCGGATCTCGTGCTCTCCCTGGACCCCGACGGCATGCCCTGGGGACCGCGCACCCCCGAGGACCTCACCCGGCGTGCCGTAGCCGTCGCCGAGGCCGCCGCCGCGCGCCGGCCGGACGCCCTCATCGTCGGCTGCAACACCGCGACCGTGCACGCCCTGCCCGCGCTGCGCGCCCTGTGCGAACCCGGCATCCCGGTGATCGGCACCGTCCCCGCGATCAAGCCGGCCGCGGCCGGCGGCGGGCACGTGGCGATCTGGGCGACCCCCGCCACCACCGGCAGTCCCTACCAGCGCGGGCTGATCGCGGACTTCGCCCACGGCGTCCAGGTCACCGAGGTGCCCTGCTGGGGGCTGGCCGAGGCCGTCGAGCACGCGGACGAGCAGGCCATCGCCGCGACCGTCGCCGCCGCCGCGGAACTCACCCCACCGGACGTCACGACCGTCGTCCTCGGCTGCACCCACTACGAACTCGTCGCGGAACGCATCCGCGCCGCCGTCCAGCAGCCGGGCGCCGCCCCGCTCGTCCTGCACGGCTCCGCCGGGGCCGTCGCCACCCAGGCGCTGCGCCGCATCGGCGAAGCGCCCGCCCCCGAGGCCCCCACCGAGGGCTCCCTCACCGTGCTGCTCAGCGGCCGCGAGGGCGGCGCGCTGCCCGCGGCCGCGCTGCACTACGCCGAGGGACGGCTGCTGCCCGCGGCCGGCCCGCTCGCCGACCGCATGTGACACGGGCGCGGACGCCGGGCGGTTCGTCCGCCCGCCCGTCCGCCCGGAGCAGTACCCCTCCGTGACCGGATACCAGCACGGCGGAACATGGGTAACCTCATAGACATGAGGGAGCACCGCGACGCCGAGGACGCCCCGCACCCCGACGTCTGGACCGGACGCGCCACCAACCGCGTGCAGTGGGTACTGGCGCTGGCCGGCGCCGCCTGCATGGCGCTCGGCATCGAACTGGCCGTGCAGTCGGCGTGGACCTCCGGGATCATCGCCCTGGTCATGTCCGTCGTGGGCTGCATCGCGGTCGGGCTGCTCGTGCTGTTCGGCACGCTCGCCTTCGTGCACGTCGACCTCAAGCTGGAGCGCGACGCCCTGGAAGTGCGCTGCGGCCATGTCGGGCTGCCGCGCCGCCGCATCCCGCTCACCCAGATCGTCGATGCCGCCTACATCCCGCACGTCACCCCCCGGCACTGGGGCGGCTGGGGCTACCGCTGGCGCCCCGAGAAGGGCACCGCCGTGGTCGTCCGCCGGGGCGAGGGCATCGTGCTCAGCCTGTGGGACGGCCACACCTTCACCATCACCGTGGACAACGCCGAGTCGGCCGTCCGCGTCATCCGGGCCCGGCTGCGCGCCATCACCCCGGACAACGCGCACTGACCCGCTCAGCCCACCGGCTCCTGCCGGGGCAGCGGCTCCGCGCGGGGCATCCGCTCCTCCTCGCCCCACGGGCGCGCCGTCGCCCACCCGGCCAGCAGGCCCGCGCCCGCCGTCACCGTGGTGAAGCTCAGCGCGTCGCCCACCGACGCGATCACCGCCAGCGCCGTGAGCGCCGCGCCCGCCGTCAGCACCACAGGCGTCGGCCGTGCCGCCCGCCACAGCGCGTACAGCACCCACCCGAACACGGCCGCCAGCAGCAGCGCTCCCACCAGCCCCTGTTCGGCCAGCAACTGGAGCGGCGCGGAGTGCGGCCGTCCCCCCGGTTCGCCCGGCGTCCCGAGGCGCCCCGGCCCCACACCCCCCACCGGCGCCTCATGGGCGAGCCGCACCGCCCGGGCCCACAGCCCCACCCGGTACGGCCCGATCCGCTCCGTGAACTCCGTGGCGCACCCGCCCGGCAGCACCCCGGACGCCAGCCCCCACACCGTGCCCGTCGCCACCCCGGCCACGACCGCCAGCCCGGCGAGCCCCGCACCCCGGTACGGCATCGAACCGGCGGCCACCGAGCACAGCAGTACGGCGCCCCCGGCAGCGCAGCCGCCCGGCGAGCCCAGCAGCGCCCCGGCCGGCACGATCGCGGCTGCCAGCAGCCACAGCGGCGGCCGCATCCCCGGCACCGGAGTCGACCAGGCGGCGCAGCACAGCGCGCCGGTGGCGAGCGCCAGCAGCGCGGCCACGGCACCGGCCTGCCCGAGCGGAGCCGCGTAGGCGGGGCCCGGCAGCGGGCCGGGCATCGTCACGGCCAGCACCAGCGCGGCCGCCGCCCCGGCGCACGGCGCGGCCACCGGGAGCAGCGCCCCCGACATCCGCCCCGCCGCGCAGCCCGCCGCCGTGGCGAGCACTGCCAGCAGCATCCCCTCCGGCCGCCCGTCGTGGGCCGCCGCCGAGATCAGCGCCCAGGCCGCGCACAGCCCGAGCAAAATCATCCCCGTCCCGTCGGACACGTTCCGTGCCGCACGGTCCGCGTCCGCCCCGGACACGGACCCCATTCCCGTCGGTATTCGCGTCGATGCCACCCGTAGCCCCTCGCACCCGGTCCCCCGACCTGTGGCCGCACCTCGCGACGGCATCCGGCCGGGACCGGCCGCACCGCCGAGGCCCGGATCACGCTAATGGCTGCGGGCCGATCTGTGGACGAGTTGAGCGGGAATACCGTGATGACCGGCATGTCAGGGGGTGTGCGGACCGCCGTACACTCCCCAGGGTGACCGTCACCGCAACTTCCGTGGACCAGTCGGAACGGCTTCGGCCGCCCCCGGCCAAGGGCGCCCGCGCCCGTCTGAACCGTCTGGTCCCGGCCCTCGTGTCCGCGCTGAGCGGCGTGCTCCTTTACGTCAGCTTCCCGCCCCGCACCCTGTGGTGGCTGGCGCTGCCCGCCTTCGCCGGCTTCGCCTGGGCGCTGCGCGGCCGGACCTGGAGGACGGCGCTCGGCCTCGGCTACCTCTTCGGCCTCGGCTTCCTGCTGCCGCTCCTGGTGTGGACCGGCGTGGAGGTGGGCCCCGGCCCCTGGATCGCCCTGGTCGTCATCGAGGCGGTCTACGTCGCCCTGGTCGGCGCCGGCATCGCCGCCGTGTCCCGGCTGCCCGGCTGGCCCGTCTGGGCGGCGGCGCTGTGGACCGCCGGAGAGGCGGTCCGTGCGCGGATGCCCTTCGGCGGCTTCCCCTGGGGCAAGGTCGCCTTCGGGCAGGCGGACGGCGTGTTCCTGCCGCTCGCCGCGCTGGGCGGCACCCCGGTGCTCGGCTTCGGCGTCGTCCTGTGCGGCTTCGGCCTCTACGAGACCGTCCGGCTGCTCCTGCGCCGCCGGGACGGCGAGGTGCGGCGGTCGGCCGCCGCCGTGGCGCTGCTCAGCGTCGCGGTGCCGGTGGCGGGCGCGGTCGGCGCGCGTGCGCTGGTCAGCGACCGGGCCGAGGCGGGGACCGCGACCGTGGCGGTGATCCAGGGGAACGTGCCGCGCGCGGGGCTGGAGTTCAACGCCCAGCGGCGCGCGGTGCTCGACTACCACGCGCGGGAGACCCGCAGGCTCGCCGCCCAGGTCGCGGCCGGCAAGGCGCCGCGCCCCGACTTCGTGCTCTGGCCGGAGAACTCCTCCGACATCGACCCCTTTGCCGCCCCCGACGCGGCCGCCGTCATCCAGGGCGCCGCCGAGGCGATCGGCGCGCCCGTCTCGGTCGGGTCGGTCGTCGAGCGGGACGGCAGACTCCTCAACGAGCAGATCCTCTGGGACCCGGTCAAGGGCCCCCTCCAGACCTACGACAAGCGCCAGGTGCAGCCCTTCGGCGAGTACCTCCCGATGCGCTCGCTCATCGGCGCGATCAACGGCGAGTGGACCAGCATGGTCCGCCAGGACTTCAGCCGGGGCGACAAGCCGGGCGTGTTCGACTTCGGCCGCGTCAAGGTCGGCCTGGCCACCTGCTACGAGGCGGCGTTCGACTGGGCCGTGCGGGACACCGTCACCCACGGCGCCCAGATGATCTCCGTGCCGAGCAACAACGCCACCTTCGACCGCAGCGAGATGACCTACCAGCAGCTCGCCATGTCCCGTGTCCGTGCCGTCGAGCACAGCCGTACCGTGACCGTGCCGGTGACCAGCGGCGTCAGCGCGGTGATCATGCCGGACGGGCGGGTCGCGCGGCACACCGGGATGTTCGTCCCCGCCCACATCGACATGAAGGTGCCGCTGCGCACCTCCGAGACGCCCGCCACCCGGCTCGGCATCCTGCCCGAGCTGGCGCTGCTGCTGGTCGCGGCGGGCGGCCTGGGCTGGGCGGGCGCGGCGGCGGTACGCGGCCGGCGCGCGCGTGGGGCGTAGCCGTACGGCCGGCCGAGCGCGCCTGGCCGTGGCGGCCGGCCGGTGTCCCGGCGTTTAGGGTCGGGGCCATGGCCACACCTGAATTCATCACCACACTCCGGGCGACGGCGGGCACCCAGTTGCTCTGGCTGCCCGGTGTCACCGCGATCGTCTTCGACGACGAGGGGCGGCTGCTCCTGGGCCGCCGCGCCGACACCCGCAAGTGGTCGGTGGTCGGCGGCATCCCGGAGCCGGGGGAGCAGCCCGCCGCGTGCGCGGTGCGCGAGGTCTTCGAGGAGACGGCCGTGCACTGCGTGCCCGAGCGGGTCGTGCTGGTGCAGGCTCTCCAGCCGATCACCTACGGCAACGGCGACGAGTGCCAGTACATGGACATCACCTTCCGCTGCCGGGCGGTGGGCGGCGAGGCGCGGGTCAACGACGACGAGTCGCTGGACGTGGGCTGGTTCGCGGTGGACGCGCTGCCGGAGCTGAACGAGTTCTCGCAGTTCCGGATCAAGCAGGCGCTGTCCGACGCACCCACATGGTTCGACCCCATGACTCTGGGCTGAAGTATGGGTGCTCGCCCCATGTGGTGAGCTGCGGCGCTTCATTAGGGTCGAGACATGATCTCGTCCAGCCTCCCGCCCAGTACCCCTTCCGCCCTGGACCTCTCCGGCCGGGTCGCCCTCGTCACGGGTGCCGCCGGCGGCATCGGCAGCGCGTGCGCGCTCCGGCTCGCCGCGGCCGGGGCCGAGGTGCGCGCGCTCGACCTGGACGCGGGTGGTCTGGCAGAGCTGGCCGGACGTGCCGAGGGTCTCGCGGGCCGGGTCGTGCCCCAGGTGGTGGACCTCACCGACCTCGACGCGGCCGAGCGGGCCGCCGCCGGGGCCGACGTACTGGTCAACAACGCGGGGCTGCAACTGGTGCGGCCGCTGGAGGAGTTCCCGCCCGACGTCTTCCACACCGTGCTGACGGTGATGCTGGAGGCGCCGTTCCGGCTCATCCGCGGGGCGTTGCCCCACATGTACGCGCAGGGGTGGGGGCGCATCGTCAATGTGTCCTCCGTCCACGGTCTGCGCGCCTCTGCCTTCAAGTCGGCCTATGTGGCGGCCAAACATGGGCTGGAGGGGCTGTCCAAGACGGCCGCGCTGGAGGGTGCCCCCCATGGTGTGACGTCGAACTGTGTGAACCCGGCCTATGTGCGCACGCCCCTGGTGGAGAAGCAGATCGCCGACCAGGCCGAGGCGCACGGAATCCCGGAGGAGCAGGTCCTCTCCGAGGTCCTGCTCAAGGACAGCGCACTGCGCCGGCTGATCGAGCCCGAGGAGGTCGCGGAGGCCGTCGCCTATCTGTGCGGTCCGCAGGCGTCCTTCGTCACCGGCACCTCATTGGTGCTGGACGGCGGCTGGACGGCCCACTAGCCGGTGCCCGAGCGGCCCTCGTGGGTTATCCACAGGGCTGACCGGCCGAACCCACGATGAGCGATCCTGTGGCCATGTCTCCCGATCAACTTCAGTCGGCCGCGCGCCCCGCCACCGGGGCCGCCGCGGCGGGGGCCGTCGCCTGTGCGGAGGCCCCCTACCTCGAACTGCTCGCCCGCGACGCCTCCCCGGAGGCGTACGAACGCCCCGTCCTCCTCGCCCGCGCCGAGGGAGAGTCCCCCGACCGGGTCGCCGCGCTGGAACACGCCAAGTTCCTCGCGCTGCGCGTCCGCGCCGAACTGGAGGGACGCCGCCGCCGGGAGGCGGAACTCTCCGCCCTCTTCGAGACCGCCCACGACCTGGCCGGGCTCAGGGACGTGGACGCGGTCCTACGGGCCATCGTCCAGCGCGCCCGCTCCCTGCTCGCCACCGACATCGCCTACCTCAGCCTCAACGACCCGGAGCGCGGCGACACCTACATGCTGGTCACCGAGGGCTCCGTCTCCGCCCGCTTCCAGCAGCTCCGGCTCGGCATGGGCGAGGGGCTCGGCGGCCTCGTCGCCCAGACCGCCCGGCCGTACGTCACCGACGACTACTTCCAGGACGCCCGCTTCCAGCACACCGACACCATCGACGTGGCCGTGCGCGACGAGGGCCTCTTCGCCATCGTCGGCGTCCCGCTGACCCTCGGCCCGCAGGTCATCGGCGTCCTCTTCGCCGCCGACCGGCGCGCACGGGTCTTCGAACGCGAACAGATCGCCCTGCTCGGCTCCTTCGCGGCCCTCGCCGCGGCCGCCATCGACACCACCAACCTCCTCACCGGCACCCAGGCCGCCCTCGCCGGACTCGAACGCGCCAACGAGGTCATCCAGGACCGCAGCGCCGTCATCGAGCGCGCCTCCGAGGTGCACGACCGGCTCGCCGAACTCGTCCTGCGCGGCGGGGGAGTCCATGACGTGGCCGCCGCCGTAGCCGAAGTCCTCGACGGAGCCGTGGAGTTCACGGAGACCGGCACCACACCGGCCGAGGCGCTGGAGGCGTCCCGCGCCGAGGGGCACGCCGTGCGCCACGGGCCCGACTGGATCGCGGCCGTGGCGGCGGGGGAGGAGGTGTTCGGCGCACTCGTCCTGCACGGCCACCCCGACCTCGACCCCGTCGACCAGCGCACCCTGGAACGCGCCGCGATGGTCACCTCCCTGCTCCTGCTGGCCCGCCGTTCCGCGGCCGAGGCCGAGCGGCGGGTGCGCGGCGAACTCCTGGACGACCTCCTCGACGCCCGCGACCGCGACCCGCGCCTGCTCCGGGAACGCGCCGCACGGCTCGACGCCGACCTGGACGCCACCCACGCCGTCCTCGCCACCCGCCTGGACGCGCCGTCGGCCGACGCCGACGAGGAGGCCGCCGCCCGGCGCCGCCTGTGGTCCGCCGCCTCCCACCTCGCCACCACCCGGCACGGCCTCGCCGCCACCCGCGACGGCGGCACCGTCCTGCTGCTCCCCCTCGGCCCCGCCGACACCGCCACGGAACTGGCCCGGCGCACCGCCCGCGAACTCGGCACCGCGGTCCGCCAGCCGGTCACCGTCGGAGCCTCCGCCCCCGTCACCGGCCTGGCCGCCCGACCCGACCAGGTGGCCGCCGCCTACGCCGAGGGCCGCCGGTGCCTGGACGCCCTCCACCTGCTCGGCCGGGCGGGGGACGGCGGGGCCGCCGAGGACTTCGGCTTCCTCGGGCTGCTGCTCGCCGGGGACCGGGACATCGGCGGCTTCGTGGAGCGCACGATCGGCCCCCTGGTGGCGTACGACGCGCGGCGCGGCACCGATCTGCTGCGCACCCTGGACGCCTATTTCGCCGCAGCGATGAGCCCGGCCCGCACCAAGGACGTGCTCCATGTGCATGTGAACACCGTCGCCCAGCGGCTGGAACGGGTGGGGCGGCTGCTGGGAGAGGACTGGCAGACGCCGGCTCGCGTCCTGGAGATCCAACTCGCGCTGCGGCTGCACGGGCTGGCCGGTCCGGGACGCCGCTGACCGGCACCCCGCGCGGGGTGCCGGCCGGCGGCGGTCAGGGGGCCGGGGTCTTCGCCACCGCCTCCACCGGGGCGGACGGGGCACCATCGGCCGTGACGTCGGCGAGGTCCCGGTCGCGGGTCTCGCGGGCCACTCCGATGGCCACCAGGGTCAGCAGGACAGCGCCGATGACGTACAGGGCGATCGGGGTCGCGCTGTGGTACTCCGCGAACAGGGCGGTGGCGATGAGCGGGGCGGGCGCACCGGCGGCCACGGAGGAGAACTGGGCGCCGATGGAGGCGCCGGAGTAGCGGACGCGGGTGGCGAACATCTCCGCGAAGAAGGCGGCCTGGGGCGCGTACATGGCGCCGTGGAGGATCAGGCCGACGACAACGGCCAGCACCAGCCGGCCGAAGGTACCCGCGTCCACCAGCGCGAAGAACGGGAAGATCCACAGGCCCACGCCGGCCGCGCCGAACAGGTACACCGGCCGCCGTCCGACCCGGTCCGAGAGCGCGCCCCAGGCCGGGATCACCGCGAAGTGGACGGCGGAACCGATGAGTACGGCGTTGAGCGCGGTCTGCTTGGAGAGGTCGGCGGCGGTGGTGGCGTAGACGAGGATGAAGGCGGTGATGACGTAGTAGCTGATGTTCTCCGCCAGACGGGCGCCCATGGCGATGAGCACCTCGCGCCACTGGTGGCGCAGCACGGACACCAGCGGCAGCTTCTCCGCCGCCTCGCCCTGCCGCGCCTCGGCCCGCGCCAACGCCTGCTTGAACACGGGCGATTCGTCGACGGAGAGACGTATCCACAGCCCCACGACCACCAGCACGCCGGAGAGGAGGAAGGGGACGCGCCAGCCCCAGGCGGTGAACGCGTCGTCCGAGAGGGTGGCGGTGAGCAGGGACAGCACACCGGTGGCGAGCAACTGCCCGGCGGGCGCACCGGTCTGCGGCCACGAGGCCCAGAAGCCGCGCCTGCGCGCGTCCCCGTGCTCGGAGACCAGCAGCACGGCACCACCCCACTCGCCGCCCAGCGCGAAGCCCTGCACCAGCCGGAGCGCGGTCAGCAGCACCGGCGCGGCGGTGCCGATGGTGGCGTGGGTCGGCAGCAGGCCGATGGCGAAGGTGGCGCCGCCCATCAGCAGCAGGCTCAGCACCAGCAGCTTCTTGCGCCCCAGCCGGTCCCCGAAGTGCCCGAACACCAACGCTCCGAGCGGCCGCGCCACGAACCCGGCCGCGTAGGTCACGAACGCCAGCAGCGTCCCCACCAGCGGATCGGAGTCCGGAAAGAAGAGCTTGTTGAACACCAGGGCCGCCGCCGACCCGTACAGAAAGAAGTCGTACCACTCGATGGTGGTTCCGATCAGGCTGGCGGCGACGATGCGGGGGAGCTTCGCCGGGGGCGGGGGAGCGGTGTGGTCGGCTGCCATGTGCGCCACTTCCTTGTGTGCGGTGGGGACGGGTGGTGTCGGCACACCGTAGGAAGGGGCAGGTCAGGGGCACATGTGGTGGGGCAACATAGTTCGGGCCGGGAGTGTGCGTGCGGCCCCCATATGGGTGCCGCGCCGGCCGGCGAGGGAAACTCCCGCGCGCCGGCGCGCCTACCTCTGCGATCATCCCCAAATGGCGCAGAGTTTCGAATCGCTGGTCATCCGGCACACCCACCGTCTTCCCTCCCCCGAAGGTTCGGCCGGTCAAGGCGCCGTCGCCGCGCGGCAGTTCGACGCGGTGCTGGCATCCGTGGGCTTCAAGCTCTCGGCGGAGCTGCTGGAGCGGCTGTCGGGGCTCTCCGCGGCCGCGGTCGTGCACACCGCCCGGCGGACGCTGCGCGTCGTGCGCGAGATGGTGGGCGACCATGTCCAGCACAACGCCTACTTCATCGACTTCCCCGCCAACGTGCCGGACACCGAGGACTTCTGGATGCGGTGCGTGGCGGACGCCCTCGGTGACAAGGCGTCACGCCGACGGGTGCTGGCGCAGGTCACCCGGGGAGCGGTGGACCTGCTCGGCCTCCCCGCGTACGGCAGGTACCAGCACAGCTACGAGGAGATGCTCGCGGCGCAGGACGAGCTGATCGCCTCGGCGGGCGACCGGATCACCGTCCTGCACCTCGGCCGCGACCTGGACGACGAACTCGGCGATCTGTACCTGGCCCTGGCCGGGAGCACGACCCCGCTCGACGAGGATGATCTGTGCGACCTCAAGCTTCTCGCCCAGCACTGCGCGCCCGGCCCCCAGCCCGAGAAGATCCCGGTCCGGGAGAACCGGGCGGTGATCAACGAGGCGCGGCTCGGCGTCGGGGCCGGCCTCCTGCTCGACACCGTCACCGACGTGCTGCGGCTGGCCTGTGCGCTGTCCGGCGGCGACGTCACGCTCCAGGAACCGACCCGGTTCCGCTCGATTCCACGGCCGCTGCGCCGAGGGCTGCTCGCGGGTCTCGACGCCGTGGTCGCGGCGAACCCCGCGAAGCTCGCCGACGTGCACGCGCACCGCGAGCCCTTCAAGCGGCTGGGTGAGCGGCTTCACCCGCACGAGTACCCGCAGTGGCCGCACGCCGCCGACGTGTTCGCGGTCGCGCGGGGCGAGAAGGAGGCGCGGTCCTTCGACAGCCGGATCGAGGAGCTGCTCGACGCCTCCGACGTCCTCGGCGCGGTGAAGGTGCTGGAGTCCGCTCCCGGCAAGCTGTTCCGCGCCCTGGACCTCCTGCTGCGCAGCGCCGCCGGCCAGGAGGAGCGGGACGCGGTGATCGCCGCCGCCGTGCGGGTGGCTCCTGACGTCTCCGGCCGCGTCGTGCTCTCGGTGCGCGAGCATCTCCACAACAGGGCACGGGAGACCGGGCGTTCCCGGATCTTCGTCAACCGCCGGGGCCGCGCCTGGGTGACGCCCGACCTCCGGCCGCCGGTACCGGCCGCCGACCGCGATCGTCTGATCGCCGCCCTCGACGCGGAGATGCGCCGTCGGCTCCCGGCGCCGGGCCGGCTGCTGCTCGACCCCGATGTCCTCGACGTGGCGCTCCCGCTGAGCGGCCGGGCCACCACGGCCGGGCTCGGCGTGCTGCCGCGCGGGTCGGTCTCCGCGGTCGACGGCGCACGGCTCCGCTTCTTCGTGTACTGGAAGCAGGCCGAACGCCGGACCGACTACGACCTGTCGGCACTGCTTCTGCGCGGCGACTACGCCACCGACTCCTGGCTCTCCTACACGTCCCTCAAGGGTGGCGGGGGCCGGCATTCGGGCGACATCACCGAAGCCCCCGACGGGGCCTCGGAGTTCATCGACCTGTCCCTGGACCGGGTGCGCGGCACGTTCATCGTGCCGCAGGTCAACATCTTCGCGGGCGAGAGCTTCGAGGAGGTGGAGGAGTCTTTCTTCGGCTTCATGCTGCGCGACGCGGAGCAGAAGGGGCGCCCGTTCGAGCCGCGCACGGTGCGGATGAAGTCCGAGCTGCGCGGGGCGGGCCGGGTGGCGCTGCCGCTGGTGTTCCGGCGCGGGAAGGACGGCACATGGCGCGCGAAGTGGCTGCACCTGTATCTGAGGGGCATCTCGGCGGCCAACCGGGTCGAGGAGAACCAGGCGTCCGTGTCCACGGTGGTACGGGCCCTCGTGGAGCGGGAGCAGTTGACGGTGCGGTACCTGGTCGACCTGATGTCCGACGAGGCCGCCCCCGTGGAGCGGTGGGACGGTGAGCGGGTTCCGGACGAGCCCGTGACGTACATCGGCCTCGGGCGGCCCGAGGGACTGCACCCGGACTCACGCGTCATCACCCTCGAAAATCTGCGCGACCTGATCCCGGCCTGAGTGCTAGCGTTGCCCACGGCGAGGCCATGAAGGGGCTTCCTTCTCAACTTCCTTTCTGAAACGAGTTCCTTCGCTCTCCTCGCCGCCGACTTGATCCGGGAGGTGCCCACGCGGGCGCCTCCCGGTTCTCGTATGCCGGAGGACTTGCGGAGGACTTGGGTCCGCAAGAGGGCTGGGCAGTGTCCTTGCATCGATGTAAAAGACCCGCATGAAGCCATTTCGCAGCTTCCAAGCTGCCCTCGTGCTCACGGTGTTGGGCGTCCTCGCCGCCCTGCTGTCGCTCTCCTCCGCCGGACCGGCCAAGGCGGAGCAGACCTCGCTGCGGGCCGCCGACCCGAGCGTCATCCGCGTCGGCTCCACCTACATCTCGGCGCAGTCCACCGGCGGCGGAATCGCCGTACGGCAGGCGTCCTCCACCGCTGGGCTCGCCTCCGCTCCGGCCCGCCAGGTGTGGTCGGACACCCAGGGGCGCGGGGAGGTGTGGGCGCCGGAACTGACCACGGACGGCGGGCGCTACTACATCTACTTCACCGCCGGACGGGGCGCCGCACACCGGATGTTCGTCATCAGCTCCGCCAGCCCCGACAGCGGTTACGGAGGCGAGACCCGGCTCGCGCTCCCGGACGACAAGTGGGCCATCGACGGCACCATGTTCAGCCTGGGCGGGCAGCGCTGGTTCGTCTGGTCGGGCTGGGCCGGTGACACCAACGTCGAGCAGAACCTCTACATCGCCCGGATGAGCAGCCCCACCACCCCGACCGGCGCGCGGTACATCATCTCCCAGCCGCGGGAGAGCTGGGAGCGGGTGGTCGGCAACCCGTACATCAACGAGGCTCCCGAGGCGATCCGGGACCCCAATGGCCAACTCCACATCGTCTACTCGGCGAACGGTAGCTGGAGCGACCAGTACTGCCTGGCCGACCTGCGGCTGCGCGCCGGCGGCGATCCGACGTACGTGTGGGACTGGTACAAGTCCAACGGCTGCCTCTTCGGCTCCAACCGCTCGACCATGATGGCCGGCTGGGACCCCACGCTGTACGTCAATGGGCCCGGCCATCACACGTTCGTCCTGCTCAATGGGGACATCGCCACCAGCCCGCCGGCCGGGCCGCGCTTCCCGCTGATGTTCCACGCGGTGGCCAAGGGCACGCCGTACTCCTGGGACAACCGGTACTGGTACACCGGGTCGTTCGCGTGGTGGGGCGACACCACATATCGGCGCGCCAATGTGCCCGGACCCACCTCGGACACCGGGTGGGGGCTGAAGTTCTTCGAGTAGCGGGATTCCGGGGCCCGGCACCATGCCGGGCCCCGGACCCGGTCAGCCCACCGGCACCGTCGAGGGGGCCGGCTCCTGAGCCTCGTCCCCGCGACGCAGCAGGTCCCGTTCGATCTGCTCCAGCGTCCGCCCCCGCGTCTCCGGCAGCAGCTTCTTGACGAAGATGCCGGAGGCGAGGGTCGTCACGGCGAAGATCACGAAGTTGGCGCCTGCGCCCCACGCGTGCAGGAGGGACGGGAAGACCAGCGCCACGGCCATGTTGAACAGCCAGTTGAACACCACACACACGCCCACCGCACCCGCGCGGATACGGGTCGGGAACAGCTCGGGCAGCATCACCCACTGCACCGGGCCCCACGACATGGCGAACGCGGCCACGTACAGGGCGACACCGAAGAGTGTCAGCGGGGCGAGCAGCGAGCCGTCGCCGAGCGGCGTCAGGTTGACCGCGGCCAGTACCACCATGCCGGCGCACATACCGGCAGAGCCCCACAGCAGCAGGGGCCGGCGTCCCCTGCGGTCGATCAGACGCATCGCCGGGAGGGTCATCAGCATGTTGACGACGCCGATGCCGACGTTGGCGAGGATCGCGCCGTTGTCGCCGAAACCGATGCTGGTCAGCAGCGTCGGGGCGTAGTAGATGATCGTGTTGATGCCGCCGAAGTTCTGGAAGAACACCAGCAGCAGACCGACGACCAGCATGGGCCGCAGCCGGGGCGAGAGCAGGTCGCGCAGCGTCAGGCGCCGCGTCTCGGCGCGCTCCTCCTCCAGCGTCCGCTCGATGTCGAGCAGCTCGCTGCGGGCCGCCTCGCCGTCACCGCGCAGGCGGGTCAGCACCTCGCGGGCGTCGTCCCGGCGGCCCCGTCCCACCAGCCAGCGCGGGCTCTCCGGCTGGGTGAGGATGCCGAGGGCGAGGACCGCGGCGGGGAGCACGCCGAGCCCGATCATCCAGCGCCAGGCTTGCGCCGGGGCCAGGGCGTAGTCGGTGAGGTAGGCCAGGAAGATGCCCACGGTCACCAGGAGCTGCATGAGCGAGGCGAGTCCGCCGCGCACCTCCACCGGCGCCAGCTCGGTCAGGTAGAGCGGCACGACGACCGAGGCGATACCGACCCCCACGCCGATCAGCACCCGCGCCCCGATCAGCAGCGACGCCTCGGAAGAGAAAGCCGCGCCGAACGTGCCCACGATGAAGACGAGCGCGGCGCCCAGGATCAGGCGGCGCCTGCCCCACGCGTCGGAGAGCTTTCCGGCCAGCCCGGCGCCCGCCATCGCGCCCACCAGCAGGCCCGAGACGACCAGGCCCTCCAGCAGCGGCGACAGCGCGATGTCCCGGCGGATGAACAGCATCGCACCGGAGATCACCCCCGTGTCGTACCCCCACAGGATGCCGCCGAGGGCGCCGAACACCCAGATCAGGGCGTTCCGCAGCCGTGGGCGCCGCTTCGGCGCCGCCTCCGGCGGGGCGCTCACGACGCCGCGTCCGCGACCGTGGCCGCCGCCGAGCGGATCGCCGCGGTGCGCGGGTCGTCGGCCTGCGGGGCGAGGTGGATCTTCTGTCCGGCGCCGGCGCGGAAGAGGGTGACGGCGTCGTCGAAGTTCTCCAGCGGCAGCACGTCGCTGACCAGCGGGTCGAGGTCCAGGCCGCCCGCGAGGATCTCCACGGCGGGCTGGAAACCGTTGTGCACCGCCATCGAGCCGATGATGTCGATCTCGCGGTTGTAGACCATGAAGGGCGAGAAGGTGGCCCGCCGGGCCGGGTCGGCGACGCCGAACTGGAGGAACGTGCCGCCCTTGCGGACCCGGCCGAGACCGTCCTCGATGGCCGCGATGACACCGGTGGCGTCGATGACGACCTCGAAACCGTGCTCCCTGCCCAGCTCGTCGGCGTTCGCGGCCGTGGCGTCGGCGCCCATGCGCCGGGCCAGCTCCAGCCGGCGGACGTTGGGGTCGACCACGGACACGGAAGCGGCGCCCGCGTTGCCGACCAGGGCCGCCATCATCAGGCCCATGGTCCCGGCGCCGTAGACCAGGTAGTGCTCACCGGGCCGCCGGGGGAGCCGGCTCAGGCCGTGGACGGCGCAGGACAGCGGCTCGACCAGTCCGGCCGCCGCCTCGGACAGACCCTCGGGCAGGACGTGGCAGCGGGCGGCGGGGACGGCCACGTACTCGGCGAAGCCGCCGTTGCGGGTCACGCCGACCGCCGTGTAGTGCTCGCAGAGGTTGCCCCGGCCGATCCGGCAGTAATGGCAAGCCCCGCAAGGGGTGTTGGGGTCGACGGCGACCCGCCGGCCGACGGCCGGGAAGAGCACGTCCTTGCCCGCCTCCACCACGACACCCGTCAGCTCGTGGCCGGGGATCAGCGGATAGGGCACCGACGGCAGCTCGCCGCCCAGGATGTGCATGTCCGTCCCGCACAGGCCGCACGAGCTGACGCGGACGACCACCTCCGAGGGACCGGGACTCGGATCGGGTATGACGGCAAGCTCGGCGCTTCCCGGCTGGGTGACCACGACAGCGCGCATGGCGCCTCCTCACAACAGCGTGCGGACGGATGTCCGAAGACGCCGCGAAACCTAATCCGCGCGTAAGCGTTTGCGCAAACGCTTACGTGTGACTTTTGATAGGTCATTGGCATCTCATGGACGGACGAGCCGGCCTCCCCCCGGTCTGCTCGGCCCCGGCCGGCTCCGGCGCGGGCGGGCGAACACGCGGCACGGGGCACACGAAGGAGAACCGATGCGGACGATGGCGGACGTGGCGAGACACGCGGGTGTCTCGGTGGCCACGGTCTCCCACGTGCTCAACGCCACACGCCCGGTCCGGCCGGCCACGCGGGACGCGGTGCTGCGTGCCATCGACGAGCTGGGCTACGTCCACAACACCCTGGCCCGGTCGCTGGTCACCTCCCGCACCCACTCGGTGGGCCTCGCCGTCTCGGCGATCAGCAACCCGTACTTCACCGAGATCCTCCAGGGGGTCGAGGCGGAGGCCCTCGCCACCGGCTACGGCCTCCTCATCGCCGACCCGCACGACGACCCCGCGCACGAGCTGAGCGTGGTCCGCATGCTCCACGAGCGCCGGGTGGACGGCGTGATCGTCGCCCCCTCCGCCGAACCGTCCGCGCTCCTCGCCTACCTGGAGCGCGCCGACGTCCCGGCGGTCTTCCTGGACCGCCTCGTCGACGAGGCCGAGCGACCCGCGTACGACCAGGTCTGCGCCGACGGCGTCGCGCCCGTACGGGAGTTGGTGGACCACCTCGCCGGGCTCGGGCACCGCCGGATCGCCATGGTGGCCGGACTCGCCGGACTGAGCACCACCAGCGAACGTGTCGAGGGCTACCGCCGGGGACTCGACGCGGCCGGCCTGCCCTTCGACCCCGCCCTGCTCGCCCACGGCTACTCCGCCTCCGAGGGCGCCCGCCACGCCACCGAGCGCCTGCTCGCCTCGCCCGCGCGTCCCACCGCCGTCATCGCGGCCAACAACGCGATGACCATCGGCGCGCTCCAGGCCCTCCGCGACGCGGACCTGCGCATCCCGGAGGACATCGCGCTCGTCAGCTTCGACGACTTCGAGTGGGCCGACCTCTTCTCGCCCAGCCTCACCGCCGTACGCCAGCCCAGCCGCGAGCTCGGCAGGCTGGCGCTGCGCCTGCTCCTGGAGCGGATCGACGCGCCCGACCGCCCCACGCGGACCGTCCGGCTGCCCTGCACCCTCGTCCACCGCACGTCCTGCGGCTGCCCGCCGGACGCCGTCGGCCTCCCCGGCTGATGTCCGCTTCGCCCCGCCGCGCCCCGGCGCACCGAAAGGAAACCGCACAGTGATCGTCGTCGCCGGTGAGGCCCTCATCGACCTCGTGCCCGCCCCCGTCGCCACCGACCCGGCGCCCGCCCTGCCCCCGCTCCTCCCGCAGCGCGGCGGCGGACCGTACAACGCGGCCGTCGCGCTCGGCCGCCTCGGCTCCCCGACGGCGTTCTGCTCACGCGTGTCCACCGACGCCTTCGGCGCCGCCCTGCTGTCGGGGCTGCGGGACGCCGGAGTCGACACGGCACTGGTCCAGCGGGGTCCCGAGCCCACCACGCTTGCCGTCGCCGACGTGGGCAGCGACGGCTCGGCCGGCTACGGCTTCTACACCGAGGGCACCGCCGACCGGCTGTTCGCCCTCCCGCCCGCGCTGCCGGACGGCGTCACCGCCCTCTCCGTCGGCACCTGCTCGCTGGTGCTGGAGCCCGGCGCGAGCGCGTACGAGGCGCTGCTGCGGCGGGAGTCGGGGAACGGGGTCTTCACCGCCCTCGATCCCAACATCCGGGCCGGTCTGATCGCGGACGCCGACGCCTACCGGGAGCGGTTCCTGTCCTGGCTGCCCCACGTGGCCCTGCTGAAGCTGTCGGTGGAGGACGCCATGTGGCTCGCGGACACGGGTGGCGACGAGGATCTCGACGGCCACCTGTCGGCGTGGCTGGAGCATGGGCCGGCGGCGATCGTGCTCACGCGGGGCGGCGACGGACTGAGCGTGTGGAGCCGGGGCGCCGGCCGGGTGAGCGTGCCGGGTACGCCGGTCACGGTGGTCGACACCATCGGGGCGGGCGACACGGTCAACGCGGCGCTGCTGCACCGGCTGCGCGAGATCGACGCGTTGAGCCACGCGGCCGTCGCGGGACTGGACGCGCAGGTCTGGCGCGACGTGCTCGGCTTCGCCGCCCGTGCCGCGGCCCTGACCTGTTCCCGTGCCGGCGCCGAACCGCCCTACGCCTGGGAGCTTTCGGCCTGAACAGGGCTGCGGCCACGCGCAGTTGAGCGCCGCCAGGAGAAGCAGCGACGTCAGCTCGCCGTCGTCGGCATGTCCGTACGACGAGATGGACGCCGCGTGACGGGCGGCGTCCATCTTTTCATCGGCTTCGGGCGTCAGCGGCGTCAGTGGCCCTTGCGCCTGCGGTCCTGTTCGAGGTCGCTGCCGGCCACGGACCGGTCGTCCTCGGAGATGTTCTGGTCGTCCAGAAGCTGGCCCGCCTCGGAGCCGACACGCTTGCTCGTGTGGTGGCCGCGCTCGGTGTCCGACAGGGCGCTGGCGGCGACCGAGCGCTCTTCCGGCGTGGCGTTCGGGTCGCTCATGATGCGTGCGGCCTCTGATGCGTCCATCTTGCCCGTCATGATCGCTCACCTTCCGTGTCGGGGAGCGTCCTGCCCGCACCCCTCGGTTCGCAGCCCCACGGGCACGTGTCGGCGCTCGCGCGGCTACGGCCGTATCCATGCTACCGATATTCATCGGATATGCCGACAAATGTGGACAGGCTGCAACCGTGCAGGTCAGCGGGCTGACAGGCGGCGCGCCAGGTGGTCGGCGGTGGGGCTGCCGCCCGCTCGGGCCACGTCCCGCGGGGGGCCCTCGGCGACGATGCGGCCGCCCTCGTCCCCCGCGCCCGGACCGAGGTCCACGACCCAGTCGGCGGCGGCGACCGTGCGCAGGTCGTGCTCCACCACGACGACCGTGTTCCCGGCGTCGACCAGACGCTGCAACTGCCCGATCAGCAGGTCCACGTCGGCCGGGTGCAGACCCGTGGTCGGCTCGTCCAGCAGGTACAGACTGTGGCCGCGCGGCGCCCGGTGCAGCTCGCTCACCAGCTTGATCCGCTGGGCCTCGCCGCCGGAGAGGGTCGTGGCGCTCTGACCCAGCGTCAAGTAGCCGAGGCCGATGTCGGAGAGCAGCCTGAGGACGCGGGCGGCCGGCTGCACGTCGGCGAGGAACTCGTGCGCCTCCTCCACGCTCATCGCCAGCACGTCCGCGATGGTCCTGTCGCGGTAACGCACCATCAGGGTGCCGGGGTTGTAGCGGGCCCCCTCGCAGACCGGGCAGGGGGAGGTCTCCGTGGGCAGGAAGAGGAGTTCGATGCTCACGACCCCGTCGCCCAGGCAGTGCGGGCAGCGGCCCTGGGCCACGTTGAACGAGAACCGGCTCGCGGTGTAGCCGAGTTCGCGCGCGGTCGGCTGGGCGGCGAACAGCTTGCGGACGCTGTCGAAGAGACCGGTGTAGGTGGCGAGGTTCGAGCGCGGGGTGCGGCCGATGGGCTTCTGGTCCACGACCACCAGCCGGTCGATGTGCTCAAGTCCCGTACTGGAGCGCACCGTCACCCGGTCCTCCGCCAGGTCCCAGACCGGCACCCCGGCCTCCTCCTCGTCGGCGGTCTCCACCGAGGCCGGGTTGCGGGCGATGTCCTCGGCGGTCTCGTCGGCGTGCAGATGGTCGCGGACCGTCTCCGCGAGGGCGCGCCGGACCAGGGTCGACTTGCCTGAGCCGGAGACGCCGGTGACGGCGGTGAGTGTGCCGAGCGGGAAACCGGCGTCCAGATCACGGAGGTTGTGCCCCGTGACCCCCTCCAGGCGCAGCCATCCCGCCGGCCGGCGCGGCTCCTTCGGCCCCGGCACGGTGGGCGCGTCCAGCGGGAGGTACCGGGCGGTCACCGACTCCGGTGCCTCGCTCAGCCCTTCGGCGGTCCCGTTGTAGAGGACCTGGCCGCCGTGCCGTCCGGCGCCCGGCCCCATGTCCACGATCCAGTCCGCGGCGGCGAGCACCTGTGCGTTGTGCTCCACCACGAAGACGCTGTTCCCGGCGCCCCGGAGCCGTCGCAGCGCGGTGAGCAGCAGCTCCGTGTCGGCGGCGTGCAGCCCGGCCGAGGGCTCGTCCAGCACGTACAGCACCCCGAACAGGCCGCTGCGGAGCTGGGTGGCCATGTGCAGCCGTTGCAGCTCGCCGCTGGAGAGGGTGGAGGTCGCGCGGCCGGTGGCGAGGTAGCCGAGGCCCAGGTCGGTCAGTGTGGCGAGCTGATCCTTCAGGCTGCCGATCAGGGCATGCGCGGCCTGCCTGCGCTCGGCGGGCAGGGCCAGGGTGTCGGGGTGGTCGCGGGCCGACTCCAGGAAGGCCGCGAGCCGGCTCAGCGGCATCGAGGTGGCGACGGAGATGTCCTCCCCGGCGATCGTCACCGCCAGCGCCGCCGGGTTGAGCCGCTTGCCGTGGCAGGTCGGGCAGATCTCCTCGGCCATGAACGAGGCGGCCTTCGCCCGCAGGTGCGCCGCCTTGGAGGTGGCGAATGTGTGCATCACCCACTTGCGGGGGCTCATGTATGTGCCCTGGTACGAGCGCTGCACCCGGTGCGCGTCACGGACCGGGTGCACGGTGACCGTCGGCTGCTCGTCCGTGGTCAGCAGCCACTCGCGCCGGGCGGCGGGCAGCTCGCGGAAGGGCACGTCGATGTCGATGCCCAGCTCGGCCAGGATGTCCCGGTAGTTCTTCCCCTGCCAGGCGCCCGGCCAGGCCGCGATGGCGCCCTCCCGGATACTCAGGGAGTCGTCGCCCACGAGCTTGCTCTCGTCGACGCTGTGCAGCCGCCCCAGGCCGGAGCAGGTGGGACAGGCGCCCACCGCCGTGTTCGGCGAGAAGCTGTCCGAGTCCAGCGGCGCGGCGTCGCGGGGGAACGTTCCGGCGAGATCCTCCGGGGTGCGTCCGGCCGGGTAGGTGCCGGCCCGGGAGTACAGCATCCGCAGCACGTTGGAGACCCGGCTGACGGTGCCCACCGTCGAGCGGGTGCTGCCGGCGCTGTGCTGCTGGCGCAGCGCCACGGCCGGCGGCAGACCGGTGATCGAGCCGACCCTGGGGGCCGCGCCCTGGTCGATCAGCCGCCTGGCGTACGGGGCGACGGACTCCAGATAGCGCTGCTGGGCCTCGGCGTAGATGGTGGCGAACGCGAGCGACGATTTGCCGGAACCCGACACTCCGGTGAAGGCCACGACCTGGTCACGTGGTACGTCCACATCGACATGCCGCAGATTGTGTTCGTCGGCACCACGGACCCTGATCAGCCCGTCCTGACCGGTGTCCTGTGGTGCGGCAGGCGATGGCGCGGGCGTCTGTCGTGGGGGTGGAGCCATGGGCAAAACCTAGCCTGACCGGCTGGTCCGTGCCGCGAGCGCCTGGTGATCGGGTGATGCCGTCATGTGTCCGCGGGAATGGGAGCTGGGTCTTGGTCTGGTCGCGGGAAAGCTGGCCCTGAGTCAGGATTTCTCGGGGGCCGGCGCCAGGTGCGCGGGGTGGCGACCAACACCGGCTGCACCTCGTACCCCGGCAGACGAAAGGAGCCCCCATGCCCGCACCCGAGCCCACCACCGACTTCGACCCCCGCTACAGCTCCGCCATCCATCCCCGCCCCGGCGCCGAGGACGCCACGCCCACCCCTTGGCCCGAGGCCGAGCGGCACTTGGAGGAAGCGGAGATCTTCTGGCTCTCCACCGTCCGCCCCGACGGCAGGCTGCACGTCACGCCCGTCATCGCCGCCTGGCACGACGGGGTGCTGTACTTCTCCACCGGGCCGGAGGAGCAGAAGGCGAGGAATCTCGCGCGGGACGCGCACTGCGCGCTGACCACCGGGCGGAACTCCCTCACCGAGGGACTCGATCTCGTCGTCGAGGGGAAGGCCGAGCAGGTCACCGATCCGGCCACGGTGGAGGAGGTGATCGCCGCGTACGAGGACAAGTACGGGGCGCACATCACCTCGCCCGAGGGCACCTTCCACGGGATCTCCGACGCGTTCCGGACCGGTCGGGCCGTGGTGTTCGCGGTGGAGCCCGACACGGCGTACGGATTCGGGCGGGAGGGCGGGGTGTTCACCCACACACGGTGGGTGTTCTGAGCGTCAGGCGAGGCGGTCGAGCCACTCCCCGAGGAGTTGCCGCTCCGCCCCGCTGAGGACGGTCTGCTCGGGCAGGGCGGCGCGCAGGGCGCGGGCCGCTCCTGCCGGGCCGGTGTCCCGTACCGCCGGCTCCGGGTCGGTGACGGCGTTGGTCATGGCGTCCCGGAGGGTGCTCAGCAGGGCGGGGTTGCGGGTCTCCTCGGGGAGGGACAGCCAGGTCAGGGCGGCACCCCGCGCCGTGGCGTGGATGATCTGCACCGCGAGGTCCTCGTCCACCCGGAGCCAGCCGCCGAGCGCGAGCCGGTGCACCCGCTCCTTCAGCATCCGCATCCCGGCCCGGAAGGCCGCCGAGCTGGCCCGGCTGGGCTCGCTGTACATCAGGGCGTACAGCGAGCCTAGGCGGGCAACTCGGCTGACGCGGGCAGCACATGGTCGCCGACCCGGTCCGTGCTCAGGCAGAGCGAGCAGACCACGGCGTCGTGGGTGGCGCACGCGGTCACGTCGGGCCGCTCGTACGCCTGGTGGCAGACATGGCAGTCGTACGCCGTGCCGCTCGGGTTGCCGTCCGCGTCCAGGAGCGGTTCCGCGATGCCGTCGTCGGTGCGCCGCAGGTAGTACCGGCCCCTGGTCGCCACGGCCGTCAGCGGGGTGAGCGCGAAGGCGATGACGGCGGCGGCGACGGGGGAGTACGGCTGGAGGGTGTCGCCGAAGGCGTGGAAGTACATCGCGATGGACAGCCCGGACGCGGCGACGAAGGACACCACGCCCACCGGGTTGACCGGGTGCAGCATGCCCCGGCGGAACTCCGGCGCGTGCGGGGAGAGTTTCAGCAGGTACTTGTTGACGCCGATGTCGGTGGCCACGGTGACGACCCACGCGATGGCGCAGTTGGAGTAGAAGCCCAGGATGCCGCCCAGGAAGCTGAACATGTCGGCCTCCATCAGGGCGAGCGCGAAGCCCAGGTTGACCAGCACGAAGACCATGCGGCCGGGATAGCGACCGGTGAGCCGGGTGAAGGAGTTGGTCCAGGCGAGCGAGCCGGAGTAGGCGTTCGTGACGTTGATCTTGATCTGGCTGATCACCACGAGCACCACGGCCAGCGGCACCACCAGCCAGGAGGGCAGCATCGCGTCGAAGGCGCCCTTGAACTGCTGGATGGGCTCGGGGGCTACGGACGGGCCGGCCGAGGCCAGGATGTAGACGGCGAGGAAGACACCGATCGCCTGCTTCAGCGCGCCGAGCAGCACCCAGCCGGGGCCGGCCATCACCACGGCCGTCCACCAACGGCGCTTGTTCGCCTGGGTCTTGGGCGGCATGAAGCGCAGGTAGTCGATCTGCTCGCCGATCTGCGCGATGAGGGAGAGGCAGACGCCGGCGCCCAGGAGTACGGAGGCGGTGTTCACGCCGCCGTCGCCGTCGGTGCCCGCGTAGGAGAGGAAGCGGTCGACCGTGCCCGGATCGGTGACGACCAGGTACACCAGCGGCCCCACCATCAGTACCAGCCACACCGGTGTCGTCCACACCTGGAGCTTGCTCAGCGCCTTCATGCCGTAGACCACCAGCGGGATCACCATCAGTGTGGAGACCAAGTAGCCCAGCCACAGCGGGAGTCCGAGGCCGAGCCGGAGGCCCTGGGCCATGATCGAGCCTTCGAGCGCGAAGAAGATGAAGGTGAAGCTGGCGAAGATGACGCTGGTCAGGACCGAGCCGTAGTAGCCGAAGCCCGAGCCGCGCGTGATCAGGTCCAGGTCGATGTTGTAGCGGGCGCCGTAGTAGGCGAGCGGGAAGCCGGTGACGAAGATGACCACGGCGGCCACCGCGATCGCCACCAGCGCGTTGCCGGTGCCGTGGGCCAGACCGATGCCGGCGCCGATCGAGAAGTCGGCCATGTACGCGATGCCGCCGAGCGCCGTGGTGGCCACCACCATCGGGGTCCAGCGGCGGTAACTCCGTGGTGCGTAGCGGAGGGTGTAGTCCTCCAGCGTCTCCTTGGTCGCCTGGCTCGCGGCCGGTGCCGCCGGGCCGTCAGCCGTCTCTGCCGTCGGTCGTGACTCTGTCGCGCTCATGCCACGCCTCTCTCCGTACGGGTACCGGGGGAGACCCCCGTCCGGCAGCGCTGCGGGACGGAGGTCGGCGGGCCAGGCTACGAAGCGCTTGTTTCCCTGAAGTCCCGCCCGAGGTGAACGGCCCGTTACGCGGGAGCGGCCCGGCTCAGCTCGGCGACCAGCGCGCGTCCCGCCCGTCCCCGCTCCTGGCG
Source organism: Streptomyces sp. NPDC018263 (assembly GCF_055562575.1). Taxonomy (NCBI): domain Bacteria; kingdom Bacillati; phylum Actinomycetota; class Actinomycetes; order Kitasatosporales; family Streptomycetaceae; genus Streptomyces; species Streptomyces sp. NPDC018263. The sequence continues at coordinate 189,799 of NZ_JBVHFA010000007.1, forward strand.
GAATGCCGCGACGGAGGCACCGGAAAGGCACCGCACCTTCACAGGGGCCCCCGCTGTGCGGACGCGCGGGGGGGCATCCGTACAGAGCTGTCTGCCGGGGAGGAGCCCCCACCGTGGCCATCGTCGCAATTCTGCTGCTGCCGGTCGTGACCCTGCTGCTGTACGGGATGGACCGTACCGAGGACTGGCTGGCACGGGCGCCGAAACCGCCCCGCCATGCCCGGGGCCGCCATCTGCGCCTGATCCACGGCGGCCGGCGGCAGACGGCGGCCCCGGCCGCACCCGAAGCCGAGACCGAGGCCGCGTAGACCCTCAGCCGCGCGGACTGCTGATCCGCTCCGGCTCGATGACATAGATCACGCGCACCTGGTCCCGGCCGCCGAACCACGGGTAGGGACCGCCCAGGTACTTCTGCGCGAGCGCCTCGATGTGATCGACCGCACCCTCGGTGGTCACCCGCGTCACCCGGCCGCGGATCTGCGTGTACGACGACGGGTCGGCCGGGTCGGAGACGGCGACCGCCACCCGCGGGTCCCGGGCGATGTTCCTCGTCTTCTGGTGGGACTCCACGCTGTTGATCAGGACGTGCTCACCATCGGTGTCCACCCAGGTCTGGGTGAGCTGGGGCGAGCCGTCGGGCATCGTCGTGGCGATGTAGCAGGTGCTGGCACGGCGCAGCAGCGCCACCAGATCGTCGCCGAGGGGTACGGGCACGGGGAGATCTCCGGAAGGTCGCGGGGTGATCGGGTGAAGACACGCAGGTGTGTCCGAGGGGGCTCAGGGTAACCGGGTCGCTGTAGGACCCATGTGATAGCTGGTCAGAGGGAGAACCCGAGATGCTGATGGCCCACCCCGCCGTGCTTCAGAACCTGATCGAGCAGTACGACGCGCTGCGCATCCTGCACGCCCAGGAGGGCAGCGCCGAAGTCCGGCAGCGGATGGACGACATCGCCTACACCCTGTGCGTCGCCACCGGCACCCGCCACATCGACGCGGCGCTGATCGCCGCCCGCCACCGGCTGCCCGGCGCACGCCCGCAGGACGACTCCCTCCTGCCTGCCTGAACTCCCCCCGCGCGCAGGGGAGTCGGCCGATCGAGAGGTCGATTTGGCCGAGTGTGGTGAATATGTGTGGAAATCTGTCGGGCGTTGCACGTGGCCGGTGGATGCGAGACCGTTGTCATCGGTAAACGTTCTCGAACCGCAGAAAGGTGGTGGAGCGCACGCTTCGCGCTCCCGACTGTGATCTCTTCTCCGGGTACACCCGAAAGTCCGCACGCCGCCGGCACCGCCGTGGCCACGGCGTGGGACGACGCCCCCTGCCCCGTCCTGGTGGTCGACGCCGACGGGACAGTGGCCGAGGCCAACGAGGCGGCACGGCGCCTGATTCCGCTCGCCGCGGGTGACCGCGTCGCGACGGCCGTGCCGTCCTGGCTCGCCGACGCGGACCGTGCGCTGCGCTCCTGCGGCACTCCGGCCGAGGCGGTGACGGGCGACGTGGCCGGCCGCAGCTTCGAGGCGTATCCCTCGCTCTGCGACGACGGCACCGTGGTGTGGTGGCTGCTGGAGGACACCGACCGCCGCCTCGCCGAGCGGGCTCTGCGCGGCGAACGGGAGCGTGCCGCCCTGCTCGCCGAGGTCTCCGGCGCCCTGCTCTCCTCGCTGAACGTCGAGCGGTGCATGACGGTCACCGCGCGGATGGCCGCGGGCCACCTCGCCGACGCCGCGATCATCGTCGCCCCCGCCCAGGGGCGCCGTCATCCGCTGACGTACGCGCGGGCGGGCGGCGAGGTCACCCAGACCATGCTCCCGATCGACCCGCGCTCGGTCGCCGGGCTCGCGGAGGCCCTCCAGGGCTTCCCGCCGGTCCCGGCCCGCTGGATCGACCCCGCGGAGCTGCCGGACTGGGCGGTGCCCGAGGACTTCGACGGCCCGATCGGGTCGGTCATAGTCACCCCGTTGCCGGGCCACGGCGTCCCCGCGGGCGTACTGATCCTGCTGCGCTCCAGCACCCATCAGGCGTTCACGGAGGGAGAGGAGGTCTTCGCCCGGCTCTTCGCCGCGCGCGCCGGGGTGGCGCTCTCGGCGGCGCGGCTGTACGCCGAGCAGCGGTCGATCACCTCCACCCTGATGCGCGAGCTGCTGCCGCCGCGACTGGAGCGCGTGCACGGCGTGGAGTATGCCGGCGCCTACCGGGCGGCACGCGATCACGAGCACGTGGGCGGCGACTTCTACGACGTCCACCCCGGCGCCGACGCCGAGAAGGAGACGTTCGTCGTCCTCGGCGACGTGGCGGGCAAGGGGCTGGAGGCCGCCGTGCTGACCGGCAAGATCCGCAGCGTCCTGCACGCGCTGCTGCCGCTGTCCGGGGACCACCAGCAGGTGCTCTCCCTGCTCAACGGTGCACTGCTCAACTCCCACCACACCCGGTTCGCCACCCTGGTGCTGGCTTCCGTCACCCGCCGGTCCGGCCAGGTCCGGCTCCGGCTGACCAGCGCCGGCCATCTGCCGCCGCTGATCATCAGAAGCGACGGCCGGGTGGAGGAGGCCCCGACGCAGGGGCAGCTCGTCGGCGCGATGCCCGACGTCACCGCGCGCAGCGCCCATGTGTCGCTGGCGCCGGGGGAGACCTGCCTGCTCTACACGGACGGGATCACCGAAGCCTCCGGCGGCCCGCTGGGCGACCAGTTCTTCGGCGAGGAGCGGCTGCGGGCGGCTCTCGGCCCGTGTGCCCGGATGCCCGCGGAAGCGGTGGTGGAGCGGGTGCAGATGCTCGCGACGCAGTGGCTGGGCGGGGGCCGTCACGACGACATGGCCAGCCTCGCCATCACCAACCCGGCCGGCGGTCACGGCGCCCTGCACTCCGTCGACGGCCACCACGGCACCAGGGCCCGGCGCACGGCGGTCCGCCGATGACCACGGACACGGGCACGGCCGTGGAGGAGCGGGCGGAACTGTCGGAGCGGCTGTGGGCCGCCGTGATCGCCAAGGACGAGTCGGCCGCCGTACGCGAGGTCTTCGCGGCGGCCGACGCGGGAGCGGACCGGGAGAACCTGCTGCTGGAGGTGCTCGGCGGGGTCCAGCGCCGGGTCGGCACCGAATGGGCCGCCGACCGGATCAGCGTCGCCGAGGAGCACGCGGCCACCGCGATCATCGACCGGGTCATCGCCGCCCTCGCCCACCGGGTCCCGGCCCCGGCCGGCGCCCCGGCCCGGCCCCGGATCACGGTCGCCTGCGTGGACGGTGAATGGCATGCGCTGCCCGCCCGGCTGCTCGCCGAGGTGCTCACCGGGCGCGGCTGGCAGGTGGACTTCCTCGGCGCCCACACCAGCACCCCCCATCTGATCGCGCACCTGCACGCGACCAATCCGGAGGCCACGCTGCTCTCGGCCTCGCTGCCGCTGCACCTGCCGAACGCGCACATCGCGGTGACGGCCGTGCAGTCCGTCGGCATCCCCGTCATGGTCGGCGGGGCGGCCTTCGGCCAGGACGGCCGCTACGCCCGCCTGATCGGCGCCGACGCCTGGGCTCCCGACGCCCGCGCCGCCGCCGGCCTGCTGGCCGACGGCCTGGTACGCCCCGCGCCGACCGCCAGGCAGCAGGTCGACGACCTGCCGCACCTCGCGGACCAGGAGTACACCCTGATCAAGGGCAACCGGTCCGCCCTCGTCCGGCAGTCCCTCGCGGCCCTGGACGAACGCTGGCCCGGCATGCGCGCGTACACCGAGGCGCAGCGCGAGCGCACCGCCGAGGACCTCGCGCACATCGTGGACTTCCTGTCCACCGCCCTCTACGTGGACGACGCGGAGCTGTTCACCGGCTTCATCACGTGGACCGCGGAGATCCTCCAGGCCCGCCGCGTGCCCCCGCACAGCCTGCGGACCGGGCTGGACATCCTGGCGGGGGAGCTGCGCGACTTCCCCCGCGCCCTCGGCTTCCTGAAGGAGGCCACCGGTGCCCTCCCCGCGCCGCCCGCCACCCGACCCCGTCCCGGCCCAGGAAAGACCGCATGACCCTCCACCAGCCCGTCGGCTTCTCCGTCACGGTCGAGGCCGTGGACCCGCCCGCGATACGCCTGACGCTCCATGGCGTCCTCGACTTCGAGTCCGGGGACGAGTTCCTCGACGTGGTGAGCCGGACACTGGACGCGCATGCCGTGGAGCACGGCCCGGTCCTGCGGGAGCTGCACATCAACTGCGCGGGCCTGCGCCTGCTCGACTCCAGCGGGCTGGCCGCCCTGCTGACGCTGCGGCGCCGGACCCATCCGGCGGGCGTCACCCTGCACCTGCGGCACAGGCCGGTGCAGTTGACCCGGATGCTGGCGCTCACCGGCACCGCCGAGTACCTCACCGCCCGCGCGGACGGCACCGCGGAGACCGTCGCGCCGGGCGGGGAACTCGCCGGCGAGGCCGAGTCGACCTCGTCCTGAGCCTCAGCGCTCCGGGGCCGGCCGCTCCGCGGGCCGACCGGTGGGCAGCTTCCACCATGCGGTGATCGTCTTGCCCCGCGCGGTGGGTGCGACGGCCGTGTGGTCGCTGAGCTTCTCCACCAGCCCCAGTCCCAGACCCCCTCGGCCGTCCAGGGGCGGGTTGGGGCGCGGGGACGGCAGCTCGGGGCTGTCGTCGGTGATCTCCAGGATGAGCTGGCCCTCCTCCAGTCTGAGGACGAGCGACCAGGTGCCGTCGGGGGTGTGCCGGACGGCGTTGGTGACCAGCTCGCTCACGACGATCTGCACCGCCTCCGTGTCCGCGCCGGGACAGTGTGCGTCCAGGTACGCCGCCGCGAGCCGGCGCGCGTCGGCCGGTGACGATGCCTGGGAGTGTGCGGTGAACATGAGCCCCTTTCGCGCGGGCGTGCTTTCCCTGCGCGTGCCCCCGCCCGGACGGTGCACGCCGGTGAGCGGGACGGAGCCGCTCACGGCCGTGCCTGACGCGGCAGCGTGGACAGGGCGGCGCGCGCCGACTCCAGGTCGGGATGCGAGGGCAGCACTTGGTCCGCTCCGGTGAGTTCGAGCAGGCGCCGTACGGTCCGGTCACCGCCGAAGATGCCGACGCTCCGGCGCCGCGCCGTACGCAGCAGATGGTTGAGCAGGGACGAGTCGCAGAAGCCGACTTCGCGCAGGTCGAACACGAGCGGCCCGGTCCAGCGGACCAGGGCGTCCTCGGTGGCGTCCTCGACCGTGTCCAGTTCCTCGGGGTCGAGATGCCCGCGCAGGCCGATGACCCACAGCTCTCCGTCGGCTCGCGAGTACGCCACCGCCGGGGGGATCACTTCCTCAAACGTCTGACCGCGGTTCACCATGAGGCCATGGTGCCGTACGGGGTCCACCGCGACACAGTCCAGGGGGTTTTCGGCCGGGACACCTCACGCTGAGAGGTCGCGCACGTGCTCTATGCAACCCGCGTAGACGCGCGCATCATAAAAGCGCTCCAGCGCTCCACCCCATCTCAGGTTTGTCATGTACCTGCAATCAGGGAGGACTGCACGATGGCTTGCGGATCGACCAGCCTCTGGGCCGGTGAGACCAGTTGGTTCTGCTGCGGCAACTCATGGGGGCCCTGCGGCAGCGCCGGCGGCGGCGCCTGCGGCAACTGCCAGTCCAGCGCGCACCACGGCGCCTGGCCCAACGCCTCGGCGGCGTGCTTCAGCATCACCCGCCCCGACCTCTGCGGCGAGAACATCCCCCGGCGCGGCTGCGGTTCGGTGATGAACGTCCGCCACCAGTGCTCCGGCGCCACGGTGTGCATCACCATCACCGACTGCGGCCCCCGCACCAAGGACTGGTGCGGCGAGGCGACCTGCTGCAACGGCGCGTGCCGCACCAACCGCGTGCTCGACCTGACTCCGGCCGCCTTCTCGGCGATCGGCAACCTCAGCTCCGGCAAGCTCCCCGTCTACATCTACGAGTGAGGAGGCCCGACATGAACGCACGGAACACCGCGGGAGTGCCGTCCGAGGGGATGCGCCGCCGCCGCTTCCTCACCACCGCCGCGCTCGGCGGCGCGACCATCGTAGGCGCCAGCGCGCTCGGCGGACTGGACGCCGACGCGGCCTTCGCCGCCGAGCCGTCGCTGGACCCGGCCATCGCCAAGTCCTCCTTCGTGGAGGGGAGAATCACCGGCATCACCGGCAGCGTGCTGGAGGTGGCCGGCTCCAGCGGCGGCCACGCACGGGTGCAGATGACCAACGTCACCAGCGTGTGGAAGGTACGCCCCACCACCGCCGAGGTCATCGAGGTCGGCGACGGACTCTACGCGCGCGGGGTCCCCATGCCCGACGGCACGGTGGCCGCCGACGCGGTCTGGGTGAACATCGTCAACCTCGACACCACGATCCGGGGCATCGCCAGGAACCGCGTCCACCTCGCCCACGGGCAGCACGAGGTCGTCGGCAACATCCTCACCGACACCGGCGCCTCCTACGCCGGGCGCGGACTGACCTCCGACCTGTCCCGGCTGCGCATCGGGCAGAGCGCCCAAGTGCTGGGCGCCTGGCGGCCGTCCGACGACTCCGTGGACGTCGTCCGTATCTCCGTCGGGCACTGAACCGGACGTTGGGAGAGGCGCAGATGCTGTCACTGACCACGGGACTCCTCCCGCTCCTCCTCGCCGGGCTGCTCGCCTGGACCGGCGCGGCCAAGGCCCTCGGCGGACACGTCGTCCGTACGGCGCCGAAGACCGCGCTGGCCCGCCTGCTCAGCAGCAGCGAGCGGGCCGTCCTGGTGCTGCGGGCCACCGGGTGGGCCGAACTGCTGCTGGCCGGGGCCTTGTCGGCGCTACCCGGCAGTGCGCTGCCGGGGGCGGCCACCGCCGTCCTCGGCGCCGGGTTCCTCGGCTATCTCGGCTACGGCCGGGCGCGGGCCCCGCAGGCGTCCTGCGGCTGTTCGGCGAGCGAGGACACGCCGGTCACCTGGCGGGCCTTCGCCCGCGCCGCGCTCGTCCTGGCGGGCGGGCTCACGGCGGCGGTGGAGCGCCGCACCTGGTGGGGCGCGCTCGGGGACCGGCCGGTGGCCTCGGCCGTACTGCTGGCCGCGGGCGCGCTGGTGCTGTTCGCCCTCTCGGCGGACCTCGACCGGTGGCTGCTGCTGCCGCTGCGCCGCACCCGGCTGCGCGTGTTCGGCCACCCGCTCACCGGCCGGACCGGGGCACGGCAGGTCCCGGTGGCCGCCAGCGTCGAACTGCTGGAGAACTCCCTGGCCTGGCACACCACCTCACCCGTGGTGCGCTCGGCCCTGCTGGACCACTGGGAGAGCGACGGCTGGCGCATCCTGCACTACTCCGGCGTCCACGGTGAGGGCGAGGCGGCCCGCCCGGTGGCGGTCCTGTTCGCCCTGGACGCCACCGCCGGCCGCGACACGCCCGGCGACCCGGTGATCCGCGTCAGTTACGTCGACGCGGACACGGGGGCGCCGGTGGCCGCCGAGGAGCTGCGCACGGCCCCGGCCCGCCGCTCGCTGCGCCTCGTGGAATAGCGGACGGCCCGGTGCGGGCGCCGTGCGAACACGGCGTCCGCACCGGGCCGGTGCGCGGTGCTCTCAGCGGCCGTGCCAGTCCAGGCACACCACCAGCGCGTCGTCGTCCGGTGCCGGGGTGCCCCGGTGCTCGGCCAGCTCGCGCAGCACCGCTCCGGGCACCTCCGAGGCCGGGAGCAGCCGGGTCGCCTGGATGGCCCGCGTCAGCGCCGCGTCCCCGTACGGCTCGCCCTTGGACGAGGCGACCGTGTACACGCCGTCGCTGACGAAGACCAGCCGGTCCCCGGGCTCCACCTGGAGGTCCTGGGTCACGTAGTCGGTCTCCTCGAACATGCCGAGCGGCAACTGCGCCTCGAAGGAGATCCGCTCCACGGCGCCGCCGCGCAGCCGGAGCATCCGCGGGCACCCCGCGTCCACCACCCGGGTGCGGCCGGTGGCGAGGTCGAAGTCCAGCATCAGCACCGACAGGTAGCGGTGTCCCCGGTACTGGGCGTACACCGCCTGGTCGGCCAGGGCCGCCTGGTCGGCGAGCGGGATGCCGGCCCGGCGCGCGTTGCGCAGCGCGTTGACCGCGAGGTTGGTGAGCAGCGCGGCCTCTATGCCCTCGCCCATGCCGTTGGAGACGTACAGGGTGAGCCGGTCCGCGGTGGACGACCAGTCGTAGTTGTCGCCGTGCATGGCGTACGCCGGTTCGAGCTGGGCGCCGAGTTCGAACTCGGGCAGGGAGCAGGAGTGGCCGGGCAGGAGCTGCCACTGCATCTCGGCGGCCAGGGTGAGCCGGTCCTGCCGCCGGGCCTGGAGGTACAGGTCGGTCTCGCGGTCGGCGACCAGCACCTCGTGTCCCAGCACCTGGGCGATCTCGGCCAGTTCGGGCAGTGCCGCGCGGCTGTCCTCGGTGTCGGGCAGGGTCACCGTGAGCACGCCCAGCCGGTCACCGTGCACGGTGACGGGCAACTGGACCCGGACCCGGTGGTCGGCGAGGTTCTCCACGAAGGGCTCCTGTGCGCCGAAGGCACGGCCCGCGGGGCCGTTGCGCAGGGAGACCGGGGGCAGCGCGTGCGGCGGCGTGGTGACCGGCTGGAGCATGGTGAGGCCGTAGTCGGCCAGGAGGAACTCCACGGTCTCGGCCGCGTAGAGCCCGGCCAGCTCCCGGCGGACGGTGTCGGCCAAGGCGTAGGGGGGCGCCGTGCGCAGTGCCCGCTCGACAGCCATGAATCTGTTCACGATCGTAGGTATGCCAATCTCTCACCCGTAAGAACGCTACGCCCGCCCCGCGATGGGCCGAGTGGTGGACGTATCGTGCCGTCTTCTTGGATATTCCGGACCGTCTTGCCTGCTAGTAGGCTGTGGGTCGTCCCCGTACCTGCGAGAGTGTGACCGTGACGAACTTCCACCCCCGCCCAGAACCCGTCGAAGTCGCGCGCGTGACCTCGACGGCCGCGGAACTGCTGGAAGTGCTCTGGGGGCGGGCCTCGACGGCTCCCGCCTCGGCGTCCCAGTTGCGCGTACTGCTCATTCTGGAACACCAGGAGGGCATCAACCTGCGGACTCTCGCGGACCATCTCGCCTCCACCCCGCCCTCCACCAGCCGCCTGTGCGACCGGCTCCAGGCCGCCGGGTTCGTCGAGCGCGAGCTGAGCCGCACCGACCGGCGCGAGGTACGCCTGTACCTCAGCAGCCGGGGCCGCGCCTTCCTGACGGACCTGCGCGCCCGGCGCGAGGAGACGCTGCGCTCGGTGCTGGAGCGGATGTCGTCCGGGGACCGCAGCGCCCTGCTCACCGGCCTCGAGGCGTTCTGCGCGGTGGCGTCGGAGCAGATACACGGGTACGACGAGTCACCCGGCACCCGGACCGCCTGAGCGAGCCGGGCCGCAGCCGCCCGGGCTGCCGTGGATCGTGGCCGGTGAGCGGCGAACGGAGCGGCCTCCGCCGACCGGAACATCCCAGATCCTTCCCCTCCTGCGATGACACCGGATACTTTCTTGCCTCATGGTCATAGTTGTCAAACGGCAAGTGTTTCACGCGATGGTCATGAGATCGACGCCACACGGATACCCCCCCACCTGCGCGGTCCGCCGCATCCAGCACTGATCGAGGAGCGGCCGTGACGACCGACCCGCACTGGCTGTTCGGAGACCAGCTCGGCCCCCACTTCCTCACCCCCGGCCCGGACGGGCCCGACCGGGACGCCCCCGTGGTGCTGATCGAGGCGCGCTCCGTCTTCCGCCGCCGCCGCTTCCACCGCGCCAAGGCCCACCTGATCCTCTCCGCGATGCGCCACCGGGCCGCCGAACTCGGTGACCGCGGCCGCCACGTCCGCGCCGAGACCTACCGCGAGGGCCTGCGCGAGGCCGTCGGCGCCGGCCGCGTCACCGTCCACCACCCCACCTCGCGCGCCGCCCTCGGCCTCGTCCGCTCGCTGGAGCGGGTGCGCGTGCTGCCCGCCCGCGGCTTCCTCTTCCCCCAGGACACCTTCCGCGCCTGGGCCGACGGACGCGGCGGACACCGGCTGCGCCAGGAGGACTTCTACCACTGGGTACGCCGTGAGCTGGACCTCCTCATGGACGGCGGCGAACCGGCCGGCGGCCGCTGGAACCACGACCACGACAACCGCGAACCCCCGCCCAGGGGCGCCCGCACCCTCGGCGCGCCGAAGCCCTACCGGCCCCGCGAGGACGAGATCGACGACGAGGTGCGGGCCGACCTCGACCGCTGGGAGCGCGAGGAGGGCATCACCTTCGTCGGCCGCGACGGCCCGCGCCGCTTCCCCGCCACCCGCCGCGAGGCGCTGGCCGCGCTGCGCCGCTTCACCGCGCACCGGCTCGCCGGGTTCGGCCCGCACGAGGACGCCATGCTCGCCGCCGACCCGGTGATGAGCCACAGCCTCCTCTCCTCCTCCCTCAACCTCGGTCTGCTCGACCCGGCCGAGGTCGTCACCGCCGCCGAGGACGCCTGGCGCGCCGGCGAGGCGCCCATCGCCAGCACCGAGGGGTTCGTCCGGCAGGTCGCGGGCTGGCGGGAGTACGTGTGGCAGCTCTACTGGTACTTCGGCGAGGACTACCGCGGCCGCAACGCCCTCGGGGCCCGCACCCCGCTGCCCGACTGGTTCCTCGAACTCGACGCCGACGCCGTCACCGCCCGCTGTCTGTCCACCGCGCTGGCCCAGGTGCGGGACACCGGCTGGACCCACCACATCCCGCGCCTGATGCTGCTCGGCAGCCACGCGCTCCAGCGGGGCTGGGAGCCGCGCGCGGTCACCGACTGGTTCCACCGCTGCTTCGTCGACGGCTACGACTGGGTGATGCTGCCCAACGTCGTCGGCATGTCCCAGTACGCCGACGGCGGCCGGATGACCACCAAGCCGTACACCTCCGGCGGGGCCTACATCCACAAGATGAGCGACTTCTGTGGTGGCTGCGCCTACAAGCCCGGTGACCGCACGGGGGAACGGGCCTGCCCGTACACCACCGGCTACTGGGCCTTCGTGCACCGCCACCGCGACCTGCTCGCCGCCAACAACCGCACCTCGCGCGCCGTACAGGGCCTGGACCGGCTCGGGGACGTGGAGGAGGTGCTGCGCACCGCGCGCGAGCTGGGCGACTCGCCGCCCTGACCAGGGACGGAAACGCCGCGCGCCGCCGCCCGCGAGGGGCGGCGGCGCGGCGCGTCTGTGTACCGGGGGCTCAGCTCACCTCGGCGCCCTTGGCGGCCGCCTCCTTCTCGGAGTGCACGTCGTCCGTGGCGAGCGTGCCGCGCGCGCTCTCCAGATGGGCCCGCACGAACCACTGGAACTGCTCCAGGTCGCGGAGCTGCTCGATCAGCAGGTCCTCGGTGGCGGGGTCGATCTCGCCCGCCTCCTTGACCGCGGCCCGTACGCCCTCGATCACACCGGTGTAGACCACGTCGAGCGCGGCGAGGTGCGCGATGGCGTCGCCCCGGCCGATGGAGTAGTCGTCCCAGGTGCGCTCGGCCACCAGGGAACCCGGCGTGCCCTGGGCGACACCGCCGAGGGCGGCGGTCCGCTCGGCCACGTCGTCGGCCATGTCACGGACCCGGTCGACCTGCGGGTCGATCATCTCGTGCACGGCGATGAAGTGCGGTCCGACGACGTTCCAGTGCACGTGCTTCAGCGTGAGGTGAAGGTCGTTGAGCGCGTGCAGACGGAGGCGGAGCAGACCGATGAGCTTGCCGGCCGCCTCGCGTTCGAGGCCCGGAACGGTGTACTTCGGGGTCAGATCCTTGGTCTGGCTGGTCATGATTCACCTCTGTCATCACGGTGAGAAGTCCTTGCCTGAGCACATGTGCCCCGGTCCGACCCTCTCAGACGTGCTTTCGTCCCGCCCGCCGCAGTAGGCGGAACGGTCCCGTCCGACCAAACCGCACACCGGGCGGCTACGGATTCCACGTGACGATCCCGTACGACCGCCCGAAGGGAAGGCGCCCCCGTTGAGAGTCCACAGCGACGGCCCGGACGAGAGCACGCACCAGCACGGCGGGGACGGCGCGGAGAGCCCCGAGGCCGCGCTGGTCGTCCGCTACGCGCCCAAGTCCCCGAAGGCCGCGGTGCTCACCCTGCACGGCGGCCGGGCCGAGGACGTCTCCGCCACCCGGCCCTGGCACCTCGCCGCGCTGCGCATGCGCCCCGTGCTGCGCGCCGTCGCCACCGGGCTGCCGGCGGACGGCATCGTGCTCGGCGAGGTGCGCTACCGGCACCGGGGCTGGAACGGCGGGGCCGCCGCCGACGACGTGCTGCGCGCCCTCGGCGAACTCAAGGACAGGTTCGGCCCGTTGCCGGTCGTGCTGGTCGGCCACTCCATGGGCGGCCGGGCCGCCCTGCACGCGGCCGCCCACCCGGCCGTGCGCGGCGTGCTGGCGCTCGCGCCCTGGCTGCCCGCCGCCGAACCCGCCGTCCACCTGCGCGGACAGCGGGTGGTGGTGCTGCACGGCGACGCCGACCGGATCACCGGCGCGGACGACTCCGTGAACTTCGTACTGCGGGCCCGCACGGCCGGCGCGCACGCCGGGATGGTCATGATCACCGGGGCGGAACACGCCATGCTGCGCCGGCTGACCACCTGGCACCGGCTCGCCACCGAGATCGTGGCCGACCTGCTGCGCGACCATCCCGCGAAGGAGGGGACGCTCGCCGAGGCCACCGCGCCGGGCGCACCGGCGTTCCTGCGCGTCTGACCCCTTCCGCCTCCTCCCGCGCGGCCTTCGGCGCCCGTCGACATGTCCCGCTTGTCCCCGTATCGATCCCCGCACTGTGTGCACTGCGGTGATCCGAGCTATCGGGCCGGTGGCGGGCCGAGCCCGGCGGCGGGCACATTCGGACCGTGGACAGGCGGGAGGGGGCAGCCATGGGGGAGAGGCCGACAGCCGGCGTCACCATCGAGGACCTGCGGGCGGAGCTCGACGCGATCGACGAACGTTTCCTGGACGAACTGCGGGCCCGGATCGAGAAGTGTGTGGAGATCGGCCACTTCAAGCGGGAGCACGACGTGCCGATGATGCAGCCGCACCGCATCGGCATCGTCCAGGAACGCGCCGCCCGCTACGGCGAACGGCACGGCATCGACCGGGAGTTCCTGCGGAAGCTGTACGACCTCGTGATCGAGGAGACCTGCCGCGTCGAGGACCGGGTGATCGGAGGTTCCTCGTGAGGACCTTGCTCATCGACAACTACGACTCCTTCACCTACAACCTCTACCAGTTGCTCGGCGAGGTGAACGGACGGCCGCCGGTGGTCGTCCGCAACGGCGCCGACTGGTCCGCGCTGCGCCTGGAGGAGTTCGACGCCGTCGTCATCTCGCCCGGCCCCGGACGCCCGGACCGCGAGCGGGACTTCGGCATCAGCGCCCGCGCCATCCTGGACAGCGGCCTGCCCGTCCTCGGTGTCTGCCTCGGCCACCAGGGCATCACCCATCTGTTCGGCGGCACGGTCGACCTCGCGCCCGAGCCGATGCACGGCCGGATCTCCGCCGTCCACCACACCGGCACCGACCTCTTCGCCGGACTCCCCAGCCCCTTCGACGTGGTCCGCTACCACTCGCTCGCCGCCACCGACCTGCCCGACGAACTCGAGGCCGTCGCCTGGACCGGGGACGGCGTGATCATGGGCGTACGGCATGTGTCCCGGCCGGTGTGGGGCGTGCAGTTCCACCCGGAGTCCATCAGCAGCGAGTACGGCCGTGACCTGCTGCGCAACTTCCGCCGCCTCGCGCTCGCCCACCGGGCCACCGGCGCGAGCGGGTCCCGGTACACCGTGCACACCCGGCGGATCGGCCTCCAGCCCGACACCGAGGCCGCCTACCGCGCCCTCTTCGCCGGGGACGCCCACAGCTTCTGGCTGGACAGCGGCGCCGTCATCGACGGCCTGTCCCGCTTCTCCTTCCTCGGCGACGGACGCGGCCCGCTCGCCGAGTACGTCAGCTACCGGGTCTCCGACGGCGGCGTGACCGTGCGCAGCCCCGGCCGGGCCGACGACGACGGCGAGATCGTCGAGCAGGGCTTCTTCGAGTACCTCGACGAACAGATCCGCACCCGCGCCGTGCCCGTACCGGCCGGACTGCCCTTCGAGTTCAACCTCGGCTATGTCGGCTACCTCGGCTACGAGCTCAAGGCCGAGACCGGCGGCCAGGCCGTGCACAAGTCCGCCACCCCCGACGCGGCCATGCTCTTCACCGACCGCATGCTCGCCGTCGACCACACCGAGGGCGTCAGCTATCTGCTCGCCCTCTCCGCCGACGGCGACGACCGCGACGCGCTGCGCTGGCTGGATGAGACCGAGGCGCGGCTGCGCGCCCTGCCCGCCCCCGGCACCGCACCGGACACCCCGGCCCGCTTCACCGGCATGACCGACCCGGACGCCAGTGCCCTCCTGCGGCTCCGGCACGGCAAGGACGCCTACCTCGACCGGGTCCGGCAGAGCCTGGAGGAGATCCGGCAGGGCGAGACGTACGAGGTCTGCCTGACCAACTCCGTCGTCATGGACGTCCGCATCGACCCGCTCACCACCTACGCGCGGCTGCGCCGGCTGAGCCCGGTGCCGTACGGGGCGCTGCTCGACTTCCAGGGCGTCGCCGTGCTCAGCGCCTCGCCCGAGCGGTTCGTCACGGTCGGCACGGACCGGGTCACCGAGTCCAAGCCCATCAAGGGCACCCGGCCGCGTGGCGCCACGCCGGCCGAGGACGAGGAGCTGCGGCAGGACCTGCTCAGCCAGGAGAAGGACCGCGCCGAGAACCTGATGATCGTCGACCTGATCCGCAACGACCTCAACTCGGTCTCCGAGGTCGGCTCGGTGCACGTACCACGCCTGTTCCACGTGGAGACCTACGCGCCGGTCCACCAGCTCGTCTCCACCATCCGGGGCACGCTGAGGCCCGAGGAGACGGCCGTCTCCTGCGTCCGGGCGGCCTTCCCCGGCGGCTCGATGACGGGGGCGCCGAAGCTGCGCACCATGGAGATCATCGACCGGCTGGAGGAGGGGCCGCGCGGTGTCTACTCCGGGTCGCTCGGCTGGTTCGCGCTCAGCGGGGCCGCCGACCTCAACATCGTGATCCGCACGCTCGTCGCCACGCCCGACCGGGTCGCGTTCGGGGTGGGCGGGGCGATCGTGGCGCTGTCGGACCCCGAGGAGGAGTTCGAGGAGACGGTCGTGAAGTCGCGGGCGATGGTCACGGCCGTGCTGGAGACGGCGCTCGAGACCGGCACCTCCGCGGGGAGCCTGTCGTGACCCGGCGGGCCGTCGTCGTCGGCGGCGCCGGGGCCGTGGGGCGGCTGTTCACCGAGCGGCTGCTCGGGGCGGGCGCCGAGGTGACCGTCGTCGACCCCGCCGACGCCCCGGTGTCCGGCGCGGCGCGGCGGACGCGCGGCGACATCACCGACCCCGGCCCGGCGCTCGCCGCCGAACTCGGCCGGGCCGACCTCGTCGTCCTCGCCGTGCCCGAGCCGGTGGCGCTCGCCGCGCTGCCCGGCCTGGCAGGGACGCTGGCGCCTGGCGCGGTGCTCGCCGACACGCTGTCCGTGAAGCAGGCCGTCACCCGCGCCGTACGCGAACACGCCCCCGGCGTCCAGGCGGTGGGCCTCAACCCGATGTTCGCGCCCGCGCTCGGCTTCGCCGGCCGCCCGGTCGCCGCCGTGGTCGTCCACGACGGCCCCGGCGTCGCCGCGCTGCTGGCGCTGGTCGAGGAGTGGGGCGCCACCGTCGTACGCGTCGACGCCGCCGAGCACGACCGGCTCGCCGCCGCCTCCCAGGCGCTCACCCACGCCGCCGTCCTCGGCTTCGGACTGGCGCTGGCCGGTACGGGGGTGTCCGCCGCCGACCTGCGGCCCGTGGCGCCCCCGCCCGCGACCACGCTGCTCGCGCTGCTGGCCCGGATCGCCTCCGGCACCCCGGAGGTGTACTGGGACGTCCAGCACGCCAACGCCGAGGCCGGGGCGGCCCGCAAGGCGCTGGCCGAGGCGGTGCACCGGGTCGCCGACACCGTGGAGCACGGCACCGAGGCCGACTTCGCCGCCCTGCTCGGCGAACTCCGTACCTATCTGGGCGACGACCTCGCCCACCACCGCGACACCTGCGCCCGGCTCTTCGCACAGCCCTGAAAGATCACCGCGGCCGCCCGGCACCGACGGCGAGGACCTCGCCGCACCCTGCCCGAACCCTGTCCGAGAGGTTGTCCATGACCACGTTCGCCCCCACCGTCCTCACCCCCGAGCAGCGGACCGCGCTCGCCGCCGACCCCACCATCGGCGGCGGCAACCTGCTGCGGGCCGCGCTGGCCGCCAGCCCCCACCCCGACCTGCCGTTCCTGCGCTCCAGCCGCCCGATACCCCTGCCCTCGGGGGAGGAGCGCGAGGAGTTCAGCCTCGCCGAGTTCGACGCGCTGGCCCAGAGCTGGTCCGCCTGGTACCTCGCGCAGGGCGTGGGCCTGCGCGACCGGGTGGCCGTCTGGTTCGAGGACTCCCTCGCCTACTCCCTGCACTTCTACGCCCTCGCCCAGATCGGCGCGGTCGCCCTGCTGATCAACTCCAACGCCCCGCAGGCCATCGCCACCTCGCTGATCGAGCAGACCGCGCCCGTCGGCCTCTACGCCGACCGGGCCCGCCTGGACCGGCTCGGCTCCGCCGTGGACGGCCTCGGGCTGCGCTTCACCGTGTCCGTCGAGGAACTGCCCGCCCCGCCGGCCGCGCCGCTCCCGGAGTCCGCCTACTGGCACCACCACGACGACGACCCGGTGACGATCCTGCACTCCTCCGGCACCACCGGCCGCCCCAAGCCGACCATCCACACCCACAAGTCCATCGTCTCGGGGCCCAAGTTCCGCCTGGTCGACCACACCGAGCACCCCGGCGCCCTGATGATGACCGCGCTGCCCCAGTCCCACCTGGGCTGCATCGCGTACACCGTGTACGCGGTCCTCGGCGGGACCCCGATCGTCGCGCTCAGCGACCGCAGCGGGCCCGGACTCGCCGCCGCGGTCGGCAAGTACAAGCCGACCTCGGTGATGTCCTTCGCGCACGCCTACGCCGAACTCGCCAACACCGAGCCGGAGCCCGGCGCGCTGGACTCTGTGCAGGCGTGGGTGTCCATCGGGGACGCCGTGCACCAGGCGCACATCACCAAGGTGCTGTCCATGCGCAGCCCCGGCCTGGAGCCCGCCGCCTTCCTGGACCGGCTCGGCACCACCGAACTGGGCTGGGGCGTGCTGCTGAAGGCCCGCACCCTGGACAGCGAGCGCAACGACCGCTGTGCGGGCAAGCCGGTCGGTGTCGCCGAGGTCGCCATCCTGCGCAAGGACGGCAGCCACGCCGACGACGGCGAGGTCGGCTTCCTCGGCGCCAAGGGGCCTGCCATCACGCCCGGTTACTGGGGCGACTCCGACCTCACCTACCGCTTCAAGCTGTCCGGCTACTGGCTGCCCGGCGACATGGCCTACCGCGACAGCAACGGCGACTTCTTCCTCGTCGACCGCGCCGCCGACGCCATCGAGACCGAACAGGGCACCGGCTACTCGGTGTTCATGGAGGAGGTCATCCTCAACGACGTCCCCGACACCGGCGACGTCGCCGTGGTCGCCGGGCGCCGCGACGGGCGGACCGTGCCGGTCGCCGTCGTCACCGTCGGCCAGTCGGTCGCCGACCCCGACCCGGAGAAGCTGCTCCGCCAGGCCAACGAGGCGCTGCGGGCCGCTGGTCACCCGGTGCTCGGCCTGCTGGAGATCGTCCCGGAAGAGACCGGTCTGCCCGTGGGTGTCACCGGTAAGGTCCTCAAGCGGCAACTGCGCGAGCAGTACGCCGAGCTGACCGCCTACGTCCGTGACCGCGACGGCGCGCTCGTCGCCGTCCACGAGGAGCCCACCGCATGACCGCAGACACGCCCGCCACCGCGCCGGCCTCCGGCGCCGGTACGGACACCGCCAAGGTCGACTTCTACTTCGACCCGGCCTGCCCCTTCGCCTGGATCACCTCGCGCTGGATTCTCGAGGTCCAGCAGCACCGTCAACTCGACCTCAAATTCCGGGTGATGAGCCTTTACGTGCTCAACGAGGGGCGCGAACTGCCGGACTGGTACCGCGAACTGGTCGACAACTCCCTCGGCCTGATCCGGATCGTCACCGCCGCCGCGCACCACCACGGCGACGAGGTGCTGCCGGGCCTGTACGAGGAGCTGGGCACCCGCATCCACAACGGCGGCGACAAGGACTACCTCGCGGTCGCCGCCGAGGCCCTGGCCGCCCGCGGTCTGCCCGCCTCGCTGCTGGCCGCCGCCGACACCGACACCTACGACGAGGAATTGCGCAAGAGCCACCACGAGGGCATGGACCCGGTCGGCGAGGACGTGGGCACGCCCACCATCCACATCGACGGCGTCGCCTTCTTCGGCCCGGTGCTCAACTCCATCCCGCGCGGCGAGGAAGCCGCCCGGATCTTCGACGGAGCCCGCGCGCTGGCCAACTACCCGGACTTCTTCGAGCTGAAGAGGACCCGGACGGGCAGTCTCCGCTTCGACTGAGACACCCACCCACGGCGACCGGGCCGCCTCCCGCCGACAGGCGGCAGGGGGGCGGCCCGGCCGCCCGGCATCGACATCGGCAACGACATTCGGGGGGAACGGGAGATGGACGAGCCGCAGCGAAGAGAACAGCGCCCGCCCGCCTTCGTACTGGCGGGATCGTTCCTGGTGGTGTGCCGGTCACCGGCCTACCTGGACGAACTCGCCCGGCGCGGCCTGAAGATCCTCCTCATCACCCCCGCCGGCGCCCGCGACGAGGCACTGGCCGGCGCGGCCGACCCCGCCCATCCGGCCGCAGGCATCCACGACTTCGCCTTCGTCGACGGCGACCCCGGCCGCGACAACTCCTTCCTCCCCGGCGCCGTGGCCGCCGCCCTGCGCTGGCGGGAGGAGTACGACATCGTCGGCGCCTGCGCCGTGGGCGAGACCCAGGTCGAACCCGTCGGGCTGCTCGCCGACGCCCTCGGTGTGCCGGGCCCCGGCCTGCGCGCGAGCCGGGCCTGCCGCAGCAAGTACCTCCAGCGCTGGTACCTGCCCGAGTACAGCCCGGCCGTCGTCGTCGTACCGCCCGGCGAGCGCGACCGGGTCGACGTGGCCTCGCTCGCCTACCCGGTGGTGTTCAAGCCGGCCGGGCGGCACTCCAGTTCCGGGGTGGAGAGCGTCGACGGGCCCGCCCGGCTGCGTGAGCTGCTCGCCGGGCACCCGGCGCACGAGACGGTGCTCGTCGAGGAGAAGGTCGCCGGGCAGGAGTTCTCCGTCGAGTCCCTCGTTCAGGGCGGCCGGATCGTCTTCGCCTCCGTCACCCGCAAGGACACCACCGACAGCCACGCGCCCACCTTCGTCGAGCTGTCCCACACCGTGCCCGGCGACCGCCCCGACCAGGCCGAGGCGCTGCTCGGCGCCAACGCGAGCGCCCTGGACACCCTCGGCTTCCGCGACGGCGTCGCCCACGCCGAGTGGCGGATCGGCTCCGAGGGGCGGCCCGTACTGATGGAGGTGGCCGCGCGGCCGCCGGGCGACGGCCTGTGCGTGCTGTACGAACTGGCCACCGGGGCCTCGCTGGAGCGGCAGATCATCCGGATCGCCCTCGGTGAACCCGTCACCTACCCGGCGCCGACCCGCTTCGCCCGCCAGGTCTACCTGGAGCACACGCCGGGCATCCTGCGGGACGTGGCCGTGGACGGCTTCGGGGTCGCGCCCGCCTGGGTCGGGGAACGCGGACTGTGGCCGCACCTGGAACCCGGCCCGCCGGACGCACCGCCCGCCCTGCGCGCCGTCCTCGTCCACCAGGACCGGGGTGCCCGCCTGGGCGAGCTGCACAGCTCCGAGGACCGTGCGGTGTCCTTCCTGATCGACGCCCCGACCGTCGCGGAACTGGACGCGCTGGAGGCCGAGGTGCGCGCGGCCATCACCGTCGACACCGGCCCCGAGGCGCTGCCGGAGGCGTCCGTCACCCATGTCCTCGTCGGCTACAGCCCCGTCATGCTCGGCAAGCTAGACGGGCTCCTCCCGGTCGGCTCCGTGCTGGTGCTGGAGGAACCCGACGTCATCGAGGCGCGCGGGCTCGCCGGCCTCTCCGACCGGCACGCCTGCGTGGCCGCCCTGCTGCCCGCGCCCACCCAGGACGAGGCACACCCCGAGCGCCTGGTGCGGGCCGTACCCCGGCCGCCCCAGGTCCGCGCGGTCGTCCCCGTGGTCGAGTACGGGGTGGTCACCGCCGCCGCGCTCGCCGAGGAGTGGGGGCTGCCCGGCGCGGGCGTCAAGGCCGCTCATCTGCTGCGCGACAAGGGCCTGTTGCGGGCCGCGCTGACCAGTACCGGCACCCTCCAGCCCGACTGGGCGCCCGCCACCGGCCCCGAGACGGTCGCCGCCTTCCGCGCCGCCCACGGCGGAGAGGCCGTCCTCAAGCCCGCCGGACGGCAGGCCAGCCTCGGCGTGCAGCTCCTCGGCCCCGGCGACGACGTGACGGCGGCCTGGGCCCACACCACCACCGCCGACGAGCCGGCTCTGCGCGCCCGCCACTCCGAACCCGCCCGCTACCTGGTCGAACAGCGCCTGCACGGGCCGGAGTTGAGCGTGGAGGCGGTCGTCCACGAGGGCGTCGTCGGCTTCCTCAACATCACCGCCAAGACCGTGCGGGACTCCCGGCACCCGGTGGAGACCGGCCACACCGTGCCCGCCCCGCTGCCCGAGGACACCGAGGCCGGGCTGCGCCGCTCCCTGGTACGGCTCGCCCAGAGCATCGGCTTCCGCACCGGCATCCTGCACTCGGAGTGGCTCCTCGCCGAACCGGACGGACGCCCGCATCTGATCGAGTGCGCCGGGCGGATGCCGGGCGGCGGGATCACCGTCCTCATCGACGAGGCGTACGGCACCGACATCCTGAGCTGCCTGCTCCGGGTGCTGGAGGGACGCGGGCCGGTGGGACCCCGGCCCGCCCTCAAGGGCGCCGCCGTACGCTTCCTCACCCCGCCGCCCGGCCGGGTCGCGCGGGTGTCGGGCGCCGACCAGGCACGGGAGGCGGAGGGGGTGCGCGAGGTGCACCTCGGCGTCGAGCCGGGGGCCGTGGTGCGGCCCGTCACCAGCTCGTGGGAACGCGCCGGGTTCGTCATCGCCACGGCCGAGGAGGGGCCGGACGCGGCGGGCCGGCTCGCGGAGCGGGCGGCCGCGCTGATCGACATCGCGACCGAGCCCGAGTCCGCGCCGAAGTCCGTGCCCGAGTCCGTGCCCGAGTCCGTGCCGGGGGAGGAGGGATGAGCCGCTCCTTCTGGCGCGCCTACGTCCCCGCCACCCCCAACGGCCGTGCCTTCGCGGTCATTTCGCTGGTCAACGCGATCGGCACCGGCCTGTACCTGGCGGCGTCGGCGGTGTTCTTCGTCCGCTCGGTCGGGCTGACCCCGGCCGAGGTCGGCACCGGCCTCGCCGTCTCCGGCGTCGTCGGCTTCCTGACCACCGTGCCGATCGGCGCGGCGGGGGACCGGTTCGGCGCCCGGCGCACCCTGATCGCCCTCCAGGTGTGGCGGGCGGGCGGCTTCGCGCTGTTGTGCCTGGTGCACGGGCTGGTCGGCTTCACGCTCGTCTCCTGCGCGCTGGCCGCCGCCGAGGCGGCCACCCAGCCGATGACCCAGGCGGTGGCGTCCGCGACGGTCGCCGGTGCCGACCGCACCCGCACCATGGCCATCATCCGCACCGTGCGCAACGCCGGCTTCTCCCTCGGCGCGCTGCTCGCCGCGCCGCTGCTGACCGCCGACAGCGTGTGGCCGTACCGGGCCATCGTGCTGGGCACCGCCGCCGCCTTCGTCCTCTCGGCGCTCATGCTGACCCGGCTCCGGCTCGACGGCGCCGACACCGTCCAGCGCAAGGTGGGCCCGCTGGACGCGGTCCGGCGCTTCAAGGACTGGCGGTACGGGCTGCTGACCGTCCTCAACGGCTTCCTCAACCTGCACGTGACGATCCTGTCGGTGGGCCTGCCGCTGTGGGCGCTCACAGCCACCGAGATGCCCGCCGGGGCGCTGCCCTTCCTGGTGCTGGTCAACACCCTGCTGTCGATCGTGCTCCAGGTGCCGGTCGCCCGGATCGCGGAACGCCCGGACGGTGCGGTGCGCTCGCTGCGGCTCGGCGGGGCGGCCCTGACCCTGTGCTGTGCCGCCCTCGCGCTGTCCGGCGGCCCCGACTCGGCCTGGGCGGCCGCGGCCGTGCTCGGGCTGGCCTGTGTGCTGCTGACCTTCGGGGAGATGTGGCAGGCCACCGGCGGCTGGGAACTGAGCTACGCGTGCGCCCCCGAGGACCAGAAGGGGGTCTACCTCTCGGTGTTCAGCCTCGGCGGCACCGGCCAGCGCATCGTGGGCCCCGCGCTGATCACCTCCGTCGTGATCGCCGGGGGTCCGCTCGGCTGGATCGGCCTCGGGGCGGCCTTCGCCCTCGCCGCGCTGCTCGTCACCCCCGTCACCCGACTGCTGCGCATCCCGCCGCCCGCCGATGTGGCGGCCCCCGTCGAGAGGACCGCGTCATGACCGCACCGAGGGAACTGCTGCTGGCCGGCGTCGGCACCATGGGCCGCCCGTACCTGGAGGCCGCCGCCCGGCTGGGCGTCCGGGCCCGCGCGCTGGAGTCCGCCGCGACCTGGGAGAACCGCCCGACCGCGCTCGCGGAGCGCTTCTACCGGGTGCCCGGCGGTCACGAGGAGTCCTGGGCCGGCGCGGTCGCGGCCGCCGTGGCCGAGCGGGTGCCGGACGGCCTGATCGGCTTCGCCGAGCCGCAGGTCGTCGCCGCGGCCCTCGCCCAGCAGCGGCACGGTCTGCGCGGGCCCTCGCTGCACGCGGCCGTCGTCTCCCGCAACAAGGCCCTGCAACGCGCCCTGTTCGGCGCGCACGGCGTCCCGCAGCCCGACCATCTGCACGTGTCCCGGCTCGGCGACGCCCGTGACTGGATGCTCCAGCACCTCCCCGTGGTGGTGAAACCGCTGACCCTGTCCGGCAGCCAGGGCGTGGAGCTGATCCGCACCCCGGAGGAGGTCGAGGAGGTCGCCGCCCGCCGTGACGGCGAGGGGCAGCTCCTTGTCGAAACGGCCGTGGAGGGGCCCGAGTTCAGTTGGGAGGCCCTGGTCCGCGAGGGCGAGGTCCTCTTCGGGAACGTCACCGCCAAGGAGACCACCCCTCCGCCGTACTTCGTCGAACTCGTCCACCGCTGCGGCCATGACCTCGGTCCCGAACAGATGGCACAGGTACGGGAGTTGACCTCGGGCGTGCTCCGCGCCCTCGGCATGGACACCGGCCTGGTGCACCTGGAGTTCCGGATGAGCGCGGCCGGCCCGGTGCTGATGGAGGTCGCGGTCCGCACCCCCGGCGACTATCTGCCCGACGCGATCGGCCTGACCTTCGGCTTCGACCTGTACGAGGCCATGGTGCTGCTGGCGGTCGGCCTGCCCCTGCCCGCCCTGCCTGAGCGGCCGGTGTCCTTCGCGGCCACCGTCTTCCTCACGGCCGCGCCCGGCACCGTCACCGGGATCGAGGGACTGGACGAGGTGCGGGCGCATCCGGCGGTGGTCCGGGTACGGCCGCGCAAGGGAGTGGGGGACACCGTGCGGCCGCTCACCTCGTCCGGCCGGCGGCTCGGGCACGTGCTCGTCGACGCCGGGTCGCCCACCGAGCGGGAGGACGCCGTGAAGTTCGTCCGCGAGACCCTGCGCTTCACCGTGACCCCTCAACAGCCCTAGCGGAACAGCCGTTTCCGGTGGCGCGCCCCACCGCGTACCGGAAAGACTCCTCCCGGCACGGGCCCGTACGGAAGGAAGCGCATGCGCGTCAGCCGGATCATCCCCCCACCGGGGCCGCCCAGGACCCTGGCCCTGGCGCAGCTCACCAACTCCGTGGGCGACGGCGCCTATTACGTGTGTTCGGTGCTGTACTTCAGCCGGGTCATCGGGCTGTCCCCGACCCAGATCGGCGCCGCGCTCACCATCGGCTGGGCGCTCGGCGCCGTCGTCGGCGTGCCGCTCGGCCACCTTGCCGACCGGCGCGGGCCGCGCGGGATCGCCATCCTGATGTCGCTGGCCACCGGCGCCGCCATCGGCTCCCTGCTCTTCGTGCGGACCTATCCGGCGTTCCTGGCCGCCGTGTGCCTGTACACCTGCTGCCAGTGCGGGCTCGCGGCCGCCCGGCAGGCCCTGCTGGCCGGCCTGGTGGAACCCGCCCGGCGCACCGAGACGCGGGCCTACCTCCAGTCGACCGTCAACGCCGGGCTGGCGCTCGGCGCCGCCCTCGGCGGCATCGCCCTCCAGCTCGACAGCGAGGCGGCCTACCTCACGGCGCTGGCCATGGACGCGGTCACCTTCGTCCTGGCCGCGTGGGTCCTGGGCCGGCTGCCCGCGCCCGCGAAACAGCTCCCCGCGGACGGCCGGCCCGCCGGACGCGCGCTCACCGTGCTCCGGGACCGTCCGTACGCGCTGGTCTCGCTGCTGAACATGGTCATGCTGCTGTACATGCCGCTGCTCAGCGTGGTGCTGCCGCTGTGGATCGTGCAGCGGACCGGGGCGCCGGGCTGGACGGTGTCGGCGCTGCTGGTGCTCAACACCCTCAGCGTGGTGCTGTTCCAGGTGCGGATGGCCGCGCGGGTGAAGGGGCTGCGGTCGGCCGCGCGGGCCGTGCGGCAGGCGGGGATCGTGCTGCTGCTGGCCTGTGTGTGCTTCGCGGTGTCGGCGGCCGGCACCTCGGCCTGGCTGCCGGTCCTGGTGCTGCTGCTCGCCGCGTGTGTGCAGGTCTTCGGCGAGATGCTGCTCGGCTCCGGCTCCTGGGAGATCGGCTTCGCCCTCGCCCCCGCCGGCAAACAGGGCCAGTACCAGGGCTTCTACGGCGCCGGGACCGCTGTCGCGCGGCTCGTCGGCCCGCTGCTGCTGACCACGCTCATCCTGTCCTGGGGCACCGGCGGCTGGCTGGTCGTGGGCGCGCTGTTCCTGGGGGCGGGCCTCGCCATGGAGCCCGCCGTGCGCTGGGCGGAGGCGCGCCGCCCGGCCGAGATGCGGGAGCCGGCGCCGGTACGGGACTGAGCCTGAGGTGAGACTGGGCCTCAGGTGAGCGCCGCCGCGATCCGCAGTACGGCGTCGTTCGCCTCCGGGGTGCCGACCGTGAGGCGTACGCCCTCGCCGGGGAAGGCCCGTACGGCGACCCCGGCGCGGGCACACGCCTCGGCGAACGCGGTCGTGCCCTCGCCCAGCGGCAGCCAGACGAAGTTGGCCTCCGACGGGGTCACCGGTACCGCCAGCGCGCCGGTCAGCCGGTCGCGTTCCTTGACCACCGCCTCCACCCGCTCCAGCAGCTCGTCCTCCGCCGCCAGGGAGGCCAGGGCGGCGGTCTGCGCGAGGGCGTTCACCCCGAACGGCACGACGGTGTGCCTGATCCGGGCGGCCACCTCCGCGTGCGCCACCGCGTAGCCGACCCGCAGCGCGGCCAGGCCGTACGCCTTGGAGAAGGTCCGCAGCACGACCAGGTTCGGCCGGTCCCGGTACAGCTCGATGCCGTCCGGGACCTCCGGGTCGCGCACGAACTCCCGGTACGCCTCGTCCAGCAGCACCAGGACGTTCCCCGGCACCCGGTCCAGGAAGGCTTCCAGCTCCGTACGGGTGACGGCGGTGCCGGTCGGGTTGTTGGGGTTGCAGACGATCGCCAGGGCGGTGCGCGGGGTGATCGCGTCGGCCATGGCCGCCAGGTCGTGCCGCTCCTCGCGCAGCGGCACCCGTACCGAGGTGCCCCGGCAGATCTCCGTGAGATGCGGGTACGCCTCGAACGACGGCCAGGCGTACACCACTTCGTCGCCGTCGCGGACCACGGCGTGCAGCAGGTGGTGGGTGACGCCCACCGATCCGGCGCCGGTCACGATGTGCGAGCGCGGCACCCCGTGGCGGGCGGCGAGCGCTTCGCCCAGCTCGGTCACCGTGCGGTCGGGGTAGCGGTTGAGGCCGCCGGCCGCCGCCGCGAGCGCGGTCCGCACCGAGGGCAGCGGCGGGTAGGGGTTCTCGTTCGCGGCCAGCGCGTGACGGGTCATGGACGCGTTTCTCCTGGAGTCGCTCGAAGGCGCGGGGAATTACCGGAATCCGGCCCGGCCGGGGAATGATCGCTCAATGCCATGAGATATCCGAGCTGGAGCCGGTGCTGCGCGCCATAATCCTCTTTCAGGCGCGCCACATGGCTTTGCAGTGACCGCAGGCTCAATCCCAGACGCCGGGCTATCTCTTTGTCCGAGCGGCCCTCGATCAGCAGTTTCCGGATCGATTCCCGCATGTCCGGGATCACTTCTCCGGCGGCCTCCGCGGCGCGCACCGGGACGAAGGGAAACGGTTCGGCGCGGTCCCACTGCCGGGTGAACACGTCCGTGAGGAAACCGACCACGGCCGGCTCCCGGACCAGCACCGCGGTCTGCCGGTCCCGGCTGCCCGGGAGGAACGCCGCCGACCGGTCGATGATGATGAGCCGCTCGAAGAACTCCGGCAGTGTGCGCACCTGGACACCGAACTCGGTCACCACCTTGACGTATTGCTTGGTCGGCTCGTCGAACCGCGTGCTGTGCTGGTAGAGCGTCCGCATGGCCACCCCGGCGGCGAGCTGCCGGCGTACCGAGGCGAGCGCCTCGCGCAGCACCGAGGGCGGGCGCGAGCCGTCCGGCTGGGCGGTGAGGATCTCCTCGCGGGCCCCCGCCAACTCATTCTGAATGGCCCGGTTGATGTCCGGAAGGCCGTTCAGGTACCGGAAAGCGGAGTTCGCGCCGCCGGTTTCCCCGGTGTCCGGACGGACCCCGGAGGCGTCCGGCCGCTGCGGCGCCCAGTCGGCCTGCTCGGCGACGGCGCGCGAGAGGCCGCTCAGGGCCTCGGCGACGTTGCGCATGGTGGTGCGGTAGTCCGGGACGTCCTCGGCGAGGCCGGCCGAGCAGGCGGCTATCGCCTCCTGGAGCGCTCCGGGCCCCTGCTCCTCCAGAGGCGTCCCGGTCATTTCCGTGCCCGATTTACGCTGAGCTGTTTCCATTTCAATCCTTCGTTTCACGGCACTGCGCCGACCCGAAGCATGTTAGGTCTTTTGTGTTCGTTCGCCGACGGGCGACGGTTGTTCCGTCGGAGGATCGAACCCCACGGGTGTTCGCACATTCCCCGAACCCTGATTTTCGATGCCTTTGCCGAAGAGGGGGAGACATGAACGGCGTAATCACCGGCTTTTTGCCGCACGGGTGCGACGACGTCGGCTGGAACCGGTTCGGCCCGGAACGCACCACCGCCTGAGCGGCGGACGTCACCACCGCGCCCGGCGGCGCGCCCGACGGGAGGAAACCGAGCGTGAGGGCCGTTGAGACCGTCCTGCGCAGACACGCCGAGGACGGCGACCGGCCGCTGGTGGAGGTGACGGCCGAGGACGGCACCGCCGTCGTCCACTCCTACCGCGAGATCACCCGCGCCGCCCGCGCCCTGGGGGACCGCCTCGCCCCCGGCCCCCGCGACAGGGTGGGCATCCTGTGCGGCGACACCGCCGAGGCCGTCGTCGCCGAACTCGCCCTGCTGGCCCTGCGGGTGACCGGCTGCCCCGTGCCGTCCGGCGCCTCCGCGCGCACCGCGGCCACCCTGCTCGCGGACGTGTCCGCCGTCCTTGCCGACGCCCGCGGCCTGGCCCTGCTGGCCGGCTGGGCGGACCGGCGCGTCCTGCCCGAGGGCTGCCCGGTCGTCCCCATCGACCTCGCCGCGCTCACCGACTCCGCGCCCGGCGCCTACCGCGTCCCCGACGACGACCGGGACTGGATCTGCAAGATCCTCCCCGCCTCGGCGGGCGCGGCCGGCCGGGTCGGCATCCGCGCCCACGCCGTCGGCACCCATCTCGACGCGCTGCGCGCCGAGTTGCCCGCCGGAGCCTTCGCCCGCTGCGCGGTCACCGTCCCGCTGGGCGCCCTCGCCCACCAGGTGGCCGCCACCCCGATGGCCCTCGCCGACGGCGGCTGCCTGCTGCTGCCCCCGCCCGGCATCCCCGCCACCGCCCTGCCGGAGTGGACGGCCACCGTGCGGCCCACCGCGCTCGCCGTCACCCCGCCCGCCGCGACGGCCCTGATCGGCGCCGCCCGCACCGCGCGCCGCGAGGGCAGACCCGTACCGGCCGCCCTCTTCGGCACCCCCGGCGTGCCGCTGCTGTGGTGCGGCACCGAGGTGCCCCACCCGCTGCTCCGCGAGTGCGAGGGCCTCGGGCTGCCGGTGTACGCCGGGTACGGGCTGGCCGGGAACACCGGCGCGGTGAGCTGGAACACCCCCGCCGCGCGCAGATCCGGCACGGTCGGGCGGCCCCTGTCCCACGTCCGCGCCGAGATCGGCCCCGACGGCGAACTGCTGGTCGGCGGCGCCGGGTTGGCCGTCTCCCTCGGCCCGGACGACCCGGCCGACGGCTGGCTGCACACCGGGGTACGGGCCGCCATCGACGCCGACGGGTTCGTCCACCTCGTCCGCCCGGACCGCGCCCGCCGCGCCGGGGAACCGCTGACCCCCGAGATCGGCCGCCTGCTGTACTCCCTGGTCCGCTCCCTGCGGGCGGACTGCGTGGTGGCGTTCGACGGCACCGCCGACGGCTCCCTCGACCAACTCGCCGCCGGAGCACGGGCGAACGGCGCCGGGCACGTCGTCGGCCACGTGCCCGACGCCCACCGCGCCGCCGACACCCGCGCCCGGCTCACCGCCGCCGGGCTCGCCCCCTGGGCGGAGGTCCGCCATGCCGGCCTGCACGACCTCGGCCGCGCCCCCGCCCCGGTCGACCTCGCCCTGCTCGACTGCCGACCCGACCTGGCCCTGCCCGCGCTCACCGCGCTGGAGGGGCGGATGCGCCCCGGCACCATCGTGCTCGCCCTGGGCTCCGCCCCCACCGGCCCCTACCTCGACCGGGTGCGCGACGGCGCTGACTACCTCTCCATGCCCCTGCCGGTCGGCGCCGGAGCGGAGGTCTCCATCCGGCTCACCCCGGCCGCCGCCGTCCACCGCCCCGTTCCCCGTCCGGTCCCCGGACCGGCCACGCCCACTCCACAGCCCAGCGGAGAGTGACCCCTTGATCAGCACACCCTCGGAGATCTGCGTCGTCGGGGCGGGGCCCCGCGGCGTGTCCGTCCTGGAGCGGCTGCTCGCCCAGGAACGCAAGTCGCCCTCGCGTGAACGGCTCACCGTGCACCTCGTCGACCCCTCGCCCCCGGGGCCGGGCCGGGTCTGGCGCACCGCCCAGTCCCCGCACCTGCTGATGAACACGGTGGCCTCCCAGGTCACCCTGTTCACCGACCACAGCGTCGACATCGTCGGCCCGGTCGAGGACGGCCCCAGCCTCTACGAGTGGGCGCGCCGCCTGGCCGGCACCGGTACCGCGGACGCGTCGATCGCCGCCGAGGCCCGCGCCCTCGGCCCCGACTCCTACCCGACCCGCGCCTTCTACGGCCACTACCTGCGCTGGGTCTTCCGGCGCCTGATCGCCACCGCACCGGCCCACATCACCGTCCGGGTGCACGCCTCGCGCGCCGTCGCCCTGGACGACGCCGGGCCGGTGCCGGGGGGCCCGCAGTGCGTGCTGCTGGCCGACGGGACCAGGCTGACCGGGCTCGACGCCGTCGTCCTCGCCCTAGGCCACCTGCCGAACCAGCCGACCGACGAGATACGCCGGCTCGCCGACTTCGCCGCCACGCACGGACTGACCTATCTGCGACCCGCCAACCCCGCCGACCACGACCTCTCCGCCGTCGGCGCCGGACAGCCGGTGCTGCTGCGCGGGGTCGGCCTCAACTTCTTCGACTACCTCGCGCTGTTCACGCTCGGCCGGGGCGGCTCCTTCGCGCGGGTGGGGGACCGGCTCGTGTACCGGGCCTCCGGCGAGGAACCCCGCATGTTCGCGGGCTCCCGGCGCGGGGTGCCGTACCACGCGCGCGGCGAGAACCAGAAGGGTGCGCACGGCCGCCACGAACCCCGGCTGCTGGACCAGGACGGGGTCGCCGCCCTGCGCGAACGTGCCCGGCGCGGCGAGCGGCTGAGCTTCCGGGCCGACCTGTGGCCGCTGATCGCCCGCGAGGTACAGGGCGTCTACTACGCGGCCCTGCTCACCGCGCGCGGCCAGGACGCCACCGCCTTCGCGGACGCCTACCCGCACGTCCCGGAGAGCGAGGAGCACGCGTTCCTCGACGCGGCCGGCCTCGGCGCGGCCGACCGCTGGGACTGGGCGCGCGTCGCCCGGCCGTACGGGGAGCGGGAGTTCACCTCCATGGCCGAGTACCGCGCGTGGCTGCTCGGGCATCTGCGCCAGGACGTGGCCGACGCCCGCGCCGGGAACGTCACCGGCCCGCTGAAGGCCGCCCTCGACGTGCTGCGCGACCTGCGCAACGAGATCCGTCTCGTGGTGGACCACGACGGCATCGACGGCGCCTCCTACCGCGACCAACTGCACGCCTGGTACACCCCGCTCAACGCCTTCCTCTCCATCGGCCCGCCCGCCTCCCGCATCGAGGAACTCACCGCGCTCATCGAGGCCGGGATCGTGGAGATCCTGCCCCCCGGACTGCTCGTGGACACCGCCGACGACGGCCCCGCGTTCATCGCCCGCACCCTCGGCGGAACGGATGTCGCGCCGCCCTTCGCCGCGCTCATCGAGGCCCGGCTGCCCGAGCCGGACCTGCTGCGCACCGCCGACCCGTTGCTCCGCCACCTGCTGAACACCGGCCAGTGCCGCCCGCACCGGATACCCACCGCGCACGGCGGGGTGTACGAGACCGGGGGGCTCGACGTATCGACGCGCCCCTACCGGCTCATCGACGCCGCCGGCCGCGCCCACCCCCGGCGCTTCGCCTACGGCGTCCCCACCGAGGCCGTGCACTGGGTCACCGCGGCGGGCATCCGGCCCGGCGTGGGCTCCGTGACGCTGGAGGACTCCGACGCCATCGCGCACGCCGTACTGTCCCTGCCCGCGCCCGTCTCCGCCGGGCCTGCGGAGGTGACGGCATGAGCGCCTCACTCGACGTCGGCCTGTTGTCCCCGGTGCGGGCCGGGGTGCCCGTGGAGGAGGCGACCGGGGACCTGGCGTGGCTCCAGGCCATGCTGGACGCCGAGGCCGCGCTGGCGCGCGCCCAGGCCCGGCTCGGCGCCGTACCCGCCTCGGCCGCCGCCGTCATCACCGAGGCCGCCGACGCCCGCCGGCTGGACGCCCGCGCGCTCGCCCTCGCGGCCCGCGAGACCGCCAACCCGGTGGTCGGGCTGGTCCGGGCCTTCACCGCCGTGGTCGCCGCCGCCGACCCGGCCGCCGCCGAGTACGTCCACCGGGGCTCCACCAGCCAGGACATCCTGGACACCGGCACCATGCTGGTGGCCGCCCGCGCGCTGCGGCTCACCGTCGCCGACCTGCGCGCCGCCGCCGAGGAGTTGGCCCGCCTCGCCGGGGAGCACCGGGACACCGTGATGGCCGGGCGCACGCTCGCCCTGCACGCCGTGCCCACCACGTTCGGGCTCAAGGCGGCGGGCTGGCGGTCCCTGGTGCTGGACTCCGCCGAACGGCTCGGCCGGGTCCTCGACCACGGCCTGCCGGTGGCCCTCGGCGGCGCGGCGGGCACCCTCGCCGGATACCTGGAGTACGCCCGCCTCGACGGAGCCACCGGTGCCGACGACCCCGGCGGCTACCTGGACGCCCTCACCGCCGCGTACGCCGACGAGACCGGCCTCGCCCGGCCCGTCCTGCCCTGGCACGCGCTGCGCACCCCGGTCGCCGACCTCGGCACAGCGCTCGCCCACACGGCGGCCGCGCTCGGCAAGATCGCGGTCGATGGGCAGGTACTGGCCCGCACGGAGGTCGGCGAGCTGGCCGAGCCCGCCCCGGGGGGCCGGGGCGCCTCCTCCGCGATGCCCCACAAGCGCAACCCGGTCCTCGCCACGCTGATCCGCTCGGCGGCCCTCCAAGTGCCGGTGCTGTCGGCCGGGTTGACCCAGTGCCTCACCACCGAGGACGAGCGGTCCGCGGGCGCCTGGCACGCCGAGTGGACCCTGCTCCGCGAGGCCCTCCGCCTGACCGGCGGCGCCGCCCACACCGCCCTCGACCTCGCCCGGGGCCTCACGGTCCACCCCGACCGCATGCGCGCCAACGTCGCCCTGACCGGCGGCCAGATCGTCTCCGAACGCCTCGCCGCCGTCCTGGCGCCGCGCCTGGGCAAGGCGGAGGCGCGGCGACTGCTGACCGAGGCGTCCGGGCGGGCGGCGGGGGAGGGGGTGCCGCTGGGCGAAGTCCTGGCGGTCCTGCCGGAGTTGGCGGGTGTGCTGGACGGCGCGGAGTTGTCCGAACTGCTCGACCCGGCTCGCTACACGGGGGCGGCGGGGGCGCTGGTGGACCGGGCGCTGAAGCGCTGAGGCGGCGCGGGAACGGCGTCTGGCCGCCTGTGGTGCTGCCCGACGTGCGCCGGCCGGCTCCCGAGCCGGCCGGGCTGTCGCCGACGGGACCACGGGACGTACGCACCCCGCGTTGCCTACGCTGGCGGCGGCCTGTTCGTGGTGACCGTTTTGGAGGCGACCTGTGTCCAGCCGTACCCGGACCGAGGAGTTTCGTGCGCTGCATCGGCGGCCGGAACCCGGTGACCCGCTGGTGATCCCCAATGTCTGGGACGCGGTGAGTGCCCGGGTGTTCGCCGATGCCGGGCACCGGGTGCTGGCCACCTCCAGTGCCGCGGTGGCCGCCGTCCTCGGGTACTCCGACGGGGGAGCCGTCCCCACGGACGAGGCGTTCGAGGCGCTGGCCCGGATCATCCGCGCGGTGGACGTCCCGGTGACCGTCGACATCGAGGACGGCTACGGACTCGCCCCGGCCGGGATCGTGGAGCGGCTGCTCGGTGCGGGCGCCGTCGGCTGCAACCTGGAGGACACCGACCACGCCTCCGGCAAGCTCAAGGAGGCAGCGGAACACGCCGTCTGGCTCGGCGAGTTCGTGGCGGCCGCCGACGGAGGGCTGGTGCTCAACGCCCGCGTGGACACGTTCCTGCACGGCGCGAGCGACGCCGAGGAGGCGATCGCCCGGGGCCGTCTGTACGCCGAGGCGGGGGCGGACGTGGTCTATCCGATCCTGGCCCCGGCCGAGCTGCTGCCCGAGCTGGCCAAGGGCGTCCCGGCCCCGCTGAACGCCCTGTACCTGCCGAACGGGCCGGCCCCGGCCGAGCTGGGCCGGCTGGGTGCCGCCCGCGTGACCTTCGGCGGCGGCCTGCACCAGCGTGCCGAGGCCGCCCTCACGGAGCTCGCCCGCACCCTGCCCGCCTGACCCCCGGCACAGCGACGCGCCCCGCCCGAGTCCTGGGCGGGGCGCGTCTTTTGGATCTACAGCCCGGCCACCGCGCGCAGCGCCTCCGCCCGGTCCGTGCGCTCCCAGGTGAAGTCCGGCAGCTCGCGGCCGAAGTGGCCGTAGGCGGCGGTCTGCGCGTAGATCGGGCGCAGCAGGTCGAGGTCGCGGATGATGGCCGCCGGGCGCAGGTCGAAGACCTCGTCGACGGCCTTGCCGATCACGTCCACGCCGACCCGGTGGGTGCCGAAGGTCTCGATGAACAGGCCCACCGGCTCGGCCCGCCCGATCGCGTACGCGACCTGCACCTCGCAGCGCGCGGCGAGACCTGCGGCCACGACGTTCTTGGCCACCCAGCGCATGGCGTACGCGGCACTGCGGTCCACCTTGGACGGGTCCTTGCCCGAGAAGGCGCCCCCGCCGTGCCGGGCCATGCCCCCGTAGGTGTCGATGATGATCTTCCGGCCGGTCAGCCCCGCGTCGCCCATCGGCCCCCCGATGTGGAAGCGCCCGGTGGGATTCACCAGCAACCGGCATCCCTCGGTGTCGAGTTCGATGCCCTCCGCGGCCAGCCGCGCCAGCTCCACGTCGACCACGTTCCGGCGCACCTCGGGCACCAGCAGGTCCTCCAGCGAGACGTCCGCCGCGTGCTGCGCGGAGACGACCACCG
Source organism: Streptomyces sp. NPDC018263 (assembly GCF_055562575.1). Classification (NCBI taxonomy): domain Bacteria; kingdom Bacillati; phylum Actinomycetota; class Actinomycetes; order Kitasatosporales; family Streptomycetaceae; genus Streptomyces; species Streptomyces sp. NPDC018263. The sequence continues at coordinate 223,742 of NZ_JBVHFA010000007.1, forward strand.
TGTCCAGCCGGACCGCCCGGTCCCCGTCGTACTCCACGGTGACCTGGGTCTTCCCGTCGGGCCTGAGGTACGGCATGTTCCCGGAGCGGCGCACCTCGGTCAGCCGCTGGGCGAGGCGGTGCGCGAGCCGGATCGGCAGCGGCATCAGCTCCGGGGTCTCGTCCGTCGCGTACCCGAACATCAGGCCCTGGTCCCCGGCGCCCTGGGCGGCCAGGAGATCCTCGCCGTCCGCGTCGACACCGCGCGCGATGTCCGGGGACTGGGCGCCGATGGAGACGGAGACCCCGCAGGAGGCGCCGTCGAAGCCCTTCGCGGAGGCGTCGTAGCCGATGTCGAGCACGGCCTCGCGGACCAGGGCGGGCACGTCCGCCCAGGCCCGCGTCGTGACCTCGCCGGCCACGTGCACCTGGCCGGTGGTGATCAGGGTCTCCACGGCGACGCGCGAGCGCGGGTCACGCGCCAGCAGCGCGTCGAGGACCGTGTCGCTGATCCGGTCGGCCATCTTGTCGGGATGGCCCTCGGTGACGGACTCCGAAGTGAACAGACGGCGGGGCATGACACTCCTCGGGTTGCAGCGGCTGCTGACGGTGCGGGGTGGCCGGGCCGGTTCGCCCCGGCCGGTGTCACCAGGCGTACGCCTCGGGGGCGGGCCGGTGACCGGGGAAGATCTCGTCGAGCCGGGCCAGTGCCTTCGGCTCCAGCTCGACGTCGAGCGCGGCGAGCGCGCTGTGCAACTGGGCCAGGGTGCGCGGGCCGACGACGGGCGCGGTGACGGCGGGGTTGGCGAGCAGCCAGGCCAGCGCGACATGCCCCGGCTCATGGCCCAGCTCGGCGGCCAGGTCCTCGTACTCCTGGATCTGCGGGCGCCGGGTCGCGAGCGCGGCGGCGGCCCGCGCCACCGTGCGCCGTACGCCCCGGCGTTCGTCCCGCAGCACCCCGGCGAGCAGGCCGCTGTGGAGGGGAGACCAGGGGAGCAGGCCGATGCCGTAGCGCCGGGCGGCCGGGATCACCTCCAGCTCGACGGTGCGCTCCAGCAGGTTGTAGTGGGACTGCTCGCTCACCAGGCCGGGCAGGTGCCGGGCGCGCGCGCTCTCCTGGGCCTCGGCCAGGTGCCAGCCCGCGAAGTTGCTGGACCCGACGTAGACGATCTTGCCCTGGGTCACCAGGACGTCCATCGCCTGCCAGATCTCGTCCCAGGGGGTGGACCGGTCGACGTGGTGCATCTGGTAGAGGTCGATGTGGTCGGTGCGCAGCCGCCGCAGGCTGGCCTCGACCGCCCGGCGGATGTGCAGCGCGGACAGCCCGCCCTCGTTGGGCCAGTCGCCCATGTCCGAGTACACCTTGGTGGCCAGCACCGTACGCTCGCGGCGGCCCCCGCCCAGAGCCAGCCAGTTGCCGATCACCGTCTCGGTCAGGCCGGGGTGCTCGGGCCAGCCGTACAGGTCGGCGGTGTCCACGAAGTTGACGCCCGCGTCCAGGGCGGCGTCCAGGATGCGGTGGGCCTCCGCCTCCTCGGTGTGCACCCCGAAGTTCATGGTGCCGAGGCAGAGCCGGGAGACGCGCAGACCGCTGCGGCCGAGCTGGGTGTACTCCATGACGTCCTTTCGGGGCGGGGCGGGGCGGGGCCGGGGCCGGGTGCCGGATCGGCGGGGTCAGCGGAAGTCGTCGGCGTGGTCGGCGGCCCAGCGGGCGAAGGTCCGCGCGGGCCGGCCGGTGAGGTCCTCCACGGCCGTGGTGACCGGCAGGGCGCAGGAAGGGTCGGCCTCGGTCTGGGACCACTCGTTCAGCAGGTCGGCGACGATGCCCGGCCGCAGGAAGCGCTCCGCCTCGGACCGCCAGACCTCCGGGTCGATCCGTGCCACCCGCAGCGGCCGCCCGCTCGCCTCAGCGATCGCGGCGACCTGCTCGGCCTGCGAGACGGGCGCGGGCCCGGTGACCGTGTACCACCGCCCGTGGTGGCCGTCCGTCAGCAGGGCGGCCACGGCCGCCGCCGCGAGGTCGGCCTCGTGGACCACCGGGCAGACGGCGTCGGGATGGGGCAGTCGCACCACCCCGTCCGCCCGTGCGCCCGGCGCCCACCACAGCGCGTTGGTGGCGAAGGGCGCCGGCCGGAGCACCGTCCACCGCTCCGGCCCGTTCTCCGCGAGCGCCGCCTCGGCCGCCCGGTACCTCGGATAGACCCAGGAGGCCCGGTCCCGAGCGGTGTGCCCCGCGGCCCAGGCCCCGGTGAACAGCACCACCTTCTCCACGCCCGCGCGTTTCGCCGTCGCCGTGAATGCCGGAATGGCGTCGAGAACCGGGAAGAGAAATACGGACGACACCCCGTCGAGCGCCGGATAAAGGCTTTCCGGTTCACTCAGGTCACCGCGTACGACACTCGTTCCGGAAGGAACGTTCGCGTTTTCCGGATTGCGGGTCAGTACACGTACTTCTTCGCCCGCCGCCAGCAGTTCCCGCAATACGTGGCGGCCCGTCTTGCCGGTGGCCCCGGTCACCAGAATTGTCATGCGGAGAGCATAGGGAGAACCGCCGGATTCAGGCGATGGTGTTCACCGCCCCCCGCCCGTCGACCGCGCGGGCCCGCTCCTCCAACTGCTGGGCCGCGTCCCGCCAGGAGGCCGCGCATTCGCGGGCAGCGGCCGCCACCTTGGCCGCGCAGTGCGGCGGAATACGGTCCACCAGTTCCTCCCAGCGCCGGTTGGCCAGCGCGTGGGTGTCCAGCAGCCGCAGCAGGAACCGGCCGTGCTCGGTGAGCCGTATCGACGGGTCCCGCTTGAGCAGCAGTAACGTCTCCGCCAGCGCGAAGGCGGTCACCCCGCCCTGCTCCGGACCGCGCGACGCGGGCGGCGCGGCGGCCGGCCTGGGCACCGGGCCGCCGGACGGACGGCCGCCGAGGGTCGGACTCGCGCCCTTCTGCACGCGCTCGCGCACATCGCGGGCGGTCGCCAGGGACAGCCCGCTCTCCCGGGCGATCTCCCGCAGCGTGGCCTGCGGATGGGTGCGGGCGTATTCACCCGCCAGCCGGCGCCGCTCGGTGTTGTCCACCGGGCGCGACCGGCCGTCGCGGCCGATCCGGGCGTTCAACTGAGGAATTGCGTCACCCGAACGGCGCCGGATCGAGCCCACCGTCTTCGGTGAAAGGCCGGTGGCGGACGCGATCATCCGGTCCGACCAGTCCGGGTGCGAGCGGATGATGCGCAGCGCGGCCGCGTTGCGGTCGGCGCGGGTCAGCGGCAGCCCGTGGTGGGCGTTGCGCTCCACCGCCAGCAGGAAGGCGTCCTTGGCGGTGCCGTCGAAGTACTGCACGTCGATGTGGGTCTGCCCGTTGAGCCGGGCGGCCCGCAGCCGGTGGACGCCGTCGATGACGCGGAGCGTGGCGCGGTGCACGATGATCGGCGGCAGCGGCGAGACACACTGCGCCAGGTGCCGGACGTGTTCCTCGTTCTCCCCCGATATACGTGGGGAGTCATCGGTCGACAACGACTCGATGGGCGCCCGTGTCACCGGCAGGCTGTCCGCCTGCGCGTTCCACATTTCCGCCGACTCACAGATCACCGGGGCGGCGAGGTGAATTCCTCTGGTTTCCGTCACAGCCATTCTCAATCTCCTGTTCATATGTCCGTACGGGGGGCATAAAGATGTGAGATTGACGCGCGTGGTCACAGACCGGTCGACCGGTTCGGGAGACCCGTGAGGGCGCCGCGACATACCGGTGACGGTGTTACAGGGCGGTCAGCGACTGTGCGCGAATACCCGGCCGCGACAACGGGCCGGGGATACACGAGAGCCCGGCCGCCGGTGCTGCGCCGCGCTCGAAGGGCGGCGTGGACCGAGTGGGCCGGGCTGGAAGGGGCGGCTCCGGAAAAGGACCCGCCGCGCCGAAAAGCGGCGCCGAGTATCGCGTATCACTGTGAAGAGCCTCCCCCGTTTGGCTCTGGACCTGCTGCCGTGCACCATATCCGGTGCCGGTGAATCGTCAACGCACGATCTGGGAAATCATCCGCCCGGGAACCGGTGCCTCGTGCGAGGCAACAGGTTTTTCGGCCGGGCGTCCCGCGTCGCGCACCGGGGCGCCCGGCCGTGTGGTGGCCGGTGGCGCCCAGGCGAGGATGGCCAAAAAGCGACAGGCCGTCAGCTCGTCGGCGGGCGGAACTCCGGCTGGTCGATGATGCGCAGCCAACTGCCGTCCGCCTGGCGCTTGACCACCTGCGCGCGAGCGCCGGAACCGTCCTTGGGCGGCGTGGAGGTGAGCGCGATGTCACCGAACACCAGCGTGGGCAGGGGCTCCTCGGGCTCGAAGTGCGGCCCGTTGGACAGCACCTTCTCCCAGAGCTGGCGGATCGCCTCCCGGCCCACCGTGGTGCTGCCGGGCGGGTAGGCCATCACGGCCTCCTCGTCGTACAGCGCGGCGAGGCCGGCGGCGTCACCGGCGTTGGCGCGCTCCACGAAGAGGCGGGTGAGGTCTTCCGGCTTCAGGGCCTTCTCGTTCTCGGACACAATCATCCTTTCCTGCGGTCCGGGTACCAACGTGGCAATTTTCCGTCATTGGCCGAGAACAAGTCCAATCAATCATCCGGATCGGCGTGATAATTTGGAGTTATGGAGATCAGGCAGCTCAGGTACTTCATCGCCGTGGCACAGGAAGCCAATTTCACCAGGGCCGCAGAGCTGGTGCATATCAGTCAGCCCGGGATCAGTGCCCAGATCCGCCAACTGGAGAACGACCTCGGGGCCACCCTGATCGACCGCTCCGGCCGGAGTGTGCAGCTCACGGCCGTCGGCGAGGTGGTGCTCGCGCACGCCAAGTCCGTGCTGTCCTCCATGGACTCGCTGCGGCAGGCCGTGGACGAGATGAACGGCCTGGTCCGGGGCAAGCTGGTGGTCGGCATGGTCACCGCCTGCACCGTCCAGCCGCTCTTCGACGCGCTGTCCGGCTTCCATCTCGCCCACCCCGGCGTCGAGATCAGCCTGCTCGAGGACGACTCCGCCAAGCTGGTCGAGTACGTCCGCGAGGGCACCGTCGACCTGGCGCTGATCGGCGCCGCCCATCGCGCGCCGGAGGACCTGGACGGCTGGCAGGTGATCAGCGAGCCGATCGTCGCCGCCGTGCCGCACGAGCACCCGCTGGCCGAAAAGGACGGCGTCACCCTCGCGGAACTGAGTGCCTTCCCGCTCGTCTGCCTGCCCGAGGGGACCGGCATCCGGGCGACCCTGGACGAGGCGTCCGCCGCGCTCGGCCTGACCCCGACCATCGCCCTCCAGGCCAGCGCGCCCGGCGCGGTGATGCAACTGGCCGAGCGGGGCCTCGGGGTCGCGGTGCTCTCCGAGTCGATGACCGCCCACCAGAAGGGGCTCAAGACCGTCGCCATCACCGACGCCGACGTCCCCGCGGTGCTCGCCCTGATCTCCGCGCCCACCAAGAGCCCCGCCCTGCGCGAGCTGCTGCTGCACTGCCGGCAGTCCTTCGGCGAGCCCGCCGCCACGCAGGTCGCCTCGATGAGCGGCGCGTGACCTGACACCACGAAGAGCGGGCCCGTCGGCAACCGGCGGGCCCGCTCTTCGTGTACCTGACTCAGCTCTCCGCGGCCACCGGCGACTGGCCGGGGGCGTCCTTAGCCCCGGGCTTGGGGGCCTGGGCCGCCTGGAAGTCGGCGGGCCGGATCAGCACCAGGGCGAGCACACCGCCCAGCAGGGCCACGCCGGCCGACACGCCGAGCAGGGTGTTGAGGCCGTCCACGAACCCGGTGGTGGCGATCTGCTGCACCTTGTCCCCGTACTGCTCGGGCACCATGCGCACCGCCTCACCGGTCTCGCCGCCCCGCGTCAGGGCGGCCAACTGGTCGCTGCGGCCCGCCAGTTCCGGCACCCCGCGCAGCCCGTCGCGGAACCGGTCGCTGATGACCCCGGCGAAGGTCGAGCCGAGCACCGCGACACCCGCGCTCACACCGAGCTGGCGGAAGGTGCCGTTCACACCCGACGCCATGCCGGAGCGGGAGAAGTCCACGACGCCCACGGCCGTGGAGGCCAGCGGCGGGTTCACCAGACCGGCGCCGACACCGCCCAGCACCAGACCGGGGACGAAGTGCTCCCAGCCGCTGGACTCGTCGATCCCGCTCATCAGCAGCAGCGCGGCACCGACCAGCAGCAGCCCGACCCCGATCATGTAACGGGGCTGCACCTTGGCGCTGAGCCGCCCGGCGATCAGGGAGGCGACCAGCATCGACAGCGAGGCGGTGAGCAGGCGCAGGCCGGTCTCCAGCGAGGAGTAGTCCAGCGCCTCCTGGAAGTAGATCGCCAGGAACAGGAACATCGCGAACAGCGAGCCGTTCATGGCGAACGCGGCGATGGAACCGCCGACGAAGGTGGGGATGCGGAACAGCCGCAGGTCGAACATCGGCTGCTCGGACTTCGCCTCCACCAGCAGGAAGGCGAGCAGCAGCGCCGCGCCCACCACCAGGCCGGTCACCGCGCGGCCGTCGCTCCACTCGGTCTCACCGGCGCGGATCAGGCCGTAGACCAGGGTGGCGAGGCCGCCGGTGAGCAGGACGAAGCCGGGCCAGTCCAGCTTGCGGGCGAACGGCGACTTCGACTCGTCCACGCGCAGCGCGATGATCAGCGCCACGATGACGCCGATCGGCACGTTGACGAGGAAGATGCCGCGCCAGCTAATGCCGCTGGAGATCAGACCGCCGGCCACCGGGCCGATGGCGGAGGCGAGGCCGGTGACCATGCCCCACACGCCGAACGCCATGCCGCGTTCCTTGCCCTGGAAGCTGCCCGCGAGCAGCGCCAGACCGGTGGCGAACATGACCGAGCCGCCCACGCCCTGGAGCACCCGGGACATGATCAGCATCAGCGGGGACTGCGCCACACCGCACAGCAGCGAGGCGACCGTGAACAGGGCCACGCCGATCGCGTAGAGGCGCTTGCGGCCGAACCGGTCGGCCAGCGTGCCGCTCGTCAGCAGGAAGGAGGCCAGCGCCAGCGCGTAACCGTCGATCACCCACTGGAGGTCGGCGAAGCTGGCGTTCAGGTCGCGCTGCACATCGGGCATGACGACGTACACGATGGTGGTGTCCAGCAGGAGCATGAACGTCCCGCCGCACACCCCCAACAGGGTCCACCATTTCTTTTCCATCATCGTTCCTTCTGCTGTCCTGAGCGGTCGGCGGCCCTTCAGCGGGGGCCGGGGGAGGGGTTCGGCGGGATGTTGTGGTTCAGCCGGAAGAGGTTTCCGGGGTCGTACGCGGCCTTGATCCGGACCAGGCGCGCGTAGTCGTCGGGTTCGTACGCCAGGCGCACCTGGTCCGGGGTGGCGGCGGCGCCGTAGAGGAAGTTCAGGTTGCGGCCCGCGGTGAGCGGGGCGAGGGCGTCGGTGAGCCGGGTGTGCGCGGCGCGGACGGGGGCGGCGGTGTCGTCGGTGACCCGGTCGAGCACCGCGAGCAGGAAGCGGGCAGAGCGGTGGCCGACGGAGTTCGGCACGCGCGGAGCGCGGGCCAGGGCCCCGCCCAGGTGGCGGATCTCGACGATGCTGGTGATCGGCGCGTCCGGCCCGGCCAGTTCCAGTACGGTGCGCACCGCGCCCGCGTCGAGCCCGCCGAGCATCACGTTGGTCCCGACGTACGCGGCCGGCGCCACCGGGTCGTTGTGGATCGTCCCCGACTCGGTGTACGGCAGCTCGCGCACCGAGTCCGCCAGCCGGGGCCCGAGCGCCCGCAGCGGGGCGACCAGCCGCTCCCCGTACGCCGGGTCGCCCAGGTAGGCGATCCGGACGTGCACCACGTACCGCCCGCGCAGCGGCGGGGGCAGGGTCGGGGCGTCGGGCAGCGGGACGAGGGCCAGGGAGGAGGTCATCTCCTCGGGAACCGTCTCCGTCCAGCGCAGGTAGGCGTTCAGGACGCGCTCGGCCGAGGAGCCGTCGAAGAACAGGCCGCCGCCGTAGAGCCCGGTCACCGGCACCAGGTCGACTTCGAGGCCGGTGACCAGGCCGAAGTTGTCGCGGCCGCCGCGCAGCGCCCAGAACAGGTCCGGGTCGCTGTCGGCGGTGACCTCGCGGGGCCGGCCGTCGGCGGTGACGCACTCCACGCGCCGGACGTGGTCGGCCGCGTAGCCGAACTTCCGGGCCAGCAGGCCGATTCCGCCGCCCAGGGAGTAGCCGACCGCGCCCACGTCCGGGGCGCTGCCGCTGAGCGGGGCCAGACCGTGCGGCGCGGCGGCCTCGACGACCTGCTTCCACCGCACGCCCGCGCCCACGAAGGCGGTACGGGCGGCCGGGTCCACGCGCACCTCGGTCATCCGGCGGGTGCTGACCAGGACCCCGGTGGCGGCGGGCAGCGCGGGCGCGTGCCCGGTGGCCTGCACGCCGACGGGGAGGTCGCGCGCGGCGGCGAACTCCACCGCGAGCTGGACGTCCTTGGGCTCGGCCGCGCCGACGACGAGCGCCGGGCGGTGCGGCCGGTGGGTCTGGTAGCGGGCGCGTTCCTCGTCGTAGCCGTCCTGGCCCTCGGTGAACAGCGGGCCGCCGACGCGCTCCGCCAGTTGCCGGGCGGCCGCACTCAGATCCTCGCGCGCGGTGGGCGGTTCGGGGCGAGCGGGCACGGTCCGTTCCTTTCGTCGAGGGACGACAGTGCCGCTGACGGGGGTCGCTGCGGCACTGCCGTCCCAGTCATGGTCCCGACGATGCGATCAGAAGTCCAAGACCTAGTTTTTCTGGGATACCGAACTTTTGGTTATGGGTCGGCGGTGACCGCCACGGCCAGCGCGAATCCCGGTGCCGTCAGCTCCCCGACCAGCGCGTACCGGTCGCCGGCCCGTGCCCACAGCCGCCCCTCGCGAAGGCCGAGCCGCACCCGCCAGAACAGCCCGCCATGGGCGTCCACACACTCCGAGAGCGCCTTGAAAGCGGCCTCCTTCGCGGCGAACAGCCGCCGCAGGCCAGCCGGATCGCCCGCCGGCCACAGCTCGGCCCGCTCCCGCTCGTCCAGCAGGAACCGGTGCAGCCGTAGGTCCGGGCAGCGCGGCTCCAGGTCCACCCCCACCCCGCGCGCGCCGGGCGCGACCGCGGCCACCGCCAGCGCGGTGCTGTGGGTCACCGAGGCCGGGAACCCCGCCGGACACACCGGCGCCCCGCTGTACGCGCGGCCCACCGAGGTCACCGGGCTGCCCGCGCGCCGCAGAGCCGCGCCCACCGCGTCCCGGCCGGCCCGGTGCTGTGCCGCTCCGGTGCCCGGCGGGGCGACCGCGGCGCTCGCCAGCACCACTCGCCGGACACGACCGGGGCTCCCGAGCAGCCAAGCGCTCGGGAGCCCCGGAAGCGGTGTCTCAGTCACCCGTCCCGGCGACCCGCTCGACGAACGACTCCACCTCCCGCTGGAACCACTCGGGCTCCTCCAGGAAGGCCAGATGTCCGCCGTCCGGCACGGTGACGGTGACGGCGTCCGGGAACAGCCCCACCATCTCCCGCACCGCGTCCGTGGACAGCGAGAAGTCGTCCCCGCCGACGAACAGCAGCGTGGGCGCGGCCACCTTGGTCATGATCTGCGGGTCCAGCGGCGCCTTCACCGACACCGCGAGCCCGGCCCGCAGGGAGTCCACGGTGTGGATGCCGAGGAAGTTCTGCTTGCGGCCCATGAACCCGATGGGCCCCGCCTCCTCCACCGCCCGGTCGCCGGAGACCAGCGGGTACAACTGCTCGTACAGCACGCCCAGTCCGGACGTCTCCAGCGTCTTCAGCCAGGACTTGGTGATCCGGCGCAGCCGCTGCGGGCCGTGCGGGCTCATCGCGGGACCCGCGAGGATCAGTCCCTGCACCCGGTCCGGGTGGGCCACGGCGAAGTCCCGGCAGATCAGCGTCGAGAACGACGTGCCCACCAGGATCGCCTTCTCCAGACCCAGCCCGTCGAACAGGGCCTTGAGGTCGCTGATGTGGTCCTCCCACACCGGCTCCCCGGCGTGCGGGCTGGAGTCGCCCTGGCCGCGCAGGTCGTAGGAGGTGAGCCGGGCCGTGGTGGCCAGCTTCGCGGTGTAGGACCGCCAGGACTTGCGGTCCATGAAGAAGTTGTTGACGAGGACGATGTCGGGACCGGACCCGCGTCGCTCGTACGCGATCCGGATGTCGTCGTTCACCTGGATCTCGCCGGTCTCCAGGGCGTCGTCGACGGTCGTGTCGGTCATCGGCTCACTTTCGGCGGAGGAGGGCGGGCGGGACTCAGACGGCTTCGAGGACCGCCTCGGCGGCGGACCGGGCGTCACCGAACCGGGCGGTCAGCGCGTGCACCCACCGCTCCAGGCCGAAGGCCAGGCAACTGGTGGAGGCGGGCGCGCCGTCGGGCAGGGAGATCGCGCAGCGCTCCCCGAAGAAGTTGCGGTGGTAGTTCACCGACCCGATGGCCAGGCCGTCCACCACGAACTCCTCCTTCACCGGGAAGAGCCGCTGCATCGTGGCCCGTGATCCGGTGCGGTCGAAGAACGGGTCGGTGGCGACCTCGGTGCTCATCTTCAGGCCCAGCCGGTCGGCGAGGCCCAGCACCTGCTCCTTGGCCCGCTTCAGGTGCCCGGTGGCGCCCTCGGGCGAGCCGACGAACACGATCTCGCGCATGCTGAAGCCGAGCAGCCGGCGCAGGCCCTCGTAGCGCGTCTCGTTGCGGAAACAGGTGGCGACCGTGGTGAACCGGTTCTCCGTCGCCGGCAGGACCCGGTCCTTCAGGTCGAAGTAGACCGAGTAACACGCGGCCGAGGGCAGGGCCAGCGCCGCGTCGCCCAGGACGGACGCCGGCAGCTCCGTCAGCGGGCCCGCCGCACCGGCGCGCAGCTCGCCGAGCCGGGCCGGGTCGGCCGCGACCGCGGCCAGACCCAGGTGCGGGAAGTTCTCGTAGTAGTCGATGGACTCCAGGTCCGCCGGCCGCAGCAGGAACGGGTAGCGCCGCTCCTCCGCCTCCCACTCGTGCGCCCACGACAGCACCAGCGAGTCGAACGCGCGCAGCAGCCGCAGTTCGTCGGGGCCGAGCACCCCGAGGCCGTTGTCCGTCGTCCCCGTGGCGGTGCCCATCAGTGGGCCGCCGCGCCGTGCAGGAAGCGCTTGTCGATGGCGCGCAGGGTGCGGAAGTCCTCGACGTCGATCTCCTCGGGGTCGATGGTCTCCCCGCTCAGCTCCTCCAGCAGGTAGAGGAACTCGACGAAGGCCAGCGAGTCCACCGCGCGGCGGTCGATCAGGTCGTCGTCCAGGTTCAGCTCGCCCACCTCGGGGTTGCGCTGGTGGATGAAGGTGAGGATCTTGGTCAGCTTGTCGTCGCTCATGCCGATGCTCCCTGGACCTGAAGGCCGTTGCGGGCGAGGAACTTGCGGGTGCGGTTGAGGATCGCGGTGTGCGCGGCGTGCCGGGCCGGGTGCTCCAGCAGGCGGCGGCGCAGTTCGAGGGGCTGGTCGAGCCCGGCGTCGCGGTACACGGCCGGGTTGTACAGGCTGCGCACGCTGTACTCCAGGTACGACTCCAGGTAGTTGGCCAGCACCGGGATGTCCTCCGGGCGGCTCTCCTTGACCTGGTCCAGCAGTTGGGTGAACAGGTGCCGCCCGAAGGCGACATGGCGGCTCTCGTCCTGGTGGTGGACCCGGTTGATCTCCTGCGCGATGGGCGGCAGCGAATCGTCCGTCGCCATCCGGGCGTTGAAGTAGTCGACCAGCTCCTCGAAGATCAGGATGCGGGCGAAGATGACCAGTTCGGTCGCGGCGTCGCCCACCCCCTCGATCCGGCCCGGACCGACCTGCGGCACCGCCGGGTACACCTTCCCGCCGTACTTCAGGCAGAAGGTCCCGAAGAACCACATGTGCTCGTTCTCCTCCCCGATGAAGTGGTGGAGGAACTCCGAGGCGTCGGCGTAGGTCTTGGTGTGGATGCGGAGCACGACCTCGCTGAGCAGCTCACGGATGCCGTGCACGTTGAGGCTGAAGAAGTTCACCGCCTCGAACCGGGTCAGGGCGAGCTGCTGCTCACGCGTCAGCTTCCCCCACTCCTCGGTGCCGGCCAGCGTGACCAGGTCCTCGCTCATCCACGGCCGGTCGGTGCCGAGGGACTCGGGCCAGTCGAAGATCGTGTACGGGTTGTAGTAGTCGGACTCCGCCATCGCTTCCAGCCGGGCCAGATCCAGCTTCACGGGTTTGACGGTCGTCGGCATCGGCAGACCTTCTTTCGGGGAACGTTGCTCTGCGGCGGACGCGCGCGGGTCAGGCGCGCTCGGCCAGGACGGACCAGACCGGGAGCTGGGTGCGTCCCGCCTCGTCGATCTCCACCTGGACGCCGGTCTTCTCCAGGAAGGTGCGGGTGGCCTCGGCCACGCCCCAGTAGACGGTCCGGGTCAGCTCCGTCACCGTCCAGCCGGCCCCGGTCAGCACCTCGCGCACCGTCTCCTCCGAGACGGACAGCGGCTCGGGCATCCCGCCGGGGACCGCCGCGAAGCACAGCATGTCCAGCCAGGCACCGGGCCGGGCGGCCCGGCCGAGCGCGGCGGCGTACCGGCGGCGCCCGTCCGCGTCGAGCGTGTGGAACAGCGCGCTGTCGAGGACGGTGTCGAAGCGGCCCTCGTAGCCGGCCAGGCTGGTGGCGTCGGCGACGGCGAACTCGATGTCCGCGCCGCCCTCCTGCTTCGCCGCGCGCTCCCTGGCCCGCTCGATCGCCGTGGAGGCGGCGTCGACAGCGGTGACCCGGTAGCCGCGGGCGGCCAGGAACACCGCGTTGTCACCCAGACCGCAGCCCGCGTCCAGCACCTCGCCGCGAATTCGTCCGCGGCGCTCGAATTCAAGCACACCGGGCTGCGGTTCACCGATGTCCCAGGGGACCCTGGTGATCCCGGCGTCACCCAGCAGTTCACCTCCGCGATATACGGCGTTGAAGTCGGCGGTCGCGTAATCGTAAGACTTCTGGGCGCTATTGCTCATGCCAGTCTCCTGAGGAATAGATCCGGCGTCCGGCCCTGTCGAACCAAAGGGATTACCACAGCCGCCGAGGCCCGCGTAAGGCGCGCCGACGCACTCCGGCGCCCGTTCAACCGAGGAGATTCCACGGTTGAACGCCCGCTCCCAGGTGGCCGGGTGGATGGAAAGAGCGTATTCCGCTTTTCCCGGCCGTGCGTGCGCCGGAGCGCCCGGCAAGCGGAACGGCAAGTTTCGTATCCGGCGCGGCGAATTCAACGGGGGTGGCTGTGCCGAACCGGCCCACGTACGATGCCGGGGCGGCCGGAGGAAACGGACCGCCAATCGTCCGGAGCGCCACCCGCACCGGGGCTTCCTGCGTCCCGAAAATCCGGAAGGAAAAAGAAATTGCGCGGTTCACGCAATAACCTCGACGCGCGTGCCGCGGAGCTGGTGAACCAGGCCGCCGGCCTCCGTGAGGAACTCTGGAAAAGCGCCGCCGACAGCGACCGCGACCGGCGGCTGCCCGACGAGGTCATGGCCCGCGTCACCGGCGCCGGGCTGACCCGGCTGCTGGTGCCGGAGAGCAACGGCGGCCACGAGACCTCGATCCGCACCCTGCTGGAGGTCTGTACCGAGCTGGGCCGCGGCTGTGTCTCCGCGGCCTGGGTCACCGGCGTCCTCAACGTCGGCAACTTCGTCGTCTCCCTCTTCCCCGAGCGCACCCGCGCCGAGGTCTGGGACGACGACCCCGACGCCCGTACCGCCCTCATCCTCGGCGCCCCCGTGCGCACCGTGGAACCGGTGGACGGCGGGGTCCGGGTCAGCGGTGAATGGCCGTACGCCTCCGGGTCGTTGCACGCGGAGTGGATCGGCGGACTGCTCCTCGCCGACACCGGCACCGGGCTCCAGCCGCACTTCGCGCTGATGCCCGCCGCCGACATCACCGTCCGCGACACCTGGCACTTCGTCGGAATGCGCGGCACCGGCAGCAACACGGTCGTCGCCGAGAAGGTGTTCGTGCCCGCGCACCGGCTGCTGCCCTACAAGCCCCTGATCGACGGCGAGAGCGACGGCCTGGTGCCGGCCGACCGCCGCTACCGGAACAGCCTGACCGGCGTCTTCATGGTCGGCCTGATCGGCTCGCTGCTCGGCGGCGCCGACACCGCCCTGCGCCACGCCCTGGAACACGCCGGGACCCGGCGCGTGGCCGGGACCACCTTCGCCAACCAGGCCGAGTCGCCCACCGCCCGGCTCGCGCTCGCGGCCGTCGCCACCCGGCTGGACACGGCCCGGCTGCACGCCCGCCGCCTCGCCGACAGCGTGGACGAGCACGCGCTGGCGGGCGAGAACCCCGACCTGCTCACCCGGGCCCGCGCCCGCATGGACGCCACCCATGTCGTCCAGCAGTGCCGCCAGGCCGTCGACGACATCGTCACCCTCTACGGCTCCTCCGCCCTGGACGAGTCCAACCCGCTCCAGCGGCTGTGGCGCGACGTCCACACCGGCAGCCGGCACGCCGGCTTCGGCATGGGCGTGCCCGAGCAGGTCTACGGCGCCGCCCTCGTCGGCCAGGACCCGCGCACCATCAGCATGCTGGTCTGACCGCCGTACGACCCCGCGAACTCCCCTTTCGTTCCGCTGTGCTCCAGGCCCGCCCGCCCCCTTCGGCGCGGGAGCGGCCCTTCGCCTCCCAGTGACGGAAAGCGAGATCAGACATGTCCGACGAGCACGAGATCCGCGAACAGAACCGCGCCATCGTCGACCGGTACATGAACACCCGCGGCCAGGACCGGCTGAAGCGGCACCTGCTGTTCACCGAGGACGGCACCGGCGGCCTGTGGACCACCGAGACCGGCGAGCCCATCGTCATCCGCGGCCGGGACCGGCTCGGCGAGCACGCGGTCTGGTCGCTCAAGTGCTTCCCCGACTGGGCCTGGATCAACGTCGAGATCTTCGACACCCAGGACCCCGACCGGTTCTGGGTCGAGTGCGACGGCGAGGGCCAGATCCTCTTCCCCGGCTACGAACCCGGCATCTACCGCAACCACTTCCTGCACTCCTTCACCTTCGAGAACGGGAAGATCAAGCAGCAGCGCGAGTTCATGAACCCCTGCCAGCAGTTCCGGGCCCTCGGTATCGACGTCCCCGCGGTCCGCCGCGACGGAATCCCGACCTGACGCCGGCCGGCCGGCCCCCGGTCCCCGCCCCGACCCCGCAAGAGGAAGCCGTGCGCCCCTCCCTCCAGGACATCCAAGCGTCACTCGCCCTGCAGCAGCCCCAGTGGGACGACGCCCGCCCGGTCGAGCGGGTGCGCGCCACCCTCCGCACCTGTCCACCCCTGGTCACCGCCGACGCCGCCGAAGGGCTGCGCCGGCTGCTCGCCGACGTCGCCGCCGGGCGGGCCCTGCTGCTCCAGGCGGGGGACTGCGCCGAGGACCCGGCCGAGTCCACCCCACGGCACGTGCGCCGCAAGACCGACCTGCTCGACCACCTCGCGGAGGCGGCCGGCGCGGTCACCGGCAAGCCCGTGCTGCGCGTCGGCCGGATCGCCGGACAGTTCGCCAAGCCCCGCTCCAAGCCCGTGGAGCAGGTCGGCGGCATCACCCTGCCCGTCTTCCGCGGCCACATGGTCAACGCCCCCGAGGCCGATCCGGTCAGCCGCCGCGCCGACCCCGAGCGCATCCTCACCTGCCACCGGGCCGCCCAGGAGATCGTCCGCGAACTGGCCGCCGTCAACGCCGGCCGGCCCCCCGCCGAACAGGTGTGGACCAGCCATGAGGCGCTGCTGCTCGACTACGAGCTGCCCATGCTGCGCCTGGACGCCGGCCGCCCCTACCTGGGCTCCACGCACCTGCCGTGGATCGGGGAACGCACCCGTCAGCCCGAGGGCGCCCATGTCCGGCTGCTCGCCGAGGTG
The DNA here is from genome assembly GCF_055562575.1 of Streptomyces sp. NPDC018263. Taxonomy (NCBI): domain Bacteria; kingdom Bacillati; phylum Actinomycetota; class Actinomycetes; order Kitasatosporales; family Streptomycetaceae; genus Streptomyces; species Streptomyces sp. NPDC018263. Next base: position 239,565 of record NZ_JBVHFA010000007.1, read on the forward strand.
GTGAACCCGGTGGCCTGCAAGATCGGCTCCGGTACCACCACCGAGGACGTCCTCGCCCTGGCCGCCCGTCTCGACCCGCACCGGGAACCCGGCCGGCTCGTGCTGGTCGCCCGCATGGGCACCGACTTCGTGGCCAGCAGGCTGCCCCCGCTGGTGGAGGCGGTACGGGCCGCCGGGCACCCGGCGATCTGGCTGTGCGACCCCATGCACGGCAACACCATCACCAGCCCCGCCGGGCACAAGACCCGCCTGGTGGACGCGATGCTCGCCGAGATCGAGGGCTTCGGCACCGCCCTGGCCGGGAGCGGCGGCGTCAACGGCGGCCTCCACCTGGAGACCACCCCGGACGACGTCACCGAGTGCGCCGCCGACGTCTCCCGGCTCGGCAGCGTGGGGGACCGGCACACCACGTTCTGCGACCCCCGGCTCAACCCCGACCAGGCGCTGCGCATGGTCACCGGCTGGGCGCACACCCTGCGCTGAGCCCTCGCCGCGCCCCGGCAGGCCCGAATCCCTCCCGCCCCGAAAGGAGCCGACTGGTGGTCGGCATACCCCGTATCGCGCCCTACGCCCTGCCGGCGGCGGACAGCCTCCCGGCGAACACGGCCCACTGGACGCCGGACCCGCAGCGGGCCACGCTGCTGATCCACGACATGCAGCACTTCTTCCTGCGGTCCGTACCGGACCCGCTGCGCTCCGAACTCGTCGACAACGCCGCCCGGTTGCGCAAACGCGCCGCGAGCCTCGCCGTGCCGGTCGCCTACACCGCGCAGCCGGGCGGCATGACCGACGAGGACCGGGGTCTGCTCAAGGACTTCTGGGGTCCGGGCATGCGCACCGCCCCCGAGGACCGCGAGGTGGTGCCCGAACTCGCCCCCGACCCCGGCGACTGGATGCTCACCAAGTACCGCTACAGCGCCTTCCACCGCTCCGGCCTGCTGCGCCGGCTGCGCGCCGCCGGACGCGACCAGCTCGTGCTCTGCGGGGTCTACGCCCACATCGGCGTCCTCGCCACGGCCGTCGAGGCGTTCAGCAACGACATCCAGGTCTTCCTCGCCGCCGACGCCGTCGCCGACTTCTCCGCCGAACGGCACCGCCTCGCCCTGGACTACGTGGCCGAGCGCTGCGGGGTGGTCCTGCCCAGCGCGGAGGTGTTCCGGTGAGCCCGCCCAGCGACCTCCTGGACCGCCTGCTCGCCGCGCCCGGCGAGCACGACTTCGCCCTGCTGCACCGGCCGGAGAGCGGCACCCCCGGCACCGTCGACGTCCTGCTGGGCGAGGTCTCCCACCCGGCCACCCTCGCCGGGCTGCCGCTGCCCGAGAGCACGGAGGGCGCCCGCCACGAGGCCCTCGTCCTGGTGCCCTACCGCCAGCTCGCCGAACGGGACTTCGCCGCCCCCGACGACGGCGCGCCCCTGGTCGCGCTCACCGTCACCGAACAGGCCGAGCTGCCGCTGGCGGACGTGCTTCAGCGGCTGCCCGACACGCCGGTCGGCATGAGCGGCCACCGCTTCGACCTCTCCGACGACGAGTACGCCGAGAAGGTACGGCGGGTCGTCGCGGACGAGATCGGCACCGGCGAGGGCGCCAACTTCGTGCTGCGCCGCACCCTGCTCGCCGACCTCGACGGCTACACCCCGCACACCGCGCTGGCCGTGTTCCGCCGGCTGACCGCGGTCGAGCACAGCGCCTACTGGACCTTCGTCATCCACGTCGGCGGCCGCGCCCTCGTCGGCGCCACCCCGGAACGGCACATCTCGGTGCGGGACGGCCACGCCGTGATGAACCCCATCAGCGGCACCTACCGCTACCCGCCCGGCGGCGCCGACCTGGCCGGCCTCACCGCGTTCCTCAAGGACCGCAAGGAGACCGACGAGCTGTACATGGTGCTGGACGAGGAACTCAAGATGATGTCCCGCGTCTGCGAGCCCGGCGTCCGCGTCACCGGACCCCGGCTGAAAGAGATGGCCCGGCTCGCCCACACCGAGTACTTCATCGAGGGCCGCACCCGCCGCGACCTGCGCGACATCCTCCGCGAGACCCTGTTCGCGCCCACCGTCACCGGCAGCCCGGTGGAGAGCGCGGCCCGCGTCATCCAGCGCCACGAACCCCAGGGGCGCGGCTACTACAGCGGCGTCGCCGCGCTGATCAGCCGCGAACCCGGCGGCGGACGCTCGCTGGACTCCGCCATCCTGATCCGCACCGCCGACATCGCCGCCGACGGCAAGCTGCGGCTCGCGGTCGGAGCGACCCTCGTACGCCACTCCTCCCCGCGCGCGGAGGCCGCCGAGACCCGTGCCAAGGCGGCCGGGCTGCTGCACGCCCTGGGCGGCGCGGCCGGCCCCGACGTCCCGCCGGTGCTCGCGGCGCGCTTCGCGGACCGCCCCGAGGTCCAGGAGGCGCTGCGCGGCCGGAACGCCGACATCGCGGACTTCTGGCTCGCGGCCACGCCGCCCGGCGCGCTCAGGGTGCCCGAGCTGAAGGGGCTGAAGATCCTGGTGGTGGACGCGGAGGACGCCTTCACCGCGATGATCGTCCAGCAGCTCGAAGCCCTCGGCCCGACCGCCGAGGTGCTGCGCTACGACCGGCTGCAGGGACGCCTCGACGGATTCGACGCGGTCGTGATGGGCCCCGGCCCCGGCGACCCGCAGGACACCGCCGACCCGAAGATCGCCGCCCTGGACGCCGCCGTGGCCCAACTCCTGCGCGACCGGCTGCCGTTCCTCGCGGTCTGCCTCAGCCACCAGGTGCTCAGCCGCCGCCTCGGCCTCCCGCTGATCCGGCGCGCGGAACCCAACCAGGGGCTGCAGCGCGCCATCGACCTGTTCGGCCGGCGTGAACGCGTCGGCTACTACAACACCTTCGCCGCCGTCAGCCCCGCCGACCACCACCACGTACCCGGCACCGGAGAGGTCGCGGTCAGCCGGGACCCGGAGACCGGCGAGGTCGACGCGCTGCGCGGGCCGCACTTCGCCTCCTTCCAGTTCCACGCCGAGTCCGTGCTCACCGTCGACGGGCCCCGGCTGCTCGGGGACGCGCTGCGGGGGGTGCTCGCCCGATGAGGCTGGAGATCGCCTGGTGGGACCTGGACGACTCGCCCCAGAGCATCCGCACCCTCAACGCGCACCTGTCGGAGGGGGTGACCGGCGACTGGGCGGAGGTGCCCGGCCTGATGGTGAAGTACTGGGTCGCGGACCCGGCGCACAACCGCTGGGGCGCCGTCATGGTGTGGGAGACCGACCGGCCCGCCGGCCACCCGCTGCCGCCCAACCGCGCCGCCGACCTCATCGGCCGTCCCCCGGACCACCGCATGGGCTTCGCCGTCGAAGCCCTCGCCGACCCCACCGCCGCCCTCCCGATCCCCCAGGTCACCGAGGAGTCCCGCTGATGCACGAGTACCTGCTCGTGGACGCCTTCTCCCGCAAGCCGCTCCACGGCAACCCGGTCGCCGTCTTCCTGGACGCCGGCGACCTGTCCGCCGAGCGAATGCAGCGGATCGCGCGGGAGATGAACCTCTCCGAGACCACCTTCGTCCACCCCGCCCGCGAGGGCGGCGACGCGCGAATCCGCATCTTCACCCCGGTCAACGAACTGCCCTTCGCCGGACACCCGTTGCTCGGCACGGCGGTGGCGCTGGGCGAGGTGCTCAAGCGGGACCGGCTGCGGCTGGAGACCGCCATGGGTACCATCCCCGTCGAACTCGGCGACGACGACGGCGCGGTGACCGTCCGCATGCAGCAGCCGCACCCCGTCTGGGAGCCGTACGAGCACGCCGGGGAACTCCTCCAGGCGCTCGGCGTCAGCGGGACCACCGCGCCGGTGGAGATCTACCGCAACGGGCCCCGGCACGTCTTCGTCGGGCTGGAGAGCGTCGCCGCGCTCTCCGCGCTCACCCCGGACCACCGCGCCCTCACCCGCTTCCCCGACATGGCGGCCAACTGCTTCGCCGGGGAGGGCTCGCACTGGCGGACCCGGATGTTCTCCCCGGCCTACGGCGTCGTCGAGGACGCGGCGACCGGCTCGGCGGCCGGCCCCCTCGCCATCCACCTCGCCCGGCACGGCCTGGCCCGCTACGGGCAGCCGCTGGAGATCCTCCAGGGCGTGGAGATGGGCCGCCCCTCGCTGATGCTCGCCACCGCCGAGGGCACCGGGGAGCACGTCACCTCCGTCCAGGTCGGCGGCCACGGCGTCCCGGTGGGGCGCGGAACCCTCTACGTCTAGGGCCCCGACTCAAGGAAGGCACGGCATGAACAGCAGCAAGTTCGAGAGCCTCACCGGCCGCACCGACCGCCGCTTCCCGGAGTACGACGACCCGCCGGCCGAGCCCCTCGGCCTGGTCCGGGAGTGGCTGGCCCAGGCCGTCGAGCAGGGGGTGCGCGAGCCCAGGGCGCTCGCCCTGGCCACCGCCGACAAGCGCGGGCGCGCCTCCACCCGGGTCGTGGTGTTCGGCGGCATCGACGACCAGGGGCTGCTGTTCACCACGCACAGCACCAGCCGCAAGAGCCGGGACATCGAGGAGACCGGCTGGGCGTCCGGCCTGCTCTACTGGCGCGAGACCGCCCAGCAGATCAGCATCGGCGGGCCGGCCGTCCCGATCGGGGAGGCCGAGGCGGACGCCCTGTGGCACGCGCGGCCCGTCCCGCTGCACGCCATGTCCGCCGCGTCCCAGCAGAGCGAACCCCTCACCGACCCGGACGCGCTGCGCGCCGCCGCCGAGTCCCTCGCCGCCACCGGCGCCGCCCTCGACCGCCCCGCCCGGTTCACCGGCTACCGGCTGGTCCCGCACGAGGTGGAGTTCTGGTCCGCCCGCTCCGACCGGATGCACCACCGGCTGCGCTACGAGCGCGACGGCGCCGACTGGCACGTCACCCGGCTCCAGCCATGACCGCCCCCGACGACAGGAGCCGCCCCGCCATGCAGGAACGCGCCTTCCCCCTGGTCTTCGCCGAACGCGTCCCGGCGACCGCCGCCTTCTACGAACGGCTCGGCTTCACCCGGCTGCGGCAGAACCCGCCCGAGGGCGAGCCCACGTACATCGCCCTCGCCCGCGGCACCGCCGAGCTGGCCGTGGTCTCCGCCGACTGGCCGCCCACCCAGTACGGCAGGCCGCTGGGCAGCGGGGTCCGGTTCGAGATGTTCGTCCTCGTCGACGACCTGGACACCCTGCTGAAGGAACTCGCCGGCGTGGGCGTCCCGTTGCTGCGCGACCCCGTGGAGATGCCGTGGGGCGAGCGGATCGCCTATGTCACCGACCCCGACGGCAACCCCGTGGCCCTCGCCGCCGGACCCCACTCCTGACCATCCGACCTGGGACGCGCCATGACGCTGGACATCGCCGAGACCGACCGCATCCTCGAACCGCCGCACGGCACCCGCCCCGACCCGGACGCCTTCGTCCAGGCCGCCATGGCCTGGCACTTCGACCCGGACACCGGATCGCCGTTCTGGCTCAAGCGGGCCACCGCCTTCGACTTCGACCCCCGCCGCGACATCCGCACCCACGCCGACCTCGCCCGCTTCCCCAACGTCGCCGCCGAACTCCGGCAGGTCCCCGCCGCCGACCTCGTCCCGCGCGGCTACGGCGACCGTCCCGACGTGATCGGGGTGTACGAGAGCGGCGGCACCACCGGCGCCCCCAAGCGCGTGGTGCTGCTGCGGGACTGGCTGGAGCGCACCCTGCACTGGAGCAACGAGGCCCTCGACGCGCACGGCTTCCCGCGCGGCGCCGACTGGCTCGGCCTGGTGCCCGGCGGCCCGCACATCGTCGGCGAGTACTTCCAGCGCTCCGCCGCCACCCACGGCCGGTTCGGGTTCCGCGTCGACCTCGACCCGCGCTGGGTCAAGCGGACCATCGCCGAGGGACGCGGACCCGAGGCGGGCGCCTACGCCGAGCACGTCATCGACCAGGCCGCCGAGGTGCTGCGCACCCAGGACATCGGGGTCATGACCATCACCCCGCCCCTGCTGGAGCGGCTGGCCCGCCGGGACGACCTGGTCGACCTCGTCAACGACAAGGTCCGCGCGATCCGCTGGGGCGGCACCCAGATGGACGCCGACTCCCGCCACCTCTACCGCACCGAGGTCTTCCCCGACACCGTCCTCAGCGGCAACTACGGCAGCACGATGATCCTCGGCTTCGCGGGGGAGCGGCCGGGCCTGCCCGACGACGCGCCCTGCGTCTTCGACACCCTCGACCCCTGGGTCACCTTCGGCGTGGTCGACCCCGAGACCGGCCGGCCCGTCCCCTACGGCGAGCGGGGGCGCGTGGTCGCCCACCACGTCAGCAAGTCCTTCCTGCTGCCCAACAACCTCGAACGCGACGTGGCCACCCGCGTACGGCCGCCGGAGGGCGGGACAGGGGACTCCGTCGCCGACATCGCGCCGGTCGGCGTCTTCGAGAACGAGACGGTCATCGAGGGGGTCTACTGATGCCGCCCGCGCTGGAAGAGGAGGAGCTGCCCCAGCTCGACGCGCTCGGGCCGAGGGGCCCGTACCGCGCCCGCAACCGGCTCACCGTCACCGATGTCTCCGGGGCTCCGGTCGCCCGACTCAGCCTGGTTCCGGGGGTGTTCCTGCACCGTGCGCTGACCGCGCTGCGCCGTGCCGAGCCGCCGGCACCCGACCGGCGGGCCGCCGCACTCGCCCGTGCGGCGGAGCTGTTCACCACCGGCCGGGTGGGCGGGCTGACCCTCGCCGAGCACGAGCACCTCGTCAGCCGGGTCGGCGGAGTGCCCCTCGGCGTCGTCCGCACCGCGACCCGCGCCATCGGTGAGCGCCTGGCCGCCGCGTACGACAGTGCGCGGCGGGCCAGGCCGGTGGACGCCCGCGACGACTGGCGCGACCCGCTCACCCGCGCCGGGCGCGCGGTGTGGACCCGGCGCGGCGAGGTGTTCGCGGTGAACGCGGCCGGGAACCACCCCGGCACCCACAGCCTCTGGCCCGAGGCGCTGGCACTCGGCTTCCGGGTCGCCGTCCGCCCCTCCCGCCGGGAGCCGTTCACCCCGTACCGTCTGATCACCGCGCTCCGCGAGGCCGGGCTCGGGCCGGACCAGGTGGCGTTCCTGCCCACCGGGCACGAGCTGGCCGACGAGCTGCTGCGCGGCGCCGACCTCGGCATGGTGTACGGCGGCGACGACGCGGTCCGGCGCCACCGGACCGACCCGGCGGTGCTGACCCAGGGCCCCGGCCGCTCCAAGATCCTCGTCACCGCCGACGTGGACTGGCGCGAGCACCTGGACACCATCGTCGACTCCGTCAGCCACCACGGCGGCACCGGGTGCGTCAACGCCACCGCCGTCCTCGTCGAGGGCGACCCGGCACCGCTGTGCGCCGCGCTCGCCGAACGGCTCGGCGCGCTGCCCGCGCTCGCGCCCGAGGACGACAAAGCCGTACTCCCCGTCCAACCCACCGCCACGGCAAGGGCGTTCGGCGCCCACCTGGCGAACCGGGCCGCGGGAACCCGGCCCTGGCTGGGCGCGGACGGGGTGGTGGCCGAACTCGGGGACGGCAGCGCCGCGTTGCGCCCCGCCGTGCATCAGGTCGACCGGCCCGACGCACCCCAGCTCGGCGTCGAACTGCCCTTCCCCTGCGTCTGGGTGGCGCCCTGGACCCCCGAGGCCGGCACCGCCGTCCTGCGGGACAGCCTCGTCGTCACCGCGCTGACCGGACGGGAGGAGCTGATCGACCGGCTGCTGGAGGAGCCCACCATCGGCAACGTCTACGTCGGCGACACCCCCACCTACCGCATCGCGCCCGGACTGCCGCACGACGGCTTCCTCGGCGACTTCCTGATGCGCACCAAGGCGGTCATCCGCACCTGATCCTCCGCCTCAACTGCCCTGCTGAACCAGCGCACTCACCGCGCACTTGTCGAAGGGACCACCACACCCATGCACGCCGTTTCGTACACCGCCCAGTGGATGGCCGCCGCCCGCGCCCTGGAGTCCGAGCGCGAGGACGCCCTCTACGTCGACCCGCTGGCCCGCGACCTCGCCGAGCCCAAGGGGTTCGAGCTGATCGACCGCTATGTCGGCGGCGGTCTGCTCCCGTTCATCTCCATCCGCACCCGCTTCCTGGACGACGCCATCCGCGACCTGCTCGCGGACGGCTCTATAGGCCAGGTCGTGCTGATCGCCGCCGGCATGGACACCCGCGCCTTCCGGCTCGACTGGCCCGACGACGTCGACGTCTACGAGGTCGACCACGGCCCCCTCATCACCGAGAAGCGCCGTCGTCTCGACGCGCTGGGCGCCAAGCCCGGCGTACGGCGCCACGAGGTGTCCGCGGACCTCACCAAGGAGTGGCTGCCCGACCTGGAGGCGGCGGGCTTCGACCGGACGCGGCCCACGCTGTGGGTCGCCGAGGCGCTGACCTTCTTCCTCACCGAGGAGCAGGCCGCCGGGCTGCTGCGCCTGCTGGCCTCGGCCTCCGCGCCCGGCAGCCACCTCGCCTTCGACATCCTGGGCCGGACCCTGCTGCGCAGCCCGTTCTCCAAGCCGTTCCTGGACCGGCTCGCGGAGGACGGCACCCCGTGGATCTTCGGCACCGACGAGCCGGAGCCGTTCCTCGAGGCCAACGGCTGGGAGATCGAGTCGCTGAAGGAGCCGGGCCAGCCCGGCGCGGGGGAGGGGCGCTGGCCGTACGACGTCCAGCCGCGCGGGCGCCGCTTCGCCAACCGGCTCTGGCTGATCCGCGCCCGGCTCGCCGCACAGTGACGCCGGGTCCCTGAGCACCTGGCTGCCGGAACCCCGCCGACGGGGTTCCGGCGCCGCTCAGTCCCGCGCCTGGAGCCGCTCCCGCAGCTCCAGGTTCTCCTCCGCCAGCATCCGCAGCCGCTCCCGCACCGGCTCCAGCGCCTCGGCCAGCTCCGGCTCGGAGTAGCGCGGGGTGATGTGCTTGGGGCAGTTCCAGAACAGGCCCTCCACCCGGATCAGCATGAGCTGCTCCAGCGGACCGTCGGTGCGCAGATCGGACAACCGCTCGTGCAGCTCGGGGAATTCGGCCGGGTCACGCGTCTCCGCGCGGCCGAAGATCTTCAGCCGGGTGGGGTTCGCGTAGTCCATGAAGAACAGCGACACCCGGTCGTCGGAGCGGAGGTTGCCGGCCGTGATGTACTGCCGGTTGCCCCGCACCTCCACCCAGCCCAGCGTGCCGCTGTCCAGCACATGCACGAAGCCGGGCGGGCCGCCCCGGAACTGCACGTACGGCCAGCCGTCCTCACCGGTGCTGGCCAGGTAGAACCCGTCGCGGGCCCCGATGAAGTCCGCCTCGTCCGGCCCCATCCGGTCCGGCTCGTCGGTGTCCCGCGCCAGCAGCCGCGCCATCGCCTGCGCACTGCCCCGCTCCTCCTGCACACCGCGCACGTTCTTGGTGAACGCCAACCGCGCGTACCGGCTCATCCACGCCCCCTGAAGCCCACACCATCAAAACCCGGTCGACGGCCGACCCTATCCACGCCCCGCCGCCCGGCAAAGGACCACCAGGGTCCGGACGCGCGAGGACCCCCGCCCGGCGGGCTGCCGGGCGGGGGTCCTCGCTCACCTCATCAGGTGCGGTAGGCGTAGAACGCCGCCGTCGGGTAGGACGCGACGAGGCTGGCCACCGACCGGTTGTAGGTGTTGGTGGAGTGGTACGTCACGTAGGGCACGCCCTGGGCGTCGCGCTTGGTGACGATCATCGTGTGGTCCTTGGACCCGTCCTTGTTGAAGTCCATCTGGATGACATCGCCGATGTCGGCCTGGTAGACATTCGCAAGGCTCGTGACCCGCTTCGAGGACAGCGCGAACCAGGAGAACTCGTTCACACCCACGAAGGAGTCCGACTGGATGTCGGCGGTACCGAACCAGTTGTGGAAGTCGTTCGTGTAACCGGGAACGTGCTTCCAGCCACCCGCCTTCAGCGACTGGCTGACGAAGTTGGTGCAGTCACCGCCCGCGCCGGCCCCGTTGAAGTTCGGGTACGCGGTGTTGTAGTTGCTCCAGTACTTCGTCGCGTACGCGACCATGGCCTTGTAGTCGTAGGCCGCACCGGTCAGGGTCTTCGGCTTCGCCGGAGCCGGCCGCGTGGTGGCCGCGCGGGGCGCGTCCGGCGGGCTGTCGTCCGCCTTGACCGTGACCTTGGCGACCTCGGGCTTCGCCACCTGGTTCACCGCGAGGTAACCCTCATCGGTGTCCTTGATGCGCGTGAGCTGCCAGTTGCCACCGCGGTCCGCCTGGAAGGTCAGCTCGTGGTGCGCCTGGAACCCCGTGGTGGGGGGCTCGTTGCCCGTGGTCTTCTTGTACGTGAGCGACGTGGTCTCGGTGACGGCCACCGTGGCGCGCCGGCCCTTGACCTGCGTGGCGTCCAGCTTCACGGTGGTGCTGCCCGCGCTGTACTGCTCACCCAGCGCGGCCAGACGGCTCTTGCGGCCGCGAAGCTGGCTGAGCGCCGAGTCCTCCTGGCGCGACTGCGTGCCGGACAGGCGCACATCGCCGGAGAAACCGGAGGTCCGCTGCTTGCGGCCCTCCGAAGCGCCGCCCACCAGAGCCTGGGTGCGGTCGGTGAAGACCGCGTCCGCCAGCTTCTGGAAGGTCGCCTTGGTCGCCGTGTCGACGGTCGGGTCGTCGGTGACCGCCGCGCCCGCGCTCCAGTTCGGCAGCAGGGCGACGCCCGCCACCACGGAGGCGGCCGCCGCCGAGATTATGGTGGCGCGGCTCCGCTTACGGCTCAATTTCCTTGACTTCAATGATGTTCCCCTCTACGCCGGTACACAGACCGGGACTCCGGTGACAGAGACCGGGCGAACGCATCTTCGCATGCCGTGTGCGGCAGGTGTGAAGACGGGACGCACAAGTGGAACCAGACTGTTTCACAGGTCACTTGACGACCGACGACCAGTCCGGCGACTGCGCGGGGTCCAGGGTGCGCAGCCGCGCCAGCGTCTGCGGTGTCTGGACGTCCATCCAGTCGGCCAGTTCCTTGAAGGACACGCACTTCACGCCCTTCTTGGTGCACACGTTCTTGACCACCTGGTCGATGGCCCGCATGTAGATGCCGCCGTTCCAGTCCTCGAAGTGGTTGCCGATGAACAGCGGCGCCCGGCTCCCGTAGTACACCCGGTTGAAACCGGCCATGTACGAATCGACCGTCTGCTGCTCCCACTTGGGGAACTCGGCCGGGTTGCCCTGCGTCTCGCCGTCCGACTGGTTGTACAGGAAGTTGAAGTCCATGGACAGGCCCTGGTACTTGCCCGACTCGTAGGGCAGCATCTGGAGCGGGAAGTCCCAGATGCCGTCCTTCTTCGCCGGCCAGATCTGGAAGTCGCCCGCGGAACTGGCGTCGTAGCGCCAGCCGTAGCTCTTGATGGCCTTGAGCAGGTTCTTCTGGCCCTCCAGGCAGGGCGCCCGGCCGCCGGTGACCTCCTTCTTGAAGTCGAAGGGCAGCGGTTCGACGTCCTTGTTACCGGTGTTGGTCTTCCAGTGCTCGACGAACGAGAAGAACTGGTCGATCTCGCTCTTCCACTCCGTCACGCTCCAGTCGCCGCCGCCCTTGGCGCCGCAGAAGTGGCCGTTGAAGTGGGTGCCGATCTCGTTGCCGTCCTCGTACGCCTTGCGCAACTGCTCCACGGTCTCGCGGATGTGCTCGTCGGTGGCGTAGTCGATGGCGGCGGCGCCGGGGGAGTGCTGCGGCGGGTGGTAGAGGTTCTTCTTGGCCTTGGGCAGCAGGTAGATGCCGGTCAGGAAGAACGTCATATGGGCGTCGTACTGCTTGGCCAGTTGACGGTAGTGCGAGAAGAGATGGTCGCTGCCCTCGAGCCCGCCGTCCCAGGAGAAGACGACGAACTGGGGCGGTTTCTCACCGGGCTTGAGCCGTACGGGCTTCAACGTGCCCTTCTGCGGCCCGGTGTAGGACGTGGAGCCGTCCCCGAGCACCTTGGTCTTCCCGTCCCACTCCGGCTCCGCGGACGGGGCGGGTCCATGGGCGGGGGAGACCGCGGAGGCCGTGCCGTCCTCGTGGTCCAGCAGCAGGTACCCCGTGACCGTGGAGACGAGCACGAGCAGTACGGCCAGCGCGAGGACGGCGGGACGCGTGACACGGCCGCCCTCGGGGTTGCGTGCCTTGCGACGGCGGCCTGTGCTCGACGACTTCATACGGATCGATCTCCGGGGCGGGTTGCGGGTTGAGGAGCCGGGAGGGGGTGGGCCGGGGCGGCGGCGGGGCTCAGCCGACACCCACGGCCTGCGACCAGATTCCGAACGGCACGCTGTTCTCGCGCGTTCCGGCCAGACCGTCCAGCGGCAGCGGTTCCAGGCTCTTGCCCAGGTCGATGCGGTAGACGACGATCGCGGTCGACACCGATCTGAGGGTGCCCGTGTACCAGAGCGCGGTGTCCTTGTCGGTGGTCCCGTCCTTTCCCGCGGCCGGGGTGGTCGCCGCGGGGGTGGGATGGAAGGTGCGGAAGTTGTCCGCGAGCGCCTCGCTGACCTGCTGGGCGACCTCGGGGCGTACCGCCCGGCGCCGGTCGGGCGCGTCGAGGCGTACCCCGGCGCCGTTGCGGGTGACCCGGCGCACCGAGTACGGCTCGGTGTGCCGGCCGTCCGCCGCGAAGGTCGCGTAGCCGCTGGCCATGCGGATCGTGCTGGGCGTGGAGGTGCCGAGCGACAGGTTGGGCGTCGCCGGGCCCAGGCTGGACGGCAGGAGTCCGGCCGCCTTGGCGGTGGCCTTCACCTTCGCCAGCCCGGTGTCCATGCCGAGCTGCATGAACGGCGTGTTCACCGAGCGGGCGAGCGCCTGGCGCAGGGAGATCGGCCCGTAGGAGCGCTTGCCGTCGTTGTGCGCGGCGACCTTCTTGCCGCTGCGGTCCCAGTAGGGGCCCTCGGGGGTGGTGACGGGCACCGCGTCGTCGCCGTTGTACACCGACTCCGGGGTGACCGGGGTGGCCGGGCCCTCGCGGGTCTTGCGCACACCGTTCTCCAGACCCGCCGCGTAGACGAAGGGTGTGAAGGCCGAACCCGCGGGCACGGTGGTGGCGTTGGACTCGTTGTAGCCCTGCTTGCGGTGGTCGGGGCCGCCGTAGACGGCGACGATCCGGCCGTCGGTGGCGACCGAGGCGGCGCCGTAGTGGGCGGTGCGCGCGGCCTTGGGGTCCTTCTTCAGGGCGTCCTTGCGGGCCTTGGTGACCGCGTCGGTCAGCTCGCTCTCCCGCTTGCGGTCGAAGGTGGTGTAGATCTGATAGCCGCCGAGGTCGAACTCCTTGTCCGAGAGGTGGGCGTTCTTCCTGGCGTAGCTCGACGCCAGCTCCACCAGGTAGTCGCTCTGCTTGCCCGTGTCATAGATCTGGAGCGTCTTGATCGGCTCGGGGAACTTGGTGTAGGTGGCGCGCTCGGCCGGGGACAGCTTGCCGATCGTGACCATGCGGTCGAGAATCCACGACCACCGCTCCACCGCCCGGCGGTGGTTGGCCGCGCTGAGCGTCGGGTCGTACAGTCCGGCGCCCTTGAGCAGCGAGGCGAGCATGGCGGCCTCGCTGGGGTTCAGCTTGCTGACGTCCTTGCCGTAGTACGCCTGGGAGGCGCGCTGGATGCCGTAGGTGCCGCGGCCGAACCAACTGGTGTTGAGGTAGCCCTCCAGGATCTTGTCCTTGCTCATCCGGTTGTCGAGCTTGAGGGCGATCATCGCCTCGGTGAGCTTGCGGCCGAGGGTCTGGTCCTGGTTGAGATAGACGTTCTTGACGTACTGCTGGGTGATGGTGGAGCCGCCCTCGGTGTCACCCTGGCCGACCGTGCGCCACAGGGCGCGGGTGATGCCCTTGGCGGAGATGCCGGGGTCGGAGTAGAAGCTCTCGTTCTCCGCCGCCAGCACCGCCCAGCGCACCCCCTCCGGGATGTCCTTGAGCGGCATCGCCTGCCGGCGCACCCACCCGGTGCGGGCCATCGGGGTGCCGTCGGACCAGAAGTAGACGTTGTCCTGCTGGGTGGCGTAGGAGTTGAGGTTGGCGGGGACGTCGGTCGCCGCGTAGGCCACGGTCAGGACGAGGCCGGACAGGCCGGCCACGGCGAGCCAGCCCGCGAGCCACTGGCGCCAGGACGGTATCCAGCGCCGCCAGTCCTCCCGGCCCGGACGCGGATACTCCGGGCGCAGCCTGCGGACGTACGGCGCGGCGAGCGCCGCGTACGGGGCGAGCCGGGCGGTGACCGGGGCCAGGAGGCGGCGCAGTACGGCGAGGACGGTCAGTAGCGGAGCCAGGACGCGGGAGGGTTGGGGGGCGCCTGCCTCCTCGGTGGCCTTCGGCTCGGGCTTCAGCGCGGGGCGGATGCCGTCCAGGTCGACGATCTTGAGCTGCATCGTCTCGTCGGGGCGCACGGTGCCGACCCGGAGCTGCATGGTGGCCTCGGGCTCGAACACGGCCGGGTCCGGGGCGTTTTCGGGCTCCCGCCGGTCCGGCCCCTGGGCACGGCGTCCCCACGTCCGCCTCGGCGCCGCGCGCCGGCCGCGCCCACGCCGGGCGCCGTCATGGGCGTCCTCGGCATCTTTGGCGTCCTCGGGGTCAGCCCCCTGCCCTGCCTCGGTCACGACAGGTCTCCCTCCCCACTCGGCCTTGCTCGCGTGGGCAGACGGACCGGCCGGAATCGGTGACCATCACGGTGGCACCGACGGCCAATTTGTTACCCCCTGGCCCCGTGTCTGCCCGCGAGCTTCACAAATTATCAGCTAATACTTTCGAAACCTGGAGGGCAGGGTCGGTCATGGGTCACACCCGGTCGCGGGGGTGACCGCCGCCGGTCACCCACCTGGTCAACTCCCGTGCCCCGCATGCAGAATGACGAGCATCACTCGATGATCGTCTGTGTTCGCACCGGCCAGAATCATGACGGAGCCCGCCCATGACCACCGGCACCCCCGGCCCCCGGCAGATCGACACCAGCACGGCCCACCCCGCGCGGGTATACGACTGGCTGCTCGGCGGCAAGGACAACTACCCCGTGGACGAGGCGGTGGGGGAGCGGCTGCCCGCCGAGGCGCGGGACGGCGCCCGCCAGAACCGCGCCTTCATGAACCGCGCGGTCGCCTGGCTCGCCGCGCAGGGGGTCGACCAGTTCCTCGACATCGGCACCGGCATCCCGACCGAGCCGAACCTGCACCAGATCGTCCAGCGGATCGTGCCGACCGCCCGGATCGTCTACACCGACAACGACCCGATCGTGCTGCGGCACGCGGAGGCGCTGCTGGTCGGCCGCCCCGAGGGCGCCACCCAGTACGTGGAGGCCGATGTCCGCGACCCGGCCTCGATCATCAAGAACGCCCGCCAGACGCTCGACTTCGACCGGCCCATCGCCCTGTCCCTGATCGCCCTGATGCACTTCATCAACGACGACCAGGACCCGTACGGGCTCGTCTCCAACCTCCTCGCCACCCTGCCCCCGGGCAGCTACCTGGTCCTCTCGCACGCCTCCTCCGACATCTTCCCGGAGCTGTCGGCGCAGGTCACGGCCGAGTACGCCAAGGGCGGCATCCGGCTCGGCTTCCGCGACCGCGCGGGCGTGGAGCGCTTCTTCGAGGGGCTCGAACTGGTCGAGCCCGGCCTCGTCACGGCCACCGAGTGGTTCAAGGACGGCGAGGCCCCGGCGGACGAGAAGAGCGGGATCTACGCAGGGGTGGCGCGCCTCCCCTGACGCATGCCGCCGGCTGCGTCGAAGGGGCGCGACGGGGCGCGAAGGGGCGCAGCAGGCGCGCGACCATGAGCCCTGTACGCGCCCCTTCGAAGGCGGCGAGAATGCCCGTGGCGGCGGAGGCGGCCGTTCGCCGGACCCCCGAGGAAAGGCAGGTTGCCACTGTGCTGCTGCGTCTGCCCACGTCCGTGTCCGAAGCGCGGGAACACCTGGCCGAGGGAGCCGTGCCGATAGGCGGCGCCACCCTGGTCTGGGCCACCTGGCAGCGCGACGGGTTCCCGGCCCAGGCCGTGTCGCTGCGCGAACTGCCCGAGGCCAACGTCCTCGGCCCGGGGGAACTGGGCGGCGCCGTCGTCCTCAGCCGCGTCGACGACCGCGTCCCCGAGGTGCTGCGCCGCGCGGCGGGCTCGGTCGGCACCGGCGCCGTACGCCGCGCGGCCACGGTCGGCGGCAACATAGCGGGCAGCACCCTGCGCTGCCTCCTCCCGGCGGCCCTCGTCCTGGAGACCCGCGCCACGGTCCTGACCTCCACCGGGGTGTACGACACCGACCTCGCCGAGGTCGTCGCCAAGAGCCCCGTCCTGCTCAGCCTGCGCTGGCGCACCCCCGTGGCCAGCGCCTACCGCAAGCACGAGGGCGAGCCGGGCGGACGGCCTCCCCTGGTCGTCGCCTCCGCCCTGCACGCCCTCGGCGATGGCCGCCACCGGCTCAACATCGCCGTACGCGACGGCTACGAGGTCGTCAGCGAGAGCACCGAGTGCGGCACCGACCCCGAGGAGCCGCTGTCGGTGCTCGAACCGACGCTCCTGAGCGACATCCCGGCCGCCCGCGCGGCGGTCCACGACCAGATCAACGGACTGCTGCCCCGCTGAGACCCCGAAAAGCTGAGACCCCGAAAAAAGGGGGCCATGGCTCTCCACGCCATGGCCCCCTTCGCCGTACGCCGCTCAGACCGCGCTGTCGCGCAGCTCCGCCAGCGCGCCCTCGGTCAACTGCCGGGGCACCGACTCCGCGTCCACCAACAGCACGTCGCAGGGCGCGCCGTGGGCGAGGGCGGAGGTGATGCTGCCGTCCGCGAACTGGGCCAGCGGCCCGCGCGGCGAACGGCCCACCGCCACCGCCCGCGCGCCCACCCGCGCCGCGTGCTCGGCCAGCACCCGCCCGGCGGCGGCATGGTCGCCGACGCTGGTGAGCACCTGCCCCGACGCGGTCACGCCGTGCGCGGCCAGCCGGGCGAGATGGGCGGACACGGCCGCCCGTGCCTCCTCGGCACTCTCCGGCTCCACCGCCTGCTCCTCCACCACGACCGTCTCCCGGACGTGCACGACCTCCAGCGGGCTGCCGGTCTCCCGCGCCAGCCGCGCCGCCGCGTCCACGATGGCGGGCGCCCCGCCGTGCGCGCCGACCGCCACGATGACCCGCGGCACCCCCGCCTCGACGGGCGTACCCACAGCGGTGAGCGAGGGCGTGGCGACCGGCTCCTCCTCCGGCCGCTCCTCCGCCTTCCGCAGCAGCCCGTGCCCGCTGGCCAGTACCGGGATGGCCAGCACGAACGTCGCCGCGCCCAGGTAGAACGGCACGCTCAGCTCGGTGGCGTCCGCCAGCTTGCCCGCGACGAACGGCGCGAGACCACCGCCGATGAACCGCAGGAAGCCGTACGCGGAGGACGCCACCGGACGCTCGACGGGGGAGACGAGCATGACGGCCTGCGTGGTCAGCGTGTTGTTGATACCGATGAACGCCCCGGACACGATGACCGCCACGATCACCACCGTCGGACTGCCCACCCCGGCCGCGATGACCGCCATCACGACGCCCAGGCCCAGCAGGTTGGCGTACAGCACCGGCGCGGTGCCGAAGCGGGCCTGGAGGCGCGGGGCGAAGAACACGCTGAACGCGGCCACCAGCAGACCCCAGCCGGTGAAGACCAGGCCCAGCTCATGGGCGCTCAGCTTCATCGGGTAGGGCGCGTAGCCCAGCATGGTGAAGAAGCCCCAGTTGTAGAGCAGCGCCATGATGCCCATCGTCAGCAGCCCCCGGTGCCGCAGCGCCTTCAGCGGCGCGATGGGTGACGTGGGCCGGGCGGGCTTCGGTATCGAGGGGACGAAGGCCAGCGTGGCGAGCAGCGCCACGGCCATCAGCGCGGCCACTCCGAAGAACGGCCCGCGCCAACTGATCGCCCCCAACTCCCCGCCCAGCAGCGGCCCGACGGCGATGCCGAGGCCGAGCGCGGTCTCGTACAGGATGATCGCGCCGCCGAAGCCGCCGCTGGCCGAGGCGACGATGACGGCGAGCGAGGTGGCGATGAAGAGGGCGTTGCCCAGCCCCCAGCCGGCCCGGAAGCCGACGATGCCGTTGATCGAGTCGGTGCACCCGGCCAGCGCCGCGAAGACCACGATCACCGCGAGGCCGACGACCAGGGTGCGCTTGGCGCCGAACCGGCTGGAGAACCAGCCGACGAACAGCATGGCGACGGCCGTCACGATCAGATAGCTGCTGAAGAGCAGGGACACCTGGCTCGGCGTGGCGTGCAGACTGTCGGCCAGGGCGGGCAGGATCGGGTCGACGAGCCCGATGCCCATGAACGAGATCACGCAGGCGAACGCCACGGCCCACACGGCCTTCGGCTGCCGGAACGGGCTCGCGGCCCTTTCACGCGGTGCACTCATTACCGCTTCTCTCCAGTCGAGTCGCTCTCCCCGGCCCTGCCGCGGCGGCGCCGGAGAGATCCGACGGGTGGCTCAGGAACGCTCCTGTATCGCGCGGGCCAGGGCCGGCAGCGCGACCCGCACGGCCTGCCGCTCCGGCTCGGACAGTTCACCGACGAGCTGTCCCAGCGCCTCGGCCCGCTCGGCCCGGCGCTCCCGGAACACCTGCTCGCCCAGCTCGGTGACCTCCACCAGCACGCCCCGCCGGTCCGTGCGGTCGGCGACGCGCCGCACCAGACCCGCACGCTCCATGCGGGTGACGAGCTGGGTCATGTTCGGCTGGGTGGCGTTCTCCGCCCGCGCCAGCTCGGTCAGCCGCTGCGGCCCCTCACGGCCCAGCCGGCCGAGCACCGAGGAGGCGGCGGTACTGAGCCCGCCGGCCGTGGCGCTGCGCCGTACATGACGGACGAGCTGCTCCACGGCGATCATCAGATCCTCGGCGGAGGTCCCGGCGGTGATTTCGGCGGGACCGCTGTTCATAACCCGCTTATGCATAAGCTCATTATGCAGATGCGTGTACGGTGAAGCAACTTTTTGGGACGTGAGGGGATGTCAGGCGGTGGCCGGGAAGAGGGTGCCGAGGTCGGCGAAGACGGCGAGGGCTGCCCACCCTCTGCCGCCCCAACGCCTACGTCCGGCCCACCGGCTGACGCCGGGTCGTTCCTTGCACCCCTCCACCCACCCGCCTAGCGTGGACGCGACACGTCAGGACAGGTAGGTCGCCGATGACGCAGCCGCAGCACCCCCAGGAGAGCGGAGCCGACGGCCGCCAGATCCAACTGGAGACCCACGGCCTCGACGTCATCGGGGACGCGGACCGCAAGGGCACCCCGCGCACCCTCTTCTGGCCCTGGTTCGGCGCCAACGTCAGCGTCCTCGGCCTCAGTTACGGCGCCTTCGCTCTCGGCTTCGGCATCTCCTTCTGGCAGGCCCTCGCCGCCGGAGTCCTCGGCATCGTCGCGTCGTTCCTGCTGTGCGGCCTCATCGCCGTAGCCGGCAAGCGCGGGTCCGCGCCCACCATGGTGCTCAGCCGCGCCGCCTACGGAGTACGCGGCAACCGCCTGCCGTCCGTCATCTCCTGGATACTCACCGTCGGCTGGGAAACCGTACTCGCCACTCTTGCCACCCTCGCCACCGCCACCGTCTTCAGCCGGCTCGGCTGGGGCGGCGGCGCCGAGACCAAGGCCGTGGCCCTGCTCGTCGTCGCCGCGCTCACCGTGGTCGGCGGCGTCATCGGCTTCGACCTGATCATGCGCCTGCAGACCGTGATCACCGTCGTCACCGGCGTGCTCACCCTGGTCTACGTCGCCCTCGTCGCCGACCACGTCCACTGGCCGACCGTCAGCGCCGTCCCGGCGGGCTCGCCCCAGCAGTTCATCGGCGCGCTGGTGTTCATGATGACCGGCTTCGGACTCGGCTGGGTCAACGCCGCCGCCGACTACTCCCGTTACCTCCCGCGCTCCTCCTCCAGCCGCGGCGTCATCGGCTGGACCACCCTCGGCGCCTCCGCCGCCCCGCTGCTCCTGCTCGTCTTCGGCCTGCTGCTCGCCGGGTCCTCCGACGAGCTGAGCCACGCCATCGCCGCCGACCCCATCGGCGCGCTGACCACCCTCCTGCCGACCTGGTTCCTCGTCCCCTTCGCCCTGGTCGCCGTGCTCGGCCTGGTCGGCGGCGCGGTGCTGGACATCTACTCCTCCGGCCTCGCCCTGCTCTCCGCCGGACTGCGTGTGCCGCGCTACCTGGCCGCCCTCGTCGACGGCGTCCTGATGATCGCCGGCTCGCTGTACATCGTGTTCTTCGGCGGGGCCTTCCTGAGCGATTTCATGGGCTTCCTCACCACCCTCGGCGTCCCGATCGCCGCCTGGTGCGGCGTGATGCTCGCCGACCTCGCCCTGCGCCACCGGGACTACGACGAGGGCGACCTGTTCCGCCCCGACGGGCGCTACGGCGACGCCCGCGCCCTGCCCCTCGTCCTCACCGTCGGCGCCACCGTGATCGGCTGGGGCCTGGTCACCAACACCGCCGCGGGCTGGCTGAGCTGGCAGGGCTATCTCCTGGGCCCGCTCGGCCTCGGCGGCCGGTCCGGCCAGTGGGCCGCCGCCAACCTCGGCGTCCTCGTGGCCCTCGCCCTCGCCTTCCTCGGCACCCTGCTCCTGGGCCGGAGGCGGGTCCGCGCCCAGGAGGCACTTCCGCCGAGCCCGGCCCCGGTCCAGGGGATGTACGGGGCGTGATGCCGGTGCCGGGGCTGCTCGCCGTCATCGACATGCAGCGCGTCTTCGCCGAACCGGGCAGCCCCTGGGCCACCCCGCGCTATGCCGAGGCGGCGGCGGGGGTGGCACGGCTGCTGCCCGCGTTCGCGGACCGGGTGGTCTTCACCCGCTTCCTCGCCCCCGCCCGGCCCACCGGGGTCTGGCGCGCCTACTACGAGCAGTGGCCCTTCGCCCGTCAGCCGCCCGACGCGGAGCTGTGGCGGCTGACGCCGGAGTTCGCGGACCTGGACGCTCCGGTGCTGGACGCGGAGACCTTCGGCAAGTGGACCCCGGAACTCGCCGCCCGCCTCGCACCGGACTCGCGGCTGGTCCTGGCCGGGGTCAGCACCGAGTGCTGCGTCCTCAGCACCGCCCTGGCCGCCGCCGACGCGGGGACCGAGGTGGTGGTCGTCGCGGACGCCTGCGCGGGCGTGGACGACGAGGCGCACGCCAAGGCGCTGCACGTGCTGGACCTGTACCGCCCTCTCGCCCGCGTCACCACGGTGGACGAGCTGCTGGGCGAGGGCGGGCCCTGAGGGGCGCGGCCGACCGCCGTCCGATCGGGTGAACCGCTTGTGAAGGGCTCCGGCCCGCCGAAAACCGTGCGCATGGTCCGGTTCCGGATGGGTACGCGGCCGGGAGCGCGCTCGGGCCCCGGTCCAGCGTGAGCCCGTACGACCGCACTACCTGGGGATGTGCCATGGAGACACCCGCACACGACGACCTTCCGACGCCGACGCCCGCCCAGCAGGCGCTGGACGTGCTGGCCGTCAACACCGACGACCAGGCCGCCCTTGAGACCCTCGCGCACAGCGACGTGCTCGTCCCGATGCCCGACGAGGCCGTGGACGCGGAGGGTGCCGACTCCACCATGGTCGCCCTGCCGGTGCTCGAGCAGCCCGGTGGCGAGCAGGTGGTACCCGTCTTCACCTCGGAACTGGAGATGGCCGGGCTGCTGCCCTCCGTCTCCCGCTACCGCCTCATCCAGCTCGGCGCCCTCGCCTCCCAGTGGCCCGAGGAGGAGCTGTCGCTCACCATCGACGGCAGCTCGGAGCACGGGCTGACGCTGACCTCGCAGGGCGTGCGCTCACTGCTGGCGCGCTGAACCGCCTGACGTATGGCGGAGTCGCACATGGGCGGCTTCGCCATACGGGTGTGTCTGCGGGTGTGGGGGTGCGCGGCCGCTGATGTGTCGCAGACCCATGTGGGCAGCGCACATGTGCCTAGCGCCGGTGTGGGCGGCACACATGTGCCCAGCAGCTGTGTGCCAAGCGGCTATGTGCCCTGCACCTATGTGTGAGCCAGCGGGTCAGTCCGAAGACTCCGCCAGCATCCGCTCCAGCACCCCGCGCTGCAGCGGCAGCACCTCCGCGTGCAGTTCGCGGCCCCGGCGGGTGAGGCTCACCCACACCCCGCGCCGGTCCTCCACGCACACCGAGCGCTCGACCAGCCCTTCCTTCTCCAGCCGTCCGATCAGCCGCGAGAGCGCGGACTGGCTGAGGTGGACCCGGCCGACCAGGTTCTGCACCCGGCAGTGGTCGCCCTCCACGGGCGTCTCCGCCGACAGGATGTCCAGCACCTCGAAGTCGCTGGCACCCAGCCCGTGCGGATGCAGGGCTCGGTCTATCTCGCACATGGTGCGCGCGTGCACCGCGAGGATGTCCCGCCAACGTTCTTCGAGCCGGGCGCCCTCACCCGTCTTCACTGCCATACCCGCACGGTAGCACCGATCCAGCCAATCGTTGACTGTGCAACTAGTACGGAAGCAAGCCGCCGTCCGGGCGGTCCCGGCCCTCCGGCCTCACCCCGCCCCGGCAACGCCCCCGCACCGCCCGCCGTCCGGTACCGGACAACCCGTCCCGAGAGCCGGACGCGCCCCCGTCGCCTGCGCCACAGTGGGACCACGGGACACAAGCAGCCCCGGGGCCGGGGGAGGGAGGCGCAGGCGTGATGGGCACTCCCTCGGGCCGTATCCGGCAGACGGTCCTGCACTGGCTCAAGGACCCGCACGCCCACTTCCCCCCGGCGAGCCTCGACCCCCTCGGCACCGGCGTCACTTCGCGCGCCGTCGCCGCCAAACTCGGTGTGCCCCGCCGTACGGCTGCCGCCCATCTCGACTTCCTCGCCCGACTCGGCCTGCTGCGCACTCGCCGCCGGCTGCTGCGCACCTACTACCGCCGCGACGAGGCCCGGATCGCCGAGGTGGCGCAGCTCTTCGAGAAGAACTGGTGATCCTCACTTCCCTGGGCAATACGGGCACCGACGGTAAGAAGTCGTTGTGAGGGAGCCGGGTTCCGCCCGGCGCGCGCGTGGCCGCGTTCCGTCCCACACCCCGGGTGCCTCTACGCTGCCGTACGCGCGGGCGGCACTCCGGAGCGGTCCGCGCCGGTGCCGTACGGGCGCGCCAAGGCGTGTCCGCACCGCCGTCGACCCCCTCTCCCCAGAACTGGAATCCATGAGTGCCATCTCTGTCGGTCAGGCCGTCGTCCTCGGCGTAGTGGAGGGGGTGACCGAGTTCCTCCCGGTGTCCTCCACCGGCCATCTGAAGATCACCGAGGGGCTCATGGGCATCCCTGTGGACGACAAGTCCGTGGTCGGGTTCTCCGCGGTGATCCAGGTCGGCGCCATCGCGGCCGTGCTCGTGTACTTCTTCAAGGACATCAAGCGGATCGTCAGCGCCTGGTTCCGGGGCCTGTTCCACCCGGAGGAGCGCTACCGCCACGACTACAAGTTCGCCTGGTGGGTGATCGCGGCCACCGTCCCGATCGTCGTCGTCGGACTGGCCGCCAAGCCGCTGATCGACGGCCCGCTCGCCTCCCTCTGGGTCGTCGCCGGCTCGCTGATCGTGGGCTCCGGCGTCATGTGGGCCGCCGACCAGATGGGCCGCCACAAGAGGGGCGAGGACGACACCTCGTTCAAGGACGCGATGCTGGTCGGCTGCTCGCAGATCCTCGCGCTGCTCTTCCCCGGCTTCTCCCGCTCCGGCGCCACCATGTCGACGGCGCTCATCCTCGACCTCGACCGGGTCGCCGCCACCCGCCTCTCCTTCTTCCTCGGCATCCCGGCCCTCACCGGCGCCGGTGTCTACGAGCTGAAGGACGCCCTCGGCGCCGGTGTGAGCGCCGCCCCGCTGGCGGTCGGCACCGTCGTCTCCTTCGTCGTCGCCTACGCCTCCATCGCCTGGCTGCTGAAGTTCGTCGCCAAGCACTCGTTCAACGCCTTCGTGATCTACCGGATCGTCGTCGGCGTGGCGCTGATCGGCCTGCTGGCCACCGGCACGCTCAGCAACTGAGGCGAGCACGCCACCGCACGGGGTGCGGACGTCCGGACAAGCCGGGCGTCCGCACCCCGTGCGCGTCCCGGATCGTCACGCCTTGACAGGTTCTGGCCTCAGACCGCACGATCGCCCAGTGAACCTGTCAGACAGCCAGACAGGTGGTCCGGCCCCCCGGCGTGTCAGCGCCCTGGAGGCGGTCCTCGGCCACCTCCGCGGCGCCATCGAGCGCGGCGAGTACGCGATCGGGGACAAGCTGCCCTCCGAGGCCGAGCTGTGCCGCACCCTGGAGGTCTCCCGGCCCGTCGTCCGCGAGGCCCTGCGCGCCCTGCACACCATGGGGCTCACGGTCTCGCGTACCGGCCGGGGCACGTTCGTCACGGCCGACGCCGTTCAGGACCCCACCTTCGGCGACTACGCGGCCAGTGACCTGCTGGAGGTCCGCCGGCACATCGAGGTGCCGGTCGCGGGGTACGCGGCCCGGCGCCGCACCCCGGAGGACCTGGACCGGCTGACCCAGCTCCTGGACCGCATGGAGCGGGAGACGGACACCGCGGCCTGGGTCGCCATGGACACCCTGTTCCACCTCGCCGTCGCGGAGGCCGCCCGGAACCCGGTCTTCCGCAAGGTGATCGAGGAGATCCGCGACGCCCTCGCCCGCCAGTCGGCCTTCCTCACCGAACTGGGCGGGCGCCGCGAGCAGTCCGACCGCGAGCACCGAACCCTCCTCGACGCGCTCGTCGCGGGCTCCGAACGCGACGCCGTCGCCGCGATGACCCACCACCTCGACCGGGTCGCCACGACCCTCACCCGAATCGTCCGCCCCGCGGGCACCGCCACACCCCCGGCGCTGCCCGTACCGGGCGGCCCCGACACCACCGGAGCCGACGCGTGACCCGTGCCCAGGCCGTTCCCGACCCCGCGATCCTCGAGGCCCCCGCTCTCCGCGAACCCGGTCACACCCCCGTCGCCCACCTGGTGCGCGGCGGAGTGATCGAGGGCGTCCACCACGGCTCGGTCCTCGTCCTCGACGCCGACGGCGGGGTGCGACTGCGGCTCGGTGACACCGAGGCCGCCTTCTACCCGCGCTCGGCGCTCAAGCCGCTCCAGGCCGTCGCCATGCTCCGCGCGGGCCTGCCCCTCGACGGCGACCTCCTCTCCCTGGCCGCCGCCAGCCACTCCGGGGAGGAACGCCACCTCGACGGCACCCGGCGCATCCTGGACCTCGCCGGACTCACCGAGGCCGAGCTGCGCAACACCCCCGACATGCCGTTCGACCCCGTCGTCCGCGACACCTGGGTCCGCGAGGGCCGGGGCCCCTCCCGGCTCGCACAGAACTGCTCCGGCAAGCATGCCGCCATGCTGTGGACCGCCAAGCTCAACGGCTGGTCCCTGGACGACTACCTCGACCCGGCCCACCCCCTCCAGCGGGCCGTCGCCGACACGATCGAGGACCTCACCGGCCAGCGGGTCGCCCACGTCACCGTCGACGGCTGCGGCGCGCCCCTGTTCGCCGTCTCCCTGCACGGCCTCGCCCGGGCCCTCGCCCGCATCACCACCGCCGCCCCCGGCACGCCCGAGGCCCGCGTGGCGGACGCGATGCGCGAGCACGCCGAGATGGCCTCCGGGGTCCGCCGCGACGTGGCCGCGCTGATGCGGACCGTGCCCGGACTGCTCGCCAAGGACGGCTTCGAGGGCGTCCAGGTGGCCGCGCTGCCCGACGGCCGCGCCATCGCCGTGAAGATCGCGGACGGTGCCGACCGGGCCCGTGTCCCCGTCGCCGCGGCCGCCCTCGCCCACGCCGGGATCGACCCGGCCCTCCTCACCGAGTTCGCGGGCGCGCCCCTGCTGGGCGGGGGCCGGCCGGTGGGCGCGGTGCGTACCGTACCGGCGCTGGACCTGGCCTCCTGACCTGCGGGTACGCGCCGGTCAGGCTCGGGTGCCGCTTCCGGTGTCCTTGCCGCCCTTGCTCCGCAGGGCCAAGGTCACGCCGGCCGCGCCGAGAATGACGATCCCGGCGATGGTCGCGGTACGGGTCCAGTCGGTGTCGTCGTCCGGTGCCGGGGAGGTGGCGGCCGCGACGGGGATCGCGGAGTGCGTGGGCTCCGGGGTGGCGCGCAGCCCGTCCAGCGAGCCCACCGGGTCCACCCGGCCGGCGGCGGCGAAGCCCCAGTCCAGCAGTTGGCGGGCCTCCTCGTAGACGGCGAGTCCGCCGCCCTCCTGAGGGTTCATCACCGTGACCACCAGGGTGCGGCCGCCCCGGCGGGCGGCGGCGACCAGGGTGTTGCCCGCGTTGCTGGTGTAGCCGTTCTTGATCCCGATGATGCCGGGGTACGGGGCGACACCGTCCTCGCCGCTCAGCAGCCGGTTGGTGTTCTCGATGGCGAACGGCCAGCCGTCACCGGGGAACTCGGCCTGCGCGGTGGAGCAGTACCGGGCGAAGTCGGGGTTGTGCAGCCCGGCCCGGCCGAACACCGCCAGGTCGAACGCCGAGGACACCTGGCCGGGGGCGTCGTAGCCGTCCGGGGAGATCACATGGGTGTCCATCGCGCCCAGCGTGCGGGCCTTGGCCTGCATCTTGGCGACGGTGGTGTCCACACCGCCGTCCAGGGCCGCCAGTACGTGCACGGCGTCGTTGCCGGAGCTGAGGAACACGCCGCGCCACAGATCCGCCACCTGATAGGTGTGGCCCTCCTCCACCCCGACCAGGCTGCTGCCCTCGCCGACGTCGGCCAGCTCCTGGTAACTCACCTTGTGCTGCTGGGTCGCGGGCAGCGTCGGCAGGACGGTGAGAGCGAACAGGGTCTTCAGGGTGCTCGCGGGTGGCAGCTTGCGGTGCGCCCCGTCGGCGGCGAGCACATCACCGCTGCCGGCGTCGGCCACCAGCCAGGACAGCGCCGAGACCTGCGGGGTCTCGGGAGCACCGGCGCGGGGGCGCACCTGGACGCCGGAGTCGTAGAGCAGGGACGGCTGCGGGACGGCCGCCCGTGGTGCGGGCGGCGCGGGTTCCCCGCCGCTTCCGGTGGCGGCGGCCGCGGGCGCGAGGGCCAACGCTCCCACCATGCACAGGGAACAGACGGAAACGGTCGCCCGACGTGAGAATCCGGTGCTCATATGATCAACGTAGGAAGGTCGGCGAGGTGCGGCGAGCTGCCCGCGCCGGACGGCTGACCCGAGCAACCCGGATGCCACACTCGGGGACCATGCGGCGGTGCTCCCTGGGTGGCTGCTGTGGGTGGGCTGTGAACACACCCCTACGTGCGTCGACGTCTGACGGGGCGACATGGTGCGGCGCCACATGGTGGGGTGTCACATGGTGTGGCGCCACATGGTGTGGCGCCACATGTGCCCCGCCCCTATGACCCGTGTCCGGATGCCGTAACGATCCCGGTCGAGCGGGATACCCGCGCGCCGACTGTGCCCTATCGTCACGACATGTCCACGCCACCGCAGCAGCCCGCGCAGCCCGCCGACGGGCCGCCGCAGCCCGGACCGCCCGCGCAGCCGCCTTCGGTCCCGCCCCAGCCGACCGCATACCCCTACCCGAGCCCGCAGTCGACTCCGCCGAGCCCCCAGTCCGCGCCGCCGGTCCCGCAGGCGCCTCCGCCGGGCCCGTTCCAGCAGCCGACGATGCCCGTCGCACCCCAGCCGGGGAACCCCTACGCCCAGCCCCCGCAGTACGGGCCCCCGCCGTTCCCGCCCGCGGCCGGCGGAAGCGGTGCCGCAGGACGGGCGGTGCTCTGGGCCGCCGTCGGAGCGGTCGTGGCCTCCGCCGCCTGGGCCGCCGGCGTCTTCCTGATCGGCGCCGCAGCGAACGCGGCCGACCTGCGCGGCTACGCGGCCCCCTCCGACCTCTGCTCCCGCGCGGACTACGGCTCCTTCAAGGACGAGTACACCGCGAGCGACACCACCCCGACCCACAGCTCCCTCAAGGACCGCGCGCTGGAGGAGAGTTACTGCAGCGCGAGCCTGAAGAAATCCGGCTCCTCCTACGCCGACGCCTACCTCTCCCTCCAGGTCGACCTCCACAAGAAGACCGACCCGGGGCCCGAGTTCACCGCCACCTGGAAGAACTACGGGCGCAGCCACACCGGTTACGACGTCGACGCGGTCGAGGACATCGGCGACGAGGCGTACCTCGTCAGCCAGGACACCACCACCGGCACCTCCTCCGGCTCCCGCTACGCCACCCTCGCCGTCCGCGACGGCTGGGTCACCTACACGATGACCTACAGCGCCTACCTCTCCTCGTACGACCCCGACAAGGACCCCCCGAAGATCGACGAGATCTCCGACTGGCTGAAGACGGACACCCGCAACACCCTGGACCGCCTGAAGGACTGACAGGGCTTACGCCGTGACGGCCGCCGGGGCAGACTTCCCGTCATGCCCACCTACTCCGCGCCCGACGGCACCCGGCTGGCCTACCGCACTCTCGGCGCGGGGGACGGTGACCCGGTGGTCTGCGTGCCCGGCGGCCCCACCGACTCCCGCTACCTGGGTGACCTCGGCGGCCTGACCGGGCACCGGCGGCTGGCCGTCCCCGACCTGCGCGGCATCGGCCGCTCCGCGACCCCCGACGACCCCGCCTCCTACCGCTGCGACCGGCTCGTCGACGACATCGAGGCCCTCCGTGTCCACCTCGGCCTGGAACGGATGGACCTGCTCGGCCACTCCGCGGGCACCAACATCGCCACGCAGTACGCCGCCCGCCACCCGCACCGGGTGCGCCGCCTCGCCCTGATCGGACCCAGCACCCATGCGGTCGGCCTGGACATCACGGGCGAGAGCAGGCGCCAGGTCGCCCGTCTCCGCAAGGACGAACCGTGGTTCCCGGCGGCCTTCGCCGCACTGGAGGCCATCACCCAGGGCACCGGCACGGACTGGGACGCCATCAGCCCCTTCTTCTACGGCCGTTGGGACGCCACGGCCCAGCGGCACCATGCCGAGAGCCGCCCGGCGAACATGGAGGCCGTCACCCGCTTCGGCGAGGAGGGCGCCTTCGACCCGCCGGCCACGCGCACCGCGCTCACCGAGGTGACCGCGCCCGTCCTGCTGCTCACCGGCGAGTTCGACCTGAACAGCCCGCCCGAGGCCATCGCGGGAATCGCGGAACTCTTCGCCGACGCGCGGCTCGCCGTCCAACCCGGAGCGGGGCACTACCCCTGGCTGGACGACCGGCACGGCTTCACGGCGGTCGTCGCCGGCTTCCTCGGCCGCCCCTGATCCGGCAGACGTACCCCCTACGCTGGAGCCATGTTCAGCCCCGAAGGTCCCACCACGCGTGAACTGGCCGTGCAGGCGCTGTCGTCCGTGGAGCGGGGGTACGACCTGCTGGCGCCCAAGTTCGACCACACGCCGTTCCGGACGCCCGCGTCGGTGCTGGACGCGGTGGGTAAGGCGCTCGGGCCGCTGGGGCCCTTCGAGGACGGGCTCGATCTGTGCTGCGGCACCGGAGCCGGTCTCTCGGTGCTGGGCGGGGTGTGCCGTCGGAGTGTCACCGGGGTCGACTTCAGCGCGGGCATGCTCGACGTGGCCCGGCGGGGACAGGGGGAGGACGTCGCCCTGGTGCGGGCCGACGCCCGCGCGCTGCCGTTCGTCGACGCCTTCGACCTGGTCGTCAGCTTCGGAGCGTTCGGGCACTTCCTGCCCCGTGAACTGCCCGGCCTCTTCGCCCAGGTCCACTCGGCGCTGCGGCCGGGCGGGCGGTTCGCCTTCCCGGTGGTGGCGCCGCCCCGGCCGTCCACCCCGGCGTACTGGATGCTGCTCGGCTTCGACGCGGTGATGCGGGTGCGCAACGCCGTGTGGCGGCCGCCCTTCGTCATGTACTACCGGGCGTTCCGCCTCGGTGACGTACGCCGGGAACTGGAGCTGGCCGGGTTCACCGTGGAGTTCCGGCCGCTCCCGGAGTTCGGGCTGCGGGCCGACGGCAGTCCCCGCGCCCGGCTGGTGACGGCGCGGCGCGGATAGCCGGTACGGCGGCGATCACGCGCGTCGTCGTGTCCACGCCGGGCCGGTGCGCGCCCAGGCGCGTTCCCACTCGGCCAGCCGGTGCCGCAGCGCGATCCGACGCTCCACCGCATGGGCCAGGAGCACGATCGTGGCCGTGCCGCCCGCCATGCCCAGGCCGACCGCGACGGTGTGCTGCCAGACCGCCACGTCGTTCGCCGGCGGCGCCACCGCGCGCCCCCGGCTGTCGAACCACACGGTCACCGTGTCCCCGGCCCGCGTCCCGGCCGGCACGTCGGCGACGGCGGTACGCGTCGGGCGGCCCGGCTCCGTCCAGCGGACCTCGGCCCGGTAGCCGTGGCCGCGGTCGCCGTGCACGGTGGGCCGGGACGCGGGCCGGCCGAGCACCACGGCCCGTTCCGCGTGCCGCTCGGCCTGCTGCTCCTCGGCGTGCGTACGCGCCCGGTCGTAGGTGAACAGCCCGGCCGCCGCCCCCGCCAGCGGCGCGGCCACACAGAGCAGGACGGCGACGACGGCCAGCACCCACGCCTCCACCACGTCCGACCGCCGCCGCAGCGGATTGTGCCGCCGACGCGGGCGGTGCGACCGAGTACGCATGTCCACACCCGTCAGGTACCCCGCCCGACGCCCCCTCGCGCATCCCGCGCGCCACCGGCTCCCGCCGGTTCAGCCGAAGCGCTCGATGCGGATGCGGTCCACCGGCTGACCGGCCGCGACGAGCAGACGGGAGGCATGCTCGGCGAAGCCGTTGGAGCCGCATACATAGGCTTCCCACCCGCCCGGCGGCTGCTCGGCCAGGAGCGGCGCCACATGTGCGGCCGACATACGTCCCACCGGTACACCCGCCGGGGCGTTCCGGGTGAACACGGCCGTCGTCTCCGCCCCCAGTTCCCCGGCGTAGATCAGTTCCTCCGGACCGCGCGCCGACACCAGCATCCGCAGCGGAACCGACAGACCCCGGCCGCGATGGTGCCGGACCATCGACATCAGCGGGACGATCCCGGAACCGGCCCCCAGCAGCAGCGCCGGACGGTCGCCCGGCCACGCGAAGAAGCCGCTCAGCGGGCCGCGCACGTCGATCCTGTCACCGGGCCGCGCCACCGTGTGGAACCAGCCGGAGACCTCGCCGTCCGGCACCCGGTCCAGGGTCAGCTCGATGTGCCCGGAGTCGTCCGGCGCGGAGGCGATGGAGTAGTGGCGCTGCGCCACATAACCGTCGGCGGCGGTCAGCCGCAGCATCAGGTGCTGTCCCGGCAGATGGCCCGCCCACTCCGGCACCGCGAGCCGGAACGTCGACGCGTACGGCGTCTCCCGCCGTACCTCGGTCAGCGTGGCCGTCTGCCAGGCGGCTGCCACCTGCTCGCTCACCGCGATACGGCCCGGCACCGCGAAGCGGACCGAGGGAGCGGCGGCTGTCCCCGGCGTCCCGTACATCTGCTCAGTCACCCCGGTACCGCTGTTCCTCCCACGGGTTGCCCCGCTCGTGATAGCCGTTGCCCTCCCAGAAGCCCGGCTCGTCGTGATCGAGGAGGGTGAGGCCGGCGATCCACTTCACGCTCTTCCAGAAGTACAGATGCGGCACGATCAGCCGGGCCGGGCCGCCGTGCTCCGGGGCCAGCGGCACCCCGTCGTGCTCCCGGGCGATCCAGGCCCGGCCACCGGTGAGGTCGGCCAGCGGCAGGTTCGCGGTGTAGCCGGTGTGCGAGCGGGCCAGCACATGGGTGGCGGACACATGTGGCCGCACCACAGCGAGGAAGGTGTCCAGCGAGACCCCGCCGAAGCGCACCCCGAACTTGGACCACCCGGTCACACAGTGGATGTCACCCTCGTACTCGGAGCCGGGCAGGGCCTCTGCCTCGTCCCAGCTCCACGTGTGCGGCCGCTCCACCAGGCCGTCGACGCGGAAGGACCAGTCGGCGGGAGCCAGGCCGGGGGTGACCTCGGCGGACAGGACGGGCCAGTCGTCGCCCGCGTCGTACTGCCCGGGAGGCAGTCCCGGACGGGAGACGCGCCGGCGGCCCGTGAAGCCTCGGGTGACGTTCATGGCTCAACCGTACGCCCCCGCCACGGACCCCCCGCCCCTGGTCAGTGCCCCGGCACGCGACCTCGGCCACACTCCGGACACCCTCGGGAATAGCCGTCCCGCCGCCGTACTTGGGGACAAGTGCCGGCGCTCCGCCGCGCCGGCGCAGGACGAGCGAAACGAGGACGTGAGGATGCCCGAGGCGTACGTCTCCCCGCGGTACGACGGCCGGGAGGCCGACACCCCGGCCGGTGCGGAGCCCGGCCCCGCCGGCACCAAGGCCCCGCACCCGCTCGACAACGCCGCCCGCGCCTCCCTCACCGGCCCGCACGCCCACTTCGCCGAGCGGCACGGCCGGGTGCTCCGGTACCCGGTCGAGGTCTCGCCCTGGCTGGCCCTGCCCGACGCACCCGAGCCCGCCGACTGGGCCGGGATCGCCGCGCTCGCCGGACCCGGTGGCGAGGTACCCCTGCTCGGCTACCGGGGCCCGGTTCCGGAGGGCTGGGAGATCACCTTCGACGTGGCCGGCGTGCAGATGGCGGACGACGGCGTGGCCGGCGTCCCGGACCCGGAGGCGGTCCCGCTCGGCCCCGCCGACGTGCCCGAGATGCTGGACCTCGTCGCGCGCACCCAGCCCGGCCCGTTCATGCCGCGCACCATCGAGATGGGCACCTACCTCGGCCTCCGGCGCGACGGTGCGCTGATCGCCATGGCGGGGGAACGGCTGCACCCGCCGGGCTGGACCGAGATCAGCGCGGTCTGCACCGACCCCGCCTTCCGGGGCGAGGGCCTGGCCACCCGGCTGATCCTCGCCGTCGCGCACGGCATCCGCGAGCGCGGCGAGCGCCCGTTCCTGCACACCGGCGCGGGCAACACCGGCGCCATCCGCCTCTATGAGACCCTCGGCTTCCGGCACCGGCTGGACACCCGCTTCTTCGGCGTGCGCGTACCGCTCGGGGCGTGACCGGCCCCTACTCGGGGGACGACCCCGCGTTGTACCGCTCCAGGTACGCCGCGAAGCGGACCAGGTCGTCCTCCGGCCAGTCGGCGAGCCGTTCCCTGAAGGCGGCCCGGCGGCTGCGGGTGACCTGGGCCAGGATCTCCTCGCCCGCCCCGGTGAGATGGAGCACCTGCACGCGGGCGTCCTCCGGGGCGAGCCGCCGCTCGATCAGCCCGGCCCGCTCCAGCGCGCTCACCTGACGGCTGACCGTCGACTTGTCCAGTGCGTAGTGCGCGGCCAGGTCGGTCGCCCGGCAGCCCCCGCGCTCCTCCAGATGCCCCAGCAGCGTGTACGACACCAGCGACAGCTCGGGATGCATACGCCCCGCCGAGGCGCGGGCCCGGCGCGCGAACGACGTCATCTCCCGCTGGATCGTCTCGACGGCCGCGTCCGCCGCCGTCATGAGATCACCTGCGCCATGAGAACCCCTTCACGGAACTCCTCCGACTTCACGGAACTCCTCCGACCTGTTCTCCGACCCGTTCCCACCATTCTGGTTGTATAGTACAACTTGAACGTGAGTTGTATAAGACAACCATTGGAGGTTCCGGTCGATGAAGTCACCGGCACTGCGTCATGTGCTCACGCACCTGATCACCCCCCTGCTGATGTGCATAGGTATGGGGCTCGCCTATATGGGTGCCTTCGTCACCCCGGAGCCCCACCACATGCCGGTGGCCGTGGTCGGCGCCGGACCCGAGGCGAAGGTCTTCGCGCAGACGGTGAAGGACACGGCGGGGGACAAGCTCGACGTCCGTACCGTCTCGTCCCGGGCCGCCGCCGTCGAGCTGGTCGAGCACCGGGATGTCACCGGTGCCTATGTGCCCAGCGCACATAAGCCCGAGCTGATCGTGGCGACCGCCGCGTCCGACATGGGCGCCACCGCCGTCGAGAAGGTCTTCACGCCGGTCGCCGCGCGGCAGGGCACCCCGCTCAAGGTCACCGACATCGCCGAGCCGGTCTCCGACGACCCCACCGGCCAGGGCCTGTTCTTCCTGCTGATCGCCGTCAGCATCGGCTCCTACGCTTCCGTCGCCGCCATCGGCGCGGCCGGTGCCGCGCTCGCCGTACGGGTGCGCGCGCTCATCGCGGTCGGTACGGCCGCCGTGGTCGCCGGCATCGGCGCCCTGCTCGCCGGGCCGGTGTTCCACCTGGCCCACCACGACCTGGGCACCTTGTGGGCCATGGCATGGCTGTACTCGGCGGGCATCCTGCTCATCGGCGTCGGCCTGCACACCTTCCTCAAGCGCTGGACCACGCTGGCCATGATGGTGCTGTTCGTGATGCTGAACTTCACCAGCTCCGGCGGGCTGTTCCGGCCCGAGCTGCAGAACGGGTTCTTCGGCACCCTGCACGCCTTCTGGAACGGCGCCGGATTCGTCGAGGGCATCCGCTCGCTGCTGTACTTCGGCGACGACGGCATCGCCCGCAACGTCTGGACCCTCGTCGCCTGGCTGGCCGTCGGCATCGCCGTCACCGGGATCGCCGCCCTCTGGGAGCGCCCCGCCCGCCGGGCCCTCGCGGCAGCGCCGGCCACTCAGGAAACCCCCGCCCCCGAGGCCCGACGGGAGGCCGAACGCGAGGCCGAGGAGGAGACCGAGGAGAGCGTGGCCGTCTGAGCCACGACCGAGGTACGGCCACCGGCCGCGCCAGAGACCCGGCTCCGCCCGGGCACCCCGGCACGGTATGGTGGCCGTCCGGTCGCGCGGAGTGCGCGGCCGGTGCGACCGAGGAGGTGAGAGTCATCAACGCTGTGTCAGCCAGGGCGCTCTCTCCTCGCTCCCCTGCCGTGTGACGGCCGGACCGACGCGACGGTGACCGCGGGAGCGCCCTGAGGCCCCAGGTCCCCGAAAGGCTCCAGGCTCTTATGGCCGCCGTGCCCGCATCACCCGCTCCGCTCGCCGACCCCTTCTCCCTCGTCGCCGCCCTGCGCGCCGCCGGCTGTGTCTTCGCCGAGGACGAGGCCCGGCTCATCCTCGCCACCGCCCGCACCGCCGCCGAGGCCACCGCGATGGCCGAGGCCCGCGCCTCCGGGCTCCCGCTCGAACACGTCCTCGGCTGGGCCGAGTTCCACGGCCTGCGCATCACCGTCGAACCCGGCGTCTTCGTACCCCGCCGCCGCACCGAGTTCCTGGTGGACCAGGCCCTCGCCCAGGCGCCCGACGCCCGCGTGGTCGTCGACCTGTGCTGCGGCTCCGGCGCCCTCGGCACTGCCCTGGCCGTCGCGCTCGACGGCGCCGAGGTGCACGCCGCCGACATCGACCCGGCCGCCGTACGCTGCGCCCGCCGCAACCTCGCCCCCCACGGGGGCCGCGCCCACACCGGCGACCTCTACGCGGCGCTCCCCGCCGCACTGCGCGGCCGTATCGGCATCCTGACCGCCAACGTGCCCTACGTGCCCACCGCCGAGGTCCCCCTGCTCCCCGCCGAGGCCCGCGACCACGAACCGGCGGTCGCGCTCGACGGCGGGCCCGACGGACTCGACGTCCTGCGCCGGGTCGCCGCCGGAGCTGCCGAGTGGCTGGCCCCCGGCGGGTGCCTGCTCTCCGAGACCAGCGCCCGCCAGGCGCCCGCCGCCACCGACGTCTTCACCCGGGCTGGGCTCGCCACACATGTGGCGGTCTCACATGAGTGGGACGCACATGTGGTGATCGGCGTGCGGTGATGTGCGCCTATGGGCCTGCGCCCTATGTGCGCCTACGCCAGGTCACGGGCCCGCGCGATGAGGACGGCCACGTCGTCGTGGTTGTCGGGCTCGTACAGCGTCTCCAGGAGCAGCCGGCAGACCTCCTCCAGCGGGCGTTCCGCAGAGCCGTCCAGCAGCGACAGCAGCCGCTCCAGCCGCTCGTCCAGGGAGTGGCTGCGGGTCTCCACCAGGCCGTCGGTGTACAGCACCAGCTCGTCGCCCGGCTCGAAGTCGACGGTCACGGTGGCGAACTCCACCCCGCCCACCCCCAGCGGCACCCCCGTGGGCAGATCCAGCAGCTCCGGCGGCCGGCCCGGCCGGACGCGCACCGGCGGCAGATGCCCGGCGTTGGCGATCAGACACCGGCCCTGCCGGGGGTCGTGCACGGCGTACACACAGGTGGCGATGGAGTGCTCGGTCGCCGCCGTCGCCTTGTCGAGCTGCTCCAGCAGCAGTGACGGATCGAGGTCGAGGGAGGCCAGCGTGGTGGTGGCGGTGCGCAGCAGGCCCATGGTGGCGGCCGCGCTGATGCCGCTGCCCATCACGTCGCCGACCACCAGCGCCGTCTTGTCGCCCTCCAGCGGTATGACGTCGAACCAGTCGCCGCCGACCTCGCTGGTGGACCCGGCCGGCTGGTAGCGGGACGCCACCTCGAGACCCGCCGTCACCGGCGGATGGCTCGGCAGCAGGCTGCGCTGGAGGGTGAG
The DNA here is from genome assembly GCF_055562575.1 of Streptomyces sp. NPDC018263. Taxonomy (NCBI): domain Bacteria; kingdom Bacillati; phylum Actinomycetota; class Actinomycetes; order Kitasatosporales; family Streptomycetaceae; genus Streptomyces; species Streptomyces sp. NPDC018263. The sequence continues at coordinate 275,828 of NZ_JBVHFA010000007.1, forward strand.
CGCGGTGCTGCGGGCGTTCTGGTACCAGCGGGCGTTGTCGATCTGCACCGCCGCCCGCGCCGCCAGCTCCCGCGCCAGCAGCACGTCGTCCTCGCCGAAGGGCTCCGGGTTGCGGGTCCGCTTCAGGTCCAGCGCACCCAGGATCTCGCCGCGCGCGATCAACGGCACCGCGAGGTACGAGTGCAGCCCCGCCCGGCTCAGCATGACGGCGGCCTCGGGGGAGCGGGCGATGCGCGGCAGGTCCTCGTCCTTCACCCGGGGCACCAGCACCGCCTCGCCGGTGCGCACGCACTCGGTGACCAGCCGGTCCGGGCCGTACCAGGCGATCCCACCGGGGCGGTCGGCCGCCCGGGTGGCGTCGCCGCCGTCGTCCGGGCGGACGGCGAGCGCGCGGATCACGGCGGCCTCGGCCGGGCCGAGCGTACTGCGTCTGCCCTCCACCACCGCGTCCAGGAGGTCGACGGCGGCCACGTCGGCCAGCGCGGGTACGGCGACCTCGGCCAGCTCGCAGGCGGTGCGCTCCAGCTCCAGCGTCGTACCGATCCGGGCGGAGGCGTCCGCGATCAGGGCGAGCCGGCGCCGCGCGTTCTCCGCCTCCACCGCCGCCCGGTGCTGCTCGGTGATGTCGGTCAGCGACAGCGCGATACCGAGCACATTGCCGAGCGAGTCGTCCAGGCGGTACAGGGACAGCGACCACGTGTGCTCCGCGTCCGGGTCGGCCGGGGTACGGCCCACCACGGTCCGGTCGATCACCGGGTCCCCGGACGTCAGCACCTCCCGCAGCGCCTCCTCCGCCACGTCGGCGTCCAGCAGCGGCAGCACCTCGCGCAGCATCCGCCCCTCGTGCCGCTCGGCGGGGACCCCGCTGAGTCGCTCCAGCGCGGGGTTCACCGAGACGAACCGCAGCCCGGTGTCCAGGACGGCCAGCCCGAGGGGGGACTGGTGCACCATCCGCTCGGACAGCGCCACGTCGTGCTCCAGGCGCCGTACCGTCGACTGGTCCGCGGCCAGGCCCAGCGCGTACACGTCGCCCCGCTCGTCCAGCAGACGCATGTTGCGGAACTCCACCAGCCGGGTGGTGCCGTCCTTGCGGCGGATGGGGAAGCCGCCCGCCCAGCTCTGCCCGGTGCGCATCACGTCCTCGAACAGCTCACCGACCAGCCCGATGTGCCGTTCGTGCACCATCAGCCGGGCCGCGTACCGGCCGAGCGCCTCGTCGGCGGTGTAGCCGAACAGCTCCTCGGCCTGCGGGCTCCACAGCACGATGCGGCCCCGGCCGTCCAGCACCACGGAGGCCACGTTCAGCATGTCGAGCAGCCCGCCGGGCCGCACCGGGCCGCGCTCGGGCCCGCCGTTCCCGGCCGCCTGAGTCTCGGCTGCACTCATGCCACGCACCGCCTTCGCCCGTCCGCACGGCACGCCGTCCCCCGTGCCGACTCCCCTTGTTGTACCGCGCTCACACCCGGCGTGCCGAGGGCTGTGGCCCCCGCACACCTCCGCATCCACCATCCCGCACTTCGGCCCCGGGCGTACTCCCGGGCCCCGGCGGCCCCGTGACGCACGGTGCGCCTGTCATCCGACGAGACGACAGAGTTCACCGTCATCTTCCCTTGTTGGTCTGTACATGCCTACGCCGCCGGGCCAGACTGTCCGCCGACCGAGTGCCACCACCCCCCATGACCGAGGAGTCGGCCCATGCCCTCGCCTGCCCGAAAGCGCCGCCACGCCTTATCCGCCGGACTCGTCACCCTGGCCACCGCCGCCGCCGTCTCGCTGGGCGCCGCCGCCCCCGCCTCGGCGGCGGACACCTGGACCGAGACCGGTTCCGACCGCGCCGACCCGCTGACCGAGAGCCAGGGCCTGACCTCCGTGGAGGTCCCGGCGAACAGCCCCAACCGCTACACCGGCATCGGCACCATCCCGGTCGGCGTCTCCAGCCGGGGCTGGAACCACGTCGGCGACCCCGACGCCTCGTACAACGGCTACTACGTCGAGCCCTACCAGCGGGACTCGGGCAACACCAAGATGTACCGGGTGCAGGCGCCCGGCGGAGCCTGGTCGGAGTACGTGCACACGCTCGCCCCCGGCGAGGCGATGAACAACTCCTGGTCCGCCATCTCTCCCGACGGCCAGTGGATGCTCTCCGGCGAGTGGGGCACCATGAACCGCCTGCTGGTCTTCCCCACCCCCGGCGTCAACCCCGCCACCTCGCCTTCGGCCGACCTGAAGCTGGCCTCCCAGGTCACCCTGGACCACCCGGTGCGCGACGTGCAGGGCTGCGACTTCTCCGGGCCCACCACGCTGCTCTGCTCCTCCGACGACCCGGAGGGCACGCTGTTCGGCATGACCAAGCCGCTCCTCCAGATCGACCTGTCGGCGGCGCCCAACGGCACGTCCGACGTGTCCGGCCATGTCACCGCCCTGCGCCAGTTGCCGCTGCGCAGCTCCTGCTCGGGCAGCTTCGAGACCGAGGGCGTCGACTACGACCGGCGCAGCGGCATCCTGCGCGTGATCGTCGTCTCGCCCGGGTTCTGTGTGATCACGGACAGCAAGACGTACAAGTTCACCCGGAGCTGATCTCGCCGGTCCGCCCCTGTCCGGGGGATGACCGGCGCCGGCCGGGGTACCCGAGCCGTGCGCACGGCCAGGAAAGGAGCGGACATGACGAACCCGGAGGCATCGCACCCGGAAACCGTCTCGGTGGAGATCAGCGGGTGCTCGCCGGACGACGCGCGCGTGGTCTTCGATGTGCTGAGCGCCTGCTTCGCATCGGACCGTGACGCGGGCGAGACCCCGCAGGCGCAGGACGAGGCACGCCCGACGGTGTGGCTCGGCACGTACGACATCGCGGACTCCCACACCGGGAACTGCCCGCCGGCCAAGCTCAGCGCGTCCGTCCAGGCGGACGTACAGGGCGGGTACTGGGCGGTGAACCGGTTCCGGGAGGCGCTGGACGAGATGTTCACGGTCCAGGAGACCGCCACGGCCTCCGGCGACCAGGAGCGGGAACTCCACCTGCTGCTGGGCAGCCGCTGACCGACCCCTCGTACGAAGTGCCCCGGCCGACCCCCGTCGGCCGGGGCACTCTGCTGTGTGGGCTGCGCCTGTGTGGGCGGCGCCCATGTGCCCTCCGTCCCACCCTTATGCAACTAGTTGCAAAAAGGTGAGCGCTTGCTCTACAACAAGAGGCGACCGCATCCCCACGGAGGGCCCGATGAGCCGTTACCCGCACCTGTTGTCCCCGCTCGACCTGGGATTCACCACCCTGCCCAACCGCGTCCTCATGGGCTCCATGCACGTGGGCCTGGAGGAGGCCGAGCGCGGCTTCGAGCGGATGGCGGCCTTCTACGCGGCCCGCGCACGCGGCGGAGTGGGCCTCATCGTCACCGGCGGCATAGCCCCCAACGACGAGGGGCGCCCCTACGAGGGCGGCGCCAAGCTCACCACCGAGACCGAGGCGGAGCAGCACCGCCTCGTCACCGACGCCGTCCACCGGGAGGGCGGACGCATCGCCCTGCAAATCCTGCACTTCGGCCGCTACGCCTACCACCGCGACCTGGTCGCCCCGAGCCCGCTCCAGGCCCCGATCAGCCCCCACGTCCCCCGCGAGCTGACCGACGCCGACGTCGAGCGGACGGTCGAGGACTACGTCCGCACCGCCCGCCTGGCCCGGCAGGCCGGGTACGACGGCGTGGAGATCATGGGCTCCGAGGGCTACCTGATCAACGAGTTCATCGCCGCGGGCACCAACCAGCGCACCGACCGCTGGGGCGGCTCGTACGAGAACCGGATGCGCTTCCCGGTCGAGATCGTGCGCCGGGTCCGCGAGGCCGTGGGCGAGGACTTCATCATCATCTACCGCCTGTCGATGCTGGACCTGGTCCCCGGCGGCTCCTCCCTGCCCGAGGTCGTCACCCTCGCCAAGGCGGTCGAGGCGGCCGGCGCCACCATCATCAACACCGGCATCGGCTGGCACGAGGCCCGTATCCCCACCATCGCCACCTCCGTGCCGCGCGGCGCCTACACCTGGGTCACCAAGAAGCTCATGGGCGAGGTGTCCGTACCGCTGGTGACCACCAACCGCATCAACACCCCGGAACTCGCCGAGGAACTGCTCGCGGACGGCCGCGCCGACATGGTGTCCGTGGCCCGCCCGATGCTCGCCGACCCGGACTTCGTCGCCAAGGCCGCCGAGGGCCGCCCCGAGGCCATCAACACCTGCATCGGCTGCAACCAGGCGTGCCTGGACCACACCTTCGGCGGCAAGATCACCTCCTGCCTGGTCAACCCGCGCGCCTGCCACGAGACCGAGCTGGTGCTCACCCCGACCCGGCTGCGCAAGCGCGTCGCCGTCGTCGGCGCCGGACCCGCCGGCCTCGCCTGCGCGGTCTCCGCCGCCGAACGCGGCCACCAGGTCACCCTGTTTGACGCCGCGAACGAGATCGGCGGCCAGCTCAACGTGGCCCGCAAGGTCCCCGGCAAGCAGGAGTTCGACGAGACCCTGCGCTACTTCCGCCACCAGCTCGACACCCACGGCGTCGACGTACGTCTCGGCACCTGGATCACCGCCGGTGACCTCGACGCGTACGACGAGGTCGTGGTCGCCACCGGTGTCACCCCGCGCACGCCGGACATCCCGGGCATCGATCACCCGCGCGTCGTCGGCTACCTCGACGTGCTGCGCGACAACGCCCCCGTCGGCGACCGGGTCGCCGTGCTCGGCGCGGGCGGCATCGGCTTCGACGTGGCCGAGTTCCTCACCGACGCCGGCGACAAGGCGCACGAGGACCCCGAGACGTACTTCCGTACGTGGGGCGTCGACATGGACTACGCGGCCCCCGGCGGCCTCACCGCACCGAGCCGCCCCGCGTCCCCGCGCACCGTCCACCTCCTCCAGCGCAAGGCCACCAAGGTCGGCGCCGGACTCGGCAAGACCACCGGCTGGATTCACCGCACCGAGCTGAAGCACCGGGGCGTCACCATGGTCCCCGGCGTCCGCTACGACCGGATCGACGACGCCGGACTGCACATTACCGTCGGCGAGGAGAGCCACGTCCTCGAGGTCGACACCGTCGTCCTGTGCACCGGCCAGGAGCCGCGCCGCGACCTGTACGAGGAGCTGATCGCGGCCGGAGTCAGCGCCCATCTGATCGGCGGCGCCGACGTGGCGGCCGAACTCGACGCCAAGCGCGCCATCAAGCAGGGCACCGAACTGGCGGCGGCCCTGTAGACACCGCGCGTCCCTAGGATGAGCCCATGTCACTCCCGCACGCCATCCTCACCGCCCTGCTGGAGAAGCCGTCCTCGGGTCTGGAACTGACCCGGCGGTTCGACAAGTCGATCGGCTACTTCTGGCCGTCGACCCACCAGCAGATCTACCGTGAGCTGGGGAAGCTGGAGGCCGACGGGCTCATCCGCGCGCTGCCGTCCGAGCAGCCGGCCCGTGGGCAGAAGAAGAGTTACGAGGTGCTGCCCGCGGGCCGCGAGGAACTGGCCCGCTGGACCGCCGCGCCCCAGGACCCCAAGCCGCTGCGGGACGCGATGCTGCTGCGTATGCGGGCGGCGGCGGTGGTCGGCACGGCGGGCCTGGCGGCCGACATGCGGCGCCATCTGGAGCTGCACCAGGGCCGGTTGGCGGTCTACCAGGAGATCGAGGAGCGCGACTTCCCGCCCGGCCGCGACTCCCCGCAGGACCGGCTCCGGCACCTGGTCCTGCGGGCCGGGATCGACCTGGAGACCTTCTGGGCCCAGTGGCTCGCCGAGGCGCTGAAGGAGTTCCCCGAGCTCGGACCGGACGCCTCCGAGGGCTGATCCGTCAGTACCGCCGGTACGCCTTGGGTCCTCGGCGCAGGAACCAGACGCCCGCGATGACCGCCGACCCCACCAGCGCCGCGCCCACCCCGAGGGTGAGCGTGCCGTAGTCGCGGGTGGCGCCGCCGAGACCCCCGGCCACACCCCGCGAGGGCGCGGCCGTGGCCACGCGGGTCGGCGTCGGTGTGGTGGCCGCCGACACGTTGACCACCTGGCTGCCCGCCGACACGCCGTTGGAGCACCGCACCGTGACCGTGTACGTCCCCGGTGCCACCCCCGCCCAGGCGGCCGACTGACTGGCCGTCGTACCGGTGAGCGCCACCTGCCGTCCCTGGGCGAAGCTCGTCTGCCCGCTGCCCAGCAGCGAGGCGGTGCCCCAACTGCCGCTGTTCAGGGCGCAGGCACTGGTCACCACCGACACGTTGGTGCCCGTCGTGCTGACCGAGATCCCGGCCGCCGCGGCGGCCGGCCCGGCGAGCGCCAGCGGCACCGCGACGGCGGCCAGGGGCGCGGCGGAACGGAAGAGAAGTCGTATGTAACGCATGGGCTCGCCTCCGGCGGCACGGTGGCGGTACGTCCCGTGCGCCGCCGGGGTCGGGAACAGCCGTGCCACCCCAGAAGCAGCCAACGCGGCCCGGCGGGGCGCCGCATGCGCAGGGCGTCCGCCCAGGTGACGCGCTCCGCCGTCCGGGCGGTCAGCGGCCCGTGGTGACGGTCCGTTCCGCGGAGAAGCCGCCCCAGGTGCCGTCCGGCAGCCGGGCCCGCAGCCGCACCCGGTGCACCTCCCCGGCCTTCCGCCCGGCGTACAGGCTGTGGTGCGCCCGGCCGGACGGCGGGGTGCCGCCCCACACCAGCGAGCTGTCCGTGCCCCGGTCCAGACGGATCTGGTACTCGGTGATCACCCCGTCCACCTTCGGCGGGTCCCAGGACAGATCCAGGTAGTACGACCCGGCTGTGTGGCGCGAGACCACGTCGAACCCGGTCGGCGCGGTGCCCCGGCGGTCGTCGGCGCCCGGTGTGGTGAGCCGGACCGGGGTGCTCGCGGGGGAGAGGTTCCCCGCCGCGTCCTGGGCCCGGACGGAGAAGGCGTAACGGGTACCGGGACGCAGCCCGGTGACCACGGTGGCGGTCTGGGCCCCGCCCACGGTGTGGATCGTCACCCCGCTCTGCTGGACGGCGTACGAGCGCACGCCCTGGGCGTCGTGCGCGGCCGCCCAGGACAACTGAACCGCACGGCCGTCCACCACCTTGCCGGTGACCCGTCCGGGACGGCTCGGCGCCACATGGTCCGCGGCCACATAAGCCGGAGTCTGGGCCCGTACCTCGCGGCTCGGCGGTCCGAGACGGCCATCCGCGCTCCGGGCCCGCACGGTGAAGACGTATGGGGTCGACGGCTTGAGCCTGGTGACATCCACCATGTGCTGCGCGGCCGGTACTTCGGTGACTTTTGTGGGGCCGCGATATACCTCGTAGGTGTGGACGCCGGAACCGACCGCGTTCCACATCACATGGACGCTGGTGGCGCTCCCCGCGTCGGCGGTGACGCCGGTCGGGGCTCCCGGTGCCGGGCCGTCGCCGGACTCGCCGTCGGCCGTTCTGCAGGAGACGGCCAGCAGAAGGGCCGCGCAGACCGGCGTCCAGCGGCAGGGGCGGAGGGGAACACGTCGCACGGCGCTGCCTCCCGGAGGCCCGCATCACGGCAAAGGTCCGGACCAATATGGCGCCCGTGAGGCCGTCCCGGCAAGGGGGCCGCGCTGGTGGGGGCGTCGGGGCGTTACGTATGCTGTGGTCTCTCCGAGGCGTGAACTGCCTCTCTGTGGAGCCCAGTTCATGCCCGTGGCGCGGACACGCTGTCGTCGCCGAATCCGCGCCGACGCGGGCGGCCGGGGGGCGGGCCCTCACCGGTCCGGCCCTCCGGACCCCCGTGAGCTGCTCCATCCGGCCGCAGAACGTGCCCTATCCGGCCGCAAAGCGGCAAGCCGTACGCGTCTCTCGCCACCCGCGTGGGTGATGGTGTCCGGAATGTCCCCTACGGGAGGTTCTCCAGCGTGCGTTTTCCGTCGTTGGTGCCGGTCCTGGCCGGTGCCGCCCTGCTCGCCCCGACGTCGCCACCCGCCGCTGCCGTACCCCACGGCGCCCGCCACGAGGCGCCGGTGACCGCCGCCGAACTGCGGGCCAGGACGCTGGACTGCGCACAGATCTCCCACGGCCGCTACCGCGAGGACGCGGGCGGGCCCGCCAAGGTCCGGGTGTGCGGCACCCGGAGCGCGGTGTTCTGGAAGGCGGACCTGGACATCGACTGCGACGGCCGGCCCGGCACCCGCTGCAACCGCCGCACCGACCCGTACTTCTCCCCGGCCACCGCCTTCCCCCAGTCCGACGGCCGTCCCCTCGACGCCGAACGGCTGCCCTACATCGTGATTCCGCCCGCCAGCGCCCTCTGGGACCACCGCGCCCACGGTGTCCGGGGCGGCTCGGTGGCCGCCGTCCTCTACCGCGACCGGGTGCGTTACGCCGTCGTCGGCGACACCGGCCCCCGCGACATCATCGGCGAGGCGTCCTACGCCACGGCGCGCGCCCTCGGCATCGACCCCGACCCGCGCGTCGGCGGTGCCCCGTCCGGCGTCACCTACATCGTCTTCCGCGACACGCAGGCCCGGCCCATCGAGGACCACGAGGACGCGGTCGCCCAAGGGGAGGAACTGGCCCGTAAGTTCGTCGGGCGCACGGACTGACGGCGTGCGGGCCGGCCCCCGGCGGCGGGACCGGCCCGGCGCTCACACCTTGCGGTAGGCGTACGCCTCGCTCGCTGCTGCCACCACCGCGTCCAGGTCCGCACCCGTCGCGGCCGTCACCACGGCGGCCACCGCGCCCTCCACGAACGGGGCGTCCACCAGGCGGGTGTCCGCCGGGAGTTCATCGCCCTCGGCGAGCAGCGCCTTCACCGTGAGCACCGCGCTGCCCAGGTCGGTGAGGACCGCGACCCCCGCGCCCTGGTCCACGGCGGCGGCCGCCGCGGAGATCAGCTCCGCGCTGGTGCCGAAGCCGCCGCCCTCCGTACCGCCCGCCGCGGCGACCGGCACCGAGGTGGCACCGCCCGCCAGGGCCTTCGCCAGCCCGGCCACCGACTCGGCGACCTCGGCGCTGTGCGACACCAGCACGATCCCGACATGCCGCTCCTCACTCATCGGAGCCTCCCTCCGCCGCGGTCACGAGCGCGGCGATCAGCAGCGCCGAGGAGGTGGCGCCGGGGTCCTGGTGGCCGATGCTGCGCTCTCCGAGATAGCTCGCCCGGCCCTTGCGGGCCTGCATCGGAGTCGTCTCCACCGCGCCGGACTCGGCGGCCCGGCGCGCCGCGTCGAAACCGTCGCCGAGCACGTGCACGGCCGGGATGAGCGCGTCCAGCATCGTCTTGTCACCCGGCGCCGCCCCGCCGAGCGCCTTCACCCCGTCCACCCCGGCCCGCAGCGCCTCCGCCAACTGCGCCTCGCTGACCTCGGGCGCGTCCCCGAGCACCTTCCCGGCCCGGCGCAGCAGCGTGCCGTACAGCGGGCCGGAGGCGCCGCCGACCGTCGAGATGAGCTGGCGTCCGGCGAGTGTGAGCACGGCACCGGGGGTGTCCGGCGCCTCCTTCTCCAGGGTGGCCAGCACGGCCGCGAAACCGCGCTGGAGGTTGCTGCCGTGGTCCGCGTCGCCGATGGCCGAGTCGAGCGCGGTGAGCCGCTGCGCCTCCCGGTCGACGGACGCGGCGGTCGCCGTTATCCAACGGCGGAAGAAGTCGGCGTCGAGCACTGGATCTCCTTGGCTGGTAGGGATGTTGACCACTGACTCCGCCGTATCACATCCCCCAGCGCAGGGCCGGTGTCCGGACCGGCGCGTCCCACAGCCGCAGCAGTTCCTCGTCGACCTGGCACAGGGTGACGGAGGCGCCCGCCATGTCGAGCGAGGTGACGTAGTTGCCGACGAGGGTGCGGGCGACGGCCACGCCCCGCTCCGCCAGCACCCGCTGCACCTCGGCGTTGAAGCCGAACAGCTCCAGCAGCGGGGTGGCGCCCATGCCGTTGACCAGGACCAGCACCGGGCCGCGCGGTGTCATGTCGTCCAGGATGGCGTTCACCGCGAAGTCGGCGATCTCCCCGGAGGTCATCATCGGGCGCCGCTCACGGCCCGGCTCACCGTGGATGCCGATGCCCAACTCCAGCTCGCCGGGCGGCAGATCGAAGGTGGGGGAGCCCTTGGCCGGGGTGGTGACGGCGCTCAGGGCCACACCGAAGCTGCGCGAGCTGTCGTTCACCTGGCGGCCGATGGCCTCCACCCGCTCCAACGGCTGCCCCTCGGCCGCCGCCGCGCCCGCGATCTTCTCCACGAACAGGGTCGCACCCGTGCCGCGCCGGCCCGCCGTGTAGAGGCTGTCGGTCACGGCCACGTCGTCGTTGACCAGGACCTTGCCGACCTGGATGCCCTCGTCCTCGGCCAGCTCGGCGGCCATGTCGAAGTTGAGCACGTCGCCGGTGTAGTTCTTCACGATGAACAGCACCCCGGCCCCGCTGTCCACGGCCGCCGCGGCCCGCGCCATCTGATCGGGCACCGGCGAGGTGAACACCTCACCCGGACAGGCCGCCGCCAGCATCCCGGGCCCGACGAACCCGCCGTGCAGCGGCTCATGCCCCGACCCGCCGCCCGACACCAGCCCCACCTGCCCGGCCACCGGCGCGTCGCGCCGGACGATCACCCGGTTCTCCACATCCACGTTCAGATCCGGATACGCGGCCGCCATCCCCCGTAGCGCATCGGCCACCACGGTCTCCGGGACATTGATCAACATCTTCATCGGTGTCTCCTGGTGAGAGCTAGCAGACGGGCCCCTGACCAGCGTTTCTGCTGGTCAGGTTGGGTAAGCTCGATTTTTGATCTTGGCGGTCCTGATGCTGACTTCGTGCCGACTTTCGTGATGGAGTGCCAGGTGTCGATGGGTGATCTGGGACGTCGTGATTGAAGTACTACTGTCGGAAGTATCGACCTTGCGGCTGCGAAGGTCACGTGGAGTGCGACAGGTGCTTGTACGCGCTCCGCACGCCTCCGTCGCGCGCTGGGCGGGCGTCAGCTCAGGCATTGCGGGGTGTCTGCTGCCCGCTCGACCTGTAGGGGCCCTGATGGGTGCGGGTCGTGCAGTGAGTGCGGCGAGGTAGCAGAATCGCCGCCCGCCCTACGAAGGGCCGGATCGTCCATTGGGGTGATTTTGGCGGTGAGAGGCAGGCAGGCGGGCGCTTCCATGGAAAAAGACCTGGTATGGCCGACTTTGCCATGAAGCGCCGGGTTCGATGTGACTGCTGAGAATGACTGCCTCGTGGGTGTAAGCCTGTTTCGAAAGTCGACTTGGTCCTGAATTATCAGGCGCCATGTGGATGTGAGGCGCGAGCAGTTGCGGGCTCGGGTTAGTCAAAAATGCCTGATCAGGTGGTTCGGACCAGTGTTAGCGTCGCCGACATGCCCGAACTGGTCACACCCACAGGTCAACTCCTTTCCTCATGGCTCGCCGCGCGCGACGAGTGGCCTCCAGGTGCCCACCAGGACGGCACCGGCTTGCGTCTTGCGCCGGACGGCGACCTCGCCAGCCCCGAGGTTTTCTCGGCGTGGGTCGAGCAACTGAAGCAGCAGTCGGACAAGTCAGTTGCTGTAGGAGAAGGGCGCGTCCACGCCACCCACTGGTGGATCGTCGAGGGCGACAGCTATCTGGGAGCCATCGATCTACGGCACTACCTGAACGCCCTGCTGCTCGATGTCGGCGGGCACATCGGCTACAGCATTCGTCCCTCCGCCCGAAGACGCGGCTTGGCCACGTGGGCCCTCGGTGCGGTTCTGCCCCAGGCCCGCGCGCTCGGCTTGGATCGGGTCCTCGTCACCTGCGACGACGGCAACGTCGGATCGGCACGCAGCATCGAGCGCAACGGTGGCGTCCTGGAGGATGTCCGCACCACCGGCGCGGGCATCAAGCGCCGCTACTGGATCACTCTGTAGGCAGTGGCGCAGCCGGGCTGGTCACAGCCACTCGTTGATGACTGGACCAGCACGGTCACCTCGTAGCGGACGGCGAGTTTGTCGTAGCGCGTGGCCACCGCGCGGTGGCGTTTGAGGCGGTTAATCCGGCACTCGACTGCGTGGCGCTCGCGGTAATCGGTCTTGGCGAACTTCGGCGGTAGGGCGCCGCGAGAGCCGAGGTTCTTACGATTTCGGACGCGGTCCGCCGGAACCGGAATGGTGGCCTTGATGCCGCGTCTGCGCAGGTAGGCGCGGTTCTTGCGCGAGTCGTGCGCCTTGTCCGCGCGGACTCGGTCCGGCCGCTTTCGGGGGCGCCCGAGCCTCAGCCGGGGCACCCGGATCGCTCCCAGAACCGGCTCGAACCGCGGCGCAGAGTGGACTTTTCTGGTCAGCCCGCCGCGGGATCGCCCGAGCCCGTGATCATCCAGCTCGGCGACGATCCCTCCGGGCGGCTCCTTTCCGGAGATCCCCCTTTTCACCGCCCCGGCGGCGTGCTGGTGGGCCCGGCCCCGGCACACCGTGGAGCCGATGTTCACGTCCCAGGTGGCCAGGCCCTAGACATCCGACTCGGCCTGGAGCTGGGTCACCGCTGTTAGTGCCGGAACAGGTCATAGACCCGGTCCCGCGACCCGTAGCGATTCGGCGCGTCGCGCCACGGGGCACCAGTCCGCGTCCGCCGCCGTATGCCGTTTATCAACTGCCGCCGTGTCCAAACCTGCGGACGACCCGGCTTGATGCCCTGCGCCAGCGACGGCTGCAGCCGGGCCCACTGGCCATTCGCCAGATCCCCACGTCCTACGACGTGTGATCATCCATGACCAAGATCGACTTTCGCAAAGGCCCTAGGCCGATGGCAGAGTGCCGAACAGCCGATGGCTTCCGTTGTCCTAAAAGAGCGTTTTGTCCCGTCAGAAGTGTTTGGTAAGTCGCGCGGTGTCAGCGGGTTGGGGCCACGCGCGGAAGCGTGTGAGGATCCGCTCGTGGAGTGCGATGTGTGTGGAAGGGCGATGTGGCGATGGCCGGTGCAGCCGACTGTGCCGCAAGAGGAGGTCTGGTCCTGTTCCTGGTGCCATGCCGTCACGCATGTGGGTGGCGAGTGGTTCGAGGTCTCGCGGCCGCCGTACTTGCCCGCGGGGATGCGCTGGGAGAGGGCCGTCGCGGACGGCCTTCCCGCCGATGTCTCCCACGCCTTCGGCGTCTTCGACAGGACGTTGTGCGGAATCCAGATAGCCGGTATGTCGCCTTCGGATCACTGGTGGCTGCCGGAGCGGGAGAACGCCTGTAGCGCCTGCCGGGAGGCGGCGGGTGTCATTGATGACCGCTGGTCGCAGGAAATGAGGGACGAGGACGCGCGGGTCAGCGTGGCCCGGCGGCTATGAGTCCTTCCAGTTCGGAGTCGATTCTCGTGTGAGCCTGCGGCTCATCAGGTCGATCATCGGGATGCGGATCATTGCTTCGGAGCGGTGTGGGTGGGTTTCGTAGTCGCGGGCGAGGCGGCGGTGGTTCATGAGCCAGCCGAAGGTCCGCTCGACGACCCAGCGCCGTGGGGTGACCTTGAGGCCTTTCTGGCCCGGGTCGCGGGGGGTGACCTCGGCGTCGATGCCGAGGATGGCGCCGTGTTCGATGGCCTTGATCCGATAGCCGGTGTCGGCCCACGCTTTGGTGATCGTGGGGTGGTCCTTGGCGATGTGGGAGAGCAGGTGGATGCCGCCGGCGTTGTCGGAGACGCTGGCCGCGGTGACCCAGACCGTGAGGAGGAGGCCGAGGGTGTCGACGCCGATATGGCGCTTGCGTCCGGCGATCTTCTTGCCCGCGTCGATGCCTTGCCCGGCGGTCGGGACGTTGGCAGAGGTCTTGACACTCTGGGCGTCCAGCACGCACGCGCTCGGTTCGGCGTCCCGGCCCGCGGCCTCCCGAACTAGTCGGCGAAGCAGGCCGTTGAGCTGGTCGAACACGCCGTCCTTCTGCCAGGCGGCAAAGTATCCGTAGACGGTTTCCCGCGGCGCGAAGTCGTGGGGAAGGTAGCGCCAGGGGATCCCGGTGCGGTCCACATACAAGACCGCGTCCATGATCCGACGCAGGTCGTGCTCGGGTGGCCGCCCGATGTCCAGGCCCTTCCCTCTCCGCTCGGCCCGCCAGGTCGACAGAATGGGCTCAAGCAGATCCCATCGGGCATCGGACAGGTCACTCGGGTACGGCCGCTGTCGGGACACGTTTCGATAGTCCCGTCAGCAGACACGCAGCCACAGGGCGCAAACAGGGGTGACTGGGGGCGCCTTGGGATCAGACAGGAGCGAACGGGCGGAAGCGTCTCCAGCAATCGAGTCAGCCGTCTCTCACATCACGGATAGCGACCCTAGCCTCAGCCGTCCCAACCCGCTCTGCCACCCATAACGGCACCAAATCTCCCTGACAGGACAAAACGCTCTTTAAGACGCCGTTTAATTTGGTGCAGCACGATGAGAGTGGCTGTCACAGTGATCGGTATGGATCTCCCTCCCGCCACAGTGCTCATCTTTGATCAGGACGAAGACCTGATTGTCTTCGAGTCCTTCGTGCACGCCACGAACTACCTTGAGGCGATTGACGTATCGGCGGGTGAGTACACGTCGGCGTACTCACCGGAGGGTCGCCTGCTGGCACTGGCTGCTCCCGAAGGCCCGCAAGGCTCGGTCGTTCTGACCACGACCGACAGAAGTGACCTGGCCGATTTGGAGCGGAGAGTGGCCCGCTACTGGCAACGTCATCAGATAGGCCAGCCCTCGCGTGATCCGCTGCAGACAGCCCGCTTCTTGATTGACAGGGACAGCCAGCCCCGCAAGGAATGGCTGAGCCGGGTCACTGGCCGCCTGCTGAGACGCAACAGTCCTGGGGACGAGCCGGCGGCACCGCCTCACGAGCGTTCCACCGGGCAAGGCGGCGGTGAGCGATGAGGGCTGCGGCGATGCCAACGAAGGCAAGGAAGTGCTCGGCATTGCGTTCGTAGCGGCGGTGCAGGCGTCGGCATCCGGCCAGCCAGGACACCGTCCTCTCGACCACCCACCGGTGGCGCCCCAGCCGTTGCGAGAACTCGATGCCTGTGCGGCGATGCGATGGCTGATGCCGCGCTTGCGGAGTCATCGGCGCAGATGGTGGGGGCCCTGACTGGACCGAATCCGACCGACCGCGGCAAGAACGGATCGAAAATCCACTTGATCACGGACCGGAACTGTCTACCCCTGTCGCTGGGCATCACCGGCGCCAACGTGCACGACAGTCTCGGCCTGAAGCCATTGGTGCGCGGGACCCCGCCGATCCGCTCCCGGCGCGGCCCGCGCCGCCGGCGACCGGCCAAGCTTCATGCCGACAAGGGCGACGACTACGACGGCACCAACCGCTCGATCAGATCGCCACGACGATCTCGCCGGCAGCCACGGCGGGAGCGACTTGGGCGTGCACGATGGAGCGGTACTGGAGTGCGGCGGCGAGAGTGAGCGTCCGTGGCGGTGTCGGAGCGGAACAAACGGGTGACGGCGCGAACGACGTCGGCATGCGCTGAGTCACCGTCCGGCCGGGCCTGGGTCGATCCTGCTAACTGGCCGGCCGGTGTCGGCCAGGCCAGGCAAGAGGTGGTCGACGATCGTGGTCTTGCCAGAACCGTCGGCCCTTCGATGACGACGAACAGGCCCGTAACGCGATGTTCAGCCACGATGCGCCTCCTGTTTCGCATCGCGATGGGGCACCACCGTATCCAGTCGAGAGCACTGAGCCGAGTTGCGGTCAGGGCTTCGATCGCGGCCGTCCGGAGCTGCCGAAGGGCGGACCCGGTACGAGGACAGCCAGCCGTCGGTAGGCGATGTAGTGGCGCAGCGTCGCGACCTCGACCTCGCCCCACGCTGTGAGCGCCTCGTTCAACTCCCCGTACGGGTCCCGAAGGCACTCGGGAACGTGGCCGGTATCCGTCGGCGAAGGAGCCCCCGCGACGCCGTCGCGCTGTCGAATACCGCGTCCCGCTCCCTGATTGCGGCGGGACGATGCCGTGCTCAGGGAGCCGGGCGTGGAGTCGACGAGGAGCAGGCTCAACAGGGCGCCCTCGAAGACCCGGTAACGCAGTAGGTCGATCCGTTCGGGCAGCCACTGCACGGCCACCCGGTCGGGGTGGGAGAAGCCGGCCGCGATGCAGACCACTAGCGGGCGGCGCCAGTCGCTCGACTCGGCAGCCTCCGGCCCCAGCAGCGCCCGGACCAGCGCTTCGAATTCGTGCTGCGCCGAGCGCAGCCAGGACAGGTGCAAGACGGCCTGCGACAGGACCCCGCTGTCGGAACCCTTCTTGAACTCGTCTGCGTCGGGTTTTCAGGGTCGACCGGCTTTATGAAGGATTGTGGTCAGGCGTGCCAGCCCCTCTGACCCGTAGCCGTCCGCGACAGCATGGTCGAGGATGATTCGAGCTGCGGTGAGCATGCCCACATCGATCCCGTGGCTGGTGGCGGTGTTGATGACGTGCGTGATCCCGGACGCGGCGGAAGCGATCGTGGATCGATCCCCGGGATAACTGCCAGTCTGGATCTGCTGGGCGAAACGCTTGATCATCTCCGGGAGGAGTCCGCCGATTCCGGTGGCGAAGGTCGCGAACCGTTCTGGCTCGATGCCCTCGGCCGACGCGAGAGCGAAGGCGTGCACGATGCCGTTGACCGAGGTGGCGAAGATGTCCAGGAGCGCGACCTCGTAGGCAGATGCCTGGCCGGGATCGTCCCCGAGATGCACCGCGGTGCCGCCCATGGCGGCCATCGTCTCCCGAGCGGCCTCGTAGACGTCGCGGGCGCCGCTGAAGAGGACGGTGGCAGATGGAGTGCCGATCGTCGGGGTCGGGGTCAGGATGGCGCCGTCCAGGTAGCCGATCCCGCGCGATGATGCCCACCGTGACATCTGGCGGGCCTGAGCCGGTTCTCCGCTGGTGAGGTTGACCAGCCACCGGTTCCCCCACCCCGCCTGCGGCGATTGTTCGAGCGTGGCCCGCACTGCTTCGTAATCCCTCAGGCAGGCGATGATCACTTGTCCGGCCTCCACCGCATCCTGGACCGAGTCGGCTGCCACGGCGCCCCGTTCGAGGAGGTCTCCGGCCTTTCCAGGCGTGCGGTTCCACACGGTCACCGGATGGCGGGCGTTGAGGAAGGCGGAGGCCAGGGCGCGGCCCATCGGCCCGAGGCCGAGGACGGTCACGGGTGTGCGTCGGGTGTTCTCATCAGAGGTTTCGACCATGCCCAGAACGCTAAACCTTCACATTGACGTCAAGGTCAAGCGCTGCTGGACTCTTTCTCATGAGGATCGGTGAACTGTCACGACACACCGGCGTGAGCCAGCGCTCCCTGCGCTATTACGAAGAACAGGGATTGCTCACCCCGACACGCCTGCCGAACGGATACCGCGACTATGACGAACACGCCGTCACCACCGTGCGACGCATCCAGATCCTGCTCTCCGCGGGACTCGGCACATCCGCCGTCGCGGAGATCCTTCCCGGCGCCGTCGACGACAGCGTCGTCCTGTCCGGGAAGTGCCCGGAACTCGTCGATGGCCTGGCGAAAGAGCGGCGCCGGATCAACGCGTCGATCGACGACCTGATCGCCGCTCGCGACATCCTCGACTCCCTCATCGGACGCCCACTGCAAGCCCAGGCCGTCCCTTCACGCTGAAGGCGATGGATATCGACACACTCGCTCGTGGGCCGGCCCGCTCCACCAGGTCGGTGGACGGGCCATCAGGTGTCAGCGGGTGTGATCAGGCTGTTGGTTCAGGGCCGGTGAGGCGGGCTTCGAAGTCGGCGACGCGCCGGTCCTGGAAGCGGAGGGTGGAACGGGCGGCCTTGAGTCGCTCGTCGAGGGCGCGGTTGTCGGTGGTGAGCTGGCGGACGTGCTGTTTGAGGCGGTGTTCTCGGTGGTGATCCGCTGGATGGCCTCCTCGGTCCGATCGGCTTGCAAGTCCCTTATATGGCTGGGGAGTTCACCGATGCGGGTGCTTTTAATGAGGACCTCGGCGTGGCCGGCCTTGAGAGCTTCTCCGGCGCGTTCAGGGCGCGTTCGCGCCAGGTCGCCTCGTGCTCGTCGTCCTGTTCAGCAAGCGTGCCGGGACTGGTGTTCGCCGGACTGTGCCATCGTTGCGGCGGTCGCGGCTCTGGCTTCGGGGTCGTCGTAGAGGAAGGTGCGCGAGACGTCCGCTCGGCGGGCGATTGCGGTGACGCTGACCTGGGCTCTCTCGCGTCGGAGCCGGGCGATGGCCTGGGGGACGCGCTCAAGAGCGGCGTTGGTCCTACGGCGGCGGGCGGCCAGGGCCGCCGCGGTGTGGGGGTCGGGAACGGTGGCGGTGTTCATGCGGCTTCCTGTTCGGGGCCACGGCAGATGAGCCCGCACAACGCCGGTGACGACGACGCCCTGATCGGGCAGGCCCTGGAACGCGCCAGCCGCGACACCACCAACCCGCCCCGCACCCTGAAGGGCCAGATCAGCTACCTGCTGGCCAAGTTGATGCGCCCAGGCGGCGAAGGAGTTGTACTTCCAGGACGGGGGTGCCGCGCTCAACGCCTGGACGTGAAACTGACCGGCATCGACTACATCGCCGCGCGGTTCTGAGGGAGGGGCGAGCACATGGTGTTCGGCAGCGACGATGAGCCGAAGCACGATAGCTGTCACATGGGCACGCTTGTTATCACCGGCGTAGTGATGAAGTACGTGTGGTGCGACTGTTCGGGATCACCGAGCAGACCGGCATGCGCTGCCTCGGCGTCGGCCCACCCGAAAGGCATCGCCAGGCTGCTCAGGTAGTCCGTCGGTTCAGCTCTCAAGCGTGGCGAGCCAGTCGGTCAGCAGGCTGTTGACCTCGTCGGGGCGTTCCTGCTGAATCCAGTGGCCGCAGCTTTCCAGGAGGTGGGAGGCCGACAGGCGGGGGAGGGTGGTGGGGTAGGCGTCGATGGCGTCGGACATCCAGATGGTGGAGGCGTCCAGGGCGCCGCCGATGAACAGGGACGGCTGCTGGATGGGAGCTCCGCGGTACGGGGCGAGGTCTTCCCAGTCGCGGTCCATGTTGCGGTAGCGGTTGAGGGCGCCGGTCATACCAGTGCGCTCGAACTCCCCGGCGTAGACGTCGAGGTCCTCCTCGCTCAACCAGGCCGGGAGCGGGCCGGCGGGGAAACGGTCGCGCAACTGACAGCCCAGGGCCACGAAGTGAGGGTCGGGCTCGCCCTCGGCGGGCATGGTGTCGGCGGACAGGGCTGCGTAGAAGCCTGCGAGCCAGTTCCTGACGTCGGGCTCGATCTCCGCCTCGGCACGGCCGGGCTCCTGGAAATAGGAGACGTAGAAGTCCTGCTCGGGGCCGCCGATCTGGCCGAAGATCTCGGTGGGGCGAGGACCGCCGGGTGGCGCGTACGGCACGCTCAGCAAGCCGACCGCGCGGAAGACTCCGGGGTGGAGCAGGGCGGAGGCGGCGGCGATGTTCGAGCCCCAGTCGTGGCCGACGATCACCGCGCTCTCCTCGCCGAGGGCGCGTACGACGGCGACGTTGTCCTCCACCAGGTCGAGCATTCGGTAGGCGTCGGTCGCGGCAGGCTTGGAGGAGCGGCCATAGCCGCGCACGTCGATCGCCACTGCCCGGTACCCGGCCGCGGCGAGGGCTGGGAGCTGGCGGCGCCAGGAGTACCAAGACTCGGGAAAGCCGTGCACGAGCAGGACCATCGGGCCGGTGCCCTGCTCTACCAGGTGCAGGCGCCCGGCGGGGGCCTCGACGGTGCGGTGGCGTGCGGCGGTCGGCTCGGATCGCATGGGCAACTTCTCCTCGGTTCACGGGCGGCCGGCGGGAACCCATCGATCATGCGGCGCTGCGGCCGCTCGGCGCGATCAGCATTGCCATTCTGGCAAGGTTGCAGGACGGAGCGGTGAAGCGGCACGGGGAAGGGGCGGGGACGGTGGCAGGTGACGACGTGGAACAGACGCTGGCAGCGATGGGGCCACGGTTGCGGGCCGTGCGCGAGCGCCGTGGCGTCACCCTCACCGCTGTCAGCGGTGCGACCGGCATCTCGCCCAGTACGCTGTCGCGGATCGAGACCGGCAGGCGCAAGCCCACCCTGGAGGTGGTGCTGCATCTTGCGAAGGAATACGGAGTCGCCCTGGACGAGTTGGCCGGTACCGCACCCGCCTCTGCGGCCGAGCCCCGCAGCGCGGCGCCGTACAGCTTCGGCGACGACAAGGCGGTGTTGCCGCTGACCCAGTACGTCGGCGGCCTGCACGCCCACAAGCACGTGCTGCCTGCCGTCGGGGAGCCGCCTGGGCGGCCTCGCCAGGTGTCCCACGAGGGCTACGAGTGGCTGTGCGTCCTGTATGGGCGGTTGTGGATCGCACTCGGCACCCAGGACCTCGTCCTGACCGCCGGGGACGTCGTCGAGTTCGACACCCGCATCCCCCACGGAGTCGCAAACGCCGGACCCGCCGGGCCGGTCGAGTATCTGATCATGTTCGGGCCTCAAGGAGAACGTCTACGGCCGCGCACCCCTCCAGCCGCTGGTCGCGGGACGGGGGACAGAAAGACTGCTGAATGAGCAGTTGCGACGAACCGCGTGCCTCGGCGGTGACAATCCTGCTTCGGGCGCCCGCATTCGCCACGTCACCCGACTTCTACCGGTGACAACTATCGTGCTTCGGCTCGGACGAACCGCTGGAGCAGCGCATCGACTGGCACCGCAAGGCGCGCGCAACTCGCGCTGCTGTTCTCCGGGGTGACGGAGGGGAAGGGGGCGCACGCGTTCACCATCACGGTGGCCCCCTCCCCGCAGCAGATCCTGAGCGGGGCCCAGCGGGGCGGGCGGGGTCAGCCGGCCGGTGAGTCGCTGACCTTGCCCACCGGGCTGACCTGCATCTTCCCGCCGTCCTCGCCGTCGGTGACGGCGAGCGTGCCCGCCGGCCACGTCAGGGTGACGTGCTTGGTCTCGTTCGGGGGCGTCACCACCATGTCGGTCAGCCGCACGCCCGAGCCGCCGCTGTTGTTGACCGGGAACGTGATGTTGAAGGCGGCGGTCTCGCCCTCCTTGAGGATCTGCGGCACGGCCTGCTCGCCGTTGCGGTCCACGGAGAAGGTGTCGCCCAGGGACGTCTTCAGGTCGACACCCGGGAAGCCGCTGATGCGGCAGTCGTTGCCGCCGCTGTTCTTGAAGGTGACGGTGACGACGCCTTCGGTCTTGTCCGTGGTGTTGTCGGCGGCGGCGGCCTCGAGCTCGTCGGTGCGGCAGATGTCGATCTTGCCGTTGCTGTTGTCACCGGTGCTGGTGTCGGCGCTCTGGTCGTTCCCGCCGGTGCCGGTGCCGGTGCCGGTGCCAGTGCCGGTGCTCTGGTCCGCCTGGTCCGCCCCGCCGGTGCCGCCCGCCTTGTCCGCCGACGCGGTGGGGCTGGCCTGCGTGCTGCCCGACGCGTTGTCGTCGCCGTTGCAGGCGGTGAGCGAGAGGGCGGCCACGAGGCCGATGGCGGCGGCGATGGCCTTGCGGGTGTGCAGCATGATTCCCCCGGGATGTGGTGCGGTCTGTGCGGTCTGGATGATGCCGTGGTGCGTGCTTATTTGTACCGCGCAGTTAGTTACGAGCCATCAGCGATCGTGTCCGTGTTCAGTCACAGGTGCGACCGTGCCCCCGGCGGCTAGGGCCTTTCCTTCGGATCATCTCGCCGACCAGATGAAGATGGCGGGTGTGCTGGAACTTCAGCGCGGCGGCCGCCTACTGCAGCGGACACGATCAGCGACCGCCAGACCGGGGTGCGGCGCTTCGCCGCGTACACCAACGCCTATCCATGGCAGTGGCCGGCGTCCGACCGGGACACCGATCTCGTTCGGCGGTGCGACGGCTTCTCGGGCCCGGTGCCGATGATTTTCGGCGGGCCGGTGGGTCTGTACCGGCATGACTGATGAGAACATGCCGGCGGTCGTCTCCCGCCGGGAGTGGCTGGACGCCATCGACACCCTGCGTGCCCGGGAGAAGGCGCACACCCGGGAGAGCGACGCGATCGCCGCCGCACGGCGGCGGCTGCCGATGGCCGAGGTGGACCCCTCGACCCCGCTCATGGGCAGCGAGGGCGAAGTCCCCCTGATCGACGTCTTCGAGGGGCGAACCCAGCTCTTCGTGTCGTATCACATGTGGCACGACGGCCGCCCCACCGCCGATCAATGCGAGGGCTGCACCTTCTTCACCGGCCAGGTCCGCGAACTGTCATATCTGCACCAGCGTGACGTCACCTTCGCCGTCTTCTGCCAGGGCCCCTACGCGGAGTCCGACCGCTACCGCCGCTTCATGGGCTGGGAGATGCCCTGGTACTCCGTGCCCGCCGAGTCCCACGAACGGCTCGTCGCCGACCGCCACTTCGGCATGAAGGCGTGCTACCTGCGCGACGAGGAGCGCGTCTACGAGACGTACTGGACCACCGGCCGCGGCGTGGAGCCCATGGCGCCCTCGTACGGCATCCTCGACATGACCGTCTACGGGCGGCAGGAGACCTGGGAGGCCAGCCCGGCGGGCTGGCCGCAGCCGTACGAGATCAACGGCGAGCAGTTCCGCGAGGACGGACGGCCGACCGCGCAATGGGCACGGATCGCCGCCGGCCACGACGACGACCTCGGCGGAGCGACCTCCCCGGCGCGCAGGTCAGGCTGCTGCGGCTGAACCGGGGGCGAGAGCCAGAGGGGGACCACCTCCGATGACCGCGGTGGGCACCCCATGTGCCCACCGCGCCCAGCGATGGCGTCCGCTGGACTCGATCCCGAGCGGGCAGAACAAGCCTCGGCTCCCGCCCATTGATCGGCCATCGGAGTGATCTTGACGGTCCGGCGTGGGCGGACGCGTGTTCTGCCGGCCGGCCCGTAGTCCGCGGGCGTGGCATGTCCGGGACCGGCGTCTGCCGCTCAGCGAGTCGGGTGCCGGGCGGAGGATACGTGGCCGGGATGCCGTGTGGAGTGCTCCCGAGCGGATATTCGTATGTCGCCGGTGGTCCGTGCGGAGCAACCGGCGGGCAGCCCCGGCGGAACCCCTGTCGGGACTTCCTCGAGTTCACCTAGAGCAAAGGAAGCACAGCGTGGGCATCATCGCCTGGATTCTCATCGGCCTCATCGCGGGCGCCATCGCCAAGGCGCTCATGCCCGGCAAGGACCCGGGCGGCTGCCTCGTCACGATGCTCATCGGTATCGTCGGCGGTCTGCTCGGCGGCTGGCTCGGCAAGGTGATCTTCGGTGTTGACTCCATCAACGGGTTCTTCCATCTGTCGACGTGGATCGCCGCGGTCGTCGGCTCGGTGATCGTGCTCCTGCTGTACCGCCTCGTGACCGGGCGGCGACGTTCGCACTGACCGCGACCGGCGGTCCGCGTCCGCGTAGCCGGGGTTCCTGCCCGGCCCCCGGTCGGCGAAACCGAACGGCATCGGCTCCGGGGTCCGTCCCCGCAACCGGTGCCGTTCGCCGTTTTCCGACAGCTCCCGGACCGCCGCAGATCGGCTCGATGGACGAATCCCGAGCCGACCGCACGGCGGGCGCATGCGGCCGGATGTCCGTGCGGCTGTCAGACCGCTGTGGAACCTGCCCCCGTTGCCCGGCGCCGTCTCGGAGACGCTGACGGCGCTCGTCGGCAAATGCGCTGCTCGGAGGGGGCTTTCCCCACGTGAGTGCCGACATGGTGGAGGAGGTACGTGGGACGAGGTCCGCGCGACGGACAGGGCGTGGACCGGCAAGAGGGTTGGCTGACCTTCAGAGCGCCGACCGCAGCCCGTCCAGTTCGGCGCTGATCGCTTTCCGGAGTGGGTCGTGCTGCGGGCCGAGTCTGGTGTGGTCGTCGCTCCATCGTTCGCGCGGGTGGAGCCACACGGGGGCACCGACCAACTCGGCCGGCTCCCAGTCGAACCGTGGCCAGATGTGTGCGTGCAGGAACGGCTCCGTGTTTCCCAGGATCTCCAGGTTGACGCGCCGGAAGGCCGGGTCCAGGCGGCGGCAGGCTCGCTCGACCGCTTCGGCGAGCTGGTCCATGTCGGAGAGGAATGACAGGCGCTTCGATTTCGGCAGGTCCGACAGCCGCTGCACATCCGGCTCGTCGACCAGCAGGACCGAGTAGCCGGGCAGGAACTGGACGTCCCCGATCACCGCGAACCCCGCCGTCAGCCGTCGCAGTACGGTCGGGTTCTCGCCTCTCAGCGCGGCCCCGATCCGGTCCGTCCGCCAGTCATCGCCAGGGCCGCCGAGATTCACCGGGACACCCCCGCCCGCCACTGCTCGAACGCCGTGAAGTGCTCCAGCAGCGTGGCGAGATGGTGCTCCCCCTCGGCGTAGAGGGAGCCGATGTGGGAGAGGGGGACGACGGCGGGCAGCGGGGCCTCGCCCGCTTCCTCGTCGGTGGTGAGCGCGTCGGTCTCCGCGGGGCTCAGGCGGTCGCGGGGGTAGGTGAGGCGGGGGGAGCCGGGCCAGTCCTCGCCGGGGTGGGGGCCGTCGGGGGACCAGGCCCAGATGGCGCCGTGGTGGCGGACGGCGATCTCGCCCAGGTACCAGGCGGCCGCCATGAGGGTGGGGTCGTCCGGGTGCTCGTAGATGTCCTCCCAGGTGCCGTAGCGGGAGCGCAGGAGCCGTTCGAGGCGGTCGAGGGAGGCGGAGGAGTAGTCCCAGTCGCCGCCGGCCCCGGAGGCCAGGGAGTCGAAGGCGGTGCGCGCGGCTTCCAGCCATGCGTCCAGGCGCGGGTTGTGGTGCCAGGCGGGGTCGTCGATGCTGCGCATGACCCTGACTCTACGACCCGCACGACCGGTACGACCGGATGTAACGATCCTGTGTGCGGCGGGAGTTGACGCAGACACGCAACGCGAAGCGATGGCTAGAGTGAGGAACTCGGCGCCACAGTCACGGGGGCCCTGGCGCCGGCCGTGAACCCGTATTCGCAGGGCTCCCGTTCGGAGAACCCTCGTGACTCAAGTGATATCGGCGTCGCGCCACCGGGTGTGGCCGCGTGCCGCGCTCGCGTTAACCGCGGCGGGCGTCCTGACGCTGACCGGCCTGCCGGGTCTGCACGACGACCTCGCGTACGCGGCCAAGGGGAAGCGGTGCGACAGCCTCCCCGGCGTCACCAGCACCCGGCCGGGCACCAACAACCTGCCGTGGGACCGCGGCGTCAAGGTCCGCGCACCGGGTGACCGGGACTCCTACACCTACGACGCGCCCCGGCAGAGCTTCGACGGACTCACCCTGCCCGGAGACGCCGAGAACCCCACCCCCGAACAGGCCGCCCAGCGCGCGAAGTTCCTCGCGAAGTTCGACAAGCCCTACTCCTCCTACCCGGAGAACAGCGAGGAGCGGGTCTTCGCCCGGTACAAGAGCTACCTGAACAACGGGAACCCGAAGTACAAGACGTTCGCGGACTGGCTCGAGGGCGGCTACATCATGCCGCACAACAACAACAAGCGCGGCGCGGCCTACGAGACGAAGGTGATCAACGACCTCGGCCTGGTCGGCGAGGACTGGCTCTGCCAGGAAGAGATCGCCATCAAGGACAAGAACGGCAAGCCCATCATGGTCAGTGATGGGAAGGGCGGCCAGAAGCCGCTGGTGCGCAAGTTCGACGCAGTGAACTACAAGACCGGACAGTTCCTGGAGTTCAAGGCCGGACCCGGCCGCGACACCGGCCAGGACCTGGCGAACAGGAGATTCCTGGAGGACCCGCGCTTCCAGAACGGCGAGCTGGCGAAGAACGGCCGCATCTCCTACGTCAACGGCCAGTCCAAGGACTCCGCGACCACCAAGTACCTCGGCAGAATGGCCGAGCAGTACAAGGGAACCGACGGACAGCCCCGCGTACGCGCCTACGAGCACCTCTCCACGGACGTGCCCAAGTACAAGCCCGTCAGCTACAAGCACGTGTCCGGCACCACCAGGCCCGACCCGAACTTCTCCGCGAGCGGCAACAACCGCCTCGGCGGGGCGGCCTCACGCACCATCGGCCAGTCCCCGGAGACCCCGAAGGAGATGGCCGACCGTATCCGCCGGCTCGGCGGCAGCGGCCCCGCGCGCTTCGGCGTCCGCGGCCCCGGCGGCGTCGACTTCTCCACCCTCGACCTCGCCTACGTCGGCAAGCCCGTCAAGGGCAAGGGGCTGCCCTACGCCTTCTCCGCAGACAAGGTGCAGGACGAGAGCCAGGACAAGGGCTGGGGCGGCAAGGCCAAGGCCCAGCTCATCTCCGACTCCTTCTTCACCTGGCTCGCGCTCACGCCGGACAAGTTCTGGGTCAACCTGAACCCCGACCAGCCCGACCAGATCATGGACAAGACCTTCGGCAGGACCGACGCCGGCCGTGTCCTGCTCCAGGCCGACCTCCAGATGAAGCACGACTACGCCAAGGACGTCGACTACCGCAAGGACCCGGGCAAGCAGTACGCCGAGGCCATGCGCGCCGCCAACATCCCCTGCGGGGACACCATCCGGCTTTGGATCACCCCGAAGACGGCCAAGGTCCGCGCCGACGACGGCGGCCTCTACATCCTCGACACCCCGCTGAAGGTCAACGTCGACCACATCGACCGGGAGACTCCCGACCCCAACGGCAACGACTGCAAGCTGACCCAGGCCCAGCGCGACACCGCGAACGGCCTGCTCAAGCAGTACATCATCCCGAGCGTCGAGAAGAAGGTGAACACCTCCGCCGACTACGCCGACCTGCGCCGGGTCTACAGCGCCCGCGTTGCCGCCGAGTACGTCCGCCAGAGCGACGCCGAACAGGCCGGTGACTACCACACGGTCATCAACAGCGGCGACGTCTCCCGCTGGCCCGTACGTTCTCCCAACCGGTCGTGGACGCCCAAGCAGACCTGGGACGACTACATGAAGTCGTTCACCAAGGGCGACTACTCCCTGCCGTGCGAGGTGGGCGGCCAGCAGAAGATGTGCGTCATGGGCGGCGTGGACTTCGGTAAGGCGCCCAAGCAGAACATCAGCCGTGTGGAGTTCAAGGCCCAGCACCCGAACCTGGAGAAGACGACGAAGATCGCCACCGAGGGGCAGACGGAAAGCGCCGACAACGCGGCGCTGGCCCTCCTCGGCGGCGGCAGCGCGTCCGCCGGCGGCGGGGGCGGGACCACCCCGCCTCCGACGCATTCCTCCGAGCCGACCCACCGGCCCACCACGTCTCCGACGGACCACGGCAGCACACCTCCGGCGAACCACACCCCGTCGCCGGTCCCCTCCACCCCGGCCGGCGGTCCCACGCCACCGGCCACCCCGCCCTCGAACGGTAACGGGGGTGGCGGCGGTCTCGCCGCCACCGGCACCCAGGTGCTCACCGTCGCCGGACTCGCCGCCGCGCTCCTCGCGGCCGGACTCGGCCTGCTCTGGGCCAAGCGCCGCAGGGCCGGCCGGCGGTAACCGGTACACGGCACAAACCTCGGCCCCGCGTCCAAGCACCTCGGACGCGGGGCCGAGGGTTTCGCTAGCGCGCGCGTCAGCCGTCGCCGCGAACCCGTCGCCGGGCGAGCAGTTGGAGCGCGGCGCCGACGCCACGCCCTCGGACCGCTACGGCGCCCAGGGCTTGAGCATGTCCTTCATCGTGTCCGTCAGCGCGAGTTGCAGCAGCGGGCCGTAGGTGACGCGGCCGACGCCCAGGCGACGGAAACGTTCGAGGTCGTGCTTGACCGGGTGCGCGGTGGAGTTCACGGGGATGCTCACGGCGCCGGTCACCGCCGTGAGCAACTCGTCGTTGTCCTGGATGGCCACCGGGTAGACGCTGTCGGCGCCGGCCTGCTCCATGGCCCGCAGGCGCTCGATCGCCTCGCCGAGGACGGCGGCCGGGTCCTCCGCGTGCAGGAAGAGGTCGGTGCGGCCGTTGACCCAGACCGGAACTCCCGCCTCGTCGGCCGCCGCCCGGAGACCGGCGATGTAACGGGCGTGCTCCTTCGTGTCGCGCACCCGGCCGCCGTCCGAGTGGACGGTGTCCTCCAGGTTGAGGCCGACGCCGCCGGCTTCGATGAGCCCGGCGATGAGGTCCGCGGGCTCCTGGCCGTACCCGGCCTCCAGGTCCACCGAGACCGGGACGTCGACCGCCGCGATGATCGGCCTGACGGCGGCGAGCACCTCCTCGAAGGTCTGCCCCTCGTGGTCCTCGGCGCCCCGCGAGTCGGCGAGCGGGTGGCTGCCGATCGTCAGCGCGGGGAAACCGGCGCCGGCCGCCGCCCGCGCGGACCAGACGTCCCACACGGTCGGCAGTACGAGTGGCTGGTACTCGGCGTGCAGCTTCTTGAGGCGCTGAGCGCGCTCGACAGTGGTGTGAAGGCTCATGCCGAGGACGCTACCCCCGGATCGCCGCGCACAAAGCGCCGACGGGGCGCGGTCGTCGGGTCAGGACGACGGTGGCCCGTCGCGGAGCACGGCGCGGCGGACCTCGCCGGTCCGGGTCGTTGTGCTTCGATCCGGCGGCGGGCTCGTCCTCCGGTGCCCTCTGGCCTAGAACGGTCCCCGGCAGGGAACATGTCGACATAGCGTCATGGTCATCCCGCACGGTCCGTCTCGTTCCGGGCCCGGTCCCCGCCAGGAGATCACGAAGTGTCCTACGACAGCTCCGAGTTACCCTTCGATCGTCACGAGCCCAGTTGGTCGAGGGGACACGGTCCGACGGAGCCGCCGGGCCCGCGCTCCGGTCCGCACCGCACCCTGCGCATGCTGCGCCGCGCCTACCGCTGGCAGCGGCGCGTGGCGTCCCTCACCGCGCTCGGCTACTTCGCCGTGTTCCTCACGCTGACCGTCAAGGCCCCTTGGCTGATGACCCGTCCGGGTCCGGGCGGACTGCCCACCGGGCTCGTCCTGGCCCTCGTACAGATCCCTGTCACCTGGCTGGCCGTCCTGCTGTACGAGGCCACCGCCTACCGGCTCGTCGACCCGCTGGCCCGTAGCGCCCGCTCGTCCTACCCGGCGCCCGTGCACCGGGAAGGAGGCCGGTGACGGAGTTCAGCGGTCCCGCGCAGTCCTGGTCCCTGGCCGCCTTCTGTTCCGTCGTCGCGCTGACCCTGCTGCTCTGCGTTCTCACCGGTCCGGACGCGGACGACCTCGCCGAGTTCTACACCGGCTACAAATCCCTCTCGCCGCTGCGCAACGGGCTCGCCATCGCCGGGGACTACATCTCCGCCGCCACCGTGCTCACCATCGGCGGCATCATCGCGCTCTGCGGGTACGACGGGGTGGTCCTCGCGCTCAGCGCCGTACTGTCCCTGCTCCTGCTGATGTTCCTGCTCGCCGAGCCGCTCCACAACACCGGCCGCTACACCATGGGCGACGTGCTCGGCCACCGCCACCCCGCACGGTCCGTCCGTATCGCGGCCTGCGCGGTCACCCTGCTCGCGCTCGTCCCGATGATGATCGTCCAGCTCGCCGGGGTGGGTGAACTCCTCGCCTACGTCATGGGTTTCACCGAACCGGCCGCGAAGAACGGCTGTGTGGCCGGAGCCGGGATACTCATGATCAGTTACGCGGCGCTCGGCGGGATGCGGGGTACCGCGCTCGTGCAGATATTCAAGACGGTGATGCTGCTCGCCTCCGGTCTGGTCGTCAGCGGGCTGATCCTGCACACCTTCGGCTGGAGCGCCGAGGCACTGTTCCGCACCGCCGCGCGCGAGAGCGGGGCGGGCCCCGCCTATCTGCGCTGGGGACTGCAGTACTCCAGCAGCCCACACCCCGCGCTCGACCTGGCGAGCACCCAGTGCGCGATCGTGCTGGGCGCCGGGTGTCTGCCGCACGTCACCATGCGCATGTACACCGCCGGGACCCCGCGCCAGGTGCGGCGGGCGATGTCCTGGGCGGTCTCCTCGGTCACCCTGTTCATTCTGATGCTCGTGCTGATCTGCACCGGGGCCACCGCGCTTCTCGGGCACGCCCGCATTACCGGGGCCGATCCGCACGGCACGACCGCCTATCTGCTCGGTGCCCGCGCCGCGTTCGGCGCGAGCCTCTCCCGGTCCGGGAGTCTGCTCTTCGCCACCGTCACCACCGCCGTGTTCCTGACCCTGCTCGCCTCCGTGGCCAGCATGACGCTGGCCTGCGCGAACGCTCTCGCCCACGACCTGACGGCCTCCCGCCCGATGGCACCGGCGCGGGAACTCACCCTCGCCCGCTCGTGCGCCCTGCTGGTCGGCATCCCCGTCATCCTGGTGGCCGCACTCGCCCAGCACCGCAGCCTGCAGCCGCTGGCGACCCTCTCCTTCACCCTCGGCGCCTCCGCCATCGCGCCCGCGCTGCTCTACACCCTCTTCTGGCGTCGCTACAGCCGCGCCGGCCTGCTCGCCACGCTCGTCGTCGGCTCCCTCACCGTCCTCGCCCTTACCCCGGGCACCACCCTCGTCTCCGGCACCCCTCTCTCCGCCTTCCCCGAGGCCGACTTCGACTGGTTCCCCTACAACACCCCGGCCCTCGCCTCCATCCCGGCGGGCTTCCTCGCCGGCTGGCTCGTCTCCCTCCTCTCCGGCAAGTCCGCCGCCGACCGGGAGCGCGCGCGGTACGAAGCCACCGAGCACCGCCTCCTCACGGGGCCGTCGGCTCAAGACCGGCCGGCGGGAGGCACGGATGGCTCTTGACGAGTTCCGGCGACGGGCGGGGCACGTCCGCGACCTCTACGACCGGCTGAACCTCTCCGAACGGGGCCGGGTGTGGACCAACGAGGAGTTCATGCTCGGCTTCGTCGGGGACGTGGGCGACCTGGCCAAGCTGGTCATGGCGGCGGAGGGCGCCCGCGAAGTGCCGGGCGGCCGCGCGGCGTTGGAGCACGAACTCGCGGACTGCCTCTGGTCCGTGCTCACCCTCGCCGACCGCTACGGCATCGACCTCCACGAAGCGTTCCACCGCACGATGACGGAACTGGAGACGACGATCAAGGCCCGCCTGGCCACCGGCGGACCCGAGAAGGCCGAGGACGATGACCATGGACCTTGACGCCTATGCCGCCCGCGCTCGCAACGGCCCCTGCTTCATCTGCGCGTACCTCGACGGCCACCCCGACTACCGGCACGAACCGGTCTACGAGGATGACGCCCACGTGGCCTTCCTCGACCGGTGGCCCACCCTCCCTGGCAAGCTTCTCGTCGCACCCAAGGCACACATCGAGCACGCCGTCCGCGATCTGGACGAGACGGCGTACACCGAGTTGATGCTGGTCGTCCGCCGGGTCGCACTGGCCATGGAGGAGGCCCTGCGCCCGGAGCGGACGTACCTGCTGTCCCTTGGTAGTCGGCAGGGCAACGCGCACCTGCACTGGCACATCGCCGGCCTGCCGCCCGGCGTGCCGTACGAGCGGCAGCAGTTCCACGCCTTGATGACCGAGAACGGTGTCCTCACCCCGACCCCGGCCGAGAACGCCGACCTGGCGCGGCGGCTGCGTGCCCTTCTCGGGGCGGGCCCGGGCGGGGCCTAGAGCGTCGCCGCGAGGGAGTCCGTGTCCTCCGGCTCGCCGAGCTCCGGCGGCTTGCTGGCCAGGGTGAAGACGATGCGGGTGCCCTCGGTGTGGGTGAGGTCGACCGCGATGGTGCCGCCGTGGAATTCGACGATCTTCTTGCACATGGCGAGGCCGATGCCGCTGCCCTGGTAGCGGTCCTTGGTGTGGAGGCGCTGGAAGATGACGAAGACCTTCTCGGCGTACTCGGCGGCGATGCCGATGCCGTTGTCGGTGACGGCGAAGCGCCAGAACTCGCCGTCCTGCTCGGCGGAGATGTGGATGACCGGGGTGTCGCCCGGGCGGCGGAACTTGATGGCGTTGCCGATCAGGTTCTGCCAGAGCATGCCCATCTGCGTGGAGTCGGCGATGAGGGTGGGCAGTTCGTCACGGGTGATCACCGCGCCCGACTCCTCGATGCTGACGCTGATCGCGGTGAGGGTCCGCTTCATCACCGTGTTGAGGTCGACGCTCTGGTGGGTGTTGTGGACGCGTCCCACGCGGGAGAAGTCGAGCAGGTCGTTGATGAGGGTCTGCATGCGGTTCGCGCCGTCGACGGCGAAGTCGATGTACTGGTCCGCCCGTTCGTCGAGCTGACCGCCGTACCGCCGCTGGAGCAACTGCGTGAAGCTGGACACCTTCCGCAGCGGTTCCTGGAGGTCGTGCGAGGCGACGTACGCGAACTGCTCCAGCTCCGCGTTGGACCGCTTGAGGTCGGCGGACTGCTCGTCCAGGCGCAGCCGGGCCTCCTCGCTGTAGTCCAGCGCCCGCACCAGCCGCCTGCGCATGGACTCGATCTCGCCGCTCAACTGCCGCAGGTCGGCGGGGCCGGTCGGGGTGATCGAGTGCCCGAAGTCGCCCTCCGTGATGGTCCGGGCGTCCGCGGCGATCCGCTCCAGCGGCCCGGTGATACCCCGGCGCAGCGCCTCGGAGACGATCACCGCGAGGGCAACGATGACGGCCGCGATGGCGGTGAAGATCCAGCTACGCAGGCGCATCGTGGCGGCCAGGTCCGCCCGCGTCGCCGCGCGGTCGGCGCGCAGTCGGTCCTGCTGGGTGGTCATGGCCGCGCGCACGGCGTCGAAGGCCCCCTTGCCCTTGACCGCGTACTGGGTGGCCAGGGGCGAGGGCCTGCCGGGCGGTGAGGCCGCGATCGGCCGCGCGACCTGCGCCTGCCACGTCTCGACGCGGTCCTCGACGGCCTTCAGGTCACGCAGGCGTGCGGGGTTGCCCCGGAGGAGGTCCGACAGATCCTTCGTATAGGTCCTCTGCTGATCGAGCCCCTGCCGGTACGGTTCGAGGAAGTCGGTCGTGCCGGTGACCCCGTAACCGCGGATGCCCGTCTCCTGGTTGAGCAGCGCCGACTCCAGCCGGATCGAGGTCGTGAGCGCGGGGGACTTCACGTCCACGAGGTTGTCGCTGATCGACGCGGTCCGCGCCAGGGCCCAGGCGCCGGTCGCGCCCAGGAGCACCAGGACGGACATCGCTACGGTGACTCCGAGGCGAAGCCAGCGCCGAGTCGTCCAGCGGGACAGCTCCCGCGGGTGCGGCGGCTTCTCGTCGACGGTCATCCTCTGTTCCCCTCCGCGGTGACGGCCGCGATCGCAGCGGCGCAGGCTTACCTTAGGCGACGATGACAACTGTTGTTGTCGCGGGTGAGGCCGAGGGCTTACTCTGCTGGTCATGCCTGGCAAGAACTTCGTCGTGCCGACCGCACCGCAGGAGATGGCCGCGCTCGCGGACGCCGCGGTCGACGAGGCCGCGCGGCGCATCGTCCACGAGGTGGCGGAGGAGAGTTCCCGTCTTCCCTCGCCGGACGATCCCATGCACGCGCTGACCCGGCTGCACGTACTGACGCATCTCCAGCGGGCCGCCGAACGCCTCCAGCGTGCGGCGGCCGTGGACGCCGCACGCGCGGGCGCCGGCTACCCCCAGCTCGGCGAGGCCAGCGACATGACGCGCCAGGGCGCCCGGCGCCGCTGGCCGGGCCTCTTCACCCACTCCAATGAAGCACCCACGGAGCATCCGATGATGACCACCCCCACCCGCCCCTTCGACGTCCTGCTCGTCGAGGACGACGTCGCCGACGCCCTCCTCATCGAGGAGGCCCTCTCCGAGCGCGGCGCCCGGAACCTGGTCCAGGTCACCGACGGAGTCGCCGCGCTGGAGCACCTGCGCTCCCCGGACAGCGTGCGGCCCGACCTCATCGTGCTCGACCTCAACATGCCCCGTATGAACGGCCGCGAGCTGCTCCAGATCCTCAAGGCGGACGAGGAGCTCCAGACCATCCCCGTCGTCGTCCTCACCACGTCCTCCGCTCCCGACGACGTCGCCAGCGCCTACCAGGGCCACGCCAACGCCTACGTCACCAAGCCCGTCAACCTCGCGGAGTTCGAACAGGCCGTCCAGAGCATCGACGCCTTCTACCTGGAGACGGCGACCCGCCCGCCCCGCGCCTGAACCGCGGGCCCTCAGTCCAGGGCCACGTTCTTCGTTTCCGGGGCCCAGGCCACCGACGCCGCCAGGCCGATCGCGAGGACCGCGGTCAGGGCCAGCATGGTGGGGGAGAAGCCGATGTGGTCGAGGCTCAGGGGGAGGAGGAACGTGCCGATCGCGGAGCCGATGCGGCTCATGCCGTTGAGGAGGCCGACGCCGGAGCTGCGGAGGTCGGTGGGGAAGAGTTCGGCCGGGTAGACCTGGTCGAGGTTGACGGCCGCCGACATGGTGAAGGTGAAGACCAGGAACAGCGGGAAGAGCAGGGCCTTGGGCGCGTCGGGCCAGGCCGCCATGGGGGCGAGCGCGGCGATCAGGACGACGAAGGACCAGATCGTCAGCCCGCGCCGGGTCATCTTCGCCACGAACCACAGGCCCGCCACACTGCCGCCCAGCAGGAACAGGTTCAGGATGCCGTCGCTGGTGGTGTCCTGCTCGCCGACCCCGATCTTGGCCAGCACCAGCGGCAGGAACGTGTAGATGGCGAAGTACGGCACCACCTGGGCGTTGTAGAAGATGACGCCGAACGCCGTGCGCCGCCAGTACTCGGGGCCGAAGAGGTCGCGGTAGCGGGCACGGGGGCGCTCGGCGGCGGCGCGCGCGATACGGGCGAGCGACGCGACCGCGTCCTCGTGGCCGCCCAGTCGGCGCACCACGGCCCGCGCCTGATCGAGGTGCCCGCGCGCGACCAGCCAGCGCGGGGACTCCGGCACACCGAGCCGCAGCAGCACCACCGCCAGCGCGGGCAGACTGCTGGACGCGAGCAGCCACCGCCACGCCTCGCCGCCCAGGCCGACCACCCAGTTGCCGAGGAAGAACGCCACCACGTACCCCACCGTCCACATGACGGTCAGGGACGCGAGCAGCCCGCCCCGGTAGCGGCGCGGTACGAACTCGGCGACCAGCGTCGGGCCCAGCGCGTAGTCGGCGCCGATACCGATGCCGATCAGCAGCCGCAGTACGAACAACTGGGTGGGACCGGTCACGAAGAACTCGGCGGCCGACGCGACCGAGATGAGCAGGAAGTTGTACGTGTAGAGGCGCTGACGGCCGATCCGGTCGGCACCTAAGCCGACGACGACGCTGCCGAGGAAGATGCCGATCAGCGCCGCCGCGCCGAGCAGCCCCTCCCACACGGAGCCGAACCCCAACTGCTTGGCGATCAACGGCAGGGCGATGCTGATGATGCCCAGTTCATAACCGTCGGAGTAATTGGCGCAGAACGTCAGTGCCGTGATGCGCAGATGGAAGCGGTTGAGGGGAGCGTCGTCGAACGCGGTCGCCGCCTGGTCGCTCCCCGCGGGTCCGGGGTTGTCACTCCCGGAGGAAGAGGTCTTGCTCTGCGGCATAGTCTTCGAAACCTTCCAGTCGTTGCCTGGCCGAGGCACCGGCCGCGTCGGCCATCGCCTCCACCAGCGCCACGGTCAGCGAGACGACCGCGGCGTGCGAGTCGAACACGAACTCGGAGGCGACTCCCGCGCTCAGCACGTCGTCGGCGAGCGGGGTGAGCGCCGTGACGAGCCGGTCCGTGATCACAAGCGTGTGCAGGCCCAGGGTGCGAGCCTGTTGGAGCGCGGCCGCGCACTCCCGCGGGTAGCGGGGGAGCGCGACCATCACCAGTGTTTGAGCGCCACACCGGTGGGCGTGCCGCAAATGGTCGCCGAACACACTGCCCGAGTCGGT
The DNA here is from genome assembly GCF_055562575.1 of Streptomyces sp. NPDC018263. NCBI lineage: Bacteria > Bacillati > Actinomycetota > Actinomycetes > Kitasatosporales > Streptomycetaceae > Streptomyces > Streptomyces sp. NPDC018263. The sequence goes on from NZ_JBVHFA010000007.1 coordinate 311,283, forward strand.
CAGCAGCCGGACATCCGGATGGATCTTGCTGGCAAGGTAGGCGAACGACGCGGCCTGCGCGGCCGACACGCGGTACCCCACGACGACCAGCGGAACGGACGCCATCAGCCGCTCGGCGATCGCGCGCAGCCGGGACTCGTCGGCGAGCTGGGCGCGCAGCGCGGCGAGGTTGCGCAGGTCGGCGTCGACGGCGGCCTGGAACTTGTTGCCGCCGCGCTCCACGACCGGCTCGGTCGTCGCCGTACGGAGATAGCGCCGGAACTGCGCGTACCCGTCGAAGCCGAGCAGCGCGACGAAACGGGTCACCGACGGCTGGCTCACCTGCGCGTGCTCGGCCAGCTCGGCGCTGGTCAGCGCGGCGGCGTCGCGCGGACGCTCGGCCAGGTAGCTGGCGATGCGCCGCTGGGCGGGGGTGAGGCGGTGCGCGGTGAGCAGCTCGTGCAGCGACCGGGGCACCAGGTTCTCCTTCTCGCCTTCTCGCCTTCTCGCCGGCAGGTTCTTGCCAGCAGGATGAATCAAGAGTTACATGCTATTCGCATCAATGAATGAACTCTTGTCAAGAGGGGTGGCGATGACCGACTCCAGCCGCATCCTGATCAGCGGCGCCGGGCTGCGGTGTGCCGACGTGGTCCGCGTGGCCCGGCGCAGCGCGTGGCCGAAGCTGGCGTCCGACGCGCTGACCAGGGCGGAACAGAGTTACGAACTGGCCGTGGAGCTGGGCGCGAAGGGCGCGGTCTACGGCCGGACCACCGGCGTCGGCGCCAATCGTCACATCGTCGTCGACCCCGACGGCGCCGACCTGCACGGCCTGCGCCTGCTGCGCAGCCACGCCGGCGGCACCGGCGCCCCGCTGCCCGACGACGCGGTGCGCGCGGTCATGGCCGTACGCCTCAACCAGCTCGCCGCCGCCGGCAGCGGCGTACACCCCCGGCTGCTCCGGGCGCTGGAACAGGCCCTGCGTGTCGGAGCCCTGCCCCTCGTACACACCCGTGGTGCGATCGGCACCGGCGACCTCACCGCGCTGGCCGAGATCGCGCTGACCCTCGCCGGTGAACTGCCCTGGGAGTCCGGCGGGATCGACCCCGTCGCGATCAGCCCCGGTGACGCGCTCGCCTTCATCTCCAGCAACGCCGCGACCCTCGCGGAGGCGGTGCTCGCCTGGCACGACCTGTCCCGGCTCCTTGCGGCGAGCCATGTCGTGACCGCGCTGACCTTCTGCGCGCTGGGCGGTTCGGCGGAGGCGTACGACGAGCGCGTACACGCCTCGCGGCCGCACCCCGGCGCCGTGCGGTGTGCCGCCGAGCTGCGCCGGCTGCTCACCTCCGGCGGCGACCTGCCGCCCGGCCGGCGCCTCCAGGACCCGTTCGGTCTACGGGCCTTCCCCCAGGTGCAGGGGCCCGCGCTGGAGGCCGCCGCGCATGTGGAACAGGTGCTGGAGGTCGACATCAACGCGGCGGCGGAGAACCCGCTGATCGACACGGAGACCCAGCAAGCCTTCCACCACGGGCAGTTCTCCACGGCACCGGTCGCGCTGGCCTTCGACTACCTGCGCGCCGCGCTCCACCACACCGCCGAGCTGTCCGCCGCCCGCCTCAGCGACCTCGTCGAACCCGACCTCAGCGGCCTGCCGCCCTTCCTCGCCGAGGGCCCGGCGGACAGCTCCGGCGTCATGATCCTCGAGTACGTCGCCCACGACGCCCTCGGCACCCTCCGCCACGCCGCTTCCCCGGTCACCCTCGGCACCGCCGTCATCTCCCGCGGCCTGGAGGACCACGCCAGCTTCTCCACCCACGCCGTCCGCAGCACGGTCGCGGCCACAGCCGCCTACCGCACGGTCCTGGCCTGCGAACTCCTGGGCGCGGTCAGGGCGTTGCGCATGTCCGGCACCGAACTCCCCGACACCCCCCTCCGCCACGCCTTCACCATGGCCTCGGCCGGCCTCCCGCATGTGGCCGAGGATCACCCCCTGAGCACCGAAATCCAGCAGGCGGAACGGCTGTTGGACCGGCTGGCGGTTCTGTAGGCGCGGAGCCCTGCATGGGTAGTCGATCCGCGATGAGTTTCAGAGGTCCCGTCAGTCTCACCATCACCGTCGACAGTCCGGAGGAAGCCGTGGGTCAGCTATTGCGGGTGCAGAACTTCAATGTTTCCAGTGATGGGATCGGGGCCGGGGAGGATCAGACGCTGGAGCGGCCGTTCGGGCATGTCGATCCCGGGAGGTTCTTCGGGTGGGCCGGGGCCACGGCGAGCTGGCCGATGCGGACCGAGCCGGGCGGGAGCCGGGGGCTGGACGACTACCTCACGCGGGACTACGCGCGGAACATCGGCGCGGAGATCATGGGGCGGAACAAGTTCGGGCCGCAGCGCGGGCCTTGGGAGGACTTGGAGTGGCAGGGGTGGTGGGGCGACGAACCGCCTTTCCGGACACCGGTGTTCGTGCTGACGCACCACAAGCGGCCCTCGATCACCCTGTCCGACACCACCTTCCACTTCGTGGAGGGGGAACCGGCGGACGTGCTCGCGCAGGCCAAGGAGGCGGCGCAGGGCAAGGACGTACGGCTCGGGGGCGGGGCCACCACCATCCGGGAGTTCCTCGACGCCGACCTGGTCGACACCCTGCACGTGGCGGTCTCGCCGTTCGAGCTCGGCTCGGGCGTACGCCTCTGGGATTCCCCCGACGACCTGCTGGACCGGTTCCACCGGGACGTCGTGCCCAGCCCGAGCGGGGTGACGCACCACCTGTTCTGGCGCAAGTGACCAGCGCTCAGGGCAGCCCCGCGACCGGAGCTGCCCTGAGGCGGGGGGGCCGCTCTTTACTCCTTGTCCGCGCCGGTCAGGGCGTCGGTGACCATGCGGGTGGCGAAGTCACGGTCGTCGGACATCCGGTTGATGTGCTCGGCGAGCAGAACCGCCGTCCCCTCCAGCGGGTTCATCTCGGCGTCGGTCCAACGCCCGTACTGCGCACGCCACAGGCTCGGGCTCAGCCCGAGGCCCGAGGAGATGAGCAGCCCGGCCATGATGGGGATGACCTCGGGACGGAAGGTCTGCGGCATCTTGCGCATCGTGCTCACCAGGGTGGGCACCACGGTCTCGATGACGTCCTGGTCGTGCGCCTCGCAGGCCAGCCGCAGCCACTTCATGTACAGGTAGATCAGCGTGCAGGTGCCGTCCAGCAGCGCGTCGAGCCCCGAAGGGCCCAGGGACGCGGCGAACTGGTCGAGCAGCCGCTGGTATTCGGGATCGACCTCAGCCTTGTCGTCATAGATCGCCTGGAGCCGAGAGTCGATCATCAGGAGCGCTCCACCCACGTCGCCGACGGGCGCTTTTGAGGGATCGCAAGGTGATGACACAGGACTCCTCTCACGGGGCCGCGACGGTCCGCGCGGCGTGCCTTCACGGTAGACCGCGGACGGGACGAGGGGTGAGGAATCCAGATGAATCACCGGTACGTGGCCGACCTGCACCGTGGCGGGGTACGCCGGCGGCTTGAACCGGTGCGCGAACCGCCCATGTTCGGAGCCAGGTGATCTGGTCCGTCTGCACGGTGTGGTCAGGGGGTGGCCGGGGGTTCGGCGATGCCGATGAAGTTCCCGGCCATGGTCCGGATATGAACCGACCACCCGAGCGTGGTGAGGTCGTCCGTGAGGGTCTGGGCATCGTGGAACACCTTCACGATGCGGTACTGGCTGCCATCGTCGAGCCGGCGCAGTGCTGCCGGGGCCGGCTGGTCCGCGAGGACTTCCTCGTGTGCCGCTGCGGCGGGGCCGTCGTCGACGAAGACTGCCTTGCCGCCCGGCGCGAGCGCGGCGGCGACGGTGTTCCAGAAACGGGGCAGCCGTGCCGGCGGGACATGGGAGAGCCAGAAGGCGAAGAACACGGTGTCGTAGCGTCGTGGCGGCTGCCACTGGAACAGGTCTGCCTGGAGGAATTGGACGGTGGGGGATGCCGTGCGCGCACGGGCGAGGGCCAACACTTCGGCTGACGCATCGACAGCCGTCACCGACCGCGCCCGCGCTGCGAGCCTCGGGGTCCACTGACCGGTTCCGCAGGCCAACTCCAACGTGCTCAGCTCGCCGGCTTGGTCACCGCGGATACTGTCGGCCTTCACCTTTGGGCAAGGTCAAGTGCCGTGGTGTGATCCCAGTTTGAGAACCGCCCAGGTCTACGCATGGTCCCGCACGATGATCTTTCCGGTGTTCTTGCCGTGCAGCATGCCCAGGAACGCGTCCACGATGTGCTCGAATCCGTCCACCACCGTCTGGTCCAGCGCTAGCCGGCCGCTCTGCAGATGGGGAACCGCGAACTCGTACAACTCGTCCTGCAGATCACGGTAGTTGCTGACCAGGAAGCCCTCCATGCGGAGGCTCTTCTCCACGATGTCCGAGTAGTTGAAGTGCGGCGGGGGCGCGTCCGGGGTGTTGTAGCGGCTGATGGTGCCGATCCGGACGATGCGCCCGAACTCGCGCAGTGCGCCCACCGCGGCGGCCAGTTGTTCGCCGCCGACGTTGTCGACGAAGACGTCGATGTCGTCCGGTGCCGCCTTGGCGAGCAGTTCAGCGGCGAGGCCGTCGTGGTAGTCGAACGCCGCGTCGTAGCCCACCTCCCGGATCAGGTGGTCGACCTTGGCCGCCGAGCCCGCGCTGCCCACGAGTCTGCCGGCGCCCAGCAGCCGGGCGAACCTGCCGGTGGCGGTGCCGACCCCGCCGGCCGCGGCGGAGACGAAGAGGTCGTCGCCCTCCCGGAGCCGGGCGATGCGGGTGAGGCCCACGTAGGCGGTCAGTCCGGTGCCGCCGAGGACGCTCAGGTAGGCCGTCAGGGGGACCCCGTCGAAGCGGGGGAGTTTGCGGATCTCCTCGGGCCGGACCACGGAATGCGTGCGCCAGCCCTGCCGGTGGAACACGATCTCGCCCTCAGTCAGCGCCGGCGTCCGCGAGGCGACGACGCGCCCGAGAGTCCGGCCCTCTAGCGGCGTGTGGAGCGCGAAGCCGCCGGGCACGTCGTCCATCATCTCGCGGTGGTACGGGTCGACGGACCAGTAGAGGTTCTCCACGAGCGCGGTGCCGACCGCGGGATCGGGAATCGCGGACTCGACGAAGGCGAAATCCCTGGTGGTGGGGAAGCCGTGAGGGCGGGCGGTCTGCTGGACGGTGATCGCGTTCTCGGTCATGACGGGACCGTAGGAAGGGAATGGGGCCCTCGGGCAGGCAGTTGACCTCATGTGACGCCCTGTTCCATGAGTCGTTCTCATATCCTGAGGTGAGCACCCTGTGGCCCGCACCAGCGACACCGATCTCGCTCCGCACGAACTGCGCATCCTGGTGGCGGTCGCGGACGCCGGCGGCTTCTCGGCCGGGGCCGAAACGCTCGGCCTGACCCAGTCCGCGGTCTCCCACTCGGTGCGCGGCAGCGAGCGCAAGATCGGCGCCGTTCTGTTCGAACGCGGCCGCAGCGGTGCGAGACCCACTCCGGCGGGGGAGAAGGCTGTGGCGCATGCGCGCCGTGTCCTGCGGCTGCTGGACGTGCTCGTCGCCGAGGTGCGGGGAGCCTCCCGGCCCGAGGCGACGCAGGGGCCGGAGGGCCCGCTGCGGATCGCGGCCTTCCGCAGCACGGCGCTGCACCTGCTGCCGCCGGTCCTGCAGCGGCTGCGCGCGCGGTATCCCGGGATCGAGCCGCAGGTACGCATCGTCCGCGAGCTCGGGCGCGGCACGGCGGGCGAGGTGGCCGACGGGCGGTCGGATCTCGCCATCGCCACACTGGACGCAGCGCGGTTGCCGGCGGGGCTGCTGGCGCGCGGACTCTTCGAAGAGAGCTACTCCCTGGTGCATCCGGCCGGGCACCCGGCTCCGCGCTCGCTGCCGCTGGTCGACTGGGTCGAGAACTGCGGCTCGTACACCCGCGCCTGGTGGGGCGCACAGGACTGGATCCCGCGGGCCACCATCGAGGCCGAGGACGACGGAGCAGTGCTCTCGCTCGTGAGCGGGGGGCACGGAATGGCGATCATGCCCGCGCTCTCCCTGGTCGGAGCACCGGACTCGATCGAGATCACCGATCTCGGTCCGGAGCGCCCGACGCGCCGTATCGGCTATGTGACCACCCCGGAGCTCGCCGGCTCCGCCGTCGTGCGCGCTCTGGTGCGAGAGCTGCGGGCCGCCGGCTCCGCCATCTGACGCAGCCAGTGCCCAAGGCTCTGCTGGGCGCGACCACGGGGGACCCGAGCGTCGACTCCACCGCGTGCCGCGCGTCGGACCGGGCCGACCACGCGTCCGACCCCATCGGGTCCGCGCGGAGTACGGGGGCCGCCCGCTACGACTTCCCCTTCTTCCTCAGCGCCGAAGGCTTGTGCACCGCGGTCCGTCCAGACTTGTCGCTGCGGACCTCGTACTGGGGGTCGTCGGGAGAGGCGTCGACCGTGCGGCCGGCGGCCTCGGTGCGGTCGGTGATCTTCTTCTCGACCTTGCCGGTGGTCTCGGTGCCGTGGGTGCTCCAGGCGACCTTGTCGCCCTTGGCGGGGCGGTCCCTGTCGGAGGCGTTCATATGGGCTCCTGGGTGAGGGGGCTGTCCTCCCACCCTGGCCGGGCGCCGGCCCCTTCGCACCCGGGCGCGGGGTCGGGGGCGGTTCCGGGGGTACACGGTGGGGCGTAGGACCGTGGCCGATCAAGGAGGAAGTGGCGATGGACAGCGTGCGCGAGATCATGACGGGAAACCCCACGACGGTGGACGGCCAGGAGTCGGTCACGTCCGTGGCGCGGACGATGCGTGACGGCGAGGTCGACGTCGTGCTCGTGGTGGAGGGCGGTGCGCTGCGGGGACTTGTCAGCGATCACGACCTCGTCGTACGCGCCCTCGCGGAGTCGGCCGACGCCGACAGGACGACCGTGGCCGAGATGGTGCGTGGCGGGCTCGTCACCGTCGACATCGACGACGGTCTCGACAACGTCGCCCGGCTGATGGAGGAGAACTCGGTCCGCCAGGTCGCCGTCATCGAGAGCGGTTCCCCGGTGGGCATCGTGAACGCGAGTGATCCCCGCCTCCAGGGCCGCTCGGGCCGCATCGACTCACCCACCCCGGAACACGCCCGCAAGTCGCGCGGCGACAGCTAGGCCACTCCTGCCGGCGAGCGGGCAGGCGCCCGGACGGCGTCCCCGCTCGTCGCGCATCTTCGCGCCCACCCTCGTACATTGGGCCGGACACCGCTGGGAGGTCGGTCATGCGGCATACCGTCACGGTTGCGGGCCCCGCCGCGCCCGATGTGGTCTGGGAACGGTACGCGCGGTACGAGGAGTGGGCCCGGTGGGCGCCGCATCTGCGGGCGGTCCGGACGGAGGGGGACGTCATCCGGCCGGGTGCCCGGGGTGAGGTGGAGGTGGCGGGGTTCCTGCGGGGGCGGTTCGTGGTCACCGAGGTCGATGAACCCAGGGGCGCCTGGGCCTGGAAGGTCAACTTTCTCGGTATCCCGGTACTGGTGGGGCACACCATGGAACCGCAGGGCACCGGTACCAGGGTCGCCGTCCACCTGACGGCACCCGTACCGGTACCGCTGGTCTACGCGCCCATGGTCGACTGGGCGCTGCACCGGCTCACCCGCGTCTGACCCGGCGCTCGCGCCGCACCTGAGCCCCGGCGCGCGACTCAGCGCCCGCGCCCCACCTGAGCCCCCGCGCCCGACTCAGCGCCCGCGCCGCACCTGCGCCGCCCGCCTGGCCTCGGCCAGCTTGCGGGCCTCGCTCGTCTTGCGGGACGGCCGGCCGCCGGACGTGTCCTTGCTGGAGCCCATGCCCCGGAAGGGCGCGTTGGTGTTCTTGGGCCGCGACGACGGACCACCGTCGAGCGGGGTGCCGGACGGCCTGCGCGCGCCGGTGATGCGGGACAGCGCCGCCTCGCCCGAGCGCACCTTGGTGACCGTCGGCTCGATACCGGCCTCCGACGTCACCTTGCTCAGCTCGCGCCGCTGGCCCGACAGCACCAGCGTGACCACCCTGCCGGAGTCGCCGCCGCGCGCGGTACGGCCCGCCCGGTGCAGGTAATCCTTGGCGTCGGCGGGCGGGTCGACGTTGACCACGAGGTCGAGGTCCTCGATGTGCAGGCCGCGCGCCGCGACGTTGGTCGCCACCAGCGCGGTGATCTGCCCGTCCTTGAACTGCGCGAGGGTACGCGTGCGCTGCGGCTGGGACTTGCCGCTGTGCAGGGCCGCCGCGTGCACCCCGCTGGCCCGCAGGTGCCGGGTGAGCTGGTCGACGCCGTGCTTGGTGTCCAGGAACAGCAGGACGCGGCCGTCGCGCGCGGCGATCTCCGTGGTCACGGCGTACCGGTCCGGGCCGTGCACCACCAGGACATGGTGGTCCATCGTCGTGACGGCGCCCGCCGACGGGTCGACGGAGTGCGCGGCCGGGTCCTGGAGGTGGTCGCGGACCAGTCCGTCGACATCGCCGTCCAGGGTCGCGGAGAACAGCATGCGCTGACCGTCGGGCCGTACCTGCTCCAGCGCCTCGGTGACCTGCGGCAGGAAGCCCATGTCGCACATCTGGTCGGCCTCGTCGAGGACGGTGATCCGGACCCGGCCCAGACGGCACGCCTTGCGCTCGATGAGGTCGTGCAGCCGGCCCGGCGTGGCGACGACGACCTCGGCGCCGTCGCGCAGCGCGGCGATCTGGCGGCCGATCGACATGCCGCCGACCACCGCGGCCATCCGCAGCCCCAGCGCGTCGGCGTACGGGGTGAGCGCCTCGCAGACCTGCTGGGCCAGTTCGCGGGTGGGTACCAGGATCAGGGCCAGCGGCTGCTTGGATTCGGCGCGACGACCCGCCGTACGCGCGAGCAGCGGGAGGCCGAAGGCGAGGGTCTTGCCGGAACCGGTGCGGGCGCGTCCCAGGATGTCGCGCCCGGCGAGGGCGTCGGGGATCGTGGCGGCCTGGATCGGGAAGGGCTCGCGCACGTCCAGCTCGGCGAGCTTGCGCTGCACCGCGGGCGGCAGGTCCAGGCCGGCGAAGGAGGTGGCCGACGGCTGCGACTCGGCGGGGTCCGGGTGGTTCATGACAAGCCTTCCGTAAGAGGGGACGTACCGAGGAAGGCCCGGTAGGACGAGGTACGGCGACCGGACGGGCGGGGTCACCGGCCGTCACCACCGTGCAAAAGTTTCACGCTAACACAAGGGGCGTACCGGGGTCCGGTCGGGCCGGTACCCGGCTCCGGTCGGCCTGATACCCGGATCAGCTCGGGCAGGAGCGGACCGGGAGTGCACGGCATAGTGGTATGAGCTGATGCAAAAGACGCGCCCCGTGTGCTCGTACCGGGGCGGTCGACGGGAAGGCGACAGGTATGGGTGCCGAGGACCTGTGGGAGCACGGGCCCGGCCCGGCCGAGGACCGGGCGGTCAGGCTGCCCGGCGGCCTGCTCGACCTGCTGCACGCCTCCGCCGTGGTCACGGACGCCGGGGGCCGCATCGTCCTGTGGAGCCCCGAGGCCGAGCAACTGTTCGGCTACGACGCGACCGAGGCGCTCGGCAGGTCCATGGCCGAGCTGCTGGCGCTGCCCGAGGACGCGCAGCGCATCCGCGAACTGTTCCGGCAGGCGCAGGTCGGCACCAGCTTCGCGGGGGTCTTCCTCGCCCGGAGCAAGGACGGTTCGACCCGTTCGGTCGAATACCGCAAGGGCCGTCTGCACGACCCCGACGGGAACGTGCTCGGGCTGACGCTCGCCGCCGACGTCGACACCGTGCGCCGGGTGGAGAGCGACCTCGCCCTGTCCGAGCTGCTGATCAACCAGTCGCCCGTCGGCCTCGCGGTCTTCGACACCGAGCTGCGCTGGATGCGTATCAACGCCGCCCTGACCACCGCCAACGGCGTGACCGAGGAGGATGTCGTCGGGCGGCGGCTGGAGGACACGCTGCCGGGCGTGGACACCCAGGCCATCGAGTCCGCGATGCGGCGGGTGCTGCGCACCGGCGAGCCGATCCTCGACCACCGCACCATCGGCCGCGTCCCGGCCGACCCGGACCGCGACCACGCCTGGTCGGAGTCGTACTACCGGATCGAGGACCGGCGCGGGAAGGTGCTGGGCGTAGCGGTGTCCGTCGTGGACGTCACCGCCCGCCACCTCGCCGCCGCCGAGATCGCGGCCGCGCACCGGCACCTGGCCACCCTCTCCGAGGCCAGCGCCGACATCGGCAGCACGCTCGACCTGCGGCAGACGGCGCGCGAGCTGGCCGAGGCCGTCGTACCCCGGTTCGCGGACCTGGCCACGGTCGACCTGCTGGAGTCCGTCGCCACCGGCCGGCGCACCGCGCCGGGCGACCAGGCCCGCTTCGTCACCGTCGCCGTCGCCCCGGCCGAGCCGGACGACGCCATGGGCGGCGCCGCGCTGTGGGAGGACCTCGACACCGAGGAACCGCCCCCGATGATGCGCCGCAGCGTCCGGGAGGGGACCCCGGCGATGATCCCCGGCGTGGACTCCGGCGCGCTGCGCCGGATCTCGGGCGACGAACAGGCCGTCGCGGCACTCCGCAAGGCGGGCGTACGCAGCTACCTCGTGGCGCCGCTGGTCGCGCGCGGCACCGTGCTCGGCGTACTGAGCCTGTACCGCACGGGCAACACCCGCCCCTTCGACAGCCGCGACCTGCAGATGGTGTGCGAGATCGTCGGGCGGGCCGCCATCAGCGTGGACAACGCCCTGCTGTACGGCCGCGAGCGGGACACCGCGCTCACCCTCCAGCGCAGCCTGCTCCCGCAGACCCCGCCCGACCAGCCGGAGGGGCTGGAGATCGCGGTCGGCTACCGTCCCGCGGGCAGCGGCACCGAGGTCGGCGGCGACTGGTACGACGTACTGCCGCTCAGCGACGGCAAGGTGGGCCTGGTGGTCGGTGATGTGATGGGCAGCGGTGTCCGGGCCGCCGCCATCATGGGCCAACTGCGCACCACCACAAGGGCGTTGGCCCGCCTCGACCTGCCGCCCGCCGAACTGCTCGGCCACCTGGACGAGACCGCCGCCACGCTCAGCGAGTCCTTCGCCACCTGCGTCTACGCGGTCTGCGACCCCAGGCGCGGCACCTGCACCTTCTCCAGCGCGGGCCACCTCCCGCCGGTCCTCGTCCAGCCGGACCACGGGGCCACGCTCCTCACCGTCCCCACCGCCGCGCCCCTGGGAGTCGGTGGAGTCCCCTTCGGCACACTGGAGGTCAAACTCCCCGAGGGCTCCCTGCTCGCCCTGTACACCGACGGTCTGGTGGAGACCCGGTACGACGCCATCGACGTCGGACTGCATTCCCTCTGCCGCACGCTGGAGAGCGCGACCGGCTCCCTCCAGCAGACCTGCGACAGCGTCCTCGACACCGTCGACCACTCTTCGGCCGACGATGTGGCGCTGCTGCTGGCGCGGTTCGGCGGGGCGTAGGCCCGCCTGCGGCTGCCGGGCACGCCGACCGATGGCGTGCCCGGCGGAGTCGGTCAGGAGCGGGCGGTGTCCGCGCCCTTCAGGCCGAAGATGTCGACCGCGTGGTAGTAGGTCCAGGCCGTCGAGTTGCAGGAGGTCTTGGTGGCGCCGGAGTAGTTGTTGCAGACGCGCTTGAGGTCCTCGTAGAAGGCGGAGTCGATACGGGACTTGTTCGCGGAGAAGGTGCCGGCGGCCTTGTAGTTGCGGTAGCCGAAGTCGTGGCGGGCGCAGGCGGTCTGGAAGGGGAAGCCGAAGGGGTTGTCGGGGGAGGAACTGCAGTAGTCCGTCGACCAGTCGAAGCCGTACGCGGCCCAGGCGCCCTGGTTCGCCCGCGCGGAGACCCACGCGTTGTAGCTGGTGACGCTGGTCTGGGTCCAGGAGCTGAGCACCTGCGGTTTGTCGGCGGGCGCCGCCGATGCGTCACTGGCGAGAACCAGCACCGCGGGGAGTGCCAGGGCGGCACCGGCGGCGGCGAGGGAGACGGCGTGGGGACGGCGCATGGAAGACCTCCGGAGTGTGGGGCCCAGCAGGGCCTCGCGGGGTTTGCGAGGCGGGGTCAGCTTGGCCCACCACTCGGCGGCGTGAACAGTCCATGTCAAAAGATTCTTCGCGTGAATTCAACAAACCGTCAGCTTGAATCAGGTCCAACCCGGTCAATCCGGTGGGGATGCCGGCTCGATGGCGGACATCGTCAGCGTCGAGGGGGCGGCCGAATTGGGTAGCGTGGGAGTCCAGCAGGCGCATCGAGAAAAGGGGTGACCCGTGCGGATCTCCGTCTCCTCCGACATGGACGAGCCCGTGGCCCGGCTACTCGTGGCGGAGCTGCGCGAGCGCGGTCACGAGGTGCGCGAGCACGGCGCGCTGCGGACCGGCGCCGACCCGCAGTGGGCGGTGTGCTCCGAGGCCGCCGCGCGGGAGGTGGGCGAGGGTGCGGCCGATCAGGCGGTCGTGTGCTGCTGGACCGGCACCGGCGCCTCGATCGCCGCGAACAAGGTGCCGGGGGTGCGGGCCGCGCTCTGCGCGGACGCCGCCACGGCGGAGGGCGCGCGCCGCTGGAACGACGCCAATGTCCTCGCCCTCAGCCTCCGCCTCACCTCGGAGCCGCTGCTGAAGGAGATCCTCGACGCCTGGTTCGCGGCCGCGCCCAGCCATGACGAGGAGGACCGCCGCAACGTGGCCCACGTCGAAGCACTCGACGCACGGTCACGCTGAGACGGTCCCCGCAGGAAGGGTTCCGGGTCAGTGGGCGCCCAGGCCGCCCCCGCCGAAGGAGCCGCTGGACCCCTTGCTCCAGCGCGGCCGGTCCTTGTTCTCGCTGGTCCTGGTGTGCATGTTGTGGAGTTCGTACGGGGTGAGCGCGCGGCCGCCCTTGGGGGTCCGCGGGATCTCGTCGGGTTCCCGGTTCTCCTGTATCTCCCGAGTCACGCCCTCCGGGGGAAGGTGCGGCTGTTCCTCGGCGCTGGGCCGGGGCGGCTCCCTGTCCTTGATCCGGCTGTTGATCCAGAAGCCGCCCCCGAGCAGCGCCAGCACGCCGACGGCGACGACGAAGAGCACCAGGCTCATGAGCCCGCTCGGCGCCGCCAACTGTGTCATCGCGGTGTCCATAACAGTGGAGTACCCCGTACAAAAGGTGTGAATCGGACACTTTCCGTGGTTGTGCGGACACCGCCCGTGCCCCGCGAACTCTCGTCGCCCATCAGGCCGTTGCCCACGCGTTTACGCCGCCGCACCACGGCTACCCGCCCTCTGTGACACCTCCGCCCCACCCTTCGCGGGAGCAGCTCTACCAGTTCCTGGAGGACCGGTTCGCCTGTGCCCAGGCTTGCTCCGACTGTGCGCGCGCCTGCGCGGTGCGCGCCAGCCTCGTGGGCTCGTACGGCACCGCCGGGCAGGAGCGCGCCCGGCGCCTCGGGATCATGTGCGCCGAGGTGTGCGACACCACCTGCCGCGCGCTCTCCGAGGAGGGCCGCGCGGACGGTGAGGGCACCGAGGACGAGATCCGGCTCCAGCTCGAATGGTGCCGTTCGCTCTGCGTAGAGGCGGCCGAGGCGTTCGACGGCCAGCCCGGCGCCGAGAACGCCGCAACCGCCTGCCGCACCTGCGCCCAGGCGTGCACGGACTTCATGGCGGCCCTCGCCGCCTGACCCTGTCCCGGCGCGGAACGCACGGCGTAGCCTGCGGGCATGGACGACGCGCGCGGACGCGATCCCGGCCTGTTCACCCCGGCCTCGGTGACCTGGCATCTGCACGGCGACCCCATGATGTGGATCGCCGGCATCCGCGCGCTCTACCTCCAGGCCCTGCATCCGCGCGCGGTGCGCGGCGTGCTCCAGAACTCCGACTTCCGCCGGGACGCCTGGGGCCGGCTCCTGCGCACCGCGGACTTCGTCGGCGTCACCACCTACGGCACCACCGGGGACGCCGAGCGCGCCGGCGAGCGCGTACGCAAGATCCACAGCATGCTGACCGCGACCGACCCGGACACCGGTGAGCGCTACGGGGTCGGCGAGCCGGAGCTGCTGCTCTGGGTGCACTGCGCCGAGATCGGGTCCTACCTCCACGTGCTGCGCCGCTCCGGCTTCCCGCTCACCGGCGCCCAGGCCGACCGCTACCTCGCCGAGCAGCGGGTCGGCGCCCGCCTGGTCGGCCTCGACCCGGCCCAAGTCCCCGCCGGCCGGGCGGCGCTCGACGCCTACTTCGAGAAGGTCCGCCCCGAGCTGGCCGGACCCGAGGCCCACGAGGTCGACGACTTCCTGTGCCGCCCGCCGACCCACCCCCTCCTCGTCCCGGCCCGCGCCCTCCTCTGGCGCCACGTCGCCGGCCTCGCCTACGCCTCCCTCCCCGCCTGGGCGCACGCCCTCTACGGCCGCCCCGCACCCCCGCCCGCCACGGTCACCCGCCGCCTCCGCACCACGGGCACCCTCCTGCGCGCGATCCCCGCCGGCCTGCGCCACCGGACCCCACCCCGGCACCTGCTGCACGCGGTCACCCGCCTGGGCCCGTCGGCCCGCCCCGGCCCGGCACCCGTACCGCGGTGAGACCATGATCGTCTTTGATCAAGGGCTGGTAAAAACAGGGAAGTCGGCGGCGGAGATAGCTCCCGGATAGCTCCCGTTGCGATCCTTTGGCATCTTTTCGATCATCGTAACTTCACAGGCGCTTCACACCTGTGATGCACCGTCACGAAGTGAAATGGCCGAAGAATCATGACGATCCACCGGTCTAGGCCCTCGCGGCACAGACATTTCCGGATCGGACGCGGCACCCGCTGGAGCGCGGCTGTCATGTCCCTGACGTTGAGCATCACCCTGCTCGACACCGCCTACGTGGCCGCCGCCGCTTCCGCGCAGCAGTCCCGGCCCGCCGAGACGGCGAAGAAGCCGGCCGCCACCCAGGCGCCGGACCTCCCGTCGGCACGGGTCGCGGCCCGGCTCTCGGGCAAGCGCGTGGAAGCCCTGTCCGAACGGACGGAGACCTCCACCACCTGGGTGAACAAGAACGGCTCACTCACCACCGAACTCACCGCAGGACCCGTCCGGTTCAAGGACCCCGGCACCGGCAAGTGGCGCGGCGTCGACCTGGACCTGGTGCATGACGCGAACGGCGACATCGAGCCGAAGGCCCACCCGCGCGGCCTGCGCCTGGCCGGCCCCACCGGCATTGCGCCCAAGTCCCTGACCGGCAAGGCGACTTCGGCCAGGACCACCGACCTCGTGACCCTCGGGAACGGCGACCGCGAGGTCACGCTCCAGTGGAAGGGCGCGCTGCCGAAGCCCGCTCTGAAGGGCAACCGGGCCACCTACCGGGACGCGGTACCCGGCGGTGACATGGTCGTTACGGCCACCCGCACCGGATTCGAGCAGTTCGTCAACCTCAACACCCGCCCCGATCACGGCGGTTACCACTACACCCTGCCGCTGAGGGCGAAGGGTCTCAAGGCCGCCCAGCAGAAGGACGGCAGCCTGCTCCTCACCGACAACAAGGGCAGGAAGCAGGCGGTCATGCCCGCCCCGGTGATGTGGGACGCCCGTGTCGACCCCGTCTCCGGGCTGCACACCCACCGCGCACCGGTCAAGCTCACCGTCCGGCGGACCCACGGCGCGCTGGACCTCACCTTCACCCCGGACGCGAAGTTCCTGGCCGACCCGGCGACCACCTACCCGGTCACGGTGGACCCCTCGACCACCGCGCTGTCCAGCGTCTTCGACACCTACGTCCAGCAGGGCGAGACCGTCGACTGGTCCGGTGACGTCGAACTCGACCTCGGCAACCCCGGCACCAAGAACGGTGACGGCACCCCCCGTACCGCCCGGTCCTTCATCACCTGGAACACCGCGCCCATCAGCGACTCCCTGGTGTCGAACGCCAAGCTGAGCCTGTGGAACTTCCACTCCGGCAACACCGACTGCAAGAACTACCCCTGGGACGTGTGGGACACCGGCAAGGCGTCCACCGCCTCCCGCTGGACGGCCCAGCCCGCCTGGAACCAGAAGGCGGCCACCTCCAGCGAGACCCGCGGCAACCCCGGCTGCGCCGCCGCGCCGGACGGCTGGGTCAACGCCGACGTGACCACGCTCGTCCAGAACTGGGCCTCCGCCAGGAACACCACCAGCGGCATGGGCCTCCAGGCACCCGACGAAGCCTCCACCCTGCAGTGGAAGCGGTTCAACTCGGCCAACGCAGCCTCCAACGTGCCCAAGCTGACGGTCACCTACAACTACCGGCCCAAGACCGGCACCGACCAGCAGGCCGGGCCCCCGTTCTTCAAGGGCACCAACGGCACCTGGTACGTCAACACGACCACGCCGACGCTCACCGACACCTTCGTGGACGTCAACAACGACACCGTCGACGGCACCTTCCAGATCTACGACGCGGCCACCAACACCCAGGTCGGCAACGTCCTGGTGTCGCCGTACGTGCCCAGCGGGCAGCCCGCCTCGGTGACCGTCCCGGCCGGGGTGCTCACCGACGGCAAGACCTACAAGTTCCGTACCAGCCCCTACGACGGCACCCACTACAACCTGGGGTGGTCGTCCTGGGCCACGTTCACCGTGGACACCACCGCGCCCTCCGCGCCCACCTCGGTGACCTCCACCGACTATCCGGCCAGCGGCTGGGTCAAGGGCGTCGGCCAGGCCGGTGACTTCACCGTCACGCCCCCTTCGGGCGACCAGAACGGCGTCGAGTGGTCGCTGGACGGTGTCACCTGGACCCAGGTGCCCACCGGCGGCACCACCACCCCGGTGAAGATCACGCTGAAGCCGGACACCGCGGGCACCAACGTCCTGTCGGTGCGCACCACGGACAAGGCGGAGAACAAGTCCGACCCCGTCGTGTACACCTTCCACGTCGGACCCGGCGGCGTCACCAGCCCCCGCAACGGCACCCGCACCGCGGCCCGCGTGCCGCTGACCGCCGAGGCGGACGGCAGCCGGTTCACCGGGGTGTCCTTCGACTGGCGGCGCGGTGACGACGCGGCGTGGACCCCGGTCCCGGCCGCCGACGTCACGGTGGGCGGCCAGCCGCTGTCCTCCTGGCCGGCCCCGCTGACCTCGGGCAAGAGCGCCAAACTGACCTGGAACGCCACCACCACGGTCACGCCCGACGGCACCGTCCAGCTCCGCGCCGACTTCACCGGCTCCGGCGCCCCGGCCTCCTCCGACGCCATCGAGGTCGTCGTCGACCGCAACGCCGACGGCGCCGCGACCGAGGACGTCGGACCGGGCTCGCTCAACCTGCTGACCGGCGACTACACCCTGTCCGCGACCGACGCCTCGTTCTTCGACATGTCGGTCCAGCGCACCGCCTCCTCCCGCACCCCGCAGGCCGGCGGCGACGACGACCAGGCGCCCGTCTTCGGCAAGGAGTGGGTGTACGGCGCCGCCTCCGACCAGGTCGACACGCCGTTCTCCTACCTGCGCAAGACCTCCGCGACCTCGCTGAGCGTGGTCTCCGCCGCCGACGGCTCGGAGATCCACTTCACCTCCGCCGAGAGCGGCACGGACTGGACGCCCGAGCCGGGAGCCGAGGACTACACGCTGACGGGCTCCTTCTCGGGCGGCTTCAGCATCGAGACCAGCGACGGCCAGATCACCACGTTCGTCCGCACCACGGCCACCAGCACCACCTGGCAGGTGCGGACCTCCTACACCGAAGGCGTCGCCGACTCCACCACGACGACCGTGTCCGAGCCGGTGACGGTCGGCGGGGTGCAGACCGCCCGGCCCAAGTACCTGATCGCGCCCACCTCGGCGGTACCGGCGGCCACCTGCCAGGCGACCCCGTCCACCAAGGGCTGCCGCGTCCTGGAGTTCGGGTACGCCACCACGACCACCGCGACCGCCACGGTCCCCGGTGACGTGAAGGACCAGGTCGCCTCGCTCAAGCTGTGGTCCACCGCGCCGGGCGCCGCCTCCGCGACCGCCACCACCGTCGCCGCCTACCGCTACGACGGCTCCGGCCGCCTGGTGGAGTCCTGGGACCCGCGGATCTCCCCGGCGCTGAAGACGGTGTACGGCTACGACTCCACCGGCCGCGTCACCACCCAGACCCCGCCCGGCCGGCTCCCGTGGACGTTCACCTACGGGCAGGCCGGGTCCAACCCGGCGGCCGGTGACGGGATGCTGCTGAAGGTCTCCCGCGCCACGCTCACCCCCGGCAGCGCCACCCAGACCAACGGCACCGCCGAGACGAACGTCGTCTACGGCGTCCCGCTCAGCGGGGGAGCGGCACCGGAGGACCTGGGCGCCGCCGCGCTCGCCTCATGGGGCCAGAGCGACCTGCCGACCGACGGCACCGCCGTCTTCCCCGCCGACCAGGTGCCCGCGAGCCACGACGGACCGTCCCTGACGTCCGGCTCCTACACCCGCGCCGACCTCCACTACCTGAACGCCTCCGGCCGCGAGGTCGACCGGGCCGCACCCGGACACCGCATCGGCGTCACCGAGTACGACGGGTACGGCAACACCGTCCGCAGCCTCACCGCGGGCAACCGTGAACTGGCGCTCGGCACCACCGCCGACCAGCGCACCCAGCTCACCGCGCTCGGCATTAACGCCCTGTCCTCGGCCGAACGCGCCCAACTGCTCTCCGCCACCTCGGTGTTCAGTGCGGACGGCGTCCGGGAGACCGACACCTACGAGCCGCTGCACCAGATCACCCTCGCCGCGGACCTGGTGAGCGGCACCACCACACTCGCCACGGCCGGCACCCGGCTGGCCGCCCGCGCCCACACCGTCCAGGAGTACGACACGGGCCGGCCCACCGACGGCTCGGCGATCGTCCAGGACCAGGTCACCAAGTCCACCGTGGGTGCCCAGCCGCGCTCCTGGCCGACCCTGACCGCCGACCCCCGCGTCACCTCGTACGCGGTCGACTGGGCCAAGGGCCAGCCCACCGGGACCACGCAGGACCCCGGCGGACTCGACATCACGTCCACCACCGCCTACGACGCCCAGAACCGGGTCTCCGCCACCGCCCAGCCCGCCTCCAGCGGCAGCGACGCCGGAACCACCCGGACCACCTACTACACCGCGACCGGCACCGGCACCTGCGGCAACCGGCCCGAATGGGCCGACCTCGTCTGCCAGACCGCGCCCGCCGCGGCGATCACCGGCGGCGGCTCCAACCCGGCCGCACTGCCCACCCGCACCTTCGAGTACGGGCAGTACGGGCAGGCCGTGAAGGTCACCGAGACCGCCAACGGCGTGACCCGCACCGTGAGTTCCGGCTTCGACACGGCCGGCCGCGCCACCACCCTCACCACCGCGGGCGGACTCGGCGCCGCCGCACCGGCGAGCACCACCTCCTACGACCCCGCCACCGGCCTGCCGGTCAAGGTCACCTCCACGAGCGGCGGCACGATCACCGAGGCGTACGACGCGCTCGGCCGGCGCATCTCCTACACCGACGCCGACGGCGGCACCACCACCACGGCCTACGACGCCCTGGACCGGCCGGTCACCGTCTCCGACAGCGTGCCCTCCACCACCACCTACACCTACGACACCGGCATCGACCCGCGCGGCCTCGCCACCTCCGTCACCGACTCGGTGGCGGGCACCTTCTCCAGCCGCTACGACGCGGACGGCGCCGTCACCACCCAGACGCTGCCCGGCGGCTACACCATGGCCCAGACCACCGACCCGACCGGGGCGCAGACCGCCAAGGTCTACACCCGCACCTCGGACGGCACCGTCCTGGTCTCCGACAGCGTCACCCTGACCGTGCACGGCCGGCGCGCCACGCACACCGGCACCCCCGGCGTCACCGCCTCGCAGAGCTTCACCTACGACGCGGCGGGCCGCCTCACCCAGGCCCAGGACACCAGCACCGACGCCTACTGCACCACCCGCACCTACACCTTCGACAAGAACAGCAACCGCAAGACGCTCGCCACCGCCGTCGCTCCCGTCGGCGCCGACTGCACCACCTCGGGGGCCACCACCAAGAGCTACACCTACGACAGCGCCGACCGGCTGGTGAACTCCGGCTACGTCTACGACGCGTTCGGCCGCACCACCACCAGCCCCGGCACCACGCTGGCCTACTTCGCCAACGACATGGTCCAGCAGATGACCTCGGGCGCCCGGCGCCAGACCTGGACCCTGGACTCCACCCAGCGACTCCGCACCTGGACCGAGGAGAGCAACGCCTCGGGCACCTGGACCCAGAGCGCCGCGAAGGTCAACCACTTCGGCGGCGACGAGGACAGCCCCCGCTGGATCGCCGAGGACACCGCGGGCGCCGTCACCCGCAACGTCACCGGCACCGACGGCGACCTGGCGGCCACCAGCACCAAGACCGGCGGTGTCGTCCTCCAACTGGCCAACCTGCACGGCGATGTCACGCTCCAGCTCCCGGCCGACCAGGGCATCGCCCCGACCGTGCTGGACGCCGACGAGTACGGCAACCCGCGCACCGGCCAGCCCGCCGCCCGCTACGGCTGGCTCGGCGGCAAGCAGCGCTCCGCCGAGACCGTCAGCGGCATCGTGCTCATGGGCGCCCGGCTCTACGACCCCGCCACCGGCCGCTTCCTCTCCGTGGACCCGGTACGCGGGGGCAGCGCGAACGCCTACGAATACGCCGGCGGCGACCCCGTCAACAGCTACGACCTGGACGGGCGTTGCAACAAGGAGTGCCACGAGGTCCGGGCGTGCATGAGCCTCGGCTACTCCAACTGCGTGTTCGTGATGTACCTGTCCGGCGTGCTGTCCTGGAACATCAAGGGCAACCGCGGCCGCCGCAACGCCGTACGCCACTTCATCTGGCAGGCCAGCCTCACGTACTTCTTCGGCTGGAACGCGGCGGAGCGGATCGGCAACGCCCATGAGTGGGGCGAGCGTTGCCCCCGGCACGGGCGGTGCGACACCCGCGTCGACCAGCACAACAACCGGGTCGCGCGGATCTTCGAGTCCAGCAGCTACAACCGGAGGCAGACCCGGTACTGGCTGAACAGGGGCCTGCTGCTCCAGTATCTCTACCAGGTCGGCAGCTACCTCTTCCGTTACGGCTACCTCTGGGGATAGCCGCTCGCGGCGCACCCCGGTGACACCCTCGCGCCGGTGCGCTCCCGCCTTGCCGGAGCGCACCGGCGCTCGTCAGATCCCGTTCCCAGGAGCAGAGTTGTCCCCCACCGTCCCCCCTCTCTTCCGCCACACCGCCCTCGCCGCCGTCCTTCTGCTGCCCGCGGCCCTGCTCAGCGGATGCTCGCTCGTCGGCAGCGGCGCGAGCTGCGACGGCTCGGATGCCGCGCGCAAGGACCTCGCCGCCCAGAAGGTGCTGTCCTCGCCCCCCGCCGGCGCCGCCGACCCCGCCAACTACCGTGGCGCGGGCGTCTCCACGGGCTGTGACGACGACAGCGCGGGCCCGGCCTGGCTGCACGCGGACCGTGTCTACGCCTTCTCCGGCACCCGCCAGGCCGTCATCGACCACTACACCCGCACCGCCGCCGCACAGGGCTGGCACACCGGACCCGCCCCGCACACCGGTGCCGCCTGCTGGACCCGGACCGACGACGGACGCCACCTGGTGCTCGACGTCGACTTCCAGCTCGGCGCCTGGTCACCCGCCCCCGCCCCCGGCAAGGGCCTCGCCTACGAGGTGACGGTCGGCTCCAACGCCGACGGCAGCGCGGCGGGGGCGAGCTGCACCGACTAACCCCCTACCCGGCGAAGATCAACCGTGCTACCAAGAACCATGCCTGCACACGAGGGAACCCGGACCTACGACGCCGTCATCGTCGGAGGGGGACACAACGGACTGGTCGCGGCCGCCTACCTGGCCCGCGCCGGGCGCTCGGTCCTGCTGTTGGAGCGGCTCGGGCACACCGGGGGCGCCGCCGTGTCGAGCAGGCCGTTCGCCGGGGTGGACGCACGGCTGTCGCGGTACTCGTACCTCGTCAGCCTGCTGCCGGACAAGATCGTCCGGGATCTCGGGCTGGACTTCCGGGTGCGGGGGCGGACCATCTCCTCGTACACCCCCGTCGAGCGCGGCGGGCGGGCCACCGGCCTGCTCGTCGGGGGCGGCGAGGAGCGCACCCGGCGCGCCTTCGCCGAACTGACCGGCGACGAGCGCGAGTTCACCGCCTGGCAGCGCTTCTACGGGATGACCGGCGAGGTCGCCCGGCAAGTCTTCCCCACCCTCACCCAACCGCTGCCCACCCGCGCCGAACTGCGGGCCCGCGTCGATGACGAGGACGCCTGGCGGGCCCTGTTCGAGGAGCCGATCGGGGTCGCCGTCGAGGAGAACTTCCACGACGACCTGGTCCGGGGCGTCGTCCTCACCGACGCGCTGATCGGCACCTTCGCCGACGCCCACGACCCCTCCCTCGCCCAGAACCGCTGCTTCCTCTACCACGTCATCGGCGGCGGCACCGGCGCCTGGGACGTGCCCGTCGGCGGCATGGGCGCCCTCACCGACGCCCTCGCGGCGGCGGCCCGCGCGGCCGGGGCCGAGATCGTCACCGGGCACGAGGCCGTCCGTATCGACACCGACGGCCGCACCGCCGAGGTCACCTACCGCACCGCCGACGGCGAAGGCGTCGTCGCCGCCCGGCACGTCCTGGTCAACGCCTCCCCGCGCGAACTCGCCGCCCTCACCGGCGACGCGGCGCCCGAGCCCGCCGAGGGCGCCCAGCTCAAGGTGAACATGCTGCTCAAAAGGCTGCCCCGGCTCAAGGACAGCTCCGTCGACCCGCGCGAGGCGTTCGCCGGGACCTTCCACATCGCCGAGGGCTACCGCCAGCTCGCAACCGCCCACGCCCAGGCCGCCGCCGGTGAACTCCCCGCCGCCCCGCCCTCGGAGATCTACTGCCACTCCCTGACCGACCCCACCATCCTCGGCCCCGACCTCGCCGCACGCGGCTACCAGACCCTCACCCTCTTCGGCCTGCACACCCCCGCCCGCCTCTTCGCCCAGGACAACGACGCGGTACGCGAGGAACTGCTGAAGGCCACCCTCGCCCAGCTCGACGCCCACCTCGCCGAACCCCTCGCGGACTGCCTCGCCACCGACGCCGACGGCCGTCCCTGCATCGAGGCCAGGACACCGCTCGACCTCGACCGCGACCTCGGCCTGCCCGGCGGCAACATCTTCCACCGCCCCCTCACCTGGCCCTACGCCCAGGACGGCACCGGTCGCTGGGGCGTGGAGACCCGGCACGCAGGCGTCCTCCTGTGCGGCGCGGGCGCGGTGCGCGGCGGCGGGGTCAGCGGGGTGCCGGGACACAACGCGGCGATGGCCGTGCTGGGGGAGTGACCCCGGCCGCAGAAGATCTTGACCTCGGGACCGGCCGGCCCGAGGATCGGCTCTCATGACACAGGGACACGGCAGCACCGTCGACGGGGTGCTGCGCCGCAGCGCCCGCCGCACCCCGGCACGCGTGGCGCTGAAGTACGGCGACCGCACCTGGACCTACGCGGAACTGGACGACGCCGTCTCCCGCGCCGCCGCCCTGCTGCTGGCCCAGGGTCTCCAACAGGGCGACCGGGTCGCCGCCTACGGCCACAACTCCGACGCCTACCTCATCGCCTTCCTCGGCTGCGCCCGCGCGGGCCTCGTCCACGTCCCGGTCAACCAGAACCTCACCGGCGCCGACCTCGCCTATCTGCTCGACCAGTCCGGCAGCGCTCTCACCCTCACCGACCCGGCCCTCACCGGCCGGCTCCCGGCCGGCACCCGCACCCTCCCGCTGCGCGACGCCGACGGCTCCCTGCTCGCGGGGCTGGCCGGCACCGAGCCGTACGACGGGCCCGAGCCGCGCACCGAGGACCTCGTCCAACTGCTCTACACCTCCGGCACCACCGCGCTGCCCAAGGGCGCGATGATGACCCACCGGGCGCTGGTCCACGAGTACCTCAGCGCGATCACCGCCCTCGACCTGAGCGCCGGCGACCTCCCCGTGCACGCGCTGCCGCTCTACCACTCGGCGCAGACGCACGTCTTCCTGCTGCCCTACCTCGCGGTCGGCGCCACGAACACGATCCTCGAAGGCCCCGACGGCGACCGCCTCCTCGACCTGATCGAAGAGGGCCGCTGCGACAGCCTGTTCGCGCCGCCCACCGTGTGGATCGCGCTCGCCGGCCGGCCCGACTTCGCCGACCGCGACCTGAGCGGCCTGCGCAAGGCGTACTACGGCGCCTCGGTCATGCCGGTGCCCGTACTGGAGAAGCTGCGCGAACGGCTGCCGGGGCTGGCCTTCTACAACTGCTTCGGGCAGAGCGAGATCGGCCCGCTCGCCACCGTCCTCGCCCCGGACGAGCACAAGGGGCGCCTCGACTCCTGCGGCCGCACCGTGCTCTTCGTCGACGCCCGCGTGGTGGACGAGGAGGGCACGGAGGTGCCCGACGGCACCCCCGGTGAGATCGTCTACCGTTCACCCCAGCTCTGCGAGGGCTACTGGGACAAGCCCGAGGAGACCGCCGACGCCTTCCGCGACGGCTGGTTCCACTCCGGCGACCTCGCGGTACGCGACGCCGACGGCTACTTCACGATCGTGGACCGGGTGAAGGACGTCATCAACTCCGGCGGCGTGCTGGTCGCCTCCCGCCAGGTCGAGGACGCCCTCTACACCCACGACGCGGTCGCCGAGGCCGCCGTGATCGGGCTGCCCGACGAGCGCTGGATCGAGGCCGTCACCGCCGTCGTCGTGACCCGCGACGAGGTCACCGAGGACGCGCTGATCGCCCACGTCCGCGAGCGGCTCCCCGCCTTCAAGGCCCCGAAGCGCGTGCACTTCGTGGACGGCCTCCCGCGCAACGCCAGCGGCAAGATCCTCAAGCGCGAGCTGCGCGACCGGCTCGGCTAGCGCGGGCGGAGGTCCACGATGCGGCGGATCTTGCCCACCGAGCGCTCCAGCGACTCCGGCTCCACGATCTCCACGGACACCGACACCCCGATGCCGTCCTTCGCCGCCGCCGCGATCGACCGGGCCGCCGCCTCCCGCATCTCCGGCGTGGCACCCGGACGCGCCTCCGCCCGTACGGTGAGCGCGTCCATGCGCCCCTCCCGCGTCAGCCGGAGCTGGAAGTGCGGCGCCACACCGGGGGTGCGCAGCACGATCTCCTCGACCTGGGTCGGGAACAGATTGACCCCGCGCAGGATCACCATGTCGTCGCTGCGCCCGGTGACCTTCTCCATCCGCCGGAACACCCGCGCCGTGCCCGGCAGCAGCCGGGTCAGGTCCCGCGTCCGGTAGCGGACGATCGGCATCGCCTCCTTGGTGAGCGAGGTGAACACCAGCTCGCCCCGCTCGCCCTCCGGCAGCACCTCACCGGTGACCGGGTCCACCACCTCCGGATAGAAGTGGTCCTCCCACACATGCAGACCGTCCTTGGTCTCCACACACTCCTGCGCCACGCCCGGACCGATCACCTCCGACAGGCCGTAGATGTCCACGGCGTCGATGGCGAACCGCTCCTCGATCTCCCGCCGCATGCTCTCCGTCCACGGCTCCGCCCCGAACACCCCCACCCTGAGCGAGGTGGAGCGCGGGTCCACGCCCTGCCGCTCGAACTCGTCCAGCAGCGTCAGCATGTACGAGGGGGTGACCATGATGACGCCGGGCCCGAGATCCTGGATCAGCCGCACCTGGCGGGACGTCATGCCCCCGGACGCGGGCACCACCGTGCAGCCCAGCCGCTCGGCGCCATAGTGCGCGCCCAGTCCTCCGGTGAACAGCCCATAGCCGTACGCCACATGGACGATGTCGCCGGGCCGTCCGCCCGCGGCCCGGATCGAGCGGGCCACCATGTCCGCCCACACCGAAAGGTCGTTGTCGGTGTAGCCCACCACCGTGGGCAGCCCCGTCGTCCCACTGGACGCGTGCAGCCGCCGCACCCGCTCGCGGGGCACCGCGAACATCCCGTACGGGTAGTTCGCCCGCAGGTCCGCCTTGGTGGTGAAGGGGAAGTGCGCGAGGTCGGCGAGCGAGCGGCAGTCCTCGGGGCGCACCCCCGCCTTGTCGAAGGACTCCCGGTAGAACGGCACGTGGGTGTAGGCGTGCCGCAGCGAGGCGCGCAGCCGCTCCAACTGGAGCGTCCGCAGTTCCTCGGGCCCGAGCCGCTCGCCCGCGTCCAGCAGGTCCGTCTCCTCCGCCATCGGGGCATCCCCTCGCACACGACACGCGTCACGACACGCAATACGGACGACCGATCATTCGGTCGATCTTGCCGAGGCCAGTAATTCAGGCCGCCGGGCCCCGGGCAAGAGGCAGGCGCGGATTTTTCCGTGCGCGACCCGCCGCCCGCGTACACCCGCCCGCCACAAGGTCCCCCTCACGTGGCCTGTCCGGCGTCCTGGCCGGTCGCTAGGCTGAGCCGCGGACGACGTAATGGGAGGAGCACGGACGTGGCCGAGAGCACCATCCAGCAGCAGTCGCTCACGGGCTGGGACAAGCCGGAACTGGACCTCAGCGGGGCCGAGTGGCAGTCCAGCAGCGGAGGCCGGGGCGACGTCCAGATCGCCTTCGTCGAGGGCTTCGTCGCGATGCGCAACAGCCGCCGCCCCGAGAGCCCCTCCCTGATCTTCACCCCCGCCGAATGGGGCGCCTTCGTCCTGGGGGCCCGCGAGGGCGAGTTCGACCTCACCTGACGCACCGGGCGGACCCGCGCCGGAGCCGACCGGGGGTGTTCCGGCCGCGATTGCCCAACACGCGCCCCGCGCCGCCCCCGGCCGAGCGCCGCCTGAGCGAGGCTGGCCCCGACGACAGGGCCGCCCCGGCACGGGGGGAGGCCGCGTCCCGGGAGGTGAGAACGATGAGCGCTGTGCCGGTCATCGCCGCGGTCGACGGTTCCGAGGACAGCCTGCGCGCCCTCGACTGGGCCCTGGAGGCCGCCCGCCGCCGCGTCGCACCGCTGCGCGTGGTGCATGTGCGCCAGTACGCCGCCTGGGGCCAGGCCGACATCCTCGTCGCCGGACCGCCCGACGACAGCGGCGACCCCGTCCTGGACGAGGTCCGCGACCGGCTCGCCGGCCTGCCCGACCTGCCCACCGTGGAGTACGTCGCCGTCGAGGGCGTGCCCGGCGCGGTCCTGCCCGAACTCGGCGCCGACGCCCAGTTGCTGGTCCTCGGCTCGCGCGGCCGGGGCGGCTTCGCCAGCCTGCTGCTCGGCTCCAACTCCGTCGCCGCCGCCCGCGACACCGCCTGCCCGGTGGTGGTCGTCCCCCGCCCCGGCCGCGAGGTGCACGCCCAACCCCCGGCCGGGCCCGGACGCCGGGTCGTCGTCGGACTGCACGTCGACAGCCCCGACGACGGCGTCCTCGGCTTCGCCTTCGCCGAGGCGTCGCTGCTCGGCGCCCGCCTCCAGGTGATCGCCGCCTACCCGTGGCCCGTACAGACCTGGTCCGCCCCCGGCCAGCTCGTGCCGCCGCCCATCGACCAGGTCGCCGTGGAGAGCGAGACCCGCGTCCTCGCCGAGGGCTTCCTCGACCCGCTGCGCGCCCAGTACCCCGGCGTCGACGCGCAGGCCGAGGCGCTGCCGGGCGACGCCGCAGGGCACCTCGTCGCCCTCTCGGCCGGCGCCGATCTGGTCGTCGTCGGCCGCCACCGGCGGCGGCTGCTCGCACCCACCCGCATGCTCGGCTCGGTCACCCAGGCCGTCCTGCTGCACGCCGCGAGCCCCGTCGCCGTCGTACCCTCCGGCCCCGCCGGGGAATGACCCCGCACCGGGCCGTGCCGCGAGGGCTCCCGCACGCCGCCGGGGCCGTCCGGGCACGTACCATTGGCGGCATGTCGTTCCTCCGCCGCCGCAGCGCCACTCCCGCCGGACCAGACTTCGACGTGCTGGCCATGGACCCCGGCGACTGGCCCGGCAACCTCGGCGCGGGCCTGCTGCCCGCCCCCGACGGAAGCTGCCAGGGCGTCTTCCTGCGCTACGACCTGTTCGGCGGCCGTGGCCCCGCCATGATCATCGGCAACCTCCCCGAGGGCTCCCCGGCCCGCGAGACCGCCGAGGGCGAGATCCCCTTCGAGGTCGCCCAGCTCCTGCTGGCGCTGGACAACGAGGAGGAGGTCACCGTCGTCGGCTCCGAGGACACCCCCGTCCTCCAGGGCGACAACCTGCTGATCGTCCGCCGCCTCAAGCTCTCCGAGGGCCGGATCTCCTGCGTGCAGTTCGACCGCAGCGACGGCGTCCTGGTGACCATCGCCGCCTGGGACCGCCCCATCACCGACGACCTGTACGCCCTGCTGAAGCCGCTCCCGGCGGAGCTGTTCCAGCAGGGCTGAGGCCGCGCTAGCGGCGGGCGGCCGCCAGGTCCACGTCCGCCGCGCGGACGAACCCGACCCGGTGGCCGTACTGGATCTCGTAGTACAGGTCCTTGCCGGTGATCACCCGGTGCGAGTCCTCGGTGAAGGTGACCGCGTAGTAGTACTCGCCCGGCATCCGGTCACCGACCACGTACTTCTGCCCGGCCGGGATCGTGTACGGCAGCGGCACCACCGACTGCGCCGGGACGCCCGCCGGGTACGCCTCCTTCTCCGGGTAGGCGCGGCCGTACACCGGGACGCTCGCCAGGCCCGCCTTCGGGGTGATCGTGGCCCCGGACGCGGGGACCGCGGTGCGCTCGTGGTGGGGGTTGTGGAACCACGCCTTCTGCCCCAGGTACCAGATCGCCGTCCAGTCGCCCCAGCGGTCCGCGACCACGTACTGCTGGCCGGTGGAGACCCGCGAGGACAGGTCGTTGACCCCGTCGGTCGGCGCGGTGCGCAGGCCGACGTCCTTGATCAGCGGCGCGTTCACGTCGTGGTCGGAGTACAGCCGCACCTCGCCGGAGCCGTGCGCCGGGCAGGGCTCGCCCTTCGTCGTGCAGCCCGTGTACACCGGCTGGTTGGCGGCGTAGTCCGGCAGGATCGTCACCAGCCCCGAACGGCTGGTGCCGGTGCGCTCGAAGGGGTGGCCGAGCAACTGGAAGTAGTGCCGCCAGTCCCAGTACGGACCTGGGTCGGTGTGCATGCCGGGGATGGTGGAGGCCGTCGGGCCGGGCACGTTCTCGTGGCCCAGGATGTGCTGCCGGTCCAGCGGCACGCCGTACGCACGGGACAGGTACTTCACCAGCCGGGCCGAGGAGCGGTACATCGCCTCCGTGTACCAGGTGTCCGGGGCGGTGAGGAAACCCTCGTGCTCGATGCCCACGGAGCGGGCGTTCACATCCCAGTTCCCCGCGTGCCAGGCGACGTCCTTCGCCTTCACATGCTGGGCGATCAGTCCATCGGTCGAGCGGATCGTGTAGTTCCAGGACACATAGGTCGGGTCCTGGATCAGGTTCATCACCCCGTCCCAGCCGCCCTCGGTGTCATGGATGACGATGTACTTCACGCGTTCGGCGGCCGGACGGAGACCGAGGTCGTGGTTGCCGTAGTCGTTGTCGCCGAACTCCTCGTACGGCGCCGGGACCGACACGCACGACACCGACCGGGGGCACTCGACATCGCCGGCGGGCGCGGTGCGCAGACCGGTCCGCTCCAACTGGGCGGTGTCGGGCTGGAGTTGCGGGCTGGCCTCCAGTTCGACCCGCTGGCCGGCGTCGGTGGTGCGCTGCTCGCCGGTGCGCAGCACGTCGTACACGTCGTTCGCGTACGCGGCGGCGGTCGCCGTGTCGTCGGCGGCGGAGAAGCGGGCCACCGCGCCGTACCAGGCGGCCGGGTCGGCGCTGAGCGGCTCGCCCAGCTCGCGCTGCGCGGCCGCCAGCAGTGCGGCGCCGCCGGCGATGTTGGCCGCCGGGTCGGTGCGCAGCTCGGCCGCCGGGAGACCGGTCAGCTCCGCCGCGCGGCGCAGCGTGGTCAGCCGGGCGGGGAGCTGCTGCAAGGCGGGCGCCCCGGCCTTGGGGTGCAGCGCGGGGCGGGCGTCGTCGCCGCGGGCGTCCTCCGTGCCCTCCGCGTGGTGCTCGGTCGCGGCCAGCGCGGTACGCGCGTCGGTGAGGTGCATCGGGCCGTAGCCGCCGCTGACGCTGGGCGCCCCGGCGTGCCCGTCCCAGCGGGACTGGAGGTAGGAGACGGCCAGCAGGACGCTCTGCGGGACGCGGTACTCGGCGGCCGCGCTGCCGAAGGCGCGCTGGAGCTGATCGGCCGGGGGAGCGGTGGGCGCGGCCGGGGCGGCGCCGAGCAGCGGCAGCACCAGGGCGGCCGTGGCGAGCGTTCCGGCGGTCCGCTTCAGGCGTCTGACGCCGGGTGCGGACGACGGTTCGGGGGCGAAACCTCGCAATGCGGCCTCCTGTGACGGGCGGGGCGTGGCGGGACGGGCGGCGCCGAGCTGGGTCAGTGGTACCGGCTTGCCGACGATCCGTCAATGATGCCTTCGGGAAGATGATTTCCCACGTCACAAAGGGTTTCGGGCGAGTTTCGCGCTTGATGGGGCGCGGGCCTGCGCGGCGTCAGTGGCGTATACCAGTGACCCCCCGCCCCGCAGGCCCGGCACCCGGAACCGCGGTGCGCCGCCGCTCGGGCGCACCGCGGTGCTCTGTGTCCGCTCCCTACCGGGTGCCGACCGCCGCGCGCACGGCCCGGCGGGCCATGTGGCAGTCGTCGTGCAACCTGCGCAGGAGCAGGCGCTGTTCCTCACCGGAGGGGGTCGCACCCGAGGGGACCGGGACCGGGCCGGCGCCGTGCATGGAGCGCTGTACGGCGGTCTCGTAGGTGCGGATCTCGCGGGTCAGCACCAGCATCAGGTTGACCAGGAAGGCGTCGCGCGAGGCCGGGCCGCCCGACTGGGCGAGCTGGCTGATCTGACGGCGCGCGTCGGGGGCGTCCCCGAGGACGAGCCAGAGGGTGGCCAGGTCGTACCCCGGCAGATACCAGCCGGCGTGCTCCCAGTCGACCAGCGCCGGGCCGGCCGGGGACATCAGGATGTTGGAGAGCAGCGCGTCGCCGTGGCAGAACTGGCCCATCCCCTGGCGGCCGGCCGCGTGCGCGATGCCGTGCAGCAGCTTCTGGAGGTCGCCCAGATCGCGGTCGGTGAGCAGTCCCAGCTCGTGATAGCGGGAGAGGCGGTCCGCGTAGTCCAGCGGGGCGCCGAAGGTGCCCGCCGGGGGCCGCCAGGCGTTCAGCCGGCAGATGGCGCCGAGCGCGGCCCGGATGTCCGTGCGCGGCGGCGCCTCCAGCGGGTGGCGGCGGTGCGAGGCCACCCTGCCGGGCATCCGCTCGATCACCAGCGTGCAGTTCTCCGGGTCGGCCGCGATCAGGCGCGGCACGCGCACCGGCGGACGGTGCCGGACGAAGGAGCGGTAGGCAGCTATTTCGTGCCGGACCAGCTCGGCCGCCGCCGGTGTGTGGTCCAGCAGGCACTTGGCCACCGCCGTGCTGCGTCCGGTCGTCCCCACGAAGGTGACGGACCGTGGGCTGCGGCGCAGCACCTGCACCGGGGCGAACTCCGGGCAGATCCGCTGCACCGCGGCGATGGCGGTGCGGAGTGGGGCGCCCTGCGGGCCGGACAGGTCGAGCCTGCCGCTGAGCGGCTGGGAACCGGGCTGCCCGGGAATACGTGGTGCCCGGCCCACTCCCAGGAGGGATGCTCCGGGTCGCGCCGCCGGGTCCAGATACGGTCCGCCGCCCACGGGGCGGGGACGTGGGGGCCGGGGCGGGGCGGACACGGAGGACGATGCTGCGTACATGGGAGATACAGATCCCTTCGTGTGCCTGCTGTGCCTGCCTGTGCGTCGCTTGTCACGAGCTGTGCGCCCACCCGGCCCGGTCCTCCCAGGCACACCCTGGGGAGTGCCCCTGGGAGGACCGGGCCGGGGTGGCGCTTTCCTACCTGACACCCGACGTCCACTGGCACACCATCTGGCGCACCCTGGCGAACCCTGGCGAATAGTCGCCCGGCAACTTGCACGGGGCTACTGTCAACTCAGCCGAGAACCTGGGGGCTTGACGTGAGCGGACAACCCAACACCCGCTTTGCGGACCTGTTCGGCATGGCCGGCTGGTCCAAGGGCGAACTCGCGCGACTGGTCAACCGGCAGGCGGCGGCCATGGGCCATCCCCAACTGTCGACGGACACCTCGCGGGTACGGCGCTGGATCGACATGGGAGAGATCCCGCGCGATCCGGTGCCCAGGGTGCTGGCGGCTCTGTTCACCGAGCGTCTCGGCCGTGTCGTGACCATGGAGGACCTCGGTCTGGTACGGCACGGGCGTGCGGGGAAACGGCAGGGCGACGGGAAGAGCGAAGATCCCGACGGCGTGCTGTGGGCGCCCGAACGAACCGCCGCGGTCCTCACCGAATTCACGGGAATGGACCTCATGCTCAACCGACGCGGCTTGGTGGGCGCGGGTGCCGCGCTCGCCGCGGGAACCACACTCAGCAGCGCCATGCACGACTGGTTGCACACCGACCCCACGCTCCGGGCCGACGCCCCCGTCCTCGACGACCCACTGCACGCGGAACCCGCCGGGTTCGACCGCTACGAGGCCGCCCCCATCGGGTCCCAGGAGGTCGAGGAACTGGAGGGCTCGGTCAAGGTGTTCCGGGCCTGGGACGCCGCTCGTGGCGGCGGCCTCCAGCGCAAGGCGGTCGTGGGCCAGCTCAACGAGGTGGGCGGAATGCTCGCCTACCACCATCCACCCCAGCTCCAGCGACGCCTGTGGGGCGTCGCCGCCAACCTCGCGGTCCTGGCGGGCTGGATGTCCCACGACGTGGGTCTGGAGCCCACGGCACAGAAGTACTTCGTCATCGCCACACACGCCGCGCACGAGGGCGGCGACCGTCCCCGCGCCGGGGAGGCGCTGTCGCGGGCGGCCCGCCAGATGGTGCACCTGGGCCGCCCGGACGACGCCATGGACCTGATGAAGCTGGCCCAGTCCGGCTCGGGGGAGGAGCTCCAGCCCAGAACCAAGGCCATGTTCCACACCATCGAGGCGTGGGCGCAGGCCGCCATGGGCCGGGGCCAGGCGATGCGCCGCACACTCGGCCAGGCCGAGGACCTGTTCGTCTCCGACCGCCAGGACACCCGGCAGCCGGACTGGATGCAGACCTTCAAGGACGAGGATCTGTACGGCATGCAGGCCCTGGCCTACCGCACGCTCGCCGAGCACGACCCGAGCGCGGCCGTGCACGCCCAGCACTACGCCCAGAAGGCACTGGCGCTCAGGACCGACGGGCGGGAGCGGTCGAAGATCTTCGACCATCTGTCCATGGCCTCGGCCTGCTTCATCGCGGACGACCCCGAACAGGCGGCCCGGTACGCCCGGTTGGCGCTGATGGCGATGGGAGCCAACTCCTCCCGCCGCACCTGGGACCGGCTGCGCGAGATGTACCGGCTCACCGCCGAGTACGCGAGCTACCCGAAGGTCGGTGAACTGCGGGAGGAGATCAGGCAGGCCCTGCCCAAGCCCCGGAGCCGCAGCACCGGCGCGGCCCCGGCATGACGAAGGACGGCGCTACCCGGACACCCTGACGACGAGCACACACGCGTCGCCGTCCTGACCCGCGCCCAGTTCCCCGGCCAGCAACCGCACGCACTCCCGCGCGGTACGGGCCGTGCACAGTCGTGCGCCGAGACCGAGCAGGCGTGCCACGTCCGTCTCGCTCACCCGCTCGGTGTGCAGGAGAAGCAAGTCGCCCGGTCGTAGGGTGAGTTCGGCCTGCCCGTAGGCCGATTCCGCGCTCGGTGGCGGGTCGTCCGGTGCGGTCAGCCGGCGGCCCGTCCCGTCGCGGAACAGCAGCGGGACGGGCCGCCCGGACCGCGCCCAGGTGAAGGTGCGGTTCTGCGGTTCGTAATGGCAGCAGACCGCCTCGCGCAGCGAGGTGGCGGCGCCCAACCGGTCCAGTATGGCCAGGAGTTGAGCGGGTCGCGTGCCCGCGAGCGCCAGGCCGTGCACGGCGCCGAGCAGGGTGGCGGGGTCCGGGCCGGTGAGGTCGCCGACGCTCAACAGGGCCGATCCGCCCGGCAGTTCCAGGGCGTCGCACCAGCCGGCCGCCGCCGTGACGGGCGCTGCGCCGGACATGCGGTGTGCCGCGAGGTCGAGAGTCCGCGGCTCGTGCGGGGGTGGCCGGCGGACCCGCGGCGGGTCCGGGGCCGCGCCCACCGGCCGTCCGCGCAGGCTGAGTTCGCTCACGTCCCGGATCACGGCCCACATGGAGACGGCGCCGCCGTCCGTGCCCAGCACGGGCTCGCCCGTCATGTGCACGGTGCGCACCGAGTCGTCGGGCCGTCGCACCCGGAACTCGCCGTCGATCGGCCGGGCGTCCACCAGGCAGCCCGTCACCATCGCGGTGAGGTGCCGCCGGTCCTCCTCGTGGACCAGCACCGGTAGTTCGTCCAGGGTGAGCGCGGGGACGGACGGGTCAAGGCCGAGGATGCGGTACAGCTCCACCGACCAGTCGGCCTCGTCGGTGAGCAGGCCCCACTCCGCCCGGCCCACCTGCTGGTCCGAATCGTTTCCCCGGGTGTCCCGCCGTACGGCGAGCCGCCGATTCCGCGGGGTCAGCGCCTCCACCGGGCCGCGTCCTGGCGGCTGGGCGGACGGGCGGTCCGCGGAGACTTGGGGCGGCATGACGCACTCCGAGGGGACGGTAGGGCCAGGGGGAACGGAGGGACCGGTACGACTGTGGCACAGCCCGCGATGCCCCGTAAGGGAATTGGCAACACACGATACGGGGGTGCTTCGGGCATATGCCAGGGTCTTCCCGGAGTGGTTCACGCGGTCCCGGAGGCTAAGCGCCGCGCCGGTCAAGTCGTAGTCGACGTACGGGACTTGACCCATCGGTGTGGACCCGGCGCGGCGCTCGCGCGTGCGTTCGCCGTTCACCTGTTCCTATGCGTCAGTCGAGGCCGATCGCCTTGTCCGCCTTGGCGCGCGTCGGCTGCCACCACGTCGTCACCGGCTCCCAGACCCGGACCTCCCGCCCGGTGCCGAGCCGGGCGGCCGGGAAGTCACGGCCGTACTGGGACGCCGAGGCCGACACCCCGAGCGACGGGGAGCGCCGCGCCTCCGGGTCGGACGGATTCCCGATGGTGCGGACCACCCCGTAGGCCGTCGTGCCGGCGTCCAGCCGGTAGGTGCCCCGGCCGCCCTCGGGCGTCGGCAGCGCGGCGCCGTCCAGCTCACCGAAGGTGATCGTCGGCACCCGGTCCACGAGACAGGCGCGGGAGGAGGAGTTGGTCACCGAGAAGCGGACGAAGGTCGTCCGCCCCTTCACCGCCTTGGCGTGGATGTCGAGCGCCTTCGCGGCGCACCGGACGGGCGCCGCCCGGTCCTGCGGGGCCGCCTGGCCCGGCGCGGCGGCCAGCAGCAGGGCTGCGGAGGCGGCGAGGACGGGCACGGTGTGGACGGTACGGATACGCATGAGGGGGTCCCCCTGTCACGATCGGGTCCGGTCGGCGGGCTGGGGCCGCGCCTACCCGGTGTGACGCCGGACATGACCGCGCAGTTGCGGCGTCACCCTTCGCTCACGGGTTCCGCCGCTCACCTGTCCGGCGACACGGTGGAGCTCCACGCCTTGCCGTCCGCCGGGCACGAGCTGCCGCTGGGCGGCAGTGTGCCGTACATCAGGAAGTCGTCGACCTTGCGGTGCACACACTTGGACGAGGTGTAGCCGGTGTGCCCGTCGCCCTTGTTGTCCAGCACCACGGCCGAGGGCCCCAGCCGCCGTGCCGTCTCCTCGGCCCAGCGGTACGGCGTCGCCGGGTCGCCGCGCGTGCCGACCAGCAGCATCCGCGCGGACGGCACGTCCTTCACCGAGTCCCTGATGTAGTCGGTGCCCTTGGGGCGGCCGTAGCACATCAGCAACTGGGTGAGCCGGTAGCGGCCGAAGACCGGGGAGGCGGCGTCGTAGGAGGCGCGCAGGTCGGTGAGGTCCTTGGTGAGGCGGGCGGCGGTGGGCCGGTCCGGGTCGTCCGCGCAGTTGACGGCCATCAGTGCGGCCGTGAGGTTGTCGATCGGCACCTGCCCCGGATCGGTCAGCCCGCCGTCGTTCCTGCCGGTCCCGTTCGCCCGCATCGGCAGTCCGACGCCGCCCGAGGCGAAGGTGAGCACCCGGCGCGCGTCCCCGTCCTCCACCAGCGTGGCGAGCGCCCGCTCCAGCGACGGCCACAGCTCCTTGCTGTACAGCCCCTGCCCGATGGCGCCCACCAAATCCTGCCCGGAGAGGGTGCCGCCGAAGTCGGTGGGCACGGGGTGCTCGTCCAGCGAGCGCACGAGCTGGAGCACCTGGTCGTCCGCCGCCCGCCGGTCCTGGCCGAACGGGCAGCCCATGTCCGTCACGCACCAGTCCAGGAAGCCCTCCAGCGCCGTCTGCTGCCCCTGGGCGCCCGCCACCCCCTGCTCGGACAGCGGTTCGGTCAGCGTGTCCACCCCGTCCAGGGCCATCCGCCCGACCTTGCGCGGAAACTGCGCCGCGTACACCGCGCCGAGCCGGGTGCCGTAGGAGAAGCCCAGGTAGTCCAGCTTCTTCTGGCCGAGGGCCTGGCGTATGACGTCCATGTCGCGGGCCGCGTTCACCGTGCCTATGTGCTTGAGCACCGGCCCGGAGTGCTTGGCGCACAGCTCCGCGGACTGCCGCAGCAGGGTCATGAGCCGCTGCGGGCTGCTGACGTCGACACTGGCGTCCGAACCGGACGAGTCGGACGAGTCGGAGGGGGGTTCCTCGCCGACGCCGCAGCTCACGGGGGAGGAGCGGCCGACCCCGCGCGGGTCGAAGGCGACCACGTCGGAGCCGTTGGTGAGGTCCATGAACTCCTTGCCGCCGGCCGCGAGCTGGTTCACCCCCGAGGCGCCGGGCCCGCCGAAGTTCAGCAGCACCGCGCGGTGCCCGGAGCCGGTGGCCCGGTAGCGCGCCAGCGCGAGATCGAGCGTGGCCGCCTTCGGATGGGCGTAGTCCAGCGGGACGGTCACCTTGCCGCACTGGAGATCCCTCGGCATGTCCGGGCCCGTGCAGCGGGCCCAGGCGACCTTCTGTTCGTAGAAGCGGGCCATGCCGGGCCGGTCGGCCTGTTCGGGCCGGGACCCGGCGGCCACCGCCGCGGGCAGGCTCGCGCCGACCAGCGCCAGGGCGAGCACTCCCGCACCCGCGCCGCGCCGAACGGCGGATCGTCTGGACTGCTGCCTCACCTTGGCCGGCATCGCTCGCCTCCCAGGGCACCACCGCCCTGAACAGGGGCGGCGCCGTCCTCACCATAAGCGGGCCCCGCACCGGTCGCCTCCCGGCCGTCCGGGCGTCACCTCCGGTCCGGCGCCGCCGGCACCCCCTCCTCCGGCCGGGTGAACGGTCCACCTATCCGCGTGGGTGCCGCGACAGCGGCTTGACGTGCGGTTCGAACGACCGTGCCCCCCGAACGGGTGAAAGCCGCACAGGCCATAACCCGAACGGTCCGTACGCGTTCTATGTGGTGCGGGTGACTGCCCGCTACGACTTTCTGGAAGGCAGGGAACCTATGAAACGGGCTACCCGAAACGGTGTGATCGGCGTCGCCGCCGCCTCCGGTGCGATGGCCATGGCCATGCCCGTCTCCGCCGCTTTCGCGGCTGGTGGTGCCACCGCCGACGGCGCCGCTGTCGGCTCGCCCGGTGTGCTCTCCGGCAACACCGTCCAGGCCCCGGTCAGCGTCCCGCTGAACGCGTGCGGCAACAGCGTCGACGTGGTCGGTCTGCTCAACCCGGCCTTCGGCAACTCCTGCGCGAACACCGGCTCCGACAACGGCGGCGGCGCGGTGAGCGACGGGGGCTCCGGCAGCAAGGCGGGGGGCAGCAAGGCCGGCGGCACCAGGGCGGGGAACGTCGGGGGTGGCGGCGCCACCGCGCACAGCGTCACCAAGGGCTCGCCCGGCGTGCTCTCCGGCAACGGCATCCAGTTGCCGGTCGACATCCCGGTGAACGCGTGCGGCAACAGCGTGGACGTGGTCGGCGCCCTCAACCCGGCCTTCGGCAACCACTGCGAGAACCACTCCGAGGCGCCGACCCCGCCGCCGGTCGCGCCGCCCAAGCACCAGCCGCCGGCCCCGCCGAAGCACCAGCCGCCGGCTCCGCCGAAGACCGTGGTGCCGCCCACCCATGAGACGCCGCCCAGCCTGGCGCACACC
This sequence comes from Streptomyces sp. NPDC018263, assembly GCF_055562575.1. Lineage (NCBI taxonomy): Bacteria > Bacillati > Actinomycetota > Actinomycetes > Kitasatosporales > Streptomycetaceae > Streptomyces > Streptomyces sp. NPDC018263. The sequence goes on from NZ_JBVHFA010000007.1 coordinate 349,223, forward strand.
GGATCGGACTTCGCCGCCCCGGCGCTGGCCGGCAGCGCGGCCTTCCTGGTGGCGGGCGCGGCCCTGTACCGGCGGTTCCGCCCGGACAGCCTTCGCTGACCCCGCTCCACCGCACGGCCCCACCGACTTGAGCACCACTCGGTGGGGCCTTTGTAGCGCCTGCGCCCGGTACGCACCCGGTCCCCACGGGTCCGGCGTGACGTGGGGCCGCCCGATCGGGAAGGATGCGGCGCGAGCGACCCCCCGACCCCACGGAAACGGAGCGCGGCGATGACGTCACCGGCCCCCCAGGAGTTCACCGTCACCCAGGCCACCCTGGACGACTGGCCGGTGATCAGCGGCTGGGCGGCGGCCGAAGGCTGGAATCCGGGACTCTCCGACGGCCCCGCCTTCTTCGCCCAGGACCCCGAGGGCTTCTTCCTCGGCCGCATCGACGGCGAACCGGTCTCCGCGATCTCCGTCGTCAACTACGGCACCGACTACGCCTTCCTCGGCTGCTACCTCGTCCGCCCCGACCTGCGCGGCCACGGCTACGGCCTCACCACCTGGAAGACCGCGCTCGCCCACGCCGGGGAACGCACCGTCGGCCTGGACGGCGTCGTCGACCAGCAGGACAACTACCGCCGCTCCGGCTTCGCACTCGCCCACCGCACCGCCCGCTACACCGGCCCCGCCCCGGCGGCCGAACCGCCCGCCGGAGTGCGCCACGCCCAGCCCGGCGACCTGGACGCCATCACCCGCTACGACGGCGCCTGCACCCCCGCCGACCGCCCCCGCTTCCTCGCCGAGTGGCTCACCGCCCCCGGCCACCACACCTGGGTACGCCACGACGGCGAGCACCTCACCGGCTACGGCGTGATCCGCCCCGGCGCGGACTGCCTGCGCATCGGCCCCCTCTTCGCCGACACCCCCGACGACGCGCGCGCCCTGTTCGCCGCGCTCACCGCCGACCACACCGGCCGGCAGATCGCCATCGACGTACCCGAGCCGAACAAGGCGGGCGTCGAGATGGTCCTCGCGGCCGGACTCACCCCCTCCTTCGAGACCGCCCGCATGTACACCGGCCCGGTCCGCGAGCACGCCGCAGAGCGCGTGTTCGGCATCGCCACGCTCGAACTGGGCTGAGCGCAGGGCTCGTTCGGGGTAATCCCGTTGCCCGGACCGGGCCCGGATGCTGGAGTGACCGCATGGATCACGCCGCGGTACTCGCCCGCTACGACCTCGAGATGCGGCGGAACGCCCGCCCCGACGCGCCCGGCGCCCGGATCGAACGGACGGGTGCCGTGGTGCGCCAGGTCGCGGGCGAGCGGGGCTGGAACGGCGTCCTCTGGTCCGGCCTCGACGCGGCGGGGGCCGATCGCGCGATCGAGCAGCAGATCGCGTACTTCACGGGCCTGGGCCGGGACTTCGAGTGGAAGCTCTACGGCCACGACCGGCCGGAGGATCTGGGCGAGCGCCTGACCGCGGCGGGGTTCCGGGCGGAGGAGCCCGAGACGCTGATGGTCGGCGAGATCGCGGAACTCGCCCTGGAGGAAAGGCTCCCGGACGGCGTCCGACTGGTCCGGGCCGCCGACGCGGCGGGCGTCGACCTGGTGGTGGCGGTGCACGAGCGGGTCTTCGGCACCGACGGCACCGCCCTGCGCGCTCATCTGCTGGCCCGGCTCGCCGCCGACCCCGGCACGGTCCTCGCCGTGGTCGCGCTGGCCGGGGACGAGCCGGTGGCCTCCGCCCGGCTGGAGCTGGTGCCGGGCGGCGACTTCGCCGGACTCTGGGGCGGCGGCACCGTCGAGGAGTGGCGGGGCCGGGGTCTGTACCGCGCCCTGGTCGCCCACCGCACCCGCGTCGCCGCCGCCCGCGGCTGCCGTCACGTTCAGGTGGACGCCTCCGCCATGAGCCGCCCCGTCCTGGAACGCCTCGGGCTGCACGCCCTGACCACCACGACTCCGTATACGTACGAGAGGTGACCCTAGGGTCAGCGGCGGCGGCCCACCGTCCGGTCCAGCGCGGCGATGCCGACCGCGGCCAGCGCGATCTGGATCAGCCACTCGATCCAGTCCGGCCCGTCGGTGTCCGCGACGCCCAGGCCCGCCGCGATGGCCGAGCCCAGCAGGGCGGCCACGATGCCGACGAGAATGGTGACGATCACGCCGATGTGCTGGCGTCCCGGCACGACCAGCCGCCCCAGCACGCCGATCACGATGCCGATGATGATCGCGCTGATGATTCCTGAGATCTCCATGTCCACCCCTAGTGGTCTCGGCCCCTGCTGCAGTGGCATGTGCCCGCTGCGGACGGAGCCAGTCCACTGCGGCGCCGCCCCCGGGAACTCCCACCGGGAGAGTGCCCGTGGCGGCGGCCGTCGACGCGGCGGGGCGGGGGGAATTCAGGAAGCGGGGACCGTCCGTTCCGGGGTGTTCCAGCCGGAGACCCGCACCCGGGGCGCCGAGCCGCGCAGGTCCGCCGTGCGGTAGGTGGCGGTGAGCGTCACCGACTCGCCCGGCCAGAGCCCGACCTGGTTGTCCGACCAGCGCACCGGGAGGACCGGCCGGCCCTGGGCGTCGACCAGATGGACGTCCGTCAGCAGCGAGGGGGTCCGGCCGCCGCCGGTGCGGCGCAGGGTCACCGTCGTGGTGGACAGCCCGCCCGAGGAGCGGGTGGCCGCGGCCGCCGACACCGGTACCCGCGCCATCGTGGAGAGGCCCTTCAGGTCGGCGTAGGCGGTCGTCGGGGTGTACCACCAGTCGGTGTGCGCCCAGTCGAGGGTGTCGGGCCGGGTGGAGAGCCAGTACACGTTCCGGCTCACCTCCCTGCCGTCCGGGCCGGTGAGCACCAGACGCAGCAGATGGGTCCGGGAGGTGCCGCCGACGTCCTTCGGCAGCGTGAACGCGGTGGAGTGCGCGCCGTCGCCGGGTACGCGCAGCCCGGTCAGGGTGCGCGTGTGGCGCGGGGTGCCGTCCGGGTCGAAGAGGGTGGCCCGCGCGGTCAGGCCGGTGGCGGGGGCGTGGCGGTCGTTGACGACGACCACCGAGCGGTCGTCGTAGGAGTACTGGACGTGCAGTGGCTCGCCCGCCTTCCTGGCGCCGAAGTAGGCGCCGTTCTGGTCGAGATAGCGGTCCATGAGCTGCCAGTGCAGTGAGGTCCAGCCGCTGTTGAGCATCCAGTGCACGATCCCGGTGGCCGGCTTGTCGGCGTCGTGCGCGTTGCGGCGGTACGCCTCGAACTCGGCGCGGACGTTCTCGTACTGGGCGAGCTGCGCCTTGCGCACGTAGTCGGTGAGGCCGGCCGGGGCGCCGTAGCGGGCGGTCAGGGCGTCGTTGTAGAGCTTCAGTGTGGAGAACACCGCCGAGGGGGAGCGGTGGTACTGCTTGGCCGCCGGGGTCTGCCACAGAGTGTCCAGCTCGGCGGGGGTCATCATCCGGCGCAGGGTGTCCAGGGTGGGGATGCTGGGGCCCGCGCTGGTCTCGGAGTTGAAGCCGGTGGCGCCGCCCTCGCGCTTGGCGTACCAGTAGGCGGGCGGTACCCAGTCGTAGGGGCCGCTCATCTTCATGCCCGAACGGCCCAGTCTGGGCGAGGAGTTGTCCGAGGCGGCGGGGACTACGGGGGTGGGCCAGTCGGCGGCCGCGAGGGCGTCCAGGTAGTTTTTCTCGATCGTGGCGTTCGGTGCCGCGTCGCTGCCGATCAGGAAGGAGATGACGCTCGGGTGGCTGCGCAGCCGGGCCGCCTCGGCGGCCATGGACGCCTTCGCCACGGCGTGGTCGTCCGCGTCCCACTTCTCCCCGGAGCCGTCCTCGTTGACCTGGCCCTCCCACTTGTCGCAGCACTCCCAGCCCGGCAGCGTGAGCACGCCGAGCCGGTCGGCCAGGTCGAAGAACTCGTCCGGCTCGATGTGCCCCTCCAGCCGGACCGTGTTCAGCCCGAGGTCGAGGACGTACCGCAGCCGGTCCTCCACATAGCCCCGGTCCCAGCGCAGGAACTGGTCCGGGGACCAGCCGCCGCCCCGGATCAGCAGCGGGCGCCCGTTGATCCGGTACTGGCGGGCGCCGTCCTTGTTCAGGTCCGCCCGCACGTCACGGACGCCGAAGGTCTGGGACGCGGTGTCGGAGACGGCACCGGCGACGGAGACGGTGAGCCTCAGGTCGTACAGCGGCTGGCCGCCCATCCCGGCGGGCCACCACACGCGCGGGGACCGCAGGCGCAGGCCGGGTACGTCGGCGGGGGAGAAGGCGACGGTGCGCGACTCGTGTGCGGCGAGGGGGACCCGGCGGGTGAGCGGGGCCCCGGCGACGCTGCCGGAGACCAGGGCGGTGACGGCGCGGCCGGTGTCGTTGCGCACCCGTGCCTTCACCGTCAGGTCGGCGGTGTCCAGGGACGGCACGGCGAGCCTGGTCACCACGTGGGCGTCACCCAGCGCGACCGGGCCGCCGCGCCGGACCAGGACGTCGCGGACCAGGCCCATGTTCTGGTCCGGGGGCGGCTGGAGCCAGTCGAGCCAGCCCATGCTGAGGTCCCGGTTCGGATCGTTGGGCCGCACCCGGAAGGCGACCGTGTTGCGGCCGGGCCGCACCAGCGACGTGATGTCCAGCTCGTGCCGTGTGTACGCGCCCTTCACCTGCGCGTCCGTCGCCACCCGGTGGCCGTTGACGTGCACCTCGGCGCCCGGGACGACCCCGCTGAAGTCGAGCCGGGTGCGCCGGGAGGTGTCGTGCACGGTGAAGTCGGAGCGGTACCACCAGGGCACCTGGAAGTCGGCCTTCGGGATCTTGCGCAGGTTGGTGGAGCGGAAGGGGTCGGGGTAGCGGCCCTCGGCCAGCAGGGCCGCGAGGACCGTGGAGCGGGGGCCCGCGTGGTGCCAGCCGCGCGCCGGGTAGCCGGGTGAGGAGAGGGCGGCCGCGGAGTCACCCACCTTCGCGGTGGACTGGAGGGCGAAGGAGGTGAGCGGGGTGGCGGAGCCCGCCGTGTCCGGGACGCGGGTGACCCCGCCGGCCGGGAGGGGTGCGGGGGCGCGGTCCTTCGGGCTCGCCCAGGCGGTGGTGGTGAGGGTGCCGATCAGGCCGAGGAGCGCCGCGGCCGTGGCGAGGCGGCGGCCGGGGGCGGGGCGAGCGGACAGGGCGGTCTCCAGCCTCGTGAGGTCAAGGAACGCTATGGCCCGGCTCAAGCTAGAAAGTGCCGCGAACCGTGTCAAAGACCTCCGGCCGGGACGCGCCGCCCGCGCGCACGAGGAGGCCGGTCCGCTCCGGCGGACCGGCCTCGCGTCCTTCGTTGTCGGTGGGAGTCTGCGTACGGTCCTCCTTCCGTCGAACCGAGCGGACTCGACCGCGTCCGGTGGGCCTGCGGTGGAGTGCCGCGTATCGCGTATCCATCCATTCTGCGCCTTTTATTCCCGTATGTGTAGGGGGGTTCGGGCAATACTTCGACCGGATTGCTTCGACCGGATTGCTTCGGCCGGTTCCGACCCCCGTACCGGCCCCGCTCAGACGGCCGCCCGCTGCGGCTCCCGCCGCTCGATGCCGGAGCGCAGCCGGTGCAGGCCCCGGCGGGCGTGGCTCTTCACGGTGCCGAGCGGCCAGCCCGTGCGGGCGGCGATCTGCGGCTGGGTGAGGTCCTCGTAGAAGGCCAGGTAGAGCACCCGGCGCTGGGCGGCCGGCAGCCGCCCCAGTTCGCTGCGGACCAGGAGCCGGTCGAGCACCGTCTCCGGGTCGGCGGCGCTCTCCGCGCCGAGCGCGGCGCGGGACAGGGACGCGGCCGCTGCCGCGACCAGCTCGCCGCGCCGGGCGCGCGCCGCCAGCGCGTCGAAGATCTTGCGCCGGGTGATGCCGACGATCCAGCCGCCCAGCGGACCCCGGTCCGGCCGGTAGCCCGCACGGCCCCGCCACACCCCGAGGAAGACCTGCTGGGTCACGTCCTCCGCCTCACCGGCGTTCCCCAGCGCGCGGCGGGCGAGGGCGTACACCAGCGAGGACCAGCGCCGGTACACGGCCGCGAGACAGTCCTCGTCCCCCGCGACCAGGCCCCGCGCCAGCTCCTCGTCGTCGCACCCGTCCCCGGCCGGGGCCACGGGCGGCGCGGCAGTGGCGGGCGGGGACGGGTACGAGGTCATGACCGTGCTCCTCGGGGCTCCTCGGGTGGGACGGTCAGGTCATCGTGGGAGCCGGTGCCGGGTGCCGACAACTCGCATCGTTTCTGCGTCGTTCCCGGCGTAGAGTCGAGGCATGGACGACGAAGTGGCCGGTGCCGGACTGACCACCGGCGCGCTGGCCCGCAGGCTCGGTGTCTCGCCCACCACCCTGCGCTCCTGGGACCGCCGCTACGGCCTCGGCCCCGCCGCCCGCACCGACGGCAGACACCGCCGCTGGACCCCGGACGACGTGGCCGTGCTGGAGGCGATGTGCCGCCTGACCTCCTCCGGCGTACCGCCCGCCGAAGCCGCCCGCGCCGCACGCGACACCACCCGTCCGCCCGCCGGCCGGACCCCGGCCCCCGCGCCCCGCTCCCGCGCCCCCGGCGCCCTGCCGCTGGGGGACGTGCGCCAGGAGTGCCGGGGCCTGGCCCGCGCGGCCGTCCGCCTAGACGCCCCGGCCGTGGAGGAGCAACTGGACGCTGTGGTCGCCGAGTACGGCCTCACCGTCGCCTGGCAGGACGTGATGGCGCCCGCCCTGCACGCCGTGGGCCGCAAGTGGGCCTCCTCCGGGGACCGTTACATCGAGGTGGAGCACCTGCTGTCCTGGCACGTCTCCACCGCCCTGCGCCGCCACACCCCCCGGCTCCGCCCGCCCGGCACCCCCGTCACCGGGCCCGTGCTGCTCGCCTGCGCCCCCGACGAACAGCACACCCTCCCGCTGGAGGCGCTCAACGCCGCGCTGGTCCACCACGGCGTCCCCACCCGGATGTTCGGCGGCGCCGTCCCCGCCGACGCGCTCGCCGCCGCCGTACGCCGCCTCGGCCCGGCAGCCGTCGTGCTGTGGTCCCAGGCCCGCGCCACCGCGAGCCTGCCGCTGGCCCGGCATGTCGCGGGCATCGAGTGGGGCGTGCGCGGCGCCCGGGGGCAGACCCTGATGATGCTCGGCGGCCCCGGCTGGGCGGGCCGCTCCTGCCACGGCATGCTCCGCCCGACCGGACTCGCCGACGCCCTCGACACACTGACCGCCGCCTACGGCATGGGGCCCGGCCGGCATCTCACTCCAGCCCACGCGCGTGCTTGAACCGGTCCAGGCCGTCCTTGAGGTCGACGATCGGGTCCGGGTAGTTCCCGGTCTTCGCCCGCTCCGACCCCTTGAGCTTCCACGGCTCGTGCACCGCCGGCCCCTCCACGTCCGCCAACTCCTCGACCCAGCGCCGGACATAGGCGCCGTCCGGGTCGTACCTCCTGGCCTGGGCCGTCGGGTTCAGCACCCGGTTGGGGCGGGTGTCGGTGCCCGTGCCGGCCGTCCACTGCCAGTTGAGCTGGTTGTTGGCGACGTCCCCGTCGACCAGCAGGTCCAGGAAGTGCCGGGCGCCCACCCGCCAGTCCACGTACAGCGTCTTGGTCAGGAAGCTCGCGGTGAGCAGCCGGCCCCGGTTGTGCATCCAGCCCTCGTGCCGCAACTGCCGCATCGCCGCGTCCACGATCGGGTAGCCGGTACGGCCCGCGCGCCACGCCTCGATGTCCGCCTCGGCCTTCGCGCCGGTGCGCCAACGGTCGCGCCGGGTGCGGTAGTCGGCGCGGGACGCCTGCGAACGCACCGCCAGCAGTTGCCGGTTGAAGTCCCGCCAGGCGACCTGCCGTACGAACGCCTCCGCGCCCGCACCGCCCTCCAGCCGTGCCCGGTGCACCAGTTCCACCGGCGAGACCGTGCCGAAGTGCAGATGCGGGGAGAGCCGGGAGGTGCCGTCACCGGCCAGATCGTCGTGCTGGTCCTCGTACGCGTCGATCCCCGAGCGCAGCCAGTCGGCCACCATCCGGCGCCCCTTCGCCTCACCACCTTCGGCGAGCCCCGGCGAGGTGCCCGGCACCGCGTCGCGGGACGGGAGTTCCTCGGACGTGACGCCCTCCGGCACGCTCACCTTCCGGGGCGCGCCGAGCGGGTCGCGCCGCGCATGCCCGGACCAGCGGCGGAAGTACGGCGTGAACACGGCGAAGTGGTCCGAGGCCGTCGGCGTCACCGCGCCCGGCTCCACGGCGGCGGTCACCGTGTCATGGACGTGTAGCCTGCGGCCGTCCGCCTCCAGCGCCTCGCGCAGGGCGTGCTCGCGGTGGTGCGCGTAGCCACTGGCGTCGGCGGCCAGGTGCACCTCGTCGGCGTCCGCCTCCGCGACCACCTTCAGCACCTCGGCCACCACGTCCCCGGAGCGCAGCACGAGCCGGCCGCCGCGCTCGCGCAGTCCGGTGTCCAGGTCCCGCAGGCAGTCGGCGAGGAACGCCAGCCGGTTGGGCACGGCGAACCCCGCGCCGTCGATGCCGTCGTCGCGCACGAACAGCGGCACCACCTGCCGGGCCCCGTCCAGGGCGGCGCGCAGCGGCGGATGGTCGTGCAGACGCAGATCGGCGGTGAAGAGGACGACCGAGGTGTTCATCGAACGGCTCCGGAGCAGGGGATGCTTACGGTGGACTCTTCCGGGCGAGCGCCCCGGACGGACGCGGACGTCAACGCCGCGCCCGCTTCTTCAGCCTCCGGTGCTGGAGCCCCAGGTTCTTGATGCCCCGCTTCCGCAGCCCCCGGTTCCTCATCGTCGGGACCGGACCGAAGACGGCGGCCCGCGCGATGTTCCGGGCCATCCCGCCGAACACGATCGCGTGGAACGGCGACACCGCCCACCAGTACGCCTGGCCGAGCAGCCCGCGCGGATGGAACAGCGCGCGCTGGCGGTACCGGCTGCGGCCCTCGCCGTCCGGCTCCGCGTACATCTCCAGCCAGGCCAGGCCCGGCAGCCGCATCTCGGCCCGCAGCCGCAGCAGATGGCCCGGCTCGATCTCCTCCACCCGCCAGAAGTCCAGCGAGTCGCCCACCCGCAGCCGCTCCGCGTCCCGGCGGCCCCGGCGCAGCCCCACCCCGCCCACCGCCCGGTCCATCCAGCCGCGCAGGGACCAGGCGAGCGGGAAGGAGTACCAGCCGTTGTCGCCGCCGACCCCCTCGATCACCCGCCACAGCCGGTCCAGCGGGGCGTCCACCACCGTCTCGCGCTCGTCGGTGTACAGGCTGCCGCCCGCCCAGTCCGGGTCGGTCGGCAGCGGATCGCTCGGCGCGCCCGGCACCGACGCCGACGACCAGCGGGTGGCCACCTTGGCCTCCCGCACCCGGCGCAGCGCCAGCCGGACCGCCTCGTCGAAGGTGAACGGATGCCCGGGCGGGTCGGGCAGATACCGCCGGATGTCGTGCTCGCGGCACACCACCTCGTACCGCAGCGACTCGGTCAGCGGGCGCGCGATGGAGGCGGGCACCGGGGTCACCAGGCCCACCCAGTGGCTGGACAGACCCGGCGTGAGCATCGGCACGGACAGGATCAGCCGGTGCGGCAGCCGGGCGAGCCGGGCGTACCTCAGCATCATCTCCCGGTACGTCAGTATGTCCGGCCCGCCGATGTCGAAGGTCCGGTTCACGTCCTCCGGCAGCCGCGCCGAGCCCACCAGCAGCCGCAGCACGTCTTTCACGCCGATCGGCTGGATACGGGTGTGCACCCAGCTCGGTGTCACCATCACCGGCAGCCGCTCGGTGAGGTAGCGCAGCATCTCGAAGGAGGCCGAGCCGGAGCCGATGATCACTGCCGCGCGCAGGACGGCCGTCGGCACCCCGGACTCCAGCAGGATGTGGCCGACCTCGGCCCGCGAGCGCAGATGCGGCGACAGTTCCCGCTCCGGCACCCCGGCCGGGGTCAGCCCGCCGAGGTACACGATCCGGCGCACCCCTGCCGCCTTGGCCTGCTCACCGAAGTACCGGGCCGCGCGCCGGTCGGTCTCCTCGAAGTCGTCCCCGCTGCCCAGCGCGTGCACCAGGTAGTACGCCACGTCGACGTCCCGCATCGCCTCGGCCAGCGAGTCGGGGTCCGTCACATCGCCCCGTACCACCTCCACGTCACCGGCCCACGGATGGTCGCGCAGCTTGTTCGGGGTACGGGCCAGACAGCGCACCTGGTGTCCGGCGGCGAGCAGCTCCGGCACGAGCCTGCCCCCGATGTAGCCGGTCGCCCCGGTCACCAGGCAGCGCAGCCCGCCCTCGGGCTCGTCGTCGTTCATCGTCCTACGGCTCCTCGGCATCGGCGTCCGGCCGTGGTCCGCCACGGCCTCCCCGTGATCCCTTCCCGCCCGGCGCCACAGGTGGATGCGGTTGTGCCTAACGGCGTACAACGGCATGTCCGCGCTATAGCCGGGCAACCGACGAGGTACAGGTTCCGTGTCCCGTCCGAACCTTCCGCCGGAGGTGTCCGCCGCCATGAATCCGACAGTGCTGGAGCGTTTCCCCGCAGGCTCACCGCGCGGCTCCTGGCCCGCCGAGGAGTACGCCGCCGCCCGCCGCGCCGAGGGCGAACCCGCGACGGTGGTCATGGACCTGAAGTCGGACGCCTTCCTGGTCGTGGTCGAGGGCCGCGCGGACGACTAGGGCGTCAGCGCCTCCAGATGCGCCTTCCGGGTCTCCGCCGTCTGACCCTGGATCAGCAGGAACATCCCCTCGCGGGCGAGGCGTTGGGCCTTGGACTTGAGGGCCATCGAACGGCCGCCGCCCGCTACGACGGCCGCCGTGGTGGCGGTGTTCAGGGCCGCGTACGCCTCCGCCCGTACCGCCAGGCGCTCCTCCACCCGCTCCAGCGGGGCGGGGTGGTCGGCCAGGGCGTAGGCGCGGGTGCGGACGTCCGCCAGCCGGGCCCGTAGCGGGGCCGCTGTCTTCTCGTCCAGCAGGGACAGGGCCGCCGAGGCGATGCCGAAGACCGCCGGGTTGGCGTTCAGGGTCTTCGCCCGGTCGGTGGGAGCCCAGTCGGCGTACGGGAGGCGGAGGGCCACCGAGGCACCGGGGACGCGCAGGCCGTCCAGCTCCAGCGACACCGTGCGAGCGGCGGTCAGGGCGGCCAGGCGGAGGAGTTCGGAGGCGCGCAGGCCGGGCTGTTCGCGGGCGTCCACGAAGGCGAACACCGCCTCGTCCCCGTCCGTCAGGCCGGCCAGGAGGAGTACGTCGTTCAGGCCCCAGCCGGTGTACCAGGGGACCGTTCCGTCGAAGCGCCAGCCGGTGCCGTCGCGGCGGGCCCGTACCGGGGCCCGGGGGTGGGCGCGCAGTTGTGCGTACGCCACCCCGGACAGCAGCTCGCCGCGCGCCAGCGGGCCCGACAGGCGCTCACGGGCGGCCGGTTCGCCCCGCGCGAGAACCTGCACGGGAGTGTGGTGCTGCGACTGGACGAACCAGGTCGAGCCGCATGCGCCCGCCAGGATCTCCGAGACCTCCCGCACCACGGCAGGCGGCGCCGCCGAGCCGCCGTCCTTCGCCGGGGCGGTCAGCCCCAGCAGCCCGGACCGCTTCAGAGCCTCGATGTGGCTCGCGGGCACGCCCTCCTGGTCCACCCGCTCCGCCTCGGGCTCCAGCAGCTCGGCGGCGAGCAGACGGGCGCGGGCGACGAGCGGGTGATCGGTGATCGTCATGCGTCACTTCCTACCCGGCCTCCCCGCCCGGCACCTGTGGCACACTCCGCCGATGACCACCGAAACGATCACCGCGGCGGACTCCGGCACCCTCACCCTCGGCGACCTCACCGTCCACCGCGTCGGCCTCGGCGCGATGCGGCTGACCGGCAACGCCGCCTTCCACCTGGGCACCCCCAGCGACCGGGCCCGCTCACTGGCCGTCCTGCGCCGGGCCGTGGAACTCGGGGTGAACCACATCGACACCGCCGCCTTCTACTTCTCCTCCCTGCGCTCCGCCAACGAACTGATCAACACCGCCCTCGCCCCCTACGCCGACGACCTGGTCATCGCCACCAAGGTCGGCCCCTTCCGCGAGCAGGACGGCTCCTGGGGCACCGCGGCCCGCCCCGACCAACTGCGCGGCCACGTCGAGGAGAACCTCCGCCAGCTCGGCCGCGACCACCTCGACCTCGTGTACCTGCGCCGGATGCGCCAGGACTCCGTCGCCGAACACTTCGGCGCCCTCGCCGAGTTGCGGGAAGAGGGCCTCATCCGGCACCTCGGTGTCTCGGCGATCGAACCCCGGCACCTCGACGAGGCCCTCGCCATCGCCCCCGTCGTCGCCGTGCAGAACCGGTACGGGCTCGACACCCCCGACCCGGAGGGCAAGGCACTGCTGAAGCTGTGCGAAGAGCGCGGCATCGCCTTCGTCCCGTACTACTCCGTCGCCGGGGAAACCGGTGAACGGGGCACCCACGAGCGGGTCGCGGCCGACGCGGACGCCGTGGTCGCGGAGATCGCCCGCGCGCACGGCGTCAGCCCCACCCAGGTCCGGATCGCCTGGACCCTCCATCAGGGCCCGCACGTCCTCGCCATCCCCGGCACCGGCGATCCCGGCCATCTGACCGAGAACATCGCGGCGGGCACCCTGAGGCTCACCGACGGCGAACTGACCCGCCTGAACGCCTGCCGCCAGTAGTCGAGCACCCCGCCGGCCCCCTCTCAAGGGGAGACTGGCGCGGCGGAAGTTTTACGTATAACCTCTCCCGCTAACCACCCCCACCGGAAGGCTCCGATGCGCCGCGTTGCCCTGGTCACCCTCGTCGTGGACGACTACGACGACGCCATCCGCTTCTACACCGAGGCCCTGGGATTCCGGCTGGCCGAGGACGAGCCCCGCCCGGACGGCTCCCGGTGGGTCGTGGTGGAACCGGGCGCCGAGCAGGGCACCGGCCTGCTGCTCGCCCGCGCGAAGGACGACGGCCAGCGCGCCCGCGTCGGCGACCAGACCGGCGGCCGCGTCGGCTTCTTCCTGCACACCGACGACTTCGCCCGCGACCACGCCCGCATGACCGCCCACGGGGTGACCTTCCTGGAGGACCCCCGCCACGAGCAGTACGGCACGGTCGCCGTCTTCCAGGACCTCTACGGCAACCGCTGGGACCTGCTCCAGCCCGCCGCCTGAACGCCGCACGAATCCCATCCGCCCCATCCGCACGACCCGCCGAGGAAGCACGCCATGACCGCGCCCCGCATCGACACCGAGACCCTCCGCCGGCTCCCCAAGGCCGTCCTGCACGACCACCTCGACGGCGGCCTGCGCCCCGCCACCGTCATCGAGCTCGCGGCCGCGGTCGGCCACACCCTGCCCACCACCGACCCCGACGAATTGGCCGCCTGGTACGTCGAGGCCGCGGGCTCCGGCGACCTGGTCCGCTACATAGGCACCTTCGAGCACACCCTCGCCGTGATGCAGACCCGCGAGGGCCTGCTGCGGGTGGCCGAGGAGTACGTCCTCGACCTCGCCGCCGACGGCGTCGTCTACGCCGAGGTGCGCTACGCCCCCGAGCTGAACACGCGCGCCGGGCTGACCCTGGCCGAGGTCGTGGAGACGGTGCAGGAGGGCCTCGCGGCCGGCATGGCCAAGGCGGCCGCCGCCGGGACGCCGGTACGCGTCGGGACCCTGCTGTGCGGCATGCGGATGTTCGACCGGGTCGGTGAGGCGGCCGACCTGGCCGTCGCCTACCGCGACGCCGGGGTCGTCGGCTTCGACATCGCCGGCGCCGAGGACGGCTTCCCGCCCGCCGACCACCTGGCCGCCTTCGAGCACCTGCGCGCCGAGAGCGTGCCGTTCACCATCCACGCGGGCGAGGCGTACGGCCTGCCCAGCATCCACCAGGCCGTCCAGGTGTGCGGCGCCCAGCGCCTCGGCCACGGCGTCCGCATCACCGAGGACATCGTCGACGGCAAGCTCGGCCGCCTGGCCGGCTGGATCCGCGACCGCCGGATCGCGCTGGAGATGTGCCCCACCTCCAACCTCCAGACCGGCTGCGCCACCTCCATCGCCGAGCACCCCATCACCGCGCTGAAGGACCTCGGCTTCCGGGTCACCCTCAACACCGACAACCGCCTGGTCTCCGGTACCACCATGACCCGCGAGATGGCGCTGCTGGTTCAGGAGGCGGGCTGGACGGCGCAGGACCTGCGCACGGTCACCGTGAACGCGGTCAAGAGCGCCTTCATCCCGTTCGACGAGCGCAAGGCGCTCATCGAGGACGTCATCCTGCCGGGTTACGCCGAAGCGCTCTGAAGCAGCCCCTTGACGTAGGCGGCCTGTCCGACGTGCTGGAGATCGTCGGACAGGACGCTCACCAGGCGCACGCCCAGCGTGACCGGGGGCTCCCAGCGCTCGTCCACCACCCGCTCCAGATCCTTGGCGGCCAGTGTCCGCAGTACGCCGAGGGTCTGGTCGTGCACCGCGTCGTAGTACCCGGCCAGCAGCACGGTCGAGGGGACCCGCACCTTCGCGGCCTGCTCGGGGGTGTGGCCGTAGCCGGTGTCGTGGTGCGGCAGCTCCAGGTCGAAGCGGTCGGCCCAGTCCCGCGCCAGCCACACCTGGTCCAGCCCGAAGGCGTCGGCGATGTGGTCGTCCTGCACCCGGCTGAGATGCCACAGCAGCCAGGCGATGGAGTTCGCGCCGGGCGCGGGGGAGTGGTCCAGGTCGTCCGCGCCGAGTCCGTCGAGCACGGTGTGGACTTCTTCCCGGATACGGTCGTAGCCCTCGATGAGGATCTCCTTCGCGTACATGTTCCCACCCTCGCGCATCCCCGCCCCCGGCGCGAGAGCGTGACGTCACTCCGCTTCGCCGGGTTCCGCCTCCGGGGTGTCCAGCAGGGCGATCAGGGCGCGGGCGGCCGGGCTGGTGGCGCGCTCCGGGGGCAGCAGGGCCACCGTCTCGTACGCGGCCTCGCCGACGCCCTTGAGCGGAAGCGCGGTGAGCGAGGTGCGCTTGTGCCGGAAGTGCCGGGGGACGACCGCGATGCCGAGGTTCTCGTCCACCAGGTCCAGCAGGCTGTGCACGTCGTTGACCTCCAGCGCGACCGTACGGCGCACCCCGGCCGCGGCGAACGCGGCGTCCGTGGCCCGGCGCGGCCCCCAGTCCGGGTGGAAGTCCACGAACACCTCACCGGCCAGCGCGGCCGGGTCCAGGACCGCGCCGAGTTCGGCGAGCCGGTGCTCCGGATGGCACAGCACGGTCATCGGCTCGCTGGTCAGCGGCACCGAGCGCAACTGGTCGCCGTCGGCCGGGACGCGGTAGGCGAAGGCGAGGTCCAGCCGGCCCGCCGACACCCCCTCCGCCAGCGCGCCCGAACCGCTCTGCCGCAGCCGGATCTCCACGTCCGGGTGCGCCCGCCGGAAGGCCGCCAGCAGCCCCGCCACATGCACCCCGGCGATGCACTGCTCGGCTCCCAGCGCCAGCGTGCCGCGCAGCACCCCCTGCACCGCCGCCACCGCCTCGTGCGCGGAGCGCACCTGCGCGAGGATGCGCTCGGCCTCGACCAGCAGCGCCCGCCCGGCCTCCGTCAGCGTCACCCGGCGGGTGGTGCGCACGAACAGCGGCGCCCGCAGTTCCCGTTCCAGGGCGCGGATCGATGCCGAGAGCCCCGACTGGGACACCATCAGCCGCTCGGCGGCACGGGTGAAGTGCTGGTCCTCGGCGACCGCGACGAAGTGCTGGAGATGACGCAGTTCCATGATTGAGAAGCCTAGCCGCTGAAATCCATCGGATTCTTCTGTTGGACCACTGACCGGGCTCCGGGGAAGAGTGGGGGGAGGCTGCCGGACGCGTACGGGTCCGGCGCCGGGAAGACCGTGTGCCAACCCCTTATGGAGTCGCGTTGTACACCGCCCACCCCGACCGCTACGCCGACCTGCCCTACCGGCGCTCCGGACGCAGCGGACTGAAGCTCCCCGCACTGTCGCTCGGCCTGTGGCACAACTTCGGCCCCGACCGGCCGGTGGAGACCCAGCGCGCGATCCTGCGCCGCGCCTTCGACCTCGGGATCACCCACTTCGACCTGGCCAACAACTACGGCCCGCCGCCCGGCGCCGCCGAGTCCGCGCTCGGCGAGGCGCTGAAGGCCGACTTCACCCCGTACCGCGACGAGCTGGTCATCTCCACCAAGGCCGGCTATCTGATGTGGCCCGGCCCGTACGGGGAGTGGGGCTCGCGCAAGTCCGTGCTGTCCTCGCTCGACCAGAGCCTGACGCGGATGGGCCTGGACCACGTCGACATCTTCTACTCGCACCGCTTCGACCCCGAGACCCCGCTCGAGGAGACCATGGGCGCGCTGCACTCGGCGGTCCAGCAGGGCAAGGCGCTCTACGTCGGCGTCTCCAACTACTCGGCGGAGCAGACCCGCGAGGCGGCACACATCCTGGGCGAGCTGGGCACCCCGCTCCTCATCCACCAGCCCCGCTACTCCCTCCTCGACCGGCGCCCGGAGGAGCAGGGGCTGCTGGACACCCTGGACGAACTCCAGGTCGGCTCCATCGTCTACTCCCCGCTGGAGCAGGGCCTGCTGACCGGCCGTTACCTCGACGGCATCCCGGAGGACTCCCGCGCGGCGAGCGACAGCCCGTTCCTGAAGTCCGACGCCCTCACCGAGGACCTCGTCCGCCGGCTGCGCGCCCTGAACGAGATCGCCGCCTCGCGCGGCCAGACCCTGGCGCAAATGGCACTCGCCTGGGTGCTGAGGGGCGGACGGGTGACTTCCGCTCTTGTCGGCGCGAGCAGCGTCAGGCAACTGGAGGACAGTGTCGGCGCCATCCGGAATCTGGAATTCGACGCGGCCGACCTGGCTCGTATCGACGCCGTTGTGCAGACTTGAACTCGCCGGAGCGGTAGCGGCGGAAGGCGGAAGTTTTTTGCGCCTTCACAATTTCTTCGCGTATTCCGGCGAGGAGGGCGCTGAATTCCTGCCACGCCCGGAAGCGGAACCGCAGCAGAGCCCAGGGGAGCCCCGCCCCTGGGCTCTTGCCTTGTACGGGCCCGCGCGAAGGGCCTCGGCGCGCCGCTCACGGTCGATAATCCGCCAACTAATGCGGGGCTCCGCCGCGCCTCACATGATTCGGCCAGAATCGGGGCATCGCATATGCCAGGAGAGTGGCCGGAAAGACATGGTGACAGTGTTTCCATTGTGGCGATACTCAAAATGCCAGGGGCACTTCACCGCACAGGAGCCGCACGGAAAAGAGAGGGACCGGTCGGCACACCGGCGAGGCAACGGGGGAGTGATCGTGCACGATGAATTCCTGTGCCATGTCACCGCGTACGGGATCTGCGGCGGTCAGCGGGTAGGCGTACCGCTGGGCACCTACCGCGCGCCCACCCTGGCGCTCGCCCTGTGGTGGCTGCGGGACCGCGCCTCCTGGATCGCCGAACGCCTGGACCCCAGCCCCGAGGGCGAGAAGATCCCGGCGGGCGCCCTCGTCCCCGTCCCGGACACCGTGGCCGACGTCCCGACCCTGCTGCGCGCCTGGTGCTCCGACGACACCCGGCAGGAACTGGTCGCGGACGAACTGGCCGGCGGACGCCTGGTGCGGATCGCCGCGAGCGACGACACCACCGAGTACGAGCTCCTCGCCGAGTCGGTCGACGCCCTGCGCATGCAGCGCACCGTCCCCGCCTTCGTCGTCCCCGTAGCCTGAGCGCGAAGCCGCGGCCGCGGCCCGGTCGCGACACGCCAGGGGCGCGTGCGCGCACAGCGAACGCATTGGGTGGAATGCGCGGGCCGAGTCGGGGTACGAGCACCAGAGGCAACATGGCGACCGGCCGGACCGGGCATTTCGAGAGAGACACCATGACCGAACACCTGGGCGTGGCAGTGGCAGTGATACCGACTGGTTTCGACGTACCCGTGGAACCCCTTCGGCGTACGGCGCACTACACCGGGGAGCCAGGATGCATCGCCGACGCGCGAGCCTTCGCCGGGCGGTTCCTGGAGCAGTTGCGGACCGAGTGGTGCGCCACCGTGGACAGCCGCACCAGCGGGGAACTGCTGCTGGTCGTCAGTGAGCTGGTCACCAACGCCGACCGGCACAGCGGGGGCCCGTACATCCTGGAGCTGGAGGGCACCGACAGCGCGGTGAGCGTCTCGGTGTACGACAGCAGCGTCGCCCTGCCGCGCTTCTTCCCCAAGGACCCCGAGCGGGTCGGCCATCACGGCCTGGAGATCGTGCGCGCGGTCGCCTCGGAGATCACCGTGGACCGCGTACCGGTGGGGAAGCGTGTGCGCGCCCTCATCCGGCTGGACGGCTGAGCGAACCCCTTCCCGGCCCTCCTGGAATTATGAACGCCGACCGCGATCCGGTCGGCGTCGTCGTGTGCCCAAAACGCTTCGTGTGCCCGGAAGCGGCGCTGTTCGTGTGCCTGGAAGCGGCGCGGGAGAAGGCAGGGCATCAGGGCATGAGGAAGGGCGGCCCGGCCGAACCGGACCGCCCTTTCCTGCGTCAAGACTTCAAGGCGTCAGAGCGTGATGCTCAGGCGCAGCCCAGCTCGCCGAGCATGCCCTCGCGCAGCCGCGCGATGATGCGCTTGATCAGACGGGAGACGTGCATCTGCGAGCAGCCCAGCTTCTCGCCGATCTCCGCCTGGGTGGCCTCCTCCACGAACCGCATGTGGATGATCTGGCGGTCGCGGTCGCTCAGTTCGGCCATCAGCGGGGCGAGGGCGTGGAAGTCCTCGACCAGACGCAGACCCTCCTCCTCGACGCCGATGAAGTCCGCGAGGACCGCCTCGCCGTCCTCACGGCCGTCGCCGGTGAGGGCGGCGTCCAGCGAGCTGGAGTTGTAGCCGTTGGAGGCGAGCTGCCCCTCGACGACCTGCTGCTCGGTGATGTTCATCAGCGTGGCCAGCTCGGCGACGGTCGGGTCGCGGTCCAGCCGGCTCGACAGCTCCTCGCGGGCCTTGGCCAGCTCCACGCGCAGCTCCTGGAGCCGGCGCGGCACGTGCACCGCCCAGGTGGTGTCGCGGAAGAACCGCTTGATCTCACCCACGATGTAGGGCAGCGCGAAGGAGGTGAACTCCACCTCGCGCGAGATCTCGAACCGGTCGATCGCCTTGATCAGGCCGATCATGCCGGTCTGGACGATGTCCTCCATGTCGTCGCCCCGGCCCCGGAAACGCCCGGCGGCGAAGCGCACCAGCGACATGTTCATCTCGATGAGGGTGTTGCGCGCGTACTGGTATTCGTGCGTGCCCTCTTCCAGCTCCGCCAGCCGGCGGAAGAACTGGCGGGACAGCGCCCGCGCGTCACGCGGGGCCACGGACGCGGGGTCCGCGATACCAGGAAGGGTCTCCTCGTCCGTCCTGTCCTGCGCGGCCTTCTCCGCGACCTCTGCTTGTGACCGGATGCCGACGGCGGTGTCCATTACCTCTCCCACGTAAGTCACGGTTCGACGACTGCTCCCGAAGCCCTGGTTGCCCGAGGCCATGGTTGCCGCGTGGTCCCCGGCTACCCGGAAAACCCCGCCCCATGCACGTCTTCTCTCACGGGCCGGGTACCCCCGGTCACGCGACGCATGCAGTCGACTTTCGACGTGGCTCGAAATAGCCGAAGTGGCTTGATCTTATCGACCTGCGACCGATGAGTTCCGGGGCGGGGGGCGGTCGACACCCATGAGCGCGCGACCGGCGCCGCGACCCGCACAGGAGGTCTCCCCATGTCCCACGGTGGTTTCACCACATGTCTCTGGTTCGACGGCCAGGCCGAGGAGGCGGCGCACTACTACGTCTCCGTCTTCAAGGACTCCGGCATCGGCCGGATCACCCGCTGGAGCGAGGCCGGCCCCGGTGAGGCCGGGACCGTGCTCACCGTCGAGTTCACCGCCAACGGCCAGAAGTTCGTCGCGTTGAACGGCGGCCCCGAGTTCAGCTTCAGCGAGGCCGTCTCGTTCATGATCCTCTGCGCCGACCAGCGGGAGGTCGACCACTACTGGACCCGGCTGACCGAGGACGGCGGCGAGGGCGGCCCCTGCGGCTGGCTCAAGGACAAGTACGGCGTCTCCTGGCAGGTCTGCCCCGAGCGGCTGCTGGAGATGACCAACGACCCCGACCCGCAGAAGGCCGCCCGCGCCTTCGCCGCCATGATGAAGATGGGCAAGCTCGACCTCGCCGCCCTGGAGAAGGCATACGCGGGCGAATGACCCTCGGCGCACACCTCGCCGATGGTGTGCCGGGCGTTCTGTGCCAGTACCGGGTCGGTACGCCAGTGGCCGGCGTGACAATCCGGGACGAACCGTCAACACGAGAGGACCGACCATGACCACGCGATCCGAGGGAACGCCCTGCTGGGCCGACGCGATGTTCACCGACCTGGAGGGCGCCAAGCGGTTCTACGGCGACGTCCTCGGCTGGACCTTCGGCGAGTCGTCGTCGGAGCACGGCAACTACACCCAGGCGTACGCGGACGGCAAGGCCGTCGCCGCGATCGTCCCGCCCATGCCCGGCCAGGAGAGCGCCTCGCAGTGGTGTCTCTACTTCGCCTCACCGGACGCCGCCGCGACCGCCGCTAAGGTCAAGGAGAACGGCGGCGAAGTACTGATGGAGCCCATGCGGGTCGGTGACTTCGGCACGATGGCCATCGCCCGCGAGCCCAGCGGCGCCGTGTTCGGCATCTGGCAGGGCGACGCCCACGAGGGCTTCGAGGCGGTGGCCACCCCCGGCGCCTACTGCTGGGCGGAGCTGTTCACCCGCGAGCCGGAGAAGGCGGACGCGTTCCTGTCGGGCGTCTTCCCCTACCGGATGAAGGAGATGGCGGACGAGCATGTCGACTTCCGGGTGTTCGACCTGGGTGCCGACCCGGTGCTCGGCCGGATGCGGATGGGGGAGGAGTTCCCGCCCGAGGTGCCGTCGTACGTCAACGTCTACTTCACCGTCGACGACTGCGACGCGGCCGTGGCCCGCGCCACCGAGCGCGGCGCCGTGCTCCACTTCGGCCCGATGACCAGCCCCTTCGGCCGGTTCGCGGCCCTCACCGACCCGCAGGGCGCCAGCTTCTCGGTGATCGACATCACCACGACCGAGGGCGACATGCCCGACTTCAAGGACGCCTGACCCGGCCGGTCGGACCCCGTGCGCGGCCATGGCATGATCGGGCACATGCGTGAACGTGTGGTGGCCGCGTGCGACGGGGCTTCGAAGGGAAACCCCGGACCGGCCGGATGGGCGTGGGTGGTCTCCGGCGACGACGAGCGGACCCCGGCCCGCTGGGAATCGGGCCCGCTCGGCCGGGCCACCAACAACGTCGCCGAACTCACCGCGCTGGAGCGGCTGTTGACCGCCGTCGAGCCCGACGTGCCGCTGGAGGTCCGGATGGACTCCCAGTACGCGATGAAGGCCGTCACCACCTGGCTGCCCGGCTGGAAGCGCAACGGCTGGAAGACCTCCGCCGGCAAGCCGGTCGCCAACCAGGACCTCGTGGTCCGCATCGACGCGCTGCTCGACGGCCGCTCGGTCGAGTTCCGGTACGTGCCCGCCCACCAGGTCGACGGCGACCCGCTGAACGACTTCGCCGACCGCGCCGCCAGCCAGGCCGCCGTCGTGCAGGAGGCCGCGGGCAGCGCCCACGGCTCGCCCGAGCCGCCGCCCTCGCCCGACACCCCGGCGCCGTCCGCCCGCCGCAAGCCGGCCCGGCGCGCCACCGGCGCCTCCGGGTCCGCCTCCGCGCGGACCATCAAGGCCAAGTTCGCCGGCCGCTGCCTCTGTGGCCGCTCCTACGCGGCCGGCGAGTCCATCGCCAAGAACGCCCAGGGCTGGGGCCACCCGGAGTGCCGTACCGCCACCGGCTGACCGGTCCCGCCGGATGACGCCGGGCCCGGCCGTACGCCATCGCTGCTACCCTGCGAGGCCGATCGACTACGTCCGGTGACTTCCAGGGGTGTGCGCGTGAAGGTCGTCTGCGTCGGAGGCGGGCCCGCGGGCCTGTACCTCGCCATCCTGCTCAAGCGGCAGAACCCGTCCCACGACATCACCGTCCATGAACGCGCCCCCGAGGGCTCCACGTACGGCTGGGGTGTCACCTACTGGCAGGGTCTGATGGACCGGCTCCGCGCCCATGACCCCGAGTCGGCGGACGCCATCGCCGCGAACTCGGTCCACTGGCACGAAGGCGTCGCCCACGTACGGGACTTGAGCACCCGTCAGCCCGGCGACCAGGGCTCCGGCATCGGCCGCCACCGCCTCCTCGAACTGCTCGCCGCGCGTGCCCGAACCCTGGGCGTACGGCTGGAGTTCGAGAGCGAGATCACCGAACCCCCCACCGGGGCCGACCTGGTGGTGGCCGCCGACGGCATCGGCAGCGCCCTGCGCACCCGGTACGCCGAGGAGTTCGGCACCCATGTCACCCACGGCCGCAACCACTTCCTCTGGCTCGGCACCACCAAGGTCTTCGACGCCTTCACCTTCGCCTTCGTCGAGACCGCGCACGGCTGGATCTGGGCCTACGGCTACCCGTACGACACCGGGCACAGCACCTGCGTCATCGAGTGCTCGCCCGAGACCCTCACCGGGCTCGGCCTGCACAGCGCCGACGAGGGTGAGGGGCTCGCCCTGCTGGAGCGGCTCTTCGCCGGCCTCCTCGACGGCCACCCCCTCATCGGCCGGGCGGGCGACGGCACGAGCATCCCCTGGCTGACCTTCCGCACCCTCACCAACCGCACCTGGAACTACGGCAGCCTCGTCCTGCTCGGTGACGCCGCCCACACCACCCACTACTCCATCGGCGCCGGCACCACCCTCGCCCTGGAGGACGCCATGTGCCTGGCCACCGCCCTGCGCGAGCACCCGGCGCTCCCTGACGCCCTCGCCGCCTACGAGAAGCGCCGCCGCACCGAGCTGCTGTCCGCGCAGAGCGCCGCCCGCTACAGCGCCCGCTGGTACGAGAGTCTGCCCCGCTACATCGAACTGCCCCCGCACCGCATGTTCGCCCTGCTCGGCCAGCGCCACTCCCCGCTGCTGCCCTACGTCCCGCCCCAGCTCTACTACGGCCTCGACAAGGCCGCCGGACAGCTCGAACCGCTGCGCCGGCTCAAACGCTGGCTCGGCCCCCGCGCCGCCCGCGCCCTGCACGCCGCACGCACCCCAGACCGCCCCCGCTGAGCCTCTGCGCCCCGGCGCCATCCCCGTGCCGGCGTCGGGAGGCATCCGGCCCGGCCGAGGTCGCCGACCCCGGTCACCCGCGTAAACAACGCTGCGGGTCAATACACCTCAATACACCCTCAATACACCTCAATACACAGAGGGCCCGGTCAGCAGTGACTCCGCGCAGCGGCGGAACGCGGCGAGCAGACGGCTGTTGTCGCCCGCGCGGGTGGCCAGCGCGACATGGCAGGGCTCCACGCCGTGCAGCGGGATCGCGGTCAGATCGGGCCGGGCCGGCATCCCCGGCGCGGCCGCCGCGATCGCCAACGCCTGCCCGGACGCGACCAGTTCGAACTTGTCCTCGATGTCCCCGATGAACGGCCCGTCCGGCGCGGGCCGCCCGTCCGGGCGCGGGTCGATCCGCCAGAACGCGTCCCACAGCGGGTCCGGGACGCGGGGGAGGGGCTCGTCCGCGATGTCGTCCAGCGTCACCGACTCCTTGCCCGCCAGCCGGTGGTCCAGCGGGACCACCACCACGCGCGGCTCGTCGTAGAGCACGCTCACCCGCAGCCCGTCGGTGGCGAACGGCAGCCGGGCCACCAGCGCGTCCACCCGGTGGCCGAGCAGCGCCTCCGGCGCCTCGTGCCAGCGCAGATGCGTGGCCCGCACGTCCGCGTCCGGGAACCGGCGCCGCAGCTCCCGCACCGCGGGGGTGACCAGCACCCCCGCGGTGTAGCCGACGACGATCCGGCTGGGCACGGCGGCCGCCCGCGCCTCCGTGGCCGCCTGGTGCGCTGCCCGCAACAGCGCCCTGGCGCGGGGGAGGAAGACCTCGCCCGCCTCGGTGAGCCGGGTGCCCTGCGGGGTGCGGT
Source organism: Streptomyces sp. NPDC018263 (assembly GCF_055562575.1). Lineage (NCBI taxonomy): Bacteria > Bacillati > Actinomycetota > Actinomycetes > Kitasatosporales > Streptomycetaceae > Streptomyces > Streptomyces sp. NPDC018263. Next base: position 373,098 of record NZ_JBVHFA010000007.1, read on the forward strand.
CCAGCAGCTCGACCCCCAGCTCCCGCTCCAGCCGCCGTACCTGACGGCTCAGCGAGGGCTGGGTGATGTGCAGGGCGGTGGCCGCGCGGCCGAAGTGCCGGTGCTCGGCGACGACCGTGAAGTACCGGACCAGCCGGAGATCGAGATCCGCGAAGTCGGACATGCCCTCCAGCGTACGACCCCCGCGTACCTGCGGTGATGCCCGGAACGTATTGCGCGATGCGGAAGAAGCCTTGGACGCCCGCACGGTGCCCGGCCGACGATGGAGGCACTTCCACCGACCATTCGAGGAGAGCTTCACCATGCGTGTTTTCGTCACCGGGGCCACCGGGTTCATCGGCTCCGCCGTGGTGCCCGAACTGATCGGAGCCGGGCACGAGGTCGTCGGCCTCGCCCGCTCGGACGACGGCGCGGCCGCGCTGAAGGAGGCGGGCGCCGAGGTGTTCCGGGGCAGCCTGGACGACCCCGAGGGCCTGGCCCGCGCGGCGGACGGCGCCGACGGGGTGATCCACCTGGCCTTCGTCCACGACTTCACCGACTTCGACGCGGCCGGCGCCACCGACCTGCGGGCGATCGAGGCGATGGGTGCCGCCCTGGCGGGCTCCGGCCGGCCGCTCGTGGTCACCTCCGGCACCGCCATCGCCCCGGCGGGCCGGCTCGCCGTAGAGACCGACGCGCCCGCGCCGGGCACCCACCGCACGCCGTCGGAGGAGGCCGCCGTCGCGCTGGCCGAGCGGGGTGTACGCGGGTCCGTGGTGCGGCTCGCGCCCTCCGTGCACGGGCGCGGCGACCACGGCTTCGTCCCGCAGCTCATCAGGACCGCCCGCGAGAAGGGCGTCGCCGCCCACGTCGGGGACGGCGCCAACCGCTGGCCCGGTGTCCACCGGCTCGACGCCGCCAGGCTGTTCCGGCTGGTGCTGGAGCAGGCCCCGGCCGGCACGCGGTGGCACGCGGCCGCCGACGAGGGCGTGCCCTTCCGGGAGATCGCGGAGGTCATCGGCCGGCACCTGGACGTGCCCGTGGTGACCGTGCCGGCCGAGCGGGCGGGGGAGCACTTCGGGTTCCTCGGCCGGTTCGCCGGGATGGACAACCCCACCTCCAGCGCCGCGACCCGGGAACGGCTCGGCTGGCGGCCCACCGAGGCCGGACTCCTCGCCGATCTGGACGAGGGCCACTACTTCGAGTGAGCCGGCACCGTACGACCGGACAGGTGACCGGTTTGAAAGAACGTTTGCGCGGTTAATTGCACCGCATGACCGAGGAGGCACCGCGCAGGGGGCGGGACGAGACCAGGGAAGAGCGGGCCGACCGCAAGTGGGGCGAGCTGATCCAGGAGGTACGTGTCGCGCAGACCGGCGTACAGATCCTGTTCGGCTTCCTGCTCACGGTGGTCTTCCAGCCCAAGTACGCCCAGCTCTCGAGCACCGACCAGTTCATCTACATCGTCACCGTGGTCCTGGGGGCCTGTGCGACCGGCGCCCTCATCGGGCCGGTCTCCCTGCACCGCCTGGTCTCCGGGCGCCGGGTGAAGCCGCAGGCGGTGAAGCTGGCCGGGGCGCTGACCTTCGTCGGCCTGGTGCTGCTGCTCGCCACCATGGCCAGCTCGCTGCTGCTGATCCTCCGGGTGGCCACCCACAACGGCTATGTGCCGTGGCTGGTCGGGTCGGTCGTCTGCTGGTACCTGGTCTGCTGGTACGGCCTGCCGATATGGGCCCGCCGTCAGCACACCGACCCCGAGGACCGCTGACGCGCGGTACGGGCCCCGAGGGCCGCCAGTGAGCGGTCGTGGACCCGGCCGAGCAGGAGCAGGGAGAGCACGGAGCCGATCAGGGCGCAGAACATGTCCCACTGGGTGTCCCACACATCGCCCTGGGTCGCCAGGAAGGCGTCCGCCCCGCTGCCGCCGATCACCGCGGCCAGCCACTCCAGCAGCTCGAAGCAGGCGCTGAAGGCCAGGCAGGCGCACACCGTCAGCGGGGCCAGCCAGCGGCTGCCCCGCAGCGGCGAGGTACGGGTGAGCAATTCCCGCACCAGGATCGCCGGGACGAAGCCCTGCATCAGATGCCCGAACCGGTCGTACGGATTGCGGCTCAGGTGCAGGGTGTCCCGGACCCAGTCGCCCGCCGGCACCTGCGCGTACGTGTAGTGGCCGCCGACCGCCAGCACCAGGGCGTGCGCCGCGAGCAGACCGCACAGCAGCCCGGTGAGGGGGAAGCGCCGCCACAGGAGCGCCACCAGCGGCAGCCCGAGCAGCACCCAGAAGGTCTCCAGGAACCACGTCGTACGGTCCCGCGCGCCCCACGCGGACACGGCCAGGCCCACGGCGGCCACGCCCGCGAACACGACGGGCGGCACCGTGCGGCGGACGGCCGGCCGGTCGGGGTGGACTGCGCTCATGGCGGACTCCAGGGGCTGGACGGGGTCGGTCGCCCCATCGTCCGGCGCCCCGGCGCGCGGGGCATGAGTACCGGTACTCATGCCCCCGCCGCGCGTCCCTAGGACTTGTCTGCCACCGCGCCGCGCAGCGCGGTGAGGCAGGAGCCGATCGCCTGCTGCAACTCCTCCAGGCGCCGGACCATGTCGTCCTCGTAGAAGTCCTGGGCGTCGTCGAAGGTCAGCTCCTCGAAGGCGCGCGTCGCCTTCTGCAGGCTGCCGTAGAACTTGGTGCGCCGCTCCCGCACGCGGAGTTCGGGGTCGGCCTCGACGGTGTCGGCGACCAGCGACTTCAGCGTGTCGTACGCCTCCACCGCCCACTCGCCGGTGTCCTCGCCGTCCTCCAGCTCGTCGATCAGCGACAGATGACGCTCGGCCTCCTCGCGCAGCTCGGCGGGCGCGTCGACGGTCTGCCCGGCGGGGGTCTTGATCTGGCCGGACTCGGCGATCTGCCGGACGTAGCCGATTCTGTCGGCGGCGCGGCTCTCGGTGGCGACGGCCTTCTTCAGGTCGTCGGTGCGTACCACGTCCCGCGCCAGCTCGGCCTGGAGCTCCGGGTCCTCCCTGATCCGGTCCAGCAGGGCGGAACGGGCCGCGCGGGCGGTGGACGGGTCGGCCAGGATGGCGGCGCGCAGCGCGGTCGGGTTCTCGGCCACCTCCAGCGCCTTGGTCGGCCGGATGCCCTCGGCCTCGGCGGCCTCCGCGATGGCCGTGCCGCGCTCGGACGTGGCGCTGCTGCGGGACGAGTAGTAGCTCAACCAGACGTCGGAGTCCGGGAGTCGGACGTCCTGGCCGGGCTCCAGCGTCTCGAACTGAGGGACCAGGCCGTCGTCGGCGGCCCGGTCCCAGGCCCGGTAGTAGCGCATGACCCGCTCCGGGGAGCACTCCGCCAGCTCCGCGAACTCCTTCGCGGACACCTTCGGCGTCTCCCCGGCCGCCTGCCCGCCCGGCCGCACACTGCGCGCCACCATCAGCGCGAAGGCCCAGCCGCCGGTGCGCGCGTACACCCCGAACTCGCGGGCATCACGAGCCACCAGGTCGGACAGGGGTGCCGGGGTGGCGGCGGTCGTCTCGGAGGGGTCGATGGCCAGGGTCACGGATGGCTCTCCTGCGTACGGGGGCTCGATGGTGCGGCCACCCGGCCGGCCGGGCGCCGAGGGCAGCCTATATGGCCCGATAGGCGATGTTTGGCCGCCGGCCGTGCCGGCCGTTTCAGCGTTCGCGGTCCGCGAGCGCGTCCAGCAGGGCGCCCAGCTCGGCCGCCGCGCCCGGCTCCAGCGGCAGCCCGTCCAGCAGCGTACGGGCGGTGGCCAGGTGCGCGCGGGCCTCCGACAGGGCCGCGGCCCGGCCGCCCGCCGCCTCGATCAGCGCCGCCGCCTCCGCTGTACGGTGCCGCCGGAGCAGGCCGGGCAGCCGGGCACCCTCGGGAGCGGCGAGCGCGGTCAGCACCGGGTACGTCCTCTTGCCCTCGCGCAGGTCACCGCCCACCGGCTTGCCGGTGACCTCGGGGCGGCCCCAGATGCCCAGCACGTCGTCCGCGAGCTGGAAGGCGATGCCCGCGTGCCGTCCGGCCCGGTCCAGCGCGGCGACGACCGGGCGCGCGGCCCCGCCCAGCAGCGCGCCGAGCGCGAGCGAACAGCCCAGCAGGGCACCGGTCTTGCCCTCCGCCATCACCCGGTACTCGTCCGGCGTCACCGCTTCCGGACCCGTCCACGGACGGGCGGCGAACAGCAGGTCGTCGGCCTGCCCCCGCAGCACGTCGGCCAGCGCGCCCGAGAGCAGCCGCACCCCGCCGGGCACGTCGGCCAGCGTTCCGACGGCCAGCGCGAACAGGGCGTCCCCGGCGAGGACGGCGGGACCCGTGCCGTACGCCTTCCACAGCGCCGGGCGGCCGCGCCGGGTGGCGTCGCCGTCCATGATGTCGTCGTGCAGCAGCGAGAAGGCGTGCACCAGCTCCACCGCGACCGCGCCCGGCACCCCGGCCCCGGCGTCCGCACCGGCCGCCCGCGCCCCGAGCACCGCCAGCGCCTGCCGCACTCCCTTGCCGCCGGCGTCCGCGCCCTCGCGCCAGCCGAAGGAGTACGCGGCCATCTCCGCCAGCCACGGATGCAGCCCGGCGACCGCCTCTTCCAGCGCGGGCCGCACCAACTCGCGGGTCTCCAGCAACACGTGGGCCGCCGAGATCCGCTCCGCACGGAACACCGCCGTCATCGGGCACCCTCCGCCTCGGGCACGAACTCGGCCTGCGCCCGCGCCACCATCTCCCGCGCGTGCTTCAGCCCCGAGCGCTCCAACACCACGGCCAGCGAAGCCAGTTCCGCCGCCGTCTCCTCCGGGTCTCGGCCGAGCCTGGCCAGCGACTTGGCCAGACCGAGGCGGGACAGCGCCTCGCCGCGGGGTTCGTCCATCGTGCGGAACTCGGACAGCGCCAGGCCGTACAGGTCCCGCGCCTCCTCGTAACGCCCGGCGCGGTACAGGACGTTGCCGCGCATCTTGTGGTTGTAGGCGAGCGCGCTGGACAGGTTCATCGCCCGGCACGTCTCCTCCGCCCGCGACAGCAGCTCCAGCGCCCGGCCGGTGTCCCCGTCCCGCGCCGAGAGGATGTCCGCGAGCCCCCGCAGCGCCCAGGCGTGACCGCGCCGGTCGTCGGCGCGCTCGGCTATCTCCGCCGCCTCCTCGAACAGCGCGTACGCCCTCTCGAAGTCACCGGTGTTGCGGTGCATCTGCGCGATGCCCTCCAGCGCCCACACCGTGTGCCGGGCCTCGCCGCGCCTGCGGGCCTCGGCCAGCAGTTGTTCGTGCAACCGGCCGACCGCCGCGTAGTCGCCCTGGATGCGCCCGGTCTCCGCGAGCCCGGCCAGCGAGTAGCCCCGGACCACGATGTCGCCGCCGTGCTCGCCGAGTTCGGCCGCCAGCCCCAGCAGCCGCCAGGCCAGCGGGAACGCCCCGCGCTGCCGGGCCAGCGTGCCCCCGCTCCACAGCGCCCACGCCATCGCCGCGGTGTCCCCGGCCGTACGGGCCGCGCGGTAACTCGCCTTCCACGCGCGGTCGGCCTCCGCCGTGCTGCCGAGCCGCCGGTGCGCCTCGGCCACCGCGAGACCGCAGCGGGCCACCTCGGCGGGGTGCCCGGCCCGCTCGGCCTCGCGCAGCCGCTCCAGGCCCTCGGCGAGCACCTCGGTCAGCGAGGAATTGACGGACAGGGTGGTCAGGGCGCCCTGGTACTCCGGGGCGAAAGCCTTGCCGTACATGTGAACCCTTCTATACACCACGTGTATACGCGTCGCGTATACCACGCGGGCGAATCGCCCCGGTCCACCGGGGGCCGGGGCGTGGTCGGTCGTGGGGCAAGACGCGGGTACGGCGACGGGGGTTGCCCGTGCGACGCGGATCACTCCGGGTGGCGCCGGGAACCCCCGTACTTGGTCAGTGCTGTTGGGGCTTCTGCGGGGTGGCCTCGCTGGGCCGGACCACCACGACGCCCTCGCCCTGGAGCATGAGCTGGACGGCTTCGCCCGAACCGCCGCGCAGCATCGACCCGATGGACTGCGAGCGGTGCAGCGAGGTGCGCAGGTTCGCGGTCCAGCCGACCACCGCGTCCGTGTCGACGTACACCGGCGCCTGCTCGGAGACCGGGATCACCAGCGGGTTGCCCTCGCAGATCAGGCCGAGTCGGCCGTGCCCGCTGAACACGCTGTTGAACAGGCCGCCGCCCGCGATGCCGGAGCCCTTCACCGTCTTGATCTCGTAGGACAGCGACGCGTCGAAACACAGCACGTTGCGGCCGTTGACGGTGAACTGGTCGCCGGGCTCGACCTCGACGATGAAACAGTTCTGCGCCTCGTGCGCGAACCACGCCTCGCCTCGCCCGCGCACCACCATCAGCGGCAGCCCCTCGCCGGTCACCGCGCGCTTGAGCATGCCGCCCACGCCCTGGCCCTTGCGCTCGAACTGCAGGCTGCCCCGGTGGGCGATCATCGCGCCCTGCCGGGCGAGCATCTCACCGTCCACCGCGTACCTGACGCACTTGCCGTTCTCTATCGCCATGCCCGGCTCGACGGCCGGACGGACCATGTGCTCACTGGAAAAGAGGTCACCCTTCATGAGCGCATGGTGTCCCGGACGAACCCGTTCCGCCAAGATCACGGAGCCGACGGGCCGTCCGGGACGGGGAGTTCAGCGCGCCGTGGAGGCCGGGGCGATGTCCGCGTTGCGCTCCACCAGCACCGGGCCGCGCCGCTGCTTGGCGCTCTTCCCGCAGAACGCCGGCTCCAGGGCGCCCGCCAGCGCGTTGAGCACCTTGCCGTTGTTGGAGGTGGTGGCCACCGCCGTCAGCGCCCGCTTGCCGTCCTTCGTGGCGAACGCGTACGTGTAGTAGCCCTGCACCGCGCCGGTGTGCCCGTACACCGACACTCCGCAGGACAGGTCCCGGCGGCGCAGGCCGAGGCCGTACGCGGTGGTCGCGTCGACCTTGGTGAAGCGCTCCATCTGCGCGAGCCGGGCGGCGGAGAGCAGCTTGCCGCCGAGCAGTGCCGCGTAGAACGTGTTCAGGTCCTTGGCGGTGGAGATCACGGCGCCCGCGCTCTGCGCCCACGACACGGTCTGCTCGGTCGCGTCGACCAGCGGGTCGCCGGACCGGTCCGGGGTCAGATAGCCGCGCGCGAACCGGCCGGGGATCTTGGTGTCCGGGTGGACGTAGAAGGTGTCCCGCAGTTTCAGCGGGCCCAGGATGCGGTTCTGGTACGCCTCCTTGACCGGGCGTCCGGTGAGCTTCTCGATGAGCATGCCCGCCACCACGAAGTTGGTGTTGGAGTACGAGTAGGCCGCGCCGGGCGCGTTGATGCGCGGCTTCTTCAGGGAGAGCGCGACCAACTGGGGGTAGGTGAACACCTTCTTGCGTACGGCTTCGAAGCCGGCGACGCTCTGGGCGAACATGTCGTTGGTGTAGTCGTACAGCCCGCTGCGGTGGCTCAGCACGTGCCGCACGGTGACGGCGTCGCTCGGCAGCAGCTTCGGCAGGTACCGGTTGACCGGGGCGTCCAGGTCCAGCTTGCCCTCGTCGGCGAGTTGGAGCAGGACGACCGAGGAGAACGTCTTGGTCACGCTGCCGATGCGGAACCGGTCGGCGGTGCTGGCCGCGCGTCCGGTGCCCCGGTCCGCGACACCCCGGCTGAGCAGATGGCTGCGGCCGTGGTCGTCGATCCGGGCCAGCGCCGCCGGCGCGCCCTGGGTGCGGACCGTGCGCAGCGCCCCGTCCACGCCCGCCGTGTCGGGCGCGGGGAGCGCCGCCGCGCCCTTCTCCCCGGTCGCCGCCTGCGCCGGGACGACGAGGAGCGACAGCGCCACCGCCCCGAGTACCGCGGTCCTGCCCACCGTTGCCGAGATCATCAGGTCACCACTCCCGTCCACACCGCCGTTGCTGCGACATGCGTCACATTCCGGCCTGGAACCTAGGGGATTGACGGCCCGTCTCCCCAGTCGACACACAGTCGGCCATGCGGCGATCACTCCGGGGTGTCCTTTGGGTAAAGGATTGTCCCGGAGAACAGCGAAATGGATCATTCCTTCTTTACGTGGCCATGACTCATCCGAAAGGGTGAGCCTTCGGGGCGCGATCCGACTGCCCCGATGGCTGCCCAACGGCGCCATGTGTCACGGCGGCCGGCGCGCCCGGCCGCCGTCGAACGAAGGAACAACTCCTGGTGCGCAGACCGCACATACGCAGTGTGGCCGTCGCCGTCGCGGTGGCGACGGCGGCCACGGGCCTGGCCGGCACGGCCTTCGCCCGCCCCGCGCCCTCGGCTGCCCGCGCGGCCGCCGAAGGCGTCCGGACCGCCGCACGGACCGGGCCCGTGGTGAACGCGGCCCGAGCGGCCGCGTTCGCCCATGCCGACGCCTCCGGGGTCGGCACCGGTGACGAACTCCGCGTGCAGGACGTCATGTTCGACCCCGAGGGCGGCCGTCACGTCCGCTTCCAGCGCGCCCACAGCGGCATGCCGGTGCTCGGCGGCGACCTCGTCGTCCACCTCGACCGGCGGCTCGGCTACACCGGTGTGACCACCGCGGCCGGCCAGTCCGTACGGGCCACCGCCTCCGACGCCCGGATCACCGCCAGGCAGGCAGCCGCCAAGGCGGCCGACGCCGCCGAGGGTGATGCCACAACCGCCGAACTCGTCGTCGACGCGCGCGACGGCGGGACCGCCCTCGCCTACCGGGTCACCGTCACCGGCAGTGCCCTGGACGGCGCGAGCGGCTCCCGCACGGTCGTCGTGGACGCCGTCACCGGGGAGGTCCGCAGCAACACCCCGGACGCGGACGAGTTCCTGTCGCCCAAGCTCCGCGAGGCGCTGCGGGCACGGGGCGAGACGGTCGCCCCGTCGACCTCCGCCCCGGCCGCGCCGAGCCTCCTCGCGGGCATCACCTCGGGCGCCTCGGGCTACCCGGCGACCGCGCGCGGCACCGGCAAGACCCTGTTCGTGGGCAGCGTCCCGCTGACCACCACGCAGACCTCGCGCGGCCACTTCCAGCTCAAGGACCCCACCCGGTACAACACCGAGACGCGGGACGCCAAGGGCAAGTACACCGAGTCCTTCGGCAGCGGCACCGCGATCACCGGAACCAGCAACGTCTGGGGCAACGGCAGCACCAGCAACCGCAACAGCGCGGCCGCCGACGCCCAGTACGGCATCACCAAGACCCTGGACTTCTACAAGAAGACCTTCAACCGCGCGGGCATCGCCAACAACGGCAAGGCCGCCCGCGCGATGGTCCACTGGGGCCGCGGGGTCGGCAACGCCTTCTGGGACCCGGCCTGCGGCTGCATGCTGTACGGCGACGGCGACGACATGATCAAGAAGCCGCTGGTCGTCCTCGACGTCACCGGTCACGAGCTGACCCACGGCGTGGTCGACGCCACCGCCAAGCTGGAGGCGACCTACGTCGACAGCGACGGCAACCAGTACGGCGAACCGGGCTCGCTCAACGAGTCCCTCGCCGACATCTTCGGCTCCAACGTGGAGTTCTTCGCCGCCAACGCCAAGAACCCGCCGAACTACCTGCTGGGCGAGAAGCTGGGCCTGAAGCAGAAGTTCCTGCGCCGTCTGGACCGTCCCTCCCTGGACAAGCTGGAGGGCACTGTCGACTACTGGTCGAAGGCGACGTACGACACCGAGGTGCACGCCGGTTCCGGCGTCTCCTCGCACGCGTACTACCTCCTGGCCGAGGGCAGCGGCAAGAAGAAGATCGGCGGCGTCTCCTACGACTCCCCGACCTACGACGGCGGCGCCGTCAAGGGCATCGGCCGCGCCAAGGCCACGGCGGTCTTCTACCGCGCCCTGACCCGCTACATGGTCTCCACCACCGACTTCCACGACGCCCGCGTGGCGACGCTGAACGCGGCCAGGGACCTGTACGGCGCGACGAGCACCGAGTACCGGACCGTCGACCGGGCCTGGGCCGCGGTCAACGTCAAGGCCGCCAACACCCCGGCGAACCGCTGACACCCCCGGCTCCCGCCAGGCCCCGTCCCGCCTCCGCGCGGGGCGGGGCCTTTGTGCGCAAGGCTCAAGTGGGCAAGGCCCTTGTGCGCAAAAGGCTCTTGTGCGCAAGTGGACACGGAGCGTACCGAGGTGCGGGGCGCGGGTGTCGGCGGGACCATCGCAGGCATGGGCCAGACGAAGGAGACGGCCAGGTGAGCGGCCGGGGGAGAGCGTGCCGGGCGGCCGCCGTCCTGCTGCTCACCCTCACCGGCCAGGCGACGCCCGCCCTGGCGGCCACCCCGCCGGCCGGGGCCACCGTGCGCGGCTCCGGCATCGTCACCTGGGCCGCGAGCGCCCAGCGCGTCGGACAGGGTGCCGACCGGGCCTACCGGCTGATCGTGCGGGTCAGCGCGGGCGGGAGCGACCTGCGCGTCCGGCTGTCCAACGCCTTCGGGGACCGCCCGCTCACCGTCGACGCCGCCCACGCGGGCCTCCAGGACCGGGGGGCGGCCCTGAAACGGGGCAGCAACCGGGCGCTCACCTTCGGCGGCGAGCACACCGTCACCGTTCCGCCCGGCGGCGCCGTCTGGAGCGACCCGCTGCCCGGCCCGGTCCCGGCCGGGGCGCGCCTCGCCGTCAGCCTGCGCACCCCGGACGCCCGGGGACCCGCCACCGGCCACGAGATGGCCCTCACCACCTCCTACCTCGGCCGGGACGCCGACCCAGGCGGCGACGGCGACACCGGCTGGGCCCTGACCACCGGCTCCTGGTGGTACCTCGACGCCGTCTCCGTACGCCCCGCGCGCCCCCGCGCCGGCGCGGTCGTCGCGCTCGGCGACTCCATCACCGACGGGTGGGGGTCCACGCCCGGACTCGACCGGCGCTGGCCGGACGACCTCGCCCGGCGGCTGCGCGCGGAGGGCATGGGCGTCGCCAACGAGGGGATCTCCGGCAACCGGGTCCTGACCGACACCAACGGCGGTCCGCGCGCCGGGACTCGGCTGGAACGGGACGTCCTCTCCCAGCCCGGCGTGCGCACGGTGATCCTCTACGAGGGCGTCAACGACCTCAAGGCGCGGGACGGCGCGAGCGCGGCCGAGATCGTCGCCGGTTACCGGGAGATCACCAAGCGCGCCCACGCGGCGGGCCTGTGCGTGGTCGGCGCCACCGTCGCCCCCTTCAAGGGCTGGCCCCAGTGGAACCCGCAGGCCGAGAAGGTGCGCCGGGAGGTCAACCACCAGGTGCGCACCGGCGGCGACTTCGACGCCGTCGCCGACGTCGACCGCGCCCTGCGCGACCCCCGCGACCCCGCCCGGCTGCGCCCCGACCTGGACAGCGGCGACCACCTCCACCCCGGCGACGACGGCATGCGCGCCATCGCCGGGGCCGTCGCCCCGCCGAGCCGGGACTGCCGGCGCTGACGCCCATTCAGCTCAGCAGCCGCGCCCAGTCGGCCGGGACCCGCCCGGCCGGCCCCGGTACCGGCTGGTCGGCCGGGTGGCTCTCGGGCGGGGCCAGCGCGGGGCCGGACTCGTACAGTTCCTTCGTGGCGTAGTTCCAGAACCACTCCTCGCCCGGCTCGAAGCTGCGCAGCACCGGATGGCCGGTCTCCCGGTAGTGGGCGGTGGCGTGCTTGCCCAGCGAGTCGTCACAGCACCCGATGTGCCCGCACCGCGCGCAGCGGCGCAGATGGAACCACCAACTGCCCGCCCTCTCGCACTCCACGCACCCCGTACCGCTCGGCGGCACGGACGGGTCGATCGCGGTGTCCTCACTCATGCGCTCTCCTCTGGTGTGTCGGGTCTGCCGGGTTCGCCGGACGGGTTGTCCGCGGTCAGCGGGAGGCGGACCTGGAAGCGGGTGTCGCCGGGGGCCGACTCCAGCCGCAGGGTGCCGCGGTGCTTGTCGACGACGATCCGCCGCGAGATGTCCAGCCCCAGACCGGTGCCCGCGCCGACCGGCTTGGTGGTGAAGAACGGGTCGAAGATCCGCTCCCGGATCTCCGGCGGTACACCGGGCCCGGTGTCCGCGAACTCCACCAGCGCCAGCTCCCCGTCCCGCGCCGTCCGCACGGTCAGCGTGCCCCCGCCGCCGTCCTGGGTCATCGCGGACACCGCGTTGTCGATCAAATTGGTCCACACCTGGTTCAGCTCCGCCGGATACCCCGGCAGCGACGGCAGCGTACGGTCGTAACTGCGCACCACCTCGATGTGCGGGCCGAGCTTGCCGGAGAGCATCAGCAGGGTGCTGTCGAGGAGTTCGTGCACGTCCACCACGCGGAACGGCGCCCGGTCGAGCTGGGTGTACTGCTTGGCGGCGTCGACCAGTTGGGAGACGCGGGTGGTGGCATCCTCGATCTCGTTCATCAACAGCTCGGTCTCGATGGTGTAGTTGAGCCAGCCCACCGCGCCGCCCAGGATCTCCTGGTCCACCGTGGAGGCCACCCGCTCCAGCCAGTCGGCGTCCAGCCCGGCCTGCACGAACACCGGCGCCAGCCGCCAGCCGTCCTCGATGCCGTGGTCGGTCAGCCAGTCGGCGAGCGCGTCCTCCCGGTCGGCCGCCTCCAGCGGACCGAGCGCCGGCGCCTTGGCGACCCGCTCGGCGGTGCGCTCCTGGAGCTCGATCAGGCCGGCCAGCGCGTCGCGGGAGAACGGCCCCTCCGCGATCAGCGCCAGCTTGTGCCGCATCCGGGCCACCCGCTCCCGCAGGGTGGAGGTGGCCCGCACCGCGGCCGCCGCCGGATTGTTCAGCTCATGGGTGAGCCCCGCCGACAACGAGCCCAGCGCCAGCAGCCGTTCGCGCTGCCCGATGGCCGCCTGCGTGCTCTTGGAGCCGAAGAACAGCCCCTCCAGCAGATGCACCGCCATCGGGAACCAGGCCCGCATGACCTCCGCGAACACCGTCGCGGGCAGCACGAAGAACCGCGTCGGCTCCGTCACCCGCATCGAGTTGTTGTACACCTGCCGCACCCGGTCCCCGAGATACGCCTGCATCGCGCCGCCGTACACCCCGCGCTGGTCGGTCCGGGACACCTCCACGTCCTCGGCGCCGATCCGCCGCGACAGCACGACCGCGCCCTCGATCAGCACGTAGAAGCAGGTCGCCGGGTCGCCCTCGGTGTACACCGGGCCCGGCTCGAACAGCTCCACCCGGCCCTCCCGGCACAGCCGCCCCAACTGCTCGGGCGACAGCCGCTCGAAGAGGAACAGGCTCCCGATCTCGCCGGGGCTGCACGGCAGCGGCCGCCCGCTCACGACTGCTCCAGATACCGGTGGACGAGCATCACGGCCATGGCTCCCTCTCCTACGGCGGACGCGACCCGTTTGGCCGACTCGGCGCGCGCGTCGCCCGCCACGAACACGCCCGGCACACTGGTCTCCAGGTGGTACGGCGGCCGGTCCAGCTCCCAGCCCTCCGGCAGCTCCCCGTCCACGGTCAGGTCCGGGCCGGCCAGGATGAATCCCCGCCGGTCGCGGCGCACGGTGCCGTCCAGCCAGCCGGTCAGCGGGGCGGCGCCGATGAACACGAACATCCACTGCGCCTCGACCTGGTCGGCCTCCCCGGTGTCCACCCGGCGCAGCGTCAGCCGCTCCAGCCGGTCCGAGCCGTGCGCCGCCTCCACCTCCGTGCGGGCGCGCACCGCGATGTTCGGGGCCTCGGTGATCTGCTGGACCAGGTAGTGCGACATCGACGCCGACAGATCGGCCCCGCGCACCAGCAACGTCACCGACTTGGCGAACCGGGACAGGTACATCGCCGCCTGCCCGGCCGAGTTGGCGCCGCCCACGATGAACACGTCGTGGCCCTGGCAGGACGGCGCCTCGGTCAGCGCCGACCCGTAGAACACCCCGCAGCCGGTCAGCCCCGCGCAGCCCTCGGCGGTCAGCCGCCGGTACTGCACCCCGGTCGCCAGGATCACGCTGTGCGCGCCGATCGCGGAGCCGTCCGCGAACCGTACGACCCGCGCGGCGCCGTTGACCTCGAGACCCGTCACCTCGCGCGCGGTGAGGATCTCCGCGCCGAACCGGGTCGCCTGGCGGCGGGCGCGGTCGGTGAGCTGGGCGCCGGAGACGCCGTCGGGGAAGCCGAGGTAGTTCTCGATGCGGGAGCTCTGCCCGGCCTGGCCACCCGTCGCCGAGCGCTCCAGCAGCACCGTACGCAGCCCCTCCGAGGCTCCGTACACCGCAGAGCCGAGCCCGGCCGGACCGCCGCCGATCACCACCAGGTCGTAGAAGTCGGCCGTCGGTGTGGTGGCGAGCCCCACCCGCGCGGCCAGCTCCGGGGCCTCGGGCTCGACCAGCACCCCGCCGTCCGGGGTGATCACCAGCGGCAGCCGCAGACCGTCCTGCCCGGCCGCCGCCAGCAGCCGCCGGCCCTCCGGCTCCTCCACCGAGTACCAGCGGTAGGGCACCTGGTTGCGGGCCAGGAACTCCCGTACCTCCGCCGACCGCGCCGACCAGCGGTGGCCCACCACCTTCATGAACGGCACCGGCCGGTGGTCCCCGGCCCGCCAGGCCGCCAGCAGGTCGTCCACCACCGGGTACAGCTTCTCCTCCGGCGGGTCCCACGGCTTGAGCAGATAGTGGTCCAGGTCCACCACGTTGATCGCGTCGATCGCCGCCCCGGTGTCCGCGTACGCGGTCAGCAGCACCCGGCGCGCGCCCGGGTAGACGTCCATCGCGCGTTCCAGGAACTCGATGCCGTTCATCACCGGCATCCGGTAGTCCGCCAGCAGCACCGCCACCGAGTCCCCGCGCAGCTTGAGCTCCCGCAGCGCCTCCAGCGCCGACGGTCCGGACTCCGCGCGCACCACGCGGTACGACGCGCCGTAGCGGCGCCGCAGATCGCGGGCGACCGCGCGGGACACGCCCGGATCGTCGTCCACGGTCATCAGGACGGTCCGCGCTGCCTCGGTCGGCTCTGCCATGCCTTCTCACCCCGGGCGGTCGGGTGCACGGGACGGTCCCGCCCATCGTATGTGCGTTTCTTCCGCTTCGCCCCGGTGCGTTTCGGGCCGTCGGGTGGCGGACACGTCCGTCCGCTGTGGCAGGGTCATGGCGACGACGGAACATGCCGTTCGACGAGGAGGCTTCACGTATGACACGCCCGATCACGGCAGGGGTGGACGGTACCGAGGAGAGCCTGGCGGCGCTGGACTGGGCGGCCCGCGAGGCCGTGCGCCGTGGCCTGCCGCTGCGCGTGGTGCACGCCTGGGAGGAGATCGGCGAACTGCCCGCCGACCGGGACACCCAGCGGACCTGGGTGGAGGAGGGCATCGGCCGCGCCGTCGGCTCCCTCGCGGAACGGCACCCCGGCCTGGACACGACCGTCGAGCTGACCGAGGACGACCCGGTGGACGCGCTCCTCGCGGCCGGCGCGGACGCCGAGGCGCTGGTCCTCGGCACCCGCGGGCACGGCGCGGTGATGGGCTTCCTGCTGGGCTCGGTCGGCCTCCGGGTCGTCGCGGAGACCGGACGGCCGGTGATCCTGGTCCGCGCGGGCGACCGACCGGAGGCCGAGTCCGCCGGGCGGGAGATCGTCGTCGGCCAGCACGGCACCCCGGAGGACAGCGCCGCCGCGCTGCGCTTCGCCTTCGAGGCGGCGGCCGCCCGCGGGGCCACCGTCCGCGCGGTGCGCGCCTGGACCCTGCCGCCCGTCTTCGCCTACAGCCCCGGCTCCCTGAAGCTGCTGGACGAGGCGGGCGGCCTCGAACCGTACGAGAAGCGGGCCCTGGCCGACGCGCTGCGGCCCTGGCGGGAGCGGTTCCCCGGCGTGCCCGTCGCGGAGCACGTCGAGATGGGCAGCGCCGGGCAGGTGCTGGTCTCCCAGGCCGCGCGGGCCCAGCTCCTCGTGGTGGGGCGCCGGGCGCGCCGTACGGCGGTCGGCGCCCGGATCGGCTCCGTGGCGCACGGGGTGCTGCACCACGCGGGCAGCCCGGTCGCCGTGGTCCCGCAGGACCGGCCGGGCGCCGACCCGGCCTGACCGCTCAGGACGCCCGGTCGCGGGCCTGCTCGGCGGCGGCCCGCACCGGGCCCCGGTACAGCGGGCCGTGGCCGGGCAGCAGCATCTCGCCGTCCAGTTCGCCGATCAGCGCCAGCGAGGTCACGGCCCGGTCCGTCTCGTGGTGGAAGAAGCCGTGCAGCATCTGCGGGCCCCGGAGGCGGGAGGTGGCGTGCCCGGTGACCAGGGCGTCGCCGGAGATCACGACGCCGGCCTCGGGCAGGTGGTAGACGCAGTGCCCGTCGGTGTGGCCGGGCGTGTGCACGGGCACCGGGCGCCCCGGCAGATCGAGGGGGCCGCCGGACTCGAACGGCTCGGGCTTGACCACCGGGTGGTGGCCGGTGCCGCCCGCCTTGATCACTTCCACCGCCCACGGCACCACACCGGGCCGCCAGGCGTTGCGCACCACGTCACCGACGGAGCACTGCTGGAGGAAGTCGCGCCGGGCGTGCGGGACTTCGGCCGGATGCAGCAGCACCGGCGTGCCGTGGACGTCGCGCAGGTACTCGGCCGAGCCCAGGTGGTCGTTGTGCGCGTGGGTGATCAGCACCGCCGTCACCGCCTCGGGCGAACTGCCCACGGCGACGAGGGAGTCGAGCAGTGCCCGCCGGTCTCCCGGATACCCGGTGTCGATGAGCGTGACGTCCTCGCCGTCCTTCAGGATCACCCAGTTGACGTGGTGGCCCCGCACCAGGTGGACGCCGTCCGCGACCTGCTCTGCCTGTGCCCGCATGTTCGCCTCGGATTCCGGCCGATGACTTGACCCGCGTCAGCCAATCAGACGCCGGCTCAGCGCACCCCGCGAGGGCGGAACTGGATGCTGATCCGGGGCCCGGCGGCCCGCGCCGACTTGGGGACGCAATGTTCCCAGGTGCGCTGGCAGGAGCCGCCCATCACGATCAGGTCGCCGTGTCCGAGGGGCCGGCGCACGGCCACCGCGCCCCCGCCCGCCGGACGCAGCAGCAGATCGCGCGGGGCGCCGACCGAGAGGATCGCCACCATCGTGTCCTCGCGGCTGCCCCGCCCGATCCGGTCCCCGTGCCACGCCACGCTGTCCCGGCCGTCGCGGTAGTAGCACAGCCCGGCCGTGACGAAGGGTTCGCCAAGCTCCGGCCCGTAGTGCGCCGAGAGTGCCTCGCGGGCCTCCGTCAGCACCGGGTGCGGGAGCGGGTCCCGGTCGCGGTAGAAGGACAGCAGGCGCGGTACGGACACCACGTTGTCGTACA
Source organism: Streptomyces sp. NPDC018263 (assembly GCF_055562575.1). Classification (NCBI taxonomy): domain Bacteria; kingdom Bacillati; phylum Actinomycetota; class Actinomycetes; order Kitasatosporales; family Streptomycetaceae; genus Streptomyces; species Streptomyces sp. NPDC018263. Next base: position 390,232 of record NZ_JBVHFA010000007.1, read on the forward strand.
TCCGGCGCTGCTCGGCCCGCCAGGGGACCTCGGCGGCGAGCTGTTCGAACAGGGCGTCGGCCCCGCTCAGCCAGCCCGGCAGCACGTCGATCCAGGCCCCGGAGCCCAGTGCGGTCCGGCCCAGTCCGTCGAGAGGACCGAGGCGCAGCTCGTCGGCCTGGTCGAACAGCGAACTCTGGAGGTGCGTGGACATGGGGACAGCGTACTCCTGAATCGAAAATGCGTTCTATTGATCACGGAGCGGCCGCCGGCACGGCTCTTTCGATACATCGACGTATCGGATACATTCCCGTATCGAAACGGAGGTGCGGGCGATGACGGCCGACCAGAAGGCGCCGCGCGTCACCAGGCGGCGGGCGCGGACGCGGGCCGAACTGCTCGCCGCCGCCTTCGCGGTGTTCGCGGCCAAGGGGTTCGGACGGGTCTCCATCGAGGAGGTCTGCGAGGCAGCCGGATACAGCCGGGGAGCCTTCTACTCCAACTTCGCCACCCTCGACGAGCTGTTCTTCGCCCTCTACCAGGAGCGCGCCGACCTCATCGCCGCCCAGGTCGCGGACGCGCTCGCGCAGGACGGCCCGGCGCTGGACGTGGCCGCCTCCGTGGACCGGGTCGCCGACGTGCTCCTCCTCGACGTGGACTGGCTGCTGGTGAAGACCGACTTCCTGGTGCACGCCGCCCGCGACCCCGCCGTCGCCGGGACCCTGCTCCACCACCGGGCCCGGCTGCGCGCGGCCGTCGCCGACCGGCTCCGTCGCGCCGAGGCCACCGCCGCCCCGCCCGGCGGGGTGGACGCCGCCGCCCGCGCGGTCGTCGCCGCCTACGACGGCGTCACCGTCCAGCTCCTGCTGGACAAGGACGTCGACGCCGCCCGCGACTGGCTCAAGCACCTCCTCACGCCCCTGCTGACCGGCGGCGGCGACCCGGAATGAACCCTGCATGAATCCTGCACGACCCCTGCACGACCCCTGGACGGAAGGACGAGGACTCCATGGACGCGGACGTCATAGTCGTGGGAGCGGGCCTGGCCGGCCTGGTCGCGGCGCACGAACTCACCAGCCGGGGCCGCAAGGTGGCCCTGCTGGACCAGGAGAGCGCCGCCGACCTCGGCGGCCAGGCGTTCTGGTCCCTCGGCGGCCTCTTCCTGGTCGACTCGCCCGAACAGCGCCGCCTCGGCGTCAAGGACTCCCTCGACCTCGCCTGGAACGACTGGCGGGGCAGCGCCGGCTTCGACCGCCTGGACGACGAGGACTCCTGGGCGGTGCGCTGGGCCCGCGCCTACGTCGAGTTCGCGGCCGGGGAGAAGCGGTCCTGGCTGCGCGGCCACGGCATCGAGCTGCTGCCCACCGTCGGCTGGGCCGAGCGCGGCGACCTGCGCGCCGACGGCCACGGCAACTCCGTACCCCGCTTCCACATCGCCTGGGGCACCGGCACCGGCGTGGTCGAGCCCTTCGTGCGCTACGCCCGGCAGGCCGCGCGGGACGGGCTGCTCACCTTCCACCACCGGCACCGCGTCGACGGACTGCTCATCGACGGCACCACCGCGCGCGGGGTACGCGGCACCCTGCTCGCCCCCGACGACTCCCCGCGCGGTGTCGCCTCCAGCCGGGAGGCGGTGGGGGAGTTCGAGCTGACCGCGCAGGCCGTCGTCCTCACCACCGGCGGCATCGGCGCCAACCACGACATCGTCCGCCGCTACTGGCCCGAGCGGCTCGGCACGCCCCCGGCCGACATGGTCACCGGCGTCCCCGCCTACGTCGACGGCCGCATGCTCGACATCAGCGCGGAGGCCGGGGTGCGCCTGGTCAACCGGGACCGGATGTGGCACTACACCGAGGGCCTCGCCAACTGGGACCCGGTCTGGCCCGGCCACGGCATCCGCATCCTGCCCGGCCCCTCCTCCATCTGGCTCGACGCGCGCGGCCGCCGCCTGCCCGACCCCTGCCTGCCCGGCTACGACACCCTCGGCACCCTGCGCCATCTGCGCACCACCGAGGACCTCGCGGGACACGACCACTCCTGGTTCGTCCTCACCCGGAAGATCATCGAGAAGGAGTTCGCCCTCTCCGGCTCCGAGCAGAACCCCGACATCACCGCCAAGGACCGAAGGGCCGTCCTCCGTGACCGGGTCCTCGGCAAGGGCGCCCCGGCACCGGTGCGGGCGTTCCTGGACAAGGGCGAGGACTTCGTCACCGCCGGCACGCTGGAGGAACTGGTGGCCAGGATGAACGGCCTGACCGGCGAGACCCTGCTCGACCCGGCCGAGGTGCGCCGCCAGATCGAGGCCCGTGACCTCCAGATGGCCAACCCCTACAGCAAGGACTCCCAGGTCCAGGGCATCCGCAACGCCCGCCGCTACATCGGGGACCGGCTTGGCAGGGTCGCCGCCCCGCACCGCATCCTCGACCCCGACGCCGGCCCGCTGATCGGCGTCCGGCTGCGGGTGCTGACCCGCAAGACCCTGGGCGGCATCCAGACCGACCTCGACTCCCGCGCCCTCGGCCTCGACGGCAGCCCGGTCGACGGGCTCTACGCGGCCGGTGAGGTGGCCGGCTTCGGCGGGGGAGGGGTGCACGGGTACAACGCGCTGGAGGGCACCTTCCTCGGCGGCTGCCTCTTCTCCGGCCGCGCGGCGGGCAGGGCGGCGGCCCGGCAGACCGGCTGACGGCGCCGGATCAGGAGGCGAGGAGGTCCCGGAGCACCGACGCATGGCTGTGCTCCGGGTCCCGGCCCGCCGTGAGCAGGGTGACCGGGCCACGGGAGACCAGCTCCCGCAGCGTGCCGAGTGCCCCGGCGGCCTCGGGAGCGGTCAGCTCCTCCTCGTAGCGGCGCCGGAACTCGTCGTACGAACCGCCGTGGTGGTACCAGCGGCGCAAGTCGTCCGAGGGGGTGAGCGCCTTGGGCCACTCGTCGAGGCGGGCCTCCTCCTTGGAGACCCCGCGCGGCCAGAGCCGGTCCACCAGGACGCGCAGGCCGTCGTCCGGCTCCGGCGGTTCGTAGATGCGGCGAACCCGCACGCTCACGGCGGCACCCTCTTCCGCTCGCAGGGACGGTCCGGACGAGCGTACGCCGGGCACGCCGGAACGGCCCGGGGCGATCCCGAGCGCAGGACAGCCGGGGGTCCGGCGCCCTAGTCTGTGGCGGAGCGATCACCGTCGTCCCCGAAGGAGCGCACGTGACGTCCTCCCGCCGTCCGGCCGCACGACGCCGCACCGCCCTCCTGGGCCGCGAGACGGTCCTCGCCACCCTCCCCCTCGCGGTCGCCGCCCTCCTCGGCGCCGCCGCGCCCCTGGCTCCCGGCACCGCCGGGGCGGCCGGCGCGGGCGACCCGTACTTCCCGCTGAGCGGCAACGGCGGCTACGACGTACGCCACTACGACCTCACGCTCGGCTACGACACCGGCTCCCGGCACCTCGACGGCACCGCCGTCCTCACCGCCCGTGCCACCCAGCGCCTGAGCCGCTTCGACCTGGACCTGAGCGGGCTCACCGTCACCTCCGTGCGCGTCGGCCGCGACGACGCCCGGTTCACCCGCAAGGGCCAGGAACTCGTCGTCACCCCGAAGAGCACCCTGCGCGAGGGCCAGGAGTTCAAGGTCACCGTCCGCTACAAGGGCCGGCCGAAGCCGGTCACCGACCCGGACGGCTCGACCGACGGCTGGATCCCCACCGACGACGGCGCCTTCGTGGCGGGCCAGCCGCAGGGCGCGATGACCTGGTTCCCGGCCAACAACCACCCGCTGGACAAGGCGTCCTACGACTTCACGATCACCGTCCCCGAGGGCCGTACCGCCGTCGCCAACGGGGTGCTGCGCGGCCAGCGCACCGAGCACGGCCGCACCACCTTCCGCTGGCACCAGGCCGAGCCGATGGCCGCCTACCTCGCCACCGCCACCGTCGGCACCTTCCAGGTCCGGCGCAGCACCCTGCCCGGCGGCATCCAGCTCTACGACGCCGTCGACCCCCGCGAGGCCCGCGCCGCCGACCCGGTGATGAAGAAGCTGCCCTCGGTGCTGAAGTGGGAGGCCGGACTGTTCGGCCCCTACCCCTACCGCGCCGCCGGCTCCATCGTCGACCACGCCCCGGACGTCGGCTACGCCCTGGAGACCCAGACCCGGCCGGTGTACGACTCGGCGCCCGACCTGGACACCCTCGTGCACGAGACCGCCCACCAGTGGTTCGGCGACTCCGTCTCCCTGACCAAGTGGCAGGACATCTGGCTCAACGAGGGCTTCGCCAGCTACACCGAGTGGCTCTACGAGGAGCAGCACGGCGGCGACAGCGCCCAGAAGACCTTCGACGGCCTGTACGCCCGCCCCGCCAAGGACAGCCTGTGGGCCTACCCGCCCGGCAACCCCGGCAACGGCGGCAAGATCTTCGGCACGCCCGTCTACGACCGGGGCGCGATGGCCCTGCACCAGGTGCGCAAGGCCGTCGGTGACCGGGCCTTCCTCCGCATCCTGCGCGCCTGGGCCGCCCAGCACCGGGACGGGCACGGCACGACCGAGCAGTTCACCCGGCTCGCCGAGAAGGAGTCCGGGAAGAAGGTCGCCCCGGTGCTGCACACCTGGCTGTACACCAAGGGCAAGCCGAAGACCGCCTGACGGTCACTGCTCGCGCATCCCCCACGGGGAGCCGTACGCGGTCAGCAGGTCGAGGAACGGGCGGGCCGGGAAGGCTTCCGGGCCCAGCACGCCCGCGCCCGACCAGGCACCGGTGGCGAGGAGTTCGAGGGCGACCACCGGGTTCACGGCCGTCTGCCAGACCACGGCCTGGGAACCGTACTCGGCCATCGACCACTCGTTGTCGACCACGTGATAGAGGTACACCTCGCGCGGCGAGCCGTCCTTGGTGCCCCTCACCCAGGTGCCCGCGCAGGTCTTGCCGCGCATCCGGTCGCCCAGCGTCGCCGGGTCGGGCAGCCCCGCGGCCACCACGTCCCGCGGCGAGACCGCGACCGGACCGTCCGGGCCCGGCACGGTCACCGGCGTGGTGCGGTCCAGGCCCAACTGGTGCAGCGTGCGCAGCGTGTCGGTGAACTCCCGGCCCAGCCCGTACTTGAAGGTGACCCGCCGCGCGTCCGTCCAGCGCGGTATCAGCAGCACCTCCTCGTGCTCGACGTTCACGCACTCCACCGGGCCGATGCCCTCGGGGAAGTCGAACACCTCCGGCTCGCTGAACGGCTCGGTGGTGAACCAGCCGCGCCCCTCCTCGTACACCACCGGCGGGTTCAGGCACTCCTCGATCGTGGTCCAGATGCTGAAGGAGGGCGCGAAGTCGTAGCCGTCCACGGTGAGGTCGGCGCCGTCGCGGACGCCGATCTCCTCGATGGAGTCGAAGAGTTCGTCGGCCGCGTACCGGGCGAACACGTCCGACAGGCCCGGCTCCACGCCCATGCCCACCAGCGCCAGCGCGCCCGCGCGCTCCCAGTCGGCGGCGGCCGCGAACTGCTCGTCGCCGAGCTTCACCCCGCACTCCTCGTACGGGCGCTCCGGGTGCGGGCGGGACAGTGACATCGCCATGTCGACATAGGTGACCCCGGCCCCGCGGGCGGCCCGGAACAGCGGCATCACGAATCTGGGGTCGGTGGCGTTCAGCAGCACGTCGCAGCCGTGCCGGGCGAGCAGCCCGGCGACCGCCGCCTCGTCGGCCGCGTCCACCCGCTCGGCGACGAACCGGCCCGCGTCCGCGCCGAGCGCCGCGACGGCCGCCTCCGCTCGGTCGGGGTCGTAGTCGGCCACCACCATCAGGTCGAAGAACGGACGGCGGGCCGCGATCCGGGTGACGGCGGTGCCCACACCACCGGCGCCCACGAGCAGTACACGCATGACGGAAACTCCCTGCCTGACACGGACGGAACAAGAACGGGACAGGCGCGCCTTGCCGTGAATCCAACGCCCCGCCCCGCGTTAAGGTCAATGGCGTTGGCATAAGGACCGCAGAGAGGGCCGGCTCGTGCCCAAACCCGTCGTGCCCGAGGAGAAGCGCCGCAGGCGCCGGCCCACCCGCAGCGGCACCGTGCTCTCCGAGGAGCTGATCGTCACCACCGCGCTGCGCCTGCTGCGCGAGCACGGCAGCGCGGGGCTCACCGCGCGCCGCCTCGGCCTCGCCCTGGACTGCGACCCCAGCACCCTCTACCGGTACTTCCGGGGCATGGACGACCTCACCCTGGCCATCGGTGACGCCCTCATCGGCCAGGCCCTCGACGGCTGGCGGCGCACCGGCCGCTGGCGGGCCGACCTGCGCGCCATCGGCACCCGCATCCACGCCGCCTACGTCGCCCACCCCCAGGCGGCGCTGCTCACCGTCAGCCGGGTCACCGGCCGCGCCCATGAACTGGCCGTCGACGAGGCGGTCCTGGACGTCCTCGCCCGCGCCGGGTTCCCGTTGCCCGAGGCGGTACGGGTCTATCACGCCTTCATCGACCAGACCCTCGCCTTCGCCGCCCTGGACGCCGCCACCCTGGCCCTGCCCAGCGCCTCCCAGCGCGCCGACGAGGACCAGTGGCACTCCACCTACGCCCGGCTGCCCCGTTCCACCCACCCGCGCATCGCCGAGGCCGCCCCGCTGCTCGCCCGGCAGATGGTGCACAGCGCCTACCCGACCGCGCTGGAGATGCTGCTGGACAGCGCGGCCGCCCGGCTCAGCGGCGCAGCGCCCGCGCCGCCGTCGCGCTGACCGCCTCGGCCAGCGCCGCCAGCGCGGGGGAGTCCAGCCGCCACTGCTGCCAGTACAGCGCCACGTCCAGCCACCGCCCCGGCGCCAGCGGCACCACCCGGCCCGCCGCGAGCAGCGGCTCCGCCTGGGACTCCGGCACCATGCCCCAGCCGAGCCCGCGCGCCACCGACTCCGCGAACCCCTCCGAGGTCGGCACGTAGTGCCGCACCGGGCCGGCGCCGGTGCCGCCGAGCCCCCGTACGAAGGCGTCCTGGAGGTCGTCCTTGTCGTCGAAGACCATCACCGGCAGCGCGCCCAGCGCCCCGGCGAGCGGCCCGGACGGCAGCCGCGCGGCCAGCTCCGGCGCCGCCACCGGCAGATACCGCAGCCGGCCCAGCGGACGCACCGAGCAGCCGGGCACCGGCTCCGCCGACCCCGTCACCGCCGCCATCACCAGGCCCTCGCGCAGCAGTGCCGCCGTGTGGTCCTCGTCCTCCCGGCGCAGCTCGAAACTGAGCCCCGGCACCTCGGTGAGCGCGTCCAGGAACCAGGTCGACAGGGAGTCGGCGTTCACCGCGACCGACACCCGCGTCGGCTCCCCGGCGCCGCTCATCCCCAGCTCGTCCCGCGCGTCCTGCTCCAGCCGGGCGAGCTGTCGGGCGTACCGCACCAGGACCGCGCCGGAATCGGTCGGGCGGACCGGCTTGGTGCGCTGGAGCAGCACCCGGCCGGTGCGCTGCTCCAGCGCCTTCACCCGCTGGCTCACCGCCGACGGGGTCACGTGCAGCGCGGCGGCGGCCGCGTCGAAGGTGCCCTCGTCCACCACCGCCAGCAGCGTCCGCACCTGGTCCAGAGGAAGCTCGTTCATCACGAGCGCTAATGTTACGTAAGAATCTTTAGCTGTACGCGCGGTGATCCGGTCCGTAGCGTCAACGGCATGAACCACGCGCTCACCGCCGCGGCCGCGGGCTTCGGCACCGGCCTCTCCCTCATCGTCGCCATCGGCGCCCAGAACGCCTTCGTCCTGCGCCAGGGGGTCCGCCGGAACGCCGTCCTCGCCGTGGTGGGCATCTGCGCGCTCTCGGACGCCGTGCTCATCGCCCTCGGCGTCGCCGGGGTCGGCGCGATCGTGGTGGCCTGGCCGGACGCGGTACGGGCCGTCGGCATCGTCGGCGGCGTCTTCCTGGTCTGCTACGGCGCCCTCGCCGCCCGGCGCGTCCTGCGCCCCGGCACCGGCGGACTGAGCACGGACGGCGAGGCGGCCGGCTCGATCCGGCGCGCGGTGCTCACCTGCCTGGCGATGACCTGGCTCAACCCGCACGTCTACCTGGACACCGTCTTCCTGGTCGGCTCCCTCGCCGCCGACCGGGGTCCGCTGCGCTGGACCTTCGGGCTGGGCGCGGCGCTGGCCAGCCTGTGCTGGTTCGCCGCCCTCGGATTCGGCGCCCGGCTGCTCGGCCGCGTCCTGGTCCGGCCCGCCGCCTGGCGGGTGCTGGACGGCCTGGTCGCCCTGACCATGCTCGGCCTCGGCGCGATGCTGCTCATCGGCGCCTGAGGCGGGTCCGGCCGCGAAGGGTTCGGTGTTCGCCGGGCGTTGCTGCGATAGTGAGGCCCGAAATCGAAAGATGTATCGAGCAACCAGGACCTCCGTGGACACGAGCGAGAGCAGCAGCACCGACGCGACCGAGACGCCCGGAGGGGACCCGCCCGCACGCGGCTGGCGCCGCTGGGGGATGGACACCCGCCCCCTGCGCATCCCGGCCTACCGGCGCCTGTGGTCGTCGACCATCGTCACCGCCGTCGGCAGCCAGCTCACCGCGGTCGCCGTACCCAAGCAGATCTACGACATCACCCAGTCCTCGGCCTGGGTCGGCTACGCCAGCCTCGCCGGGCTGGTGCCCATGGTGGTCTTCGCGCTGTGGGGCGGCGCCGTCGCGGACACCGTGGACCGGCGCAAGCTGCTGCTGATCACCAACATAGGCATCGCGGTGACCTCGCTGCTGTTCTGGGCCCAGTCCGTCACCGGACTGGACTCGGTGCCGGTGCTGATGATCCTGCTCGCCGCCCAGCAGGCGTTCTTCGGCCTCAACCAGCCCGCCCGCAGCGCCTCGATCGCCCGGCTGGTCCCGGCCGAGGAGCTGCCGGCCGCCAACGCGCTCGGCACCACTGTGATGCAGACCGGCGCGGTCGCCGGGCCGCTGCTCGCCGGTGTGCTGATCCCGGTCATCGGACTGCCCGAGCTGTACCTCATCGACGCGCTCGCCCTGACCTTCACCGTGTGGGCCGTCTTCCGGCTGCCCGCCCTGCCGCCGCTCGGAGGGCACCTGGCCCGCCGCGCCGGGGTACGGGAGATCGTGGCCGGGTTCCGCTACATCGCCGGTCACAAGGTGCTGCTGCTGTCCTTCCTCGCCGACATCGTCGCCATGGTCTTCGGCATGCCCCGCGCCCTCTTCCCGGAGCTGGCCGCGCACACCTACCGCGCCTGGGACGAGGGGTACGCGCTCGGGCTGCTCTTCGCCGCCATCCCGGTCGGCTCGGTGCTCGGCGGACTGTTCTCCGGCGCCTTCTCGCGGGCCCGCCGCCACGGCCTCATGGTCATCGGCTCGGTGGTCGGCTGGGGGCTCGCCGTCGTCGGGTTCGGGCTGAGCGGCAACCTCTGGGTGGCCGTCGCCTTCCTCGCCGCCGGAGGCGTGGCCGACATGGTCTCCATGGTCTTCCGGGGCGCCATCCTGCTCTCCGCCGCGACCGACGAGATGCGCGGCCGGATGCAGGGCGTCTTCACCGTGGTCGTCGCGGGCGGACCCCGCCTCGCCGACGTGCTGCACGGCACCGCCGGGTCGCTCTTCGGGACCCGCGCCGCCGTCGCGGGCGGTGGGGCGCTGGTCGTCGTCGTGATGCTGGCGCTGGCCGCCGCCACGCCCGCGCTGCGCCGCTACCGGATCTGACCGACGGGGCTACAGCGGGGTGCTCCGCCGGATCGCGTACTGGTCCATCAGCTTGCCGCGAGTCGTCTCCAGCCGGTGGGCCAGGATCTCGGCCACCGTGCGCACCAGCGACAGCCCGAGCAGCGGGTCCTCCACGCACAGCGCGAGCACGGAGGGCCCGTCGAACTCGTAGGCGCGGACGTTGCTGAACGCCACCGCCCCGAAGTCCCACTCGTACGGCGGGAAGAGCCAGGACCAGCCGAGCAGGTCACCGGCGCCGAGCGTGGCCACGGTGATGTACTGCCGGGAGGTCACCTGCTGGTCCAGGGAGACCGCGCCCGAGCGGATCACCCAGAACCGGTCCGCGACACCGCCCGCCTCGAAGACGCGGGTGTCCTCCGGGAAGGACACCTCCTTCGCCAGCTCCATCAGCCGCTCCCGCTGCGCCTGTGGCAGGGCGGTCGGCAGTTTGATCGCTTTGGTCATACGCGGGGCTCCTCACCGGCGGCCGTTCGGGTGGTTCCCTAAGCCCATTGGAGCCGCTGCCGCCGCGAGGGGCACCTCGAAGAAGCCGGGCGGGCCGGCCCGCCGTGCCCAGGGCAGGGAAAAGCCCTGGCTGGACGGGGGAAACCAGCCAGGGCAGTCGGTGCGGAAGCGCGCGGAACACACGGGTACCGATCCGGGGCGCGCCCCGATATGGATGAACGATAAACCACGGGGCGTCCGACCGGTATGGGTACCGGCATCACGTGACGTGCCTCACTCCCGTCGCGCCCGTCCCGCCCGCGTCCGCCGGATGACTGCCCGGCGCGACGATCTCCGTCAGCACCCCCGCCACCACCTGGTACGTCAGCGCGCGCTCGGTCGCCTCCCGCGCCCGGTCCGGATCGGTGGCCGTCAGGCTCTGCGCCCGCTCCAGCCAGACCCGCTCCTCCTCGGCGGCCAGATCCCGGCTCCGCCGGATGCGCCGCAACAGTTCGTCCGCGTCCACGACATCGCTCATACCGGGCTCCTACCCGCACGGTGGCCCGGTAAAGGCTCCCGTGTCCCCGGTGTTTGACATCGCCGCGAGGGGTCAGCCGCAAGGAAGAGACCCCGGCCGTCCGGGCGACGCCCCTGGAAAGACCGGGCACCGCGCTAGGGAGGGACGACACCATGTGCGAGCAGCGCGCGACCAACACCCCGGCCGTGCCTCGGCAGAGCCGCAGGACCATGGCGTACCGGCCGGCGGACGCCCGCAGAGACGTACGCCGCGCGGTGACCGAACGCTGTCGTGACCGCGCGCTCACCTGCCCCGACGAGACCCTTGAGGACGCCCTGCTGGTCGCCTCCGAGCTGACCACCAACGCCATCCTGCACGGCGGCGGCATCACCCGCTTCGAGGTCGACGTGGACACCCGCGGCGTACGGCTCTCGGTGAGCGACCGCAGCGACGAACTGCCCGACACCACCGCCCGGTTGGGCACCGACACCGACCGGAGCCGCACCGGCGGCCGGGGCTGGCCCATCGTCAGCCTGCTCGCCCGTGACGTACGGATGGCCGGACTCCCGCGCGGCGGCAAGTGCGTCACCGCCGTCGTGCCCCTGCGCTGAACACGGCCCCTTCCCGGCCGCGCACCCGCCACCGTCTGGAGCGCCCGTTCATGCCGATCCACTCCGCGAACACCCCTTCCGCCGAGGCCGGCCGGCCTCGGCGGAGCCACGACGACGCGCCCGACACGACGGCCCTCTTCGCCGAGCTGGCCGGCCTGCCGGACGGCCCCGCACGCGACGCCCTGCGCGCCGAACTCACCACCGCCTGGCTGCCCATGGCCCATCGCATCGCCGCCCGCTTCCGCGACCGGGGCGAGAACGCGGAGGACCTGCGCCAGGTGGCCGCCCTCGGCCTGGTCAAGGCCATCGACCGGTTCGACCCCGCACGCGGCGCCTTCGAGAGCTACGCCGTGCCGACCATCACCGGCGAGGTCAAGCGGCATTTCCGCGACCGCACCTGGGCGCTGCGGGTACCGCGCCGGGTGCAGGAGCTGCGCAACCGGGTCCGCGTCGCCCGCCGCGACCTCACCGAGCGGCCCGGCGGCCGGGCGCCCAGCGTCGCGGGCATCGCCGGGCACACCGGGCTCACCGAGGCGGAGGTCGCCACCGGGCTGGAGGCGCTGGACAGTTACAGCACCCTCTCCCTGGACGCCGAACCGGCCGGCGAGGGCGGCACCCTCACCGACAGCCTCGGCGCCCCCGACCCCGCCTACTCGGTCGTCGTCGACCGCGAGGCCGCCCGGCGCAGCCTGAGCCGCCTGCCCGAACGCGACCGGGACATCCTCTACATGCGCTTCTTCGAGGACCTCTCCCAGAGCCGCATCGCCGCCCGCCTCGGCATCTCCCAGATGCACGTCTCCCGGCTCCTGCGGCACATCTGCGCCCGCGTCCGGGCCGAGGCCCAGGACCCCCGCGCCGACGGGCCCCTCAGGCGTTAGGGGCCGGCCGTCACTTCTTCGCCGCCTCCACCTTCACCGGGACGCCCAGCGGACGGGCGAGGCCGGAGACCGCCTCGTCCAGGCGCTGGAGGTGGCGCAGCACGCGGTCGGTGACCCGGCCCCAGCGGGGGGTGGCCAGGGTGCCGGGTTCCAGCATGGACGCGATGCTCGGGCCGGTCTCCAGCTCGGCCGAGGAGTGCGGATCGCGGACGTGGTCGGCGATCGCCTCGATGTTGTGCACGATCCGGCTGCACACCCCGCGCAGCCGCGGATCGGCCGCGATCGACGGGTTGCTGGGCAGCAGCTCCGCCGTGGCCGCCAGCGCCCGCCCGTGGTACGCGCAGGTCTCCAGCAGCGCCACCACGTACCGCGCGGTGTCCCGACGGGAGCGCAAGGGGGTGACCGGGTGCGTCAGCGGCTTGGTCGCCGCGTGCAGGTCGGCCAGCGCCTGGTCCAGCTCGCGGGCCTGGTCCACCAGGTCCGTGTGCGGCCGCCCGCTGAGCTGGTCCACGGCCGCCTGCGTCAGCTCGGCCAGCTTGTCCAGCACCTCCACCAGCAGCTCGTTGGTGCGCCGGTCGGTGCGCACCGGCAGGACGACCGCCGCCGTGATCACCCCGCAGGCCGCGCCCAGCGCCGTCTCCTCCACCCGCAGCACCAGCACCGACATGCTGTACGTGTTCAGCAGCGTGTAGAGCAGTCCCAGCGCCGCCGTCACGAAGAACGACATCAGCGTGTACGACAGGGGAGCGGTGTAGAACATGGCGAACACACACACCAGCACCAGCGCGAACGCCGTCCAGGTGTGGTGTCCCACCGCGCCGGCCAGCCCGATACCGGCGACCACGCCGAGGACGGTGCCGAGCAGCCGCCGGCCGCCCTTCACCAGGATCTCCCCGGTGGAGGTGGTGTTGATGAAGACGATCCAGCAGGTCAGCACCGCCCAGTACCAGCGCTGGTGGGACAGCAGCTCACCGCCCACGATGGCCAGCGACGCCCCCACCGTGACCTGGAGGGCCGCCCGGGTCGTGGGGCGCCGCAGCCCGGTCTCCTCGGGCTTCTCCGGATCGGGCTCCTCGCTGATCTCGATCGCCGCGTCCTCGGCGTCCAGCTCCTCACGGGACCTGCTGGTCGCCGGGCTGTCGTCGGACTCGTCCTGCGGGCCGTCCAGCGCGGTCCGCAGACCCAGCACCGCGCGCGCCGCCTCACCGATGCCGCGGAACACGTCCTGCACGGCCGGGGACGCGTCGGGCAGGTTGTCCTCCTCGCGGTAGCCGAGCAGCCGGTTGCGCACCTGGGCCAGGGCCGTCCCCGACGTCTCGCCCACCGGGCGCAGCACCAGCAGCCGCAGCGCCTGCAGGTCCCGGCGAATCATCTCCGTCGCCGGGTCCCGCACCGGCAGCATCCGGCCGGGCGGCGCCGGCGCGCCCGGCAGATACAGGGTGAGGGTGTCGGTCCGTTCGGCGCTGCGCGCGGTGAGCAGCATCAGTCCGAGCCGCTCCGCGGCGATCTCGGCGTCCGCGACACGGCGCTGCACCAGCCGGGCCATCGCGTCGTCGGAGGTGCCGCGCTCCAGCCGGCCCTGGATCATCAGCGCCGTCTCGTGCAGCCGGGCCGTACCGGTGCGCAGGTCCTCCACGACCTTGTCCACGTCGTCCGGGCCCGCGTCCAGCAGCTCGATCTGCGTGCCCAGCAACTGCCCCAGCCGGGCCCGGAACGCCCGCCGCAGCCGGTCCAGCGTGCCCGCCTCCGTCTGCGGCATCAGCACGAACCGCGCGAACGCGCTGCACCCCACCGCCACCGTGATCACGATGTACAGCGAGGGCAGCATCGACGGCGTCGCCCGAACGAACAGCGACAGGAAGTAGACCTGGAAGCCGATCAGCCCGAGCCCGGTGGCCCGGTCACCGAACCGGCGCCCGTAGACGGCCGCGAAGATGATCAGCAGGAAGGAGATGTCGCTGACCAGCGGCCAGCGGTTCAGCACCGCCCCCGCCGACACCGCGGCCAGCGCCACCGGCAGGGACAGCGCCACCGTGACCGCCTGCTTGCTGCGGTCGGTCTCCCGGACGGCGAAGGTCGCCGCCATCGCCGCCATCGCGCCCGCGACCAACTGGGGGACCGGGAAGCGCAGCGAGGCCAGCAGCATGAGGGTGAGGGCGATCGCGGCCACCGTGCGCAGCCCCGCGATCAGCCGCAGCAGTCCCGGATCGGACGCGGCGAGCCGGTCCCACAGCCGTACCAGAAGCGCCCGTCCCCTTGCCTTCACGCCGCCGCGCTCTCTCTTCCGTGCCGGACCATGATCTACGACCAAGGATGTCACGGAGGCCGCCGCCCCCACCACGGGACGGCGGCCTCCGGCACTCCGGCTGACCCGGTTCAGCCCCCGGTCACCTTCCCCCGCACCCTGCCCTCCGCCTCCGCGGTCCGCACCTCACTGCGCACCTGGTCCGGCGTCAGATACGAGTCCGTGTACTCGAAGTCCTTGAGCTGGGCGGGCTTGCGGGCCTGGAAGCCCGTACGGACGAAGTCGTCCCCGGCGATGGCGTTCAGCAGCCAGTTCACCAGCACCCGCGCCTTGGCGACGCCGGTGCGCAGCGCCGACCAGTGGTAGCCGCGTGCCACGGCCTGGGCGAGGATGCCGCGCAGCTCGATACCGAGCGGCCGGGACACCGCGTCCTTGCCGCCGAGGTCCACCACGAGACCGAGGTCCTTGTGGACGTACGGCTCCAGCGGCTCGCCGCGCAGCGAGTGGATGATGTTGTCCGCCACCTTCGGGCCCTGCCGCATGGCGTGCTGCGCGGTGGGCGGGCAGATCGCGTCCTTCTCGCCCTTGGCGAGGTCGGGCACGGCCGCCGCGTCGCCGAGCGCGAACACCCCGTCGTGCCCCGGTACGGTCATCTCCGGGGTCACCGCGAGCCGTCCGCGCACCGTCTCCGCGTCCATCGTGCCGATCAGCGGGCTGGCGACCACACCGGCCGTCCAGATCAGGGTGTGCGTCGGGATCACCCGGCCGTCGGTGAAGGTGACCTCGTCCTCGGTCACCTTGGCCACGGACACCCCGAGGGAGACGTCGATGCCCCGGTCGCGCAGGATCTTCAGCGCCTGCTTGCCGAGCCGGTCGCCCAGCTCCGGCATCAGCTTCGGCGCGATGTCGATCAGATGCCAGCGGATCAGGCTCGGGTCCAGCCGCGGATAGCGCCGGACCGCCGCGTGGGTGAGCCGCTGGAGGCAGGCCGCCGTCTCCGTGCCCGCGTAACCGCCGCCGACCACCACGAACTGCAGCCGCGCCGCCCGCTCCTCGGGGTCGTCGCTGGCGTCCGCGAGGTCGAGCTGCGAGATGACGTGGTCACGGATGTACGCGGCCTCCGCGAGCGTCTTCATCCCGAAGGCGTGCTCGGCGAGGCCGGGGATGTCGAAGGTGCGGGTCACGCTGCCCGGTGCCAGCACCAGGTAGTCGTAGGGCTCGTTGATGATCTCGTCGGTGATGGTGCGGATGACGCACACCTTCGCCGCCAGATCCACCCCGATCGCCCCGCCCGGAATGATCCGGGTGCGGTACTTCTTGCTGCGGCGCAGCGAGACGGCGATCGACTGCGGCGTCAGCACGCCGGAGGCGACCTGGGGCAGCAGCGGAAGGTAGAGCTGGTAGGAGAACGGCGTCACCAGGGCGACGTCCGCCTCGTCGGGGCCGAGTTTGCGCTCCAGCCGGCGGACACACTCGACTCCGGCGAAGCCTGCGCCGATCACCAGAATCCTGGGTCGTCGTGTCACGGTGTTGTTCCCTTCTGCGGCTCCCGTCGGTCCGGATGGACGCCGTTCGCATGCCCGGGACCACTGCCACCACACCCGATCCCACCGTGCTCCGAGCCGTTCCGCCAGTCGGAAGCGCCCGGCGGCGAACGCGTGGGCAGCAGCCTGCCCCTCCACGCACCGGAGTAACCCGATTCCGCACCGCTACACCTTCCGGCGCTCTCACCAGGGCAGGAAGACGTGAATGTCCTTGCCGTCCTCGACCACCACCACGCTGACCTGATCGCACAGGGTGTGCACCAGATGCCAGCCGATGCCCCCGCCGCCCGAACTCGGCCTGAACGGGCGCGGCTCGGGCACCACCGTGCTGGTGTCGTGCATGGTCACATGCACCCCGTCGAAGGTGCGCCGCATCCGCAGCCCGAACGGGCCCGGCGCGAACTGGATCGCGTTGGCCGCCAGCTCCGTCACCACGAGCAGGATGTCGTCCCAGTACTCCGGCGCGGTGGGCGGCGCGTCGCGGGCGAGCCCGCGCAGGAACTCCTCCGCGGCCAGCCGCGCGCCCGTCACGTTCGGAAGTTCGCCGGGGAAGGCGTAGGCGCGCTCGTGCGCCCTCTCGGAGGGAGGTGTGCCGTCCCAACGCCGCTCTGTCGCCATCTCGCATTCCCCGGCCGCGGTCTCCCGGAGCGGGCCCGGATCGGGCACCGCACTCCAGGGCGGTCATCGTCGCTGGTCAGTTCACCAGGGCGGGTTCCCAGCGCGACGCGGATTACGCGTACCCGTGCCACCCGACGGGGGACGGACTCACCGGAAGACGTCGTCCGGCTCGTCCCAGTCCACCGGTTCCGGGCTCCGCCCGCCGCGCGCGGCACGCGAGCGCGCCTTGTACATCGCGTCGATCTCGGCCGCGTAGTGCCGCGCGATGACGTCCCGGCGCAGCTTCAGCGACGGCGTCAGCAGACCGTTGTCGGGGGCGAACGGCTCCTGCACGACCCGGTAGACCCGGATGGACTCGGCGCGCGACACCGTGCTGTTGGCCGACGCGATCGCGCGGGCCAGCTCCTCGCGCAGCGCGCTCTCCTCCCGGCTCTCCCGCCCCTCGAAGTCGCCCTGGAGCGCCAGGGCGGCCCGCCAGTGCGAGAGGAACTCCGGGTCCAGGGTGATCAGCGCGCCCACGCAGGGCCGGTCCTCGCCGACGACCACCGCCTGATGGATCAGCGGGTGCATCCGCAGCCGCTGCTCCAGCGGAGCGGGCGCCACGCTCTTGCCGCTGGAGGTGACGATGAGGTCCTTCTTGCGGCCGGTGATGGTCAGATACCCCTCCCGGTCCAGCCGCCCGATGTCCCCGGTCGACAGCCAGCCCCCGCGCAGCACACCGCGGGTCCGCGCCTCGTCGCCGATGTAGCCCTGGAACACCGACGGGCCGTGCACCAGGATCTCCCCGTCCTCGGCCACCCGGACCTCGGTGCCCGGCAGCGGCATGCCCACCGTGCCCGACTTCTCCCGGCCCAACGGCTGCATGGTGATCCCGCCCGAGGTCTCCGTCAGCCCGTAGCCGTCGTGGATGTACAGGCCGATGCCCTCGAAGAACAGCGACAGTTCGCGGCTCAGCGACGACCCGCCCGAGGTGCCCCGCCGGGCCCGGCCGCCGAGCGCCGAGCGGAGCTTGCGGTACACCGTCCGTTCGTACAGGGCGTGTTGCAGCCGCAGTTCCAGGCCGGGGCCGGTGCCGATGCCGAGGCGGGCGCGCTCCTGGGCCTCCGCGAAGTCCCGCGCGGTCTGCGCCGCCCGCTGGAACAGCGCGCCGCGGCCCGCCTGCTGAGCCGTCCTCAGGAACGTCTTGTACAGCTTCTCGAACACCGAGGGGACGCCGTAGAGATACGTCGGCCGGAAGGTGCTCAGCGCCGAGGCGAGCGCCTCCTGGCTCGTCTCCGGCTCGTGCGCCATCAGGATGCCGCCGCGCAGACACATCGTCTGGATCATGATCCCGTACACGTGCGAGAACGGCAGGAACGCCAGTACCGAGGGCTGTTCGCCCGGCTGTGCCACCGTGTGACCCCAGCCGGCCAGCAGCACGTCGCACGGGTAGGCGATGCCGCGGTGGCTCAGTGCGCAGCCCATCGGGCGGCCGGTGGCGCCGGAGGTGTAGGTGACGGCCGCGGTGGAGTCCGGCAGCACGATCCGGCGCAGCGACTCCACGGTGGTCAGCGGGATGTCCACGCCCCGCTCGGTGAGCTCGGTCAGCGCGCCCGCGTCCAGTTGCCAGACGTGCCTCAGCCGGGGCAGCGCCGCGCACACCGTGCCGACCGTCATCACGCCCAGTTCGTCCTCGACCGCGACGGCCACGCAGCCGGCGTCCCGCAGAATCCACTCGACCTGGTCCCGCGAGGAGGTGGGGTGGACCGGGACGATCTCCGCGCCCACGGTCCACAGGGCGTGCGCCAGCACCGTCCACTCGTAGCGGTTGCGGGCCATCAGGGCGACCCGGTGGCCCGGCGAGATCCCGGCGGCCACCAGCCCCTTGGCCAGCCCGACCACGTCGTCCCGCAGCCGGCCGGCCGTGATCGTCTCCCAGTCGCCGGGGGCGCCCTTCGCGTGCCGGGCGAGCAGCGGGAGTTCCGGGTTCTTCGCGGCTCGCTCGAAGACGGTGTCGGCGAGCCCGCCGGTGGGCGGCGGGAAAGCTGCCGGAGCGGAGGCGACGTCGCGCATGCGCTGCTCCTGGAAGTACGGAGGGTGACCCCGCCGATCGGCTCTGTGTCGGCGGTGCACGAATGTAGCGCGGGGAAGCGGTTTCGGTGCGGGGAAGGAGAAAGTCGTGATCCCCTGATGACCTGCGGATGTCCGGTGGGTCCCGCGTGCCGCCGTTCCGTACGGGTATCGGCGCGGTTCGCCGGGACATGCCGAGAGGGGCGGCCGGGGGTCGTCGTGACCTCCGGCCGCCCCTCTCCGGGCGCGGGTACCGGTGGGCTCAGCGGGCGGGCGTGAGCCAGACCGTGGCGAGCGGTGGCAGCGTCAGGCGCAGCCGCCCGTCCTGAGGGCAGAGCTTGCCCGCGTCACCCACCCGCACACCGCTGCCGCCGTACCGGACCGCGTCGGTGTTGAGCGCCTCCTGCCAGGCGGGCACCTGCTCGGGCGCCCAGAGCCGGTAGTCCTCCCGGACCACGGGCGAGAAGTTGGACACCGCCAGCAGGGGAGTGCCGTCCTCGGCGTACCGGACGAACGCGAAGACGTTGTCGTCGGCCGCGTCGCACATCGACCACTGGAAGCCGCCCGGGTCGGTGTCCCGCTGCCACAGCGCCGGGGCCTTGCGGTACACCGTGTTCAGATCCCGCACCAGGTCCCGCATGCCGCGGTGGTCGGCCGCCGAGTGGTAGTCGTCGGCCAGCAGCCACCACTCCGGCCCGTGCTTCTCCGACCACTCCGCGCCCTGCGCGAACTCCTGGCCCATGAAGAGCAGTTGCTTGCCGGGGTGGGCCCACATGAAGCCCAGGTACGCCCGGTGGTTCGCGCGCCGCTGCCACCAGTCGCCGGGCATCTTCGACACCAGCGCCTGCTTGCCGTGCACCACCTCGTCGTGGGAGATGGGCAGCACATAGTTCTCGCTGTACGCGTACACCATCGAGAACGTCATGTCGTGGTGGTGGTACTTGCGGTGCACCGGTTCCTTCTGCACGTACTCCAGCGAGTCGTGCATCCAGCCCATGTTCCACTTCAGCCCGAACCCGAGACCGCCGCTGTCGGTCGGCCGGGTCACGCCCTCCCACGCCGTCGACTCCTCGGCGATGGTCACCACACCGGGGCAGCGCCGGTACACGGTCGCGTTCATCTCCTGGAGGAACGCCACCGCGTCCAGGTCCTCGCGCCCGCCGAAGACGTTCGGCGCCCACTGCCCGGAGTCCCGCGAGTAGTCGAGGTAGAGCATCGAGGCGACCGCGTCCACGCGCAGCCCGTCGATGTGGAACTCCTCGCACCAGTAGACCGCGTTGGCGACCAGGAAGTTGCGCACCTCGGTCCGGCCGAAGTCGAACTCGTACGTCCCCCAGTCCGGGTGCTCCGCCCGCCGGGAGTCCCCGGGCTCGTACAGCGGGTCCCCGTCGAACCGGGCCAGCGCCCAGTCGTCCTTGGGGAAGTGGGCCGGCACCCAGTCCATGATCACGCCGATGCCCGCCCGGTGCAGCGCGTCCACCAGGAACTTGAAGTCGTCCGGCGAGCCCAGCCGCGGGGTGGGCGCGTAGTACGAGGTGACCTGGTAGCCCCACGACCCGCTGAACGGGTGCCCGGCCACCGGCATCAGCTCGACATGCGTGAAGCCCAGGTCTTTTACGTACGCGGGGAGTTCCTCGGCCAGCTCGCGGTAGGTCAGCCCCGGCCGCCAGGACGGCAGATGCACCTCGTACACCGACATCGGCGCCCGGTGCACGGGTGTGTCGCCCCGGTGCGCCATCCACTCGGCGTCGTCCCACGCGTAGCGCGAGGAGGTGACGACGGAGGCGGTGTCCGGCGGGACCTCGGTGAGCCGGGCCATCGGGTCCGCCTTCAGGAACCGGTGCCCGTAGCGCGAGGTGATCTCGAACTTGTACTTGGCGCCCTCGCCGATCCCCGGCAGGAACACCTCCCACACGCCGGCCGCGCCCAGCGAGCGCATCGGGTACTGCGTGCCGTCCCAGAAGGTGAACTCCCCGGCCAGCCGCACCCCCTGGGCGTTCGGCGCCCACACGGTGAAGCGGGTGCCCGCGACCCCCTCGTGGGTCATCGGCTCGGCGCCCAGCGCCTTCCACAGCTCCTCGTGCCGGCCCTCCCGGATCAGATGCAGATCCAGCTCACCGAGCGCGGGCGCGAAACGGTACGGGTCGTGCACCGTGTGCTCGCCGTCCTCGTACGCCACCACCAGTTCGTACGCGGGGATCTCCGGGCAGGGCAGCACGGCCGAGAACAGGCCGTCGCCCTCCGAGACGAGCGGTGTGCGCACCCCGTCGGCCAGGACGCTCACGCCGAGCGCGTTCGGGCGCAGGGCGCGGAACAGCACGCCGCCGGGCACCGGGTGCGCGCCCAGCAGGGCGTGCGGGTCGTGGTGCGCGCCGCCCAGCAGACGGTCGCGCTCCTCGCCCACGAGGGCGATGCCACAGGTGCGTGCGGGGCCCGAGGTCTCGGGCAGTGACGTGTCGCGCAGTGCCATGGTTCAGCCTCTCCACTCGGCGAGCCGCTCGATGGCCGCCATCGGGACCGGAAGCCAGTCCGGCCGGTGTCTCGCCTCGTACAGGACCTCGTACACCGCCCTGTCCGTTTCGTGTGCGCGCAGCAGCGCCTGCTCCTCGCGCGGGTCCCAGCCCGCGCGGGCCGCGTACCCCGCGCAGAACGCCTCCCGGCAGCGGCTCGCCCACTCGGGCCGCCAGGGGCGGCGCTGCCGGGCCGCGTAGTCGAAGGAGCGCAGCATCCCGGCGATGTCACGCACCGGGGACTGCGCGGTCCGCCGCTCGGCGAGCGGCCGGGAGGGCTCGCCCTCGAAGTCGATGACGAACCAGTCGGCCCCGGCGCGCAGCACCTGGCCCAGGTGCAGATCACCGTGGACGCGCTGGGCGGCCGGACCGGACTCGCGGGCGGCCAGCGCTCCGAACGCGGCCCTCAGGCCCGGCACATAGGGCCGCAGCCCCGGCACCGCCCGCGCCGCCGCGTCCAGCCGTCCGCACATCGCGTCGGCCGTGACGCCGTTCTCGTCCCCGCCGGCCGCCGGGAAGGCCCCGGCCAGCGCGAGGTGCACCTCGGCCATCGCGCCGCCCAGCTCGCTCGCCTCGGCGGTGAAGTCGTCGCCCCGCGCGAGCGCCCCGAGCGCCAGCTCCCAGCCGTCGACCGCGTCCGGCAGGAACGGCTGGAGCACGCCCAGCGTGGCCGGCCGCGGCGCGGTGGTGCAGAACCACGCGACCGGCGCGGGCACCCGCGCGCACCCCTGCGCGGCCAGCGCCTGCGGCACCTCCAGATCCGGGTTGACGCCCGGCTGGATACGGCGGAACAGCTTCAGGATGTACGCGTCGCCGTACACGATCGACGAGTTGGACTGCTCGCTGGTCAGCAGCCGGGGCGCGAGACCGCCGGGCACCTCGGCCGCCGCGTCCACCTCGAAGCGCAGCGGTCCCGCCTTGCCGGGCTGCCGCAGCCGCTCCAGCAGCAGATGCGCGCAGCGCGGGTCGTGCAGCGCGTCGTACACGGCGAACCCGGCGAGCGGGCCGTGCTCGGCGCGACCGATGTACGCCCGCTCCAGACCCGGCGCGGGCCGCTCGCGGAGGCCGAGCAGCAGTTGGTAGCAGTCGCCGGGCGGGGGAGTGCCGCCGGGCGTGGGCACGGGGGTGTGCGAGGCGTTCACCAGCAGGTGCAGGCAGCCCGGGAACAGCTCGGTGACGGACAGCACCGACAGATCGGTGGCCGGGCGGTCCTTGCCCGCGAACCAGCGCTGCCGGGGCAGCCATGCGCCCAGCAGGCCGCCGAGCGAGGCCAGGAGCCCGTCGGCACCGGTCGCCGCCGGGGGGCTGAGGGTGGTGGTCTTCGGCATGGTGACGCGTCCTTTCCTCGGCGCCGGGCGCTCAGCGGCGGCGGCCGATGCGGGATGCGGGTCGGGTGAGCCGGAACCAGTAGAAACCGTGGCCCGCGAGGGTCAGCAGATACGGCAGTTCACCGATGGCTGGGAACTTCACCCCGCCGATCAGCTCCACCGGGTGACGCCCGTCGAAGGTCCGCAGGTCGAGTTCGGTGGGCTGCGCGAACCGGGAGAAATTGTGCACGCACAGCACCAGGTCGTCGCCGTATTCGCGGAGGAAAGCCAGCACCGCCGGGTTGGACGAGGGGAGTTCGGTGTAGGAGCCGAGCCCGAAGGCGGGGTTCTGTTTCCGGATCTCGATCATGC
Organism: Streptomyces sp. NPDC018263; assembly: GCF_055562575.1. NCBI lineage: Bacteria > Bacillati > Actinomycetota > Actinomycetes > Kitasatosporales > Streptomycetaceae > Streptomyces > Streptomyces sp. NPDC018263. Next base: position 412,925 of record NZ_JBVHFA010000007.1, read on the forward strand.
GGCGGGTCCAGTGCAGGAGGCTGGACGGGGAGGACATGGAGGCTTCGACGTTGGTGACCTGGTAGCCGTGGACCGGGTCCATGATCGTGGGCAGGAAGAGCCGGCCGGGGTCGCAGGAGGAGAAGCCGGCGTTGCGGTCGGGGGTCCACTGCATGGGGGTGCGGACGGCGTCGCGGTCGCCGAGCCAGATGTTGTCGCCCATGCCGATCTCGTCGCCGTAGTACAGGATCGGCGAGCCCGGCAGGGAGAGCAGCAGGGCGGTGAAGAGCTCGATCTGGTTGCGGTCGTTGTCGAGGAGTGGGGCGAGGCGGCGGCGGATGCCGATGTTGGCGCGCATACGCGGGTCTTTCGCGTATTCGGCCCACATGTAGTCGCGTTCCTCGTCGGTGACCATTTCGAGGGTCAGCTCGTCGTGGTTGCGCAGGAAGATGCCCCACTGGCAATTGGTGGGGATCGCGGGGGTCTTGGCGAGGATTTCCGAGACCGGGTAGCGGGATTCACGGCGGACGGCCATGAAGATGCGGGGCATGACGGGGAAGTGGAACGCCATGTGGCATTCGTCGCCGCCGGTGGAGTAGTCGCCGAAGTAGTCGACCACGTCCTCGGGCCACTGATTGGCCTCCGCCAGCAGCACGGTGTCCGGGTACTGGGTGTCGATCTCGCTCCGGACGCGCTTGAGGAAGGCGTGCGAGGCGGGCAGGTTCTCGCAGTTGGTGCCCTCGGCCGCGTACAGATACGGCACCGCGTCGAGCCGGAAGCCGTCGATGCCGAGGTCCAGCCAGAACCGCAGGGCGGCCAGGATCTCCTCCTGCACGGCAGGGTTCTCGTAGTTGAGGTCCGGCTGGTGCGAGAAGAAGCGGTGGAAGAAGTACTGTCCGCGCACCGGGTCGAAGGTCCAGTTGGAGACCTCGGTGTCGACGAAGATGATCCGGGCGTCCTGGTACTGCTTGTCGTCGTCGGCCCACATGTAATAGTCGCCGTAGGGGCCCTCGGGGTTGGCGCGGGACTCCTGGAACCACGGGTGCTGGTCACTGGTGTGGTTCATGACGAAGTCGATGATGACCCGCATGCCCCGCTGATGGGCCGCGTCCACGAACTCCACGAAGTCGGCCAGGTCACCGAACTCGGGCAGGACGGAGGTGTAGTCCGCGACGTCGTAACCGCCGTCACGCAAGGGGGACTTGAAGAACGGCGGGAGCCACAGGCAGTCCACGCCGAGCCACTGGAGATAGTCGAGCTTGGCGGTCAGCCCCTTCAGGTCGCCGACACCGTCGCCGTCGCTGTCGTGGAAGGAGCGGACCAGGACCTCGTAGAAGACGGCACGTTTGAACCACTCGGGGTCCCGGTCCTTGGCCGGAGTGTCCTCGAAAGTGTCCGGCACGGGTTCGTTCACGGTCATGACGCTGAAGGCCCTCCGATCTGGGACGTCGCCGGCTCGGCACGCAGGACGTGCGCGGGGGCGCGGCCGGGGCTGAGGCGGACGTAGTTGTCACGGCCCCAGTGGTAGGTCTCGCCCGTCAGTTCGTCGTGCACGGACAGGGCGTCGTTCCAGTCCAGGCCGAGTCGCGGCAGGTCCAACGAGACCGTGGCCTCCTGGGTGTGGTGCGGGTCGAGACTGACGACCACCAGGACCGTGTCGTCGCCGGTGCGCTTGCTGAAGGCGAGCACCGCGTCGTTGTCGGTCCGGTGGAAGCTGAGATTGCGCAGCCGGTGCAGTGCGGGGTGCCTGCGGCGGATCTCGTTGAGGCGGGTGATCAGGGGCGCGATGGTCCGTCCCTCACGCGCGGCGGCCTCCCAGTCCCGGCGTTCGAGCTGGTACTTCTCGGAGTTCAGGTACTCCTCGCTCCCCGGCCGGAGCGCCTGGTTCTCGCACAGCTCGTAGCCGCTGTAGATGCCCCAGGTGGGGGAGAGCGTCGCCGCGAGCACGGCACGGATCTCGAAGGCGGGACGGCCGCCGTGCTGAAGGTAGCCGGGCAGGATGTCGGGGGTGTTGGCGAAGAAGTTGGGCCGCATGTAGGCGGCCGCCTCGCCCGACAGCTCGGTGAGGTACTCCGTGAGTTCCTGCTTGCTGTTGCGCCAGGTGAAGTAGGTGTACGACTGCTGGAAGCCGATCTGGGCGAGGGTGTGCATCATCGCCGGACGCGTGAACGCCTCCGCCAGGAAGATCACGTCGGGGTCGGCGCGGTTGATCTCCCCGATGACCCGCTCCCAGAACACCACGGGCTTGGTGTGCGGGTTGTCGACGCGGAAGATGCGGACGCCGTGGTCCATCCAGTGCCGCAGCACCCGCACGGTTTCCGTGACCAGGCCGTCCATGTCGGCGTCGAAGGCGATGGGATAGATGTCCTGGTACTTCTTCGGCGGGTTCTCGGCGTAGGCGATCGTGCCGTCGGGGCGGTGGTGGAACCACTGGGGATGCTTCTCCACCCACGGGTGGTCGGGGGAGCACTGGAGAGCGAAGTCCAGGGCGACTTCGAGGCCCAACTCGCCCGCCCGGCCCACGAAGTGGTCGAAGTCCTCAAGCGTGCCGAGGTCCGGGTGGATCGCGTCGTGACCGCCCTCGGGGGAGCCGATCGCCCACGGAACACCCACATCGTCCGGGGTCGCGGTGAGCGTGTTGTTGCGGCCCTTGCGGTGCGTGGTCCCGATCGGGTGGATCGGCGGGAGGTACACCACGTCGAAGCCCATCTCCGCGATGGCCTCCAGACGCCGCTCCGCCGTACGGAACGTGCCGTGGGGCTCGTCCACCGTGCCTTCGGAACGGGGGAAGAACTCGTACCAGGAGCCGTACAGGGCGCGCTCGCGCTCCACCAGCAGGGGCATCGGGTCCGAGGCGGTCACCAGGTCCCGCAGGGGGTACCGGGCGAGGACCGCCTCCACCTCCGGGCCCAGGGCGTCCTTCAGACGGTGGTTCACCGAGAGGGTGTCGTCGCCCAGGGCATGGGCGGCTGCCAGGACGAGGTCGCGCTCCGGGCCCCTGGGCGCTCCGGCGGCCGCGCGCTCGTAGAGTTCCGCGCCCTCCTCCAGCACCAGGCCGGTGTCGATCCCGGCCGGGATCTTGATGCCGGCCGCGTGCCGCCAGGTGGCGATCGGATCGGACCACGCCTCCACGCGGTAGGTCCAGCGGCCGGTGGCGTCCGGGGTGATGTACGCGCCCCACACGTCACTGCCGGGGGACAGCTCGCGCATCGGGGTCCACGGGCCGCGCCGGCCCTGGGGACCGCGCAGGACCACATTGGCGCCCACCGCGTCATGTCCCTCACGGAACACGGTCGCGGTCACCTGGAACGTCTCCCCGGCCACCGCCTTCGCCGGGCGCCTGCCGCACTCCACGGCCGGCCGGACATCACGTACCGGTACGCGGCCGATGGCCGGGGTCCTGCGCATGGATCTCACCTCCGCCGTGCGCGAAGCCGGGCACACGGGGCCCGGCTTCGCGGTCCTGGATACGGGGGCGGCAGGTGCCGTCCCGTAGGGGAACGCCAGTTACGGTGCCAGGTCAGGGGCTTGGCGCCGTGGATCGCCGCTCCGGTGACTGCGCGCGTCGCGCCGTCCGGCCGGGCTGCGGCCGCCCGTCCTGCTCGCTCAGCCGGCCGGGAGGGGTGGAGCGCAGATACCGCTCCGCGGCGTCCGCCGCTTCCCTGGCGCAGCGTTTTCCCATCAACACGCACAACGTGTAGCCCGAGTCCTCGAAGGTGCTCCGGACCGTGCGGTCGTGGGGCGAGGCGAGCATCACGCGCTCCCACGCCCGGTAACGCCGCAACTGCCGGGCCACTTCGGCCTTGGCGGGTAGCAGCATGGTCCCCTTCACCTTCCACGGCTCTCGACGTCGCGTTCCCGACGGTCGGGTGGTGTCCGAGCACGGGAGGGCGCGGAACCGTTACGGCGATCGAGGGCTTTCACTCATGGTGCACGTGTAAACACACTCCGTCCTGTTGGATCTTCAACGACCCCGCCGTTCGTGATGCTCGTGTTGCACGAATGGCGTAGCAGCCGCAGTGTGGGTGGTGACTCAGAAGCGACTGGCATTCACGCTGAGTGTCCGGTGATCCCGCCGGACGGCCGTGGAGCAGGAGCTTCGCCGGTGAGGAGCAAGCGACAATGGAGACCGCAGTGCCTCGCTACTACCACCTCGACGTGGAAGTCAGCCCGGAACGGGTGGGACAGGTCAGCCGCATCCTGGCCGCCCACCTCAGTCACTGGGACCTCGACAATCTCGTGGACCCCGTCCGCCGCGGCACCGAGATTCTGCTGCGCGCCATCGACCAGCACGCCCCGGACACCACCACCTCCATCGAGATGTGGTGGAACGGCCAGCACCTCATCACCGCCATCGGCGGCGGCGACCGCGACCTCGGCCCCGACGAGGGGCTGCGCGCCTGCCTCGCGGACATCGCCGCCATGAGCGACGGGTGGGGCTGCTGCGCCACCGAGACCGGGGCCAGGATCATCTGGTTCTCGCAGCGTGCCCGTGCCGACCAGCGGGTCCCGCTGGTCCCGACCGCTCCCTCGCCGCACATCAGGCGGATGCTGCGGGTACCCCGCGCCGCTCCGCCGCCCGCAGGGGTCGCCGAAGTGCCCGCCGACGCGCTGGCGGGCGCCCGGTGACGGCCAGGAAGTCCCGGAAGGGGGTGCCCGTGTGGAGCGGGCACCCCTATCCGTTGGGCGCCTCCTACGACGGCCAGGGCACCAACTTCGCGCTGTTCAGCGAGGTCGCCGAACGCGTGGAGCTGGTCCTCGTCGACGACAAGGGCGCCGAGACGCCCGTACCCCTCCACGAGGTAGACGGCTTCGTCTGGCACGGGTATCTGCCGGAGGTCGGCCCCGGCCAGCGCTACGGATACCGGGTGCACGGTCCCTGGCAGCCCTCCCTCGGGCACCGCTGCAACCCGGCCAAGCTGCTGCTGGACCCCTACGCCCGCGCCGTTGACGGCCAGATGGACAACGACCCCTCGCTGTACGAGCGCGACCCGCACGGCCCGGCGCCCGCCGACAGTGCCGGGCACTCGATGCTGGGCGTCGTCACCGACCCCTACTTCGACTGGGGCGACGACCGCCCACCGGGGCACCCGTACTCCGAGTCCGTCATCTACGAGACCCATGTGCGCGGTCTGACCCGGACCCACCCGGACGTGCCGGAGCGGCTGCGCGGCACCTACGCCGGGCTGGCGCACCCCGCGATCACCGGGCATCTGACCTCGCTCGGTGTGACCGCGGTCGAGCTGATGCCGGTCCACCAGTTCGCGCAGGACGGTGTGCTGCGGGACCGGGGGCTGTCCAACTACTGGGGCTACAACACCATCGGCTTCTTCGCCCCGCACAACGCCTACGCCGCCCTGGGCTCGCGCGGCCAGCAGGTCAACGAGTTCAAGGCCATGGTGAAGGCGATGCACGCGGCCGGCCTCGAAGTCATCCTCGACGTGGTCTACAACCACACCGCCGAGGGCAACGAGATGGGCCCCACCCTCTCCTTCCGGGGCATCGACAACGCCTCGTACTACCGCCTGGTCGACGGCGACTGGGCGCACTACTACGACACCACCGGCACCGGCAACAGCCTGCTGATGCGGCACCCCTACGTGCTCCAGCTCATCATGGACTCGCTGCGGTACTGGGTGACCGAGATGCACGTCGACGGCTTCCGCTTCGACCTCGCGGCCACCCTGGCCCGGCAGTTCCACGAGGTGGACCGGCTCTCGGCGTTCTTCGACCTCATCCAGCAGGACCCGGTGATCAGCCGGGTCAAGCTCATCGCCGAGCCCTGGGACCTGGGGGAGGGCGGCTACCAGGTCGGCAACTTCCCCCAGCTCTGGTCGGAGTGGAACGGCAAGTACCGGGACGCCGTACGGGACTTCTGGCGGGCCGAGCCCGGCTCGCTGGGCGAGTTCGCCTCGCGGCTCACCGGCTCCTCCGACCTCTACCAGGCCAGCCGGCGCCGGCCCCGGGCCAGCGTCAACTTCGTCACCGCGCACGACGGCTTCACCCTGCGCGACCTCGTGTCGTACAACGACAAGCACAACGAGGCCAACGGCGAGGGCAACCGGGACGGCGAGAGCGACAACCGGTCCTGGAACTGCGGCGTGGAGGGCGACACCGACGACCCGGCCGTGCTCGAACTGCGGGCCCGCCAGCAGCGCAACCTGCTGGCCACCCTGCTGCTCAGCCAGGGCATCCCGATGCTCGGTCACGGTGACGAGCTCGGCCGCACCCAGGGCGGCAACAACAACGCCTACTGCCAGGACAACGAGGTCTCCTGGATCGACTGGGACCTCACCGACGAGCAGCGCGCCCTCGTGGACTTCACCCGGCGCCTGATCGGCCTGCGCGCCGAGCACCCCGTGCTGCGCCGGCGCCGGTTCTTCCGGGGCGAGAGCACGGCCGAGCGCAAGCGGCCGCTGCCCGACCTGATCTGGCTGCGGCCCGACGCGCGCGAGATGACCGACCAGGACTGGCGGCGCGGCGACGCGCACTCGGTGGGCGTCTTCCTCAACGGCGACGCCATCGCCGAGCGGGACGCCTACGGCGGCCGGGTCGTCGACGACTCCTTCCTGCTGCTCCTGAACGGCTTCTGGGAGCCGGTCGACTTCCGGCTGCCCGCCGCGTCCTACGGCGAGCGCTGGACCACCCTGATCGACACCGCCGACCCCGAGGGCGTGCCCGACGAGCGCGAGCGCAAGGCGGGCACCCGGCTGCGGGTCGAGTCGCGGAGCCTGGTCCTGCTGTCCCGGCCGTCCCGCGACGGCTGAGCGGGGACGACGAAGGGGGCGCCCACCACAATCCGGTGGGCGCCCCCTTCGCCGTCCGTCAGCGCGGGTCGCGCGCGGTCACCGTGAACTGGGCGCCGTCCTGGTCCCGCAGGACCGCCTCCCGCTCGCTCTCGCTCAGCACGCTGCCGCCGTGCTTCTCGGCGCTGCGGGCGCAGCGCGCCACGTCCTGGACCGAGAAATGGATCTGCCAGTGCGGCCGCACCGAGGGGTCCGGGGCGGCCTCCACCGCGCCGGAGTCGATCCGCGCCACCACGGTCCCCTGGCTGCGCAGCACCACCTCGCCGCCCTCGTACTCGACCTCGCAGCAGCCCGGCTTCCCGGTGGCCCAGTCCAGCACCTCGCCGTAGAAGATCGCCGAGTCGAAGGCGTTGCGGGTGTGCAGGCGGATGAAGGCGGGGGCGGAGCGGCGCCAGGACTCCCAGTCGGAGAACAGCTCGCCCTGCCAGACGCCGAAGGTCGCCCCGTCCCGGTCGGCGAGCAGCGCGCCCCGGCCGGGCGGGAAGGACAGCGGACCCACCGCCGCCGTGCCGCCCCGCTCCCGGACCCGCGCCACCGCCACGTCTGCGTCGGGCACGGCGAAGTACGGCGTCCAGGCCACCGCCGTCTGCCACATCCCGGCGACCGCGGCGATCCCGGCGATCGGCACGCCGTCCGCCAGTGCGATCCGGAAGTGGTCGCCGAGGCGGGCGTCGCGCCAGCGCCAGCCCAGCACGGCACTGTAGAACTCCTCGGTGGCGTCGAGGTCGCGGCTGGTCAGGCTCACCCAGCAGGGAGCGCCGACGACGGAGTTCGTCGAGACGGTGTCCTTCTTCTTCCGCAAGCCACCGCTGACGGATGTGTGGTGATTCATGACGGTCGCGTCCTGCTCTCGGGGCCCGGCGGCCACCGGTCTCGACCAGTGTCCGGCCGGAAGGGGGTCGGCTGCCTCCCGACTACCCCGCAGGAAGGCCCTGATGTGCGGTGACATCCCCCGGCCACGCAGCGCGTCCGGGTCGTCACGAAGACGGGCGGCTCTCGCCCGAAAGAGTGAAGGTTCGGCGGGGCGGGGTGAGGGAGCCGGCTCAGTTGGCCTCGGTGAGCAGTTCCTCGCGCAGCCGGTCGAAGCAGCCGCTCAGCAGCCGGGAGACGTGCATCTGCGATATGCCGAGCTGCTCGGCTATTCCGCTCTGCGTCATACCGCGGAAGAACCGCAGGTAGAGGATGGTGCGCTCGCGCTCGGGCAGGGCCGCGAGGCAGGGCTTCACGGCCGCCCGGTCCACCACCAGGTCGAAGCCGGGGTCCGGCTCGCCCAGGGAGTCACCGAGCGCGTACCCGTCCGTGCCGGCCACGTCGGCGTCCAGGGACAGCGCGGAGAAGCACTCCAGCGCCTCCATGCCGGTGCGCACCTCGTCCTCACTGAGCCGGGTGTGCGCCGCCAGCTCCGCCACGGTGGGCGGTCGGCCCGGAATGGTCTGCGCCAGTTCCTTGCCGGCGCTGCGGACCCGGTTGCGCAGGTCCTGCACCCGGCGCGGCACGTGCAGGGTCCACATGTGGTCCCGGAAGTGGCGCTTGATCTCGCCGGTGATCGTCGGCACCGCGTACGCCTCGAAGGCCCGGCCGCGCTCGGGGTCGTAATGGTCCACGGCCTTCACCAGGCCCAGGGCGGCCACCTGGTACAGGTCCTCCAGGGATTCGCCGCGGCCCCGGAAGCGGACGGCGATCCGCTCGGCCATGGGCAGCCACAGCCGCACCAGCTCGTCCCGCAGCGCCGCGCGCTCGGGACCCTCGGGCAGCCCGGCAAGGCACTCGAAGGCGTGGGCCGTGTCAGGGGCGTCGTCGTGAGGGTGGGTTTTCGTGCTGCCAGTTACAGACATCGCGTGCACTTCTCTCGCGGGCTGGGACGACAGGCACATTCGGCACTGCAGTCCCTCTTCCCCAGTGTGCGGCAAAAACAAACAAACATGCCAATAAGGGACGAAACCCGTGTCGGTCTTGACCCGGTTTTGGAGTGGGTGGCTCCATGGACGCGGGCCGTGAGAGGCGGTCGCCCGGAGTGATGTGCGGCACGCGCGCGAGCGGTGGCCGCGCACCCGCCCGGACGGTTTCTCCTGGGCACGGCTTGATCGCCGAGCGAAGCGGGCGAACCGCCTGGCCATGTGGCATTCCGCTCATTTGACAGTGTGCTGAGCACACGGATAGACAGCAGCTCGCGGATGGTCGAGAGGGGCACTGTGTACGAGCCGAACGTGGTCGGTGACTGGCAGGAGTATGGCGAGCACGCCGGTCTGCGGGTCCGCGTCCACCGTCTGGAGACGGCCGAACCGCCCCGGGGGCGTGACGACGCCGCGGCCGGGCTGACGTACTTCAGCGTCCGGGTGACGATCGAGAACCGGGGCATCCGCCCGTGCAGCGTCCAGCTCGAGGACGGCCAGATCGACGTCCGCGTCGGCGCGGACGGCGAGGGCGCCTTCATCGACTGGCGCAACTCGCAGTTCATCGAGGGCTTCGACGTGTACCCGCTGCGCCGGGCCACCGCCGTGGTCCACGCGGCCGCCGCCGAGGACGCGCTCACCCACGTCGACGTCCAGGTCCATCTGCGGGTGGACGACGAGTGGACCGACCGCAGGCTGTGGGCCGGCGGCATCGGCCTCACCGAGACGGCCCAGGTGGCCACCGCCGCGGCCTGCGGGCCGGACAGCCTGGCGCACCAGCTCACCGCGTACCTGGAGGAGCGGACCGAACCCGGCACCGCCTGACGGGCGCCGGGCCGGTCCCAGGGGGTCAGGCGTTCGGGTCGAAGGAGATGCCGGCCGGCTTCGCCGACGCCAGGTGCGAGGCGAAACTCGCGTCCTTCAGGCCGAAGTTGGCGCTGCCGAAGTCATATCCGCTCAGCTTGTCGCGCAGACCGGGCGGGTAGCCGTCCCAGCCGACCAGCGCCGGGTACTGCCAGGTGTGCTTGTGGTTCTCCGGCGGCTCGTCGCCCGTGGTGGCCAGCCGGAAGCAGTGCGTGCCGATGCCGTCCTTGTGGTAGACGACCTTGGCGTGCGTGCCCTCGAAGCGGACCTCGGAGACCGGGTGCACGGTGAAGGAGCCGTGGTTGGACGTCGACACGTACCGCGTCTGCCCGTCCTGCACCCACACCACCACGTGCTCCCAGTCGTTGCGGTGGCCGCCGATGCTGGTGCCGGGCAGGGCCTGGTCCTTCTCGAAGTACAGGCCGTAGAGATAGCCGCACCAGCCGTTGTTGCACTTGGCGCGCGAGTAGCCGTTGGTGTTGTCCAGGTCCGAGGCGTCCCGGCAGTTGCCGTTGAGCGCGCCGGTCGGGTTCAGGCCGGGGTTGATCGTGCCGTCGGGACCGATGGCGGGCGTCGAGTAGCAGCCGTCGGTGTCGTAGTCGAACGCGGGCTGGTACTTCAGCTCCTCGGCCGTGGCGTTGACCGGGAGGGCGAGCGGGGGAGCGGCGAAGGCCGCGGCCGGGAAGGCGAGCACGAGGGTGGCGGCACCGGTGAGCGTGGCGAGCCATCTGCCGCGCCGGCGGCGGGACGTGGACGAACCCACTTCAATCTCCAACTGCGTTGGGGGACAAGGCAGTTCAGCATCCCGGCCGAAGGGTCCGCTGTGAAGCCGTCCCGCCTGTCCCACAGGTGAAATCCTGTCAGCCGAGGGCTCACAGCTCGTCGGGAAGGTCCGCCGCCGACTCCTCGGGCGTCAGATCGGGGCGCAGCCGCAGCCAGCTCGGCTGGCGCAGCAGTCCCGCCCGAGTCCGGGTGCTGAAGCCGACCTCGCCGACCAGCCGGGGCAGCACCCAGTGCGCCCCCGGAATCCGGGGCACGGGATCGAAGGGGCACCGCTCGCTCGCCGAGGCCGCCAGCAGCGCCGCCAGCTCGGTGCGCTCACCCTCGCTCCAGCCCGTGCCCACCCGGCCCGCGTACACCAGCCGTCCTCCTGCACGCTGGCCGACCAGCACCGCGCCGGGCAGTCCGGAGAGGCGGCCCTTGCCGGGCAGCCAGCCGCCGACGATCACGTCCACGCTCCGGGTGTTCCGGATCTTGATCCAGTTCCGGGAGCGGATGCCCGGCTCGTACACCGAGTCCAGCCGCTTGCACACCACCCCCTCCAGGCCGTGCTCCCGCGTCATCCGCAGCGCCTCTGCACCGTGCCCCACCACCGCGCCCGGCACCGACCAGCGCGGACCGTCCAGGCCGAGGCCCGCGAGCAGTTCGCGCCGCCGCGCGTACGGGGTCGCCGTCCGCGGCCCGGCGAGGTACGGCACGTCGAACAGCACCAGGTGGACCGGCGCCCGCGCCGCCCGGTGGGCCGCCAGGGCCGGGGTGTGCGCGAGGCCCATCCGGTTCTGCAGCGCCTGGAAGTCGGCCCGCCCCTCCGCGTCCAGCGCCAGCACCTCGCCGTCCAGGATCGCGGGCGTGTCGCCCAACGCACCGGCCAGCGGCGCGAGTTCGGGATAGGCGGCGGTGATGTCCTCCCCCGAGCGGGCGCGCAGCAGCAGGGTGCCGTCACCGGGCAGGTACACCATCACCCGCTGCCCGTCCTGCTTGGTCTCGTACGCCCAGCGCGCGTCCTGGGCGGCCGGCGGCAGGGTACCGGGGGTGGCGAGCATGGGGCGGACGAACGGCAGCGGGGCGACGGTCACGGCAGAACATGTCGACCGCGCCGGACGCCCCCACGCACCCCGCGCCACCGGTTCGCCCGGACGGCTGAAGGGCGCGCCGTCATCGCGCCCGCACCCGAGCCGCCGACCAGGCCCTACCGTCAAGTAATATCCGGCGGCAGGCCACCGAAGGAGACATCGTGCCCCCACGCTCGCCCCTGCTGCTCGCCGGTCTGCTGGCCTCGGCCGGGATCGCCCACTTCGCCACGCCCAAGATGTTCGACGCACTCGTCCCCCGTGGCCTGCCCGGCTCCCCGCGCACCTGGACCTACGCCAGCGGGGTCGCGGAACTCGCCCTCGCCGCCGGGGTCGCCGTGCCCGCCACCCGCGCGCCGGCCGCGAAGGCAGCCGCCGCCTTCTTCGTCGGGGTCTTCCCCGCCAATGTGAAGATGGCGGTCGACTGGCGGCACCGTCCGGCCCCCCAGCGCGCCGCCTCCCTCGCCCGGCTGCCCCTCCAGGTGCCGCTGGTGCTGTGGGCCCGTGGCGTCGCCCGCAACGCGAAGGGACAGTCATGAGCCTCCAAGTCGGTGACACCGTCGAGGACTTCGAGCTGCCGGACGAGACCGGCACCGGACGGCGGCTGACGGAACTGCTGGCCGACGGCCCCGTGGTGCTGTTCTTCTACCCGGCCGCCCTCACCCCCGGCTGCACCGCCGAGGCGTGCCACTTCCGCGACCTGGCGGCCGAGTTCGCGGCCGCCGGGGCCCGTCCCGTGGGCATCAGCGGCGACACCGTCGAGAAGCAGCAGGAGTTCGCCGGGCGCCACACCCTCGGCATGCCCCTGCTCTCCGACACCGACGGCACGATCCGTGAACGCTTCGGTGTCAAGCGGGGTTTTACGCTCGCGCCCACCAAGCGGGTCACCTTCGTCATCGGGCGGGACCGCACGATCCTGGAGATCGTCAGGAGCGAACTGCGCATGAACGCCCACGCCGACCGGGCGCTCGCCGCGCTGCGGGCGGCGAAGGGCTGAGCCCTGCTTTTGCAGGGCAGATGTCAGCCGTCGGCGCTCGCCAGGGGCGCCGACGGCTGACACGATCACGGTGAGGCCCGTACGACGACCTTCGGGAGCGCGGACATGAACACGGACAGCACCTCGGCGGACCGGCCCGAGCACGTCGCGGGCGTGGTCGTGAAACCGGTCGCCGGGCACATCGGCGCCGAGATCACCGGCGTCGATCTCGCCGCACCGCTCGACGATTCCGTTGTGGCGTTGATCAGGGAGACGATGCTGCGCTGGAAGGTGGTGTTCTTCCGGGACCAGCGGCTCGACCACGCCGGGCACGTCGCCTTCGCCCGCCGCTTCGGCGAGCCCGTGGTGCTGCGCAAGCGGGGGAGTGCCTCGCCCGAGGGGTTCCCCGAGGTGGAGACCACCGCCGACCGGCTGGAACTGGGCGGCCGGTTCGGCATGGAGCACGACGAGTGGCTGCGCAGGCGCCGGCACTCCCTGCTGCGGGGCTGGCACTGCGACCACGGCGCCCGGATCGACCCGCCGGCCGCGACCGTCCTGCGCGCCGAGACCGTACCCCCGTACGGCGGCGACACCACCTGGGCCAATCTGGCCGCCGCCTACGCCGGGCTCTCCGCGCCGGTGCGCGCCTTCGTGGACGGGCTCCGGGCCGAGCACCGGCTCGGGGTCGGCTACCAGCCCCGGCCCGGCGACGACGCGTATGTGCGGCACCTGCTGGACCACCAGGTCGCCTCCGAGCACCCCCTCGTGCGGGTGCACCCGGAGACGGGGGAGCGGGTGCTGTTCGTCAACGGGTACTACCTGGAGCAGATCTCCGGGGTCTCCCGCCCGGAGAGCGCCGCTCTGCTGGAGATGCTGCTGGAGCAGGTGGTGCGCCCGGAGTACACCGTCCGCTTCCGGTGGGAGCCCGGCAGTGTGGCTCTCTGGGACAACCGGGCCACCGTCCACCTCGCCCCGGGCGACACCGCCCACGTCGGCCACCCCCGGATCATGCACCGGGTGATGCTCCAGGGCGACGTGCCCGTGGGCGTGGACGGCATCGCCTCCAAGCCGCTGGTGGGCACGGAACCAGGGCGCTGGTAGCCCCGCCGGCTCACCCCGGTGTGACCAGCCGCGCCTCGTAGGCGAACACCGCCGCCTGGGTGCGGTCCCTCAGGCCCAGCTTGACCAGGATGCGGCTCACATGGGTCTTGATGGTGGAGTCCGCCACCACCAGCCGCCCGGCGATCTCGGAGTTCGACAGGCCCTGCGCGATCAGCACCAGCACCTCCGTCTCCCGCTCGGTCAGCTCGCCGTAGGCCGCGTGGGCCGCCGGCATCGGGCGGGGGGCCTCGGAGAGCCGGGAGAACTCGTGGATGAGCCGCTTGGTGACGGTGGGCGCGAGCAGGGCCTCCCCGGAGGCCACCACCCTCACTCCGTCCGCCAGTCGGCGCGCCGAGGCGTCCTTGAGGAGGAAGCCGGAGGCCCCGGCCCGCAGTGCCTGGTACACGTACTCGTCCAGGTCGAAGGTGGTGAGCACCAGCACCTTCGCCGCCGCGTCCGCCGCGATGATCTCCCGCGTCGCCTCGATGCCGTTCATCTCCGGCATGCGGATGTCCATCAGCACGACGTCCGGGGCGAGTTCACGCACCCGCGCGACCGCTTCCCGGCCGTTGACCGCCTCGCCGACGACCTCGATGTCCGGCATCGCGTTCAGCAGGACGGAGAAGCCCTCGCGGACCATCATCTGGTCGTCGGCGATCACCACACGGATCGTCATGCGTCACCCTCGCTCGGGGCGGCCGCCGGGACCGGCAGGAACACGGCCACCTCGTAGCCGCCCTCGGCCGTCGAGCCCGCCGTCATCTCGCCGTTCAGCATGGAGACCCGCTCCCGCATGCCCGTGATGCCGTGCCCGGCGCCGGGGGAGGGCTTGATGAGACTCGGCGCGGGCGGTGCCCCGTTGACCACACGCAGGCCCAGACCGCCGAGCACGTACGCGATCTCCACCCCCGCGTCCGCGCCCGGCGCGTGCCGCAGGGTGTTACTCAGGGCCTCCTGCACGATCCGGTACGCCGACAGCTCCACACCCGGCGGGAGTTCACGCACCGCGCCCGTCACCGTCCGGGTCACGTCGAGCCCGGCGTCCCGCACATTGGCGAGCAGGGCGTCCAGGTCGGCGAGGGTGGGCTGCGGGGCGTCCGGGGCCTCGTAGTCCTGGGCGCGGACCACGCCCAGGACCCGGCGCAGCTCGGTCAGGGCGGCCACCGCGTTCTCCCGGATGGTGGCGAACGCCTTCTCCAGCTCGGGCGGCGGGTTCTGGACCCGGTACGGCGCGGCCTCCGCCTGGATGGCGACCACCGACATGTGGTGGGCGACCACGTCGTGCAGTTCACGGGCGATGGTGGTGCGCTCCTCCAGCAGGGTGCGCCGCGAACGCTCGTGCTCGGTGACCGTCTGGTGGACGCTCACCTCGCGCCGGGCCTGCCTGAGGATCTGCCGCACCGAGACGGCCAGCAGGAGGACGCCGGCGAAGAACAGCAGCGGCCCCAGGTCGGACCCGTAGCCGAAGTAGCTCGGGCCGAACAGGCCGTCGGCGAGGACCCCGTAGGCCGCCGTCAGCAGCCACATCCAGGCGGCCGTGCGGGGGCGGGTGCGCAACGCGACGACCGTCAGCACGGCGAGGTGCCCGACGAAGCCGCCCGGCGGGAACGGGGACTCGCCGGAGGAGCCGGCGGACAGGACGAGGGCGACCGTGTTCGCGGCCAGGGAGACCCAGAACGCCCCCGCCGGACGCACCAGCGTCAGCAGGACCGGAGCCCCGGCCAGCAACGCGCACAGCAGGGAGGCCGGACCGGCGCCGTCCGTGCTCGCCAGCGCGAGGAACGCCGCCATTCCGGCGAGGACGACGACCGCCGCGTGCGGTGCCCGGGCCCCGTACTCGCGCATGCGCTCGGAGCCGCTCCGGGTGAAGCGGCCGCCGGGTTCGGTGGGCGGCAGCGGGCGGTAGGCGAAGGCGTCGTGGAACAGGTCCTGCCGCAGCCCGCGCAGGGCGTCCGCGGCGAACCGGAACTCGGGGCTGCGCTGCCGCGCGGCCCGGCCCGGCGGTATCGGCTCGGTGTGCGTCGTCTCGGTCACGGAAGAGACGTTAGGCGGAGGGCGGGGGTGCGGTCGTCCCCTCACAGGCGGGTTCTCGGGGGTCCGTCTCAGGGAGGAGGCGCGGTGTTCAGTCGTTGGAGCTGCGCGGACGGCCGTACTGCTCCTCGGTGACGGCCTCGCGCCAATCCGTCTCCAGGGTGCCGTTCCCGGCGCCCTCCCACAGGGCGAGATGCTCCATGAAGGTGTCCGGCGCGGCGCCGTGCCAGTGCTCCTCGCCCGGCGGGCAGGTGACGGTCTCGCCCGGCCGGGCCGCGAGGACCACGCCGTCGCGGGTGCCGACCAGGGCGGTGCCGGAGACGACGTGCAGGGTCTGGCCCAGGACGTGCGAGTGCCAGTGGGTACGGGCACCGGGCGCGAACCGCACGAGGTTGGCCCGCATACGGGAGGGCTCCTCGCCCGCGCAGATCACGTCGAACCACACGTCCCCGGTGAACCACTTGGACGGACCCTTGGCGGTGGGGACGGGCTGCGTGAACTCCATGGTCATTCACTCCGGAAGGTGCGGTTCCGCGGACGCCCGCGGCGCCCGGCGCCCGGAGGGCGTCCAGTTCCGAGGGTCACACGGACCGGCGCCCGGTGCGGGACTCCGGCGGCCGAACGGGTTGCCAAGATCCGGCGCTCCGGAATGCGGACAGCCATGGCCATTTCTTTGTCCGGCTATCAGAAAGGTTTTACGTACCGAGGTTTGAGGTCGAATCGAATCGCCGGAAGCCCGGCGCCCTCCTAGGGAAAACCCTCGCTTGCCCCGGTGCTTGGTGACATGACCTAGTCAAGGTGCCATTCTCGCCCCGTACGCGCATCCTCCCCACTTCCTTCACTGGAGGAGTACGAGTGAGACGCCTTCCCCACAGACCCCTTTCCGGCACGGTCTCCCGCAAGGGAGCCACGGTCGGAGCCGCCCTGCTGTCCACGGCGGCGCTCCTCGCCGTGGCCGTCCAGGCGACCCCGGCGGCCGCCCGGCCCGCCGCCCCCCACACCTCGCCGCGCACCGGCGCCCTGGAGGCCAGGCTCAGCCCCGCCCAGCACGCGGCGCTGGTCAGGACCGCCGAGCAGGGCACCGACGACACCGCCCGCTCCCTCGGCCTCGGCGCCAAGGAGAAGCTGGTCGTCCGGGACGTCGTCAAGGACAACGACGGGACCCTGCACACCCGTTACGAGCGCACCTACGCGGGCCTGCCGGTCCTCGGCGGCGACCTCGTGGTGCACACCCCGCCCGCCTCCGTGGCCAAGGGCACGGTGAGCACCACCTTCAACACCAAGCGGGTCATCAAGGTCGCCTCCACCACCCCGGCCGTCACCAGGTCCGCCGCCCAGTCCGCGGCGCTGAAGACCGCCAAGGCCCTGAAGGCGGAGAAGCCCGCCGCCGACAGCGCGCGCAAGGTGATCTGGGCCGGCTCCGGCACCCCGACCCTCGCCTGGGAGTCCGTGATCGGCGGCTTCCAGGACGACGGCACGCCGAGCAAGCTGCATGTCATCACGGACGCCGGCACCGGCAAGGAGCTGTACCGCTTCCAGGCGATACAGACCGGCATCGGCAACACCCAGTACAGCGGCCAGGTCACGCTGACCACCGCGCAGTCGGGGTCCAACTACACCCTCACCGACAGCACGCGCGGCGGCCACAAGACGTACAACCTGAACCACGGCACCTCCGGCACCGGCACGCTGTTCTCCCAGACCAACGACACCTGGGGCAACGGCACCACATCCAACGCCGCCACGGCCGGCGCGGACGCCGCCTACGGCGCCCAGACGACCTGGGACTTCTACAAGAACACCTTCGGCCGCAGCGGCATCAAGAACGACGGCGTCGGCGCCTACTCCCGCACGCACTACGGCAACGCGTACGTGAACGCGTTCTGGGACGACTCCTGCTTCTGCATGACCTACGGCGACGGCACGGGCAACAACGACCCGCTGACCTCGCTGGACGTCGCCGGCCACGAGATGAGCCACGGCGTCACCTCCAACACCGCCGGTCTCAACTACACCGGGGAGTCCGGGGGGTTGAACGAGGCGACCTCCGACATCTTCGGCACCGGTGTGGAGTTCTACGCCAACAACGCCGCCGACCCCGGTGACTACCTCATCGGCGAGAAGATCGACATCAACGGCGACGGCACCCCGCTGCGCTACATGGACAAGCCCAGCAAGGACGGCGCGTCCAAGGACAGTTGGTCCTCCAGCCTCGGCGGGCTGGACGTGCACTACTCCTCGGGCCCGGCGAACCACATGTTCTACCTGCTCTCCGAGGGCAGCGGCACCAAGGTCATCAACGGCGTCACCTACAACAGCCCGACCTCGGACGGCGTCGCGGTCACCGGCATCGGCCGGGACAAGGCCCTCCAGATCTGGTACAAGGCGCTGACGACGTACATGACGTCCAGCACCAACTACGCGGCCGCCCGCACCGCCAGCCTGAACGCGGCCACCGCGCTCTACGGCGCCAACTCCGCCGAGTACGCGGCCGTCGGCAACGCCTTCGCCGGGATCAACGTCGGCAGCCACATCAACCCGCCGGCCAGCGGGGTCACCGTCACCAACCCCGGCAACCAGAACGCCACCGTGGGCAAGGCGGTCAGCCTCCAGATCCAGGCCAGCAGCACCAACAGCGGCGCGCTGAGCTACAGCGCCACCGGGCTCCCGGCCGGGCTGTCGATCAACGCCTCCACCGGCCTGATCTCCGGCACGCCGACCGGCGCGGGCACCTCCAGCACCACGGTCACTGTCACCGACTCCACGGGCAAGACCGGCACGGCCGCCTTCACCTGGACGGTCAGCGCCACCGGCGGCGGCTGCTCGGCGACCCAGTTGCTGGCCAACCCCGGCTTCGAGTCCGGCAACACCGGCTGGACCGCGAGCAGCGGCGTCATCACCACCGACAGCGGCCAGGCCAGCCACGGCGGCTCGTACAAGGCATGGCTGGACGGCTACGGCTCCACGCACACCGACACCCTGGCCCAGTCGGTCGCGATCCCCGCGGGCTGCAAGGCGACCCTCACCTTCTACCTGCACGTGGACTCGGCGGAGACCACCACCAGCACCCAGTACGACAAGCTGACGCTCACCGCCGGTTCGACCACCCTGGCGACCTACTCCAACCTCAACAAGGCCACGGGGTACGTCCAGAAGACCATCGACCTGTCCTCGCTGGCGGGCTCGACGGTCAGCCTGAAGTTCACCGGGGTCGAGGACTCCTCGCTCCAGACCAGCTTCGTCATCGACGACACCGCCCTGACGACCGGCTGATCGGCACCTCCCCGCACGACAAGGGTCCCGCACACCCCGGTGTGCGGGACCCTTCGTGTTCCCGTCAGTTCAACGGGTCCAGCGTGAGGTACGCCTGCTGCGGGTTGCCGTCGTTGACGAGCGACTCGTGGTTGCCGACGTCGTCGAAGGCGAAGGCGTACGCCTTGCCGTCGGCCATCTGCGCGTGGATGGCCTTCGCGTACTGGTTGGTGACCCCGTCCTGGTAGAAGCCGGCGTTCGAGCTGTCCGGCTGGTTGGGGTTGCTCAGCAGCGTGGAGCGGTTGTAACCGGCGCACAGGGTACGGGAGATGGGACCGCGCACCTGGTCGTTGGGCGCGTCCAGCAGCTTGTGGCAGCCGAAGATGCTGGCGGCGTCCGGCTTCTGGAAGCTGGTGACCACCGCGCCCGAGGAGTTGGTGAAGTTCATGACGTTGCCCGAGACCCGGCCGAAGTACTTGGTGTTCGGCTGGTCGGTGAACGGTGTCACGGTCAGGGTCTGCGAGGAGTACTTGGACCAGACCCGGTTGACGTAGTCGTCCATCACGTTCGCGGGCAGCGCCCCGGTCTCCACGCCGTACAGCGGGGAGAGGGCGCGCAGCACGGTGCCGTCCGAGCGGGTCTGCACCAGGCCCGACCAACCCGACTTGCTTCGCAGCGAGTTGATGACGGCCGAGTAGCCGCCCGGCTTGAGGTGGCCGGTGGTGGCGACCTGGCCGTTGCCGCGCTTCACGCCGACCGCGTAGGGCGCCGAGAACATGTCGACCTGGGTGCTGTTGAGCCAGAGCCCGGCGTCGTTCAGCGTGTACTCGGACCAGCTGAACAGGATGTCCCGGTTCGGGTCCGAGGGGTTCTGCACGGCCGGCTGCACCAGGCCGCCGGTGGTGAGGCGGAAGTCCAGCTTGCGGCCGTAGGAGAAGTAGATGCGGCCGGAGAACTTCGGTATCCGGATGGTGGTGGACTGACCCGGACCGGGCCCGGCGATGGCCGCGTCCGGTGCCGGGGTCGGCGGGTTGCCGCCCGCCGGCCAGGCGTGGAAGGTGCCGCCGGCGTCGGCCCAGCCCTGCCGTCCGGAGGACAACTGGGTGCCGAGGTCGTAGATGTACACCGGCTCGGAGCGGCCCGAGTTGTTGGTGATCTGGAGCGGGATCGTGTCTGGCACCGCGGCACTGGCCTGGCCGGCGGCGCCGAACGTCAGCACCGAGCCGACCAGGGCCGCCGTCGCCGTGGCCGACAGCGCGGAACGAGCGATTCTTCGAGTCAACTCTCCACCTCCGTGTGGGGGTTCGGGGCGGCACGGGTACTGGTCCGTACCTTTTTGAGAGCGCTCTCAGAGTGCTTGTGTGTCACGGACGTGTCAATCAGTTGAACCGAACACGTTCCGTTACCCGAGCGATCGTCAGAAGGTGCGCCGCAGGAGGGAGTTGAGCGCCTCCCAGTGGCGCTCCTCGGCCGCCGCGTCGTAGGACGAGGTGTCCTTCTGGGTGTAGCCGTGCGGCGCGCCCTCGTAGACCTCGCTGGTGTGACGGACCCCGGCGGCCGTGAGCGCGTCGTCCAGGCGGCGCATCTGCTCCTCGGGCATCGAGGGGTCCTGGTCGGCGTGGCCGAAGTACAGCTCCGCCGTGATGCGGCCGGCGCCCAGATGCGGGCTGTCCGGGGCGTCGGTGGCCAGGTTGCCGCCGTGGAACCCGGCGGCCGCCGCCACCTGCTCGGGATGCGTGGCCGCCGCGCGCAGCGCCAGCCGGGCGCCCATGCAGTACCCGGTCACCGCCACCGGCCCGGCCGCGACCAGCGGGGACTCCTCCAGCCGGCCCAGGAACGCGTCCGCGTCCACCTCCGCCTGCTCGGGCGTCAGTGAGTGCACCAGCGGGCCGAGCCGCTCCCAGATCGCGGGGTCGGACTCCGGGTCGATGAAGTCGGGCAGCTCCACCACCGGGGCTTTCCCCTGCCGGTAGAAGACGTTGGGCACGAGCACGGTGTACCCCTCGGCGGCCAGCCGGTCGGCCATCCCCTTCAGCCAGGGCCGCAGCCCGTAGGCGTCCTGGTAGAAGAGGACGCCGGGATACGGCCGTCCGTCGGCGGGGTGGGTCAGATAGGCATCGGCGTCGCCGTCCCGCGTGGGGATGGTGACGGTCGTTCCCTGTACGTCGGTCATGACGAGCACGCTTCCTGGTCGGTCCGGGCCGGTGCGGGGCGGTGTGGGTCTACTCGAACCGCGCGGGGTCGCCCGCGCCCACCCGCACGATCTCCGCCTCGCCGCTGGAGAAGTCCACCACCGTGGTCGGCTCGGTGCCGCACTCGCCGGAGTCGACCACCGCGTCCACCACGTGGTCGAGCCGGTCCTTGATCTCCCAGCCCTGGGTCAGCGGCTCCTCCTCGTCCGGGAGCAGCAGCGTGCTGGACACCAGCGGCTCGCCCAGCTCGGCCAGCAGCGCCTGGGTCGCCACATGGTCGGGGATGCGCACGCCCACGGTCTTCTTCTTCGGGTGCAGCAGCATGCGCGGCACCTCGCGGGTGGCCGGCAGGATGAAGGTGTAGCTGCCGGGCGTCGCCGCCTTCACCGCGCGGAACACGTCGTTGTCGATACGGACGAACTGCCCGAGCTGCGCGAAGTTCTGGCACATCAGCGTGAAGTGGTGCCGGTCGTCCAGCCTGCGGATGGAGCGGATGCGCTCCATGCCGTCCTTGCTGCCCAGCTTGCACCCGAGCGCGTAACACGAGTCCGTGGGATAAGCGATCAGCGACCCCGACCGGACCGCGTCCGCGATCTGCGCCACGGCGCGGGGCTGCGGGTTGTCGGGGTGCACGTCGAAGTACTTGGCCATCCGCCGAGCTTAAGCCGTCACCTCCCGTCACTCGCGCAACCCCCACCCGGCCGGGTGTAGGACGCGGCAGCCGGGGCATCAGCACGTCGAGGCACCCGGAGCACCCCCCCGGCTCCGGACCCCGCCGTCTCCGCCGGTGGCCAACGCCCCCCAGGCCACCGGCGGAGCTTTGTCCGTGTTCACCCGGCGACGCGCGGCGGAGGTGTCGGGTAACGTCGGCCGTCGAACGCCGAGGCCGAGACGGGGACGGGGACGAGGTGCACGACGTGGCCGCCCGAGCCGGCGAGGGCACCCAGGGCCCACCGCCGTACGACACCGCCGCCACGTGGGCGGAAGAGCTGCTCGACCAGTTGCGTCCCGCGGTGCGGCACCCGCGCCGGGTCGCCGCGTGGCTCGCCCGCACCGTGCGCGCCGCCGTCGGCCTCGAGGACGCCGACGGCCGGCTCCTCGCCGGTGACCGCCTCCCCGTCGATCCCGCGATCCGCGCCGACGTGGCCACCGGCCGGATCTCCGCCGCCGCCCTGGAGGACGGCGGACGCCATGTCCACCTGGTCGGCATCCGCCACCCCGGACCCGGCCGCGCGGCCGGCGCCGTGCTCACCGTGGCCCGGCCCGAACCCTTCGACCGGCGCGCCGCCGAGATCGTCCACCGCACCGCCGGAATCCTAGGCCTGCTGCTCAGGGAGGGTGAACTCGCCCGCTCCGCACGCCGGTTGCGCCGCGCCTCCGCCGATCTGCGCCTGGCCATCCTGCAACTGCTCATGGTGGAGGACGTGGTCTCCGCACGCCGCGTCGCCGCCGGACTCTGGCCCGGCCTGCTCGAACAGGACACCGCCCGCGTCTACGTCGTCGAGGGCACGCCCGCCGGACGCGACGCCCTCGCCGAGGAGTGCGCCGACCTCACCGAGGGCCGCGCGCTGGTCGTGCGCTGCCCCGCCATGGACGGCCATGTCATCGTCGTCAGCCCCGCCTCGGCGCCGGGGGAGAGGCTGCGCACCCTGGTCGCCGACCGCCCGGACACCTACCTCGGCGGCAGCCGCCACCAGCGCCTCGCCCGCACCGCCACGGCCTACGGCCAGGCAGTCAGTGCCCTCGCCGTCGCCCGGTTCAGCCCCGGCCGCTGCGCCGTCTACGCCGAGCGCACCCACCCCGAGCGGCTGCTGGACCCGGCCGCGCTGCGCACCTGGTCCGCCCGGACCCTGCGCCCGCTGGACACCCTGCCCCACCACACCCGCGCCGAGCTGCTCGCCACCACGCGGCTGGGCCTGGACTTCACCGCGGTCAGCGCCGCCAAGATGCTCGGCGTCAGCCGCAACACCGTCCGCGCCCGCATGGAGCGGCTCCAGACTCTGCTGGACACCGACCTGACCGACCTCACCACCCGCACCGCCGTCCGCCTCGCCCTGCTCACCGAGGCGGCGCAGGGCCCCTACGACCCCGGCACCGCCCAGCCCCCGCACACCGGGCCGCGCTTCACCGACCTGCTCGACTCCGCCGCGCTGCGCGACTGGGCCCGCGACCTGCTCGGCCGGCTGGACGGCGACAACCGCGACCTGCGCGCCACCCTCAGCGCCTGGATCTCGGCCGGCGCCAACGCCGAACGCGCCGCGAAACAGCGGGGCGTGCACGCCCAGACGGTCCGCGAACACGTCCGCGCCGCCGAACCCGTACTCGAACGCCAGCTCCTCGCGGGCGGCAGCGACCTGTACGAGGTGGTCCTCGCCCACCTCGCGGACGGCACCCTCGCCGCCCCCGAGGCCAGAGCGAACGGGGACCAAGCGGACGCACCTGTGCACGGGTGAGTGCTCACCGGCACGGACCGGGCACCGCTGCGATGGTCACCGCGAGGCGGCGCGGTTAAGTTCGGCAGTCCAGCGGGGGTACGACCGGAGCGGGGGGCCGGTCGTACCCCTCTCGCACGCCCGCGCCCGGCACCTGGTTCAGTGCTGGGCGTTCTGCGCGGGCAGGTCGAAGACGTGGGCGGGGGAGATCACCTTGGTGATGGCCTGTCCGAACAGGGTGCTCGGCTCCTCGCCGTCGTGGACGATGTCGGTGTTCAGCAGCACCACCAGCGAGGTGCGCGCCGAGGGCAGATACACCGTCAGCGACTCGTACCCCGGCAGCGAGCCGTTGTGGCCGATCCAGCCGTGCACATTGAAGATGCCCAGGCCGTAGCCCGCGTCCGGGTAGCCGGTCGGCGGGGTGAGCAGGCGCTGGCGCTGGGTGGCGGGGGAGACCATCTGCCCGCCGTCCGGGAACCGCCCGGTGGCCACCGTGCGGGACCACACCCGCAGGTCCTCCAGGTCCGAGACCATCGCGCCGGCCGCCCAGCCCCAGGACGGGTTCCAGCCGGCCGTCTCCACGATCTTCCCGTCCGCCGTCTGGTCGGTGTACCCCTGCGCGTGCGGCTTCGGGAACTCGGCGCCCTCGGGGAACGAGGTGTGCTTCATCCCGGCGGGGTCCAGCACATGCTGCTGGATGTAGTCCCCGAGCCCCTGCCCGCTCTGCTGCTCCACGACCAGACCGAGCAGGATCAGATTGGTGTTGGAGTAGTCGAACTTCGTGCCCGGCTGGAACTGCACCGGGTGCTTGAAGGCGTAGTCGAGCAACTGCCGCGGAGTGAAGGGGCGTTGCGGGTCCGAGGTGAGCGCCTTGACGAAGTCGGGGTCCTGGGAGTAGTTGAACAGGCCGCTGCGCATGTCGGCGAGTTGGCGCAGCGTGATCTTGTCGCCGTTCGGCACGTCGGCGATGTACCGGCCGATCGGGTCGTCCAGATCCACCTTTCCCTGGTCGACCAGTTGCAGCAGCGCCGTGACGGTGAACGTCTTGGTCTCGCTGCCGATCCGCATGTACAGGTCCGGGGACATCGGGCGCTTGCTGCTCTTGTCGGCGACGCCGAAGGAGCGGACGTAATTCCCCTTGTCGGGGGTCCAGACCCCGACCGTGACGCCGGGGACGTTCGCTTCGCGCATCACCCGCTGGACGGCGTCGTCGATCTGCCGGTTCACCTCGGGCGTGAGGGCCTGTACGTCGGGGCCCGTGGGGGAGGGGCTCGGGGACGGCGCGGTGGGCGGTGCCGCCAGGGAGGGGGCCGCGGTGAGCGGGACGACGAGTGCGCCGAGCGCGGCCGCGGTGGCGAGCCTCCGGCGCAGGCGTGCTGGGGAACGGGGCATGGCTGACTCCAAGCACATGAGAGCCGGAGCTGCGGCGGGGCTGACACCCCGGGGTTTTCAGCATAGGAGCGCTTC
Source organism: Streptomyces sp. NPDC018263 (assembly GCF_055562575.1). NCBI lineage: Bacteria > Bacillati > Actinomycetota > Actinomycetes > Kitasatosporales > Streptomycetaceae > Streptomyces > Streptomyces sp. NPDC018263. The sequence goes on from NZ_JBVHFA010000007.1 coordinate 437,767, forward strand.
CCCGGCCTCGCCCGTCGGCCGTTCGGGTGAGCGCCGGGGCTCAGCGGGGCGCCTGCTCCGTGCTCCTCTCCGGGGCCAGGACCAGCACACTGGCGTCGTCGTCCACGCGGTGGCCGAGGTGGCGTACGTCCTCCCACAGGGCGTCCGGGAGCGCGGTGGTGCCGGTGTCCGCGAGGGCGGCCAGGCGGTCGGGCAGCGGATAGAAGCGGCCGGAGGTGTCCCGCGCCTCCCACAGGCCGTCGGTGGCGATCAGCAGACGGTCGCCCGGGCCCAGGGTCACCGTGACCTCCTTCGGCGGGTCGACACCGAGGAGGCCGATGCCCAGCGGCGGGCCCGGCGCCACCGTCAGCTCCCGCGCCCGCCCGGCGCGCAGCAGGACCGGTGGCGGATGCCCGCAGGTCACCACCCGTACCGTCCGGGTGTCCGCGGAGAACTCCAGCAGCACCGCCGTGGCGAACAGCTCCGCGTGCCGGACCCCGGACGAGTCCACCGCCAGCCTGCGGTCCATCCGGGCGGCCACCGCCTCCAGCGCCCGCTGGTCCAGCGCCGCCTCCCGGAACGCGCCCAGCAGCGCCACCACCGTCCGCACCGCCGACAGCCCGTGCCCCTGCACGTCCCCCATGACCGCCCGCACCCCGTAGGGCCCGTCGCGGACGTCGAAGAAGTCCCCGCCCAGCAGCGTCCCGTCCTGCGCGGCCCGGCTGAACCCCACGCACCGCAGGTCCCCGACCCGCTCCGGCAACGGCGGCATCACCGCCCGCTGCACCGCCTCGCCGATCTCCCGCTCGGTGTCCAACTGGGCGTCCCGGCGGCTGCGCACGTAGGACACGAACACGCTCAGCAGGGCCACGAAGGCGATGGTCAGCAGGTCGGTGTCGCCCGGCCGGTCGAGATGGGTCAACGGCACCAGCAGCGACACGATCACCAGCGCGCCCAGCACCGCCGTGGCCAGGGGCCCGTACGACAGCACCGCCAGCGGCGGGATCGCGCCGAGGAGGAAACCCAGATCGCTGGCGTGCGGGGTGAAGAGGGTGGCCAGCGTGACCGCGATCAGCAGCAGCACCGGGAGCACCCGCACCCACGGCGGCGGGGGAGCGCCCCGCAGCCACCCGCGCCGCTCCCGCGTTCGGCCCGGCGACCAGCCACGCGGCGATCTCACACGCCCACGCTACGCCGGGGCCGCCCCCGCCGCCCGCCCCGTAAAACCCGTGGACGCCCGCGCGGGAGTTCCCCTACTGTGGCGCGAGCACGCCCCGTGACGGACCAGAAGGGAGGCGAGCGTCATGTACATCCCACAGCACGCGCGCTCCCCCCACTCCGTCATCCGGGTGTGCCCCTGACCGGACCGGGAGCGCCTTGACCACAGGCACATCTTCCCGGAGGACACCTTGACCGCACCGGTCATCCGCACGCTCGACCCGAGCAGTGCCCACCTGTTCCACGACTCGCCCGACCCGCTCGGCCTGAGCGAGCGGCACCGCACCACCCACTACCGCCCCGACTGGCAGCGCGTCGCCCTGCGCGACGGACGCCCCGTCGCCCGCGCCGCCTGGTGGGCCCGCGCCGAGGACCCGACCCCGCTGCTGATCAACTGGTTCGACGTGGCCGAGGGCGAGGAGGAGGCGGGCGCCGAACTGCTGCGCACCGCCCCGTGGGCCACCCCGGAACTGGAACTCGACCTCCCGCCCGGCTGGCGCGACGACCCGGCGCTGGCCTCCGCCGTCGCCACCCGCACCGCCGCCGCCCGCCTCGCCGGGTACGAGCCCCTCGTCGAGCGCTTCCTCTACCGCTGGACCCCCGGCCTGGGCCTGCCCGAGCAGCCCGGCCGCCTGGAGTTCACCCCGGAACCGGACGACGCCGTGTTCCTCGACGTCCTGCGCCGCATCCACTCCGTCACCCTGGACGCCCACGCCCTCCGTGCCGTCGAGAAGGGCGGTGTCGAACTGGCCGCCCAGCAGGAGCTGGACTTCTTCCACTGGTGCCCCTCGCCCCGCGAGTGGTGGCGCCTGGCCCGCACCCCCGAGGGCGAGATCGCCGGCATCCACGTCCCGGCCCGCAACCCCTCCGGGCCCTGCGTCGGGTTCATCGGCGTGGTCCCCGAGCAGCGCGGCCACGGCTACGCCTATGACCTGCTGGCCGACTGCACCCGCTTCCTCGCCGACCAGGGCGCCGACTTCATCGCGGCCGCCACCGACCAGGGGAACTTCCCGATGGCCGCCCACTTCGCCACGGCCGGCTACCCCGTCGTCCGGGAGCGCGTGAACTTCTGGGCGGACGGGGAACCGGCCGGCTAGTCGGCCGGTTCGCTGAGCCGCGCCTGCGCCGCCGCGAGGATCTCCGTCACCCGGAGGCCGAACGCGGCGTCGCAGGCGTGTCGGCGGCCGGTGCGGGCGGCGGACTCCAGCGCGTCCACCGCACGGGCCAGCGCGGGCACCGCGCCCTCCGAGCTCCTCGGCAGCAGCGCCACCCCCGACTCGCCCCGCAGCTCCACATCGGCCCCGGCCGCCGAGGGCGGCGCCGACAGACTCAGGGTCAGCGTGCTCGACGCCCCGGTGGCGTGGTCCAGCACCAGATGCACGGTGTCCGCGGGACCGTGCGCGGCCGCGAGCACCTGCCGTACGTCACCCAGCACCGGCAGCAGGACCGACAGCGCGTGCGGGCCCACGTCCCACAACGCGCCCCGCTCCCGCCGCCACGCCGACGCCGCGAACGGGCTGTCGCTGGTGAACACCGAGCCCAGCCACTGCGCCCGCGCCGTGAACCACCCCGCCTCGGCGGCCTGTTCCCCGATCCACGCCTCCGGCTCCTTCTGGAAGCGGGTGGTGAAGAACACCACCGACGCCACCCGGGCCCGCTCCGCCTCCTCGGCCACCGCCCGCGCCTCGGCCACCCCCAGCGCCAGCGGCTTGTCCAGCAGCAGATGCCGTCCGGCCCGCGCCGCGCGCACCGCATCGGCCAGCAGCTCGTCCACGTCCGGGTACGCCCGCACCCCGTACTCCCCGGCCAGCGCGGCCGCCGCCTCCGGGCGGCGACCCCACACCCCGGCGAACTCCACTCCGGGGTGACCGGCCAGCGCCGGGGCGTGTGCGGCGCGCGCCCAGGGGCCCGTTCCCAGCAGTCCGATGCGCATCGAGCGCTCCCTTCTTCCCGCCGTATTCCTACGGCATCAGGGCACGGCGTCCCTGTTCCCGTGGGAATACGGCTCCACGGGCCGGTCGTCTCCGGCCAGCCAGTGGGCGATCGTCTCCGCGATCGGCTGACCGGTGTCCAGCTCGACGAAACCGAACTGGCCCGACTGATTGCACTCCAGGAACCACCAGGTCCCCTCCGCGTCCTCCGCGAAGTCGAAGGCGCCGTAGGACAGTTCGGCGGCCTTCAGGTAGCGGCGGACCGACACCGCCACCCGAGGCGGCACCTCGGCGGCGAGCCAGGGGGAGACGGACGGGGCGAAGCGGACGTCCACATGGTCGGGGTGGGCAGCCGGATCGACCGGTTTGCGCGCCGCCAGCAGCCGGTCCCCGACCGCCGTCAGCCGGATGTCGGCCCGCTTGGCCACCCGCCGCTGGAGCAGCGTCGGCCCGAAGGCCACCGCGCTGAAGTCGGTGCCGGGTGCCACCCGGCTGGTCGGCACCGCGCGCGGCGGCTCCTGCGGATGCGCGCCCGAGACCGGCTTGACCACCACGTCCCGGTGCCGCTCGGCGAACTGCCGCGCCGTCTCCGGGAAGGTGGTGATCAGCGTGGCCGGCACCGGCAGCCCGCTGCGCTGGGCGAGCCGCAACTGCCACGGCTTGTGCCGGGCGCGGCGGGCCGCGTCCGGATGGTTCATCCAGCGGGCGTCGCTGCACCGCAGCATCCCGTACAGCGCCTGCGCCGACTCCTGGGTCAGCCAGGAGGACGGCTGGGCGGCACGGGCGGCCGCGTCGCCCGGCCTGCGCACCCAGATGGAGCGCAGGCCGCTCATCCCGACCAGACGCCCGCCGACGGCCAGTTGGCCGCCCAGCGCGTCCCCCGTGTACTCGCCGGAGAGCGCCACCCCGTTGGTGAGGTCGGCGGGGTCGAACCGGACGACGGGCACGCCCGCCTCGCCCAGCCGCAGGACCACCATGTCCGCCGTGACGTCCTCGTCACTGGTCAGGATGAGCACGGTCATCGTCGAAGGCCCGCGATCAGTCGTCGAAGTGCGTCTTGGAGCCCGCCGTGGAGGTGGTCGTCCCCAGGGCGAGCAGGATCGCGTGGTCGGTCGCGGCGATCCGCCCGTCCGGCAGGACGTTCAACTGCAGGGCGGAGTCGTACGCGTACGGAGTGGTGACATCCAACTGCCCGGTAGGCCGTGCGTAGTTGAGCGTGAACGGTTGCATGGTCTCTCCCCTGTTTCGTCCTTCACGTCCTTATACGAATCGAACGAGTGGTTGGTTTCCTCACACTCCGTGACCAGAGCCCGGAGGGAGGCACCGTGAACCGATGGGTCAGCAGGAAGGACGCCGCGCGGGGCGCGGTGGCTGCGCCCCACCGCACATTCGTCTGCCCCGTCGGCCCTCGGTGTGAGCCTGCTTCACCCGGCCAAGGTGGCGCGCGCGGCGGACAGGGCCTGTTCCGCGTAGCCCCGGCCGAACAGCACCGCGTGCACCAGCAGCGGGAAGAGCTGGTGCGCCCCGACCCGGTCGCGCCAGCCGTCGGCGAGGGGGCTCGTCTCCTGGTAGCCGTCGAGCACCCGCTCCAGGTGCGGGCAGCCGAAGAGGCGGAGCATCGCCAGGTCGGTCTCCCGGTGGCCGCCGTGCGCCGCCGGGTCGATGACACGGACCTCGCCGTCGGCGCCCCACAGCACGTTGCCCTGCCAGAGGTCGCCGTGGAGCCGCGCGGGCGGCTCGGCGGGACCGGCGAGCGCGGGCAGCCGCTCGCACACCGCCTCGATCACCCCGGCCTCGCCCGGCCGCACCGTGCCCGCGTCGACGGCGGACCGCAGATACGGCAGCACCCGGTGCCCGGCGTACCAGGAGGGCCAGTCGTCACTCAGGACGTTGCGCATCGGCGCCCGGCCGATGTACGCCTCCTCGGGCCCGTCCGGCGGGGCGGCGCCGAACGCGGGGGCGCCGGAGGCGTGCAGGGCCGCCAGCGCGCGGCCGAAACGCGTCGCGGCTCCGGCGTCGGGGGCGCCGGTCGGCACCCGTTCGCTGACCAGGGACCACTCGTCGTGCCCGAGCACCTCCGGCACCCGCACCGCACGCGCCGCACCGAGCCAGCGCAGCCCGGCCGCCTCGGCGCGCACCGCGCCGGGGCCGTCGCCGCGCTTGACCATGACGGTGGTGCCGTCCTCGAGGGTGACCTCGGCGGGCGATCCGGTCCCCACCGGGCCGCCCGTGACCCGGCGCCCGGTGAGCCGGGCCGCCGTCAGCGCTGGATCTTCGACTCGCTCGATCACGGCCCCAGGGTACGACCCGCAAAAGCCCCGCCACGTCAGGAACTTCGAGCATTGCTACGACAATTTTCGGCCAAGTTTGCCCGGAATGCCGGGCGGTGACGTCCGTTCCGCCCCCGAGGACCGGCCGGGGCCCGCGCCCGCCCGCCGGACGGGTGATCGGTCGGCCCGTTCGGGGGTCGTACCGGCGTGTCGCTGCGGCAGACGGGTGGAGAGCTGACCCGGCTGGACGGCCCGGATGGTGCGCGGCGACGGCCGGTCCGACGGTGGATCATGTCGAGGCCGGGTCATGTCAGCCGATGAGGAATCCGCTGCCCGGCCACGGCGGAAGGACTCCGACATGCGCTCTGCCCGCATTCTTCTCGCCACGGCGGCCGCGTCCGCCGCCCTCGCCCTGGCCACCCCCGGCACCGCGCTCGCCGGGGACGACGGCGGCCGGGACGACTCCTCGTACAACAAGCAGCAGGACAGCGACTCGGACCGGGACAAGGGTTCCGGTGACGGTGACAAGGAGTCCGGCGGCCGGGACTCCGGCGGCAAGGACTCCGGCCGCGACTCCTACGACTCCGACTCCGACAGCGACGGTCCGCGCGGCGGCGTGCACACCGGTGGGGGCGCCCTCGCCGCGGTCAACAGCGACGACTGGAGCTCCGATTCCGGCGACGACAGCCGCTTCGACCCGGAGAGCTACAAGGACAAGGGCGACGGCGGCGGCAGCGGCGGCAAGGACAGCGGCGGCAAGGGCGACTCCGACGAGCCGCGCGGCGGCATGCACACCGGTGGCGGCGCCCTCGCCGGCTCCGGTGGCGTGACCACGGGCGGCGTCGCCGTCCTCGCCGCCGGCGCCGTCGGCGCCTACGCGCTGCGCCGCAAGAAGGCCGCCGGGCCGGCCTCCTGACCGTCCCCGCACCCCAGGGGCCGTGGCCGCCGCCGGCGCCGTACCGCGTCGGCGGCCCGCGCCCCCCTTGTTCCAGATCCCTGGGCTGCCGTGCCCGAGCGAGGTGGTGTCCGATGGCAGCAGACCCTTCCGGTGAGAACGCGGGCCGCGGCGGCCGGCTGACGCTGTGGGGCGTGGCCGTCGCCGTTCTGGCGCTCAGTGTGTTCGGCGGCCACCACGGCACGGGCGACGGCACCGACACGGCCCGCGCCAAGACCGCGACGGCGGGCGCGGTCCGGGCGGGAGCACCGCTGCCCCGCTCCGCGCCGACCCGGCTGCGCATCCCGAAGATCGGCGTGGACGCGCCCTTCACCGCCCTCGTGCTCGCCTCCAACGGCCAGTTGGAACCCCCGCCCGCGGCCAACACCAACCTCGTCGGCTGGTACAGCAAGGGCGCCTCACCCGGCGAGAAGGGCACCTCGGTGATCGCCGGCCACGTGGACACGGCCACTTCGGCGGCCGTCTTCGCCAACCTCGACGACCTGACGCCCGGCGACCGCTTCTCCGTGGAGCGCGCCGACGGCAACACCGCGACCTTCGTCGTGGACAGCGCCGACACCTTCGCCAAGGACGACTTCCCCAGCGAGCGGGTGTACGCGGACGCCAAGCGTCCCGAGGTCCGGCTCATCACCTGCGCCGGGGACTACGACCACTCGGCCAAGGACTACACGGAGAACCTGGTCGTCTTCGGCCACCTCGTCTGAGGCGCCGCGGTCAGTGGGCGCGGGGCGCCAGCGGCCCGTCGGGGGCGAAGGCGAGCGCGGCGAAGCGCTCGCCGATCCGCCGGTGCCCGGCGCCCTCCGGGTGGAGCCCGTCGGGCAGCGGCAGTTCCGCGAAGTCGGCCTCCCCGTACAGCTCGCGCCCGTCGAGGACGTGCAGGTTCGGGTCCTCGGCGGAGCGCTGGGCCACGATCCGGGCCAGCTCCGCGCGTACGGCGTTCAGCGTCAGCTTGCCCTGGGCGGTCTCCGCCGGGTCCCCGGCGGCCCGGAAGGCGAGGCGGCCCTCGCTCAGCGCGGAGAGGTCCGGCATCGTGGGGCCGGGGGTGTCCTCGTGCATCGGGCACAGGATGGGGGAGACCACGAGCAGCGGCGTGTCGGGGTGCCCCTCGCGGACGGTGTCCAGGAATCCGTGCACGGCGGGCCCGAACGCGCGCAGCCGCATCAGGTCGGTGTTGACCAGGTTGATGCCCAGCTTCACGCTGATCACATCGGCCGGGGTGTCCCGCAGCGCACGGGCGGTGAACGGGTCGAGCAGGGCGCTGCCGCCGAGGCCCAGGTTGACCAGTTCGACCCCGCCGAGCGAGGCGGCGACGGCGGGCCAGACACCGGTCGGGCTCGCGGCGTCCGAGCCGTGGCTGATGGAGCTGCCGTGGTGCAGCCACACCGGGCGGTCCGGCGCGGGTACGGGCTCCACGGGCGCGTCGGTGCGCAGGGCGACCAGCACGGTGGTCTCGTTGTGCGGCAGCCAGATCTCGACGGTCTTGTCCTCGGCGGACAGCCCGCCGAAGCGCGCGGTGCCGACCGGGCCGGGGGTCAGCTCGGCGGACCCGGTGGCCATGTCGATGGTCAGCGTGTCGCCGCCCAGGACCGAGGTGCTGCCCGCCGGGCGTCCGTCCACCAGCAGGTCGTAGACGCCGTCCGGGCGGGGCGGGAGGCCGGGGTAGGCCCGCTTGGTGGGCACGGTGTCCAGCTCGATCGCGGTGGCACGGGTGCGGAAGACCAGCCGTACACCGGAGGGCTGGGACTCCACCATGTGCAGTTGCGGGTCGGCCGACTGGGCGCGGGCCCGCGCGGGCAGCCGGTGCGGGAGGAGGCCGCGCTCGGTGCGCTCCAGCTCCAGGGCGCCCCGGACGAGGCCGGGGGTGAGAGGGGTGGTGGTCCAGTCGGTGGTCATCGGGGGTCCGTCGGCAGTAGGGGCGGGGGAGTTCAGGAGGCGGGCCAGTTGCGCAGGAGGGCGTCGAGCGCGTCGAGGACGCGGTCCCAGGACTCCTGCGAACCGGGTGCGCTGTGGTCGAAGCCGCCCGCCGACTCCAGGCCGACGTAGCCGCTGAACACGCTGCCCAGCAGGCGTACGGCATGGGTCTGGTCGGGTTCGGCGAGGTCGTAGCCGCGCAGGATCGCGCGGGTCATCGCCGCGTGCCGGACGCCCGCGCTCGCGGCGGCCGTCTCCGGGTCCAGCCGGTACCGGGCCGCCTCGAAACGGCCGGGGTGCGCGCGGGCGTAGTCGCGGTAGGCGTTGGCGAACGCGACCAGGGCGTCCTTCCCGGCCCGGCCGGCGAGGGCCTCGGCGGCGCGGTCGGCCAGCTCCTCCAGCGCGAGCAGCGCGATCCGGGTCCGCAGGTCGTGGGAGTTGCGCAGATGCGAGTACAGGCTCGCGGTCTTCACGTCGAACCGCCGGGCCAGCGCCGACACCGTGACCTGCTCGAACCCGGCCTCGTCGGCCAGCTCGGCCCCGGCCCGGACCAGCCGCTCCGTACTCAGCCCCGCACGCACCATGAACCCGCCTTCCGTAGAACCTGACCGATTATGTATTTGCCTAAAGGTTTTAGGCAAATGGAGGTCAGGCGTAGGCATAGGCCAGGCATGGGCGGAAACGCGGACGGCCGCCGACCGGAGTGCGGCCGTCGTGGCCTGGGCACGGGTGATCGGCGCTTGTCGGGTGGGGCAGAGCGCCGGTCGAGCGGCGACTGGCATGGGGGCGAGCAGACGGTGATGGTGACCAGCCGAGCTCCGGTCGCTGCTGGTGGTGCTCACCAGCAGCGCCGGTTCGATGGAGGTGCGGCAGTGGTCGCATCTGGGAACATCCGTCTCCGCTCCGCCCGGATCGCCGCCGGGTATCCCTCGCCGCAGGAACTTGCCGACGCGTTCGGCGTCGGGGTCCGGCACGTACGCCGGTGGGAGTCCGCCACCCCACCCTGGCCGCATCCGGATCAGGCCCAGGCCCTGACCCGCGTCCTCGGGAAGGATCTGGAGGCGCTGGGGTTCACCCCGCCAGGCGGGGTGAACCCCGCCCGCCGCACGGTGCTGGCAGCCACGGCGACGGCGGGTGGTCTGGCCGCGATGCCGTCCCAGGCCGTCGCCATGCAGCCCGCCACCCCCGCCGACGACTACGAGGCCGTCACCCGCTCGCACCGGCGGCTGTACTGGTCGGTCGCCCCGGCTACCCTGCATCCGGCCGCCCCGCGCACGCCACGATGGGCTGCGCGCTGCTGCCGGAGACGCGCGGGCAGACACGGGCGCGGGTCGCGGCCGCGCTGGCGGAGACCCTGCTACTGGCGGGCGGCGTCGAGTTCTTCGACATGCGCGAGCCCGACCGCGCCGCGCATACCCTGCTCCGAGCGCTCCAGGCCGCCGACGAAGCCGACGACGTCCTTCTCGGCGCTGCCATCCTGGCGCACACCGCGTTCATCCCGGCCTGGACGGGCGAGCGGGAAGCGGCCGTTGAGCGGATGACGGCTGCCCGGACCTACGCCCGCAGGGGGCCCGGCGTCGGCCGAACTGCTGGCGTGGCTGGACGCCGTCGAGGCCGAGTGCGAGACCCGCTGCGGGCACACGCGGACCGCGCTGCACCTGATCGGGCATGCGGAGGACGTCCAAGCGCGCGGCGGCGAACACCCGAGCCCGGAGTGGCTGGACTGGTTCAGCCCCGTCCGGCTCGCGGCGTTCAAGGGCAACGTCCAGCTCAAGGCCGGGCATCTGCCGCAGGCCCGGACGAAGCTCCTCGAAGCCCTCGAAGCCCTCGAAGCCCTCGAAGCCCTCGAGGCGCTCGATCCGAGCGAGGAGAAGCAGACCACGGTCGTCCTCGGCGACTTGGCCGCCGTTGAGGCTACGGCCGGCGAGCCTGAGGCCGCGTGCGAGTACCCGGTCCGCGCCTTGGAGCAGTTGGAGCGCACCTGGTACGCGACGGGTATGGAGCGGGTGCGAGACGTGAGGCGGGCGCTCGTCCCGCAACAGCACGAACGCTGCGTCCGGGAGTTGGACGACCGGCTGTATGGCTGGTCGACGACCGTCAGCGCTCTCGCTCGTTGAAGTCGCGGATCAGCGGCGGTAGTTCGAGGAGGCTCTCCACCCGGAAGGTGGGGAGCTTCTCCGCTTCCTGGGTGTTCCACTGGATCGTCGCCCACGGGCCACGCCGTACGAGCGCGGTGTGCATGCCGGCCGCGCGGGCGGGCGCGATGTCATTGTCGACGCGGTCGCCGACGTACAGCATCTCGCCGGGCTCGGCCGGAACGACCTGGGCAACGCGGTCGAAGAACACACGGTCGGGCTTCGAGGCGCCCCAGTCGTCGCTCGTGCCGATGAGGTCGACGTTCGGCGTGAACAGTTCGCGAAGGATGCCGCCGGCGCGCACGGTCTGGTTCCCGGCGATGCCGAGCCACAGGCCGTCCGCGCGGAGGGCTGCGAGCGCGTCGCGGACGTCGGGGTAGAGGTCGTCCTCGTCGAAGTGCTCCGGCTTGCCCGCCGCCGCGCGCTTCTCGCGCTCCTTGTAGAGGTCGAAGCCGGGCTGGAACTCCTGGAAGACCTCGCGGTAGTCCCGACCCTGGGCGATGACGGCGCCGAACGTGGCGGCGAAGGTGTGGCGGGGGACGCCGAGCCAGTCGGCCCAGGTGCCGTACTCGGTGGTCTCGTCCACCAGACACTCGCCAACGTCGAAGATCACAGCGCGAATCATGGGGCGAGGCTAACTGCATCTCAGGGTGCCCAAAAAGAGGCCCCCGTGACTCCGTGACAGGTCGCGGGGGCCTGACTGACGGTTGCGGTAGGCGACGCGGGCGGACCGTAACTTGCCACGCGCTTCCACGCCTCCCTCCCCGCGACGGTCGCTTCTGACACGTTCAGGTGAGAGTTCCACTCCCGACTTGAGCATTACCTTTAGTGCCCGCTTGCATACCTTCCGTGATCAGGCCGGTTGGGCGGTCACACCCACGGAAGGAAGTCATGATCAAGACCATTGAGACGCGTCAGGGGCTCATCGGGACTGCTGCGGCGCTGGCGCTCCTGGCCGCAGGGGCGGCCGGGGTATGGCGATGGCGGACGATGCGGCCGTCAAGGCCAAGGCTCCGTATGCCCAGGCGTCCGCCCAGATCAATGCGGACGGCACGCGAGCCCAGTCCAAGGGAATCAAGTCGTCCACCAGGATTGCCACGGGCATCTACTGCGTGACGTTCGACGACGCCACCAGGATCGAGGTGAGCCGCAGCACCCCGGTCGCCACCCTCATCACGACCGGCGGCCCGCAGTACGCGATCAATCTGCGCACCAGCCCGTCGCCCGAGTGCGGCAATGCGGCAGAGACGGTGACCGTCTACACCGGCGAACGCAACCTTCAGGCCGACGCGCCGTTCATGCTGCTCGTCCCCTGACCCACCCGCCTTGAGGCCGCGAGGCGGGACCACCCGCTCGCCGGCACAACCCGGTCGCCCCGGTACACAGGTGAGGCGGCCGAGAAGAAGGAAGCCCTCATGTCTCACAGCATCACCGGGCGCGCTCGCGCCATCGCCCTGTCCCTCGCCGCCCTGGTGTGGGTCCCCGCCCTGGCCAGTACGGCAGTGGCGGCACCCGCCGAGCTGTACGCCCCCTACGCCCGCGCCGCCGCCCAGGTCGACGCCGCCGGCACCCTCACCGCCGCCAAGAACGTCTCCTCATCCCGCAGGATCGGGCAGGCGGCCTACTGCGTTGTGGTCTCCGACCCGGACATCACCCTCAAGGACGCCGTCGTGGTCGGCAACGTCAACGCCGGGGTGGGCACCTACAACCTCGACATCCGCAACTACCCCACCGCGACCTGCGGCAACGCCGCCGACACCATCACCGTCTACACCGCCTACAGCACCACCTCCAACCCCGTGGCGTTCACCGTCGCGGTCCTGTAACCCCGCGCCGTCCGATGCGTCGCCCGGACCCCCTACCGGGTGGCGCACCCTCGTGCGTTGTCCGCTGGTGGTCGGCAGGGTGCTCGGGTACGCACTGATCTTGTCCCGAACGACCTGTGGGAGCGGGTGGCCCCGCTGCTGCCGCTCCCTCCCGAACGACGCCGCCGCCATCCTGGGCGGCTTCGCGTTCCGGACCAGGTGGCCCTCGCCGGAATCATGTACGTCCTGCGGACCGGCGTCTCTTGGCGCGACATCCCGGCCGAGACCGTGGGCTGCTCCGTCACGGCCTGGCGGCGATTGCGGGACTGGACCGAGGCCGGCGTCTGCACCTGTCGACCGTGCTCGTCCCAGCTCCAAGCACCACCTGATCGTCGACCGCCACGGGACCCCGCTTGCCGTCACACTCACCGCTCTCCCGGAGGAGGGTGGGGCCGATCGGGCGTCGCTGAGCCTCTTGTCGTCGCCTCCCGCTCCGGCGTGGGAATGCCGGAGCGGGAGACGCGGCGTCCAGTAAGCGGGGCGAACCTGCGCAGCGCGGCTAGCGGGTCTCTCAGACCTCCGGTGCCGGGTACGTCGGGTACTCCACGCCCGAGACGTGCTGGACGACGCGGACCACCTGGCAGGAGTAGCCGAACTCGTTGTCGTACCAGAGGTAGAGGATCGCGTTGTCGCCGTCGACCTTCAGGGCGCCGCCGTCGACGATGGAGGCGTGGCGGGAGCCGATGAAGTCGCTGGAGACCGCGTCGGGCGCCGTGGTGAAGTCGATCTGGCGCTTGAGCGGGGAGGTCAGTGACACCTCGCGCAGGTAGTCGTGGACCTCCTCGCGGGTGGTCTCGCGGCCGAGGCGCAGGTTCAGGATGGCGATCGACACGTCCGGCACCGGCACCCGGATCGAGCTGCCGGTGATCGGCGCCTTCAGCTCCGGCAGCGCCTTCGACACGGCGGACGCGGCGCCGGTCTCGGTGATCACCATGTTGAGCGGCGCGGACCGGCCCCGGCGCTCGGCCTTGTGGTAATTGTCCAGCAGGTTCTGGTCGTTGGTGAACGAGTGGACCGTCTCGACGTGGCCGCGCAGCACCCCGTACTCGTCGTCCATGGCCTTCAGCGGCGGGACGATGGCGTTGGTGGTGCAGGAGGCGCAGGACAGGATCTGCTCGTCCGGCTTGATCGTGTCGTGGTTGACGCCGTGCACGATGTTCGGCACGTCACCCTTGCCGGGCGCGGTCAGCACGACCTTGTCGATGCCGGGCCGCAGGTGCTTCGACAGGCCCGCGCGGTCACGCCAGTTGCCGGTGTTGTCGATCAGGATGGCGTCGTGGATGCCGTACTCGGTGTAGTCCACGGACGACGGGTCGTCGGCGTAGATCACCTTGATCTCGTTGCCGTTGGCGATGATCGTGCTGGCGTCCTCGTCCACCGTGATGGTGCCCTGGAACTGGCCGTGGATCGAGTCGCGGCGCAGCAGCGAGGCCCGCTTGACCAGGTCGCCGGCGGCCTTGGCGCCACCGCCCCGGACCACGACGGCCCGCAGGCGCAGGCCGTTGCCCGAACCGGCCTTCTCGATCAGCAGGCGCGCGACCAGCCGGCCGATCCGGCCGAAGCCGTACAGCACGACGTCGCGCGGCGCCCGGCGCTCGATCTTCTCGGCGCCGGTGGCCCCGGCGACCGCGTCGGCGGTGAACTCCGCCACGCTCAGTCCCCGGTCGTCGGCCTTGTACGTCGCGGCCAGCATGCCGAGGTCGATCTGGGAGGGGCCGAGGTCGAGGGCGGCCAGCGCCTGGAGGAACGGCATCGTCTCGGTGACCGACAGCTCCGCACCCGCGATCTGCCGGGCGAAGCGGTGGGTCTTGAGGATGCTGACCACCGACTTGTTCACCAGGGAGCGGCTGTGCAGCAGGACGGTCACGTCCCGCTCGCGGTGCAGCTTCCCGATGATCGGGATCATCGACTCCGCGATCTCCTCGCGGTGCTTCCAGTTCGTGAACGAGTCGTCGTTGACAGTCACAGATCTATCTTTCGAGCTAGGCGGCGCTCATATGGTAGACACACCCTACTTTGATCACCAGAGCCGCCTGTCAGGGGGGTCGCCCGGGGCGGCGTTCCTGAATCAGGGTGGAAGAAGGCGCGACACCCTGGCACCGCGTTGCACCGCCCGTACCCCGTGACCATGGTCGGAGCGTGATCACGTCTTCCGCACCCCGGCCCGGAGCGGCCACCGCCCCCGGCCCGCCGCGCCGCCGCGCACTACCCCGGATCGTCCGCCACCGCGCACCGCACGGCGCCCTCCTCGCCCTCGCGCTGTTCGCCGCGGTCCGCGCGGCGGGCATCGCCGCCGTGATCGCCACCAACGCGCTGACCGACCGCCCGCTGGTGCACAACCTCGCCCACTCCTGGGACTCGCGCTGGTACCTCAACATCGCCGCCCACGGCTACGGCCGGCTCATCTGGATCACCCCCACCGGGGGAGTGCAGAGCGACTGGGCGTTCTTCCCGCTCTATCCGGCGCTGGTCCGGGCCGCCGACACCGTCCTCCCGCTCACCCCGGCCGCCGCGGCCCTCCTCGTCTCCTGGACCGCCGCCGGCGTCGCCGCGTACGGCGTCTACCTCATCGGCCACCATCTGTACGGCCGCGCCACCGCCACCGCCCTCGTCGCCCTGTGGGCCGCGCTGCCGCACGCGGTGGAGCTGACCATCGCCTACACCGAGTCCCTCTTCGCCGCCCTGGCCGCCTGGTCCCTGTACTGCGTGCTCAGGGACCGCTGGCTCTGGGCGGGCACTCTCGCCCTCCTGGCAGGCCTCGCCCGGCCCACCGGCTTCGCCGTGGCGGCCGCCGTCATCGCCGCCGCCGCACAGCACCTCTGGCTGCGGCGCGGACAGGGCGCCCCCGGCGTTTGGGCGGCCTGTCTGCTCGCCCCGCTCGGCTGGCTCGGCTACGTCCTCTGGGTGGGGTGGTGCACCGGCGACCTGACGGGCGGCTACTTCACCGTGCAGGGCGCCTGGGGCTCCCGTGTCGACTTCGGCGCCGGGGCCGCCCGTTTCGTCGGCGCGCTCCTCGCCCACGGCGGCCGGGTCATCTACCCCGTCGCCCTCGCGCTCGTCCTGATCAGCCTGGTGCTGTTCGCGCTGCTCTGCCTGGAACGCGCCCCGCTGGCCCTGGTGGCCTTCGCCGGCGTCCTGGTACTGCTGGTGGTCCTCGGCTCCGGCTCCTTCTCCTCCAAGCCGCGCTTCCTGCTGCCGGCCTTCCCGCTGCTCATCCCGGCCGCCCTCGCCCTCACCCGCACTTGGCGCACCCGCCCCGCCGCGGCCCTCGTGGTCGGCGGCGCCCTGGCCGTCGTCTCCGTGCTGTACGGCGCCTACGTCACGGTGCTCGTCCATTCACCCCTGTGATCCACGCCGGTGCGAACGTGCGGAAAGCGGGTAGACGGGGGCTTCGAGGAAAGGACGACCATGACGACCTACGTGATCACCGTGCCCGGCACCTTCACCGCGGACATCGAGGCCGACACCCGCGTGCGGCTCGGCCGCGCCCTGCGTCCCGCCGACCCGCACGGCACCGACCTGGGCAGCGCCGAGGACCTCGACACCGTCAACGTGAACGAGGACGGCACCTTCACCCTCCACCTCACCGTCGAGGCCGACAACAACAAGCACGCCGAGCAGGAGGCCCGCCGCCTGGCGGACGAGGCCCTGCGGACGGTCGGGCTGGACGAGAACACCGCGCCGCTCGGGCCCGCCGTGATCACCGGCATCGACTCCCAGGTGCACTGACGGACCCTGGCGGGCCGCCCCGGACGCCGAAAGCGCCCATATGGGTAAAATCCAGACAACGGCCCGCCAGGATCACCGCCCACCGGAAGTGAACGATGTTCCGCAAGCGCCCCACGGACGAAGGCGACGAGCTGCTGGCCAGACTCGGCTCGCTCACCGCCCAGGCACGTGAGCGCGCGGAACAGCAGCGCAGCCAGGTCGAGCTGGCCATCGCCCTCCAGCGCGGCATGCTCCCGCGCGACCTGCCCAGCCGCCCCGGCCTCCACCTCGCGGTGCGCTACGCCCCGGCCAACCAGGGCCTCAACGTGGGCGGCGACTGGTACGACGCCTTCGCCATGCCGGACGGCAAGATCGGCCTCACCATCGGCGACGTCCAGGGCCACAACATCGAGGCCGCCGCCTTCATGGGCCAGGTCCGGGCCGCCCTGCGCGCGCTCGCCTCCGTCACCAGCGGACCGGGCGAACTCCTCGCCCGCACCAACGACCTGCTGCTCACCCTCGGCAGCGACCTCTTCGCCACCTGCACCTTCCTCCGGCTCGACCCCGTCACGGGCGTCCTGGAGAGCGCGCGGGCCGGGCACATCCCCTTCGTCTGGGCCACCGCCGACGGCAAGTCCGGCGTCGTCCACGACATGGGCGGGCCCCCGCTCGGCATCCAGCCCGGCATGGACTACCGCGTCACCCGCCACCGGCTCTCCACCGGCGGCGTCTTCGTCCTGCTCACCGACGGCGTGGTGGAAGGGCCCTCGCTGCACGTCGAGGACGGCCTCGCCCAGGTCGTCCGCCTCGCAGGCATCGCCGCCGTCGCCGGCCTGAAGGTGCACGCGCTCGCCGCCGCCGTGATCAAGGGCGCCGACAACGTGGGCCACGACGACGACGCGGCCGTACTCGTCGTCGGCCACGACGGTCCGAACACCCCGCCACCGCCCGCGCAGCCCCGCGTCGTTAGGCCATAGGCGCCGTTCGCCTCGCCGCTCCCGCCCGAGGGGTGTGAGAGTTGCCGGGTGGCGGCATTCCCTGAAGCGCGTCGGCCGGGCGGCCATGTCGCCCTGGTCGTGGCCGTCGCGGTCTGCTACTTCGCGGCCGGGCGCCTCGGCCTGCTCTGCAAGCTCACCGTGGACGGGGCCGTCGTCACGCCCATCTGGCCGCCGACCGGTGTCGCCGTCGCCGCCCTGCTCAGCCTCGGCGTGCGGTACTGGCCCGGCGTCACGATCGGCGCGTACCTGATCGTGCTGTCGCTGGACACGCCGGTGCTGTACTCGCTCGGCTATCTCGTCGGCAACACCCTGGCCCCGGTGGTGGCGGTGCTGCTGCTGCGCCGGGCCGGGTTCCGTACCGACCTCAGGCGGCTGCGGGACGGGCTGGCGCTGGTGTTCTTCGGCGCGCTGGGCGCCATGCTGATCAGCTCGACCCTGGGTGTCGCCCTGCTCGTGGCGACCGACCGGATGCCCGCGCACACCTTCTGGACGGTGTGGCTCGCCTGGTGGGTCGGTGACGCCATGGGCGTCCTGCTGGTCACCCCGCTGCTGCTCCTGCTCGGCCACGCCCAGGGGCTGCGGCCGACGCCCCGCCGCTGGGAGGCCGCCGCGCTGGCCGTGGCCGCCGTCTGTGTCGTACCGCCCGCCGTCTACAGCCACCTCAGCCTGCTGTTCCTGGTGTATCCGCTGATCATCTGGGGGGCGCTGCGCTTCGAGCTGGTCGGCAGCATGCTCTGCGCGCTGGCCACCTCGGTGCTGGCCGCCGTCGCCGCCACCGAGGGGGCGGGTGCCTTCGGGGCACTGAGCCGTGTCGAGGTCATGGTCAAGCTGCAGGGATTCAACGGCACCATGGCGCTGACCGCGCTGCTGCTGTCCGCGGTCATCACCGAGCAGCGGCACACCCGGCGCTCCGTGGAGCGGGCGTGCGAGGAACTGGTCGAGGTGCTGGAACACCTGACCGCGGGGGAGGCCCCGCCGCCCCGCCCGGCCCCGGAGGACGCCGACCCCCTGCTCCGCCCCGGCGACGACGCCCGGCCGCCGCCCGGCCGTTAGGCCAGTGCGACCGACGCGGTGACCCGCTTGCCGCGGCCCAGCAAAGTGACCTCCAGGGCGCCGCAGAGCAGGCTCACCAGACGCAGCCCGTGCCCGCCCACCCGCTCCGGGTCCGGCGGGCGGTGCCGGGGCGGTTGGGGCGAGGAGTCCGTGACACTGATCCGCAGCGCCGCCGGGTCCGGTACCACTTCCATGTGCAGCGTGAACGGCCCCGGCGCGTGCTTGAGCGCGTTGGTCACCAGCTCGCTGGCGACGAGCTGCGCGTCCTGCACGGCACGTGCCGAGGGCGTGGGGCGGACCCGGGCGAGCAGGCCGGCGACCGCGTCCCTGGCCTCCGGGAGGGACGCGGTGCCCGCGTCCCAGCGGCGGCTGTAGCGCGGCAGGTCCGGCGTGGTCCGCGTCATGGTGTCTGCCGTGAGGGGGAGGTCCATGCGGAATCGCCCTTCTCCCGTGGTGGCCCGTCGGGGCCCCGTCGTGCGATCGCGGAGGATCGTCCCTTCTCCACCCGGCTACCCCATGCTCGGCCGATCAAGGGGCGTGAGGGAAGGAATCGCCCGGACGCATGAGAACGGCCCCGTGAAACACAGGAAACAAAGCGGCGGGCCCGGAAATCCGCGAAAGGGATTTCCGGGCCCGCCCCGGTACGGCATCGCACCGACTCAGTGTTTGAACGTGTCCTTCGCCTTCTCCTTGGCCTGACGGGCATCGCCCTTGGCGCCTTCGGCGCGGCCCTCGGCCTCCATGCGCTCGTTCCCGACGGCCTTGCCCATGGTCTCCTTGACCTTGCCCTTGAGCTGCTCCGCCTTGGCCTTGCCCTTCTGGTCACCAGCCATGGGGTATTCACATCCCAACGTTTTCGGTGCGTGGTCGACATCCGGCTATCCCCACCTCGGCGGGCCAAACCAGAAATGCCGAAATTCATGGACCGGCGTCCCTCCGGCGGGCCCGGCGACGCCGCACGAGATGCCGGACGGCCAGCGCCGCCACCAGCAATCCGGCCGCGATGAGCACGTAACGCTGATAGCGGACGATCTCGTCGTACACGGCCGTGATGTGGCTGCCCGCCAGGTACGCCAGCGAGGACCACAGGCCCACCCAGAGGGCCGCCCCGAGCGCGTTGAAGGCGAGGAAGCGGGGCCAGGGCATCCCGGTGGTGCCCGCGATGATCCCGTTGGCCTGGCGCAGACCCTCCACGAACCGGGCCACCGTGACGATCTTGCCGCCGTGCCGCCGGAAGAACCCCTCCGCCGCCTCGAAGCGCTTCGGCGTCAGCAGGATGTACTTGCCCCAGCGCTCCACGAACGCCCGGCCGCCGGTACGGCCGATCACGTAACCCACGTTGTCGCCGAGCACGGCGGCCGCGAAGGCGATGGCCGCCACGGCGACGATGTTCAGCTCGCCCGCGCCGGCATAGACCCCGGCGGCCAGCAGGATCGTCTCGCCCGGCGCCGGTACCCCGAAGTCCTCCAGGAAGACGACCGCGCCGACGGCCCAGTAGCCGTAGTGACCGAGCAGCGGTGCCAGTGGCGCCAGGGGGCCGGGGAGGGGAGGCGGCATGGCATCACCGTACGCCGCGCCGCGCCGCCGCCCCCTCGTGACCTGGGGGTCACATCATGCCGTTGTTCAGCCGCCGAGGTTGCCCTGCCGGGCGTCGGCCCACAGGTCGACCCCGCCGTCCGTGGCGTACTTGTCGATCTCGGCCAGCTCCTCGGCGCCGAACTCCAGGTTCTGAAGCGCCGCCACGTTCTGCTCGAGCTGCTCGGTGCGCGAGGCGCCGATGACCAGCGAGGTCACCCGCTCGTCGCGCAGCGCCCAGGCCAGCGCCATCTGGGCCAGGGTCTGGCCGCGCCGGGCCGCGATGTCGTTCAGGGCGCGCAGCCGGCCGCGCATGTCCTCGGTCAGCCAGGACGGGTCGAAGGACTTGCCCGCCGCCGCCCGCGAGTCCTCGGGCACGCCGTCCAGGTAGCGGCCGGTCAGCAGGCCCTGCGCCAGCGCCGTGAAGCCGATGACACCGAAGCCCTCCTCCTCGGCCACGTCCAGCAGACCCTCGGTCTCGATCCAGCGGTTGAGCATGTTGTACGACGGCTGGTGGATCAGCATCGGCGTGCCCAGCTCGCGCAGGATCGCCGCGGCCTGCCGGGTGCGCTCGGCGTCGTAGGAGGAGATGCCGACGTACAGCGCCTTGCCCTGGCGGACGGCGGTGTCGAGCGCGCCCATCGTCTCCTCCAGCGGCGTGCTCGCGTCCAGCCGGTGGGAGTAGAAGATGTCCACATAGTCCAGGCCCATACGCTTCAGCGACTGGTCCAGTGAGGCCAGCACATACTTGCGCGAGCCACCGCCCTGACCGTAGGGGCCCGGCCACATGTCCCAGCCCGCCTTGGTGGAGACCACCAGCTCGTCCCGGTACGGCGCGAGGTCCTGCTTCATCAGCCGGCCGAAGTTGATCTCCGCCGAGCCGTAGGGCGGACCGTAGTTGTTCGCCAGGTCGTGGTGGGTGATCCCCAGGTCGAAGGCGCGCAGCGCGATCTCGCGCTGGGTCTCGAAGGGCCGGTCGTCACCGAAGTTGTGCCAGTAGCCCAGCGACAGCAGGGGCAGGTCGAGCCCCGAGCGGCCGGTGCGCCGGTAGCGCATCGTGCCGTCGTAGCGAGCGGGGTCCGCGACATGGTTCATCGGGTGATCTCCGGGTGGTGCCGTAGGGGGTGCCCCCGGGAAGCGGGGCTGATACACCCTGCGCCCTCAAAAGCCCGAAGTCCAACCGCCGTACCTCATGGGATTGAGCTGCCTTGTTTCTTAATCAACACAGCCCTGACCTCGGCATTCGCCCATGTGCACGTGGCCGGTGTGACGTGTGTGGCGTTGGGCAGCAGGATGGGACACGGGGCTGATGCCCGGTGCGGCCGGAGAAAGCGCATCCGGTGACACCGACGGCGAAAGGAGCGGCAGTGAGTGATGCCCTGTCCGACGGAGAGCGGCCCTCAGGCATAAAGAGGAAGACCTCCAAGGCCGTGACGGACCTCCCCCACCAGGTCCGCGAGGAGCTGACCCAGAGACTGCGGCGCAATCGGGGCGCCTTCCGCAAGGACGACGTCCAGGTCGTCGAACCCCCTCTGCTCAAGCGAGCCGTCGGTGCCTCGGCGCTCGGCAACTGCATGGAGTGGTTCGACTTCGGGGTCTACAGCTACCTCGCCGCCACGCTCGGCAAGGTGTTCTTCCCCGGCGCCTCCCCGGGCGCCCAGGTGATCTCCTCCTTCGCCACCTTCGCCGCCGCCTTCGTGGTGCGTCCCCTCGGCGGGCTGGTCTTCGGACCGCTCGGCGACCGGCTCGGCCGGCAGAAGGTGCTGGCCACCACCATGATCATGATGGCCATCGGCACCTTCGCCATCGGTGTGATCCCCGGCTACTCCACCATCGGCATCGCGGCACCCATCCTGCTGCTGGTCGCCCGCATGGTGCAGGGCTTCTCCACCGGCGGCGAGTACGGCGGTGCGACCACCTTCGTCGCGGAGTACTCACCCGACCGGCGGCGCGGCTTCCTCTCGAGCTGGCTCGACTTCGGCACCTTCGTCGGCTACGCGCTCGGCTCCGCCCTGGTCACCGTGCTGAACCTGCTGCTGTCGGACGCCGAGATGCTCTCCTGGGGCTGGCGCATCCCGTTCCTGGTCGCCGGTCCGCTCGGCGTGATCGGCCTCTACATGCGGCTGAAGCTGGAGGAGTCCCCGGCGTTCCAGCAGCAGCTCGACGAGCACGAGAAGAGCCTCGCCCAGGAGTCGGCGGGCAGCGAGTTCAAGGACATCATCAAGAGGCACTGGGCCGCGCTGCTCATCTGCATGGGCCTGGTGCTGCTGTACAACGTCACCAACTACATGGTCACGGGGTATCTGCCGACGTACCAGACCGAGACCCTCGGCCGGTCCAGCAGTTCGGCCGACGTGCTGGTGCTCATCGGCATGGTGTGGATCGTCATCCTGATCACCTTCCTCGGCCGGCTCAGCGACCGGATCGGCAGGCGCCCGCTGTACGGCTGGGCCGCCGTCGCCATGATCATCCTGGCGGTCCCGGCCTTCCTGCTGATCAAGGCGGAGGGCACCTGGGCGCCGATCCTCGGCGTGCTGATCCTGTCCACCCTGCTGGCCTGCTTCGCCGCGCCGAGCGCCGCCACGCTGCCGGCCCTCTTCCCGACGGCCGTCCGGTACGCGGCGATGGGCATCGGCTTCAACTTCGCGGTCGCGGCCTTCGGCGGGACGACCCCGCTGGTGACCGCCGCGCTGGTGGACGCCACCGGCGACGACCTGATGCCCGCGTACTACCTGATGCTGGCCGGCGCCATCGGTCTGATCACGGTCAAGTTCCTCCCCGAGAGCGCCCAGGTCCCCCTGCGCGGCTCGCAGCCCATGGTCGGCTCGAACGAGGAACGCCGGGAACTGATCACGACGTCCAAGGAGCTGTACGCCCTGGCGAAGGACAGCCCGGCGGCGGACCGGGGCTAGCCCCCGAGACCCCGAGAAGACCCCTCGTCGCCCTCGCGGTGACGGGGGGTCTTCGTATGTCCGGTTGGCGCCTGTGCCGACGGTGCGTACTGGGGCGCGCCCGCTCCGTGACACACCGCGCACTCGCAGGTCAGGACGTCAACTGCCGCTCCTCCGCCGTGACTTAAGGGGAGGTTAATCGAGGATTAAACATCGCCGGGTGCGGCTGTCGTTTGTTCGGATACCCGTTGCTCATGGGCGATTTGAGAGGTCGTCGGGGCGGTTGGAGCCGGTGGGGCCGAGGCGTATGGTCGGGGCCTGCCGGTGGTGCTCGCCGTATCCGTGAGAGCGCTCTCAGACCTCCGGGTCCGGTGTGTGCGGCGTGCCCTTCCGGCGCTCGTCCCGTCCCCCACGGTCGAGGACGTGCCCCGTACGTCCCCCCCACAGAGAACAGGGTGTGTTCTGGTCATGGCTGGTCATCGTTTACGCCGCTGGTCCTACCGCGGACTGATCTGCGGAAGCGCCGCCGCGCTCGCCGCCGGTGTGCTGCTCAACACCACGGGCCCCGGCGCCCACCGCGCCGACGCCGCTCCGGCGGCCGCGCTGAGCTGGTCCGACGACTTCGACGGCGCCGCGGGCAGCGCGCCGGACAGCTCCCGCTGGACCCTGGAGACGGGCGGCAGCGGCAACGGCAACCACGAGCTGCAGTACTACACGAACAGCACCGACAACGCCGCCCTCGACGGCAACGGCAACCTGGTCATCACCGCCCGCAAGAACACCGACCCGAACCTGAACTGCTGGAACGGGCCCTGTCAGTTCACCTCCGCGCGGCTGAACACGGCGCGGACCTTCACGCAGAAGTACGGCCACTTCGAGGCCCGCATCAAGATCCCGCGCGGCCAGGGCATCTGGCCGGCCTTCTGGATGCTGGGCGACGACCTCGGCAGCGCGGGCTGGCCCAGCAGCGGCGAGATCGACATCATGGAGAACGTCGGCAAGGAGCCCGCCACGGTCCACGGCACCCTCCACGGCCCCGGCTACTCCGGCGCGGGCGGGATCGGCGCCGCGTACAACCTGCCCGACGGCAAGCCGTTCGCCGACGACTTCCACACCTTCGCGGTGGACTGGAGTCCGTCCGGCATCACCTGGTCCGTCGACGGCCAGAACTACCAGACCCGCACCCCGGCCGACGTGAACGGCAACAAGTGGGTCTACGACCACCCCTTCTTCGTCATCCTCAACCTCGCGGTCGGCGGTGACTGGCCCGGCAGCCCCGACGCCGGTACGTCCTTCCCGCAGACGATGACCGTGGACTACGTCCACGTCTCCGCCCAGAACTGAGGTCCCAGGGCCGGGAGTCGGCGGGTTTTCGACCCCGGCCCCCCTGACCGTCCCCGTGTTGTCCCGGCCCCGGCCGGGTGCGTCCCCCACTGCAAGGAGTTCCCCGCATGTCGCCTCGTCACCAGCGCAACCTGACCCGCCGCAAGCTGATGTTCGCCCTGGGCGGCGCGGCCGTGGCCATCCCCGCGGGCGCCGCCATCGCCCCCTTCGCCCTCGCCGACCAGCCGGGCGACAGCGGCGGCAACGGCGGCAACACGACCCGCGCGGCGTCGGGATCGCTGCCGGTGACCGTCGTCAACAACAGCGGCTCGTTCGACAACGCGTCCGTGAACGTCTACGTCGTCGGCAACGTCGACGGCAAGCAGGTCCGCCTCAAGCAGGACGGCACCCTCGCGCCCATCGCCGTCTCCGACAACGGCGCCGACGGCTTCACCGACTACGCGATACCGCTCGCGGGCAGCGGTGAGACCAAGCTGTCCCTGCCGTTCATGTCGGGCCGTATCTACGTCTCGCTCGGCGACAAGCTGAAGATGAAGGCCGTCACCGACGGCAACGGCAACGCGGCGCTCCAGTTCCCGGCCGGCTGGGTCGAGTCCGACCCCAACTTCGGTGTGCTGCACGACTGTGCCGAGTTCACGTACAACGCGTCCGGCATGTTCTGCAACACCACCATGGTCGACA
Organism: Streptomyces sp. NPDC018263; assembly: GCF_055562575.1. Lineage (NCBI taxonomy): Bacteria > Bacillati > Actinomycetota > Actinomycetes > Kitasatosporales > Streptomycetaceae > Streptomyces > Streptomyces sp. NPDC018263. The sequence continues at coordinate 462,281 of NZ_JBVHFA010000007.1, forward strand.
TGTTCAGCGTGCCGATGAGCATCCGGCTCACCGGCGAGAAGGACCAGACGACCGGCGGCATCCGGGACGGGGGCCGCGCCGCCGCGTTCGCCGCCGTCAAGGAGGTCGCGGAGTTCTCCAAGCTGGTCGTGGACGACAAGCGCATCATCGCGCCGGGGCACGGGCTGGACGCGGGACTGTTCGCCAAGGACTACTTCGCGCCGTACATCGACGAGGTGTGGTCCACCTTCACCGGCAAGGACCTGAAGATCACCACCAACGCCGGCACCTTCACCGGCCGGGTCCGCGGCGACCGCTTCACCTTCGACGGGCCGGCCTCGGTGTCCTTCGCCAAGCCCTCCACCCGTGACGTCCTCTTCTGCGACGGCAACCTCGCCGCCCCGAACGACGGCACCACCGGGCCCGTCGCCGCCGTCCTCGGCGCCGGCTTCAACCGCTCGACACTGCTCACCGACACCGCGCAGCCCAGCACCGACCCGGCCGCCTTCTACCAGGCCGAGCTGACCAACCACTACTCCAAGGCCATCCACGCGGCCACCAAGGACGGCAAGGCGTACGGCTTCGCCTTCGACGACGTCGCCGACTTCGCCTCCTTCATCCAGGACACGGCGCCCTCCGGCTTCACGCTCACGCTGACGGCGTTCTGATCGCCCCCCCGGACAGCGCTGCTCCCCGCCTCGGCTCAAGGCGGGGAGCAGTGCTGTCGGTGTCCCTGACGGTCAGCAGGGGCGGATGTGCCAGACCGGCGTCCAGGACGCGGTGCCGCTCTGCGGGGCCCGGCTGCTCCAGCGCTCGGTGCCGTTCTCGTTGTAGAACCGGGCCACGGTGCCGCTGCTCTGGTTGTTGTTGAAGTAGCCGTCCCCGATTCCGTAGAAGTCGTAGTAGCCGCAGTAGTAGTAGTCGTAGAGCTTGCCGTTGCCGTCCTGGATACACAGGTGCCCGGCGCTGCAACTGATCGCGGCGGCGTCGGAGGCGGCGAAGGTCACCGTTCCGCCGGGCATCGTCGCCTTGTCCGCCGCGAGCTGCCGCTCGCCCGGGTGGGCGGCCAGATAGCTGTCGATCCGGCCCTGCACACCGCCCGCCGCCGACGCGCTCCCGGCCAGCAACTGACTTCCCGCCAGCGCCACCGCGGCCGCCGTCACGGCCAGAACTTTGCGCACGCTCATGCTGGAATTCCCCCTGTTCACGCCCCCGGCCACCGCCACGGACGACGCCGGTCCCAAGGACTGAACCCATCGTCCCGACCGGACGAGCTGCCCTTTAAGAGCGATTCCGGTCATCAGGCGCCGGCCCGTCCCAGCCGGGGGGCGTACACGCGCCCCGCCGCCGCCCCTTCGCACTACGAACCGTTTCAGCAATTCACCCAAAGAAAATCGCTCCGCAAAGCCGAGCAAACGACTCCTGTATCGCGAGACCCTGGCGTCTCTGGCAACCGGACGCTCCACGCGACCAGTTGACTCGATTCGGACGGGACCCCACGGCCCCGCGCCGGCCGCCCGTTCAGTCGATTCGCCCCGTTGAAGCGAGCCGTCCCGGCTCCGGGAGTTCCTCCGACGTACGGTTTCGAGCGGCGGAATCGGTCGAAACCGCCCAGGAGGAACGATGACGCAAGCCGCGGGTCAGACGCCCCGCACCACCAAGGGCCTGAACGGGTACATGCTGATGGCGGCCGTGGTGTCGGCGATCAGCGGGCTGCTCTACGGCTACGACACCGGCATCATCTCCGGCGCGCTGCTCCAGATCTCCGAGGAGTTCCACATCGGGGACACCATGAAGGAGACCATCGCCGCCGGAATCCTGCTGGGCGCCGTCATCGGCTCACTGAGCTGCAGCCTGCTGTGCGAGCGGCTCGGTCGGCACCGCACCATCCTGCTGATCTGCTGCGTGTTCATCGCGGGCAGCCTGACCTGCGCGGTAGCCCCCAACGCGGTGAGCCTGGCCGTCGCCCGCGTGCTGCTCGGCTTCGCCGTCGGCGGCGCCACCCAGACCGTACCGATGTACGTGGCCGAGCTGGCGCCCAGGACGATCCGCGGCCGCCTGGTCCTCTGCTTCCAGCTCGCCATCGGCGTCGGCATCGTCATCGCCACCATCGTCGGCGCGAGTGAGGCCGTGTCCTGGCGGGTGTCCATCGGCGCGGCCGCCGCACCCGCGCTGATCATGCTGCTGGGCCAGTTGCGGCTCCCCGAGAGCCCCCGCTGGCTGATCCTGCGCAAGGGGGACACGGAAGGCGCGGAGAAGGTCCTGAAGCGGGTACGCCCCGAGGGCTACGACGTGGACGCGGAGCTGAACGAGATCAGTGCCCTGGCCCGCCGTCAGCAGCGCACCGACCGGAACCACCAGGGCTGGCGCGGCCTGCGGCAGAAGTGGGTGCGCCCGGCCCTGGTCGTCGGCTGCGGCATCGCCGTCTTCACACAGCTCTCCGGCATCGAGATGATCATCTACTACGCGCCGACCATCCTCACCGACAACGGCTTCGCCCGCTCCGCGGCCCTCCGGGTCAGCGTGGCGCTCGGTGTGGTCTACCTGGTGATGATGATCGTCGGCCTCTGGATCGTCGACAAGGTCGGCCGCCGCAGACTCACCCTGATCATGGTGCCCGGCGCGGCCGTGAGCCTGTTCGTGCTGGGCGGCTTCTACATCACCGGCCACGGCACCCGCGCCTACGTCCCCGCCATCGTCGCCTGCCTGCTGGCCTTCATGTTCTTCAACGCCGGCGGCCTCCAGCTCATGGGCTGGCTCACCGGCTCCGAGATCTACCCGCTCGCCGTGCGGGCCGCCGCCACCAGCGTCCAGTCGGCCACCCTGTGGAGCACCAACCTCCTGATCACCCTCACCCTGCTCAGCATGATCAGCGCCTTCGGGGTGGGCCAGGTGTTCTGGATCTACGCCTTCTTCAACGTCGCCGCCTGGTTCTTCGTGTGGTGGAAGATGCCGGAACTCACCGGGCACAGCCTGGAGGACATCGAACGGCACCTGAAGAACCACGAGTTCCAGCCCGAGGACTTCGCCCGCTCCTGACCGGCCCTCAGACCGACGGCCGGAAGCAGGCCGTGACCTCCTTGCCGCGCGGGCACGGGTAGGCGCCCCAACTGTCGGCCAGCGCGTCCACCAGCAGCATGCCCCGGCCGCCGGTCGCCCCGGTCGTGGGCCTGCGCTGCTCGGGCAGCTCCGGCGAGGCGTCGTGCACGGTGACATGCAGGCACTCGCTGTCCCAGGTCAGCACGAGCTGCGCGGTGGCCCGGGCGTGCACATGGGCGTTGGTGACCAGCTCCGACACGGTCAGCAGCACCGCGTCCACCGTGTCCGGTGCGCTCCGCGCCCAGTCCAGGCTCTCCAGATGGCCGCGCGTCCAGTCCCGCGCCGCCTTCACCCCACTGCTGACGGGCAGCGACCGCGCCCATCCCACGGCCCGCAGGGACGACTCGTTCAAGGAATTCTCCTCCACGCTCATGACACCCGCCTTCCCCGCGATCGCGCCCGCACCCCGCCACAACCCTTGACTTCGCGAGCACTCCAAGTGATGGGCTCCCGGTGTCCACGAAGACCGAGGGAGAGACCATGAACGACGCACCGGTAGCGCTCATCACGGGCGGCGGCAGCGGCATCGGCGCGGCCGTGGCCCGGCAACTGCTGGAGGACGGCCACCGGGTCACCGTCACCGGACGCGGCAAGGACCGGCTGCGGGAGTTCGCCGAGAGCGTGGGCGACCCCGGCGAACTGCTCACCCTCCCGGGCAGCGCCTCGTCCTACGACGACGTCCGCGACGCGGTGGACCGCACCGTCGAGCGGTACGGGCGGCTGGACACCGTCATCGCCAACGCCGGTGTCGCCACGCACGACTCCGTCGCCGAGGGCGACCCGGCGGGGTGGAGCGAGATGGTGCTGACGAACGTCCTCGGCCCGGCCCTGCTCATCCGCGCCGCCGTCGACGCCCTCAAGGAGACCCGCGGCCGGATCGTCCTCATCGGCAGCGTCGCCGGGTTCGTGCACACCCCCGGCAACCTCTACGGGGCGACCAAGTGGGCGGTCACCGGGCTCGCCGAGAACACCCGGCGCCAGGTCACCGAGTACGGCGTCGGCGTCACCCTGGTCGCGCCCGGCCGGGTGGAGACCCCGTTCTGGGACGCCTACGGCAGCCTGCCGCCGGGGCATCTGCTGACCGCCGATCAGATCGCCGACTCGGTGGTCTGGGCGATCCGGCAGCCGGCCGGGGTCGACATCAACACCGTCGTCGTACGTCCGGTCGGGCAGCCCAACTGAGCCGACGACAGCGGGCCCCGGCCGAGCGAGTTCCGCTCGGCCGGGGCCCGTTCGGTACGGAGCACACGCGTCAGCGGCGCTTCCGGCGGCTCAGCAGAGTCACCGCGACCACCGCGACCGCACCGGCGAGCAGCAGCTTGCGCTTGTCCCGCACCTGCTCGGGCGCCCGGTCCTGCCAGAGCTGCTCCGCCTGGCCGGCCTTGGCCCGGACCTGGGTCGCCGCGACGGCGGCCTTCTCCCTGACCGGGTCCGGCACCTTCTCCGCCAGCTTCTGCGCGGTCTCGGCGGTCTGCACCTTCAGCGCGGCCGCCTTCTCCTGGGCGCGGGCCTTGACGTCGGCCTTGTCGGTGAGCGCCTCCACGGTCTCCCCGAGCTCGTGGCGGGTCCGCTCGACCTGCTCCCGAAGCTCCTGCGGGCTCGCGGAGGAGGACTCCTCGAACGGCTGCTGTGTCATCGCTTGGCACTCTCCTTGATCTCGGCCACGTCGGCCTTCACACTGTCGATGGTCTGCTCCGGAGCGGGCGGGGCGGCCCGGCCGACCTCCTTCTTGCCGGTCAGGGCGAGAACCGCCGTGACCGCGCCGAGGACGCCGGTGACGATGAGGGCCGCGGCCCACACCGGAAGCGGTACGGCAAGACCGGCGATCGCCGTGGCCACCAGGGCCTGGAGTGTGAGGAAGCCGACCAGGCCGGCGCCTCCGAAGAGCCCGCCGCCCTTGCCGTAGAGCTTGCCCTTCTCCTTCATCTCCGCCTGAGCCAGTCGGAGTTCACCGCGCACCAGCTCGGTGAGCTGCTGCGAGGCGCGTTGCACCAACTCGCCGACCGGCTCCTCACGGGCCACCGCTTGTTCACGGTCGGGTTCGAACATGACCATCACCCCTCCTGCGTAACCGGAAATCCGGATGCCCCGGTTACGCCGCAAGACGCCTGTGAGGGCCCTGTTCCACAGGGCCCTCACACGGGCGGCACCGAGATGGACGGGGCAGGTGGGGCAGGTGGGGAGGGTGTTACGGCTGTGGCCAGCGGTCCGGCTCGCGGGGTGTGGGTTCGTCCGCCTCGAAGGCGGTGGCCGGGCGGCTCGGGTCGAGGATCTCGTCGCCGAACAGATCCTGGAGCCAGTTGGTCTGGTACACGGTGTCGAGGTAGCGCTCGCCCAGGTCCGGCGCGATGGCCACCGCCGTCATGTCACGGGTGTCGTGGCGGGACAGCCAGTGCGCGGCGCCGCTGACCACCGTGCCGGTGGAGCCGCCGAACAGGAAGCCACGCCGCGCCATTTGATGGCAGGCCCGGATGGTGTCCGCCTCCTCCACCCGGATCACCTCGTTGACGTAGGACTCGTCCAGCAGCGGCGGCCGCATGCTCATCCCGAGACCCGGGATCATCCGGCGGCCGGGCTCCCCGCCGAACGCGACCGAGCCCACGCTGTCCACCGCGACGATGCGCACCGGGCGGTGCCACTGCCGGAAGTAGCGGGCGCACCCCATCAGCGTCCCGGCGGTGCCCGTGCCGACGAACAGCACGTCCAGACGCGGGAACTGACGGGCGATCTGCGGTGCGGTCGTGCGGTAGTGCGCCTGCCAGTTGCCCGGGTTGGTGTACTGGCTGAGCCACACGTACCGGTCGTCGGAGGCGCACAGCGAGCGGACGTACTCGATCCGCGTGCCCAGGAACCCGCCGTTCTCGTCCAGGTCGGCCACGATGTGCACCTTGCTGCCGAGGGCCTCCATCAGCAGCCGGGTCGACAGATTGCAGCGCGAGTCCGTCACGCACAGGAACTTGTAGCCCTTGCTCGCGGCGATCATGCTGAGCGCCACGCCGAGGTTTCCGGACGAGGACTCGACGATGACGGAGTCCGGCTTGAGGATGCCCTCCCGCTCGGCGCTCTCCACCATCTCGTTCGCGGCCTTCAGCTTGATGGAGCCGGCGAAGTTGAAGCCCTCGCACTTCAGGTAGAGGGGACATCCGAAGATCGACTTGAGGTCGACGAAGAGATGGCCTTCGTTGAAGTCATGGGGAGCGGATATGACGGGCACGGTGGGCCTCCTGGTACCGGGGAAGGGCAGCGCTCTCAGCCGTACCGGCGCAGGTCGTGGAAGAAGTTGTCGATGAGGCCGAGGTTTCCCGCGGCGGCCGTCTCGTCGTAGACGTACTTGCCGACGGCGAGGTCGAGGACCCCGAGCCCGAAGGGCGAGAAGACGATGGGCCGGTCGGGCGGCGGCGCGGCCCGGCCGAGCATCACGTCGTTCAGCGTGCCGTTGAGGAAGTCCCGGTTCCCGGTGCGCTGTTCGACCAGGTGCGGGGAGGTGTCGGCCTTCAGGCAGTGCTCGACGTCGTCGACGAAGTTCGCCGATGCCAGGAGGACTTCGGGCGCCAGGTCGCGCAACGAGACGTGCAGGACCAGGGGGTTGTGGGAGAACAGCGAGGCGTCGGTGACGTGCGGCTGTCCGGCGACGGTGGCGAAGACCACCAGGTCGCTGGAGCGGATCAGGTCCGCCGCGCTGTCGTGGACGGTGACCTCCGCGCTCGTCCCGCTCTGGCGCAGGTAGTCGCAGAAGCCGGCGGCGCTGTCGGCGGCCAGGTCGTGCACCCCGACCGTCTCGAACTCCCAGCCGGTGCCCGCGAGGAAGGTGTGGATGTAGCGGGCGATCAGCCCGGTGCCGAAGAACCCGACCCGCGTCGGGCGCGGCCGGTTGCGGCTGAACCAGTCGGCGGCCAGCGCTGCGGACGCGGCCGTCCGGGTCGCGCTGATGATGGAGCTCTCCAGACAGGCGAACGGATAGCCCGTCGTGGGGTCGTTGAGGATCAGCACCGCCGAGGCGCGGGGGAGCCCCGAGCGGACGTTGTCCGGGAAGCTGGAGATCCACTTCATGCCGTCGACGCCCACGGACCCGCCGACCGAGGCCGGCAGCGCGATGATCCGCGAGCTGGGCCGGTCGGGGAACCGCAGGAAGTAGGACGGCGGGTTCACCGAGTCCCCGGCCCCGTGCAGCCGGTAGGTCGCCTCGACCAGGTCCGTGATCTCCCGCTCGCGCCCGGTGAGCGCCTTCTGCACCTGCTCACCGGAGATCACCGCGAACGTCGGCGAGGCCGGGTCGGGGTGGGCCGGCTGCGCGGCGGTGGGCAACAGGTCGGTCATCGCTCGCTCGCCTTCGAATCGGTGGCACCGGCGTCCAGGCGCCGCGGGTCGGCCATGCCGACCAGCACCTGACGGTCCCCGGTGTAGGGCTCCCTGCTGTGTGCGGTGCGCACGTTGTCGACGAGGAGCAGGTCGCCGGCCTGCCACGGCTCGCGCCGGGTGTGCTTCTCGTACGTCGCGTTGAGCAGGTCGACGACGTCCTTACCGATCGGGGTGCCGTCCCCGTAGCGGGTGTTGAACGGCAGGCCGTCCGCGCCGTAGATGTCCACCAGGTACTCGCGGACCTCGGGGGCGAGCGTCCACTCGTTGAGGAACGCGATCTGGTTGAACCAGCACGCCTCGCCCGTGACCGGGTGCCGGACCACCGCCGGGCGCCGCTGGGTGGTGCGCAGGGAGCCGTCCGGCTGCCAGGCGAAGTCGATCCCGTTGGCCCGGCAGTAGCTCTCCACCCCGGCGCGGTCGGCGGTCCCGAACGACTCCTCCAGGGACGCGCCGATCTCGTCGTTGTAGGACCGGGTCAGCAGCCAGCCCTCCCGCTCGAAGCGCGTCCGGTCCTCGGCGGGCAGCTCCCGCAGCACCTCCGCCGCGTCCGCCACCGCCGTCGCCCCGCCGTCCTCGGGCGCGGTCAGGCAGGCGAACAGCATCAGTCCGGGGGGCTCCTGGGCGTAGCTCAGCTCGTGGTGCATGCACATCGGCTGGTTGGCCGGCCAGGTCGTGGAGGCGTACAGCCCGGAACCGAAGGTCTCGCGCGGCGCGAACGACTCCCGCTCCGTCATCAGCCCGCCCGTCAGCCGGGCGAACACGGCACCGACCTGCTCCGGGTCCCGCAGCCCCAGGCCCCGCACCAGCAGCGACCCGTGCTCGGCCACCTGGCCGCGCAGCACGTCGCGGTACTGCGCCGCCCAGCCCGGCACGTCCGGCGGGGTGTCGATACGGGCCACCGGCGGTCTGCCCGGCCGCAGCTCCACGTCGAGCGGGGCTGCCAGGGAAGAGGTCGACATCTCGGATTTCCTTTCGGTCGCCCGTCAGGGGGCTGGGGGAGGAAAGTCAGGTGGAGGCCAGCGGCTCGACGGCCGTCAGCACCGCCTTCGCCGCCTCGGTGGGGCGCAGGCGCGGGAAATAGTGCCCGCCGTCGGTGAGTTCGTGCAGGTCGACGCGGTCGGCCAGCAGCAGCCAGTCCCGGTGGGCCACGGAGTACCCGGCCGTGTACGGGTCGTCGGCGGCCACCACCACCGACACCGGGGCCGACAGCCGCACCGCAGGAGGGTTCTCCAGGGCGTCGATGAAGTACCGGTGCGCGCAGAGGCAGTCGTGGCGGTAGGCGGCGCCGACCCGCTCGGCGTGCCGGGCGGTCAGCTCCGCCAGCTCGACATAACCACCTTCCTCGGCCAGCCGCGCGGCGATCTCGGCGTCACCGCGGACCGACAGCGCCTCCACGGCCGCACGCCGTTCCGCGGCGGTGCCCAGCAGTTGCGCGCCCAGGAACAGCCGCGCCACCTCCACCCCGCGCTCCTGGAGCCTGCGGGCCGTCTCCACGGCCATCGCGGCGCCGGAGGAGTGGCCCCACAGCATGACCCGGCTCGGACCACGCGCGGTGATCTCCGCCGCGACCCGCTCCGCCACCTCGGCGATCGACGCGAACGGCTCCTGCCGCCCGGCCAGGTCGTGCCCTGGAAGCTCGACCGCGAACACCGGCATCCCGCCGCCCGCCAGCGCGCTCGCCATCGGCTGGAAGTTGACCGCGTTGCCGCCCGCGTACGGGAAGCACACCAGAGGGCACTCCGGCGTACCGTCCGCCTCCGCGAGCGGCTGGAGCAGCTCCCCGTCCTTACCGGCCGCGCCGTCCAGCAGGGCGGCCAGGTCGGCGAGGACCGGGTTGCGGGTGATGTCCTTCAGGGACACCGCGCGCTCCAGCGCGATCGTCAGCTTCACCGCTGTCAGGGAGGTGCCGCCGGAGTCGAAGAAGTGGTCCGTACGGCCGACCCGCTCCTCGGGGATGCCCAGCAGTCCGGCCCACACGGCCGCGAGCCTGCGCTCGGCCGGGGTACGCGGCTCCCGGTCCCCGGCGTCGTCCGGCGCGGCCGGCGCGCTCTGCTCGGCCAGCTCGGTGAGCGCCTTGCGGTCGGTCTTGCCGTTGGGGGTCAGCGGCAGGGACGGCTGCCAGTGGAAGGCCGCGGGGACCATGTAGGCGGGCAGCCCCGCGCCCAGCGCGTCCCGCAGCTCGTCCGCGGACAGCTCACGGCCCGCGTAGAAGGCGACCAACTGCTTGCCCTGCCCCGCCCGTTCGGCCACGACCACCGCGCCGTCCCGCACCCCCGGAACCCGCAGCAGCGCGTTCTCGATCTCACCGATCTCAATGCGGAAGCCCCGGATCTTGACCTGGTTGTCCCGGCGCCCCAGGAACTCCAGCTTGCCGCCGGGGTGCCAGCGACCCCAGTCACCGCCCAGGTACAGCCGCTCGCCCGGCCGGTACGGGTCCTCCCGGTACGCCTCACGGGTGCGCTCGGGGTCGTTGACGTAACCCCGGCCCACACAGACACCGGAGAAGGCGATCAGCCCCGGCGCGCCCAGCGGCACCAGCTCCAGCCGCTCGTCCACGACCAGGACGCGGACGTTGTTCACCGCGCGGCCCAGCAGGACGCGGTCGCAGACCCCGTCGATGATCTCGTGGTTGGTGTCGTCGGAGGTCTCGGTCAGGCCGTAGGCGTTGACCAGCTTGATGTCCGGCTGCACGGCGAACCAGCGCTGCACCAGCTCCGGTTTGAGCGCCTCGCCGGTCACCGACACGAACCGCAGGTCCGGGAAGTCGCGCGGGTGCTGTTCCAGGTAGGAGACCAGCACCTCCAGGTAGGAGGGCACGAGCTGGGTGACCCCGACCCGGTTGCCGACGAGCGTGTCGGCGAACCGCTCCACGTCCAGGAGCACGTCCTGCTCCACCAGCAGCGTCCGCCCGCCCACCAGCAGCGCGGAGACGAGCTGCCACAGCGAGATGTCGAAGCACTGCGGAGCCGTCTGCGCCACCACCCCGCCCTCGCCGACACCCAGGTCGTCGATCTTGGCGAAGAGATGGTTGAGCATCCCCGCGTGCTCGCACATCGCGCCCTTCGGCTCGCCCGTGGAGCCGGAGGTGAAGTAGATGTAGGCCAGTTGACCGGGGTCCACCGTCACCCCGAGGTCGTCCTCGGCATGCCCCTCCGCGTACGCGTCCCCGACGAGCAGCCGCTCGGCGGCGGGCACCTCGGCCAGCGCCTCGTCGAGCGTGGCCGTGCTGCCCGGCTCGGTCAGCACCAGCCGGCACCCGGCCCGCGAAAGGGTCGCAGCGATGCGGCCGGGCGGGAAGTGCGGCTCGATCGGCAGATAGGCGCCGCCCGCCTTGAACACGGCCAGGGTCGCGGCCAGCCAGTCGAGATTCCGCTCGGTGACCACGGCCACCACGTCCTCACGGCCCAGCCCGCGCGCCACCAGGGCCCGCGCCAGCCGGTTGGCCCGGCGGTTCAGCTCGCCGTACGTCCACCGCTCCCGGCCGTGCACCGCCGCCACGGCGTCCGGGTGCCGGCGTACGCGCCGCTCGAAGAGTTCGTGCGCCCGCGCGTCGGGCAACTCCCGCTCCGGACCGGCCAGTTCCGCCAACTGCTCGTGCCGTTCCCCGGCCGACAGCAGGCTCTGGCGCGTGTGCTCGGCGTCCGGGTCGGCCGCCATCAGCTCCAGCGCCCGCAGGTGGTACCCGGCGATACGGCCGGCGCTCCCGGCGTCCAGGACGTCCGTGCGGTACCGCAGGACCAGGCGCCCCTCGGGCTCGGACCAGTGCACGTGCAGGACACGGTCGCCGGAGAGGGGGCTGTTCCCGGGGCCGCACGTCACCTCGAAGGCCGGTTCCGTCAGGCCCAGTTCTCGGCGCAGGTCCGCCACGGGGAAGTCCCGGTGCGCCAGCACCTCCGACTCCGCGTGGTGGGCGGCTGCGGCGAGGGCGCGCCAGGTGCCGGGAGAGACGGTGAGGCGGCAGGGGAGGGGCTCGCCCTCTTCCCCGGCGGCGTAGCCGGTCACCACGTCCTGCTCGCCGGTCAGGGCGGAGAGCACCTTGGCGTGGGCCGCCGACAGCAGCGCGCCCACCGGCACGTCCAGCCGTCGCGCCGCCTCGCCCAGGGACTCGGGCAGCGGTACCTCAAGCTCGGCCGCACCGGCGACCGGTGCCTCGGGCCAGCGCGGTACCGCGGTGAATCCGCCGGCGGTCAGCACGCCGCTCCAGAACTCCCGGTCCGCCTGCACACGCGTTCCCATCGGATGCTCCCTCAATTCACGGACGCCGTGGCGGCGCTGTCGACGGACGGTGGGGTCCTGCGGCCGGTACCGGCGGGCACCACCGCTGCCTCCGGCATCTCCACGGCGGGGTTGCCGCCCCAGCGCGCGTGCGCGGGGACCTCCTCGCCCTTCATGAGGAAGGAGTCGGGCGCCAGCCGCGCGCCGTCGCCCATCGTCACGCCGTAGTGCACATGCGAGCCGACGCCGAGCGTGCAGCCCGCGCCGAGCGTGCTGATGTCGGACTTGAACGTGCCGTCCTCCTGGGAGTGGCACTGCACCTTGCTGCCGGCGTTCAGGGTGCAGTCGTCGCCGATGACGGCGAGCGTGCGGTCCGTCATGTAGCAGCCGTCGTCGAACACCCTGCGGCCGACGCGGACACCCATCAGGCGCCAGACGAGGGCCTTGAAGGGGGTGCCGTTGTAGATGTTCAGATGCCGGTCCGGCACCTTCCACAGGCGCTCCTGCGCCCAGAAGGCCGGGTCGTAGATGGAGCACAGCATGGGGCGCAGCCGGCGGAAGCGGGTGAGGCAGCGCTCCAGCAGCACGTAGTAGAGCGTGGACAGGGCCAGCGTCAGCGCCATGTAGCTGGCGATCACCACGTGCCCGAGCACGCCGTACAGCTCCACCGTGGCCAGGCCCAGCAGGGTGAGGGCGAGGACGTGCAGCCAGCGCACGAACAGCATGAAGGCCATCGAGCGCAGGTTGTAGCGGTTCTTCCGGGCGAGGCCGCGGCGCAGCGCGTCACCGGACCTGTACTGGTCGAACCGGCTGTCGCGCTCCACCGACCTCGGGATCTCGAAGCACGGTGAACCGAGCAGCCCGACCCCCTCGCGGACCTCCCCGTCCAGCGGCACCATCACCTTGGTCGCCAGCAGGCAGTTCTCGCCGGTCCGGCCGCCGATGGGATAGGCGATGTTGTTGCCGAGGAAGTTGTGCGCCCCGATCGTCGTCCGCGACACCCGGAACGACGTGGCCGAGTAGTCCGCGTTGATCACGGACAGCCCGTCGGCCACCATCGTGCCGCTGCCCACCGTGACCAGCAGCGGGTTCTCGTGCTGCACCTCGGTGCCGAAGTTCGACCCGGTCTGCTCGACGTGCGAGAGGTCGTACCCGATACCGCGCAGGTAGTGCACGACGTACGAGCTGTCGCCGAAGAGCCAGGCGAAGAACTTGATGTTCGTCATCCGCGCGGTCGTCCGGTGCACCGCGTACCGGAACCCGTAGAGCGGGAACACCCGGTCCGGGGGGACCGCCAGGTTCAGCAGGCGCGGCAGGGTGCACAGCAGGGCGAGGCCCAGGACGACGAAGCCGACGAACAGCGCAAGGGACAGGGTCACCGCGTCGGTGACCAGCTCCCCGAGGGGGAGCGCCGCCTCGGGGTCGAGCCGTCGTCGGACCGCCGGCACCGCGTTGAACAGGATGTACATCCCGCCCACCCCGAGCGGGATGTACAGCAGGAACAACTGGAGCAGCGAGGCCAGTCCGAACCAGGCCCGGCGCCCGGTGCCGCACGGGGCGGGCGCGACCCGCAGATAGTCCACGTCGGTCGCCTGCGCGGGGGAGCCGTGCCGGTGCTCGCCGGCCGGGACCGACTGGCCGCGGTGCAACGACGACGAGTGCCCGAGCTGGGCGCCGTCGCCCATCGAGGTGTCGATGTCCAGGACGGTCTTCTCCCCGATGTACACGTCCCGGCCGATGCTGATCCGGCCGGTCTGGATGTACCCGGCGTGCGCCCGGTAGCCCAGGAAGAACGAGTCCTTGCGGATGACCGTGCCGGAGCCGATCGTCAGCAGGTCGGTGCAGACCGGTACCGAGTGGGAGAGGATCGTGACGCCCTTGCCGATCCGGGCGCCGAGCGCGCGCAGATAGAACACGTACAGCGGGTTCCCGATGAAGAGGATCATCGGATTGGCGTGGAGCAGTGCCTTGACGAGCCAGAAGCGCAGGTAGGCAAGGCCCCAGACCGGGAACTCGGCGGGTTTCCAGCGCCCGACGAGCATCCACTTGGCGATGACCGGAAACGCGCACAGGGCCACGAATCCGACACCGCCGAAGACCAGGGACCGCAGGTACACGTCCCACACGCCTGTGCCGGTGGCGACCCATTCGTAACCGGACGCTGTGGCGAAACCGGCGACCAGTGAATATCCCAGGAAGATCAGCAACTGGGCGGTGCCGCACAGGGTGTGGGAGAGCCCGCTCGCCCGCCGGACCGGCTCCGGCGGCATCACCAGGGTGGCGGGGGAGAGGGCCGCCGGGGAACCGGCCGGAGCCGGGGCGGACTCCGTGAGAGCCTCCGCCAGGGCGTGGACCGTGGGGTACCGGTAGATGTCCTTCATGGACGGGGAGGGCAGATCCTCCCGCTTCCGGACCCGTGCGCAGAATTGCGCCATGACCAGGGAATTGGCACCGAGATTCTCGAAGAAGTGCGCATCGGCCGGAACATTCTCCACACCCATGACACCGGCCAGGACATCGGCCAGCGCATCCGCCAGCCGCGTTTCGGTATCCCGCACCGCCGGGCCGCCGTCATGCCGCGCCACGAGGGTTTCGTCGTCCGTTCCTTCTATATGGACGTCCGAGGACTGTTCCACCATGTGATCTCCTGCGAGAACGTCTGGATCGCTGGCTCGGCCACGTGCTCTTCTCTGATCACGAACTGCTGAATCAGTTTCGGCCCGGCGCGGTCAGGCTGCCACTTCGAATCGATCAACCACGGGCCCGGCAGGGCCCCGGCGGGCCCGTGGTTTCTGGGCATCCGCAGGTGTTCGGCCCATCCGGGATCACCTGTTTGGCGGACCTTCCCGGCGCCGGCGCCGGTGGCGGGGCGCCCAGGGGTGTCGGATGCTGAACGGGCCGGATTCCGTCTGCGACACACCGCCCTGCCCGCGTAACAGCGCGGGCCGCCCACCGGGAGAGGCCATGGATCACAGCGCCGTCGCCAAGCACGACCTGAAGACCGAGCCGCAGTACATCGACGCGCCGATGACCGCCGCGGCCGCCTTCCTGGTGCTGACCATCAACGACGGCGAGGAGGCCATGGACAAGGCGCGGTCGGTGGTGGCGAGCATCGAGGACCTGATCAAGGACATCAAGATCCAGGTGAACACCGGAATCTTCACCTGCAATCTCGGTATCTCGCACCACGCCTGGGGCCCGCTCACCCGGAAACCGCTGCCGAAGGAACTCAAGCCCTTCCAGGAGATCCGGGGCGCCCAGCACACGGCGGTCGCCACCGAAGGTGATCTCCTGTACCACATCCGTGCCGATTCGGTCGATCTCGTCGTGGAATTCGAGAAGATCCTCCTGGAGGCATTCGGCGATTCCGTGACGGCCGTGGACGATGTCACCGGATTCCGTTACTACAACGGCCGCGACCTCCTGGAATTCGTGGACGGCACCGCCAACCCGATCGGCCTCTCCCTGCCCGCCTCCACCCTGGTCGGCGAGGAGGACCCGGCGTACGAGGGCGGCAGTTACGTCGTCATCCAGAAGTACCTGCACAACCTCAAGGGCTGGCGCGCCCAGACCACCGAGACGCAGGAACAGATCATCGGACGCACCAAGTTCGACAACATCGAACTCCCGGACGCCACCGAGGGCCAGAAGTCGCACAAGACCCTGTGCACCATCCAGGACGCCGAGGGCGAACACGACATCCTCCGCGACAACATGCCGTTCGCCACCCCCGGAAAGGGCGAGTACGGCACCTACTTCATCGGCTACTCCCGGCACCTGTGGGTCACCGAGAAGATGCTGGAGCGCATGTTCATCGGGGACCCGCCCCCGCTGCACGACCGCATCCTCGACTACTCACGGGCGGTCACCGGTGTCACCTTCTTCTGCCCCGCCCGGAAGTTCCTCGTCGACCTCGCGGACTGAAGGTCCGCTGACTGAATCGGGCGGGCCGGGACAGTCGCAGGGGTGAGGCGACTTTCTGGGAGGAAGCATGACGCTGGTGAAAGCGGGCGTGGTGGTGCTCGACTGTGCCGAGCCGGAGAAACTGGCCGCGTTCTACGAGGAGTTGCTGGACGGCGAACAGACCGTCGCCTCCGCCAACCTGGTGCAGATCCGGGGTGCGGACGGCTTCCGCATCGCCTTCCGCCGCGATGTCAACGCCACGCCCCCGAGCTGGCCCCGCCCGGAGAACTCCCTCCAGGCGCACCTCGAGTTCATGGTGGACGACCTGGACGGGGCCGAGCGGCGCATCGTCTCGCTCGGCGGCCGCCCCCTGGAGACACGGGACGCGGTGGGCCCGCACGAGGAGCGCAGCTACTCGGACCCGTCGGGCCACTCCTTCACGGTGCGGCTCACCGCGCCGACCGCCCCCAAGCAGGGCTGACCGCACACGAGGACCGGGGGTGGCGGGCATCGCATCGGCCCGCCACCCCCGGTCCTCGTGTGCTCAGTGTCTTCGTGTGCTCAGTCCCGGCCGCCCTTCTCGGACACCGGCCACACACCCGTCGACCGCTCGATGGCCTTGGCCCCCGTACGGTCCACGGCGCTGCGCACCACCGCGAAGATCGCGCCCTGCACGGCCGCCGCGAGCAGCACCTCGCCCCAGCCGCGGTCGCGGTCCAGCGCGTCGGGCGCGTCCTCCTCGTGCCGTATGGCCATCCACGCCTTGCGGAAGGCCAGCCCGGCCAGCGCACCGCCGGCCCAGCTCATCACGAAGCCGACCGGCTTGTAGGTGAGCGAGAGTTTCTTCTTCGTCCTGTTCTTCGCCATGTCACGCTTCTTCCTCGTCACGGCCTCCTCATGCAGGCAGACCTCGTGGTCCCACCCGCTCGTGCGGCGCCACGGGTCCCGGCGGGGTGCCGTCGCCGAACGGCCGGCCGCCCAGCTCCTCACGGTGGTGCGGGCTCAGCCAGCCGGAGAGGTCCGGGCCGAGCGGCACGATCCCGGTCGGGTTGATGCCGGAGTGCACCTGGTAGTAGTGCCGCTTGATGTGGTCGAAGTCGACGGTGTCCCCGAACCCCGGCGTCTGGAACAGGTCCCGCGCGTACGCCCACAGCACCGGGTTCTCCGTCAGCTTCCACAGATTGCACTTGAAGTGCCCGTGGTAGACCGGGTCGAAGCGGACCAGCGTGGTGAACAGCCGGATGTCCGCCTCGGTGATCGTGTCCCCGACCAGGTAGCGCTGTCCCGCCAGCCGCTCGGCCAGCGCCTCCAGCCGCCGGAACACCCCGGCGCACGCCTCCTCGTACTCCTCCTGGCTTGAGGCGAACCCGGCGCGGTACACCCCGTTGTTGACGTCCTCGTACACCTCCTCCATCACCTCGTCGATCTCGTCCCGCAGGTGCTCGGGGTAGAGGTCCGGGGCGCCCTCGCGGTGCAGATCCGTCCACTCGGTGGCCAGGTCCAGGGTGAGCTGCTGGTAGTCGTTGGTGACCAGCTCGCCGCTGGGCACGTCCACGATCGCGGGCACGCTCACCCCGCCGGGCGCGCCCGGCTCCCGCTTCTCGTACGCCTCGGCCAGGTACCGGATGCCGAGCACCGGGTCGCGGCCGCCGGGGTCCAGGGTGAACCGCCAGCTCCGGTCGTCCTGGACCGGATCGGTGACCGCCATGGGCAGCGCCCGCTCCAGCCCGAGCAGCCGGCGCGAGATCACCGCCCGGCTCGCCCATGGGCAGGCCCGCGAGACCACCAGCCGGTACCGGCCGGACTCCACCGGCCGGCCGTCCCGCCCGTCGGCGGTGATCCGGTCCGTGAAATGGCTCCTGGACCGCTTGAACTTCTTGTGGCCGTGGGCGCTGTTGCCGTCGCCACCCATGTCGCCTCCTCGCCGCACGGCTCGCACCGCACGCACTTCTGCCGGGCCCGTTTCGTTCCGCCTGACACGTTCCCCCTTTTCGGCATGGGACCGCCCCCGTTCCCGGAGGTGAGGGGAACGGGGGCGGTCGGTGAGGCGCGGTGAGTGCCTCCGGGTCGCTGCCGACGGCTAGCTGATGGACTTGATGGCGCCCCAGCCGCCGGTGCCGACCTCGATGCTCGGGCCGTCGATCGGGCCGTGGATGTCGGAACCGCCCTTGTAGAACTTCAGGGTGCCGTCGCCCGCGGTGGCCCACATGTCGGCGACACCGTTGCGGTCGGCGTCGGCGGCACCGGCGAGCAGCGGACGGTTGGTGACGGTGTAGCTGTGGCCGAACTCGGTGCGGTCACTGAACGTGCCGTTGGACTGGCCGAGGTAGCTGTACAGGATGCCGTCGCGGGTGTCCCGGGCGAGGAGGTCGACGCGGCCGTCCTTGTCGGCGTCGCCGGGGGCGGTCAGGGTCATGACGTTCCAGCCGCCGGAGCCGATGAGAAGGGGTGCGCCCACGGACGGTGTCGTGCCGGACGTACCCGCGTACCGGTACAGCTTGTCGTCGTAGGCCGCGAGCAGATCGGGCTTTCCATCGAGCGTGGTGTCGCCGATGCCGACGATGCGGGCGGTGGTGGGCAGCGTGCCGATCTTGATCGGCGAGGCGAGCGTGCCGTCGCCGCGGTTGGCGTAGACGCGCAGTTCACCGCCGACGACGGCGACGATGTCCTCCATGCCGTCGCCGTTCCAGTCGCCGCGGTGCGTCACCGACGCGCCGGCCCAGCCTCCGGAGCCGATCTGCACCCTCGAACCCAGAGCGCCGGTGCCGGTGCCCGGGTAGAGGAAGAGCTTCCCGGTGTTGTCGACGGCGACGAGGTCGGGCTTGTTGTCGCCGTTCAGGTCACCCGGCACCGGCGTGACGATGCCGGCGATCCAGGCGCGCACGTCGTCGACGCGTGTGGCGACGGCGCTCGTGCGCGTTTCGGTGGCGGGGGTCCCCAGGCAGCCGCCCTGCCACGACCTGCTGGCCACGCCGACCAGTTCCTGGGTCTGGCCGTTGGTGCGCAGCACCGGACCGCCGGCGTCACCCTGGCAGATCAGCGCGTCGCCTGTCGGGGTGAGGGCGATGTCCGACGAGCTGCCCCCGCTGGCGGTGAACGCGCCGGTGTGCAGGGTGTCGGGGACCCAGGTGGTCTTCGTCCGCCCGAAGCCGGCGGCCGTGACGGCCTCGTCGGCCGAGACCGGCGTGCTGGCCGGCGCGACCGGCTTCACGCCGGCGACTCCGGCGTTCAGCTTGACCAGGACGAGATCGCGGTCGGCCGCGGGCACCAGCTCGATCGCGGTGCGGACCGCGCCGGTCGACGTCTGGTTCAAGTCGGTGCGGCCGACGGTCACGGTGGTGGTGACGGCGGGCTTGCCCGCCGCGGGGTGACCGGCCGGGTCGAAGCACGAACCCGAGGTGAGGACCCAGCGCTGGGAGACGAGGACTCCGGAGCAGGCGCGGTCGGAGTCACCCACCACGATGCGGGCGGTGAAGTTCTGACTCGCGTCGGCGACCGGGCCTTCCAGCGCCTGGGCGGGGGAGCCGAGCAGGCTCAGCCCCACGGCCCCGATGAGGGCCGAGACCTGGGTGCTGCGTCTGAACTGAGACATATGCGGTTCTCCAGAGTGGTGAACAGAAAGGTGAAGAGCTGCGGGCCGTTTCCGTCCGCGACCTGGACCTCGGTCGGCTGCGCCGGGCGGAGATCGGTGACGGACCTCATGGCGTCGGCCTGGTTCTCGTACGGAATTCACGTGACCGTGGTGTCGTCCCGTTCGCGTTACTTGGCGGTCCGGATCTCCACGAGCATGTGGTCACGGCCCTTTCTTCACTCGACTCCAAGGAACCGACGTACGAGTAATCACACGCGCGGGCTTTTCGGGTGTGCCCGCACGGGGGGCATGAATGCCGTTTCGCCACGCCAATTGCGAATGATCTCCCCCGCGCCGATTAGATCTTCGGCTCCCGGCCGATGTCCATCAGGATAAATCGGGCCTACGTGTCAATGAGTATTAAACAAGGTCGTCGCCCAGCGACTATGGCGCATTTCCGTCAAGAATTCGGCAAGGTTTGATCGGTGGCCAGAAGGTTGTAGAGGATGTAATGACGGATTGAAAACGATCACATCTCGAAGGAATCACGACGTCGGCATCGGGTGGGTGGATCGAGGCCCCGAGTGCGCCCCTCGATCCCTGCAATTCCGTCTTAGCCCTTGAGGCGTGCGCGGTCGCCCATCACCACCATCGGGTGGTCGGCGGGGTCGAGGGTGCCCAGGAGGGTCTTGATACCGGCCTCCGGGACGGTCACACAGGCCGACGTGCCGTCACCGTGGTCCAGGTGCAGCCAGATGCCGCCGCCCTTCTCCACGCCCTCGGGCCGGCTCCAGTCATAGGGCGGGGTGCCCTTGAGCCGGTTGTAGTTGATGGCGATGACGTAGTCGAAGTCGTGCGCGTGCGCCTCGTCGTCCGGGTTTACCACCGATGCCGCGTACGCGTGGTCGTCGTACCAGTACGGCAGCTTCGTGCCGGGGCTGCGCAGGGTGCCGCCGGCGTCGGTGAGGGAGAAGACGCCCACGGGGGAGCGCTCGTCGTCGAGCTGATGGTCCGTCGTCCAGCCCCGGCGGCCGTTGTGTGAGGGCCAGCTCGCGGACTGCTTCCACTGGGCGCCCCGCTTCTCGTACAGCACGGTCGTGCCCTCGGCCGAGTCCCGGTCGTCGCCGTAGACGACCACCAGTTGCCGGGTGTCGTCCGGGATCTGCTGGCCCATCCGCTCCCCGACACCGGGGACGCCGGCGGGGGTCGCGGGGCGGGAGGAGCCGGACACGGCCGGGTTGCCGTTGCCCGCCGCGCCGCCCGAGCGGGCCTTGGTGCCCGTGTCCCCGCAGGCCGAGGTCGCCGCCAGCAGGACACCGCAGAGGGCCGCCGCGGATATGGCATGCCGGGCACCGCCGTGCCGTACGGAGCGGGGACAGGACGGGGTGTCAGTGGAGTTCCGCATGATCAGAATCCTGAGCCGCGAGCACCGGGCCGCGCATCCCGGACCGGCATCCGGGCTAAGCGCTACCGTTGCTCCCCATGACAGTCACCGGGACGGACATCACGGCGGACCTGATCCGCGATCTGCTGCGCGAGCAGCGCCCCGACCTGGCGGAACGCCCCCTGGAACTCGGCGCGCTCGGCTGGGACAACCAGGTGTGGCGGCTCGGCGACGACCTCGCCGTCCGTCTGCCCTGGGCCACCGAGTCGGCGGACGCGCTGCTGCGCAAGGAGCACGCCTGGCTCCCGCTCCTCGCCGACGGCCTGCCCCTCCCGGTTCCCGTCCCGCAGCACCTCGGTGAACCCTCCGCCCGTTTCCCGAGACCCTGGCTCGTCACCACGTGGGTACCGGGCGAGCCCGCCGACCGCGCCCCGGCGACCCGTCCCGACGAGGCGGCCGACGCCCTCGCCGCCTTCCTGACCGCCCTTCACCGCCCCGCCCCCGAGCAGGCACCGGCCGGCCGGGACCGAGGGGGCCTGCTGGCCGACTTCGCGGAAGCCTTCACCGGCTCGCTTGCCTGGGCCGCCGGGCTGGGCCTCGTCCCCAACCCCGACGCCGTCCGCGCGGTCTGGGAGGACGCGGCCGCCGCACCCGCCTGGACCGGCCCCCGTCTCTGGCTCCACGGCGACCTGCACCCCG
Organism: Streptomyces sp. NPDC018263; assembly: GCF_055562575.1. Lineage (NCBI taxonomy): Bacteria > Bacillati > Actinomycetota > Actinomycetes > Kitasatosporales > Streptomycetaceae > Streptomyces > Streptomyces sp. NPDC018263. The sequence continues at coordinate 483,490 of NZ_JBVHFA010000007.1, forward strand.
CCAACGTCCTCACCAGCGACGGCACCTTCTCCGGCGTCATCGACTTCGGTGACCTCTTCGCCGGCGACCCCGCCTTCGACCTCGCCTCCGCCTGGATTCTCCTCCCGGACGGCGCCGTCGACCGCTTCCACGCCGCCTACCTCCCGTCCCCGGACCCCGCCACCCTCCGCCGCGCCCGCGGCTGGGCCATCCTCCGCGCCCTCGCCTGCCTCCGCATCGGCCACGCCGGCACGGAGGGCCGCCCCGGCGGCAAACCGACCTGGGGTCCCCCGGGCCAGGCGTCCCTGCGGCGGCTCACGGCGGCGGGCTGGGCCTGAGGCGGAAGGTGTTCCGATAGGCGCTGGGCGAGACCCCGAGCGCCTCCCGGAAGTGCAGCCGCATCGCCGTACCCGTGCCGTAGCCCGCGTCGGAGGCGACGCGGTCCACGGGGGCGTCGGTGCGTTCGAGGAGTTGTCGGGCGTGGTCGAGGCGCTGCTCGGCCAGCCAGCGCATCGGTGACGCGCCGGTCTCCAGACGGAAGCGGCGGCTGAGTGTGCGCGCGCTGACCCCGGCGCGCCGGGCGAGGTCGTCCAGGGTGAGCGGCTCGCCGATGTGCTCCAGCGCGTAGGCGCGGGCGGCCGCCGTGGGGGAGGGGTCGCGCTCCCGGGGCACGGGACGCTCGATGTACTGCGCCTGCCCGCCCTCCCGGTGCGGCGGTACGACGGTGTCGCGGGCGACCGCGTTGGCGACCTCCGCCCCGTGATCGCAGCGGATCATGTGCAGGCACAGGTCGACCCCGGCGGCCACCCCCGCCGAGGTGAGCACCCCGCCGTCGTCGGTGTACAGCACGCCGGGATCGACCTCCGCCTCCGGGTACAGGGCGGCCAGCTCGCGGCAGGACTTCCAGTGCGTGGTGGCCCGGCGCCCATCGAGATGCCCGGCGGCGGCCAGCACGAAGGCCCCCGTGCAGATCGACGCGAGCCGGGCTCCCTCGGGCACGAGCGCGAGCGCCCGCCGCACCTCGGGGTCGAGCCGCCCGCGCTCCTGCGGCCGGTAGTCCTCGACGGCGGCCGGGACGACGACGGTGTCCGCCTCCCGGAGGATCTCCGGCCCGTACGGGACCTGAATCCCGATGTCGGTGTCCGTCGCCACCACGCCCGGAACCGTCGCGCAGGTGCGCACCGAGTACAGCGGTCGCCCGTCGGCGTCGGTGGCAGTGGTGAACAGCCGGTGCACGATGCCGAGTTCCATCGGGATGAGCCCGGCTCGGACCAGCACGACCACCTCGTGCCGCTGCTCTCCGTCCATGACCGGATTCTTTCACTCGCTGTCCGGACGGCCAGTGGCGAGGGCGGTCGCGCGCGGCGAAGCATGGATGACCATGAGCGAGACAACTCAGGCCGTATCGAGCCCCGTTGCAGGTCACCGCGCCTGGTGGGTCGTGACCGTCACCGGTACCGCGATCGTCGTCGCGGGTGCCTGTTCCACCCTGCCGGGCGTCCTCCAGGGTCCATTGCGCGACGACTTCGGCTGGTCGCGCGGCTCCATCGGGCCGGCGGTGTCGGTGAACATGGTCCTCTACGGCCTTACCGCCCCCTACGCGGCAGCGCTGCTGGACCGGTTCGGCGTACGGCGCGTGGTGGCGGCCGCCCTGCTGGCGGTCGCGGCGGGGGCGGGGCTGGCGACCGCGATGACGGCCACCTGGCAGTTCACCCTGTTCTGGGGGCTCCTGGTCGGCGCGGGCACGGGGGCGCTGTCGATGACACTGGGGGCGGCGGTGACCGCTCGTTGGTTCACCCGCCACAGGGGCCTGGTCACCGGTGTGCTGTCCGCGGCGAGCGTGCTGGGCCAGATGGTGTTCCTGCCCGCCCTGTCCTGGATCATCGACCACCACCATTGGCGCGCCGCCCTGATCACCCTCACCCTCGCCGCGCTCGCGGTGATCCCTCTGGTGGTGCCCGTACTGCGCGACCATCCCGCCGACATCGGCCAACGCCCCTACGGCAGCGCGGTGTTCGCGACCAAGCCCGCGCCGGTGCCCGGTGCGGCCCGGCGCACCGTGACGGTACTGAGGGAGGCCGGACGGACCGCGCCGTTCTGGCTGCTGGCGGGCGCGTTCGCCGTCTGCGGGGCCTCCACGAACGGCATCATGTGGAGCCACTTCGCCCCGGCTGCCCACGATCACGGCATTCCGGTGACCACCGCGTCGGCGCTGCTGGCGGGAATCGGTGTGTTCAACGTGGCCGGGACGGTCGCCTCCGGCCGGCTCACCGACCGCCTGGACGCCCGCAGGCTCCTCGCCGTCTTCTTCACGCTGCGCGGACTGCTGCTGCTCACCCTCCCGCTGATCATGACCGCGACCGTACGGGCGCCCATGCTGGCCTTCGTGGTCCTCTTCGGGCTGCTGGACCTGGCCACCGTCCCTCCGGCCATCGCCCTGTGCCGCGTGGACTGGGGTGAGGACAGCGCCATCGTCTTCGGCTGGACCAACGCCGCCCATCAACTGGGCGCTGCGCTGGCCGCGTTCCTCGCCGGCGCGGCCCGCGACGCGTTCGGGACGTACGACCCGGTGTGGCTCGCCCTCGCGGGCGCCTGCGCGACGGCGGCCCTGCTGTCCCTGGCTGTCGAGCACTGAGCGCCTCGGTCGGGCAGACTGCCGCGAATGGACGACTCTCCCCCGGTGCGCCAGAACCCCGCTCCCGACCTGTACGGACGCCTGCGTGTGCAGTCCGCTGATCTGGCGCCCGCCCGCTGGCTCGCCCGGCGTTTCCTCGGGGCCGACCACTCCTGCACGGTGGCCGGTGTCGTCGTGCCGGGGTTCGATGCCTACGTCAGGATTCTGCACCCGGCGTCGCTGGAGGAGCGGCCGGTGCGGTGGCGGGACGTGGCTGAGGCTCTTGGGCGGGCGGTGGGGGCGCACGCCGGCTGGCACGAGGTGGCCGGGACGGAGCGGGACGTGCCCGGTGTGTGGGACGAGCATCCGTCGGAGGGGCCGACGCCGCCCGCTGTCGCCGAGGCGTTGATTCCCGTACTCGCCCGGCACACCCGTACCGCCGACCGGTGCTGGTTCGGGCTGTGGGAGGGGTACGGGCGGTGGGACTTCTCACGCTTCCCGACCTTCGGGACGCCGTACCGGGACGAGGTGCTCCTCGCGGGGACACTTCCGGACGCCGTGTCGCCGGTGGAGTGGGACGAGTTCGCGGAGTTGCCCGATCTGTGGTGGCCCCAGGACCGGGCCTGGTGCGTGGGTGGGGACGTGGACCTGGTCAGCACCTATGTGGGTGGCAGCGAGGCGCTGATCGGGGAGTTGCTGGCCGACGGCGAGCTGGAGACGCACCGCGTGGCGCCGGGCGACCCCGTGCACTGAAAGGGCCGCCGTCGGCCCGGACGGCTCACACGTGCGGTCGGCGGCCGTGCTCCTGGCGCGGGAAGGTCTGGTCCGCGCCCGGCAGCGTCGGCTTCGGCAGGGTGGCCACCTCCTCCTTGGCCTTCTCGAGCTGCTCCGCCGTGTCGTCCGGCAGCCGCGGCGGGCGCGGGCGGCCGGAGCGGAAGCGGAAGGCGCTGGTGAGGTCGCCGAAGGCGGAACGGCGCCAGTCGCTGATGTTGGGCTCCTCCACCCCGGTGAAGTGCTCCAGGAACCGCAGCGCCGAGGTGTGGTCGAAGGCTTCCGTGGCGACCCAACCGCCCACGGTCCAGGGCGAGATCACGATCGCCGGCACCCGGAAGCCACCCCCGATGGGCAACCCCTGGATGAACTCGTCCGGCGTCCCGGCGGGCGGCACCGGCGGCGGCACATGGTCGAACAGGCCGTCGTTCTCGTCGTAGTTGAGGATGAACGCGGTCTTGCGCCACACCTTGGGGTTGGACGCGATCGCCTCGATCTTCGAGGCCACGAAGTCCGCGCCGGCCGCGGGGAGATAGTCCGGGTGCTCCGACTGGAAGCTGGTCGGCATGATCCAGGACACCGCCGGGAGCCGGTCGTTGCGGGCATCGTCCTCGAAGGTGCCCTCGGGCTGGGGGCGTACCCCGCGCTCGTACAGCTCGGAGCCGGGGGCGGCGTTCCTGAACGCGGCGAACTGCTCCAGCATGTTGCAGCCGTAGTCGTCGTCCTGCTGGTACACCTTCCAGCTCACCCCGGCCGCCTGGAGCCGCTCGGCGTAGGTGGTCCACCGGTACGGCTGGGGCGCCGAGTTCCTGATGACCGGACCGCCCTTCGTGCCACCGGGGTCGACCGAACCGGTCATCCACATCAGCCGGTTGGGCCAGGTCGGCCCGAACACCGAGCAGAAGTAGTTGTCGCAGATGGTGAAGGTCTCGGCGAGCGCGAACTGGAACGGGATGTCCTCGCGCGTGTAATACCCCATCACATACGGGCCGTTGACGCCGTCGGCCGCGCGATGGGCGGGCAGCCACTGGTCCATCTTTCCGTTGTTCCACGCCCGGTGCTGCACGGACCAGGCGTGGCTGGTGGACGGGATGGCCTGGGCGCTGGAGGAGTGCGTGTCGAGGTGGAAGGGCAGCAGATAGCCCTTGGGGTTCACCGCGTCGGGCTGGTAGAACACGCTGCGCCCGTCGTCCAGCTTCAGGGCGTGCGGGTCGGCGAAGCCCCGGACCCCGGAGAGGGTGCCGAAGTAGTGGTCGAACGACCGGTTCTCCTGCATCAGCAGGACCACGTGCTCGATGTCGCGCAGCGAACCGCCCCTGGGCGGTTCCGCGGCGACGGCCTTCTGGACGCTCGGCGGCAACAAGGACAATGCCGCGGCGCCACCCAGCGCGCCCGCGGCCGACCCCAGGACTCTACGGCGGGTCAACTCGGCCATGGTCGTCCCTTCTTGAGCGCGGTGCGCTCCGGCGGAGTGTCGGTCCACCCGGCCGGGAAGCCGGGCCGCCGCTCACTCTCCGCCCCTCGCGGCGGGACGCGTCAGGGGAGGGCGGTGAACATGTGGCCAACGCGCGGGAACGGCTTGACCAGGCCATGACCCTCAATCCCTGTACGTTGCACGGGAGTTCCCGGACGTTCAGGGAAGCAGCGGAAGGGCCCCCACCGCCGAAGCGGTGAGGGCCCCAACGCCCCGTCGTCTACAACTCCTTGATCCGGATGTCGCGGTACGAGATCACGTCCGACGTGCTGTGCACCTGGAGCCCGATGTACCCGGTCGCGTAGCGCCGGCCGTCGGTGCCCGGGTCACCCGCGCGGGGCGGGGTGAAGATCTGGCCGCCGACGTTGTCGAACTCGTTGATGACGACACCGTTGCGCAGGATCGTGAAGTGCTGGCCCTCCGCGCGGATCTCGTAGTCGTTCCAGGTGCCCTTGGGGGTGACCCCCGCACCGCCCAGGCCCACCCGGTCGAAGCCGTAGACCGAGCCCGTCTTGTACATGTCGCCGGTCGGGCTGTCGAGGATCTGGATCTCGTGCCCGTAGTTGATGGCGACCCACTCGGGCCGGGACTCCTCCGGGTGGTTGTGGACGTTCGGGAACCGGATGAACACCCCGCCGTTGGCGTTGCCCGTGCCCGGAGCGTCGTCACGGAAGCGGAGCTTGAGCGAGAAGTCGCCGTACTTGCGCTCCGGGAACCACAGCATGCCCATGCCCGGCACGGTCGTGCTGCTGGTGATCGCGCCGTCGTCGGTCAGGCTGAACTGCCCGCCGCCGACCTGCTCCCACCGGGACAGGGACGCTTCGGTGCCGTCGAACAGGTCGCGGTAGCCCTCCGTCCGGCCGGGCTTGCCGATCTTCGACTGCCTGGCCGCCTTGGTGATCTTGTTGAACTCGCGCTGGTCGATGACGCCGTCCGCGAGGAGCCGGTCGAGCACGCCGTCGACGTGCTTGAGGAACAGCGCCTGCGACGACCAGTCCTTCTCGTCCTCGATCAGCTCGTTGATCGTGCACCGGCTGCGCGTCAGCCGGTTCGGCACGCCGGTGTCGACGGTGCCCACGATGACCGTAAGCCGCTCGTCGTACTCGGGACAGTTCGGCGCGGGGACGCCACCGCCCTGCGCGACGGTGAAGGTGACGCTCTTTGCGGCGGAGGTGTTCCCCGCCTTGTCCGTCGCCCGGTACGCCACCGTGTGGAACCCGAGCCGGTCCACGACCACGGGCGCCGAGTACGCGAGGTACGGGCCGCCGTCGAGGGAGTACTCGACACGGGCCACGCCGGACGCGGAGTCGGAGGCGTTGACCGTCACCTTGGCACTGGTGACGTAGGCGCCGTTGGAGTTCCGGGTGCCGCTGATCGTCGCCGAGGTCTCCGGCGCGGTGGTGTCCTCGGCGGGCGGCGCCACGACCTTGAACGCCACGGACTTCTCGGCCGCCGCGTTCCCCGCCTTGTCGGTCGCCCGGTAGCGCACGGTGTGCGAGCCGACCTCGTGCACCATCACCGGCGCGGTGTACGGCTGCCAGGCGCCGTCCGCCCCGAGCGCGTACTCGATGGTGTTGACGCCCGACCCGGCGTCCGAGGCGGTCACGGTCACCGTGGCCATCGTGAGGTAGTTGCCGTCGGCGTCCTTCTCGCCGCTCAGCGTCGCGGAGGTCTCCGGCGCGGTGGTGTCGTCCGTCGGCGGGGCGACCACGTCGAAGGTCACGGACTTCTCGGCGGCCACGTTGCCCGCCTGGTCGGTGGCGCGGTAGCGCAGGGTGTGCGAGCCGACCTGGTCGACGACCACCGGCGCGGTGTACGCCTGCCACGGCCCGTCGGCGCCGACCGCGTACTCGATCGACTTCACCCCGGACGCGTCGTCCGACGCGGACACCGTGACCTTGGCCGAGCCGACGTAGGCGCCGGCGCCGTTCTGCTGGCCCTCGACCTTCGCCGAGGCCGTCGGCGCCGTGGTGTCCTCGCCGCCGGGCTCGGTCACGGTGAGGATGCCCTGCATCTGGCTGTGACCCGGAATGCTGCAGAAGTAGCGGTACCGGCCGGGCGTCAGCGTCACGTCGACCGTGTGCCTGCCCCCGCTGTCGTCACCGGGGTTGGCCAGGATGTTCACCGGCACGTCGTGGTTGTACTCGGGGTCCGACACGTCGAAGGTCAGCGTGTGCGGCATGCCGATGTCGTTGCCGGTCGCGGTGCTGTTCTCGAAGACGAGGGTCGCCGCGCCGGCCACCGCCGTCGTCGGGAAGCTCGCGTACTGGTCGGTGCGGGAACTCGCCGTCCACGTCAGGACCTGGGCAGCCGCCGCGCGGTCGCCGTCCCGTCCGTACGCGGCCGTCGAGGTGAGCCCCAGCATCAGCAGCAGCGCGCCCAGCAGCGCGGTGTACAGGCGGAGAGGTCGATGTCTCACTGTGCCGCCTTCCTGGCCAGATCCTTCGCGGCGGGCGTGGCCGCGCCGCCGGTGTACGTCACGCGCCACAGCGCGGACTGGGAGTCGGAGGTGAAGAAGCCGCGGCCGTAGTCGAGGACGTAGAGCGAGCCGTCCGGCGCGAACTTCCAGTCCATCAGGTTGCGGATGCCGCCCTGCCCGACCGGGATGATCTTCTTCAGCGACTCCGCCGTGACGGGCAGACCGCCCTTGCCGACCGTCTTGGGATCGGTGAGGACCGCGTGGCGCGGGTTGTCGGCGTCGTAGAAGTCACCGACGAACCACTTGCCGTCCCAGTACTCCGGCCATGCCCCGGCGCCGGCCTTCGCCGCGGCGTAGCGGTAGACCGGGCCGTCCATGGTGGCCTGGCCGCCGCCCTTGAGCCACGGCAGGAGGTAGGTGGCCTCCTCGTTCTTGTAGCTGGGCACGCCCGCCGCGTTGCGCGGGAAGTCAGGGGCGCCTCCTTGGGGCGAGTACCAGATGGTGTTGCCGGTGACGGGAGGCAGGTTCACCAGCCCGTCGTTGTTCGGCGACTCGTTCTTCGGGGCGTCGCAGTCGTACCAGCCCAGCGGTTTCGTCGGGTCCGGCAGATTGCGGTCGCGGTAGGGCTGCTTGTTGCCCATGCAGAACGGCCAGCCGTGGTTGCCCGCCTTGGTGATCGCGGCGAACGTGTCGTACTTCGCCGGCCCCCAGGTGGTGCTGGGTGCGCCCGCGTCGGGGCCGACCCAGCCCGCGTAGAGGATGTCGGTCTTCTTGTCGACGGAGATCCGCGCCGGGTTCCGTACGCCCATCACATAGATCTCGCCGCGGGTCTTGCCACCGCCCTCGTCCTGCTCCTTGCCGGTGAACAGGTTGCCCTCGGGCAGGGTGTACGTGCCGTCCGGCTCCGGGTGGATGCGCAGGATCTTGCCGTTGAGGTTGTGGGTGTTGCCCGCGGTGCGGCGGGCGTCGGCGAAGGACAGGCCCTTGTAGCTGGGCTGCGGGTTGTTGCCCGAGTAACCGTCGCTGAACCCGGACGAGTTGTTGTCACCGGTGGCGATGTACAGGTTGCCCTTGGAGTCCCAGGCCATCCCGCCGCCCGCGTGACAGCAACTGTGCACCTGTACCGCCCACTTGAGCAGAACCTTCTCCGAGGCCAGGTCGAGCTTGTTCGTGGCGCGGTCCAACGTGAAGCGGGAGACGCGGCGTTCGGCCACCTGCTTGTCGCGGTCGAGGCCGGAGTGCGGGGTGTAGTGCAGGTACACCCAGCCGTTGGACTCGAAGCCGGGGTCCAGCTCGATGCCGAGCAACCCCTCCTCGACCTTGGTCAGTTCGTCGCCGCCGCCCTTGTTGCCGAAGACGGTGAGGGCGCCCGCGAGCGTGACCTGCTTCGTGGCGGGGTCGTAGACATGGATCTGGCCGGTGCCCTTGCCGATGTCGGGGTTGTTCCAGTCGGTGACGACCGGAGCCTCGTTCGTGCCGCCGCCCCGGCCGATGTACAGCACCCTTCCGTCGGGCGCCACGACCAGGCCGTGCGGCTCGCCGATCTGGTCCTGCCGGCCGGGCTGGTTCGGCTGAGTGACGCGCACCGCCGAGTAGTTGGCGTCGATCGTCGCCTTGCAGTCGGCGCGCGAGAGCCGGGTGGTCCACAGCAGCGCGCCCCGCAGATGGTCGCGGAAGTCGGTCTCCGCGAACGACTCCACCGTGCCGCCCATGCCGGTGTAGAAGGACCGGCCGCCGGAATAGTCCCGGCACCAGGAGACCGGGTGGTCCACGCCGTTGGCGCCGGTGCCCGGCTGGTAGCTGCTCTCCCGGACCTTGGCGACGGTGTGCACCTTGCCGGTCGGGTTGCTCGCCCAGTTGAACCACTTGTCGGGCCGCTTCCACTCCAGCGGCAGATCCTTCGTGGCCGGATGGCTCCGGTCGGGAATCTCCACGGTGGCCCGCTGCACGGCGGCCGGACTCGTCTTCGCGGGACGGGCACCGATCAGACCGGTGAACCAGTCGGAGTACGGCTCCGTCCGCGCCGCGTCATGGATGCCGAGGAAGCCGCCGCCGGCCTGGAGATACGCCTCCAGACCCGCCTCCTGCCCGGGATCGAGGACGTCGCCGCCGCCGGTCAGGAAGACGACGGCGTTGAAGGTGCCCAGCCGCTTCTCGTCGGTGAAGACCGAGGCGTCGTCCGTCGCCACGGTCTTGAAGCGCTGGTCCTCGGGGCCGGTCAGACCGATGGACTCTACCGCCTCGATCCCCGCGTCGACGGTCGGTGACTCCTCGGTGGCCGAGGCGTGGAAGACGAGCACCTTGACGTTTCTGCCGCCCGGCGGTGACGGCAGCGCCGACGCCCTCGGCTCCGGATACGGACTGGCCGTGGCGGCGGTGCCGCCGCTCAGCAGGGATGCCGCCAGGGCTCCGGCGGCCACGGCCGCCGCCGCTGCCCGCCGGGATCTCGACCGGTGATGTGGTGCGCTCTGCATGGGTCACCCACCCTCCGTGGTCTCAGCAACAGCGCCAGAAGCTAGACGCCTTTTGACGGCCCGCCAATAGCTATGGACGGAATCTCACCAACTTTGTCCTGGGTGTGGATAAACGGGTGGTGCGGCTCTACCGTGGCCGTCCCCAGGGGGCTCTCGCTCCCCGACCGTCTCCTCACAGCACTTCTCACAGCACGGGAGAGACCGGTATGGCTCTGGACAGAAGGACTTTCGGGCGACGGCTGCTGGCCGGCGGTGTGGTCGCCGCCACCGGCACGGCAACGTTGTCGGCGGCCTCCAGCCCCTCGGCGGCGCAGCCCTCCCCGCCCACCGCTCCGGCCGGCGGCCAGGTGCGGCACATGAAGCTCTACGCCGAGAAACTGCCGGGCGGACAGCTCGGCTACGGCCTGGAGAAGGGGAAGGCGACCGTGCCGGGCCCGCTCATCGAGCTGGTCGAGGGCGACACCCTGCACATCGAGTTCGAGAACCTCACCGACGCCGACGCCAGCCTCCATGTGCACGGTGTCGACTACGACATCGCCAACGACGGCACCCGGATGACGGGCAGCCACGTCGAGCCCGGCGGCACCCGCACCTACACCTGGCGCACCCACGCCCCCGGCCGCCGCAAGGACGGCACCTGGCAGGCGGGCAGCGCCGGTTACTGGCACTACCACGACCACGTCGTGGGCACCGACCACGGAACCGGCGGCATCCGCAAGGGCCTGTACGGCCCGGTCGTCGTACGCCGGAAGGGCGACCTCCTGCCGGACAAGCAGTTCACGATCGTCTTCAACGACATGACGATCAACAACAGGACGGCCGGGGAGACCCCGGACTTCGAGGCCACGGTGGGTGATCGCGTCGAGATCATCATGATCACGCACGGCGAGTACTACCACACCTTCCACATGCACGGTCATCGTTGGGCCGACAACCGCACCGGCCTGCTGACCGGTCCGGACGACCCCAGCCGGATCGTCGACAACAAGATCACCGGCCCCGCCGACTCCTTCGGCTTCCAGGTCGTCGCCGGTGAACACGTCGGCGCGGGCGCCTGGATGTACCACTGCCATGTCCAGAGCCACTCCGACATGGGGATGGCCGGCCTGTTCCTGGTGGCGAAACCGGACGGCACCGTACCCGGCCACACGGGGCACCACAGTGCGGCGCAGCACGCCCACTGACGCCCCGGCCTTTGTCCTGTGAGTGGAGAAAGTGAGCACGAATTCCCGCGCTACTTCTTCCCAGTCCCGGCAGCCGCTGCTACGTTCCCCCCGAAAGAACGCGACGGACGGCCGGTACCGAGGCGGGGAGGGACTCGTGAGACGCATGACGGCACGACCCGCCAACGCCCACCAGGCCCGGCTGCTCCGCATGCTGCGCGACGAGGGTCCCCACTCCCGCGCGCAGCTCGGGGACCAGATCGAACTGTCCCGGTCCAAGCTGGCCGTGGAGGTGGACCGGCTCCTGCAGACCGGGCTCATCGTGGCCGACGGACTCGCCGCCTCGCGCGGCGGGCGCCGCTCCCACAATCTGCGGCTCGCCCCGAACCTGCGCTTCCTCGGCATCGACATCGGCGCCACCTCGGTCGACGTCGCCGTCACCAACGCCGAACTCGAAGTGCTGGGCCACCTCAACCAGCCCATGGACGTACGCGAGGGCCCGGTCGCGGTCTTCGAGCACGTCCTCGCCATGGCGGCCAAGCTCCGCTCCTCCGGGCTCGTGGAGGGGTTCGACGGCGCCGGCATCGGCGTACCGGGCCCCGTCCGCTTCCCGGAGGGGGTGCCGGTCGCCCCGCCGATCATGCCGGGCTGGGACGGCTTCCCCGTGCGGGAGGCGCTCAGCCAGGAACTCGGCTGCCCCGTCATGGTCGACAACGACGTGAACCTGATGGCCATGGGGGAGCAGCACGCGGGCGTCGCCCGTTCGGCCGCCGACTTCCTCTGCGTCAAGATCGGCACCGGCATCGGCTGCGGCATCGTCGTCGGCGGTGAGGTGTACCGGGGGGCCACGGGCAGCGCGGGCGACATCGGCCACATCCAGGCCGTACCCGAGGGCCGCGCCTGCGCGTGCGGCAACCGGGGCTGTCTGGAGGCCCACTTCAGCGGGGCGGCGCTCGCCCGCGACGCGCTGGAGGTGGCGGGGCAGGGGCTCTCGGCCGAACTCGCCTCCCGTCTGGAGACGCACGGCACCCTGAGCGCCGTCGACATCGCGGCCGCGGCCGCCGCCGGAGACACCGTCTCGCTCGACCTCATCCGGGAGGGCGGGACCCGCACCGGCCAGGTCATCGCGGGCCTGGTGAGCTTCTTCAACCCCTCTCTCGTGGTGATCGGCGGCGGGGTGACCGGCCTCGGCCACACCCTGCTCGCCGCGATCCGCACCCAGGTCTACCGCCAGTCGCTGCCGCTGGCGACCGGCAACCTGCCCATCGTCCTCGGGGAGCTGGGCCAGAACGCCGGCGTCATCGGCGGCGCCCGCCTCATCAGCGACCACCTGTTCTCCCCCGCGTGATCACGCCGTCCGGCACCCCGCCGGACGGCCCGCAGGAAACAGCGCCACCGCACCGCACCGCTCTGCCCCGGTCCGTCCGACCCGACCGGCGTACCGCCCTGAAACAGGCCCGCACGCCCGCCGAGGGGAATCCACATGGCACCAGAACCATCCCTGCTCAGCATGACCGGCATCACCAAGGCGTTCCCCGGCGTCCGGGCACTCGACGGTGTCGACCTCGACGTGCAGGAGGGCGAGGTGCACTGCCTGCTCGGCCAGAACGGCGCGGGCAAGTCCACCCTCATCAAGGTTCTCGCGGGCGCCCACCAGCCCGACACCGGCACCATCCACTGGCGCGGCGAACCCGTCGTCCTCCGCTCGCCCATGGCCGCGATGCGCCTCGGCATCGCCACCATCTACCAGGAACTCGACCTGGTGGAGCACGTGTCGGTGGCCGAGAACATCCACCTGGGCCACGAGCCCACCAGGGCGGGATTCGTCGTACGCCGCCGGACCGCACGCGCCTCGACGGCCGCGCTGCTGCGCCGACTCGGGCACTCCGAGATCGAACCGGGGCACCTGGTGGGGGAGTTGTCCGCAGCACAGCAGCAGATCGTCTCCATGGCACGGGCGTTGTCCCACGACGTACGGCTCATCGTGATGGACGAGCCGTCCGCCGCGCTCGACCCCGACGAGGTCGACAACCTCTTCCGCGTGGTCACCTCACTCACCGCCGAGGGCGTCGCCGTCGTCTACATCTCCCACCGGCTGGACGAGATCCGCCGCATCGGCGACCGCGTGACCGTCCTCAAGGACGGCCGCGCGGTGGCCCGGGGACTGCCAGCGAAGACCACCCCGACCCGCGAGGTCGTCACGCTGATGACGGGCCGCGACGTCGAGTACGTCTTCCCGCCGCGCCCGGCCGAACCCCCGCCCCAGGAACCGGCGTTGGAGGTGCGGGGGCTCACCCGGGGCGGTGAGTTCGACCCGCTCGACCTCGTGGTGCGGCCGGGTGAGATCGTCGGCATCGCCGGGCTCGTCGGCTCCGGCCGCTCCGAGATCCTGGAGACGGTCTACGGCGCCCGCAGGCCCGACGCGGGGGACGTCCTGGTCGGCGGCCGGCCGATCCGGACCGGCAGCGTACGGGCCGCCGTGCGCGCCGGGATCGGGCTGGCCCCCGAGGAACGCAAGGCGCAGGCCCTGCTCATGCTGGAGTCCGTCACCCGCAACGTCTCGGTGTCCACCCTCTCCCGGTTCTCGCGCGGTGGCTGGATCGACCGGCGTGCCGAGCTGGCCGCCGCGCGTGCCGCCACCCGCGAGCTGTCGCTGCGCCCGGACAACCCGGCCGTCCCCGTCCGCACCCTCTCCGGCGGCAACCAGCAGAAGGCCGTCCTCGCCCGCTGGCTGTTGCGCGGCTGCCGGGTGCTGCTGCTGGACGAGCCCACCCGCGGTGTCGACGTCGGCGCCCGCGCCGAGCTGTACGCCGTGGTCCGCAGGCTCGCCGACGAGGGCCTCGCCGTACTGCTGGTCTCCAGCGAGGTGCCCGAGGTGCTCGGCCTCGCCGACCGCGTCCTGGTGCTCCGGGAGGGCCGTGTCGTGCACGAGGCACCCGCCCGCGAACTGGACGAGCACCGCGTGCTCGACCTCGTCATGGAAGGAAGCCCGGCGTCATGACGCAGCCCGTCTCCCCGCCCCGGTACGACAGCGGCAAGGCACCCGCGACCGCGCGGCCCCAAGCCTGGCGCACGCTCGCGGCCCGCGCCGACGTCCGCACCCTCTCCCTGCTCGGCGTCCTCGCCGCCCTGATCGTGATCGGCGGGCTCACCAAGCCGGACGAGTTCCTCGACACCCGCAACCTCCAACTCGTCCTCACCCAGGCGTCCGTGATCGGTGTCGTCACCGTCGGCATGACCTTCGTCATCACCTCCGGCGGCATCGACCTGTCCGTCGGCGCCATCGTCGCCCTGGCCTCGGTGTGGGCGACCACGGTGGCGACCCAGGAGTACGGGTTCGCGGGCATCCTCTTCACGGCGGTCGCCGTCGGCGTGGGCTGCGGCCTGGTCAACGGCCTCCTCGTCGCCTACGGCGGCATGGTCCCCTTCATCGCCACGCTGGCCATGCTCGCCTCGGCCCGCGGACTCGCCCTCCAGATCACCGACGGACGCACCCAGATCGTCACCGTCGACTCCGTCTTGGGCCTCGGCGAGCGCGACGCCTACGTGCTCGGCATCCCGCCGCTGGTCCTGGTCTTCGCCGTCGTCACCGTCATCGGCTGGCTCGTGCTGAACCGCACCACCTTCGGCCGCCGCACCGTCGCCGTCGGCGGCAACGCGGAGGCGGCCCGCCTGGCCGGCATCGACGTACGCCGCCAGCGCCTCTACCTCTACCTGCTCTCCGGACTGTGCTGCGGCATCGCCGCCTTCCTGCTGATCATCCTGGCCGGATCGGGCCAGAACACCAACGGCAACCTCTACGAACTCGACGCCATCGCCGCCGCCATCATCGGCGGCACCCTGCTCAGCGGCGGCCGGGGCACCATCACCGGCTCCGTGCTGGGCGTGCTGATCTTCACCACGATCACCGACATCTTCGCCCTGAACAACCTGCAGAGCGACGTCCAGCAGATCGCCAAGGGCGCGATCATCGTCGCCGCCGTGCTGGTCCAGCGCCGTACCGCGAGCACGACCTGAGGAAAGGGTTCACCGCCATGCGACCGACCGCACCGACATCCCTGACCAGCCGCAGAGGACTGCTCTTCGGCACCGCCGCCGTCGGCGCCGGGGCCTTCCTCGCCGGGTGCACGAGCAACGAGCCGAAGGACGAGAAGACCGCCGCCGAGGACCGGCCCGCCGACGACAAGCCCGGCAAGCACGTCACCATCGGCTTCGCGGGCCCGCAGGCCGATCACGGCTGGCTCAACGCCATCAACGACAACGCCGAACGGCGCGCCCGCACCTACTCCGACGTCACCCTGGAGATCGCCGAGGGCTCCAACGACACCGCCGCGCAGATCGGGCAGATCGAGACCCTCATCAACAAGAAGGTCGACGTCCTGGTCGTGCTGCCCGCGGACGGCAAGGCCCTCACCCAGGTCGGCCTCAAGGCCATGCGGGCCGGCATCCCGGTCGTCAACCTCGACCGCGTCTTCAACACCCCCCAGGCGTACCGCTGCTGGATCGGCGGCGACAACTACGGCATGGGCCTCAACGCCGGGCACTACATCGGCGAGAAGCTCAAGGACACCCCGGACGCCCGGGTCGTGGAGCTGGCCGGGCTGGACAACCTGGAGCTGACCAGGCAGCGCACCAAGGGCTTCGACGACGCCCTGAAGAACTACCCCAACATCCGCAAGGTGGCCCGCCAGGCGGCCGACTTCACCGTGGAGTCCGGCCAGGCCAAGATGGCCCAACTCCTCCAGGCCCAGCGCAAGTTCGACGCCCTGTGGAACCACGACGACGACCAGGGCGTGGGCGCGCTGCGCGCCGTGGAGCAGGCGGGCCGGGACGGCTTCCTCATGGTCGGCGGCGCCGGCGCGCTCTCCGCGTTCCAGGCCATCAAGCGCGACGATGGCGTACTGAAGGCGACCGTCCTCTACCCGCCCACCATGTCCGCCTCCGCCATCGACCTCGCCCGCGCCCTCGGCCAGGGCAAGGGCGTCGGCGGCATGGCCGAGTACGAGATCCCGGCCTCCGTCACGCTCTACTCCGCCGTCGTCGACAAGGACAACGTCGACCGGTACATGCCCACCGGCTTCCGGTGACCGGCCCCCGCCCCACCCGCACGGCGCCACCGCGTACGAGGACGAGGAGAGGACCCACCGCATGGCAGAGCCGCAGAGTTCAGCAGGGGACGGCACCCGGCCCGGTCCGCAGGGCAAGCCGCCGTTGCGCATCGGGATGGTCGGCTACGCCTTCATGGGCGCCGCCCACTCCCAGGGCTGGCGTACGGCGGGCCGCGTCTTCGACCTGCCCCGCGAACCGGTCCTGTCCGTGCTGTGCGGCCGGGATGCCGACGCCGTCCGCGCCGCCGCCGAACGCCATGGCTGGGCGGCCACCGAGACCGACTGGCGTGCGCTGATCGCCCGCGACGACGTCGACCTGGTCGACATCTGCACCCCCGGCGACAGTCACGCCGAGATCGCCCTCGCCGCGCTCGCGGCCGGCAAGCACGTGCTGTGCGAGAAGCCGCTGGCCAACACCGTCGTGGAGGCGGAGGCCATGGCGGAGGCGGCGGAAACGGCGTACGCACGCGGCCAGTTGGCCATGGTCGGCTTCAACTACCGCCGGGTTCCCGCCATCGCCCTGGCCCGGCGGATGATCACCGAGGGACGGCTCGGCACTCTCCGCCACGTCCGGGTGAGCTACCTCCAGGACTGGCTGGTGGACCCGGAGTTCCCGCTGACCTGGCGGCTGCGCAAGGAGGCGGCCGGGTCAGGGGCGCTCGGGGACCTGGGGGCCCATGTCATCGACGTCGCCCAGTACCTGGCGGGGGAGAAGCTCGCCGGGGTGTCCGCGCTCACGGAGACCTTCGTACGCCAACGGCCGTTGCCGGAGGGCGGGTCGGGGCCGGTCACGGTGGACGACGCCGCCGTGTTCACGGGCCGGTTCGCCTCCGGCGCGCTGGCCTCCTTCGAGGCGACGCGGTACGCCACCGGACGCAAGAACGCCCTGCGGATCGAGCTGAACGGTGAACGGGGCTCGCTCGCCTTCGACTTGGAGCGGCTCAACGAGCTGTCCTTCCACGACGGCACCGAGCCCGGCGCGCACGCGGGCTTCCGCCGCATCCTGGTGACCGAGCCCGACCACCCCTACCTGGACGCCTGGTGGCCGCCGGGCCACGGCCTCGGCTACGAACACACCTTCGTCCACCAGGCCCGCGACCTCGTGCACGCCATCGCGGAGGGCCGCAAACCTGTCCCGTCGTTCGCCGACGGCCTCGAAGTCCAGCGGGTGCTCGCAGCCGTGGAGGAGAGCGCGGCGAAGAACTCCGTCTACACCCCGATCACGTTCTGACGTCCGAGGAGGTCCGGCCATGCCGCGTACGTTCACCCTGTTCACCGGCCAGTGGGCCGACCTGCCGCTGGAGGAGGTCTGCCGCCTCGCCCGTGACTTCGGCTACGACGGACTCGAACTCGCCTGCTGGGGCGACCACTTCGAGGTCGACAAGGCGCTGGCGGACCCGTCGTATCTCGCCTCGCGCCATCAGCTCCTCGACAAGTACGGCCTGAAGTGCTGGGCGATCTCCAACCATCTGGTCGGCCAGGCCGTCTGCGACGCCATCATCGACGAACGCCACCGGGCGATCCTGCCCGCCCGGATCTGGGGCGACGACGACGCCGAGGGCGTACGGCGGCGGGCGGCGGCCGAGATCGCGGACACCGCACGGGCGGCCGCCGCCTTCGGCGTGGACACCGTCGTCGGCTTCACCGGCTCCGCCATCTGGCATCTCGTCGCCATGTTCCCGCCCGCCCCCGAGACGATGATCGAGCGGGGCTACGACGACTTCGCCGAGCGCTGGAACCCCATCCTGGACGTCTTCGACGCCGAGGGTGTGCGGTTCGCGCACGAGGTCCACCCCAGCGAGATCGCCTACGACTACTGGACGACGCAGCGGGCCCTGGAGGCGGTCGGACACCGGCCCGCCTTCGGCCTCAACTTCGACCCCTCCCACTTCGTGTGGCAGGACCTCGATCCCGTCGGCTTCCTCTGGGACTTCCGGGACCGGATCTACCACGTGGACTGCAAGGAGGCCCGCAAGCGCCTCGACGGCCGCAACGGCCGGCTCGGCTCCCACCTCCCCTGGGGCGACCCGCGCCGGGGCTGGGACTTCGTCTCGGCCGGGCACGGCGACGTCCCCTGGGAGGACGTGTTCCGGATGCTGGCCTCCATCGGCTACCAGGGTCCCGTCTCCGTCGAGTGGGAGGACGCCGGCATGGACCGGCTCCAGGGCGCCCCCGAAGCCCTGGCCCGCCTCAAGGCGTACGACTTCGACCCGCCGTCCGCCTCGTTCGACGCGGCGTTCGGCCACTGACTCTCCCCACCGGCCCCTGACCCATCCCCGCCGGGATGACGGCGCATCCCGGCGCACCCCCACCCGCCCGTACAACCCGCTTCTTGTGGAGGCATCCGTGCACGGGAAAGACCGCCGCCCCACCGGCACCCCAAGCCGCCGGCCACGCCTGCGCACCGCCCTGGCCCTCGCCTGCGGTGCGCTCCTGATCGGCGCCACCCCCGCCCTCACCGCGCCCGGCGCGGCCGCCGCCGACCGGAGCGGCGCCGCCGCCGAGGACTTCCAGCAGGTCACCCTCGCCCGGGGCGAGGCGGAGGTCGGCGAGCCCATGAGTCTCGCCGTCCTGCCCGACCGCTCCGTCCTGCACACCTCCCGCAGCGGCGAACTCCGCCTCACCGACGCCGCCGGCACCACCCGCACCGCGGGCAAGCTCGCCGTGTACTCCCACGACGAGGAGGGCCTCCAGGGCGTCGGCGTCGACCCGCACTTCACCGACAACCGGTTCGTCTACCTCTACTACGCGCCCCCGATGGACACGCCGCCCGGCGACGCCCCCGAGACGGGCACCGCGGCCGACTTCGCACCCTTCGACGGCGTCAACCGGCTCTCCCGCTTCGTCCTGAGGACCGACGGCACCCTGGACACCGCCAGCGAGAAGAAGATCCTGGAGGTGCCGACCTCGCGCGGCATCTGCTGCCACGTCGGCGGCGACATCGACTTCGACAAGGACGGCAACCTCTACCTGTCGACCGGCGACGACTCCAACCCCTTCCAGTCCGACGGCTTCACCCCCATCGACGAACGCGCCGACCGCAACCCGGCCTTCGACGCCCAGCGCACCGCGGGCAACACCAACGACCTGCGCGGCAAGATCCTGCGCATCAAGGTCGCCGCCGACGGCTCCTACACCGTCCCCGACGGCAACCTCTTCGCCCCCGGCACCGCGAAGACCCGCCCCGAGATCTACGCCATGGGCTTCCGCAACCCCTTCCGCTTCAGCGTGGACAAGGAGACCGGCGTCCTCTACGTCGGCGACTACGGCCCCGACGCCGGTGCCGCCGACCCCGCGCGAGGCCCCGGCGGCCAGGTCGAGTTCGCCCGCGTCACCGGGGCCGGCAACTTCGGCTGGCCGTACTGCACCGGCAGGAACGACGCCTACGCGGACTACGACTTCGCCACCAGGACCTCCGGCGCAGCCTTCGACTGCGCCGCCCCGAAGAACGACTCCCCGCACAACACCGGCCTGACCGACCTGCCTCCGGCACAAGCCGCCTGGATTCCCTACGACGGCGCGTCCGTACCGGAGTTCGGCGACGGCTCCGAGTCCCCGATGGGCGGCCCCGTCTACCATTACGACCCCGCCCTCGACTCGCCCGTGAAGTTCCCCGAGGCGTACGACGGCGACTTCTTCGCCGGTGAGTTCGGCCGCCGCTGGATCAAGCGCATCGCAACCGGCGCGGACGGCGCCGTGCAGTCGATCAACGCCTTCCCCTGGACCGGCACCCAGGTGATGGACATGGCCTTCGGCCCCGACGGCGCCCTGTACGTCCTGGACTACGGCACGGCCTGGTTCGGCGGCGACGACAACTCCGCGCTGTACCGCATCGAGAACGCCACCGGCGGACACTCGCCCGTCGCCAAGGCGGGCGCCGACAAGACCTCCGGGCAGGCCGCGCTGAAGGTCCGCTTCTCCTCGGCCGGCACCACCGACCAGGACGGCGACACCCTCACCCACCACTGGGACTTCGGCGACGGCACCAGTTCCACCGCCGCCAACCCCACCCACACCTACCGGCAGAACGGCACCTACACCGCCACCCTGACGGCCAAGGACCCCTCCGGCCGCACCGGCAGCGCCGCCGTACGTGTCGTCGTCGGCAACACCGCACCCACCGTGACGCTCCAACTCCCACAGGACGGGCAGTTGTTCAGCTTCGGTGACGCCGTTCCCTTCACGGTGAGGGTGACCGACCCCGAGGACGGGCAGAACATCGACTGCTCCCAGGTCACCGTCCACTTCATCCTCGGCCACGACACCCACGGCCACCCGCTGACCTCCGCCGAGGGCTGCTCCGGCACCATCCAGACCAGCGCCGACGGCGGCCACGACGAGAACGAGGACATCTTCGGCGTGTTCGACGCCGAGTACACCGACACCGGAGGCGGCGGCCAGGCCCCGCTCACCTCCCACGACCAGAACGTCGCCCAGCCCCGCCACCGTCAGGCCGAGCACTACACCGACTCCTCGGGCGTCACCCTCCAGTCCAAGGACACCGCGCACGGCGGCAAGACCGTCGGCGACATCCACTCCGGCGACTGGATCTCCTTCACCCCCTACGCGCTGGGCAACGCCAGGAAGATCAGCGCACGCGTCTCCTCCGGCGGCACCGGCGGCACCCTGGAGGTCCGTGCCGGATCGGCCAAGGGCACCCTGCTCGGCAAGGCCACCGTGCCGGTGACCGGCGGCTGGGAGACCTTCCAGGACGTGAGCGCCGACCTGTCCCGCGCGCCGAAGGCCACGACCACGCTCTTCCTGGTCTTCAAGGGCGGCACCGGCGCCCTCTTCGACGTGGACGACTTCACCTTCACCACCGGCTGAGCGGAGGGCACCCCATGCGCACACCACGCCTGCTCACCACCACCGCCCTGGGAGCCGCGCTGCTGCTCGGCTGCGTCACCGGCCCGGCCGCCGCGCAGCCCACCGACACCGGACGCGTCCTGGTCTTCTCCAAGACCGCCGGCTTCCGCCACGACTCCATCCCGGACGGCGTGGCGGCCGTGCGGCAGCTCGGCGCGACGGACGGACTCACGGTCGACGCCACCGAGGACGCGACCGCCTTCACCACCCGCAATCTGCGCCGCTACGACGCCGTCGTCTTCCTCTCCACCACCGGCGACGTCCTCAACCCCGCCCAGCAACGCGCCTTCGAGGGCTACATCCGCCAGGGCGGCGGATACGTCGGCGTCCACGCGGCCGCCGACACCGAGTACGACTGGCCGTTCTACGGCGGCCTCGCCGGAGCCTGGTTCGACTCGCACCCCGCGATCCAGCCCGCCACGGTCGTGGTCGAGGACCACGCCCATCCCTCCACCGCCGCCCTGCCCGCCCGGTGGGAACGCACCGACGAGTGGTACAACTACCGCTCCAACCCCCGCGAGAACGCCCACGTCCTGGCCTCGCTGGACGAGTCCTCGTACACCGGCGGCACCATGAGCGGCGACCACCCGATCGCCTGGTGCCAGAGCTACCAGGGCGGCCGCGCCTTCTACACCGGCGGCGGGCACACCCGCGAGTCCTACGCCGACCCCGCCTTCCGCGCCCACCTGCTCGGCGGCCTCCGCTGGGCCACCGGCGCCGCCCAGTCCGACTGCCGCCCGGAGAACGGCTACCGCCGCCTGTTCGACGGCACCTCGCTGGAGGGCTGGCGCCAGGCGGGACCAGGCTCCTTCACCCTGTCCGCCGACGGCACGCTCACCTCCTCCGGCGGCATGGGCCTGCTCTGGTACGCGGGCTCCGGCTTCTCCTCGTACTCCCTCAAGCTCGACTGGAAGATCACCGGAGACGGCAACTCGGGCGTGTTCGTGGGCTTCCCGCCCTCGGACGACCCCTGGTCCGCCGTGGACAACGGCTACGAGGTCCAGATCGACGCCACCGACGTACCCGAGAAGACCACCGGTTCGGTGTACGGCTTCCAGTCCGCCGACCTGGCGGCACGGGACCGCGCGCTGAACCCGCCGGGGGAGTGGAACACCTACGAGATCCGCGTCGAGGGCGAGCGTCTGCGGATCTGGCTCAACGGGGTCCCGGTGAACGACTTCACCAACACCGACCCCGCCCGCAGCCTGCGGGACGGCCACGTCGGCATCCAGAACCACGGTGCCGACGACCAGGTGTCGTTCCGCGACGTCCGGATCAAGGAACTGCCGGTGCGGGGGCGCTGAAACGGCGACGGGCGGGGCGCGCCGTAGCCCCGCCCGCCGTCTCCCGTCCCTGATCAGCACGTCCACAAGGAGGCCGACCATGTCTACGTCCCGTCCCGCCGGCGTGTGGCTCATCGGCGCCCGAGGCTCGGTGGCGACCACCGTGGTCGCGGGCTGCGCGGCGATGTCGGCCGGCCTGCATCCACCCACCGGCCTGCTCACGGAGACGGCCCTCTTCGCCGACTGCGGCCTGCCGGGCCTGTCCTCCCTGGTCTTCGGCGGCCACGACACGCTGGACTGCCCGCTGCCGAAACGAGCCGAGGAACTCGCCGCGGGCGGCGTCCTCCCGCACGGACTCCCCGCCGCGGTGGCCGCCGAACTCACCGCCGCAGACAGCGAGATCGTCCCCGGCGGCCCGCTCCGCCACGACGACCGCGACGAGGACGCGCTGATCGAGGCGTTCGCGGCCGACATCCGCGACTTCACCGCCCGCCGCGCCCCGGCCGGAACGGTCGTCGTCAACGTGGCCTCCACCGAACCCGCCGCCGACGGCGACACCCTCCCGCCCAGCTCCCTGTACGCGGCCGCCGCCCTCCGCGCCGGCTGCCCCTACGTCAACTTCACCCCCTCGACCGGCCTCCACCACCCGTCCCTGGCCGCTCCGTTGGCCTCGAGCGGGCTCCCGTACGCGGGCCGGGACGGCAAGACCGGCCAGACCCTCCTGCGCTCGGTACTCGGCCCGATGTTCGCCCAGCGCGCCCTCACGGTCCGCGCCTGGTCCGGCACCAACCTGCTCGGCGGCGGAGACGGCGCGGCCCTGGCCGACCCGGCCGCGGCCGCCGCCAAGAACGCGGGCAAGGAACGCGTCCTCACCGACACCCTCGGCACCCCGGTCCAGGGCGAGGTCCACATCGACGACGTCCCTGCCCTCGGCGACTGGAAGACCGCCTGGGACCACATCGCCTTCGACGGCTTCCTCGGCACCCGCATGGTCCTCCAGACCATCTGGCAGGGCTGTGACTCGGCCCTCGCCGCACCGCTGGTACTGGACCTGGCCCGGCTGATGCTCCGGGCCCGGGAAGCGGGGATGTCGGGGGCGGTGAGTGAGCTGGGCTTCTACTTCAAGGACCCGGTGGGAGAGGGGGCCGCAGGGCTGGGGGAGCAGTACGCCGCGCTGGGCGACCTCGCGGCTCGGCTGCGGGTGGGGGATTCGCGGTGACGGGGGACGGGCGTCGCGGTGCCTCCGCCTGGGCCGAACTCCTGCGCCTGCCGGCCTTGTTCACCGTGCCCGGTGACGTCCTGGCCGGGGCGGCGACCGTTCCCGGCCGCCCCGGCCCCCGCACCCTGTGGGCCATCTCTTCCTCCCTCTGCCTGTACGAGGCGGGCATGGCCCTCAACGACTGGGCCGACCGGACCGAGGACGCCGCCGAACGCCCCCACCGCCCATTGCCCTCCGGCCGCATCCGTCCCGCCGCCGCCCTCACCGCGGCGTGCGCCCTGACCGCCGGCGGCCTGGCACTCGCCGCACGGGCCGGCCGCCCGGCGCTCGCGGTGGCCGTGCCCCTCGCGGCGACGGTGTGGGCCTACGACCTCGGTCTCAAACGCACCCAGGCGGGCCCCGCCGCGATGGCGACGGCCCGCGCCCTGGACCTCCTGCTCGGCGCCGCCACCGTGTCCGGCCGCGTCCGACCGGCACTGCCTTCCGCCGCCCTCCTCGGCACCCACACCCTGGCCCTCACCACGGTCTCCCGCCACGAGACCCAGGGCGGCTCCCCCCTCACGGCTCTGACGGCACTCGCCGCTACAGGTGCGCTGGCACTTGGCCTGAGCCACGGGTCCAGCCCGGCCCAAGTCCCGTCAGATGAAAAGCCGTTGACGGCTACCGGACGCGGACCAGCCGCCCTCCGTACAGCCCTCAGCCTCGCCTACGCCGCAACCGCCGCCCGCCCGTACTTCCACGCCACCCTGAACCCTTCACCCCCGCTCACCCAGAGAGCCGTCGGCGGTGGCATCCGCGCCACCATCCCGCTCCAAGCCGCGCTCTCCGCCCGCGCCGGCGCCCCGGTCAGCGCCCTGATCACCGCGGCCCTGGCCCCCCTGGCCGCCCGGTTCGCCAAGAAGGTGAGCGTGACATGACTCCCCCGACCCGGACAGCCGAGCAGCACGGCCCCGCCCCCCTCCGCTTCGGCTACGGCACCAACGGCCTGGCCGACCTCCGCCTGGACGACGCCCTCGCCCTCCTCGCCGACCTCGGCTACGACGGCGTCGGCCTCACCCTCGACCACATGCACCTCGACCCCCTCGCCCCGGACCTCGCCGCCCGCACCCGACAGGTCGGCCGCCGCCTGGCCGCGCTCGGCCTGGAGGTCACCGTGGAGACCGGCGCCCGCTACGTCCTCGACCCCCGCCGCAAACACGGTCCCTCCCTCCTCGACCCCGACCCCGCCGACCGCTCCCGCCGCGCCGGCCTGCTGATCCGGGCCGTGCGGGTGGCCGCCGACCTGGGCGCCCACGCCGTGCACTGCTTCAGCGGCACCCTCCCGCCCGGCACGGACGAGGAGACGGCGTGGCCCCGACTGGCCGAGGCGCTCACCCCCGTCCTGGAAGCCGCCACCGCCGCCGGCATCCTCCTGGCCGTCGAGCCCGAACCCGGCCACCTCCTCGCCACCCTCGCCGACTTCCACCACCTGCGCCACGCCCTCGGCGACCCCACCCACCTCGGCCTCACCCTCGACATCGGCCACTGCCAGTGCCTCGAACCCCTCCCACCCGCCGACTGCGTCCGCGCCGCCGCCCCCTGGCTGCGCCACGTCCAGATCGAGGACATGCGCCGCGGCCAGCACGAACACCTGCCCCTCGGAGACGGCGAGATCGACTTCCCCGCCGTCCTGTCGGCCCTGGCCGCCACCGGCTACGACGCCCTCACCGTGGTCGAACTACCCCGCCACTCCCACGCGGGCCCCCACCACGCCGAGACCTCCCTGCCCTTCCTCAAGGCGGCCGCAGGCCCGCACTCCTCCGCGCCCGCGAGCGGCCAGGTGCCGTCGGCACCCACGGCGGCGCTCCTCGCCGGCCCCCCGTCCCCGTGACAGCCGCACCACCCAGCAACCCCCGTCGGCACCCCGACCACCTCCACCGACCCCTCCGCCCCCACGGAAGGGACCACCTCATGACCCACCTCACCCCCAGCACCCCGGTTCTTCTCCCGAACGACCTACACCCCCACCTCACACCCCCCGCCCAAGACTGGCTGGACCAAGCCCTGACCGAAGCCGGCCAAGGCATCACCCCCACCACGGAGTTGCGCCTGGCCGAAGCCGCCCGCCGCTGCGGCACCCCTCACGCCGACACCGCCCGCGTCCTCATCCTCCAGGCCGCCCACCCCACCCCCGCCGACCTCATCCGCCTCTACCACCGAGGCACCGCCGACGAGCGCCGAGCCGTCCTCCATGCCCTGCCCCACCTCGTACCGGGCCCCGAAGCCCTCCCTCTCACCGAGGACGCCCTCCGCACCAACGACACCCGCCTCCTCACCGCCGCCCTCGGCCCCTACGCCGCCCGCCATCTGAGCGCCCACCTCTGGCGGCACGCGATCCTGAAGTGTCTGTTCGCCGGCGTACCGGTGGCCGGTGTCGCCCAGCTCGCCGCCCGGGCCCACGGCGACGCCGAACTCGCCCGCATGCTGGCCGACTTCGCCGCCGAACGCACCGCCGCGGGCCGCCCCGTCCCCGAGGACCTGCACCACGTCCTGGCCCTGACCGACCCCGAGGCAGCCCCGCCGCGCCCCGCCCACGAGGGCGGCGCCCCCCACGGCAAGGAGTCCTGATGCGCCTCTTCGACCCCCACATCCACATGACCTCACGCACCACCGACGACTACGAGGCCATGCGTGCGGCGGGCGTCCGCGCCGTGGTCGAGCCCGCCTTCTGGCTCGGCCAGCCCCGCACCTCCACCGCCTCCTTCCTGGACTACTTCGACTCCCTCCTGGGCTGGGAACCCTTCCGCGCCGCCCAGTACGGCATCGCCCACCACTGCACGATCGCCCTCAACCCGAAGGAAGCCAACGACCCCCGCTGCACCCCCGTCCTGGAAGAGCTGCCCCGCTATCTCGTCAAGGACCGGGTCGTCGCCGTGGGCGAGATCGGCTACGACTCGATGACCCGGGCCGAGGACACCGCGCTCGCCGCCCAGCTCCAGCTCGCCGCCGACCACGGCCTGCCCGCCGTCGTCCACACCCCCCACCGGGACAAGGCCACCGGCCTGCGCCGCACCCTGGACGCCGTCCGGGAGTCCGCCCTCGCCCCGGAACGCGTCCTGCTCGACCACCTCAACGAGACCACCGTCAAGGAGGCCAAGGACAGCGGCTGCTGGCTCGGCTTCTCCGTCTATCCCGACACCAAGATGGACGAGGAACGCATGGTCGCCGTCCTCCGCGCCTATGGCCCCGACCAGGTCCTGGTCAACTCCGCCGCCGACTGGGGGAGGAGCGACCCCCTGAAGACCCGCAAGGTGGCCGACCTGATGCTGGCCGAGGGCTTCACCGAGGACGACGTCGACCGCGTCCTGTGGCGCAACCCCGTCGCCTTCTACGGCCTCAGCGGACGGCTGGTCCTGGACGTCGCCGCGACCGACGCCACCCACGAGGGCAACACCATCCTGCGCGGCGCCCCCAAGGAAACCGCCCCCGCCGGACAGGAGTGACCCGTGCGCTTCCGCCACCCCGACGGCTCCCTCGTCCACCTCGCCTACTGCACCAACGTCCACCCCGCCGAGACCCTCGACGCCGTCGTCGCCCAGCTCCGCGACCACTGCGAGCCCATCCGGCGCCGCCTGGGCCGCGACCGCCTCGGCATCGGACTCTGGCTCGCCAAGGACGCCGCCCGCGCCCTGGAGAACGACCCCTGCGCGCTGGCCGCCCTCCGCGCCGAACTCGACCGGCGCGGCCTGGAGGTCGTCACCCTCAACGGCTTCCCGTACGAAGGATTCGGCTCCCAGCAGGTCAAGTACCGCGTCTACAAACCCGACTGGGCCGATCCCGAACGCCTGCGCCACAGCACGGCCCTCGCCCGCATCCTCGCCGGTCTCCTCCCCGACGACATCGTCGAGGGCAGCATCTCCACCCTGCCGCTCGCCTGGCGCACCGCCGCCACACCGGCCCGCACGGAGACGGCCCTGACCGCCCTGCGCACCCTCGGCGACCGCCTCGACGCCCTCGCGGAACTCACCGGCCGCTCCCTCCGCATCGGCCTCGAACCCGAACCCGGCTGCGTCATCGAGACCACCGCCGACGCCCTCACCCCTCTCACCGACATCGCCCACCCGCGCATCGGCATCTGCGTGGACACCTGTCACCTCGCCACCTCCTTCGAAGACCCCGGCACCGCCCTGGACGCCCTCGCCCAAGCCGGCGTCCCCATCGTCAAATCCCAGCTCTCCGCCGCACTCCACGCCGAGCAACCCGACCGCCCGGACGTCCGCGAAGCCCTCACCGCGTTCGACGAGCCCCGCTTCCTGCACCAGACCCGCACCCTCACCGCCACGGGCCGGCACGGCACCGACGACCTGGGCGACGCCCTCAAAAACGGCGCCCTGCCCGACTCCGCCCCGTGGCGCACCCACGTCCACGTCCCCCTGCACGCGGCCCCCGCCGCACCCCTCACCTCCACCCTCCCCGTCCTCGCCACCGCCCTGACCCGGCTCGTCGGCGGCCCGCACCCCCTCACCCGCCACCTGGAGGTCGAGACCTACACCTGGCACGCCCTCCCCGCCGAACTACGGCCCCGCACCCGCGCCCAGCTCACCGACGGCATTGCCGCCGAACTCTCCCTCGCCCGAGACCTCCTCACCGACCTCGGCCTGAAGGAGCTGCCGTGACCGACCACCCGGCGAACGCGCCCCGCCCCACCCCGCTGCTCGTCCTGGACGTCGTCGGCCTCACCCCCCGTCTCCTCGCTCACATGCCCAACCTGCGGGCCCTCGCGGACCAGGGCTCCCACGCCCTCCTCGGCACGGCCCTGCCCGCTGTCACCTGCGCCGCCCAGTCCACGTTCCTGACCGGCACCCCGCCCGCCGAGCACGGCATCGTCGGCAACGGCTGGTACTTCCGCGAACTGGGCGACGTCCTGCTGTGGCGCCAGCACAACGGCCTCGTCGCCGGCGACAAACTCTGGGACGCCGCCCGCCGCGCCCACCCCGGCTACACCGTGGCCAACATCTGCTGGTGGTACGCCATGGGCGCCGACACCGACTTCACCGTCACCCCCCGTCCCGTCTACTACGCCGACGGCCGCAAGGAACCCGACTGCTACACCCGCCCTCCCGACCTGCACGACGAACTGACCGCCAAGTTCGGCACGTTCCCCCTCTTCCAGTTCTGGGGTCCCGGAGCCGGCCTCGCCTCCAGCCGCTGGATCATCGACGCCACCCGCCACATCCAGCGCACCCGCCGCCCCGACCTGACCCTCTGCTACCTCCCCCACCTCGACTACGACCTCCAGCGCTACGGCCCCGACGACCCGCGCTCCCTCCGGGCGGCCGCCGACCTGGACGCCGCGGCAGCCCCCCTCCTGGCCGACGCCCGCGCTGAGGGCCGTACCGTCGTCGTCCTGTCCGAGTACGGCATCACGCGCGTGGACCGGCCCGTGGACATCAACCGCGCCCTGCGCCGCGCCGGCCTGCTGGAGGTGCACGAGCAGGACGGCATGGAGTACCTGGACCCGATGGCCTCACGGGCCTTCGCGGTCGCCGACCACCAGATCGCCCACGTCTACGTACGCCGCCCCGAAGACCTCGACGCCACCCGCGCCGCTCTCACCGACCTGCCCGGCATCGCCCAACTCCTGGACGACGAGGGCAAGAAGGTCCACCACCTCGACCACCCGCGCTCGGGCGAACTCGTCGCCGTGGCGGAACCGGACGCCTGGTTCACGTACTACTACTGGCTCGACGACGCCCGCGCCCCCGACTTCGCACGGCTCGTGGAGATCCACCGCAAACCCGGCTACGACCCGGTCGAACTCTTCATGGACCCCCTCGACCCCTACGTCAAGGTCAAGGCGGCGGCCGCGCTGGCCCGCAAGAAGCTCGGCATGCGTTACCGCATGGCGGTCGTGCCCCTGGACCCGTCACCTATTCGGGGCAGCCACGGGCGCCTTCCCGTGAGCGACGACGACGGTCCGCTCCTCATCTGCTCCACCCCCCGTGCCGTCGGCGACCGCCTCGCGGCCACCGATGTGAAATCACTCCTGCTCCGACTCGCCGGCCTCACCTGACGAGCCGTCATGACACCTGTCTCGTGTGCCTGGTTCCCAGTGAAGCACTCACCACTGACAACGCCCTCCCACACCCCGGAGTTCCCGCATGAGCCGTATTTCGCGCAATGACCCCGAACTCACCCACCGCCTGACCAGAAGGGGCATGCTGGGCGTCGCCGCGGGCGCCACGGCCGCCGCCCTGCTCGGCGCGGCGGCCCCCGCCTCGGCCGCGACCACCGCACCCGCGTCCGCCACCGGCCGGGGCCGCCCCGTCCTGTCCCCCGGCCGCCTCGGCATCCAGCTCTACAGCCTGCGCGACAAGGTCGGCACCCTCGGCTTCGCCCCGGTCTTCGCCGAACTGGAGAAGTACGGGTACGACGAGATCGAGTTCGCCGGCTACACCCAGGGCTCGGCCGGCCCCATCACCCTGACGCGCCTCAGGCGCCTGGCGCGCGACCACGGTCTGACGCCCATCGGCAGCCACGTCGGCTACTACTCCGACGACCCGAACGCCTACACCTTCGCCCAGAACCTCGAACAGGTCCTCGACGACGCCCAGGCCCTCGGCCTGAAACACATCGGCACCGCCTCCGGCCCGTTCCGCTACGGCTCGACCGTCGACGCCTGGAAGCGCGCCGCGGAGGAGTTCAACACCTACGGCGCGGCGGCCAGGGCTCGCGGCATGAAGTTCTACCAGCACAACCACTCGGACGAGTTCGCCTTCGCCGCCGACGACCCCAAAGTGCGCCTCTACGACGTCCTCCTGGCGGAGACCGACCCCGACCTCGTCCACCTGGAGATGGACATCTACTGGGCCTACGCGGGCCAGTTCCGCTTCTCCAAGCGCCCTGACGGCACCCCCGCCCCTTTCGACCCGCTGGACTACGTTCTCGCCCACCCTCACCGCTACCCGCTCTTCCACGTCAAGGACGGCGTGAGCGACCCCTCGAACGAGTTCGGCTACCGCATGACGGACGTCGGCGACGGCGACATCAACTACCAGCGCTTCATCTCCACCGTCACCCACCTGCGCGGCCAACGCCTGGCCCACCACTGGCAGACGGAGCACGACAGCCCGCCGGACTCCCTGAGCTTCGCCCGCCGCTCGAGCGCGTACCTGCACTCCCTGCGCGAGAAGTGCTGACGGTCACCACATGAGGACTCGCTCCGGCGGGAGGCCGGAGCCTCCGCCGGAGCGAGTCCTCAGCGTGCGTTGCGTCGTGTTGCCGGGAATCAGCGGGTGTAGGTGACCCGCTTCTCCTTCAGGGACGCGCAGTTGGAGCCGGAGATCTGCACGTACACGTTCTTGATCTGGCCGCCCCAGTCGACGCAGTGCCCCTTGCCGTAGACGTAGGTCGGACCGGCGTACGAGGTGAAGCTGCCGTAGTCGTCGTCACCCTGGCCGGTGTCGGCGACGTAGAGCCAGGCCGACATGTCGACCGCGGTGCCGGGGCTGTTGCGGATCGTGGTCACACAGTTCTTGCCGTTGGTCGGGTTGTAGGTCAGGTAGACGGTCCCGAGCGAGCCGACCGCGGCGGAGTTGACGGTGCGGTAGCTGCTCCCGCAGACCTTCTGCGGCGTGGTGTTGGGCGCGGCGGACGCCGGCGCGGCCATCGCGGTACTGGCCCCGAGCGCGAGCGCGGCCAGAGCACCGACAGTGAGGGCAGTACGGTTGAATCGCATATTTCCCCCTTGTGGCTGTAGGAGCTTGTTGCTCCTGACTGGTCTGACTGGCGACGCATACGGATGGTTGTACCGGTCTTTCGGAGAAATCTGTCAGTTGGCGGCGACGGCCCGCCGCTGCACTTCGCGGTGGGCGACCCTCCTGCGCGGCTACCGGACACGCATTGACATTTACGGCGAAGAGCCCCTTGCGCGCGTTCGGATTACTGACCTCGACGGTCGAGTTGGGCTCCTCCGTGTCCCCGCAGTGCTTGAGCGGGGCGGTGTTGTCCTCCCGGGGCTGGGCGGAAGCCGTGGGGAGGAGCGGGTGATGGGCCGTTCTCCAGGGCATCGGCGCTGGAGAGCCAGGTGATCGGGCGTTGCCTCTGGTCCTGGCTGTGGTGGTCACCGACGCCGTGCAGGCAGTGTCAGGGTTCGGCCTCGGCGGACTCAAACGCACCGGGCCGAGTCTGGCGTCCACCGCGTTGTGGTTCGGAATCCTGGCCGCGCTGTCGATTCCGGTCGCCGACGCCACCGGCTGGCTGGGGCTGTGGGTCGCGCTGTCGTGCGCGAATCTGGCTCAGGCCGTCAGCAAGTTGGGGTCGTTCCTTCGCTGTAACGCTCGGAGCGGAGTGTCGGCGCCGTCGGTGGTGCGAGGTGGGGCGGCCGCTGCTGTGCCGGAGCCAGGAGTAGGGCGTTGAAGTCTCTTTGGCCTTTCGGGGATGGCCAGTTGTGAGCGTCTCTCTGCGCGCTTGTCACTCGGGTCTCTGTGTCTGTGTTGTGGGTTGTTGGCCTGTGTAGGTCAGGGCCGGTTTGGCTGGTGGGTGGGGGGTTCTGTGGGTGGGGGTGGGTGGGGAGGGTGGTGGGTGTCCGGGTGGTGG